>NZ_FQWF01000004.1 GCF_900129585.1 Flavobacterium micromati
ATTCAAATATGGATTAGATTATTTATCCAAATTCCTTTTAACGGGATTTAATTCATTAGAAAACAATATGTTCAGTTTTTTGTCATGTACTTAAAAAATTTTTAAATTATTTTATTCTTAACATGTACTTTAGAAAAGAGATTGACGATTTGTAATTTTTCGCAACGCATTTACATCTGCAATCAAAAATCGTTAATCAAAATCTTAAATAATAACTTTAATTCCCTCATCATTCACCTTAGAAACATGAATCTCATAAGGTAAATTCATATTTTCATAGACTTCGCTCATTGCTACACCAATTTTTTCGGCGGTTTCCTTTCCTTTGCTTAAAGCGAAAATAGAAGGCCCAGATCCAGATATTCCTGAACCTAATGCGCCATTTTCTAAAGCGGCTTTTTTAATTAAATCAAATCCAGGAATCAAAACGCTGCGCACGGGTTCGATAATTTCGTCGTGAAGTGATCGTCCAATTAATTCGTAATCTTTAATGTATAAACCAGCAATCAAGCCGCCTACATTTCCCCATTGCGTAATAGCACTTTTCAAAGACACATTTTGTTTCAATACAGAACGTGCATCTGATGTTTTCAACTCAATTTGGGGATGAACCACTGTGGCATACAATTCCGGTGGACTTTCAATTTTAATTAAATCTAATGGATTCGAACTGCGAACCAATACAAAGCCGCCCAAAAGGGCAGGAGCAACATTATCAGCATGAGCGTTTCCGCTGGCTAGTTTTTCCCCTTGCATCGCAAATAAAACCAGTTCTTCTCTAGTAAAAGGACGACCTAATAATTCATTAATTCCAAAAACAGCTCCTGCAGAACTAGCAGCACTACTCCCGATTCCGCTTCCAGCTTTAATATTTTTGTATATCTCAATTTCAAATCCAAAGGGAGTTGCTACATTGTCCAGCATTGCCAGAGCTGCAACACCTGCAACATTTTTTTCTGTTTCTAACGGTAAATCGGCACCAACTATTTTAGTGATTCGAACGCCTTTTACTATTGATTTCCTGATAATCATTTCGTCCCCTGCCGTTTCTAAACACAACCCAAGTACATCAAATCCGCAGGAAAGATTAGCGATTGTCGCGGGACAAAATATTTTTATTTCATTCATAAATTTTATTTTTTTGTAGAGAAATGATTTATCGCGTCTCAATCTATATGTTTCCGATTCGTATTACATCTGCAAAAATCCCAGACGCGGTAACAGCAGCACCAGCACCAGCGCCTTTTATCAATAACGGCTGATCTATATATCGATCTGTAAAGAATAAAACAATATTGTCTTTTCCTTCTAGGTTATAAAAGGGATGATCTTTAGGGATAAAACGTAAACTGACATTTGCTACTCCATTTTCAAATTGTGCCACGTATTTAAGTCGGGAATCTTTGCTAAGCGCTTCTTGATAAATGGCTTCAAAATGTGAAGCATGTTCTTTTAATGATTCAAAAAACGCTTCGTTTGTTGTTGTCTCTAAACATTCTGCAGGCATAAATGATTCATTTGTAATTTCATCTATTTCCATTTTATAGCCGCTTTCTCTAATTAGAATTAAGATCTTTCTCGCTACGTCAATTCCGCTTAGGTCAATTTTAGGATCTGGCTCTGTAAATCCTTGCGCACCAGCTTCTTTTACAACGTCGTGAAAAGTGTTGTTTTCATCAAAATTATTAAATATAAAGTTTAAACTTCCAGATAAAACTGCTTGAATTTTATTTACTTTATCACCTGATGCAACTAGATTCTTAACGGTATCTATGATAGGTAAACCCGCGCCAACATTCGTTTCGAAAAGGAACGGAGCATTAAATTGTTGGGATAATTTCTTTAGTTTCTTATAGTTGTCATATTCAGAGGCGCAAGCAATTTTATTACAGGTTACCACAGCAATATTGCGTTTTAAAAAATGTTCGTAAACTTTGGAGATGCTTTCATTTGCTGTTATATCTACAAAAATACTATTGCGTAAATTGAGTTCTATTACATTTGCAATAAATTTTTCTTTGTCCGCAGCTTCTCCTGTTTCTAGCAAAAATTGCCATTCTTTTAATGCGATTCCTTCTTCATCAAAATACATTTTTTTGGAATTTGACAGAGCGATAACACGAAGATTGATTTTTAGATTTTCTTTCAAAAATTTCTTTTGCTGGTGGATTTGTTCGATAAATTTTTCACCTACATTTCCCACACCCATTACAAATAAATTCAACTGTTTTGTATTTTCTTCAAAGAAATTTTCGTGCAAAGTATTCAATGCTTTTTTTACATCTTTTTCATTAATAACAGCCGAGATATTTCTTTCGGAGGCACCTTGAGCAATTGCTCTGATGTTAACATTGTTTTTGCCCAAAGTGCTAAACATTCGACCGCTTAAACCTTGATGATTTTTCATATTTTCACCAACGAGTGCAATGATGCAAAGATTTCTTTCTACAATACAAGGATCAATTTTATTTTGTGCTATTTCAACTTCAAAAGCATTATTGATCGCTTCTTCTGCAACGGCTGCGTCAGCGTTTAGAATTCCGATACAAATAGAATGCTCTGAGGAAGCTTGAGTAATAAAAATCACATTTATATTTTGAGTTGAAAGTACTTCAAAGAGTCTTTTAGAAGAACCAGAAACTCCAATCATTCCTGAACCTTCCAGCGTTATTAAAGTAATTTTATCAATATGACTAATTCCTTTTACAGGATTTGTATTTGCCATTTCTTGATTTGAAATATAAGTTCCTTCTGCTTCTGGTTCAAAAGTGTTTTTAATCAGGATTGGAATATTCTTTCTTAATACGGGTTGGATCGTTGGCGGATATAAAACTTTGGCACCAAAATGAGATAACTCCATTGCTTCTTGGTACGAAATAAAAGCAATAGGCTGCGCTTGCTTGACCACTTTTGGATTTGCAGTGAACATTCCGTTAACATCCGTCCAAATTTGCAATTCATTTGCATGCAGTGCGCCAGCGATAATTGCCGCAGTATAATCAGATCCGCCGCGGCCGAGCGTTGTATTAATTCCGTCTATCGAAGCTGCAATAAATCCTGGGATCACAACCACCTGATCCTCATTCGACGCAAAAAAATCATTTATTAACTCATTAGTAATCTCAAAATTTACTGCAGCTTTACCAAAATTGCTATTTGTTTTTATCAGTTCGCGACTATCTTTATAACTACTGTTTTTTAAATTTTGTTTCAACGCTTCAGCAAATATATAAGAAGATAGCAGTTCTCCAAAACTCAAAATCGTATCTGAAGTTCGCAATGAAAGTTCACCCAGAAGATAACAACCATCCAATAAAGTTTCAAGATGATTCACAATTCTCTTGACGTGACTTAACAAACTGCTTTGTTCACTCACTGGAATAAGTTCTTTAAGAATTTCTAAATGTTTTTTTTCTATCTCGGTTAGTGTTACTTTGAAACTTTCGTCTCCTGCAGCTGCTTTTTTAGAAGCAATTAAAAGCATATCGGTTACTTTACTTAATGCGGAAACCACAATCACTAATTTTTCGTTTGCTGCTTTTTTGTTAACGATATTTAATACTAATTTTATATTTTGAGCATTGGCAACCGAAGTTCCACCAAATTTTAATACTTTCATAACAAGTTGTTTTGTGTTTTGTAATTGCGATCATCATTATTTAATTAAATAACGATAATGAAAATGTTTATGCTGAATTCAGGAGTTAGATGTTTTATACACTCAAAATTTTTCTTCCAAAAAAAGGAAGTAATAAACAGGATTATATGTAGAGTGTTACCCCAAAGGGGTAGTAGTCATTGTTGTAAATGTAACAGCAGTTAAAACCCAAATTTGAGTTATAATCGAAGATTGATATGTAGCTGTATTATTTTTCATTTTGCTTTACAAACTTACAGTTTTTTAACTTAGATTGAAGCAACTGAGACTCTTTTGCGAATAGTGCAAAAACTAGAAGTCAAATTACTTATAATTAAATATTGCATTTCAAAAAATGGTTATAATTATACTATTCGATTATTTCGTGATACTTCAAAAGCTTTTTATTCTCTTTTATTAAAAAAAAATGCCAAGATTCTCTATTTTTAATTTTTGAAAAAGTAAATTTAAATTAAAACTGATTTTAAATTATTAATATCCAAAGAGTTGTTAAGTAATAAATAAACCTTTGGAGATACAATTCAGATAATTAACTTATAATAGTAATTTTGATTTAAAAAATTAATGTCAACTGAACTTTAAGATATTTTGAGTTTCGATAGTCTAAGATTTTAAACACTTAATGGGAAAAACAATTATAATGAAGCGTTGATGTCAATTTATTAATCTGATGGGCAAGCACTTAAAAATATTATTTATAATAGTATTTAGTTTTGTTTAACCGCAATCGTTAAATTATCAATAATATATAGTGCTTGTTGATAAAGATTTGCTCAATTTTACTCCCTAAACAATACCAAAATGGATAATACGCATTATGTTAGCACTGAATTGCTTAGCTTAGAAACAGTAGAACAAATTATTTCAAATCATAAAAAACTAGCTTTATCTGAGGAGGCAAAAGTCAATATTCTAAAATGCAGAGATTATTTAGACAAAAAAATGGATTCACAATCGGAGGCTATTTACGGCATTAACACTGGTTTTGGATCGCTATGCAATGTGAAAATATCACCTGAAAATTTATCTAAATTACAAGAGAATTTGGTCAAATCACATTCCTGCGGAATAGGAGATGAAGTTCCAAGTTCAATTGTGAAATTGATGTTGTTGTTAAAAATTCAGTCATTAAGTTACGGATATTCAGGAATTCAATTGCAAACCGTTGATCGCTTGATTGCGTTTTACAATAATGATATTTTGCCAGTAATTTACACTCAAGGTTCATTAGGTGCGTCGGGAGATTTGGCGCCGTTAGCTCATTTATCATTACCATTATTAGGAGAAGGCGATGTTTATTATGAAGGTAAAAAAGTACATACAAGTACAATTATGAAACTATTTAAATGGCAACCTATAGTTTTACAATCAAAAGAAGGCTTGGCATTGCTAAACGGAACTCAATTTATGAGTGCTTACGGAGTACATATATTAATGAAAGTGAGCAAGTTTTCCTATTTAGCTGATTTAATTGGAACTATTTCATTAGAAGCTTTTGACGGACGAATTGAGCCATTTAATGAATCAATTCATTTCATTAGACCTCACAAAGGACAAATTATAACTGCAAGGCGTATCACAGAATTCTTAGCAGGCAGCGAAATCATCGAGCAATCTAAAAATCATGTTCAAGATCCATACTCTTTTAGATGTATGCCTCAAGTTCATGGAGCCTCCAAGGATGTTTTTGATTACGTTAAAAAAGTTTTTAAAACAGAAATCAATTCGGTCACTGACAATCCAAATATATTTATCGAAAGTGACCAAATCATTTCTGGCGGCAATTTTCATGGGCAACCTTTGGCTTTAGCACTAGATTTTATTGCAATTGCATTGGCAGAATTAGGAAGTATATCGGAGCGAAGAACCTACCAATTGATTTCAGGAGCTAGAAATCTGCCAGCATTTTTAATAGACAATCCTGGATTGAATTCAGGTTTAATGATTCCACAATATACTGCGGCAAGCATAGCTAGTCAAAATAAACAGTTGGCAACTCCAGCAAGTATTGATAGTATTGTATCAAGTAATGGCCAAGAAGATCATGTAAGTATGGGCGCAAATGCAGCTACTAAAGCATTAAAAGTTCTTGATAATCTAGAACGCATTCTTTCAATTGAA
This sequence comes from Flavobacterium micromati, assembly GCF_900129585.1. Taxonomy (GTDB): domain Bacteria; phylum Bacteroidota; class Bacteroidia; order Flavobacteriales; family Flavobacteriaceae; genus Flavobacterium; species Flavobacterium micromati. Next base: position 5,780 of record NZ_FQWF01000004.1, read on the forward strand.
TTAATGAACGCTTCTCAAGGCATCGAATTTAGGCGTCCGTTGAAGTCTAGTGATTTTATAGAAATGTTTTTAAGTGCTTATCGCGATGAAGTTTCTCTGATTAAGGAAGACAGAATCTTACATTATGATATAGAAAAGACGGTTGTTTTTTTAAATACTTTTCAAATCGACGGTGATTTGTTAACACTAGCTTAACATTAGACGGTAAGAATACAGTAATTTTGCCGAACTAAAATTTTAATAATGAACATCAATAATTTTTTCCAATTTCTTGTTCCTAAAGATAAAAAGTTCTTTCCACTTTTTGAACAAGCTTCAAGTAATTTAATTGAAATTGCGACTAATTTACATGAAGCAGTAAACCTACCTTTGAAAGAGCGTGATGTTTTATTCCAAAAGATTGATCTTTTAGAGCAAATAGGAGAGGATATTACACGTCAAACTAATCTCGAATTAAGTAGGAATTTCATAACACCTTTTGATAGAGAAGATATTCATGCTTTAATTGTTTCTATAGATAATGTTGCAGATAATCTTCATGGTGCTGCTAGTAGAATGAAATTATACCAAGTTGATAAAATTACAAAATCTATTAGAAAACTTACTGAAATTAACCTTGAAGCGTGTCAAAATATTGATACCGCGGTAAGGGAATTAAGAGATTTGAAAAAGATTAAAAATATTACTGATGCTATTGTAAAGATCAATAAACTTGAAAATAAATCAGATAATGTTTATGATAAAGCTGTTCTTGATTTATTCGAAAATGAAACAGATGCGAAAAACATTATAAAATATAAGGAAGTTTTGTCTGTTTTAGAAACAGCAACTGATAAATGTAAAAGTGTGGCTAATGTATTAGAGTCAATTTCTGTAAAACATTCTTAACATACTCAGTTCTATTCTGACATTACATTTATGGAATTTACCTTACTTCTAGTTATAATTGTTCTCGCATTAATCTTTGATTATATCAATGGTTTTCATGATGCCGCCAATGCTATAGCAACCGTAGTTGCTACAAAAGTATTAACCCCTTTTCAGGCGGTTGTTTGGGCCGCTTTTTTTAACTTTCTAGCATATTGGGTTTTTGGTTTTGGTGTAGCTGATACGGTTGCCAAAACTGCTAACACTCTAGAAATTGATTTGGTTGTGATTCTCGCAGGAGTTATTGCAGCAATAATTTGGAACTTATTCACTTGGTGGCAAGGAATTCCATCAAGTTCCTCTCATACACTCATTGGTGGTTTTGCAGGCGCAGCTATAGCACACGCAATTGCAGTTCATGGATTTTTTGGTTACACGGTGGTAGAGAACGCGCAAGTTCACACTGCTTACTGGTATGATACTGTAAACTGGTATTCAGCGGGTAAAGATGGTGGTTTTCCATCAGGAGTATTAGTAATTATTGCATTTATTGTTTTAGCTCCACTTATTGGTGCTTTGATGTCGTATTTAATTTCGATTTGGTTATTAAACGCATCTAGAAAAAGTATTTATCCGAAACTTTTTACAATTGCGTTAATGCTAGTAACTATTTGGTTCGTAGAAAGTCAAATGATTTATTTTGCGGATATTAAAAAACCACGGTTTGATTCGCATTTATGGAGTGTAGTTTTTGAATCGCACAACATAAAATGGTTTTTAGTGGCTTTTATTATTTTGTCAATTAGTTGTTTTTGCTTACTTTTTAGTAGTTTAAATTTGTACCAATCTACCTACTGGTTAAAAAAAATGCAGCTATTATCATCGGCAGCATTTAGTTTAGGTCACGGTGGAAATGATTCTCAAAAAGTGATGGGAATCATTGCAGCGGCTGTTACTGTGTACATTCACACTAGCGGAATTTCTCAAGATATGCTGCCAGATTGGCTTGATGTGGTGCTTCCAAATGAAGATGGTGATTTCAAAATGCCAGAATGGATTCCATTAGCTTGTTACTCGGCTATTGCAGCTGGAACCTTATCCGGAGGCTGGAAAATAGTCAAAACCATGGGATCAAAAATCACGAAGGTGACTTCATTTGAGGGAGTTGCAGCAGAAACTGCCGGTGCTTTGACTTTATATTTCACAGAGCATTTTAAAGTGCCTGTAAGTACAACACATACCATTACGGGTTCTATTATTGGAGTAGGACTAACTAAGAGAGTTTCAGCAGTGCGATGGGGAATGACCGTAAGTTTGATTTGGGCTTGGGTTCTTACTATTCCAATTTCAGCAATTTTAGCAGCTATTATTTATTGTTTTTTAAGTATTTTTATTTAAGAAAATCAATTTTTTCTATAAAAAAACCATTCTGTTATGAATGGTTTTTTACGTTTAAACATTTTTAAGACTTATAGCTCAGGGATAAAGAGGTGTCAAAAAGGGAGTTCAGTAATTTCAAGTAAAGGAAATAGTATTTTAGGATTCTGATTTTGCAATATATAAATGCCTACGAAGATAGTGGTAGTTGTGGTGTGTATAGTAGGATATTATATGATAGGTAAAATTATTGATCGTTAAAAGAATAAAAATTATAAAGATAGTTTTAGGAGAAGGAATAATAAATAAAGTAGTAAAACAAAATTATTCACCAACATATGAATACGTACAAAAATTAATATAAACAATAACATTCAAGTAGTATGAAAGAAAATAGTTTATTACAAAAAGAAACCAGTAAAGTACACCTAGAGGTAGTAGATGCCAATAAAAAGTATTCTGCTAATTTTGGAGAAAAAAAAGATTTAGGATTGCCTCCTGCACGAAAATTTGCAATCCTTACTTGTATGGATGCACGTCTTGATCCGGCAAAATATGCAGGTTTATCGGAGGGTGACGCACATGTGATTAGAAATGCTGGCGGTCGGGCAAGTGATGACGCCATTCGCTCATTAGTAATTTCGCACAAACTTTTAGGAACTGCCGAGTGGTTTGTTATTCATCATACGGATTGTGGAATGGAATATTTCACTGATGAAATCATACGCAGTTTACTTTCTAAAAGTCTCTCAACCGCATCGGTCGATCAAGACGGATGGAAAAATGTGAGCGAAGACGGTGGCTCTAAAGAAGCAAATAATATTTCTTTTTTAACCATTGCCAACCAAACAGAAAGTATTATCGAAGACGTCCAAAGAATTAAACACCATCCATTAGTACCATCCTATATTCCAGTTTACGGATATATTTACGATGTAAAATCTGGAAAATTAATCGAAATTCCTGAAGCAACGAAGGTCGGTAAAGCAACTTAAAAGATCTTAACTCTAATAGCTTTTTTAAAGTTTTATTTCAATAAAACAACTAGAAAAAAGCCTAAAACGAAATTTATAGATCAAAATCTGATTTCTAATATCTCAGGTACAAGTGAGACCAAAAAAAAACCTAAAATCTATACGTTTTAGGTTTTTTTTATTTTCGAAAAGGTACAAAATAAATTTCTATGTTAATTACCAATGGCTCAAACAACAATAATTGCGAATTCCTGATTATAATAGTTCAAACTAAGATGCCACGTTATCAATGTAAAATATTTATATAATTAATATTTAATCGTTAAAAATCTAAAATAATCCCCAAAGATGGAATGACAGTTCCTTCTGCGCCATCAACACCTACCAAACTTCTTGGATTCGTAATTTGCCCATTTTGGTCTCTGTTTAATCCAAATTCTATTGGCTGAGGAATTGTTTGTCCCAATGCATTTTGAACATCTAAAAACAAATTAAAGGCAAACTTTTTAAAATTCCATTTTTTATCTATTCGTAGATCCAATTGGTTGAAGGCATTTAATTTTTGCTCTCCCAAATTAGTAAAATCTAGAACTACCTGAGGATAATTTTCTAATGTTTCGGCTTCGTTCACTTTCGCAAATGGTGTTTTTCCTGCATATCTGTAGCGTATCCCTGCTTCCCAATTGCGTTTGAATTTATATCCAGCAGTAACGGAAACTAAATTTCTACTGTCCCAAACCGATGGTCTATAAATATTATCCAAGCCAGTAAATTCGCTTTTAAATAAAGTATAAGCGAAAATTCCAAAGAAGTTTTTAGTTAATTTTTGTTGGAATAAAAATTCTAAACCATACGATCTACCAAGTCCGTTTGTGATTACATCTTCGTTACCCAAAACCTCAAAACCTCCACCCTTATTGGCTAATGAAACACCATCATTGATTGAAACAGCATAATTTTTATAATCTTTAAAAAATCCTTCAAGAGTAATTTGGGTCGTGGGATTTAGAATTTTACTTAAACCAACAACGTAATGTATGTTACTTGTATAGTCAACATCTTTGTTCACAAAATTGCCCGAATTATCTTTATAGCCCAAAATGGTATACGGTTGAATTTTGAAATATTTACCTACAGTTGCATTTAACTTCCAATCTTTTTCATCTGTTAAGGCATACGACAGTGCTAATCTTGGTGAAAAAGTGTTAAGTAATTGATTTTTTTGAGTCGTAAAACTATTAGCATCTGTTCTAAAACCAAATGAAACATCTAATTTATCATTTAAAACTGTTGTAGAAGTTTGCACAAAAAAACCAGATTTGATAAAATTAATTTGGGTGCTGTAAAAACTATTTAATATAATGTCTTGTGTGTCGTTTGTGTACAGCGCATTTTCAACATTAAAACCAGCTACAATTTTCCAGTCACCTATATTTTTAGTAACTTCATTTCTAAATTTTACTTCTGTTTCACGAGAATTATTAGAAAAAAATAGACCTTGTTCATTTTCATTGTCAGTAAATCGTTGGAAATTATTATTCAAAATATTGGTGCTTATGGAGTTAATCATAAATCCTGAATCGTCTTTAAAACGTCTTCTCCAACTCAAACCACTGGTTGTACTCCATTGTTTTATAACTGGAACTTGGTCTAACGTAATTTGTTGTTGGTTATCAAAATCATCTGGTGCTTTAACCGAAAAGTCATCAATTGCACCAACTCCCAGGAAGTTAATTTCGTTGTAAGCATCTAATTTAGAATTTATTTTATATTGATAATCCCAAAAATCAGGACGAATAGGTAAACCAATCAATGTAAATAAAAATTGCAAATAGCTGCGACGAACTGACAATAAATACGTCGTGTTGCTAGTTTCATTTTTTCCTTTAAATAAAGGTCCTTCGGCGGTAATTGCCGCTTCACTGGCTCCTATCCGCAAATTGCCCTGAAATTTTTTATTATTACCGTTTCTCTGGTTGAATTGCAATACGCCCGAAAGTGGATTGTTGTATTTACTTTCAAATGCAGAACTTGAAAGCGTAACACCTTCAATAAAAGAAACATTAAGTAATCCAACAGGACCTCCTGCGCTTCCTTGTGTACTAAAATGATTAATGTTTGGAATTTCGATCGCATCAAGATAATACACGTTTTCATTGGGAGCGCCACCACGAATAATAATGTCGTTTCGAAAACCGCCAACAGAACCTGAAACTCCAGGTAATGTTTGCACCACTTTGGCAATATCATTATTTCCGCCTGGATAGCTTGCAATTTCTACCGGTGACAAACTCTGAATGGAAAGAGGCGATTCTTTTTTGCGTTTAAACGGATTTGACACTATTTTTACTTCATCTAGTATAGTAGAAACGGCTTTCAGATTAAAAATTATGTCACTGTTTCCTGCTGATTTTATAATAACATTAAATTTGGTTTCGGTTTCATAACCAATAGCACTTGCACTAATATTATAGGTTTTTGGGGCGATGTTCTCCAACTTAAAAAATCCATTCTCATCGGATAATGCTTCGAGGGATAATTCATTAATTGTGATTGTTGCCCCCGAAATCGATTTTCCGTTATCATCTAAAACTTTACCTAGAATTTCAGTATAGTTTTGAGCTTGCATAAAAGAAGTGAAAAGTAATGTCGCAATCAGTATTTTTTTCATAAATATAAGGTGTTGTATCCGTTTGATGAATTATCAATTTGTAAATAAGTAAAATGTAACTTAAAATACTATTTATTTAAAAATATTTAAAGTTATCAAAAGGTATTGATTGTTCTATTATCAATAATATTTTAATGTAATTTTAAATCTTGTTTAGTTTATCTGCGATACATAAAATATAATTTTGGATCAATGTCTCAAATTACTCTGATGTAAAGTTTATGATCTGTCCTAAAGATATTGTCTTCGAGATTAGATCAACTTTTATATCAATGTTATAATCTTTTTGCCAGTTAAAAATGTAAATGCTAAATAACTGAAATTCTTCCAGATTTATTGAATGAGAGTGATTTTTAGATTATTTAATCAACTTAAAATCTTGTGAATAAGTTTGCGTTTGTGATAAGTCTGTTTTAAATTTTCCACTCCAGAAATAAAACTAATATTAACTTCAATTTCTAGCATAACTAATTTTACATCCTTAAAATTTTCAATCCCGCCTAAAGATTGATGATCAAGATTTCCATTGTGTACTAAAATTTCTGGTTCTTCTTACATAAAGTCACTAAATTTTGGGAATTTATACATCAATTTTTTTGGAATAAAATTTATGATAAATAATACTGCAGCTGCAGCTAAACTTGTCCATAAAGCGATATTTTCTCCCACAATTGCATTTTGAACCGAATTACTGATGAGCTAGATCAATATTACATCAGCAGTATTTATTTACGACAATTCTTTCTTGCCAAAAAGGCGCAATGCAATAACCATAAAAAAATAAACGGCACTACTTCGGTGAATTATAGTAAGATACTCATTCATTTTTTTTAGGTTTTATACAGATGTCGCAGCCAATAGTTGTGACTCAAAAAAGTTTTAAGCAATACAAAGCGGAATGATAGATTATTTTAAATCTATTTTTTGTTTAAAATTTTTCTCAATTGCTTTAATCATTTCTCCAGCAATGTCTTTATTAGTTGCACCTTCGATTCCTTCTAGTCCTGGCGAAGAATTTACTTCTAATAACAATGGGCCTTTTGCAGAGCGAATAATGTCAACGCCTGCTACTTTCAAATCCATTGCTTTTGTTGCTTTTATAGCGATTCGTTTTTCCTCGGCGGTAACTTTAATGATCGATGCAGTTCCTCCTAAATGGATATTTGCTCTAAATTCGCCAGGCATTGCTTCACGCTGAATTGCCGCAACCACTTTTCCATCTATTACAAAACAGCGAATGTCTTTTCCATTTGCTTCTTTTATAAATTCTTGAACTAAGATATTGGCATTTAAACTTTTGAAAGCGTTGATAACACTTTCCGCAGCTTTTTTAGTTTCAGCTAAAACAACCCCTTTTCCTTGAGTTCCTTCTAGCAATTTGACAATCAAAGGCGATCCACCTACCATTTTTATTAAATCATCAGTATCCAAAGGCGAATTAGCAAAACCTGTAGTTGGGATTTCAACCCCATGATTTAAGAGTAATTGTAAGGAATATAATTTGTCACGAGATTGTGTGATCGCATTAGAGGAATTTAAGCAAAACACTTTCAATGCTTCAAATTGTCTCGTCAAAGCACATCCATAAAAGGTTATGCTTGGTCTAATTCTAGGTATAATTGCATCAAATTGATTTAAAATTTTCCCTCCTCGATAATGAATTTCGGGAGTCTTAGCATCCAGTTTCATATAGCATTCTTTAATATTTAAAAAGTGCATTTCGTGTCCACGTATTTCACCCGCTTCCATAATGCGCTTGTTGCTATACAATTCAGGATTACTGGCTAATAGTCCTATTCGCAAACCTGAGCTAGCTTGTTCGGAATTTTTGTAAAGTGACTTTAAAACTTCAGTTGTGGGTTGACCCAAAAGGTATTTTTGTGCGGGATCAACAAGAACTCGACCGCCCATTGCCTCCCGTCCTAAAAGCATTCTAAAACCCATCGAATCGCGGTTAGTCAGTGTCATTTCAATTGGCCATGTTGAACTGCCTATTTGTAGATCGGTCTGAATAACATAACGTTGTTCTCTAAATCCACTAGAACTTTTTACTATGCGTTTGTCAATTAATGGTGCTTCACAATGAATTACTGTTTTTAAATTATTCTGTATCGGATTGATGTCAAAGCGAACCCAGTTGCTTTCATTTTTGATAAACGGAGCAATATTAATAGCATGCAGGGCAGATGTTTTTGCACCCGAATCAACGCGAGCTTTAATCGTAGGAATACCTATTTCTGGAAAAGAGCACCACTCTTCGCTCCCTAAAATTACTTTGTTATCTGACATACATTATTTTTTTGTTCTATTTTCTAAAAACCAAAAGTAAATATTTGTTTTTAAAAAAATGAGTATTTTTAGTAAAGAATAAACCCGCTACATTATATAAACGTAACGGGTTTAATTGCAATCTTTAAACTAAATTTATAGATTAGTTTTTTCGCCAGCTTTATTAACTTGTACTGTCAATTCCTGAGCTCCTTCTTCAATATCCATAAAGATTTCATCTCCTGATCCTATTTTTGATGTTATAATTTCTTCGGCAAGTGCATCTTCAACATACTTTTGAATGGCTCTTTTTAATGGTCTAGCGCCAAATTGTCTATCGAAACCTTTATCAGCTATGAACGCTTTAGCTTCATCAGAAAGATTTAGTTGATATCCTAACTCAGCCACACGCGCGAACAACTTATTTAATTCAATTTCGATAATTAAATTAATATCATGTTTTTCTAAGGCATTAAATACAATTACATCATCAATTCTGTTTAAGAATTCAGGAGCAAAAGTTTTTTTCAATGCGTTTTCGATGATGCTTTTCGAATTATCATCAGCTTGCGCCACTTTAGCAGCAGTTCCAAAACCTACACCTTGTCCAAAATCCTTTAATTGTCTAGCTCCTACATTAGAAGTCATTATTATAATTGTGTTTTTAAAGTCAATTTTTCGACCTAAACTATCCGTTAGATAACCGTCATCTAAAACTTGTAGAAGCATATTAAAAACATCAGGATGCGCTTTTTCAATTTCATCTAATAACACAACGCAATATGGTTTTCTGCGAACTTTCTCTGTCAATTGTCCGCCTTCTTCATAACCTACATAACCTGGAGGCGCACCAATTAATCTTGAAATTGCAAATTTCTCCATGTATTCGCTCATGTCAATCCGGATCAAAGCTTCTTCAGAATCGAATAATTCTTTAGCCAAAACTTTAGCCAATTGCGTTTTCCCAACACCAGTTTGCCCCAAGAAAATAAAAGAACCTATTGGTCGATTTGGATCCTTTAATCCGGCGCGATTTCGTTGAATTGAACGAGCAATTTTCATTACTGCTTCTCGCTGACCTATTACTTTTCCTTCAATGAGTTCTGGTAATTTAGCAAGTTTGTTGCTTTCTGTTTGTGCAATACGATTTACAGGAATTCCGCTCATCATAGAAACTACATCGGCAACATTATCCTCAGTAACTTCAATTCGGTTGTTTTTAGCATCTTCTTCCCATTTTTCTTGGGCCATGGCCAAATCTTTTTCGATGCGTTTTTCATCATCACGAAGTTTAGCTGCCTCTTCGTATTTTTGTTTTTTAACTACAACATTTTTTAGTTCGCGCACATCTTCAAGTTGTCGCTCAAGATCTAAAATTTGTTCTGGAACTTCAATATTGGTAATATGAACTCTGGAACCGGCTTCATCTAAAGCATCAATTGCTTTGTCTGGTAAAAAGCGGTCAGACATGTATCTATCCGTTAATTTTACACAAGCTTCAATTGCTTCCTCAGAATAGGTTACATTGTGATGATCTTCATATTTATTTTTGATGTTATGCAAAATTGTGATTGTCTCCGCAACAGATGTTGGTTCAACAATTATTTTTTGGAAACGTCTTTCAAGGGCGCCATCTTTCTCAATATATTGACGGTATTCGTCTAATGTTGTAGCACCTATACATTGAATTTCGCCACGTGCTAAAGCAGGTTTAAACATGTTGGATGCATCCAAAGATCCCGTAGCACCACCAGCTCCAACAATTGTATGAATTTCATCTATAAATAAGATGATGTCTTCATTCTTCTCCAATTCATTCATCACCGCTTTCATGCGTTCTTCAAACTGACCGCGGTATTTTGTTCCCGCTACAAGACTTGCTAAATCTAGTGTAACGACGCGTTTATTAAAGAGCGTACGAGAAACTTTCTTTTGAATAATTCTAAGGGCTAAACCTTCTGCAATTGCTGATTTTCCAACACCAGGCTCACCTATAAGTAAAGGGTTGTTCTTTTTACGACGACTCAAAATTTGAGACACTCGTTCAATTTCTTTTTCTCGTCCTACAACTGGATCTAATTTTCCTTCTTCAGCCATTTCTGTTAAATCTCTCCCAAAGTTGTCTAACACTGGAGTTTTAGATTTTTTGTTGGATTTGTTGGCGGGATTATTAAAAGTTCCTTCTTTTGGACTGTCATCTTGTCCTGAATCGTCATTATAAGATTCATTTCGCGGCAAGTTTTCAATAAAATCTTCTTCGTTTGGATTCATACCTATATATTGTTCTTTAGCTATATCATAATCAATTTTAAGTTTATTCAATAGCTTTGTTGTGGGATCGTTTTCATTTCTTAAAATGCACAATAATAAGTGAGCGGTGCTAATTGAGGTACTTTGAAATACTTTAGCCTCTAAAAAGGTTGTTTTCAAGGCACGCTCTGCCTGTCGTGTTAAATGCAAGTTTTTTTTCTCAGTGTTAATCTCAACTCCAGTTGTGGCTGGGCTCAGAATTTCTACTTTTCGTCTTAAATGGTCGAGGTCAATGTTAAGATTGTTCAACATTTGAATTGCTTTTCCGTTGCCATCTCTCAAAATCCCTAACATTAAATGTTCAGTTCCTATGAAATCATGACCTAATCTTAAAGCTTCTTCTTTGCTGTACGTAATAACATCTTTTACTCTCGGTGAAAAATTATCATCCATAATATATATTTAATATCGTAAATTTAGTGAATTACTATTTTAGAAACAAAAACTATTCCCGTAACACCATTTGTCAGCTAATTGACAAAAATTATAGTCACTACAGCGTTAAATTTACCTTAAATTATTAACGAAATAGTGCAGTATTTATGTTGATAAATCATTAAAATTAGTAGTGGAAAAGTTGGTTAAAAATTTCAGAAAGCCGTATCTTGGCACGTTTTGAAACTAATATAATTTTTTAATATAACAGCATATGTCTGAAGGAGAAAAGTTAATTCCTATTAACATAGAAGATGAAATGAAATCGGCTTACATCGATTATTCGATGTCGGTAATTGTATCAAGAGCACTGCCAGATGTTAGAGATGGTTTGAAGCCTGTACACAGAAGAGTTCTTTATGGAATGTATGATTTAGGAGTTTTTTCAAATAAAGCCCATAAAAAATCTGCCAGAATTGTTGGTGAAGTTTTAGGTAAGTATCACCCTCACGGAGATACTTCAGTTTATGATGCGATGGTGCGTATGGCTCAAGAATGGAGCATGCGGTACTTGCTAGTAGATGGTCAAGGAAATTTTGGTTCTGTAGATGGAGATAGTCCAGCTGCAATGCGTTATACCGAAGCTCGAATGCGCAAAATTTCAGAAGAAATTATGGCCGACATCGAGAAAGAAACAGTTGATTTTCAACTGAATTTTGATGATACGTTATATGAGCCTAAAGTAATGCCAACACGTGTTCCCACCTTATTAATAAACGGAGCTACAGGAATTGCTGTGGGTATGGCAACTAATATGCCTCCCCACAACCTTACAGAAGTTATCAATGGAACATTAGCTTACATTGATAACAATGAAATTGAAATCGATGAACTGATGAATTATATTAAAGCCCCCGATTTTCCAACTGGTGGTATAATATATGGTTACGAGGGAGTTCGCGAAGCTTTTAAAACGGGTCGTGGTCGTATTGTAATGCGCGCCAAGGTTGGTTTTGAAGAAGTTGATGGTCGAGAATCAATTATTGTGACTGAAATTCCATACCAAGTTAACAAAGCAGATATGATCAAGCGTACTGCTGATTTAGTTAACGATAAAAAAATTGAAGGAATAGCCAATATTCGTGACGAATCAGATAGAAACGGTATGCGTATCGTATATATCTTGAAACGTGATGCAACGCCAAACGTAGTTTTAAATACATTATATAAGTTTACGCAATTACAATCTTCATTTAGTGTAAACAATATTGCATTAGTTAAAGGGCGTCCGCAAATGCTGAATCTAAAGGATATGATTCATTATTTTGTAGAACACCGTCATGATGTTGTTACTCGTAGAACACAATTTGAATTGCGTAAAGCAGAAGAAAGAGCGCATATCTTAGAGGGATTAATTATAGCATCTGATAATATTGATGAGGTAATTGCGTTAATCAAAGCTTCTAAAAATACAGAGGAAGCTAGAGGAAAGTTGATTGAGAGATTCAAATTGTCAGATATTCAATCTCGTGCGATTGTCGAAATGCGTTTACGCCAATTAACAGGTCTTGAACAAGACAAGTTGAGAGCAGAATACGACGAAATTATGAAGTTGATAGAGCATTTAAGAGCTTTATTAGCCGATGTAAATTTAAGAACTGCTTTGATAAAAGAAGAGTTAGAAGAAATTCGTGAGAAATATGGCGATGAACGTCGCTCTGTAATTGAATATTCAGGCGGTGACGTAAGTATCGAGGATTTAATTGCTGATGAAAATGTGGTAATTACTATTTCTCATGCTGGATATATAAAACGTACTAATTTAACTGAGTATAAAACTCAAAATAGAGGTGGAGTAGGGCAAAAAAGTGCTGGAACAAGAGATCAAGATTTCTTAGAACACATGTTTGTAGCAACGAATCATCAATATATGATGTTCTTTACTCAAAAAGGAAAATGTTTCTGGATGCGTGTTTACGAAATTCCTGAAGGAAGTAAAACCGCTAAAGGTAGAGCAATCCAAAACTTAGTCAACATAGAAAGTAATGACAAGGTGAAAGCCTTTATTTGTACTCAAGATTTAAAAGATAAGGATTACATCAACAGTCATAACCTTATTATGGTAACTAAAAAAGGTCAGGTTAAGAAAACATCTTTAGAGAAATATTCTAAGCCTAGAGTGAATGGTGTTGCAGCAATTACTATAAAAGAAGGCGATGAATTGCTAGAAGCCAAATTAACGAACGGAGAAAGCCAAATAATATTAGCTGTAAAATCAGGAAAATTAGTTCGCTTTGAAGAAACTAAAACTCGTCCAATGGGTAGAACAGCATCTGGAGTTCGCGGGATTACATTAAAGGATAATACTGATGAAGTAATTGGTATGGTTACTGTAGATAAGGAAAACATCAATGATTCTCAAATTCTCGTTGTAACTGAAAATGGATATGGAAAACGTACCAAATTAGTTGATGAAGATGGAGAAGACGTGTATCGAATTACAAACCGTGGTGGAAAGGGCGTTAAGACACTAAATATTACAGAGAAAACAGGTAACTTAATCTCTATTAATGCGGTTACTGATGCTGATGATTTGATGATTATAAATAAATCAGGATTAACAATCAGAATGGCAATCGAAGATTTACGTGTAATGGGTCGAGCAACGCAAGGAGTTAAGCTGATCAATTTAAAAGGAAAAGATTCTATAGCAGCTGTTACTAAAGTAATGAAAGATGATGTCGCTGAAGTGGTAGTGGATGAAGATGGTAATGTAGTTGAAACAGAAACGATCGAAAGAGTTAAACCGGTTTTAGAAGTTCTCGAAGATGAAGGTTCAGAGGAAGAAGACGAAGATGATGCGGAGAACGAGGAAGAGCTTGACGATGAGTCTGAGGAGGATGATTCAGATGAAGATGCTTAAATTTAAATTTTACAACCAAGAATAATTATTAAACAAAAACAGAATTTTATGAAAAGTAAATATGTATTGCTAGCAACAGCGTTATTTATATCAGCAGCTACTTTTGCTCAAAAAGATCAAATTAAAGCTGCGGAAAAAGCGTTAAAAGGTGGTAAAGCTCAAGAAGCAGCAACTATATTGATGGATGCAGAGTCTTTAGTAGCAGCTGCACCAGATGCAGAAAAAGCGCAATATTTCTTTGTAAAAGGAAATGTTCTACTGGACTTAGCTAATAAAAAAATTGATACAGATAAAAATTTGTCGCTTGCCGCTAAGGCTTATCAGGATCTGTTAGCAGTTGAAAAAAGTTCAGGAAAAATGAAGTATTCTGCGCAAGCTGCTACTTCGATCACTGATATCAAATACAAATTGATCAATGCTGCGATTGCAGATTCCAAAGTTGATAAACATGCAGAAAGTGCAACAAAATTGTATAATGCTTATCTATTAGACCAGAAAGATACGATCAATCTATACTATGCAGCATCAACTTATGTTAATGCAAAACAGTATACCAAAGCTTTAGAGCTTTATGATAATTTGAAGAAAATCAATTATTCTGGAAAAGGAACTAGTTATTTTGCAATCAATAAATTGACTTCTCAAGAAGATTTTTTCACTACTTCCGAAGAGAGAGACAGAATGGTAAAATTAGGTACACATGAAAAACCTAGAACTGAAGCTATACCGTCTAAAAAAGGCGAAATCTATAAAAATATAGCATTGATTCTAGTTCAAGATGGTAAAACTGAGGAAGCAAAAAAAGCAGTTGCTGAAGCCAGAAAAGCAGATCCATCTGACAGTTCTTTAGCATTAACAGAAGCTAATTTATACTTAGAAACAAAAGATTTTGAGACTTACAAAAAATTGATTGGAGAGATTTTAGCTCAAAATCCAAACGATGCTGATTTGACTTTTAACTTAGGTGTTATAAGTGCTACTGCAGGAAACAAAGCTGATGCCGAAAAGTATTACCTGAAAGCGATTGAAATCAAACCAGATTATATCAATGCGTATATTAATATTGCCGCTTTGAAATTAGAAGGTGAAAAAGCAATTATTGACGAAATGAATAAATTAGGCACGTCAACGAAAGATACAAAACGTTATGATGAGCTTAAAAAGAAAAGAGAAGATATTTTCAAATCTGTAATTCCTTTTTTGAAAAAAGGAGTTGAGCTTGATCCTAAAAATGACGATGTGACTAAGACACTGCTAGGTGTTTATAATGCATTAGAAATGACTGCAGAGGCTAAAGCGCTAAAAGCAAAAATGTAATAGTATTTTAAAAATAAAAAAAGCCGGTTTGAAAATTTTCAAACCGGCTTTTTTATATAATTTTTTTAATGACTCGTAACTTATGAGTATGTTTATTGGTCTCGGCATTAAAAATTCCTAAATGGTCTAAACGGTCAATACGTACCTTACCGCTAGAGTGCACAATATAGTTATCTTCCATTATAATGCCTACGTGAATGATATTACCTTCGTCGTTATCAAAAAACGCTAAATCTCCTGCTTCACTTTCTTCAATAAAGCTTAGTGCTTCTCCTTGCGTTGATTGCTGTGAGGCATCACGCAATAATTTATATCCATTTAGTTTATAAACCATTTGGGTAAACCCCGAACAATCAATGCCAAAAGGAGTTTTTCCACCCCAAAGATAAGGCGCATTCAAATACATAAAAGCGGTATTAATCAGCTTTGATTTTTCTTTTATCCCACTTGCTCTTGTTCCCTCAAACATAAAATTAGAAGTATTTATTTCCGAGTCATTTAGAAAAGACAAAGAAGAACCGAGAGGAATTGGAATTAAAATATTTGACGGAGTTGTAATGTATTCAATCAAATCTGCACTGAGAACTATTTCCTTGGATGATAATTCATCAAAGTTAATTTGAGAAATAAGCTGAAGCTGTTTGAAATCAATCCAGCCTTCATATCCATCATATTGCATTTTAATACGTGTCCACTGCTTTAATTGTTCCAAAATTTCAAAGTGCTCGCCAAATAACACTTGGGAGACAATTTCACTTCTATCGCTAGGTTCAAACCGCAGTGGTATCATCGCTAGATTACAAATTCCAAACATCTATATGGCATTAGGTGTTAATAAATTTGGGTTGGAAGTACAACAAAACTTCCAACCCAAATCATCTATGTTTTACAGTCTCTCAATAACAATTGCCGAAGCTCCACCGCCACCATTACAAATTGCGGCAGCCCCAATTTTTGCATTGTTTTGTTCTAGTACATTAAGCAATGTAACTATAATACGAACTCCAGAACAGCCCAGTGGATGACCTAAAGAAACAGCACCACCATTCACATTTACTTTATTATTGTCTAAGCCTAAAATTTTACTGTTAGCTAATCCAACCACTGCAAATGCTTCGTTGAATTCAAAATAATCGACGTCAGTTATTTTTAAGCCAGCTTTGTCTAATGCTTTTGGTAAAGCTTTTGACGGACTCGTTGTAAACCATTTTGGTTCCTGAGCTGCGTCAGCATATCCTTTAATGTAAGCTAAGGGTTTTAAGCCTAAAGCAATTGCTTTTTCTTCAGTCATTAATATTACTGCAGCTGCGCCATCATTTATAGTAGAAGCATTTGCCGCTGTAACGGTACCGTCTTTTGTAAACACTGGATTTAAAGATGGTATTTTATCTAATTTTACATTGGTAAATTCTTCATCTTTAGTTACCATTATAGGATCTCCTTTTCTTTGCGGAACTGCAACTGGGACTACTTCATTGTCAAATTTACCATCGGTCCAAGCCTTTGCACTGCGCTCATAAGATTGAATTGCATAGTTGTCTTGATCTTCACGACTAAATTTATATTCGGTGGCACATAGATCAGCGCAAACTCCCATTGCACTATTATCATAAGCGTCAGTCAAACCATCTTTTTGCATTCCATCAATCATTGTTGCTGGACCAAATTTTGTTCCATTTCTAAGGTTGAGGTAATGCGGAATCAAACTCATATTTTCCATTCCACCGGCTACTACAATTTCAGCATCTCCACATTGTATCGCTTGCGCGCCTAACATCACAGCTTTCATTCCCGAAGCACATACTTTATTGATTGTGGTACAAGCCACTGAATTATTTAACCCTGCAAATATAGCAGCTTGACGGGCAGGTGCTTGACCTGTTCCAGCTTGAACTACATTGCCCATGAATACTTCATCTACTAAATTTGGATCTAAATTAATTTTATCTAAAGCACCTTTGATGGCTGCTGCTCCTAATAGTGGCGCAGTAACAGTAGATAATCCCCCCATAAAACTTCCGATAGGTGTTCTAACGGCAGATACGATAACAACTCTTTTGTTCATAACTATGATAATGTTGGTTTATCTAGCAAATTTAGACTTTTTTAGCCAAATACATATTTTGGGGCTGAGATATTCACTTTTAAATTAATTTTGATTCTATATGTTTGACTGTGAAGTGTTTTTATATAATTGTTAAAAAAGAATAAAAAAAAGGACTCAAATAGTTGTGTGTAACGCAAAGAAGTACTAAGTTTGCAACCGCAAAACAAGACACGTTTCTTTGAGCTTGGAGGGGTGCCAGAGTGGTAATGGAGCAGTTTGCTAAACTGTCACCGAGCAATCGGTGCCAGGGTTCGAGTCCCTGTCCCTCCGCTTTTTTATTTTGCTTTCGGGGTGTAGCGTAGCTCGGTTATCGCGCCTGCTTTGGGAGCAGGAGGCCGCAGGTTCGAATCCTGCCACCCCGACTTTTTTTACACGAGCAATGGAGGCATAGCTCAGCTGGATAGAGCACCTGCCTTCTAAGCAGGCGGTCGAAGGTTCGAATCCTTCTGCCTTCACAATAAAACCCACTGATTACAGTGGGTTTTTTGGTTTTACTCTTTTTAATGCGCACATTTACAGTCCCAAAACAGCACCGTTATTTCTAAAGTGCAAAAAATACGCAAATCAACAGTCAGCATTTATTCCTCCCGGGTAAAAAAGTTCTACAAATAAGACTTCTTTGTGGATTCCCGTACTTATAAACTTTATTTTTTCAATATCTTAGCAAAGTAAATTTCTTGCATATTGGGAATTCAGAAATGCTTTTTAGTCGCAACTGATTTACAATAAACATAGTAGACAGAAATAATTATAATAGGTAAAGCAATTTTAGCTACCGACATAAATTTTGAATCAATACATTTAATGGCAGCCGAACAAAAACAAAAATTAGAACAACAACTCTGGAACATCGCAAACACCCTACGTGGTAAAATGGATGCCGACGATTTTAGAGATTACATATTAGGATTTATTTTCTACAAATACCTTAGCACCAAGATGGATTTGTATGCCAACCAAATACTACAACCAGACGGATTAACTTTTGCGGGCATTATCGGCCATGCTGACGAGGCTTTGCTAATGCAGGAAGTAAAACAACTCGCTATTGACAAACTGGGCTTTTTCTTAGAACCTTCCGAGCTGTTTTCTGAATTGGCGCATAGAGGAAATGCCGGTGGAAAAAATAATTTTATCTTAGGAGATCTAGCTAAAGTGCTCACCCACATTGAGCAAAGCACCATGGGATCAGAAAGCGAAGAAGATTTTGGAAACTTGTTTTCGGATCTGGATTTAACTTCGCACAAACTCGGAAAATCGGAGAACGATAAAAACGAATTGATTGTAAAAGTACTTACCCATTTAGATGAAATTGATTTTGATTTAGAAAACACAGATAGCGATGTCCTTGGTGATGCTTATGAATACCTTATTGGACAATTTGCTAGTGGCGCTGGTAAAAAAGCGGGAGAATTTTATACGCCTCAACAAGTGAGTAGCGTTCTTGCACAACTCGTAACCGTGGGTAAAGACAAACTAAAAAGTGTGTATGATCCTACTTGTGGTTCGGGTTCTTTATTGTTGCGTGTTGCCAAAGAAGTGAAAGACGTCAGTGCTTTTTACGGACAGGAAATGAACCCTACGACTTACAACCTCTGTCGTATGAACATGATTATGCACGATGTTCATTACAAACGTTTTGACATCAAGAACGAAGATACCTTAGAACGTCCACAACACATTGACCAGCGTTTTGAAGCCATAGTGGCTAATCCTCCATTCTCGGCAAACTGGAGTGCAAGCCCATTATTTATGACTGATGAGCGTTTCTCGGCTTATGGAAAACTAGCACCAAGTTCCAAAGCTGATTTTGCTTTCGTGCAACACATGGTACACCAGCTAGACGATAACGGAACCATGGCGATCGTACTGCCACACGGCGTTTTGTTTCGTGGCGGTGCCGAAGGTCACATTCGTAAATATTTGATAGAAGATAAAAATTATCTCGATGCCGTAATTGGTTTACCAGCGAATATCTTTTACGGAACGTCAATACCAACTTGTATTTTGGTGTTGAAAAAAACAAGACAAAACCCAAAAGACGTTTTGTTTATTGATGCCAGCCAACATTTTGATAAGGTAAAAACCCAAAATGTTTTGCTAGAAGAGCACATTGACAAAATCATAACTACATACAGCAACCGCCTCGAGGAAGATAAATACAGCCGAATTGCAACTCTAGATTTCATGTTGTCTCAGGATTACAACCTGAATATTCCTCGTTATGTAGATACGTTTGAAGCCGAAGACAGTATTGATATTAATGCTATCGCAAATGAAATAAAAGCATTGGATATTCAAATTGAAGAGACTGATAAAGCGATTGCGAATTTTTGTGCCGAATTGAATATTTCAACTCCTTTTTAGATAGTAAAACATAAAAGAAGAACAAGAAATTATTATTTATAATACAGAATACGGTAAAGCATCAGTAGCTTTTTTTGCTAGAAAAGGAGATGTTTGGATGAATCAAATTCAACTAACGGAACTTTTTGACACGGCTGAACAAAATATAAGTTTACATAGTATAAACATCCTGAAAGAAAAGGAATTAGAAGCAATTTCAGTTGGCAAGGATTACTTGACAACTGCAGCTGGTAAAACGAAATATAGGACTGCATTTTTACACTGACCTAAGATGGAAAAACAAAATAAAATTCAACTTTTTGAAGATACTAAAGTGCGTACCTGTTGGGATAGCGCTGAAGAAAAATGGTATATTTCTATTATTGATGTAATAGAAATCTTGACTAATAGTGAGCGACCAAGAAAATATTGGAGTGATTTAAAATCAAAACTAACTAAAGAAGGAAGTGAACTGTCCGAAAAAATCGGACAGTTGAAAATGCAAGCTCCAGATGGCAAATTGCGAATGACCGATGTTGCCGATACCGAACAACTTTTTAGGTTAATTCAATCTATTCCTTCCCCAAAAGCAGAGCCTTTTAAATTATGGTTAGCACAAATTGCTAGTGAACAATTAGATGAAGTGCAAGATCCCGAAATCACTATTGACAGAGCATTAGCACAATATTTAGAATTAGGATATTCTGAAAACTGGATTAACCAACGCCTAAAAAGTATTGAAATACGCAAAGAGTTGACCGACGAATGGAAAAGTAAAGGACTACAGGAGGGACAGCAATTTGCTACACTTACAGATATAATTACCAAAGCTTGGGCTGGAAAAAATACTAAAGAATATAAAGTATTAAAAGGACTAAAGAAAGAAAACTTGCGAGACAACATGACCAATACAGAATTGATTCTAAACATGCTTGCCGAAGTTTCTACTAAGGATATTTCGCAGGCGGTAAACCCAAAAGGTTTTGCCGAAAGTAAAAAAGTAGCACAACAAGGTGGTAATGTTGCCAAAGTTGCTATGAAAGAACTAGAAGCAAAAACAGGTAAAAAAGTAATAACCAGTACAAACGCTAAATCGCTCTTAGAACCTAAAAACCCAAAAAAATAACTATGGAAAAATTACTACCACAATTGCGGTTTCCTGCGTTTAAAGGGGAATGGGAAAGTAAAAAATTAGGGGACTTATTAGAGTTTAAAAACGGCATAAATGCTACAAAAGAGCAATATGGCAGAGGTGTAAAGTTTATAAATGTTTTAGATATTTTAAATAATGATTTTATTACTCATGAAAAAATTATTGGAAGTGTTGATGTTGATCAGAGCCTTGCTGATAAGTTTTCTGTGAATTATGGAGATATTCTTTTTCAAAGAAGTTCAGAGACAAGAGAGGAAGTTGGAACAGCTTGTGTTTATCTTGACAAAGATATTTCTGCGACATTTGGCGGTTTTGTTATTAGAGGAAAAAAAATTGGTGAATATGAACCAGTATTTCTAAATAAACTTTTGAAAACTGATCTATCAAGAGATGCAATGACTTCAAAGTCTGGAGGAAGTACAAGATATAATATTGGACAAGAAATTCTAAATTCAATAAAATTAAATCTCCCATACCTTCCCGAACAAACAAAAATCGCCACATTCCTAACCGCAGTTGACGAAAAACTTACCGCCTTAAAACAAAAGAAATCCCTTTTAGAGCAATACAAAAAAGGCGTGATGCAGCAAATTTTCTCGCAAGAACTGAGATTTAAAGATGATACTTCGACTTCGCTCAGCACAGGTTCAGGGAATGATTTTGCGGATTGGGAAGAAAAGAAGTTGGGGGAGATTTGTGAAATTGCAAAAAGTGGAGGAACTCCAACTTCAACTAATAAAGAATATTATAACGGGGACATACCATTTTTATCAATTAGCGATATGACTTCACAAGGTAAATATCTATATTTTACTTCTAATCATATTAGTGCATTAGGATTGAAAAATTCTTCCTCTTGGCTCGTTCCCACTGATTCAATTATCTATTCAATGTATGCTTCAGTTGGATTTGTAGCAATTAATAAAGTTCCATTAGCAACATCTCAGGCAGTTTTAAATCTTATTTTTAAAAGTGAAGTAAATTTAGAATTTATGTATTACACTTTAATAGATTTTCAAAAAAATATAGCACAATTTATAACAACAGGCACTCAAGGGAATCTAAATGCTCATAGTGTAAAAGGGTTTTTAATTCAAATTCCATCATTACCAGAACAAACCAAAATCGCAAATTTTCTAACTGCAATCGATGAAAAAATCAATCATTGTCAGGGTCAAATAGAAAAGGCCACGATTTGGAAAAAGGGGTTGTTGCAACAATTGTTTGTTTAAAAAAAACTATAAAAACTAAAGGAGTCGAATTCAATACCTTCAAAAAATAAAAATTAAACAAAATTAACTGATGACAGCCAAAATAAAACAAATAATAGTAAACGAATTTCCAATTACAATTAACATGTTTAAGGAAGATGATTTTATTTGTCTTACGGACATGGCTAAAGCAAAAGAGGGTGAAAATCGTTCGGCTGATATAATTAAAAACTGGTTGCGTAACAGAGGAACCATCGAATTCATAGGTACTTGGGAAATGATAAATAATCCAAATTTTAAAGTGGTCGAATTTGACCACTTTAAAAAAGAAGCAGGTTTACCTACTTTTGTTTTAAGCGTTTCACAGTGGGTAGAGCAAACAGGTGCAATAGGTATAGTCTCTAAATCTGGTCGTTACGGTGGTACGTATGCACACAAAGATATTGCCTTTGAATTTGGTTCTGCAATTAGTCCTGTTTTCAAGTTGTATTTAATTAAAGAATATCAACGCCTAAAAGAAATTGAAAGCAATCAGTTCAATTTGGAATGGGATGTAAAACGTATTTTAACTAAAGCCAATTACAGTATTCATACTGACGCTATAAAAAATCATATCATTCCATTACTCAATTTGGTAAAAGATAAAGAATGGATTACCTACGCTGAAGAAGCTGATGTTTTAAATGTTGCGTTGTTTGGTTGTACAGCAAAACAGTGGAAAACATCAAATCCAGAATTGGCAATGAAAGGACATAACATGAGAGATTTTGCAAGCATAAATCAATTAACTGTATTGTCTAACCTCGAAGTACTAAATTCAGAAATGATAAAAAATAAAATGCTTAAAAATCAAAGATTTCAATACCTACATAGGACAGCATTGCAACAATTATCAATACTAGATAAGAGTAATGCTATGAAATCTTTACAAAAACTTTCAGAAGATGCTTTTATAAAAGAGCAAAAGAAATTGAATAGTTAATAACGCAAAAAAGCCTAAAAAATCTGAACAAAAGCTACTATGAGCCATCAATCTGAAGCACAATTAGAAAACAACTTAATCCAGCAATTGCGGGCTTTAGGTTATGCGTCTGTAAAAATTCAAGATAGCGATGCGTTGATCGCTAACTTGAAAAGTCAACTAGAATTGTTTAATCAAACTATTTTTACCACTAAAGAGTTTGATTCGATTTTGAATCATTTAGCTAAAGGCAATGTATTTGAAAAAGCCAAAACCTTACGCGATCGTTTTCAATTAAATAAAGAAGATGGCACTTCGTTTTATGTTCGGTTTTTTAATAATGAGGATACAACTGCTAATTTATACCAAATTACCAATCAAGTAAGCTTAGAAGGCAGCTATAAAAACCGTTATGATGTGACGCTTTTAGTCAACGGTTTACCCTTGGTACAAATTGAACTAAAACGCTCAGGCACTGAAATAAAAGAAGCTTTTAACCAAATCAATCGGTATCAAAAACATTCGTTTTGGAGCAGCGATGGTTTGTTTCAATACGTGCAGCTTTTTGTGATTAGCAATGGCGTAAACACCAAATATTTGGCAAATAACGAAATGCAATCGGTGAAACAAACGTTCTTTTGGGCGGATGCCAATAATAAAAACATCACTGAATTAGTCGCTTTTGCGAAAGCGTTTTTAAACCCAACGCATTTGGGCAAAATGATCGCGCATTATATTGTGATCAATGAAACGCACAAAGTGATGATGGTGCTTCGTCCGTACCAATATTTTGCTACCGAAGCCATTATTCAGCAAGTCACGCACACGAGTGATAACGCTTATATTTGGCACACCACAGGTTCGGGTAAAACCTTAACCTCGTTCAAAGCCAGTCAGATTGTGATGGATTTGCCAGACGTGTATAAAGTAGTTTTTGTTGTAGATAGAAAGGATTTGGATTTTCAGACCATGAATGAATTCAACGCCTTTAAGAAAGACAGCGTTGATGTGACCGATAACACACAATCCTTAGTAAAACAACTGACGGATAATACCAAACTGGTTTTAACTACGATTCAGAAATTAAACAATGCCGTTTCAGACCGTTTTAAAAACAGTATTGAGCCGTTACGCCACAAGAAAATTGTTTTTATTTTTGATGAATGTCATCGCTCGCAATTTGGGGAAACCCACGAACGCATCTCGAAATTTTTTGATAAAAGTCAGCTGATTGGTTTTACCGGTACGCCTATTTTTGCCGAAAATGCTTCTAAAAACGACAAAGGAAAACGCACCACCAAAGATTTATTTGGCGATTGCTTGCATAAATACGTGATAACCGATGCGATTCGGGATCAAAACGTATTGCGTTTTGGGATTGAATATGTTGGAAAATACAAGAACAAGAGCAAAGCTTTTATCGATATTGAAGTAGAAGATATTGACAAGCAAGAAGTATTGGATTCGCCTAAGCGCATCGAGAAAATTGTAGATTATATTATTGCGTACCACGATCAGAAAACGTTTAATAAACAATATTCGGCATTGTTGACGGTAAGCAGTATTGAAAATGCGGTGCAGTATTACGACCTCTTCCAAGAAAAGAAAGAAGCTGGATTGCACGATTTGCGTATTGCGACTATTTTTACCTATGGCGCCAATGAAGATTCAGATGATGCGCAAGATTTTCTCCCTGCCGATTATGATTCGGATTTTGACATGGCCGCAGAAGCACCAAGCCAATATTTATCCAGACACAGCCGAGACAAACTAGAAACGTATATTGGGCATTATAACCAAATGTACAATGGTAGTTTTACGACCAAAGATTCCAAATTATTTGAATCCTATTTTAAAGACATTAGCAAGCGATTGAAAGACCGAGAGCGAAAAAACTTCAATGACGAGAAAGACCGTTTAGATATTGTCATTGTCGTAAACATGATGCTTACCGGTTTTGATGCTAAAAAAGTGAATACCTTGTACGTAGATAAAAACTTGAAGCAACACGGATTAATTCAAGCCTATTCGAGAACTAACAGAATATTAGGTGAACAGAAATCACAAGGAAACATTCTATCGTTTAGAAACCTCAAAAAAGCTACTGATGATGCGATTACGTTATTTTCAAACAAAGATGCGATAGATGTAGTTACGTTGCCGGATTATGAAAAAATTGCAGAGAAATTCGAAGAAGCGTTAAAAGCGTTACGAGACATTACACCAACGTATCAAAGTGTAAACGATTTAGAAACCGAAGAAGCCGAAGCCTTGTTTGTACAAGCCTTCCGGAAACTGTTGCGAAACATGAATGTGTTGCAATCCTACACTGATTTTGACTGGGAAGACATTGCAATCGACGAGCAAGAATTTGAAGATTACAAAAGCAAATACTTGGACTTGTACGAGAAAGTCAAGCGAGACAGTGAGGTCCAAAAAACATCGATATTAGATGATATTGATTTTGAATTGGAATTAATTCACAGGGATAAAATAGGCATTGCTTATATTCTGAAATTATTATCACAATTAAAAGGCGCAAACACCTCGGAAGCCAAAGCGCAACGAAAAGCCATAATCGATTTATTAGGTGGAGACATCAAGCTGCGAAGCAAACGAGAATTGATCCAGAAATTCATTGATGAAAACATGCCATTCATCAAAGACGGTGATGACATCGAAGAGGAATTCGAAAAATACTGGCAAGAACAAAAAGTCTTAGCGTTGGGAAAACTCTGCGAAGAAGAACACCTAGACAAAGCCCAGTTCAAAGCCCTAATCGATGCGTACATCTACAGCGGCCGAGAACCCATAAAAGACGAGGTTTTTCAATGCTTAGATAATAGACCGAGTATTTTGCAAGCGAGAGTTATCGGTGACAGAATTATTGCCAAGATGAAGGAGTTTGTGGAGTTGTTTGAGAATGGGATGGTGGCGTAATTTGGATTTTATGAATGCAGAGAGAAACATAAGAATAAATAAAGTTCTTCGAGAATTAAATATTAGCCTAGACAGGGCGGTGAACATATTTAAAACTGCTGATATTCAAGTAGAAGCCAATCCCAACTTTAAGATTAGTGAACAAGAATATAATTTTCTTAGAACTTATCTTGGTTTAAAAAAGTATATAACTATTTCTAAACCTCAAATTACGAACCCCGAAATCGCAAATAGAATAAGGCAAAGTAAAGGTATTCCTGAAACAGTTTTTAAATATTTTGGCACTGAGGATTATCATTTATCCTCATTAAGTGATAAATATCTATTTTATTCTGAGTTTACTAGTTTTAACGATCCATTTGATTGTAATGTTGAACTAATCGATTTTCAAAAGGTAGGTAAATCTAAAAAAGAAAAAACTTTAGAAATTAGTATAAAAGATAGGTTTCCGACAATTGGTATCTGCTGTTTTAGCCGAAAGCATGATTCCATTTTAATGTGGTCTCATTATGCTAATAACCATAAAGGATTTTGCATAGAATTTTATACGAACAAAAGTCAGAATGGTTTAAATCCATTAGATGTAAATTATACTGATTCCTTTGTAAAAGCTAATTTTTATAAGGAAAAGCAAAGAGCTTTATTTCATATGGTTTTCACAAAAGCAAAACAGTGGGCATATGAAGAAGAGTTAAGAATTATAAATACTCATTTTACAGATTTTGAATCAAGAAAGATTAGTTTTTTAAAAGAAGATATAAAATCTATTTACTTAGGTGTTAATTGCGAACCAAAGGTAAGAGAGGAAATTTTATCGATAGTTAAAAAAGTTTATGATAACAAAGTAAAAGTATTAGAAGGTTCTCTTTCTTACAATTCTTTTGAAATTGAATGGAAGGAACTTATAAAAAGTATATAATAATTTAAAATGGACATTAAAGATTTCAGGAAATTGGTAAACGATAGTTTATTAACTGGATAAGCAAATAAAAAGTACATATAAAGTTAAGTTATATTTTTATAATTAATTTAATTGTAACATTTTTCATGGAATTATTATGTCAATTATTACCTGTTTTTCTTTCCCTTTTAGGTCAAAGCAATTTCTCGTCAGGATTTGTAATCGCTATCATTAAATTTAAAAACTCATACATTAAAACCACGACAAGATGCGGTGATAATTAACTTTTATCACCACATTTTTTACTCAGGTTATAAAAACATCATCACTCTAGCTTCCAACAACTCCAAATACTTCTCTTTCAATTCATCAGAAAGAAAAGAAATTTCAAGCAACTCCTTCCATTTAGGAGTTGCTTTTTTCATTTGTTCGAGAATTGTAGCTATTGTTTTTTCGTTAAGCTGTAATCTTTCTTTAGCATAATACTCTATAAAATCAGAGGCTTTCAGGTTGCTCTTTTTTCCTTTCAAGGGGAGTGCCATTTCTTCAGTAGGATTTTTAATTGCTATGGTAGAATTTAGAAAGTCATAAATAGGTGAGAGGGTAGTTTTACCATTTTTGGTGATTAACGAAAAGTTTTTCAAGTGCATATCTTCATTTCCAGTCAAAAAACAAAAAAGAATTCTTTTAAAAAAATCTGCTTTTTCAATGGCAGGAAAGGAGCAATATTCATCCAGTACCGGAATTAGTTTTTCCATGGTAAAACGGTATTTGGTATCTCTTGTATTTCCCGTTAGTTGTGCAAAATCTTCGGTTGCCCATTTTTTTCCTTTACCGTGACGATCAAAACGTTTAATGAAATAAGATAAACTTCCATCTTTTCCGTACAACATTCCATGAAAAGGAACGTCCAAACCAAATACTTTTGCCATTCGCATGGTTAGATCCTCATTTTCGGGCAATTGTGGATATAAATCATTTTGCGGTTTAATGATATACGTTCCAAATTGATCTACAATTTTAAACTCTTGATCTACAATGGAAACCGCAGCACTAAGTTTTGGTTGTACCCCTTGGATGGATAGTTTTTTGGCTCTATTAGCAGCTTCTTGGCGAAGTTCGACAGCAGTATAGGGCAGATCTTTTAAGTGTGTTAATTTGGGAGCGATAAGACGCATTCCTTTTACGCTGTATTTATCTGTTCCGCACAGTTCGTAAGTAATGGGACATCTATTCATCTTCTAATGCTTTAACCGTTACAGATCCTACTAAATCATTCCCTGTTGTTATCAGTTGAGCGAAGTAATCTTTTTTATCAATTTTGCCAATGCGCAACAATCCTTCTAGCATCGCACCTTCGGGTAGTAATCCTTCAAAAAATGGAGGAAAAGAGTTATAACTGTATTTTTTATGCGTTGTAGGCATAGTCAAAGAAACCGATTCACTATAATAATCAAGATCATATTCAAAATGATACTCTTTATTCGTAATCTCAGATAAGATTCCAGCTCTATTACCGTGAACATATACTATTGCATGTCTCATGTTTATTTATTTAGAGGGCTGATGAATTCTATTTTTATATTCAATACCTGAAGGACTGCAAGCAGATTATTAAAACGTATCGTTTCTTTGTTCTTTTCAATGTCAAAAACAGTAGTTTTTCCCACTCCTGCAAGGTTTGCCAACTCCAGTTGGGTAAGTCCAGCTTCTTTTCGATGCTCTTTTATTAAAGTTCCTAAATTGAAATCTTTCATTTTATACTGTTTAAGCGGTAAAAATACGTTATTTAGTTATTGTTTCAATATTTCAAACAGAAAAGCCTAAATATTACTGTTATAACAGTAATATTTGTCATACAAGTATAAAATACTGATAATTTCGATTTCAAAATTTTCTAATTACTGCTAAGTCAGTAAAAATCATCATTTGCGTTATTTTATTTAGAAATAGTTACAAATATTCACATAATGCGGTGATAACTACTTTTTATCACCGCAATTTTGCGGACTAAAATTGCAGTTCACACCGCAGTTTTATTTTTATACGGTAAATAAACTCTATATTTACCGCAAAAATGCGGTAATATGTATATTCATCAAAAGAAAGAGTGGCCATATTTTACCTGGGATGCTGCTATCATTACGCCATTGCTTGGGAAAGTAAGACATCAGCAAGGAATTATACTTGGCGTTATTCAAGGACTTAGCTTTCGTTTTCAAGAAGAAACAGTGCTTCAAACACTG
Organism: Flavobacterium micromati; assembly: GCF_900129585.1. Classification (GTDB taxonomy): domain Bacteria; phylum Bacteroidota; class Bacteroidia; order Flavobacteriales; family Flavobacteriaceae; genus Flavobacterium; species Flavobacterium micromati. Next base: position 34,727 of record NZ_FQWF01000004.1, read on the forward strand.
ACTTTAGATGTAATTAAGTCAAGCGAGATTGAAGGAGAACAACTAAATCATGATCAAGTACGATCTTCGATTGCAAAACGACTAGGTATTGAGAGCGCTGAAGCTGTACCAGCTGATCGTAATGTGGATGGTGTTGTAGAAATGTTATTAGATGCCACACAACGGTACGAAGAACTGCTAGGCGAGGAGCGTTTATTTGGGTGGCATGCAGCTCTTTTTCCAACAGGTAGAAGCGTAATGTATAAAATAAAAACTGCGGACTGGCGCGATGGTAGTATGCAAGTAACATCAGGCGAAATGGGGAGAGAAATAGTCCACTTTGAAGCACCTGTAGCGGATAAAGTCCCCTATCAGATGAATCTATTTTTGAATTGGTTTAATTCCGATCAATCACTTGATCCTGTATTGAAAGCGGCTTTTGCTCATTTATGGTTTGTCACAATACACCCTTTTGACGACGGAAACGGTCGTATTACCCGAGCTATTACTGATATGCAGTTAGCAAGAGCCGATCAAAGTAAAAAACGATTTTACTCTATGTCAGCACAAATTCAAATTGAGCGTAAAACATATTACAGTATATTAGAAAAAACACAAAAAGGTGATTTAGATATAACAGACTGGTTGCAGTGGTTTTTAGACTGTTTATTGCGTTCTATGAAGCAAACAGACCAAACTATTGCAATGACTTTAAAACGTGTTCAATTTTGGGAAACTAATCACGCTATTGACTTTAATCACCGTCAACAAAAGGTTACTCAATTGTTACTTGATACTTTTTTTGGGAAATTGACGGTTTCTAAATACGCAAAGATAACTAACGTTTCTACTGATACTGCGTTAAGGGATTTACAAGATTTGATATCTAAAGGTATTTTACTGCAGCAAGGTGTAGGAAGAAGTACTTCATATACATTAATTCATATAGCGTAAAGCTTTATTATTAAGTAAATAAACATAACTAGTAACTAATGCTATTTGAGCACTGCTTTTGAAGAATTAAATCATTGATTTTATATTAATATCAAGTTTTTTGCGGTATGTCGCGCAATGTAAAAAGTAATGTGTACCAATTAGTCTTTGAAATTTCTGTCGTGTTTTTGTCAAATCGAGCGCAGTCGAGATAACGAACGGCTTACAAACAACGTTTCGTGCTTCATAAAAATCATGCTGACGTGCTCAACCTAACAAATTTCAATTTTTTTCAACAGTAAATTCAAAACAGGAATGGCATTACATCTATAGCGACCGAGAATCCATAAAAGATGAGATTTTTCAGTGCCTTGATCAGAGATTAATTATTTTGCAAACTAGAGATAAAGGCGATCGTATTATTGCCAAAAGTAAGGTGTTTGAGAATGGGATGATTGCCGAGTGGAAATAAGAAATTGAGAAGTCTAAAAACACACAGTATTATTTTTTAATGCGTTTTACTATTTTATGACTAAATATAATAATTACTTGTAAAATTTTAAAACGTAAAAACACTTTTATTGTTTTTACGTTTTATAATCATTCTGATTAACAAATCACTTGATGACGTTTAAATTTTTGGTTTTAAACCAAAAAAAATCCCCAACAATGTTGAGGATTTCTTATTGTAAAGAGACAGTAAACTATCTTCTTTTGTCTTTAATTTTTGCTTTTTTACCAGTAAGTTCTCTAAAGTAGAAAATTCTAGCTCTACGAACTGCACCTTTTTTGTTGATTTCAATTTTCTGTAAAGCTGGTAAATTTACTGGGAAGATACGCTCAACTCCAATAGCACCTGACATTTTACGGATAGTAAAAGTTTCTGTATTAGCAGAACCTCTTCTTTGGATAACAACTCCTTTAAAAAACTGTGTTCTAGTTTTTTCACCCTCTCTAATTTCGTAGTAAACAGTAATTGTATCTCCTGCTGCGAAAACCGGGAAATCTTTTTTTGCAACTAATTCGTCTTGAACGAATTTCATTAAATCTGCCATGATATCTTTAATTATGGTTTCTATCAAATCAACATTCGCGGATCTCGCCAGAGGTTAATCTGAATTTGGGTGCAAATATAGAACTATTGTTTTAATTTACAAGTTTTATATTTAGTATTCACTGACACATTTTATAGTATCGACTAAGTTTACGAATTTAAAATTTGAAAGTAAAAAATATAGTTTTCTAACTGTCACTGAAAGTTATATTAGTAACAAATAAAAACTGAAAACTGGTCACTACTCGCTGATCACTAAAACGCTGAACACTAAATTCTGCCCACTAAGCACTTTCTATTCCTCCAATAAATCTGGACGTCTATTTTTAGTATGTTCGTAAGCCATATCTTCGCGCCATTTGTCAATTTTAGCAAAATTTCCGCTGGTTAGCACCTCGGGAACTTTCCATCCTTTATAGTCTGCTGGTCTTGTGTAAATAGGTCCGGACAGTAATCCATCTTGAAAACTATCGGTCAATGCTGAGGTTTCATCACTCAAAACACCAGGAATTAACCGGATTAAAGCATCTGATAGGACTAAAGCTCCTAATTCTCCGCCGCTTAAAACGTAATCGCCTATTGAAATTTCCTTCGTAATAAAATGATCACGAACCCGCTGATCTACTCCTTTATAATGTCCGCAGAGAATTATAATATTTTCATACATCGACATTGTATTTGCCATTTTCTGGTTTAAAGTTTCCCCATCAGGCGACATATAAATAATATCGTCGTAGGTTCGTTCGCTTTTCAATTGCGTAATGCAAGCATCTATGGGCTGCACTGTCATAACCATTCCTGCACCACCGCCATAAGGATAATCATCTACACTTTTCTGTCTGTTAGTTGTGTAATCCCGTAAATTGTGAAAGTGAACTTCGACTAATCCTTTTTCAATAGCACGTTTCATAATGGAAGCTTCAAACGGGCTTCTCAACAATTCAGGTAAAACAGTAACAATATCAATGCGCATAATTTTATTTGTAAGATATGAAAATGCAAATGTACAATGTTTTTGAGGAGCTACTATTGTTTTTGAATTCGGTTTTTTAGTAAGTGAGCTTCTGTTGATATTTGGTTGAAAAAAATCCTGTCTGGTTTTGCCAAACAGGATTGAAGTTTATAGGAATATAGTTTTTTAAAAGAATTTGAATTTAAAGTGATTACTAAACACCCACGGTTAAAACCGTGGGTTATGAAATTAATCTTTTTTATTCAAAATCAAGATACCAATTATGACCCAAAAACTGTTTTATTTTTTTAAACCATTAAGTACATGAGGGGGCATTAAGTTTTGTTGATCTTAATGTTTTTAATGTTTTTTAATCATTGAATGGATGGCTTACGAGATTTTTTTTAAAAGATAAGCCGTATTAGATTAAACGGTAAAAGTTTCATAGGACTTGAATTGTAGAAAATTACTGATATTAAGGACACATTGCCCACGGTTTTAACCGTGGGCATCTATCTGTTTTTTTAGTAATTAGCAATTGATATCTTTGTATTATGTTTATTCGACTAAACACCCACGGTTAAAACCGTCGGTTATGAAATTAATCTTTTTTATTCAAAATCAAGATACCAATTATGACCCAAAAACTGTTTTATTTTTTTAAACCATTAAGTACATTAAGGGGCATTAAGTTTTGTTGATCTTAATGTTTTTTAATCATTGAATGGATGGCTTACGAGATTTTTTTTAAAAGATAAGGCGTATTAGATTAAACGGTAAAAGTTTCACAGGACTTGAATTGTAGAAAATTACTGATATTAAGGATACATTGCCCACGGTTTTAACCGTGGGCATCTATCTGTTTTTATATTAATTAGCCATTGATATCTTTGTATTATGTTTATACGACTAAACTCCCACGGTTAAAACCGTGGAATAAGAAATTAATCTTTTTTATTCAAAATCAAGATACCAATTATGACCCAAAAACTGTTCTATTTTTTTAAACTATTAAGTACATTAAGTGGCATTAAGTTTTGTTGATCTTAATGTTTTTAAATCATTGAATTGATGGCTTACGAGATTTTTTTTAAAAGATAAGGCGTATTAGTTCCAAAGGAAAAAGTTTCACAGGACTTGAATTGTAGAAAATTAGTGATAGTAAGGACACATTGCCCACGGTTTTAACCGTGGGCATCTATCTGTTTTTTTAGTAATTAGCCATTGATATCTTTGTATTATATTCATTTATACGACTAAACACCCACGGTTAAAACCGTGGGTTATGAAATTAATCTTTTTTATCCAAAATCAAGATACCAATTATGACCCAAAAACTGTTTTATTTTTTTAAACCATTAAGTACATTAAGTGGCATTAAGTTTTGTTGATCTTAATGTTTTTAATGTTTTTTAATCATTGAATGGATGGCTTACGAGATTTATTTTAAAAAATAAGGCGTATTAGTACTAAAGGAAAAAGTTTCATAGGACTTGAATTATAGAAAATTACTGATATTAAGGACACATTGCCCACGGTTTTAACCGTGGGCATCTATCTGTTTTTTTAGTAATTAGCCATTGATATCTTTGTATTATGTTTATACGACTAAACTCCCACGGTTAAAACCGTGGAATAAGAAATTAATCTTTTTTATTCAAAATCAAGATGCCAATTATGACCCAAAAACTGTTTTATTTTTTTAAACCATTAAGTACATTAAGTGGCATTAAGTTTTGTTGATCTTAATGTTTTTAATGTTTTTTAATCATTGAATGGATGGCTTACGAGATTTATTTTAAAAAATAAGGCGTATTAGTACTAAAGGAAAAAGTTTCATAGGACTTGAATTGTAGAAAATTACTGATATTAAGGACACATTGCCCACGGTTTTAACCGTGGGCATCTATCTATTTTTTTTTAGTGGTCAGCCAACATTTTCTTTATATTATATTCATTCATTCGACTAAACACCCACGGTTAAAACCGTGGGATAAGAAATTAATCTTTTTCATTCAAATTAGGAATATGTCCAATGGACTAAGTTTTGTGGCGAAAAGGAATGATTTTCACTAATTACATCAACTTACTGAAGAAAATAGCATTCCATAATAATTTTTCAGTACCCAACCAAAATGCTCTAAAATTAGTGTTATCTGTAAAAATAATAATTTTCCCGTCTCCTTTTTTTATCGCTTGAAAAGGTACAGTTTCTTTTAATAACTCTAAATTCTCTTTTGAAATGTACCCGCTAATTAATGGGTTTTTCGTATACTGAATGGGATTATTGAAGCTGTTTTTGTTCGGTTCAATGATGATCGATGTATTTCTAAAAATTGGTAGTGTACCTCTTGGCATTCCAAAATTAATAGGATGTGATAAATCTAATTTGGTTTTAAATATCGCGCCTGAAATTAGTTTTGCACCTCGATAATCATCTGCATTTTCAAATGAAACTTCTTTTGCTTCACTTTTTATAGTTTTAAAAGTTACATCTATAAACTTTGTATCGTTTAACCATTTAATCGCATCCTGATACGCAATCAGAGTTCCTCCATTTTGTATCCATTGCTCAATTTTCGAAATCGCTTTACTTGAAAAGCCAGTATAATTTCCATTGGATAAAATTAAAGTGGTGTATCTACTAAGATCTACATTTTGTAATTGTTCCAAATTTATTTTAGTCAAAGGCATTGCCGCTTTTTGATCTAGTAAATGCCAAATTTCACCTGCGTCAGAAGCGTCAACTCCTTGCCCAACGACCATCGCAACTTTTGGTTGAGTTACTGTAACAAAGTTTGGATTTCCTAAATTAATTCCGTCTGTAAAACCAGTTTCTACTGCTGCAATTTCGATTGAGTAATCGGCAATTATTTTGTTTAGGAATACAAAAATCGCATCCGAATCCATTTCTTGGTTTTGTACCGGAATGAAAAGACTTCCATAAGAATATGTTTTTCCAGCGGATATAAAGGGTTGTTTGGTTGTTCTGACGCGTAAATTTTTAACAAGTATTTGATATAAAAGTTTTGGCGACTCATAATCAGTCCATTCGATTAGATAGCCAATGTTACTTTTCTTAGAAACAAAACCACTTTTTACAAGTGGCTCATATTTAGCTCCAGCTTGAGAAAGAGAATTCAATCCCTCAAAATTTAGATTGAAAGCCAAATCAAAACTCCAAGTGGAAATATCATAAAACAAACTGTCCTTAAATTTAGTTTCCCGGTCAAAAATAGCGTTTATCAGTTTGGTATTTTGTTGCTCAACAGGAATTATATAACTTAGATTCTTATCAAATTTCGTTTTATTTATTGTGATGTCTTCTTTCAATTTCAGCATTTCAATTTTATGCTGATGAAGTATTTTTGCCAACTCGTTAACACGCGTTAGGTCTTTTTCATCCCCAAAAACATACGCCTTTGTTGTATTTTTTTTACTGTCATTTCGGGCTTTAACATAAAAATCTCTTTGATATTCTAAAAGTTCTTTTCGCATTTCATAAGCCGCTTGTAACGAAGATAAACTAGTTGTAAATTGATTTCTAATCGTAAAGGGAAAAGTCAAAATCCCATTGGCACTCTCTTGTGCGTGACCTCGCGAACTAGCTTGCTCAAATAAAATTCCTATTGAACCATTAATATCAGGATAAGAACTGCCTTTTCCGTAATAAAAATCGTCGTAATTTTTTTCGATAAAATAAGAGCTTCCTATTTTATCTAAAGCTCTAGCGTGGTAACTGGCAATTTTTCTAGTTAATTTTTGGTTGAGTTCTGGAGTCAGCGGATTAGTTCTACTTGGTTCTCCTGGTTGGAAGAAATATGTGGCATCAGTTCCCATTTCGTGAAAATCGCACAATAAATTAGGTAACCATTTACGAAATGATTTTATTCTGGCTTGACTTTCTGGAAGTCGCACAGGAAGCCAGTCTCGGTTCATGTCAAACCAGTAGTGATTAAAACGTCCTCTAGGCCACATTTCATTGAATTCTCTATCATTTGGATCAGTCACTAAATGTGTACTTTTATTGCTATTTACCCAAGTAGAAAAACGCTGCAAACCGTCAGGATTAAAGCAAGGATCTAGTAAAATAATAGTCTTATCGAGTGTTTTTTCAAGTTCAGGACTTTCTGCCGCTGCAAGATAATATGCTAATGCGATAGCGGCACCAGTTCCGCTGGATTCATTTCCGTGAATTGAATATCCCAGATAAACAACTATCGGCAAGTCAGAAAGATCATTATTATTAGATCCAGCATCAGCTACAGCTTGATGTCTTTTCAAGATTTCATCAATGTTCGCTAAATTTTTCGGACTCGAAATCGTAAGTAATTGTAGCGGTCTGTTTTCATAAGTGTAACCGGTAATTTCAATAGAAATTCGATCAGATGCTTTAGCTACTTCGTTCATGTAATTTGCCGCTTGTGTATGATCAGTATGCATTTCTCCCAATTCAAAATGGAATATACTTTTAGGAGTCGGAATATTTTTATTATAAGTTGTATTTTCAGGAAGATAATATGCTAAAGTAGTTTTATTTTGGGCATTAATTAATCCGCAAAATAAAAGGAAAAAAGATAAAAATTGTTTCATTAAAGCGTGGTTTACTGGTTTTTAATTTAGAATAATTTGGAACTACGAAAGTAATAAAGTTTTTATGATATTTTATAATGTCAATTTACAAACGTTGTTTTTTCCTTATATTTATACCCAAATTTAAAAAACTAATTATGCGATTTTTTTCAAAAATTGTATTGGCCAGTTCGGTAATTTTTACCGCTGCTTTGTCAACACAAACTATTTATGCGCAAACGCAATCTGTAAAAATGACAAATCCTCTTTTACAAAAAAGTACGTTGCAGTATCAAGCACCTCCATTTAATTTATTTAAAGATGAGCATTTCAAGCCTGCATTTGAGTACAGTTTAAAAATTCATGATGAAGAGATTGGCAAAATTGCTACAAATAAAGCAAAACCTACTTTCTTGAACACGGTTGTTGCTCTGGAAACTAGCGGTGTCGATTTGTCTCGTGCGACTAGTGCTTTTTATAACTTAACAGGTTCAAATACTAATCCCACGCTGCAATCTATAGAAGCGGAATACGCCCCAATTTTCTCAGCTCATAACGACAAAATTTACTTGAACAGCCAATTGTACAATCGTTTTAAAGCAATTAATTTAGCAAACTTAAAAGGAGAAGACAAAAAACTAACTCAATATTATTTGCAGAAATTTGAATTGGCTGGAGCCAATTTATCTATTGCTGATAAAGATAAAATGAAGCAAATTAATGGAGAATTAGCGAGTTTGAGCACGCTTTTTGGCAACAAACTTTTGATCGCTCGTAAAAACGGAGCCCTATTATTTGATGATGCAATAGCACTTGATGGTTTGACCCCAGGTGAAATTGCTGCTGCAAAAGCAAGAGCAACGGAGGCAGGAAGTGACGGAAAGTACTTAATTAATTTATTAAATACCACACAACAACCCGTTCTTGCTAGCTTAACTAATCGAGCAAGCAGAGAGAAAATATTCAAATCGTCATGGTCTCGTGCAGAAAAAAACGATGATGGTGATACACGTGAAGTTTTGGAAAAAATTGCGAGATTGCGTTTGCAAAAAGCAAATTTAATGGGTAAAAAAAGCTTTGCTGAATGGAAATTGCAAGATCAAATGGCACAATCACCCGCTCCAGCAATGGATCTTTTAGCAAAAATTGCTGCTCCGGCTGTTGCCAAAGCTAAAGTAGAAGCTAAAGAAATTCAAGATTTGATAAATACTCAAAAAGGTGGCTTTAAATTAGAGCCTTGGGATTGGGATTTTTATTCAGAGCAAGTTCGTAAAGCTAAATACGACTTGGACGAAAGCGAAATAAAACCCTATTTTGAAATTGCGACTGTTTTAGAAAAAGGAGTCTTTTTTGCTGCAAAGCAGATGTATGGAATCACATTCAAAGAAAGAAATGATTTGCCGGTCTATCATCCTGATGTAAAAGTGTATGAAGTGTTTGATAATGATGGATCATCACTTGCGATTTATTATTTAGATTTTTATACCAGAGATAATAAAAATGGCGGTGCGTGGATGAGTAATTTTGTGAGCCAGTCGCATTATTTGAAACAAAAGCCTGTAATTGTAAATGTATATAATTTCTCAAAACCTACAGATGGAAATGCCTCTTTAATCAGTTTTGATGACGTGACGACTATGTTTCATGAGTTTGGCCACACCTTACACGGTTTATTTGCGAATCAACAATACGAATCTCTTTCGGGAACGTCTGTACCGCGGGATTATGTAGAATTTCCATCACAAATCAATGAGCACGCAGCATTAGATCCCACAGTTTTAAAAAATTACGCAATTCATTATAAAACGAAAGCGGTCATTCCACAAGAATTGATTAATAAAATTAAAAAAGCAGATACTTTTAATAAAGGGTATGTGGTTACAGAACTTTTAGCGGCTGCAACCTTAGATATGGCTTGGCATAGCGTAGAAAAAGAGTCGGATTTTAAACCAACATTAGAATTTGAAAAGGAAGCTCTTGCCAAGTATGGTTTGCTAGTTGATGAAGTTCCGCCAAGATACCATTCACCTTATTTTGCTCACATTTGGGGTGGCGGATATGCTGCAGGTTATTATGCCTACACTTGGTCAAAAACCTTAGATTATACTGTTTATGATTGGATGCAAGCTAATGGCGGGCTGACAAGAGCAAATTCAGAACGATTTAGAAAATACATTTTGTCTGTTGGTAACAGTGTCGATTTGAACAAAGCGTTCAAGGATTTTATTGGTAAAGAAATGCAAGTTCAATCGTATTTGAATAACGCAGGATTGAACGTAAAATAAGTAATTTATTTTAAATTTAGAAAAGTGGCATTTCTCTGGAAATGTCATTTTTTTTACATTTATAATTTTATCTGATATTTTTAGATTGCCAATTTGTGTTATAATCGCTTTGGTAATTCTCTAATTAAATTCGTAAATTTGCCCTTCAATAAAAATTATACAAAAATGGAAAACGGAATATATGCTAAATTCAACACTACTAAAGGTGCTATAGTAGTGAAACTAACGCACGATTTGACTCCAGGAACTGTTGGAAACTTCGTAGGACTTGCTGAGGGGAATATCGAAAATAAAGTAAAACCACAAGGAGTTAAATTTTATGACGGATTAAAATTTCACCGTGTAATTCCTGATTTTATGATTCAAGGTGGTTGTCCACAAGGAACAGGAACTGGAGATCCTGGGTACAAGTTTGATGATGAGTTTCATCCAAGTTTAAAGCATAATCGTCCGGGAGTTTTGGCTATGGCCAATTCTGGACCTGGAACAAACGGTTCTCAGTTTTACATTACGCACATCTCAACAGATTGGTTGGATAACAAGCATACCGTTTTTGGTCATGTTATAGAAGGTCAAGATATTGTTGATGCTGTTGAGCAAGGAGATGTATTAAAATCTTTGGAAATCATTAGAGAGGGCGAAGAAGCTAAAAATTGGAATGCAGTTGAGGCTTTTATAAATTTTAAGGGAGCTCGCAACAAACGTGATATAGCTTTAAAAGCAGATGCTGAAGAAGCAATGGAAAAACTTGCAGCTGGTTTTGAAAAAACAGAAAGTGGTTTGCGTTACCAGTTTATTCAAAGAGGTGAGGGCAAAAAAGCAGAAAGTGGTAAAACGGTTTCCGTTCATTATGAAGGATCATTAGAAAACGGTAAAGTTTTTGACTCCTCTTATCCAAGAAAAAAACCAATTGATTTTACATTAGGCCAAGGTCAAGTTATTGAAGGTTGGGATGAAGGTATTGCTTTGCTAAAAGTGGGTGATAAAGCACGTTTTGTAATTCCATCGCATTTAGGTTATGGATCTCGTGGTGCTGGAGGAGCAATTCCACCAAATGCAACTTTGATCTTTGATGTTGAACTAATGGACGTTAAATAAGGTACGAGGTTAGAGGTTCGAGGTTCGAGGTACGAGGTACGAGGTTTGAAATACAAAGTGTTAAGGATGAGATACGATTTTAGAGGTTCGAGGTTTGAGGTACGATGTTTGAAGTACGAGGTTTGAAATACAAAGTGTTAATTATGAGCTACGAGGTTAGAAATTTGATGTAGAAGTTTTAATTCTAAATCTAACATTCATGTTCGTTTATACTGGAACTACCCCCAAAAAGTGATTTGCTATTTGGGGGTATTTCTTTTTAAAAAAATAAGCTTTTTAAGAATCAAAAAAAGGCTTGTTTAGTATTTCAATTATTTAAAAATTATAAAAAAACCACTTTCGTAATCAAGAAACAATTTAAAATAATGCAAAATACGTCAGACAAATGTAAACTCATTTTTTTTGTATTAGTGCATTTGTTTCTAATTAACAAATCAACTAAGAGCAATTTGAAAAGGGTACAACTGATAAACATGTAAAAAAAAGGTTATTTTTGAAAAGTACTTTTATCTATAATTTTAAAAACATCTAACATCAATCAATATGGAATTAACGTGGACTGAATTTGAAAAAGTAGAAATGCGAGTGGGAACAATTCTAAAAGTAACTGATTTTCCTGAGGCGAGAAAACCAGCGTATCAACTCACAATAGACTTTGGTTCAGAAATAGGAATTCTAAAATCTTCTGCGCAAATCACGCAGCGATATTCAAAGGAAATGTTGACTGATAGACAGATTATTGCCGTAATAAATTTTCCAAATAAACAAATTGGAAAATTTATGAGTGAATGCCTAGTTTTAGGAGCAGTAGGAACGGATGGCGATGTTATTTTACTTACTCCAGATTTTAAAATAGAAAATGGATTACGGATAGGTTGATTTATGTCTCAAAAGGGCTTTCCATTTTTACTTCTAAAGTTTCGTATTTATTGTGGATGTACAAGATTAGGACACCAAACAGAACTGCCGAAACAATTAAAATTGTATTCAAAATTCCATCTGTACCAAAAGAAATTTTTATTAATATCGTTGAAATTATAAAGCCCGAATTCCTAATTACTCTGCTAAATTTATCTGAAAGGAAGAAGGAAAATAGTAATAAAAATACTTCCATAATTATAAGAATTGTAAAAAATTGTTCGAAGAAAATTGTGTTTATATCCTTAATATGATCAACTATTTCTGTTATTGAAAAGAAACTTTCATAAATCCAATGTCCTAAACTATAAATTGATAAAACTAAAAATATTGGTATCAGAACCATTGCAAAAACATTTTTGAGTTTGATAAATTTAGTAATTACAATTGTTTTTTGAATTTTAGATTGATTAATTTCATTTTTTCTGTTGAGGTTGTAAAACACAAAAATTAAGTAAAACAGAATTGTTGTTGCAACAATATCAAGGGCGAAATTGACATTTGCTTTTATACTAAACCAGTTTTCACTAAACTCTAATTTAGTCATATCTTTAAAAATTCTACGGATAATTATTAAAGTTATTATTTCGTATTGCTTCCCAATGTAAATGGTTGTAGACTTTGGTAAATAATAAACGAGTAAATAAACTTCATAAATTAAGATAAAGGAGAATGGTGTGTAAATTGCAGTTATAGGATCACTAAGTAAATTTGTACGATCGTTTATTAAAATTAGATCTAAATCTACTAAAGTTATAACCAATAAATGCAGCAGAAAACTAAGTATTGCTATTGATACAAAGAAAATTTCAGCTCTTTTTTTTGTTTTTTCTGATAAAAGTATGGTGTAAAGAACTGAAAATAACGATCTTGTTTCTGTCATCTGATTTTTTATATGGTCAAACTTAATAAAAAAAACCTGACGTTCAAGTGAAGTTCAGGCTTTTAACTATCGTTTAAGTTTTTTTTTTATTTTTAAATATCATCAAACTCTAAATTTGTAAAAGCTGAGGTTTCTGGTATGATATAATCATCTGATTTTTCAGATGTGAAATCTTTTTTAAAATCTTTTTGATGTCTTTCTGATATAACTTCTTCGCCTTTATGGTTTAACACATAAGACGTCATTTCTCCTAAAATCTCTGCAAAAGCTGTAAAATCCTCTTTGTACAAATAGATTTTATGCTTTTTAAAATGGAATGAGCCATCTTCTTCGGTAAATTTTTTACTTTCGGTAATTGTGATGTAATAATCATCTGCTTTTGTTGCTCTTACATCAAAGAAATAAGTTCTTCTTCCAGCTCGTAAAACTTTAGAAAATATTTCCTCTTTTTCTAACATGTCATGTTCTCTCATAATCCTCTCTGTCAATTTATGGTTGTTAACTAGCAATCAAAAATCTATAAAAAATAGATATAAAACAACATTTATATCATTTCTTTTTCTGAAAGTTGTTTCAAATATAAAGCTGAATAATACCCTTCTTGATTTATCAATTGATTATGAGAACCTTGTTGCACAATTTGTCCGTTGTCAATGATAATGATTTTATCGGCATTCTTCGCTGATGATACACGATGACTAACAATAATGGTTGTTTTATCTTTGCATATTTCATCTAAATTATTGAGTATAGCCTCTTCTGTTTGAGTATCTACAGCAGATAAACAATCGTCAAACAGCAATATGGGTGGATTTTTAATAATTGCGCGGGCAATAGAAACTCTTTGCTTTTGACCGCCAGAAAGTGTAATTCCTCTTTCTCCTAGGACAGTTTCATATTGCTTATTAAACCCCATTATATTATCATGTACAACAGCACTTTTAGCCGCTGATTTTACTTCTTCGTCAGTTGCATTTTCTTTACCAAACATGATATTATTCTTGATACTATCTGAGAATAAAAAAGCATCTTGTGGAACAATTCCTATGCTATTTCTCAAATCAAAAATATTAATCGTACTTATTTCGTTTTTGTCAATAGTAATTTTACCATCTGACACGTCGTACATTCTTGAAATCAATGATAAGATAGTCGATTTTCCAGAGCCAGTTTTTCCTAAAATTGCAAGTGTTTCCCCTTTTTTTACTGTGAAAGAAATTCCATTTAAAGCGGTTATATTTGTGTCTTCATAAGTGTAGCTGACGTTTTCGAAAGATATGGAGCCGTCAATAACCGACTTATTTTCGTTATTGTTTTTTATTTCTGGTTCTACTTTTAGGAATTCATTTAATCTTTTTTGAGAAGCTTCTGCCTCTTGAACCATAGAGGAAACCCAACCTAAGGAGGCAACTGGCCAAGTTAGCATATTTACATAGAGAATAAATTCGGCGATGGTTCCAATGTTTTTTATCGTTCCGTCAATGTACATTAATCCGCCAAAATAGATAACAACTAAGTTACTAACTCCAATTAGCGCTAGCATTAAAGGTCCAAATAATGATTGCACTTTAGCTAAATTCAAACTTTTACTTTTGCTTTCGTTTGCTAAATTGACCATGTTTTTCTGGTGTTGATTTTCCATTGAATATGCTTTTATTACTCGGATTCCTGAGAATATTTCTTGCGAAAAACTGGAAACTTTAGATAGATATTGTTGGAAAATAGTACTTCTAACATTTATTTCAGAACTTAATTTAAAAATCGCATAAGATAAGATTGGCAGCGGCAATAATGTATATAATGTTAATCTTGGCGATACATTGTACATATAAACGATCACAATAGTAAAACGGATTGCTGTATTTATGGTGTACATAACGGCGGGACCAACATACATTCTCACTTTAGAAACATCTTCACTAATTCGGTTCATTAAATCTCCTGTACGATTTTGTTTATAAAAATTTTGTGACAGATTTTCATATTGACGGAACACCTCATTTTTAAGATCAAATTCAATGTGGCGTGACATTACAATTAAGGTTTGTCTCATCAAGAACGTTAAAAAACCCGCAATGATTGTTGTTGCGATGATTAAAAGTATGTTTGAAACTAGCTCTGCCTGAATAACTGATTTGGCGATGGTTTTATCTTTGGCGAAAGCCTCAATAACCTTAAAGGATTTGCTTATCAACTTTGGTGTGAAAAGCATAAAGATTTGCGCAATAATTGTAAAAACAATACCTAGCAAAAAACTGTATTTGTATTTGACAAAGTATTTGTTTAAATATTGTAATTCTTTCATTTTATTAAGATATTCTGTGTTGAAACGATATTAATTTTAGAGTAAAGGATATTTTTTGCTAATTTGATTAATTGTACAAATGTCTTATATATTAATGGATTAGCGATTTCTTTTGCAATAGCGTAACATAAATTTATTTTTTATGTATTTTTGGATTGTCTTTTTAATAAATTCATAATTTCACCCCTTTAAAAACTATACTATGAATGCAGCTTTCACAACTAGCAACGAACTTCAAAAAATGGATCCCGTATTTGGTCAAACGTCATTTGATGATCACGAACAAATTGTATTTTGCAACGACAAAGATACAGGTTTAAAAGCAATTATTGGTATTCATAATTCAGTTATGGGGCCCGCTTTAGGTGGTACTAGAATGTATAATTATTCAAATGAATGGGAAGCATTAAATGATGTATTACGACTTTCTCGCGGTATGACTTTTAAAGCAGCAATTACAGGACTGAATATTGGTGGAGGAAAAGCAGTTATTATTGGCGATCCAAAAACTCAAAAAACGCCAGAATTGATGCGTAAATTTGGTGAATTTGTACATTCTTTAAGCGGAAGGTATATTACCGCCGAAGATATGGGAATGGAAACTAGAGACATGGATATTGTGAGAGATGTTACACCATATGTAACAGGAATTTCTGAGGAGAGAGGTGGTGCTGGAAATCCCTCACCAGTCACAGCTTATGGTGTTTTTATGGGAATGAAAGCAGCTGCAAAAAGGCAATTTGGTTCTGATAATTTAAGTGGTAAAAAGGTTTTGGTTGAGGGAATAGGCCATGTAGGTGAAACGCTAGTCGCTTATTTAGTCAAGGAAGGAGCTATTGTTACTATTGCTGACATCAATGAACAAAAATTAAATGAAGTCGCTGCAACATACAATACAACAATTTTTAGAGGCGAAGATTTATACGCTGCTGATGTTGATATTTATGCGCCTTGTGCGATGGGAGCTACAATAAATAATGATACTGTTTACAAAATTAAAGCTAAAGTAATTGCTGGTGCGGCTAATAATCAATTAGCAGATGAGAATATTCACGGCGCAATTCTTCAAGAAAGAGGAATTTTATACGCTCCAGATTTCTTGATTAACGCTGGCGGAATTATTAATGTCTACGCAGAATTAGCACATTATGACAAAGCAGAGATTACACGTAGAACGGAAAACATTTATGATACAACATTAGAAATCTTTGATTTTGCCATTGCAAATAAAATGACAACTCACACAGCAGCCTTGACTATTGCTCAAAACCGTATTAATCAAAGAAAAATCGAGAATAGTAGAAGATAGTGATCAGTGTTTAGTGTTTAGTGATTCGTGTTCAGTGAATGGAGTAAATTAAATGCTGAAAGATTATTAAATTAATTGTAGAAAATGAATGAATTATCTGTTTTCTTGAGCAATTGATTGTTTAAATCTAACCACTGAACACTTTAAAATAAAGTACCGATATATTTTATTTAGAAAAATGAAATACTTATTTTTGCACCCTAATTTATAAAAAGTTCTTACAAGGTGGTAAATAGAAGACACATTCGCGTTAAAGTTATGCAGTCCATTTATGCGATGCATCAAAGCGGTTCAGATAACCTAGAGAAAGAAGAAAAATTTCTTTTTTATAGTATCGAAAATATCCAAGATTTATACCTTGTTATGTTATCATCGCTAATTGAAATTTGCAAAACAGAATCGATCTTTTTGCATAAATCAAGTCTAAAGCACCTTGCAACTCCTGAAGAGCGCAAGCCGAATGAGAAATTCATCAAAAATCAAATTTTCCAAATTCTGTCAGACAATAATTCGCTGAGTATTGCGCTGGAAACTCGCAAAATTAATAATTGGTCGCTAAACGATGATTATATTTTACTGCTTTTAAATGATGTGAAAACAAGCAAATTATATGCTGATTACATGACTAATGCAGTCAATACATTTGAAGAAGATCGCCAATTTATTGTTGATTTATTCATGGATGTTATTGTACCAAATGAAAAGTTATACGATTATTTAGAAGATGACAAACTAACATGGGTTGACGATATTCCGCTTGTAAACACTCATATTATCAAACAATTGAAAGCGATTAAAGCAGGTGAAAATGATAATTTTAGAGTTCCTAAATTGTATAAAGACAATGAGGATAGGGATTTTGTGAAAGATTTGTTTCGAAAAACAGTTTTAAACGAAAAAGAGTTAGCAAAGGAATACCTTGATAAAACACCAAATTGGGACGCTGATAGAATTGCCGAAATTGACACAATAATCTTGAAAATGGCCATTTGTGAATTTTTGAAATTTCCGTCAATTCCAGTAAAAGTAACCCTTAACGAATATTTAGAGGTTGCAAAAGAATATTCTACACCGAAAAGTAGTATTTTTATCAACGGAATTTTAGATAATTTGGTTAAAGAATTAAACAGTAATAAAAGAATCATTAAAGCCGGTCGCGGTTTAATGTAATAACTAACAAAAAAAGACAATTAAAATTATGGAACAGTTAACTCAATTTGCACCTTTTATATTAATGTTTGTCGTGATTTATTTTTTCATGATAAGACCACAGCAAAAAAAAGCTAAAAGTGAGAAAGAATTTGAAAGCGCTCTAAAAGTAGGTGATAAAATTATCACTAAAAGTGGACTTCACGGAAAAGTTTCTGAATTAGCAGATACAACTGTTGTGATTGAAACCATGTCAGGAAAACTAAAAATGGAGCGTTCTGCTATCTCAATGGAAATGAGTGCAGCATTAGCTAAAAAATAATTCCTTCTTCAAAATTTAAAAAAAGTCCCAACTGATTTTTCATCTTGGGACTTTTTTTATGATTTTTAGATTATTATTTTACGAGGTCTGCTTAGAGAACTAGAATTTATCAGGTACAATTTTAACTAAAGCGCAACCGCACATAAACATGTTTTATTCCTTTTTTATCTGATTCTCTTTCGTCAATTTCTAATATGTCGGTTAATGATTTTAGCATGGGCGTTAATTTTGTAAAACCATAACTTCTTGGATCAAATTCTGGTTTTCTTTTCACAATTAGATTTCCTACATCGCCCAGAAATGCCCATCCATCATCATCGCAAATATCTTCTATTGTAGTTTCAATAAGTTCTATAGTTTGCATTTCAATCTTATTTGGCGCTTTTTCAACTGGTTTTCCAATTGGTTTTTCCAGTTGCTTTTTTGAATCAGCGATAGGTTTTTTAGCTTTTTTCTTAATAGCGCCGTCTAGAACTTCGATATAAATAAATCGATCACAAGCAACAATAAAAGAATTTGGGGTTTTTTGTTCGCCAATTCCTATTACTTTCATTCCTGATTCTCTCAATCTAATTGCTAATCGAGTAAAATCAGAATCACTAGAAACAATACAAAAACCATCCACTTTGTCTGAGTACAATAAATCCATCGCATCAATAATCATTGCTGAATCTGATGAATTTTTACCTACAGTATAACTATATTGTTGAATAGGAGTGATGGCATGTTCTAATAAAACACTTTTCCAGCCGCTAGCATTTGGCTTTGTCCAGTCAGCATAAATACGTTTTGTTGTTGGTGTTCCATATTTAGCAATTTCCTCCATCATTCCCTTTACATTGCTATAGGGTACATTATCAGCATCGATGAGTACTGCTAATTTTAATTCTTTTGTATTTTGAGACATTATAAATCTTTTGAAAATTGTTAATCAAATATACAAACTTTATTAAGAAATATAGTTTTAAGATAGTGCCATTACGTGTTTGTTCAACCTCTTCTTGCAACACTGTTTTGCGGTAAACAATAACAATTCTTAATGTAGAAAAATTTACTATTAGAAAACCATACCAAAAGAGAAATTTCTTGTAGACCCATGATAACAAACCCTAAAAATAATTTTGCTTTCAAGTCCTTTTTAAACTTTAAATAATTATTTTTGCAACTGCTTAAAATTAATATTATTACTTGATATATTATGGTAAAAGATTTATTTGAAAGGATTCAAAACAATAAGGGACCGTTAGGAAAATGGGCTTCACAAGCTGAGGGTTATTTTGTTTTTCCAAAGTTAGAAGGTGAGTTGGGTCCAAGAATGCAGTTTGGCGGAAAAAATATTTTGAATTGGAGTTTGAATGACTATTTAGGTCTTGCAAATCATCCTGAAGTGCGTAAAGCAGATACTGATGCGGCTGCCGAATTTGGCGCAGCTTACCCAATGGGAGCCCGAATGATGAGTGGTCACACTAAGTATCACGAGCAATTAGAAAATGAATTAGCCGCTTTTGTAATGAAAGAATCAGCTTATTTATTAAATTTTGGTTATCAAGGAATTATGTCAACTATTGACGCTTTGGTTTCAAAAAATGATGTAATTGTTTATGATGTAGATGCACACGCTTGTATTATTGATGGTGTTCGTTTGCACATGGGAAAACGTTTTACGTACCGTCATAACGATCTTGCAAGTATGGAAAAAAACTTGGAGCGTGCTACTAAACTAGCCGAAGTAACTGGAGGAGGAATTCTTTTTATTACAGAAGGAGTTTTTGGAATGCGTGGTCAACAAGGAAAATTGAAAGAGATTGTTGCCATGAAGGAAAAGTTTAACTTTCGTTTATTGGTCGATGACGCGCACGGTTTTGGTACACTTGGTAAAACTGGAGCAGGAGCTGGCGAGGAACAAAACTGTCAAGACGGAATTGATGTTTATTTCTCTACTTTTGCAAAATCGATGGCCAATATTGGTGCTTTCATAGCTGCAGATAAAGACATAATTGATTATTTAAAATACAATTTACGTTCTCAAATGTTTGCTAAAGCGTTGCCGATGATCCAAACTATTGGATCGTTAAAAAGATTACAACTATTGCGTGACCACCCAGAATTGAAAAATAAATTATGGGAAAATGTGAACGCATTACAAACTGGATTGAGAAGTAGAGGTTTTAATATAGGTGATACAAACACTTGTGTAACTCCTGTTTATCTGGAAGGAAGTGTACCTGAGGCAATGGTTATGGTAAATGATCTAAGAGAAAACTATGGTATTTTCTTATCAATTGTAATTTATCCAGTTATTCCAAAAGGAATGATTTTATTGCGTGTTATTCCAACTGCACCTCATACGTTAGATGATATTAATGAGACTTTAGTTGCTTTTGAAGCAATTCGTGAGAAATTAGTTAACGGAACATACAAGGAAATCGCTTCTCGAACTAAAGTTGATTTAGACGCTTAATATCTTTGTTGTAAGTGTAACCTTAGTAGCAATGAAATAGAAAAAGTTTCTTATACAATAAATGAAAAATCCATTAGTGTGAGCTAATGGATTTTTTGCTTGTGTAAGGTTTTAAAAATTGACTTTTTTAAAGCGCATCACTGTTCATAATTCTTTTCTAAAAGTGCATCTTCGTTTATGAATTTCAGGGTGAAAATGCTTCCATAAATTCAGGCTTGCAGCGTTGTCAGTTAGTTCAGGGGTTCTGTAGCAATTAAGAATTCCTTTTTCCTTAAACGTTTCGTAGTATTCTTTAAAAATTACTGCGGTAACGGCTTTGTTTTGATATTCAGGCAAAACCCCAATTAGATAGAAAATTACGTCTTTGCTATTTTTCTTTGCATTTAACATCCTCAGAAATCCAAAAGGAAATAGTTTACCTTTTGAATTTTGTAAGGCTTCTGAAAAC
The DNA here is from genome assembly GCF_900129585.1 of Flavobacterium micromati. Classification (GTDB taxonomy): domain Bacteria; phylum Bacteroidota; class Bacteroidia; order Flavobacteriales; family Flavobacteriaceae; genus Flavobacterium; species Flavobacterium micromati. The sequence goes on from NZ_FQWF01000004.1 coordinate 55,395, forward strand.
GAAGGCATCACGATACTAAAAGCAATTATATTATGATCTTTATCTTCTACAAACTTTATGAATTCAGGATTGATAAAACTGATATATTTTTTTTTAAAATATTCTTTCTGAGTATCCGAAATGGCTACAAATGATGATAAAGAGGCATACGATTTATTGAATAAATCAAACATTTTATCTACATGAGGCATTACTTCCGCTGTAGTTTTAAAGTTTAGCGGACTTAGTTGGTACCTTCTTTTAACTAAATCATTTGCCTTTTCAAAAAACTCCAATTTTACATTTTCAAATGGAAATTTACTTTCGATATATTCTTTTTCTTTTAAATATCCAAGTTTTTCAAAGTGAGTAGCATAATAAGGATGATTGTACCACGTTATCATTGTTCCAATTTCGTCAAAACCCTCTGTCAAAACGCCTACTTTATCAAGATTTGAAAAACCCATTGGTCCTTCTACATATTCTAAATTATTTTTACGCCCAAGTTGATATACTTTTTCTAAAAGTGCTTTTGTGACTTCGATATCGTCAATTACATCAAACCAACCAAAACGTACCTTCTTCTTTCCTTGATCATTTACTTCACTCCAATTGATAATTGCAGTTATCCGACCTACTATTTCATTATTTCTTTTGGCAATATAGAAATAAGATTCTGCCGTTTCAAAAGCTGGGTTTTTTGTTTTATCAAAACCTTCAAGTTCATCCACAATAAGAGGAGGAACCCAATATTTATTATTTTTATACAGTGAAAAAGGAAATTTTACAAATTCTTTTAATTCACCTTTAGTTACTGCTTCGTGTATTGTAATCATGCTATAATTTAAATTCTGTATTTAACCTTTTTTTGTTTTGCGAACTCTTTTGGATGCCTTCTTTTTAGAATCTTCTGGCTTAATATCCATTCTCACTTCTTTATAATTTCCTGTAAATCGCCATGATAGTCCAATTCCTCCATATAAAATAGAAGGAGTATTTTTTAAACTATTACTAATCGATGCATCAATTTGAAGGTTATTATTGAATAAGTATGCAGCACCGCCTCGAACAATTGCATCGCTGTAAAAATCACTTTTATATCCTTGATTTTCAATAAATCCCGACCATTTCTGACCAAAACCTCTTGTAAGTGTGAGCACGTAACCGTAACTTGGGAAGTCAGTAGTTAAATAATTAGCGATTATATTTGTTACAAAAACCCATTTTCCATCGCCTAAATGGTTTTGGGTGATCAACATTATTTTTGGAGATACACTGGCTTCAGGAGAAAAAGAGAATGGATTATCAGCAAGAGTCAGATTTGCTCCTGCAAATACAGAGACAGCAGGAACTAGTTGACGCCAAGTGAATTTTCGATTTGCTTTCCAACTGTATAAGTTTACTTTTTTCTCATAGTTTTTAAACGGATCGTATATTAGATATTTTGCTCCAAAAACAGTTTCTTTTAATCCTGACTGTCGTTCATTTTGAAATCTGCTTGTTTGCTGTTGGTCTTGGTATTGAAAATTGGCTATAATTTCTAATTCCTCTACAAATAATCCCCACCGAAGCATCATGTCTGCTCCTAATCCATTATTGGTATAGTTTAGAATGCTGTGTTTTTCGTGAATTCCATAAACACCTGTTTCAATTTGAAAAACTGATTTACCTACTGAGAATGCCGACATTGTTTCGCCGGGCCGATTGGAGTTAATTTGATCTGTAAATTGTCCGTAATGCAAAAATGGACATAAGATCGTCGCAAATAAGATGAAATATTTTATTTTACACATATAAATTTAAATTTAAATAGAATTTAGGCTTTCCAAATGTACTGTAATTTATCATTTAATTAAGAATGATATTTTATTTTTGTCCTCAAGATTAGCTCAGGATTTATTAATTTTGACAAAAAATACAAATTTATGCAAATAGCCTCTTTTACTGGTTTTCTGAAAGTACTTTTTTATATGATTGCTTTCTACTACATATTTAGATTTTTAGCAAAACTGTTTTTGCCTTTAATTGTAAAAAAAGTAGTCGAAAAGGCAGGTCAGAAGATGCAACATCAGCAACAGCAACAACAGAATAATTGGAAAAAAACGCAAACAACAGATGAAGTAATTTATAACACTACAAACTCCAAAAATCCCAAGGAAACCAAAAAAGTAGGAGATTATGTTGATTACGAAGAAATAGACTAAGTTTGCGCTTTGAATAATCTTTTCCTTTAATCCAAATTTTGTTAAATTGAAAATAATAAATAAGTTCTATCCGCACGCTCTAGCCATTTTAGGTTTTGTATTGATTTCTTTAATTTATTTCTATCCTGTTTTACAAGGAAAACAGATTTTTCAATCAGATATTGTGCAATATACTGGAATGGCTAAAGAGCAAAACGACTTTAGAGCTATAAATAATACGGAACCTTATTGGACAAATTCTGCTTTTGGCGGAATGCCAACGTATCAATTAGGTGCAAAATATCCAAATGATTACATTGGCGCGATTGATGATGCATTACGTTTTTTGCCACGTCCTGCGGATTATTTATTCCTATACTTTTTAGGGTTTTATGGCTTAATGCTGGTTTTAAAAGTAGATCCTTTAAAAGCTTTTTTTGGCGCGCTTGCTTTTGGTTTATCCACCTATTTAATTATTATTCTTGGCGTAGGCCATAATGCCAAAGCGCACGCTATTGCTTATATGCCGCTCGTTGTTGCAGGCTTTATTTTGGTTTTCCAAAAAAAATATATTATTGGAGGTTTGCTCACACTTTTTGCGACAGCATTAGAAATCAGTGCAAACCACTTCCAAATGACCTATTACTTACTGATTTTTTTATTGATACTTTCTGGGTATTTTATTTTTCAGCAAATAAAAGAGAAGGAGTACAAAGCCATGCTATATTCATTTGGAACACTAGCTATAGCTGGAATTTTCGCTATTGGTGCAAATGCTACAAATCTATTAGCTACAGCGGAATACGCCGATTTTAGTACTCGCGGCAAAAGCGAGCTAACTTACAATCCTGATGGTTCTAAAAACACTAGTAGCAGCGCGCTAACTCATGATTATATAACTGAATATAGTTACGGAATTATGGAAAGTTTTAATTTGATTGCACCAAGATTATTTGGAGGTTCAAATAATGAAGCTGTGGGCAAAGACAGTCACATGTATGAATTCATGATTGGCAAAGGAGTTCCGGAATCTCAAGCTACTGATTTTGTCTCTGGAATGCCAACTTATTGGGGCGATCAACCCATTGTTGCAGCTCCAGCTTATATAGGTGCAGTTGTTTTTTTTCTTGCAATTTTGGCTCTATTTATTGATCAACGCAAAATAAAATATGTGTTTTTGTCGGGTGCAGTTGTGGCTTTGATCTTATCTTGGGGAAAGAATTTTCCATTGCTGACTGACTTTTTTATCGATTATATTCCAATGTATAATAAATTCAGAGCGGTTTCCTCGATACAAGTAATTCTGGAACTGTGTTTTCCAGTACTGGCAATTATGGGACTACAATCGTTCTTTAAATTAGACAAAAAACTACAATGGAAAGGGCTTTATGAAACTGTAATTTTAGTTTTAGGAATTTTAGTTATTTTGTTTTTAAGCAAGAGTTTGTTCAGTTTTTCTGGAGGTAGCGACGCTTATTTTCAAGAAAGTTACGGTCCTGAATTTGTGGATGCTTTAAAGCAAGATAGAATGAATTTGTTTAGTAGTGATTTATTGCGTTCTGCGTTTTTTATATTGGTAACGGCCGCAGTTTTATGGCTTGCTATAAAGGAGCGATTTGCTCAAAATACAGCAATCATAATTGTTGGGCTTTTGATGATTTCCGATTTATTTTTTGTTGCAAAAAATTATGTCTCTGGAAAAGATTTTGTCAGTGGCAGAGAAGTTGAAATGCCTTTTCAAGAATCTCCGTCAGATACTGAAATTTTAAAAGATACTTCTAATTATAGAGTCTTTGAGGTTTCTGGAAATTTATCAAGTGCTAGAGCTTCTTATTTTCATAAATCTATCGGTGGTTACAGTGCTGTGAAACCAAGAAGAATGCAACAATTATTTGATTACCAAATTGCGAATAACAATATGGAAATCTTAAATATGTTAGATGTAAAGTATATAATTCAAACGGATAAAGAAGGTAATGAGTTTCCAACTTCAAACCCAAATGCTAACGGAAATGCTTGGTTTGTAAGTCAAGTGAAATTGGTTAATTCCTCCGATGAAGAAATGAAGATTTTAAATGGATTAGATTCTAAAAATATAGCAATTATAAATGCTAAAGAATTTAAAATTAGTAAAAAAGCTTTCGCCAAAGACGTTGCAGCGCAAATAACATTAGATTCTTACAAACCAAATCATTTAATTTATTCATCAAATAACGCTGATGCTGGTTTAGCTGTTTTTTCCGAGATGTATTATGGAAAAGGCTGGAATGCTTACATTGACGGGAAAAGTGTGGATCATATTAGAGTAAATTATGTGTTAAGAGGATTAGAAATTCCAGCTGGGAAACATACAATTGAATTCAAATTTGAACCTCAAGTGATAAAAACCGGGAGTACATTTACTATCGTTAGCGGTGTTGGAATTTTGCTTCTTTTGATTGCTGGAATTTATTTTGAAAGAAAGAGAGGAATTAAGATTTAAGATTTTTTTAAACGAATGCTGATTATTAATTTTCTAAATCTGAAATCAAAAATCGTTAATCATCAATCATCAATCATCAATCTCCAGCTGGTAAACATAAAGTAAAATTTATGTTTGAACCTCAAGTGATAAAAACCGGCAGCATGATTACACTAGTAAGCGGTGTTGGAATTTTGCTTCTTTTGATTGCTGGAATTTATTTTGAAAGAAAGAGAGGAATTAAGATTTAAGATTTTGATAAACGAATGCTGATTATTAATTTTATAAATCTGAAATCAAAAATCGTTAATCATCAATCATCAGTCTCCAGCTAGGAAACGTAAAGTAGAATTTATGTTTGAACCTCAAGTGATAAAAACCGGCAGCATGATTACACTAGTAAGTGGTGTTGGAATTTTGCTTCTTTTGATTTGTGGAATTTATTTTGAAAGAAAAAGAGGAATTAAGATTTAAGATTTTTTTAAACGAATGCTGATTATTAATTTTATAAATCTGAAATCAAAAATCGTTAATCATCAATCATCAATCTCCAGCTAGGAAACATAAAGTAGAATTTATGTTTGAACCTCAAGTGATAAAAACCGGCAGCATGATTACAGTAGTAAGTGGTGTTGGAATTTTGCTTCTTTTGATTGGTGGAATTTATTTTGAAAGAAAGAGAGGAATTAAGATTTAAGATTTTGATTAACGAATGCTGATTATTAATTTTATAAATCTGAAATCAAAAATCGTTAATCATCAATCATCAATCTCCAGCTGGGAAACGTAAAGTAGAATTTATGTTTGAACCTCAAGTGATAAAAACCGGCAGCATGATTACACTAGTAAGTGGTGTTGGAATTTTGCTTCTTTTGATTGGTGGAATTTATTTTGAAAGAAAAAGAGGAATTAAGATTTAAGATTTTTTTAAACGAATGCTGATTATTAATTTTCTAAATCTGAAATCAAAAATCGTTAATCATCAATCATCAATCTCCAGCTGGGAAACATAAAGTAGAATTTATGTTTGAACCTCAAGTGATAAAAACCGGCAGCATGATTACACTAGTAAGCGGTGTTGGAATTTTGCTTCTTTTAATTGGTGGAATTTATTTTGAAAGAAAGAGAGGAATTAAGATTTAAGATTTTTTTAAACGAATGCTGATTACTAATTTTCTAAATCTGAAATCAAAAATCGTTAATCATCAATCATCAATCTCCAGCTGGGAAACATAAAGTAGAATTTATGTTTGAACCTCAAGTGATACAAACTGGCAGCGCGATTAACCTAGTAATTAGTGTTGGAATCTTATTTCTATTAATTGGTGGAATTTATTTTGAAAGAAAAAAAAGTTTAAAAATTAAATCATGAAAGAATTATTGAGTTTAAAATCGTTTCAGCAAATAGTACTATTAATATTTTTATTAGGTTTTACTATCGGTATTTTAATTGGTACTTATCTTTTCACTGGAAAATTTAAAATCTATTTTATAATTCCGTCTCTTCCAGCTTTATTTTATATTTCCAGAGAATTGTATAGAAATGTCACTTCATTTATTGTGGATTTAAAATAAATTATAAATCAGTAATTCCTCAACTAATTTGTCATTTGACCAAGAAACAATCTAAATAATAATTACAGAGATTCTTCCTTCGTCAGAATGACAAAATGATAAATAAATTATTTTGTTAAATAAAAAAATCTTAATAGTTACTTACTATTGGCCACCAGCTGGAGGTCCTGGCGTTCAACGCTGGCTAAAGTTTGTTAAATACTTACCTGACTTTGGCGTTCAGCCAATAGTTTATATTCCTGAGAACCCAACTTATCCTATTGTTGATGAAAAACTAGTAAATGAAGTTTCAGATAAAGCAATTATTTTAAAACAAAATATTTTTGAACCTTATCAATTAGCTTCTTTTCTTTCGAAGAATAAAACAAAAAAAATTAGCTCAGGAATTATTCCTAATCAAAAAAAACAATCTTTTTTAGATAAAACATTACTCTGGATTCGGGGTAATCTTTTTATTCCTGACGCACGTGTTTTTTGGGTAAAACCTTCTGTGTCTTTTTTAGAGAAATACATTTTAGAAAATAATATTGATACTATAATTACTTCTGGACCGCCGCATAGTTTGCATCTTATTGGATTAGAACTTAAAGAGAAATTAAATGTAAAATGGTTTGCCGATTTTCGAGATCCGTGGACAACTATCGGCTATCATAAAACATTGCGGTTGTCTAGTTTTGCAGCTAAAAAACACAGGGCCTTAGAACAGCAAGTTTTGAATACTGCCGATACAATTATCGTAACTAGTAAAACAACTAAAACTGAGTTCCAAGCAATTACTAATAAACCTATTGCTGTAATAACAAATGGTTATGATACTGAAAAAGTGGAGCAACAAACCATAGATTCTAAATTTAGTTTAGCGCACATTGGTTCTTTTCTTTCGGAGCGAAATCCATTAATTTTATGGGAAAGTTTGGTTGAATTAATAAATGAAATTCCTGATTTTAAATCGCATTTAGAGATAAAATTAATAGGAGCTGTGAGTCAGGAAGTTTTAGAAACTGTCACAAATTATAAGCTAGATTCTTATCTGAATAATTTAGGTTATGTATCGCATAACGAAGCCATTGCGCACCAGAGGAAATCGCAGGTTTTACTTCTTATCGAAATTGATTCTGAAGATACTAAAAGTATTATTCCAGGAAAACTATTTGAATATATGGTTTCTGGTCGTCCAATTATTGCAATTGGTCCTCAGGATTCTGATTTTGCTGAAATAATTACGAATACAAACACGGGAGTGTTTTTTAAATATTCAGAGAAATTGAAATTAAAAAGTGTAATTTTGGACTTTTACAATCAGTTTTTAGAAGGGAAATTACAATCAAGTGGGGTGGGTTTGCAAAAATATTCCAGAAAAAGTTTGACCAAAGAATTGGCACAATTGCTCAATTCTACTTTCTAAGCTCAATACATAACTTTAAACTTTTCATGGGAATAGTATTAAATCAGTCTTTAAAGAATACAATTATTACATATTTGGGTTTTGGTATTGGCGCCATAAATACACTTTATTTATATCCGGTTCTTCTTGGTGCTACTTTTTATGGATTAACAAATTACATAACCTCTTGCGCAAATGTCATTATGCCGCTTTTTGCAATTGGTATGCAAAATTCATTAGTGAAGTTTTATTCTCAGTATAAAACTATTGATGAAAAATCTCGATTTTTATCTTTTACAGTTTTGTTTCCGCTGGTACTAATAATTCCAATGCTATTAATTTCACTTTATTTTTATGATGAAATTTTATATTTTCTTTCGAAAAAAAATGAAATAGTAAAATATTACGTCTGGTTGATTCCTTTTATAGGTTTATGCATGGCTTATTTCGAAATTTTTTACGCTTGGGCAAGAGTTCACATGCATTCGGTTTTTGGAAATTTCGTAAAAGAAGTGGGACTACGATTATTTTCATTACTGTTATTAATTGCTGTCAATTTTGACTGGCTTACTGTAGAAGGGTTTGTTTACGCGACTGCTGGATTATATTTTTTGGCTTTTTTAGTAACAATGTTTTATGCTTTTGGAATTCAAAAACCTACTTTTCAATTTGCCATGCCTTCAAATTCTAAAGAGATATTAACTTATACCTTTTACATTATCTTATCGGGAAGCGTAGCTAATTTATTGCTTGATGGCGATAAAATAATGTTGAATCAATATATGATTATTGATAATATTGCTTTCTATTCCATTGCCACATTCATAGCATTAGTAATTTCAGTTCCAAGTCGAGCCATGCACCAAATTGTGTATCCCATCACTGCTAAATTAATGCACGAAAATAAGTTTGAAGAGCTAAATGTTTTGTACAAAAAAACTTCTATTAATTTGCAAGTAGTTGGAGGTTACGTAATGTTGGGGATTTTTGTTAATATTAATCAATTGTATGCAATGATTCCAAAAGAATACAGCGGTGGACTTCTAGTTGTGTTTATGATTGGTATTTCTAAATATTTTGACTTGATTTTAGGTAACAACAATGCCATTATTTTTAATACAAAGTATTATAGGGCAGTATTATTCTTGGGTGTTCTTCTTGTTGCTGTAGCCATTGGACTTAATATGTTATTTATCCCTCTTTACGGAATTATGGGATGTGCTTTTGCGACATTATTGTCAATAACTTTGTATAGCGTTGCAAAGTTGTTATTTGTAGTTAAAAGATTGCACTTATATCCGTTTACGGCTCAAACACTCTACTCGATAATAATTACTTTTATACTATTTATATTGTTTTATTTCTGGGAATTTCCTTTTACTCCAGTGCTTTCTATATTTTTAAAAGCACTTTTAATTACCTTAATATACGTTTATATTAATTACAAGTTTGTTATTTCTACTGAAATTAATGAAGCTATTGATTTTGTATTAAATAAAATTAGAAAGTAAATATTTCAATTTTTGCGATATAGGTAACTTTGCCAAGAGGATTTAGTTTACCTGGTAGATGCTTTATGATCAAACGTTAAAATTCAAATATCACTAAAAGTGGGTATTGTCCTTGCTTATGTTTTCCTTTATTTTTGTCAATGCTAATAAAGCTATAATTGATTAAAAGTTCAATAATAATGGAAATGAAAAATGTAAGTACTGATAACTTTAAGAAATTTTCAATAATGCTAGCTAACAAGCTGAAAAGCGGATTTGTAATTGTAGAACAAAATGATAAGTTGCCTTATGCCGTTTTAAAAAAGGAAGGAAATAAAATAGATCATATTTCAAATTTTTTTATTTGCTGTTTGACTTTAGGTGTTTGGTCAGTTGTTTGGATTTATAACACTCAAGTTTTGTCTAAATCAAAAACAATATTGATTTCTATTGACGAGGATGGAAATACATTTGAAGATAAATGTTTTTAAACTACCTTAGCTCTAATAACTTTAATTAATTGTTAACAAAAATCATTTTTTATGAAAAGAAAACTACTATCCCTCGTAGCGATTTTATTTACTATTTCGATTGCTTATTCACAATCTAAATCCTCTGCTTATTCAGCACGTTCTGGCAATCAGATTGACGATATTAAAAAAAATAATGTAAAAATCAGTTTGACCAGTTTGATTTTTAGTAACTTTCAATTACAATATGAAAGAAGTCTTACGAAACGGATTGGTGTTGTAGTAGGATATAGCTTTATACCTAAAGGAGGTGTACCGTTTCAATCTCAAATAAATGATTTAACTTCTGATAGCGAGGACACTCAAGGTATTTTTGAAAATGCGGAGCTAGGTTACAGAGCATTTACTCCTGAAATTCGTTTCTATTTAGGGGAAGGATATGGGAAAGGTTTTTACATCGCGCCTTTTTATAGAAATTTGCGATATGATATTTCAAAAGTTAATTTTGAATTTTCCAGCGATTTCGTACCGGGTGAAGAAAATCTTGAAATGGGAGGTGAGCTCACAGCTAATACCTTTGGACTACAGTTTGGAGCTCAATTTAATTTAGGAAAACACATTATTTTAGACTGGTGGATTGTAGGGCCTCATTATGGTAATTCTAAAGGAGATTTTGTAGGCAGGACCGCTAGAAATTTAACCCCATTTGAACAAAGGGAGTTACAAAGTGAATTAGATGAGATTGAACTTCCTTTTGGAGATATTGAAGCCAAAGCCAATCAAAATGGTGCTACTATAAAAATAAGCGGACCATGGGGAGGAATTAGAAGTGGAATCAGTTTGGGATATAGATTCTAACCCAACATAAAAGATAAAAAAGGCCGATAAATCATGTTTGATTTATCGGCTTTTTTTATTTTTTTAAAGCAGCTTTTAAATATGTGCCTGTAATTGATTTTTTATTTTTAATAATCTCCTCTGGGGTTCCTACTGCTAATAATTTTCCTCCATTTTCTCCACCTTCAGGGCCTAAATCAATAACCCAGTCGGCACATTTTATCAAGTCAAGATTGTGTTCTATTACAATTATAGAATGTCCTTTCTCAATCAACGCATCAAAAGATTTCAATAATTTCTTGATATCGTGAAAATGAAGTCCAGTTGTAGGTTCATCAAATACAAAAAGTGCTTTTTCTTTTGTAGCACCTTTTACTAAAAACGAAGCTAGTTTTATACGTTGCGCCTCGCCACCAGAAAGCGTCGAGGATGATTGTCCTAATTGTACATAACCTAATCCAACATCTTGTAAAGGCTGTATTTTTTGTATGATTTTTGCTTGTTTATGAGTCGAGAAAAAGGCTATAGCATCATCAACAGTCATTGTTAGAATATCGTGAATGTTTTTCCCTTCAAAGGCTACTTCCAATACTTCTTTTTTAAATCTTTTACCGTTGCAAGTTTCACATGGCAATTGAACATCAGCCATAAATACCATTTCTACATTTATGGAGCCTTCGCCCTTGCACGTTTCGCAACGGCCTCCATCAACATTAAAAGAAAAATGTTTAGCTTGATATCCTCTTATTTTCGAAAGCTTTTCTCTGGCATATAATTCTCTAATGTCATCATAAGCCTTGATATACGTTACAGGATTCGAACGCGAACTTCTACCTATAGGATTTTGATCAACATATTCAATATGTTTTATTTGTGAAAATGAACCTGTCATTTCAGTGAATTGACCGGCTTTTTCGCCTACATTTTCTAATTTTTTTTGCATCGCCGGAAACAAGATTTTCTTCACCAGCGTACTTTTTCCGCTTCCTGAAACTCCTGTAATCACCGTTAAAACATCAAGTGGAAATGTGACATCAATATTTTGAAGATTGTTTTCTCTAGCACCTTTAATTTCGATATGATTTTTGAAAGTTCTTCGTTTTTTTGGAACCGAAATTTCTAAATCTCCATTTAAATATTTTGCTGTGAGTGAGGTGGCTTTTAATATTTCTTCATATGACCCTTGAGCAACTAGATTTCCACCTAAAGTACCCGCTTCAGGACCTATGTCAATAATCATATCAGCGGCTTTCATTATATCTTCGTCGTGCTCTACCACAATAACAGTATTACCCAAATCCCGCAATGAAAGCAATACTTTGATTAATCGCTCCGTATCTTTTGGGTGTAAACCAATGCTTGGTTCGTCTAAAATATACATCGATCCCACTAAACTACTCCCTAATGAAGTGGCAAGATTAATACGTTGTGACTCGCCACCAGAAAGTGTCGCAGAATTTCTATTTAACGTTAGATAATCTAAGCCAACTTCTGTTAAAAAAGACAATCGGTTATTGATTTCTAACAATAAACGTTTGGCAATTTGCTTTTCATAAACATCTAATTCAATATTCTGAAAGAAAGTAACCAAATGTTTAATTGGTAAATCGACTAAATCTGAAACTGTTTTAGAATTAATTTTAACGTAAGAAGCCTCTATTCGTAAACGTTTTCCTTTGCAAGAATAACATTTCGTTTTACCTCGGTAACGAGATAGCATTACACGATTTTGTATTTTGTAATTTTTTGCATCTAGCTCTTTAAAAAAAGCATTCAGTCCTTGAAAATATTCGTTTCCGTTCCAAATTAATTCTTTTTGTTCTTCGGATAATTGGAAGAACGGTTTGTGGATTGGAAAATCAAACTTGTATGCTTTATTAACTAATTCATCTCTATAATAACTCATGCTTTCTCCGCGCCAAGGAAAAATTGCATTTTCAAAAACAGACAAAGTAGTATTTGGCACCACTAACTCAGCGTCGATACCTATAATATTTCCATAACCTTCGCATACGGGGCAAGCGCCATAAGGATTATTGAAACTAAATAAATGAACATTTGGCTCTAAGAATGTGATGCCGTCCAATTCAAAATTATTGGAATATGAGTATTTTTTATCTGAATTCAATTCCTGCAAAAAGCAAATTCCTTTTCCTTCAAAAAAAGCAGTTTGTACCGCATCAGCAAGACGGTTATAAAACTCTTCTTCTTCCTTTACGACAATTCGGTCAACAATCAACAGAATTTCATTTTTGTCCAATGAATCTGGTAAGTCATCTAGACGAACCATTTCGTTATTGACTAAAATTCGGGCGAAACCTTGCTGCAAAAGAACTTTTAATTTGTCTTCTAATTTTCTTCCTTCTTCTAAATGGATAGGAGCTAGAAGCAACCATTTACTATCTAATTCAAAATTTTTGACATCAGAAACAACATCAGTAACCGTATTTTTTTTAACTTCGTGACCTGAGACTGGAGAATAAGTTCTTCCTATCCGGGCGAAAAGTAATTTTATGTAATCGTAAATTTCTGTCGATGTTCCTACAGTAGATCTAGCGTTGGTTGTGTTTACCTTTTGCTCAATTGCAATTGCGGGCGCAATTCCCTTAATGTATTCTACTTTTGGTTTGTCTAATCTGCCTAGAAATTGTCGGGCGTAGGAAGACAAACTTTCTACATAACGACGCTGCCCTTCAGCATATAAAGTATCAAAGGCTAAACTTGATTTTCCAGAACCGGAAAGACCAGTAATCACTACTAATTTATTACGTGGGATGGCAACATCAACATTTTTTAAGTTATGGACTTGCGCTCCTTTTATTATGATATTTTTCTTTGGATCTAATTGAGAAAGGTCAACTTGCATAAAAACATTAATTTGCACAAAAGTAATCAATTTTAAACGGACTGAAAGTATAGAACAACTCACAATTAATGATTAAAATACTGCGTTATCGGCGTTTTTAAAACTTGTATGGTTTTTATGGACAGTGACTGCTCAATTTATCCTACTTTTATATTTATTTTTGAAAAACTAACAACTCTCAACCATTGAAAGCATTACAAAATATTTATATTTTATTACTGTCAATTTCTGCGTTCTCTCAAGAATTGCCACCAATTAGTAAATATCCCTCAACACTTTATGAAGCGGGAAATCAAAACTGGATGATCTCACAGGACGAGAATAATTATCTTTTTTTTGCTAATAATGAGGGTTTGTTGGAGTTTAACGGTTCGGTGTGGGAACTTTATCCCTCACCAAACGAGACTATTTTACGCTCAGTAAAAGTGATTGGAGATAAAATTTATACTGGTTGTTACATGGATTTTGGTTTCTGGGTCCGAGAAGCAAATGGTAAACTAAAATACACTTCGCTTGCAAAAAAAATTCAAAATAAAATTCTTGATGATGAACAGTTTTGGAATATTTTAAATTATGACCAATGGGTAATTTTTCAATCCCTCAACCGAATTTATATTTATGACACTAAAACAGCAGTTTTTAAGATCATATCCCCGAAAAGTGAAATCACCAAATCCTTTAAAACAAAAAACGCACTTCTTTTTCAAACTATAAAGGAGGGACTTTTTGAAATTGAAAGTGGTAAAGAACGATTGCTATCAGATAATGAAATTTTGAAAAGTAATAAAATTGTCAATATTTTCAACATTGATGAAGGACTTTTAATCCAAACGCAACGCAAAGGATTTTATAAACTAATTTTAGGGAATTTGACAAAGTTTGATACTGATGCCGATGCTGATTTAGCGGCAAGTAGCGTCTACAGTTGTCAATTATTGTCAGATGGAAGTTTTGCAATAGGTACAGTTTCCAACGGAATTTTTATTTTAAAAAGTGACGGAACAGTAAAGTACCATATTACTCAAAATAGAGGTTTAAGCAATAATACCGTGCTCTCCATATACGAAGATGCTGATAAAAATATTTGGGCGGGATTAGATAATGGTATCAATTGCATCAACCTCAATTCTCCAATACAAAGTTATGTGGATGATACTGGAATTTTGGGAACAGTATATACCTCTAAGTTGCACAACGGTAAATTGTATGTAGGAACCAATCAAGGTTTATTTTTCAAAAATTATAAAACTAACGATGAATTTAAATTCATAAATGGAACTAAAGGCCAAGTTTGGTCTTTATTTCAATACGATGGAACGCTTTTTTGTGGTCATGATTCTGGGACTTTTGTTGTTGACAATGGAATTGCAAAAAATATATTTTCGAGATCAGGAACGTGGAAGTTTGAAACGGTGCCAAATCAGAAGGGTTTCATAATGCAAGGAAATTATTTTGGTATTTCAGTGCTTTCTAAAATTGATAATGAGTGGGTTTTTAGAAATAAAATTATTGGATTTGACTACTCATCTAAGTATTTTGAAATCAGTCGGAACTTAGAAGTTTATATAAGTCATGAATATAAAGGTGTTTACAGATTAGAATTAGACAGTGAATTATTAAAAGCAAAACGCTTTACTACCTATACAAGTCCTAGTAAAGGCAAAAATGCCAGTTTGACAAAATTTAATAATGCTATTTATTATGCAAACAAAAAAGGAATATTCAAGCTGAACGAGAAAACGAAGCAGTTTGTTAAAGATCCATTATTAAGTTCGGTTTTTGAGCAAGATCAATACGTTTCAGGGAAATTGATTGTCGATAATTCAAATAAAATATGGTTGTTTTCAAAAAATTATATTCATTATTTCTCAGTCAGTAAATTGAGCAATCAACTAAAACAAAATATAATTCCTATTCCTGCCTCGTTGACTAATTCAATGTTAGGTTACGAAAATATCACTCAAATTTCAAATTCTGATTATTTGATCGGAACTACAAATGGGTACTATATTTTAAATCTTAATGATTTAAGTTTTAAAAATTATAAAATTTCGATTACATCAGTTGTAACAAATAAACAGAATGAAAATTACAGCAACCAATCTATTTTATCAAAAGGAGTTTTTCATTTTGATGACAATAACATCATTATCAATTATACAGTACCTGATTTTAATAAGTATATAAATGTTGAATTTCAATATTTACTAGAAGGTTTTCAAGAAGAGTGGAGTGAATGGAATTCAAAAACAACAGTTAGTTTTAAAAATTTGCCGCCGGGTAATTACATTTTTAAGGTGCGATCTAAATTAGCAAATTCTACTGCAAGCGAGGCTGTTGTTTACTCGTTTACGGTAGAGAAACCGTGGTATTGGTCTACTCTTGCCTTAGTCTTTTATTTTATTTTTCTAATAATAATGAGTCGTTTTATTCATAAGGCATATAAAAATTATTACCAAAAGCAAAAGGAAAAGCTAATTGAAGAAAATAATTTGTTACTTGAGATAAAAGAGCTTGAAAATGAACAGCAAGTTATGAGAATTAGAAATGAGCAATTGTCGATTGACGTTGATATTAAAAATAGAGAGTTGGCAGTTTCGACTATGAGTTTGAATAGTAAAAATGAGTTATTAACCTTTATTAAAGACGATTTAAAGAAAACATCCGAAGGAGGAAATAGAAGTATCAAGTCAGTGATTTCTACCATCACTAAAAATATTTCTGAAGGCGATAGCTGGAGTGTTTTCAAAGATGCTTTTGACAGTACTGACAAAGATTTTCTTAAAAAAATGAAAGTCGCGCACCCCACCTTAACCCCAAATGATTTACGATTATGCGCTTACTTACGACTAAATTTATCGTCTAAGGAGGTCGCTCCCTTATTAAATATTTCAGTTCGCAGTGTTGAGATTAAACGTTATCGTTTGCGAAAAAAGATGGAATTAACGCACGAAGAAGGATTAGTTGATTATGTTTTATCTGTATAGGTGCATACTTTTTAGGTCAAAAAACTATACATTACCACAACATTAACGTTGTCGTTGCGGTTTTGCAAGTTTTTGTAAGGCGTTTAAAATCATAATTTCTTCTTAATTATCAGCTTCCAATTTTTAAATCAGCAATCAGATAGCCTTTTTTTTGCATTGTATGTTTTTTGTTGTGGTTCTATTTGATTTATTATCAGTTCTTACTGTTAATTTTATAATTCACAAAAAACACAAATTATGAAGACAAACTATCTATTAATCCTTTTTCTATTTTTATCTTCTTTTGGCTTCGCCCAAAAATTTGAAATAGAGGGAGTTGTAAAAGAAGCTGGTTCTAGTTTACCCATTCCAGGAGTTAATGTTCAAATAAAAAATGCCAAAACAGGTACATCAACTGATTTTGACGGTCGTTTTTCTTTAAAAGGAATTGCAGCTGGATCAACAATTGTTTTTTCCTATCTGGGATTTAAAAATTATGAATATAAAGTATTGGCTTCCGCTAATTCTCTTTCAATTTTAATGCAAGAGGACTCTAAGTTGTTGGATGAAGTAGTAGTCATTGGATACGGAACTCAGAAAAAACGAGAAGTAACTGGAGCAGTTTCAGTTGTGGATAGTAAAACTATAGAAGCATTACAGCCAGTGCGAATTGAACAAGCACTGCAAGGAACCGTTTCGGGAGTTAATGTAACAACAACCTCGGGTGCTCCTGGTGCAGCATTAGACATCCGCATCAGAGGAATTGCTACTAACGGAGAGAACAGACCAACAACTATAATTGATGGTTACGTAGGTGACCTAGGATTATTAAACCCTAATGATGTAGAATCAATTACGGTTTTGAAAGATGCACAAGCTGCTATATATGGAACTATTGGTGCCAACGGAATTATTTTAATTACCACTAAATCTGGTAAAAAGAATTCTAAAGCAAAAATTAGTTATAACACATACACCGGTTTTCAAGAAACTTCTCGCACTTTACCCGTGCTAAATGCAACCGAATATGCTTTATTATTAAATGAAAGTTATGCAAATGGTGGCAATGCAATTCCATTTCCTAATGTTTCTGGTTTAGGAAAAGGTACAAATTGGCAAAATGAAGTTTTACGAACTAGTGTTCCTATAATTAATCACGATATTAATATCTCCGGTGGATCTGATAAAATTACGTATTCAGTGAGTGGTTCTCATTTAGACCAAGAAGGAATTATTGGAGGAGCAAAATCGGGTTTTTTAAGAAATACAGCTAGAGTTTCGTTGGGTGCTGATGTTACCGAGAAATTAAAAATAAAAACAAATATAATCTATACCTATTTTAATAGAAAGTCGTTAAATGAAAATGGTTTGGGATCTATATTATTTAATGCATTAAATGCACCAGCAACCTTAAAACCGTTTGATGCCACTGGTAATTTTAGTTTGATACCAAGCACTACTGGTTTAGGTATTGAAATTATAAATCCATTAGCACAAATTGCTAATACTTACAATGATTACAACTTTAAGAAAATCAATGGTAATTTTGGGTTTGATTACAAACTTTTTAAAGATTTTGTGGTTTCGAGTTCTATTGGTTTCAATACTTCAAATAGTGAGTCTAAATCATTTGCCCAGCAAATTAGTTATGGCGGAAAAGTGTTTGATGTACCTAGAAGTTCAGTAACTCAAAACGCAATTAATGACAATGATTATTCCTTTGATTTATTTGGAACCTACACAAAAAAAATTGCTAATGATCACAATGTGACAGCAACTATAGGTAACACTATTTTTAAGCAATTCGGTAATGGTTTATTTGCAACTGGATTTGATGTTCCTTACAATTCTTGGCAATTTGCTGATATTGGATTGACAAGAGGAATTCCTGATGTTCTGACAAATAGTTCTTACATATATGACGAAAGAAGGCTTTCTTATTTTGCTAGAGGACAATATGATTACAAAGGAAAGTATCTTTTCTCAGCAATGATACGCCGTGATGCCTCTACTAAATTTGGACCTGGTAATAAAGTGGGTTATTTTCCATCGTTTACAGCAGGTTGGATAATCTCTGATGAAGGTTTTTTTGGCGAAGACAAAATTATAAACTTCATGAAATTAAGAGGAAGTTACGGTACATTAGGTAATGACCAAATTCCAAATAACGGTTACATAGCACAACTGAATGGCGAAGCTACTTATGTTTTTGATGATGCATTAGTAAATGGTTTAGCTACGGGACAAATTCCAAATGCAAATTTAAAATGGGAAGAAGCCAGAAAATTTGATGTTGGTTTAGATCTAAAATTAGCACAAAACAAAGTTTCTTTTGTTGCTGATTATTTTATTGATACTCGCGCTGATTTGTTAATTCCGTTTATTCCGGTTTCAGGAATCAATGGAACTGCAGCTCCCGGAGCCGGCTCTCCTACCATTAATGCTGGAACAGTGCGAAATTCAGGTTTTGAATTTGCCATTGATTATAAAAATAAATTTTCAGAAAATTTTTCGATGGGCGTGGGCTACAATATTACTTTTCTTAAAAACGAAGTACTAGAAGTAAACAACGGAATAGGATATATTGAAGGTGGTGCGTTTGGCGTAGGCCAACTTCCTCCTTCAAGAATGGAAGTGGGAAAACCAATAGGTTATTTCTATGGGTACAAAACGGATGGGATTTTTCAAAATCAAGCAGAAATAGATGCACATCCATCTCAATTAGCACTTGGTGCTGATGCTAGTCCTGGCGATCTTCGTTTTGTTGATACAAATGGAGATGGAATCTTGAATGCAAGCGATAGAACGAACATTGGAGATCCAATTCCTGCTGCCACAATGGGTTTTAATTTACAAATGAATTATAAAAGTTTTGATTTTGCTGTGTACACTTTTGCCTCTGTAGGGAATGATATGGTACGTAATTACGAAAGAAATCTTACCGATGTAAACCGCTTGAATTATGTTTTGGATAGATGGACAGGCGAAGGTAGCACGAATGCAAATCCCAGAGTAACTACAAGTGCAACTGGAAATTCTACTTTTTCAAGTTATTTTGTTGAAGATGCTTCCTATTTGAGAATTCAAAACATGCAATTGGGATATTCGTTAAATCCTAAATATTCCGAAAAAGCAGGGATTACAAAAGTAAGATTGTATGCTGGTGTAAATAATTTATACACATTTACCAAATACAAAGGTTTTGATCCTGGTGCTTCGAATGGCGCTCCAATTGGCGGCGGAATTGACTATGGTTTTTATCCAATACCAAGAACCTATTTGCTAGGTTTAAATATTAATTTTTAATTCGTACAAAAATGAAAAAATATCTATTTATTAGCCTCATATCGATCGCAATATTCTTTACTATTACCGTTTCTTGTAGTGATGATTTTGTGGATCGCCCCGTACAATATTCAATCGATTCTGAGAATTATTTTAATTCTAAATCTGATTATGACAATGCTTTAATTGCAGCTTATGATTTGCTTCAAACAACTTATCTCAATTCAATTTTAGGTGAGATAGCCTCAGATAATACCTTAGCAGGAGGTGAAAGCCAATCTGATACGCCAGGATTTCAGCAAATTGATGATATGATTCATACGCCAGTCAATAGCAATTTAAAGAATTTGTGGGATTGGATGTTTGCTGGAGTTCAACGTGCAAATTATATTTTGGAATTCAAAGACAAAACTGATTTTCCAGAAAAAAAGCAAGTAATTGCTGAAGCTCGATTTCTTAGAGCATATTATCATTTCGAATTAGTAAAATGGTTTGGCGCAATTCCTATGAAAGGCGATGCAAGGTTTAGTCCAGGCGATGAGAAATTAATTCCTCGTTCCCCAGCCTCAGCAGTTTATGCAACAATAGAATCTGATTTGATTTTTGCCTCAGCAAATTTATCAGCAACGGCTGTTCAAAAAGGACGAGTTACCAGAGGCGCGGCATTAGCTTTATTAGGAAAGGCTTATCTATACCAGAATAAATTTGCCCAAGCTGCTTCAACGCTAGAGAGTTTGATTAGCACTTCGCCATACGCATTGATAGTAAACTATAATACTATTTTTGAAAATGCAGGTGAAAATGGTTTGGAATCGGTATTTGAAGTGCAGTATACTGATGTCGAAGGAGCAGGTTTTGGATGTCTCCAATGTAGCGAAGGAAATGTAGCTGTAGGTTTCAATGGACCCAGAAATTACACAGGTACTCTCTTTACTTCGGGTTTTAGCTTTAATGTTCCAACCCAAAAAGTTGTAAATGCATTTGAAGCCGGTGATTTAAGAAAAGCAGTGGCAATTTTAGACATCGAAGCTTGGGCAACTGCAACAGGAGCGACGTTTGGAAAAGGATATGAGCACACTGGTTTTTTTAATAGAAAATATATTCCTAGAACAAGAAGAGCGGAATCACAAGGAGATTTAAATCTTACCAATCCAAATAATTATAGAGCAATTAGATATGCCGATGTTTTATTAATGGCTGCTGAAGCTTATAGTCGCGGCGGTATTGACGATACGAAAGCAAGAGGGTATTTAAATCAAGTGCGCCGACGTGCTTTTGGAGATTTAAACCATGATATTTCATCCTCTGGAGCTGCTTTGACTGATTTTATTCTTTTAGAAAGAAGGTTAGAGTTAGTTGGAGAAGGACACCGTTTCTTTGATTTAGTTCGCACCGGAAAAGCGGCACAAGAAATCCCCGGATTTACAGCGAATAAAAATGAATTATTTCCAATACCTATTGAAGAAATTCAATTTGCAAATGGTAATTGGCAACAAAATCCTGGCTATTAAAAACTAATATTATTTAGACATGAAAAAATTAAAATTAACACTAAGTCTTTTTGCTGTCGCACTCTTTTTAGGTTGTACAGACGAAAATAGTCTCGTGGATTTAGAGGGCGTTCTAGCACCATCAAATATTTCCGCGCTTACTACAATTACGCAAGATAATTCTGTAAATGTGACCTTTTTGCCTAAAGGGGAAGGAGTAACGCAATTTGAAATTTATTTTGGCGATACAACAACGACTCCCATTTTTGTTGCTCCAGGTGGAACTACAACACACAAATATAAAGAGGGAAAATTTCAAGCAAAAATTGTTGGTGTTACAATAAATGGAAAAAAAACGGAAGCGATTCAAGAGGTGACTGTTTCTTTTTTAGCACCAACAAATTTTGAACCAACTATAACTATTGGAAGTAACCTTTCGATCAGCGTAACAGCCAAAGCGGAATTAGAGACCTTCTTCCAGGTTTATTTTGGCGATGTCGCTAATGAAGTTCCAGTAAATTTTATGCAAGATGAAGTAATCACTCATACCTATAAAAATCCTGGAACATTTCAAGTACGAGTTGTTGCGTTGAGCGGAGGTGCTGCAACTATTCAAAAAATCCAAAGTGTAACAATAACTAATTTATTTGCTGCCCCGATTCCTACCATTCCAGCTGCAAATGTTATTTCGATGTTCAGCGACAGTTACACAAATGTTGCTATTGATACTTGGCGCACTTCTTGGTCTCAGGCAAATTTGGAAGATATTGACATTAGTGGCAACAAAACAAAAAAGTACAGTGCTTTGAATTTCGTTGGAATCGAAGCAACTACAACACCTATAAATGCAGCTGCAATGACATTTTTTCACGTTGATATTTGGTCTTCGGATTTTACTGAATTTAAAATTAAATTGGTCGATTTTGGACCTAATGGCGCTTTTGGCGGAGGTGATGATCGGGAACACGAAATCACGATCGCTAATCCTGCAAAGGAAAAATGGGTAAGTTTGGATATTCCTTTGAGCGATTTTACTGGGTTAACAACTCGTTCTCATATTGCGCAACTAATTTTTGTAGGTTCGCCATCAGGAAATACTACAGTTTATGTAGATAATGTTTTCTTTTACAACACAGTAGGATCTGTTACTGCAGCTCCAGTTCCCACCCTTGCAGCTGCTAAAGTAATATCGATGTTTAGTGATAGCTATACAAATGTAGCAGTTGATACTTGGAGAACTTCATGGTCAAATGCTACTTTAACTGACTTAACTATCAGTGGAAATGCAACTAAAAAATATAGTGCATTAGACTTTGTGGGTATTGAAGCTACTACAACACCAATAAACGCGACCGCAATGACTCATTTTCATACTGATGTTTGGTCATCTGATTTTACAGAATTTAAGATCAAGTTGGTAGATTTTGGACCTAACGGCGCATTTGGCGGAGGCGATGACAAAGAACATGAAATAACTATCACTGCGCCTGCCAAAGGGACATGGGTAAGTTTAGACATACCATTAAGTTCATTTACAGGGCTGACTACTCGTGCTCACATTGCACAATTAATTTACGTTGGTGCTCCTTCGGGCAATAATACTGTCTATGTCGATAATGTTTATTTCCATAATTAAAAAGCAACTATCTCAGTAGATCATAGTTTTAATCATGTTAACACTAACAACATACAAAAACAATTAAAATGAAAAAAATAATTATAAATATCGTATCTGTACTTGTCCTTCTCTTGATGGTCAATTGCCAGGATGAAAATCTAGTTTTTGGATCACTGGATACTCCCACTGATTTAAAAGTTACTGCTGAAATAATTGGCAAGTCTGCTGCTTTGCCTAATGGCGATGGTTCTGGTAAAGTCAGGTTTTCAAGTACCGCAAAAAATGCTATCTCCTTTAAATATGTTTTTAGCGACGGCATTACAAAAAATGCTCCAAGTGGCGTTTTAGAAAATTCTTTTGCAACGCCTGGGGTAAATACTTATACGGTTACTGTTATTGCATCTGGTGCTGGCGGTATTGCTACTAATGTCACTTTAGAAATTACAGTGTTTAGTGATTTTAAAGATGAAGGTGCTGTGCAATTTTTAACCGGTGGTTCAAGCAGAAAATGGTATTGGGCACAAAGAGAACCTGGACATTTAGGTGTTGGGCCAAATGTTGCATGGTCTGATCCTACTTTTGGAACAAAAAATTATTTTCCAGATTTTTATGCGGCTGTTGCCAATGAAAAATCGGCCACTTGTTTATACAACAGCGTGATGACGTTCTCTTTAGTTGCGCAGCAAATGCGATTTGAACTAGACAATAAAGGCCAAACTTTTTACAATGGTGCATTTAAAGGTGGTGGCGATGATGCTTGTTATGATCTAAATACTAGTGGTTCTAAAATCGTTACTTTAAGTAAATCGGAATCATTTATCACTAAAAATCCTGACAGTGCCACTCAAACGAGAGGGACCATAGTAAACATAGCTGACGGCGGTTTTATGGGTTATTTTGTGGGAACCAGTTCTTATGAAATTTTGTCAATTACTGATAACCGTATGGTTGTTCGAGTAATTCAATCAGGTAATCCATTTTTAGCTTGGTACCACACTTTTACAACATCGCCGCCCGGAGCTGCAGTAACGCCGCCACTAACAGCAAATTATACTGTTTTAAAATTTTCTGATGAATTTAATACTGACGGTGCTCCCGATCCTGCAAAATGGGGTTATGACTTAGGAGCAGGAGGTTGGGGAAATAATGAATCTCAAACTTATACAAGTGCTGCTGATAATGTAATTGTTCAAGGTGGAAATCTAAAAATCACAGCTAAAAAAGTAGGAACAGGATATACATCTGCCCGACTAAAAACTGAGAATAAATATGAATTTACCTATGGTCGAATAGAAGTAAGAGCTAAACTACCTGCAGGTGCAGGAACTTGGCCAGCAATATGGTCGCTCGGGCAAGATTATGCAACTAATACTTGGCCAAAATGTGGTGAAATTGATTTCATGGAACATCGAGGTAATGATCCTAATGTAATTCATGGTTCTCTGCATTATCCTGGAAATTTTGGCGGAAACGCTAATACCGCTAAAACAACAATTGCAAATGCATCATCTGAATTTCATATTTATAAAACAGTGTGGAGTCCGGCTTTGATCCAGTTTTATGTAGACGATGTACTTTTTCACTCTTTTACAAATAGTGCTACAGTGCCCTTTAACAGTGATTTCTTTTTGATTTTGAATGTCGCAATGGGTGGCTCATTTGGCGGGGCAATTGATCCAGCTTTCTCACAATCAGCAATGGAAATTGATTATGTAAGGGTTTATCAATAAAATTTTTAATAAGTGTAAATTATCAAAAGGTTGGTTCTTTTACCTACCTTTTATTTTGTAAAAGAATCAATATGAAAAATAGATCCATCATAGCGGTATTAGTCGTAACGGTTCTAATAACAACAGGCTGCAGCAACAAAATTTTAAAATCTCCAGTTCCTTATTCTAAAGAAAGTATTTTGGATACCAAAGTAGATTCGGTGCTTCAACTAATGACTTTAGAAGAAAAAGTAGGACAGCTCAATCAATACAATGGGTTCTGGGAAATTACGGGGCCAACACCAAAAGAAGGTCAGGCCGCAAAGAAATACGATGATTTAAAAAAAGGGTTGGTAGGATCAATGCTTAACGTAAGAGGAGTGAAGGATGTACGAGCATTACAAAAAATTGCGGTCGAGCAAACTCGGTTAGGGATTCCACTACTATTTGGATTTGATGTTATTCATGGCTATAAAACTATTAGTCCAATTCCGCTAGCAGAGGCAGCTAGTTGGGATCTAGAAGCTATAAAAAAATCAGCTGCAATTGCTGCAGAAGAAGCGGCTGCTGTGGGACTAAACTGGACTTTTGCACCCATGGTTGATATTTCCAGAGACGCACGCTGGGGTCGGGTAATGGAGGGCGCGGGTGAAGATCCGTTTTTGGGAAGTAAAATTGCAGTAGCAAGAGTTCAAGGTTTTCAGGGGGAAGATTTATCGGCTACCAACACTATTTTGGCTTGCGCCAAACATTTTGCAGGCTACGGATTTGCAGAAGCAGGAAGAGATTATAACACAGTTGATATAAGTGAAACAGTGTTGCAGAACACTATTTTTCCTCCCTTCAAAGCGGCTGTTGATGCAGGTGTGCGAACTTTTATGAACTCTTTCAACGAGTTAAACGGAATTCCTGCAACAGGAAGTTCGTATTTACAAAGAGAAATACTCAAGGGCGAATGGAAATTTGATGGATTAATGGTCTCTGATTGGGGATCAATCAACGAGATGATCGCGCATGGTTATGCTAAAGACAGCAAACATGCTGCGGAGATAGCTATTAATGCAGGTTCTGACATGGATATGGAATCCAGTGCTTATGTTACTCATTTAGTAGAATTAGTCAAAGAAGGTAAAGTAAAAGAAAGTGTAATTAATGATGCTGCAAGACGAATCTTGAAAGTAAAGTTTGAGTTGGGATTATTTGAGGATCCCTATAAATACTGTGATGAAAATAGAGAATTGACGACTGTTGGAAAACAAGAGTTTCAAGAAGGGGTTTTGGATATGGCTAGAAAGTCAATCGTGCTTTTAAAAAATGACAAAGAATTATTACCCTTAAAAAAATCAGGTCAGAAAATTGCCGTTATTGGCGCTTTGGCAAATGATAAAACGAGTCCGTTGGGAAGTTGGAGAATCGCTGCTGATGATAATTCGGCAGTATCAGTTTTGGAAGGTTTACAAAAGTATACTGGCAATCAGTTGACCTACGCAAAAGGAGCTGACGTAACAGAGGGAAGAACACAATTTATTTGGGAAACTAAAATTAACATGATTGACAAAAGTGGATTTACCGAAGCCTTAGCGGTTGCAAAACAAGCCGATATTGTTATTATGGTTTTAGGAGAACACGGTTTACAATCAGGTGAGGGAAGAAGTAGAACTGACATTGGACTGCCTGGAGTTCAGCAAGAATTGCTAGAAGCTATTTATAAAGTAAATGCTAATATAGTTTTGGTTTTAAATAATGGTCGGCCGTTAGCAATTCCTTGGGCAGATGAAAATATTCCTGCAATTGTTGAAGCGTGGCAGCTAGGAACACAAAGCGGAAATGCAATTGCTGAGGTGCTATATGGAGATTATAACCCAAGTGGAAAATTGCCAATGACATTTCCGCGAAATGTGGGGCAGGTTCCTATTTATTACAATTTTAAAAATACTGGAAGACCAGTTATGAATGAGCCAGAAAGTGTGTTTTGGTCGCATTATATCGATGAAAAAAATACGCCTCTTTATGCCTTTGGTCACGGACTCAGTTATTCTAAAGTTGAATACGCTAATTTGCAATTATCATCTCCTTCATTTACTAAAAATGGCAAAATAGAGGTTTCTGTAACTGTAAAAAATACTGGAAAAGTTAAAGGAAAAGAAGTAGTTCAATTGTATATTAGAGATTTAATAGGAAGTACCACGCGTCCTGTAAAAGAGTTGAAAGGATTTGAAATGATTGAATTGCAACCCAACGAAACCAAAAAAGTAGTATTTATAATCAATGAAAAAACTATTGAATATTTTACTGCCAATAGAAAATGGGAAGCTGAGAACGGAGATTTTAAAGTGTACATTGGAGGAAGTTCAGTAACAAAACTGGAAGGTGATTTTCAATATTCTAATTAAACTAAAATGAAAAAAATCATAGTACTATTACTTGTTGTCCAATTTTCTTTTGCACAACAGAGTACGCGCAAACTAGTTTGGGAGGAGAATTTTGACGGTAAATTTTTAAATGAAAAAAGTTGGAACTTCGAGCTTGGCGATGGCTGTCCTAATTGTGGTTGGGGAAACAACGAAAGGCAATTGTACACCAACGAAAATCACAAAGTAGCAGAAAATAAACTAGTTATTACGGCAAAAAAAGAAGGCGACAAATATACTTCGACTCGGTTGACTACCAAAGGCAAAAAAGAGTTTAAATACGGCCGGTTTGAAGCGAGAGCAAAACTACCTGTTGGTCAAGGAGTTTGGCCGGCATTTTGGATGTTAGGTTCCAATATTAAAGAAGTTGGCTGGCCTAAATGTGGTGAAATTGATATTTTAGAATATATTGGTAAAGAGCCTAATATGGTTTTTACCTCATTGCACACACAAGACAGTCACGGAAATACAATTAATACCAAGAAAACTAGATTTGATATTATAGAACAAGGTTTTCATATCTATGCTGTGGAATGGACAAAAGATAAAATGGATTTCTTTGTAGATGAACAATTAGTATATACGTTCCAACCTGAGAATAAAACGGAGGCGGTTTGGCCTTTCGATCAATCATTTTATTTGATTGTTAATATGGCAATTGGAGGAAACTTTGGCGGTCCAGAAGTTAACGATACAATTCTTCCTCAGGATTTTATTATTGATTACATTAAAGTTTATCAATAATTTTAAATTTTATAATAAAAATTAAAGCCTGATTATTTCAGAAATAATCAGGCTTTATTTATTCGTTATTTCGATTATTTGATACTTTTAGATAATCACACAGTATTATTATCCAGCTCTCTGAATTGTTCTTTACATAGTAAATATAATGACCGGCGTTAAAAGTTGTGCAAATATTCCCGACACCTCACCCACACACTGTCTTCACATTTTGATTAATAATATTTATTTCATACCCATAATTGTACCATCTATTTTATCTAAATCTGAAGCATTAGCCTCTAAATGTTTCCCGTTAATTTTTAGAAATTGTTTGTTGGGTGAAATCGCATTAGTGTAAATGCGTTCAGCGTTGATAAACGGGATTACAGTATCGTCTGCACTGTGGACAATTAATAATGGTTTTTTTATTTGTGAAACATAGTTTTCAGACGCATATATTTCTTTAACAAAAAGGCGAGTCATTATCTTTTTTCTATTTCCATCACTTGCTAAATCTTTGTGATTGGAAAAGGCACCTTCCGTAACAATTCCATCCACTTTATCTTGCATTTTTGCAGCTACACAAATGGCCAAGTTTCCCCCGTAAGACACGCCGTGAATAAATAGCGGTAAACTGGAAATGTCGTTTCTTGTTTTCACATAATTTATGG
Source organism: Flavobacterium micromati (assembly GCF_900129585.1). Classification (GTDB taxonomy): domain Bacteria; phylum Bacteroidota; class Bacteroidia; order Flavobacteriales; family Flavobacteriaceae; genus Flavobacterium; species Flavobacterium micromati. Next base: position 83,516 of record NZ_FQWF01000004.1, read on the forward strand.
CGTCTTCTCCATCCTTTAACAATTGCTTTCTAGTCGCTTTTCCTTTTGAAAAGCCAAATCCGCTGTAGTCAAAAATAAACACCTGATAACCCTTTTTCACTAATGGCAAAATAAATTTCATTTGATAAAGCAAATTACTCCCGTTACCGTGAAAATGGATTAAAGTTGCTTTCGGGTTAAGGTCTTTTGGTTTTAACATCCAGCCATGTAACAAATATCCATTTGTAGAAGGAAAGTTGATACTTTCTATCGTATAAACTAATGTTACTGATTGGTTATTTTTATCGAAAAAGCTTGGTTGGTGGTTTTTCCCAGCAAAAGTTATGATCATAGAATCAGTAGCTGTTTTGTTTACTACTAATTTTTCTAAATTGTCTTGAAATTTTGTAGGGTTTAAAAAGTTTTTGTTGAACGCGCAAGATGTCATTAAGAATGCGCCTAAAATTAATGCGATTTTGTGGAATTGTGTCTTCATTTTGTTTTGTTTTTAAATTTAAAATTGATTTATATCTTAGTTTGAAATTGATTTACTTTGTTTTTTACTAATTTTTTTGCAATCGGAATGATAATTAAGCTGGGCAGAATCCATAGAATCCATCCTTGATTTATTTGCACATTCACCACAATAAAAGCAGTTACTGTTGCAACATAAGCTCCTGCCATTCGCATTGCGTGTGTATTAATCCAATAGAATTTATTAGTGAAAGCTTTATTGAATTTTCTACCATCTGAAACGCCTAAAAAGATTGATATAGAACCAAAAAACAGGCATACTACACCAAAATTATTATTAGATTGAAATAAAAAAAAGGCGAGAATAAGTATCGATATCCCAACTGAGATGCCGGTTATTGAAATTACATAATCAACAAATGTTGGTTCTAACTTATTTTTAGTAATGCTTTTTAGTTGCAGGATTCGTAGTCCCGTACAAGTCAAATAAAAACTAAAGAAACCTATTAGCAATAAAAAATGATTCGTTTTCATCAAACACATTAATGTACTTGTGATGAAAATAAATAACATAGCATAAAAAAATACTTTTCCAGCAATTTTATGTGTTTTGATCGAATTGGTTTTTGATATTGCGACAGTTCCTGATGCTAAACCTGCGAAACCGCTTATGATGTGAATGATTAATACTAAAGTATAAATTGTTGCATACATAACTTTCTGTTTTAAATTGTTTCGTTGAATTTGAACAAGACAAAATTGCGAGAAAAAAAGGTGCAAGAAATAAATTAGGGCTGTGTGACAACAAAAAGCGCTAATATGTTACAAATGGGAAGTTTTGGGTTAAAAAGGAGGGTCTTTTAGGGACAAACGGGAAGCCACTAACCGCCGAAGTACCTATTAAATTGTTATTTTTTGCTTAATAGTCGCATTTAAACTTCGACTTACCGGCACTAAAAATGGTAGAAGATTAATATTTAATTTATAACCCTGCGCATTACCAGAAAGTTGTGATACATTATTTAAGTTAACATAAAAAGATTTGTGGCAACGAAAAAAATAATGAGGTAGATTGTTTTGATTTTCTAATTTTTTTAAGCTCATTCTAAATATTACCTTTTTTAAATTATGATTATTTAAATAGTAAATCGTGATGTAATTTTCTTCCGCTTCAGCGCATAAAAAATCACCCGCTTCTATTTCTAATTCTTCGGAAATATTATCTCCAATGAATCGAACAATTTCTATTCTAGGAGTCATTTCTTCTGAAATAATATCTTTTTTTATTCTGTTTTCATTAATATTCTTAGCTTCACTCTTATATTTTTGAACCAATAATTGTTGTTTAAAAAGTACTGAAAACAGCACTGGAAAAAGGGCAAAACCAAAAGTATATTTTAGTATTGAAAAGAATCCACTGAATGAAAAAGACAACTTATAAAAAAATTGCGTGGCCAATAAATTGACTATTGCAATAGAGCCGACAATAAATAATAGAAAAACAATTTCCTTAATTACGGTCCATTTTTTTTCATCAAAAGTTTTAGGAAATAGAACGGGTAAACCAACTGCTATCAACAACGATGTAATAAAAGTTATTAATCCATATAAAAGACCAATTTTGAGTATTAAGTTTGAATTTTCATTATTTAATCCAAAAGGTTGAAAGAAATAAAAAATAGAAAAAATAATAATTCCTGCAAAAGAACAGATCAAAAAAGCAGTTTTCTTATTATTAGGGAGCGGGTAAGGTTGCGTAAATATATTTGCCATTGTGAAAATAATTCTAAAGTTTAAAAATACGTTAAAATCATTTACGAGCCAGGAAAATAGTTTGTATTTTTGCTAAAAAATTAACTTTTTTTTAAATAAAAACACCATTTTTTCAATGTTTTGTTTTTTATTTAACTAAAAAATTCTGTTGCAACCCTGAGCTCCTCGAAGTGTTTTTCAAAAAATTGACGTTTTTAAAAATACAGTTTGCTCTTATTTACTCTGCCTTCAAAGTCGTAACAATGAGAAAAAAATCTCTGTAATGCAGCTCCCATATAAATAATCGCAAATACTGCATTATAAAAACGCAAAACACTTTACAATATAAAACCTGCTTTACAAAAAGCAAAAACGAGCTAATTCAATATAAAAAAAGTCCAAAGATATTTTTCCTTTCAAATAAAATAAAAAATTAGAAATCGACGAAACACCTTTCGACAAGGAAACGAACTGACATCTTAAATATTATTTTTTTTTATTCCTGAAACGTTATTTTATTTTGTTTATTTGCAAAGAACAAAAAAATTTTGTTAAATTTGACCCCGTAACAATCTTAAACAATTTAAGCCTATAATTGAAAACTACTTTTTAGAGCAATCTATACATTATAATTAATAACTAAAAAGTAAAATTATGGCTATTACAAACCTCCCAGACGCGTTATTAGTTAAGGAATATGTCGCAGGTAACGAAGAAGCATTGTCTGCTTTAATAAAAAGACATCAATCAAAAATTTACGGCTTCATCTATTCTAAAATTCCAGATAAAGATATTACTAACGATGTTTTTCAAGATACTTTTATTAAGGTAATCAAAACTTTGAAATCAAATTCCTATAATGAAGAAGGCAAATTTTTGCCTTGGGTCATGCGTATTTCGCATAATTTAGTTGTCGATCATTATCGCAAAACCAAGAAAATGCCATTGTATAGAGAAACAGAAGAGTTCTCTATTTTCTCAATAATGTCTGATGACTCTTTGACTATTGAAAATAAAATAATAGCAGATCAAGTTGAAATGGATTTAAAAAGACTAATTGAAGAACTTCCTGCTGATCAAAAGGAGGTTTTGGTAATGCGTATGTACCAAGATATGAGTTTTAAAGAAATCTCTGAATCAACGGGTGTCAGTATCAATACCGCTTTAGGAAGAATGCGTTATGCATTGATGAATTTAAGAAAAGTAATTGATAAACACCAAATTGTTTTAACCAATTAACAATATACTAAAATTAGCTGCGTTGTAATATAAAACTAAACTATAGTACTACATGGCAAAAATTTACTCAAAAAAACAACTGGTGTCCTCTTCAATGAAACCAGCTGCTGAGACAATTTCTTTTTTAATAAGCTACTCAAAAGCTTTAAGCATTATAAAAATAAATAATGTTAATTTTGAAATTATCTCGAACTAAGAACTCCGCATTGAAAAAGTGATTTTTCAATAGAAAAAAACAAAAAAATCTGAATGTTTTCGGCTGAAAATATTCAGATTTTTTTATTTTTTAAATAGGTGGTAATAACCGTTTTCCGACCTATAGTTTTTGTTATAATATCTTTCTCCAAATCCCAAGCGCGAGCGGGCGAATATTCCCTTCCGTACCAAATAATTTGCAAGTGTAAATCATTCCAAGTTTCCTCAGGAAAAATTCTTTTTGCATCTTTTTCCGTTTGAACAACATTTTTTCCATTAGTCAAATTCCATCGATACATCAATCTATGAATGTGCGTATCCACCGGAAAAGCTGGCACACCAAAAGATTGCGACATTACAACACTTGCCGTTTTGTGCCCTACAGCTGGTAATTCTTCAAGAAATTCAAAACTTTGAGGAACTTTTCCGCCGTGTTTATTAATCAAAATATGCGATAAACCATGAATTCCTTTTGACTTCATAGGCGATAAGCCACAAGGCCGAATAATATCTTTTATTTCCTCCACTGTCATCTTTATCATATCATACGGGTTGTCAGCACGCGCAAAAAGCAGTGGTGTAATTTGATTTACGCGAACATCAGTACACTGAGCTGATAATAAAACCGCAATTAACAAAGTATAAGGATCTTTGTGATCTAGTGGAATTGGGATAGTAGGATACAATTCTTTTAACGTATTTATAACAAAAGTTACCCGTTCCTGCTTATTCATTTTTGTATTTTTATAATTGTAAAAATAGTTTAATTTTCATTATGTGCCTAATCCAGCTGTTCATTGCAAGTCCTCCTTCATAAAACTTTTTTTCTAAGTTCATAAAGGAGCTTCCTGTCGGTCGCTCTTTATAAACAAGAAAAAATATTTTTTTTCAGTCCGGGCTTTTCATTTCCATCTGGGGCATAAATCCGAGCTATCATTCAAAGTTATCTAATTAATCAAATAATAAATACATGACAACATTAAAAAAAGGCGATAAAGCACCCAGTTTTTCAGGTGTCGATCAAGACGGTAAATCACATCAATTAGCTGATTATGCTGGTAAAAAACTAGTTGTTTTTTTCTACCCAAAAGCAAGCACGCCAGGATGTACCGCCGAAGCCTGCGATTTGCGAGACAACTTTGCGCGTTTCCAAGCTAATAATTATGAATTGCTGGGCGTAAGTGCTGATTCAGCAAAAGCCCAAGCCAAATTCAAAGAAAAATATGAATTTCCTTTTCCGCTATTGGCAGACGAAGATAAATCAGTAATTCAAGCTTTCGGAGTTTGGGGACCTAAAAAATTTATGGGAAAAGAATACGATGGAATCCACAGAACTACTTTTATAATAGACGAAAACGGAATCATAGATGAGGTAATCGATAAAGTAAAAACTAAAGAACATGCTGCACAGATTTTAAAATAGTAGTAGCGTTAATTATTTAGAGTTTTAAACGCTATCAAGTTTTTCCATTCCTTTTGATGCAGTTTGTCACGCTGAGGGCGTCCCAATAATGTTGCTCTCGCGTGGTGAGACGCTTCCAGCGTGACAATTTTAATATGTAAAATAACCTAACAAATAGCGCGACTTAAATTGTATTCAGATTAACTAAAAAACTTTTCCATTCCTTTTCAAGCAGTTTGTCACGCTGGAAGCGTCCCAATTTCCTTTTGATGCAGTTTTTCACGCTGAGGGCGTCCCAATAATGTTGCTCTCGCGCGGTGTGACGCTTCCAGCGTGACAATTGGACTTCTTAAAATACCTTTATAAATAGCGCTACTTAAATTGTATTGGGATTAACTAAAGTTTTCCATTCCTTTTGATGCAGTTTGTCACGCTGGAGGCGTCCCAATAATGTTGCTCGCGCGTAGTGAGACGCTTCCAGCGTGACAATTGGACTGTATAAAATACCCTTACAAATAGCGCTACTTAAATTGTATTGGGATTAACTAAAATTTTCCATTCCTTTTGATGCAGTTTGTCACGCTGGAGGCGTACCAATAAGGTTGCTCTCGCGTAATGCGACGCTTCCAGCGTGACAATTGGATTAAGTAGAACACCGTTAGAAATAGATTAAAAAGAATTTTACCTTTACAAATAGCGCTACATAAATTGTATTCAGATTAACTAAATAATTTTCCCATTCCTTTTGATGCAGTTTGTCACGCTGGAAGCGTCCCAATAAGGTTGCTCTCGCGTAATGACGCTTCCAGCGTAAAAATTGGACTAGGTAAAATACCCTTCCAAATAGCTTAAAAAGAATTTCTAGTATTTAGCTACAAAGTTTACTATTCCTTTTGATGCAGTTTGTCACGCTGGAGGCGTATTAATAATGTTACGCGCGCGCGGTGAGACGCTTCCAGCGTGACAATTGGATTAGGTAAAATACCATTAGAAATAGCGTAACTTAAATTGTATTGGGATTAACTAAAATTTTCCATTCCTTTTGATGCAGTTTGTCACGCTGGAGGCGTCCCGATAATGTTGCTCTCGCGTGGTGAGACGCTTCCAGCGTGACAATTGGACTTCTTAAAATACCTTTAGAAATAGCGCTACCTAAATCATATTCAGATTAACTAAATAATTTTCCCATTCCTTTTGATGCAGTTTGTCACGCTGGAGGCTTATTAATAATGTTACTCGCGCGCGGTGAGACGCTTCCAGCGTGACAATTGGATTGGGTAAAATACCATTAGAAATAGCGTAACATAAATTGTATTCAGATTAACTAAATAATTTTCCCATTCCTTTTGATGCAGTTTGTCACGCTGGAGGATTACCAATAAGGTTGCTCTCTCGTAATGCGACGCTTCCAGTGTGACAAGTTGATTGGGTAAAATACCCTTCCAAATAGCGGCACATAAATTGTATTCAGATTAACTAAATAATTTTTCCATTCCTTTTGATGTAGTTTGTCACGCTGGAGGAGTCCCAAATGTTGCTGTCGAGTGGTGAGACGCTTCCAGCGTGACAATTGGACTTCTTAAAATACCTTTAGAAATAGCGCCACCTAAATCGTATTGGGATTAACTAAGAAATTTTTCCATTCCTTTTGATGCAGTTTGTCACGCTGGAGGCTTATTAATAATGTTACTCGCGCGCGGTGAGACGCTTCCAGCGTGACAATTGGATTGGGTAAAATACCATTAGAAATAGCGTAACATAAATTGTATTCAGATTAACTAAATAATTTTCCCATTCCTTTTGATACAGTTTGTCACGCTGGAGGATTACCAATAAGGTTGCTCTCTCGTAATGCGACGCTTCCAGTGTGACAAGTTGATTGGGTAAAATACCCTTCCAAATAGCGGCACATAAATTGTATTCAGATTAACTAAATAATTTTCCCATTCCTTTTGATGCAGTTTATCACGCTGGAGGCGTCCTAATAATGTTGCTCTCGCGTAATGCGACGCTTCCAGCGTGACAATTGTACTTCTTAAAATACCTTTATAAATAGCGCTACCTAAATTGTATTCAGATTAACTAAATAATTTTCCCATTCCTTTTGATGCAGTTTGTCACGCTGGAAGCGTCCCAATAATGTTGCTCTCGCGTAATGACGCTTCCAGCGTAAAAATTGGACTAGGTAAAATACCCTTCCAAATAGCTTAAAAAGAATTTCTAGTATTTAGCTACAAAGTTTACTATTCCTTTTGATGCAGTTTGTCACGCTGGAGGCGTATTAATAATGTTACGCGCGCGCGGTGAGACGCTTCCAGCGTGACAATTGGATTAGGTAAAATACCATTAAAAATAGCGTAACATAAATTGTATTCAGATTAACTAAATAATTTTCCCATTCCTTTTGATGCAGTTTGTCACGCTGGAAGCGTCCCGATAATGTTGCTCTCGCGTAATGCAACGCTTCCAGCGTGACAATTGGATTGGGTAAAATACCATTAGAAATAGCGTAACATAAATTGTATTCAGATTAACTAAAAAATTTTTCCATTTCTTGTGATGCAGTTTGTCACGCTGGAGGATTACCAATAAGGTTGCTCTCGCGTAATGCGACGCTTCCAGCGTGACAATTGGATTAGGTAAAATACCATTAGAAATAGCGCCACATAAATTGTATTCAGATTAACTAAATAATTTTCCCATTCCTTTTGATGCAGTTTGTCACGCTGGAAGCGTCCCGATAATGTTGCTCTCAAATGATGAGACCCTTATAGTGCGACAATTATATTAACTACAATATTTTTTTTATGAAAAACTTTCATTAATTCAACCTAAAAAAAATCCCTGACTGTATTCACAATCAAGGATTTTATATCAAAAAATTTGTAAAGCTTAAATCGTTTCTTTTAAAACCTTATTTGGTTCAAAACCAAAAAGCTGATGTTCTTTTATGATCTCTGCAATACCAGAAGGAAGCATCGTTTCCCAGCCTGGTTTTCCGTGATTAATCATATTTAAAACCTCTCTTGAAAATACTTCTAAGATCGTAGGGTCAAAATTATTTATATCGACCACTTTCCCATTGAATTTAAAGAATTTATACAATTCTTTCATTCTAGGATGCACTTTTAGAGTATCAGAAGTAATTATTTCTCCATTTTCCCCCACCATTGGATATAAGAAAACTTTCATATCGCGGTAAAATAATTTTCCAAAAGCCTCTAATATTCCTCCACTTAAATGGCGATAGTACTTCTCGTCAAAAATATCTACTAAATTATTGACACCCATTCCAAGTCCCATGCGTGCTTTAGTATAATTAGAGAAATATTCAACCACTTTATAATATTCCTGGAAATTCGAAATCATAACTGTTTGCCCAAGTGAACAAAGTAATTCAGCGCGATCCATGAAATCACGTTCGTCAATTTCTCCATCAGAACGAAGGTTTGATAAAGTAATTTCAAAAACTACAAGTGTATTTTCCTTTTCTACTTTATTCTCATTCAAAAACATTTTTAATGATTTCTCATACATGTCCATATTCACCTTTGTAACAGGGCGAAAACTTCCTCTAAAAGCTAGAATGTTTTTCTTATACAAGATGGATGCAGGCAAAATATTTTTTCCGTCGGGATTAAACATTACTGCATCTGTCATTCCGTTTTTTACAAGTTGTAAACTCATTAAACGATTATCTACATCGGCAAAACGAGGTCCTGAAAAATTTATGGTATCTATTTCTAGCTGATCTTTGTCTAAATGGTCGTATAAATAGCGAAGTAGCCTTTTAGGATCATTGTATTTGTAATATGCTCCGTAAATTAAGTTTACACCTAAAGTTCCCAGCGTTTCTTGTTGTAAACGAACATCAGTTTCTTTAAAACGAATATGAAGAATTATTTCATTGTAATCTTCATCTGGTTCAATTTGATAACTAATTCCAACCCAACCGTGTCCTTTAAATTGCTTAGCAAAATCGATAGTTGCGACTGTATTTGCATAACTAAAAAACATTTTGTTGGGGTGTTTTTCCCGACTTAATCGTTGTTCAATCAAATTTACTTCATGGGAAAGCATTTTTTTGAGTCGGCTTTCCGTCACATATCTTCCGTCTTCTTCAATACCATAAACAGCATCACTGAAATCTTTATCGTATGCCGACATTGCTTTTGCAATTGTTCCTGAAGAGCCACCAGCTCTAAAAAAATGTCTTACAGTTTCTTGTCCTGCTCCAATTTCTGCAAAAGTACCGTATATGTTTTCATTTAAGTTGATACGTAGTGCTTTATCTTTTACTGAAGGGATTTGTTCGATGATTCTATCACCTTTTAATTTTATTTCTGTATCCATTTTCTTTTAATATGGCTAATTTGTCGCAAAGTTAATGAAATAGGTTTCTCATGAAAGATAATTAACCCTATTTTTGTAAATAAAAACAACAAAATTGAAGGTATATTTTTTAGGAACTGGTACGTCACAAGGTATTCCTGTCATTGGCAGTAATCATCCCGTATGCAAAAGCACTGATTTTAAAGACAAAAGACTGCGGGTCGCTGTATGGATTCATTGGGACAATTTCTCTTTTGTCATTGACTGCGGACCTGATTTTAGACAGCAAATGCTTGCGTCTAATTGTCAATGCGTAGATGCAATACTATTTACTCATGAACACTCCGATCATACCGCCGGAATTGATGATATAAGGCCTTTTAATTTTAAACAAGGCGATATTCCAGTTTATGCACATGAGCGAGTTATAAGTAATCTTATTAAACGATTTGAATATGTATTTGAAACGGTAAATAAATATCCAGGAGCGCCATCTATTCAAACAAATGAAGTAATTGCTGGTCAATCTTTTATCATAGGAGATAAAACAGTAACTCCAGTAAATGTAATGCATGGAAATCTTCAAGTTTTTGGTTATCGAATAGATGACTTTGCTTATTTAACGGATGTAAAAACCATTGACGAAGGTGAAATTTCAAAGCTAAAAAATCTAAAAGTTCTGGTAATAAATGCGTTACGAGAAGAGGCTCATAATACACATTTCAATTTGAAAGAAGCGCTAGATTTTATAACTTTGGTGCAGCCCGAAAAAGCATATCTCACACATATTAGTCATGTAATGGGATTTCATGAAGAGGTTCAAAAAAAGCTACCTCCTAATGTTTTTTTGGCGTACGACAATCTAGAAATTGAACTATAATTACATTCAAAAATGAAAAAATCATTCTTACTCCTTTTATTCGTTCTTGCTTTTCTTTTTACTGTTTTTACCTATATGTTTTTAAGTAAACAGGTAAAATACGAACAAGATAGATACAAAAAAACAACTACGAAGTTGCGCGATAGTATTAGTCTTGTAAAAACTAAATTAGTCGATGCTAACTATTTTTCTCTGGAAAATAATGAAAATGCCCAAAACTATTTTGATGGCGGAAGCGCTGAAAAAACGATCCAATACGAAAAACTAATTCCTGTGGTAACTGAGAAGTTATTAGATTTGAATGCTAATCCTAAAGGGAATCCTTACACCGGACAAGATCAAATAGGAGCTAATAAATTTATCATCAACAAAGTAAAAATTCTAAACCACAGATGGATTATTGCTGATTTTAGCGATGGCGAATATTGGGGCGAAGTGTTGTTGAAATACTTTGTCAATGACGATGAAAGCATCTCTTTTGAAGTTAATCAATCTTTATTATACCAAAAATAAAAATAGTTGTACATGATCTTACTTTGAACTGCAGTTTGCTAAAATTGGTTTTATCAAACTGCAATTCAAATTATTTATTATTGTCTAATAACCAATTCTTAAAATCATAGAAATTTTGTGGAGCCACACCGTGACCTATTGGGTATTCCTTGTAGGTTACTGCTATTCCCAAATTTTCTAGTATTGCGGGAGTTTTTCTAGCCCAAGCTACAGGAATTACTTGATCTACTGTTCCATGTGATGCAAATATTTTTAAAGTGGAAAGGGAATTTTTAAGATAATCATCAGCAACTATATCTAAATTCAAATAACCACTCATTGCTACTACTTTTTGGACTTTTTCTGGATAAGAAAGTGCAACTGCATAACTCAAAATAGATCCTTGGCTAAAGCCAATTAAGGAAACATTCTCAGCATCAATAGCATAATTTTGAACTAATTCATCTATAAATTTAGCTATTAAATCTCTTGAACTTCTGGCTTGTTCGTTATCTGAAAACTTGTTTTGATCCGCATCAAAATTGATAGCGTACCAAGCATAACTTCCGTATTGCATGTCATAAGGAGCACGAGCCGAAATGATGTAATAATCTTCTGGAAGCTCCTCCGCAAACGAAAATAAATCCGCTTCATTGCTACCGTAACCATGCAATAAAAGCAAAAGAGGGTTTTTATCTGCCTTTACTTTTGGCTCTCTTATTTTATATTCTAATGATAAATTCATTTTGATGTCGTGATTTGTGCGGCTTATTAATTTTTAAATTTCGAAATAAGGGTATTGGACTTTAAATTACAAATTAGGAGATACCTGATAGCCATTTTTGATAGAAAGCTCCTAACAAAGGAACCGGTTTTGTTTCGCCTTTTATAGCGCTTGTGATCCCGTAAGACCATAGTACTAAAATAAAAATCCACATGGGAGCTGAAATCATCAAGCTATCAAAATGACTAATTATTAATCCCAGCGAAATGAAAGTTAAAGTAATTCCTAAACCCTGCCTGATGTGGAACGAAGCAAACGCATTTTTGTCCTCGGAGTTCATAGACATAGCTATAAAAACACCAATTCCTAAAATATAACTAGTTATTGCTGCCGTTTTTCCTGATTCAATATTGTTGTTCATTATTCTATGATAAAATTAATTGTCCTTTATTCACAATTCCGTGAACTTTTCCTTGCATTTCTATTCCTATAAATGCTGAATTTTTTGATTTTGACAAAATTGATGCTTTTGTAAAAACACTTTTTGGTTCGGGATTAAATAACGTCAAGTTTGCTTTTTTACCTGCATCAATACCTTGCATTTCTAAACCGAATCTCATTTTTCCAGTTGTCAATTTGTCGATTATAGTCTCTAATGGTAGAACAGTCATCAAAGCTCCAAAAGCACTTTCTAATCCAATTGTCCCATCTTTTGCGCCGTCAAATTCCATTTTTTTGTGCTCAATATCAATTGGATTATGATCTGAGGTAATCATATCGATAATTCCGTTTTTTATGCCGTTTAGTAAAGCTTGTCTATCGGTTTCTGTTCGTAGCGGTGGTAAAACTTTATATCTGGTGTCGAATTGTTCTAGTTTTTCATCAGTTAAAACTAAGTGATGCACGGCAACGCTACAACTCACATCTAGTCCACTGGCTTTGGCTTGTGCGATTAATTCAACTGATTTTGCGGTCGAGATAGTCGGGATATGTAATTTTCCACCTGTATATTCCAATAAAAATAGATTTCTGGCTATTTGTAATTCTTCGGCGAGATTGGGATTTCCTTTTAATCCTAATCTAGTGGAAACAATCCCTTCATTAGCCACTCCGTTTCCTTTTATATTTTCGTCTTGGCAAAATGCAATAATGAGACCATCAAAATCCTGTACATATTGCAATGCAATCTTTAGCACATTAGCATTAGCTAAGCTTTTATTATAATCTCCAAAAGCGATTGCGCCCGCTTTTTTCATGTCAAACATCTCAGCCATATCTTTTCCAGCGCTTTCTTTACTCAATGCACCAATTGGAAATAATTCAGTCGCAGATCCAGTTGATTTATTTAAAACAAAATTCACTTGTGATTGATTGTCAATAATAGGGTTGGAGTTGGGTTGCAAAGCGATAGCCGTAAATCCACTTTTAGATGCGACTTTAAGACCATTTGAAATAGTTTCCCGGTCTTCAAAACCTGGTTCACCTAGCGATACGCTACTGTCAAACCAACCTTGAGAAACATGCAAATTCTCAAGTTTTAATTCGTCAAAATTTTCAGTATTAGAAAGTGATTTTCCTATTTCTTTTATCAAACCATCAACAATTAAAATATCTACAGTCTTATTGTGAAAAGGACTTTGAGCGTCGATAATTTTGGCTTCTCTGATGATTAATTTCATATTTTTATTGATTATTTAGCCTTAGTTATTTACTTGACATATCGTATAATTGCCATTTCAGTAAATAAAAATAACAGCGCAAAGATAACAAACCATTTCCAGATTTGATTATCAGTTCGTTCAGTTTGTAGTTTATCAAAAAGCGATTTTATCGATTCAACTGTTTTGTAGTTGGAGCGCACACTTTCATTGGCTATAGCCAAATCACTTTCGGTTCTTTCGTAGTTAAAACTGATATTTTCTATAGCTTCTTTTTTATTGAAAATAGTGAAGTTACCCGCTTGTTTTGGATAATCACCAAAAGTCATTTTCACTTTATTATTTAAAATTTGTTGTAAAGGAATGAATTGCTCATCGGTATTTTTCAATGTTAAAATGGCATCTTTATTCAGAGACACTTCGGTAAAATAAGTATCATTTTTACCAATAACGAGAGCGTTGACGCCATTTTTTTGATTGTATTTTGCCATTTTATAAAAAGTAGGAACTATAAGCGGCGATTGCTGAAAATTAGAATTTTCTACCGAAATAGGAGCTGCAAAAACCGCCACTTTACCTATTGGATTATTAGTAGATGTCAAAAAAGAAGTTTGATCTTCGTAAGACAAAACAGCAGGATACGAGCTCGATAAAGCGAATGATTTTTTAACTTTTGGAAATTGAAAATTAATTATTTTTTTTTCAAAAACGCTGTTGTAAATGGGATGGTTAAAATTGATTTTAGTAATCAATTTTTCTTTATCCTCAAGTGAACTGAATTTTATATTTCCAAAATTAGAAACCAAAGAATTTAAATTTGAAATGGAACCAAGTGCTGATGGAATTACTATCAAATTCCCGCCTTTGTTTACAAAAGATTTTAAAGTAGTGCTTAATGCTTGTGGAAATTCATCTAATTCATTCAGTACAATTGCATCTTGATCTTCTAGTTTATTAAAATCTAGTTCGTTTAAAGTGTACGAATTGAAATTAAATTCTTCGGCAGTGTAAATTCGAGAAAGGAAATTGTTTTTTGCATTGTCACCAATACTAATTACGTTTGTTTTTTGAACTTTTGAAATGCTGAAATATAAAGTATTATCATAACTCAAACCCTTGTCAACAACAGATACGTATCCGTGAAAAGCTTGTTTTGGAATGGTAAAATTAATACTCTTTTTTAGGGTATTCAATGTTACTGAAGTTTTCGCAATGAGTTTTTTATCGTTATAAAGTGATATTGGAGTGGAATCAAAATTTTGCCCATAACCTGATAATTGAACATTTATTTCATAAAATTGATCTAATGTTTTCTCAATAAAAACGCTGTCTATTGAAACATTGTTTTTTTGTACTGCTTTTGGGATTATAAAAATTGGAGACTCTTCTTTATCAAGATTTTTAAGCTGCTTTTCATCAATTCCAAGTCCATCTGTAATAATTACAATATCCTTTTTAAATGGGGTTTTATGCACTTTTAATTTGGAAATAATATTATCTAACCTAAAAGAAGTTGCACTGTATTTTAGATTTTGAAGCTCACTACGAATGCTTTTAATATCCGTATTCCAGTAATTTTCTGTATTGGTTAACAATGAGAAATTTACGTTTTCTGGCGTTTCTTGCAGCAAATCTTGAACTGCTCGTTTTAGCAATTCGCCTTTGTTTCCTTTGGCTTGCATGCTAAAAGAATTGTCAAGAATTATATACAGTTCGTTATTTGCGTTTTTATTGTCCCGTAATTCAAAAAACGGTTGCGCAAAAGCGATAATTATGCAACTTAGCAATAACATGCGACAAGCCAGCAGTAACCATTTCTTAATTTTAGAACTTTTTCTAGTTTGAATTGTAATTGCTTTTAAGAACTGCACGTTCGTAAAATATTCTTTTTTAAAACGTCGCAATTGGAATAAATGAACCAAAATCGGAACTACTAATGCAAATAAAAAGTATAAAATTTCGGGATTTCTAAAGTGCATTCTCAATTAGATTTACTTCGTTGGTTTTTAATTTTAATAAGGTTCATTGAATTTTATTGGTCAAAAATACAAATTTGTTTAAAGTTTTTCGACACGAATTTCCTGAATTATCACAAATTGTAATCTTTTATAATTTGAGTGCATAAATTCTCGATTATTTAGAATTTGTGTAATTAAAATAAATTTTTACTCCTGTAAATTTCTATAATCCACGTCTAATCTTTTTTAATAGCGAACGGACTGAAAGCAACTACTTTTTTAATTTGTTTAACAATATAAAGTGTATTTTAGCTTCGTAACAAATTTAAAAATATGAAAAATTCTCATTTACTTATTTTTTCTCTCTTTACTTTTATTAATGTGCAGTCGCAAAATAATAAATTTAATTTATTGATTGGGACATATAGCAACAAATGTGATAGCAAAGGAATTTATGTTTACGAATTTGATATAAAAACAGGGGATTTCAACTTTAAAAACGCAACAGAAAATGTGATTAATCCAAGCTATTTATCATTTTCAAAGGATAGTAAAGTAGTTTATGCCGTAAATGAATATGGTGGCAAAAGTACAGTAAGTTCATTTAAATATGATGTAACTAACGCTAAGCTGAATTTGTTAAACAAACAAGAGGCTGGAGGAGCTGATCCTTGTCACATTATTAATGATGACAAAAATATTATTACTGCTAATTATTCGAGTGGAAATATCTCCGTTTTTGGTAAAAATAATGATGGCAGCATAACCGAAGTAAAACAGTTAGTGCAGCATTTTGGAAAAGGAATAAATGCGCAACGACAAAAAAGTCCGCATGCACACATGGTTTATTTCTCTCCCGATAAAAAATACGTTTTAGTGACTGATTTGGGAAATGACAATTTGTATTCATATACGTATAATGCAGAAGCAGCTAACGAAATCTTAAAAATTAAAGATACTATTTCTGTAAAAGCTGGCGGCGGACCAAGACATTTAACCTTCAGTAAAGACGGGAAATTTGTTTATCTATTGCAAGAATTAGATGGCAATATAACTATTTACAGTTATTTAGACGGTACTCTTAATAAAATTTATGAGGCTACAATTATTTCAAAAGATTTTATAGGAACAATTGGCGCTGCTGATATTCATATTTCTCCCGATGGAAAATTTTTGTACGCAACAAATCGCGGAACGGCAAATGATATTTCGATTTTTAAAATTCTTAAAAGCGGAAAATTAGAATCTGTAGGACAAACTAGTACTTTGGGAAAAACACCAAGAAATTTTGCAATCGATCCAAGCGGTAATTTTTTATTAATTGCCAATCAAAATTCGAATGAAATTGTGGTTTTGAAAAGGAATAAAAAAACTGGAAAACTAACTGATACTGGTAAGAAAATCAATTTATGTTCACCAGTTTGTTTGGTTTTTGTAAAAGATTGAATTAGCGGTGAACAGTTTACTCGCTGAGCACAGAAGCACTGTCAACTAATTACTAAACGCTAGAAACTGAACACTGACCACTATTTATTCTTATCTTTTCGTTTTTTATTTCTTGTTTTTAACATGTTTCTGTTAACTGATCCGTGCGTTTTTTTCTTAGTTACGCCTGGACCACCTAAGTTGACTTTTTTATTCTTTTTGCTTTTTTCTTGAAATGCGCCATCACCATCTAATTTTTGTTTTTTCATCAAAAATTTTATTGGTTGTCTGTCTTTTTCAGGTTCGATTAGTTTTGATGAAATTTCTACTGTTTCAGGGAACTCTTCGATTGATAATTCCATATTCATCAGCACTTCAATTTCAACTTTGTACTCTTCTTCTCGCGGTGCAATTAAACTGATAGCAGTTCCTTTGGCATCAGCACGACCCGTTCTACCTATTCTGTGCATATACAATTCAGGTAATTCTGGCATTTCAAAATTTACAACATGAGTAATATTCGAGATATCTAAACCTCTAGCCATAATATCTGTAGTGATCAACCCGCGTAAATTGCCTTCTTGGAATGAAGCCATCGTACTCAATCGATAATTTTGCGATTTGTTAGAGTGAATAACTCCAAATTGATCTTCAAAATCTTCCTCAATTCGTTCTTGAACTAAGTCGGCTATTTTTTTATTATTGACAAACACTAAAACACGACTCATGTCCTCGTTATTTTGCAACAAGTGTTTTAATAAATTTATTTTAGTATTAAAGTTAGGCGCTTGATATGTAATTTGTTTGATGTTTTCCAATGGCGTTCCTGATGCCGAAAGCGTAACTTCTTCAGGATAATCAAAATAATCATTCAAAATAGCATCTACTTCATCAGTCATCGTAGCAGAGAAAAGTATGTTTTGACGTTTTTTAGGCATCATCGCCAGAATAGCGGTTAACTGCGTTCGGAAACCTAAGTTTAACATTTCGTCAAATTCGTCGATCACCAGTTTTTGCATTTCTTCAAATCGAATTACATTATCTAGTGTTAAGTCCATGATTCGACCTGGAGTTCCTACAAGTATATCACAACCTGTATAAACGATGGTTTTTTGGGTATTGATATTCACCCCACCGAAAATTCCAACGGTACGAACCGACATGTATTTTGTCAATTTTTCAACTTCTTCAACTACTTGAACAACTAATTCACGAGTAGGAACTAGAATTACTATTTTAGGAGTGTGCCCAGGAGTAAATTTATAAAGTTTTAATAATGGTAGTAAGTAAGCAAATGTTTTTCCAGTACCAGTTTGAGCAATACCCATCATATCTCTTCCCGACATAATTACCGAAAAAGTTTTTTGTTGAATGGGTGTTGGTGTTGTAAATCCTAAATCATCAATTGATTTTTGTACTGATTTAGGAAGGTTGAATTGCTCAAAAGTGCTCATAAATTGCTATTTTGTGCAAATGTACGTTAAAAAAAAGTATTTTAGTATTTTGTGGTTTTTAAGTCTATACCAAAATTTTAAAATCCTTCAAAAACGCCTAATCCAAACAAAGCAAAATCGTATTTTACAGGATCTTTACTATCTAATTTTCGGAGTTGAAGATCTAGTTCAGCAACCGCTTTTCCATCATTTTGTTTCCGAGTTAATAAACTCAGTTTTCTGGCTACATTTCCAGAATGTACATCAAGAGGGCAAGATAATGCAGCTGGTGAAATACTTTTCCAAATCCCTAAATCAACACCTTTGTTATCTTGACGAATCATCCACCGCAAATACATGTTAATGCGCTTTGCTGCCGAGTTGTTCAATGGATCTGAAACGTGTTTTTGGGTTCTATTTAAATGCGGAATCTCAAAAAATAATTTTTTGAATTCATGAATACTTTTTTGCATGGAATCAGCTTGTTGATTTTTACTGAAAACAGCTTCTAATCCACCGTGATTTTGATAGATATTTTTCAAACTTTGGATAAAACTAGAAAAATCTGTTCCATTAAAAGTTCGATGAACAAAGGATTCTAATGCTTCTAAATCTTTTTCAGAATGCGACATCACAAAATCATAAGGCGCATTTCCCATTAGTTCCATCATATTATGAGAATTTTTGATTATCATTTTGCGATTTCCCCAAGCAATTGTCGCGCTTAAAAAACCTGCAATTTCAATATCTTCCTTCTGAGTAAATAAATGTGGAATCTGAACTGGGTCACTTTCTATAAATTCGAGTGTGTTGTATTGAAGAACTTTTTCGTCCAGAAAATCTTTTAATTCTGAGTTGGTCATAGTCGAAAACAGTTTGTTTGGTAAATTTAATTTAGAAATGTTTGAGCGAACAAATTTTAAATGGTAGCATTACAATTTAAAAATTCGCGGCCCATTTATGATAATTGCTGAAGGTTTGCCACTAGCAAAATTGATATAATTTTTAATTGCTAATTTGTCCATCGATCATAATTAATTTTCGATCTGCCATATTGGCCAAATCTTCATTATGAGTTACAATTACAAAAGTCTGACCTAATTCATCTCTTAATTTAAAAAAAAGCTGGTGCAAATTTTCAGCAGAAGCCGTGTCTAAATTCCCAGAAGGCTCATCGGCAAATATAATTGCTGGTTTGTTGATTAATGCTCTTGCAACAGCCACACGTTGTTGTTCGCCTCCCGAAAGTTCGTTTGGTTTATGATTGATTCGATGCGAAAGTCCAAGGTAATCCAATAACTTTTTGGCTTCGATTTCTGTTTCTTGTTTGGATTTATTTGCTATGAACGCAGGGATACATACATTTTCTAAAGCGCTAAATTCTGGTAATAATTGATGAAATTGAAATATAAAACCTAGATTCAAATTTCTAAATTTAGATAAAGTTTTATCATTCATTTTCATAACATCTTGATTATTTATCAATAAAGAAGTTTCTGTTTTTTGATTTTCTGTTCCTCCATTCTGAGGTAACGGGCTAGGGTGGTCTAGTGTTCCTAATATTTGTAAAAGTGTTGTTTTTCCAGCGCCAGATGCACCAACTATAGAGACAATTTCTCCTTTTTCAATATATAAATCAACTCCTTTCAAGACATGTAATTGATCGTAATATTTATGTAAATTTTTGATAGATATCATCCTTTGAGTATTTTTACAAAGAAACAAAGATTTTAATTAGTTTGAATTGCAAACCTTTTTATTTTACTTTCACAAAGTATAAACTTTAGTTAACGCAATTTTTTTGGTATCCTTAAATGAATAACTTTGGTCGTTAAAATAAAATCATGAAACGAATAATCGGACTTTTTTTAGCATTATTGCCTTTTTCATTTTGTGCAAAGGAAAAGAATATTGTGGTACCAAAAGGCGTAGAAACAAAAAATATGGAAGTAGAAAATGGAGTAGAAAAAGCGACATTCGCTGGAGGATGTTTTTGGTGTACAGAAGCAGTTTTTTTAGAATTAAAAGGAGTGAAAACCGTGGTTTCGGGATATATTGGTGGTAAAACCATTAATCCAACTTACAGCGAAATTGGAACAGGAGAAACTGGACACGCTGAAGCAATTGAAATCACTTTCGATCCTGCTGTCATTAGTTTTGGAGAATTATTAGAGATATTTTTTGCAACGCATGATCCAACAACGTTGAATCGTCAAGGAGCTGATATAGGCACACAATATCGCAGTGAAATTTTTTATCATAATCCAACTCAAAAACAGATGTCACAGGATTATATAGCTTTGATGACAAGCGAAAATACTTTTGGAAAAGCTATTGTGACAAAAATTTCTGAAGCACCTAAATTTTATGTAGCTGAGGAATACCATCAAAACTATTACAATCAAAATAAATCGCAAGGATATTGCAGTTATGTGATTACGCCCAAAATTGATAAACTGAAAAAGTTATACCAAATGAAGCTTAAAAATTAATTGGCATTAAATTTGTCTTAGTTTGAAAAAAATACCTAAAACGCTATGGCAGAAATTATTCAAATAGTTAGCATCGAACGGAATAAAACGAGGAATTTATTTTTAGGAATTCTTTTTGATGCCATAGGAATGTTGTCTTTTACAATTCCATTTCTTGGCGAATTTTCAGATGTTATTTGGGCTCCGTTAGCTGGATTTTTAATGACTTGGATGTATAAAGGAACAATAGGTAAAGTTGGAGGGGTGATTACTTTTATTGAAGAGATTTTACCATTCTCTGATTTTATACCTACTTTTACATTAACATGGATTTACAAGTATCTGATAAAAAAACAAAACGCTTCTTAACTGAGGCGTTTTTTATGATTTAAAAAGAAATCCTAATCCCATTGCTCGAAGCATTTTTTTTTCGAAATTCCAGAAGAATTTAAACTGGCCAAACAATGATCCAATTACCACTAGAAGAATTTGGTATATTGGAAAAATTAAAATAAGTCGAATAAGTGTAAACCAAAAACCTAAATCTTCTTTTGTAATTCCTAACCATATACAAAATGGCTTTGAGAGCCAAGCGGATGACGAACCGGTTATTGCAAATACAATAAAAATTATTGTAAGTTGATAATTGCTTTTAATTTTCCAACGCTCTTTGAGCTTTTTCATTTTTTTATATAATAGCTGCAAAGGTAGTTACATTATCTAATAGGCACAATTCCAAAAAGATTTTGTTTATATGTATTTTGGAAAAAAATCATATAATTGTAAATTAAGTAGTTTACCTCGTAACCATAATTTATAGATCGATCATAATTGATTATCATTTCATATAAAAGAGGATTATATAGTGTGGGTTGAGCTGCTCTTATATTCCATTCGGTAATGTAGAATTGATTTTTATTCTCCAGAAAAGTTTGAGTATAATAATTTCGTGGTAACGCAATAGAATTTAACCAAGGATTAAAACCAATATCAATAATAATTACTTCATATTCTAGTTCTTCATTTGCAATTCTAACTGTGTCACTTTGTGAGACTACTGGCTGTTTTTTAGCATTAAGCTTTGAATTTGTTGTAGAGCAGCCAACTATAACAGCAATAATTACAATGACTACATAAATACTATTTTTCATAATGATGGTTTTGATTGCATAAATTTACAAAATTAAAACGCTGGCATACAGCCTATTTATAAAAAAAAGTGGTTTACCAAATTGTAAAAGACCTTTATATTTCGAAATTGCATATATAGAATGCAAATTTAAATACCATTTCCAGAAATAGCACATATTTAAATATGAAACTTGAAAACTACTATCATTAAAATATTTGGCTTTGTTTACAAAGAAGTGTAAACTTTGTGGAATTAGACTTGCTGCTAAACCTGATGCAGTTTCATTGTTGACACCAAATTTTGCATTTACCCAGTAAGTTCGTTGGTAATTTTTTTAACTAGCGGATTTGTATGATTTGATGTATTGTTTCCTTGAAACAATCCTGCAAGATGATCAAATCCACCTTCTTCAACCATTTTTTGTAATCCAGACTAAGCAGAATTGCTAACCTCGTTAATAACTGGTTCATTTTGCTTAACTGGAATGGTGTTATTTCTTACAATAGATTCAATTCCCAATTGTTGCACCAATTGTGGTGATTGTTCAAAAATAGAATTTTAGTTTTAGATTAGGTTTCAAAACTAATAAAAAAGGGATTTATTACAAATTGTTAATAAATCCCTTTTGAATTGATTGTATAAAATTTTAAGTCAATATGCTGATTATTTGAGATGCAAGTTCTGTACCTATTCTATCTTGTGCTTCTGCAGTTGCCGCACCAATATGCGGTGTCAACGAAATTTTATGATTCATTAAGATAGCCATTTCGGGAGTTGGTTCGTTTTCAAAAACGTCTAATCCTGCAAAAAGTACTTTTCCGCTATCAAGTGCTTTCACTAATGCCACTTCATCAATCACACCACCTCGAGCACAGTTTACAATACCTACACCATCTTTCATAATTGCTAATTCCTTTTCACCGATGATATAACCATCTTGTGCAGGAACGTGCAACGTTATAAAGTCAGCGTCCTTAAATAAAGATTCTAATGATTGTGAAACGATATTAGTTGTTATAGATTGACCGTCAAAAAACTCAACTTTCACATCTACTTGTGGGATAAAACTATCCGCCGCAATAACTTTCATTCCCAAAGCCAGTGCCATCTTAGCAGTAGCTTGACCAATGCGTCCAATTCCGACAATTCCGAGTGTTTTCCCTCTTAATTCAATTCCGTTTGCATAGGCTTTTTTCAAGCCATCAAAATTGGTGTCACCTTCTAAAGGCATATTTCTATTTGAATCATGTAAAAAACGAACACCAGAAAATAAGTGAGCAAAAACTAGTTCTGCCACTGATTCTGATGACGAAGCGGGCGTATTAATAACATGAATCCCTTTGCTTTTAGCATAATCTACATCAATATTGTCCATTCCTACACCACCACGTCCTATAATTTTTAGTCCTGGACAAGCATCTATAATGTCTTTGCGAACTTTAGTTGCGCTTCGTACTAAAACTACAGCTATATTGTTCTCATTCACAAAATTAGCTACTTGTTCCTGCGCTACTTTTGTTGTTATTACTTCAAATCCACCTTTTTCTAAAGCTAGAATTCCACTTTTTGAAATTCCGTCATTGGCTAATATTTTCATATTTATATTATTTCGAGGATAAAAACGTGTGATCCTCTTGTTTTTTTCAATTTTTTAGGAGCTATTTCCCGCTATTCGTTTCAATCTTTTTATTCGCTGAGGCGAATAAAAAGGAT
Organism: Flavobacterium micromati; assembly: GCF_900129585.1. Lineage (GTDB taxonomy): Bacteria > Bacteroidota > Bacteroidia > Flavobacteriales > Flavobacteriaceae > Flavobacterium > Flavobacterium micromati. The sequence goes on from NZ_FQWF01000004.1 coordinate 106,775, forward strand.
TTTCACTGCTATCGGGGCTAGGAATCCCGGAAATATATTAATTTTTGAACACTCTTTGTTCCGTTCAACGTTTAGGGCGCTTATACTTTAGATTCTAGTTCTTTCATAATATCTACTAAAACCTGAACGCTTTCCAATGGAAGTGCATTGTACATTGAAGCTCTATATCCGCCTACAGAACGATGACCTGGTAATCCAGAAATCCCTGCAGCTTTCCACAAGGCATCAAATGTTGCGGCATGAGCTTCGTCATTTAGTAAGAAAGTAGCATTCATTATTGAACGATCCTCTATAGCGGATGCTCCTTTAAACAAAGGATTTCTATCTATTTCAGCATAAATTAAAGCAGCCTTTGCATTATTTATTTTTTCAATTGCAGCAATTCCACCAAGATTTTTTAACCATTGTAAGGTTAATAACGAGGCATAAACAGGAAATACAGGTGGCGTATTATACATACTTTCCGCTTTTATATGTTTAGCATAATCCAACATACTAGGAATTACTCTGGCGGTTTTACCCAAAATTTCTTCTTTGATAACAACTAAAGTTGTTCCTGCAGGACCCATATTTTTTTGTGCTCCAGCATAAATAATATCAAATTTTGAAAAGTCTATAACTCTGGAAAATATATCAGAACTCATATCGCAAACAATTGGCATTTCTAGTGATGGAAAATCCTTCATTTGCGTACCAAAAATGGTATTGTTGCTAGTGCAATGAAAATAATCAGCGTCCGTTGGCACTGTATATCCTTTTGGAATATGATTGTAATTTTGTTCTTTTGACGACGCAACAACCACAGTTTCTCCAAAAAGTTTCGCTTCTTTTATGGCTCCACTTGCCCATGTTCCCGTGTCGAGGTAAGCTGCTTTGCCGTTTTCCTTCATCAAATTGTAAGGAACCATCAAGAATTCTAAACTTGCTCCGCCAGATAAAAAAAGTGCTTGATAGCCCTTTCCTTCTAGTCCTAATAATTCCAGTGCGAGTGATCTTGCTTCATCCATAACAGCGACAAAATCTTTACTTCTGTGCGATATTTCTAAAAGGGATAAGCCCGAATCATTAAAATTTAAAATGGCTTGTGCTGATTTGTCAAAAACTTCTTGCGGTAAAATACAAGGTCCTGCGCTGTAGTTGTGTTTTTTCATGGTGTAGTTTATGTCCAAAAAATTAAGAGGCAAATTTCGGAAATAGGACTTTAAAAAGCGGTAATTATTTCGTAATTATTAAACATATTATCACTATGTTGTTAACAAAAACGAAATAGTGTCCACGTTATCTGCATAATCCCATAATGCAGGTTTTTGAGTTTGTCCAAAATCAATACTTCCTTCAATCAAATTTGCACTAACTACACATTGTATTTGGTCAACTTCAGTTTGTAATCGCAGTTTGACTTTGCTAATGTTTTGATAGTTCTCATAAAAAACACTAGAGATAGGAGAAGCATGACTTTTATCCTCTTTCAAAGTCAAAAATCCGTTATCAAGTAATTTAAAATTACTCATTAAAAAAACGGCTTTGTTGTAATCGTAATTGTTAGCATATTTTTCATAATGTATAACATCTTGGTACTCAAAAATAGCTTCAAAAAAAGGAACGAAAGAATAATCTTTTGGCACAAAAAGTTTAGAGACATTTCGGCATCCCAAACCAAAATATCTAAATATATCTTCCCCTAAAGCGGCAAGTTGTTCCTTAGTTTCACTACCATTTAAGACTGCTATTGAATTTCTACTTTTTCTAATAATAGATGGTTTATCTTTAAAATAATATTCAAAATAACGTGCTGTATTGTTGCTTCCAGTAGCAATAACTGCATCAAAATTTTCTAATTTTCCTTCTATAAACTTAATTTTATCCGTAAATTTAGGTTCAATAGCGATTATATATTTTGATAAAAAAGGTAATAAATGCTGGTCGCTTGAGGATGTTTTGATTAAGACAGTATTGCCAGTAATCAAAACAGATAAAAAATCATGAAATCCTACTAGCGGAATATTTCCTGCAAGGATCAAGGCAACGTTTTTAGTTTTGTTTTGTTCTAAATCATAAGCGGAAAGCCACTGATTTAAATTTTCTTCTGTAAGAGCTTCTGCCCATGATTGAATAGAAAAATATACTTGTTCGGGAGTGTACCAGCCGTTATGAGATTGCGACAATTTAATTAAATCTATGAACGCTTCAAAGAATGTATCATTTTGCAAAACAGCGGGATCTTTTAAAGTATTTTTTTCGGAAAACTGACCTAGAAATTTTCCTAATTCAACAAAAACACTTTTTTTTGTTTCTAATGTCATAATGTTTGCTTATGAATAGTTTTGATTGTAATTTTGCACAAAAATAAGGATAAAGTAATTAGCGTTTAGTATAAAAACAGATGTTTTAAAGCAAACCCAAGAACTTATTTTTTCTACTTTAAAAAAAAGAACAATGGCAATTATTATAACAGATGAATGTATAAATTGCGGCGCTTGTGAACCGGAGTGCCCAAATACAGCAATATACGAAGGAGCAGACGACTGGAGATATAAGGACGGAACTAAGCTAAAAGGGAAAGTAATTTTGCCAGATGGTACCGAAGTTGATTCTGACGAAGCTCAAACACCTATTTCTGATGAAGTGTATTATATTGTTCCAAGCAAATGCACAGAGTGTAAAGGGTTTCATGACGAACCACAATGTGCTGCAGTATGTCCGGTAGATTGTTGTGTGCCAGATGATGATCACGTTGAAAGTGAAGAAACCTTGCTAAACAGACAAGCTTTCTTGCATAATGAATAGAGCTAAAAATTAAATTTTTAGTCAAAAAAAAATCCTGAATTATCAGGATTTTTTTGTTTTTTTTGTTTTTATTTTTGGATAATCATAAAAGTTTCAACAGTTACTTTATCTGTAACGGGATCATAAGATTCTAGAATTAGATTACCATCCGCATTGAAGTAACCAAAAGAAGTTTTGTTTTTAGCGCTATAGATATAATTGTTATTGGAAGTTTTTCTCAAGACAGCTGCTTTTTTTGCGTTGGGCTGGTATATGTTGTACCCACTCTCTGATAATTTTACTTGGTATCTCTCACCATTTAAATCATAGTAAGAGGACCGATCCACGTCCACACTGTTGGTTACTCCATTTGCTGAAACCGTTGTGGTTGAAGTCACTTCTACTGGAGATGTTTTTATTTCTTTGTTTAAATCGTTTGAATCTGCGTTTTTTAGCTCAATTTTTTGATTTTCTTTTACTTCTTCTGTTTTTACCGATTTTTTTTCACCCTCAGCGTTTGTTACAGTTGTCACTGTTTTTTTTACTTCGGATTTAGTATTTTTGATTTGAGCTTGCGTACTCATTGAAAATAAAATAGCAATTAAGCTTAAGGTTATCGTTTTCATAATATCTAATTATCTAATTAATAAGTAGCAAATCTACAATGGTTTGTAAGAGTTATTGTTATGCAATTATACTTAAAGGTTACATAATTATGGCTAAATATTGACTGGTATTATCTTTAATTGTTTTTACTTTAATTATGATGGTGCGTTAATGAAGAGTTTTCAAAATGCAAAACGTATAATTTCTAAAGTATTAATAGGTGAATAATTGATCGCGAGGGATAAAGGTGTGGAGTATCACTATCACCGACTCCATTTTTTTTAAAGATAAAGTAACAGTCTGCCTAAACAGTATAAAGTATTGTGAAGGTTTGTTTATCTCAATTTTGCCGCAATAGGGCTTGTCTTTAATAATAAGTGTGAAGAATTAAAGTTTAGACATAGATATAAAAAAATAGGGCTGTCATTGCGACAGCCCTATTTAAACTTTTAAAAAAAGAATTAAAATTTATAGTTCAATGATAAATTAAACATAGTTCCTAATTGGCTAAAGTGGTAACCATCATAAGTCATTTGAGAATAACGTTGGTTGAAAGTAATTAAGTTTGACTGTGTTTTTACTTGAGCAGGATCATTTAAAATAGCTGTTCCTGCAGCATTTTCTGCTTTGAATTTCCATTCTGGTAAAACGTTTAATAAATTATTCACGTTTAAAGCAATTGTTAATTTTTCAGTTGCTGAATAAGTAACTCCAAGATCAGTAACAATTTTAGGAGTAAATTCTGTTCTTAAATTGTTATTTAGACCATCTTGTTTGAAAATTGTTTTTCCAAAATAAGTGTTATTAATTGAAAAATCGAATTTTGCAATCTCATAATTACCACCTAAAATCCATTTTGTTTCTGGTCTTGAAGTAAACGTTAATGCATCAAGAATAGGACCAAATGAATTGTTAGTTACAGGAGAGATTCTCTCATTTTGTAATGTAATATTTCCAGATAAATTAAATCCTAATTTTCCTTCTCCCAATAAAATATTATTGTAATTCGCTACAAAGTCTAATCCCGCTGTTCTGGAGTCAAATGAATTTGAAAACCATGCAACGTTACCAAACTGAGTGTCTTGTCTATCTCCAAGGACAATTCTATCCTCAACCTTAATGTTGTAATAATCGACCGTAAAATTAAAGTTTTTAGATGGTTTCGCTCCAAAACCTATTGTAACATTTGTTGATTTTTCAGCGTCTAGCTCAGGAATTCCTAAAACACGAGCTTGTGGAGAAACATTATTTATAATTCCACTTACTTGAATTCCTTGGCCAGCTACAAATGAATATTGTGCTTTTTGAGTATAAATTTGGTGTAATGTTGGTGCTCTAAATCCTGTAGAAATAGATCCTCTTAATGTAACTTTATCATCTAAAAATTTATATCTTGAGCTTAATTTCCAAATCGTAGCTCCGCCAAAATCACTGTACTCCTCATGACGCAATGTTCCATTTATCAAGAAATCTTCTGTTACATCATACGCAATATCAAAATAAGCTCCTAAATTGTAACGATTCCATTTACCTGAATTTTCTGGTCTATTTCCTGCAAATGAATCTGCACCAATTCCATCCCAAGATGCCTTATCTCCTTCAATTACCTCGAAATTTTCAGTTCTAAATTCAGAACCAAAACCAATACTTATTTTATTAGATAATGTTTTGGACATATCTAAATTTCCAACAATGTGATTGAAAGAAGTTCCTCCTGGTTTAAAAGATATTGGGCTGTTTTCTAAATAAACATTTTCTCCATTAGCGTCTTGAAGGTCAGATCTATTCACCGAATTTGTTACAGAGTACTCTTGTTTATTTCCTCCAGTAGTAATACTTGCATCGGTATTCCATCCATTCTTAACAAATTTATAGCCCAAAGTGGCGTTGTAGTCGTTCAAATCTCCTGTAAATGTTGGCACATAACCTTTGTAAGAAGCTGCAGTTCCATCTCCAAAAAAATCAGCAAGATATGGATTAGCTGGATCTAACGATCTCCAGTAAGGGGTTCTATAGTTTGCAAAAGAGTTTACTTTTTTATAAACATACGCTGCATTGTAATATAGTTCAGTGTTTTCAGATAGTTCTAATCCACCATTTACTAAAAACTTAGCCGCCAAAGTTTCAGGAGAACCGTTGATGTTCCCTGCATCTGGTTTTTGATCCAAGAATGACTGAACTAATGCAACTTCTGCTGGTGTAGGATTTGGTCTAGTTGGTGGATTAGCTAAAAAGTCTTTAGCATCGCCAAATGCATCAACTCTACCTGGTCTATTAGCCAAGTTCACTTTTGAAAAATCGATAGTATAATTAACAAATCCTTTATCTCCTACAGTACTTCCATTATTTAAGCTTACCCCAATCATTTCGCCATCACCTTCTGAAGTTACGCCGCTTCTTGCAGTTACCGATCCGCCATTAGTGCTCTTTTTTAGGATAATGTTCATTACTCCTGCAATAGCATCCGAACCATATTGTGCCGATGCTCCATCACGCAGTATTTCTACTCTTTCTATGGCATCTGTCGGAATAGCTGATATGTCAGATCCTGTTTCTCCTCGTCCTGGAGATGTTTGCACATAAACCAATGAACTTAAGTTTTTACGCTTTCCATTGATCAATATCAAAGTTCTACTTGGTCCCATATTTCTAATTTCGTACGGATCTAATAATGATGTAGCATCATTTACCGGAGTTTGAACCGTATTAAAAGACGGAATCTTGTACTGTAAAGCCTTGTCAAATGAAATTTGTCCAGTCGATGTTAGGTCTTTTGCCGAAATAACATCTATTGGAAGGGCTGATGTGGTATTACTTCGTGGCTGTGTTCTCGATCCAGTAACCACAACCTCACTTAGGTTTTCGCCACCTTCTTCTGATAAGACAACGTTTACCACTGATCCATTAGCTACTCTCTCTAACTTGGAGTATCCAACATAACTAAAAATTAAAGTTGAGCCTTCTTTTACTTTAATTTTGTACAATCCATTCATGTCAGTTGAGACACCATTTTGTGTCCCTTTTTCAACAATATTTACCCCTGGCAAGGCATTTCCTGTTTTGTCTTCCACTATTCCTGATACTTCATTTTGTGCAAACGCAAATGAAGTGACCAATAAAAATAGTACTAATAATACATTCTTTTTCATAATAAATTAATTTTTTAATCGGGTTTGGTTCATAATAGTTCGCAAGATATATTTTTTTTAACATAAAATTAGCAATAAATATAATTTAGTGATGATTTAAATAATCACAATCTTAAAGTTTATTTACTGTTAATATTTATAAAATCTTACCTTTGCAAACTTTTAAAAGTAATTATTAAAAACCTTTAGCAGGCAGCTGCTATTTGTAATCTAAAATAGTATGAAAGCAGGAATTGTAGGGTTACCAAATGTGGGAAAATCAACATTATTTAATTGTTTGTCAAATGCAAAGGCGCAAAGTGCTAATTTTCCGTTTTGTACCATCGAACCAAATATAGGAGTTGTCAATGTACCAGATTCTAGAATTGAAAAATTAGAGGAACTTGTAAAACCGGAGCGTGTGCAAATGGCTACAGTAGATATTGTAGATATTGCTGGATTAGTAAAAGGAGCTAGTAAAGGCGAAGGTTTAGGAAATCAATTTCTTGGAAATATTAGAGAATGTAATGCCATTATTCACGTTTTGCGTTGTTTTGATAATGATAATATAGTTCACGTTGACGGAAACGTAAATCCTATTCGCGATAAAGAAACAATTGATATCGAATTGCAATTGAAAGATTTAGAGAATGTTGAAAAGCGTTTGGAAAAAGTAAATCGGGCTGCAAAAACAGGAAACAAAGAAGCGCAAACCGAAAAAGCGCTTTTAGACCGAATCAGAGAAACATTGTTACAAGCAAAATCAGCTAGAACAATTACCCCGAAAGGTAATGATGAAGAACTTTTGATGGAATCGTTCCAACTAATTACAGCAAAACCTGTACTGTATGTTTGTAATGTTGATGAAGATTCAGCTGTAAGCGGAAATAAATACGTAGATCAAATTCGGGAGTTGGTTAAGGACGAAGACGCAGAAGTTATTATTCTTTCTGTTGGTGCTGAAGCTGATATTACCGAATTAGAAAGTTATGAAGAACGCCAAGTTTTTCTAGAGGATATGGGCTTAAAAGAGCCAGGCGCATCAGTTCTTATTCGTGCCGCTTATAAATTACTAAAACAACAAACGTATTTTACTGCAGGTGTAAAGGAAGTTCGTGCTTGGACAATCAATATTGGAGCAACTGCGCCTCAAGCTGCAGGAGTAATTCATACTGATTTTGAAAAGGGATTTATCCGCGCGGAGGTAATTGCTTACGAGGATTATGTACAGTATGGTTCAGAAGCTAAATGTAAAGAAGCGGGAAAATTCAAAGTTGAAGGAAAAGAATATATAGTTAAAGACGGTGATGTAATGCACTTCCGTTTTAACGTTTAGGTATCGCTTAACGATTCAAAATGCGATTTTTAAAAGTAATTTATTCACTTAAAAAGATTTTAATAAATTTTAAAATATAATCATATCTTTGATTAGCAGAAATTAATAAAATCCAAAAGATGAGCACTCTAGAAATTAATCTATACAATAAATTAAAAGTAAAACTTGGAGAAATAGAAGCCAAAGAATTGTTAGCGTTTATTGATTCTAGAAGTGAAGAGAAACGACTCAACGCCGATAAATTTTTAGCCACTAAACAAGATGTAAATGATATTAGATTAGAAGTTAAGGAAGTAAAAACAGATATGATAAAGTGGTTTTTTGCATTTTTTATAACATTAGTGATTATGATTTTAGGTCTTTATGGCACAATTTTATTGAAATAATTTTAAACAAAAGTTTCTACTATCAAACCGCAAATGTTTCGTTGCGGTTTTTTTGTGACTTACAAATTGAACACTGCGCATTGAATACTGAACACTGAACACTTTCTTTGTACCTAAATCCAGCTTTCCATTTCAAGATTTTCCTAGAACGCTTTTTTTTCTAAGACCATAAAGGAGCTTCTTCCAGTCGCTCTTTTTGGTCAAGAAAAAAGGAAGCCTTCTATAAAAATGCTTTCCACTTCAATCTGGGGTAAAAAAGAAATCACTACTATTTTATTTTTTATTACATTTAAGGAAAAACAAACTTTTATGAAAATAATCGCTTTTGGCGCAAGCCCTAGTAAAAATTCTATCAATAAAAAATTAGCAACTTATGCCGCGTCTTTATTCGAAAATGCCGAAGTGGAAGTATTAGATTTAAACGATTTTGAAATGCCGCTTTTTTCTGTTGATATTGAAAAAACAATAGGAAAACATGAACTCGCTTATAAATTTTTAGCTAAAATTGAAGCTGCTGATGTTTTAGTGGTTTCTATGGCTGAAAATAATGGAAATTATTCTGTTGCGTTCAAGAATGTTTTTGATTGGTGTACTCGCATCAACGGAAAAGTTTTCCAAGAAAAACCCATGTTGTTGATGGCAACTTCGCCTGGAGCAAAAGGAGGATCAAATGTTTTGGCAGTGGCAAAAAATGCGTTTCCGTTTTATGGTGGAAATATTAAAGAAGTATTTTCTTTACCAAGTTTTGATGATAATTTTGATGTTGAAACGGGTAAAATTTCTAATGATGAATTAGATAAACAGTTGAGAGAAATTGTAACAATTTTTTAGTGTTACATTTAAAATCGTAGTCAAATTTTATAAAAAATTCGGCAAAATCACTTTGTCAAAAACATTCTTAATAACTTTGAAGCCTAGCTGTTTTAAATTTTATCGAATTGCGTTACATTAGCAAGCTCAAGGCTTAAGCGAAAAGCTAACACAGAAAAGAACGCAGTTAAAATCCTCAAATACTACAATGTCCGATCAAAATCAATATACCGAAGATAATATTCGGTCGCTAGACTGGAAAGAACACATTCGAATGCGTCCCGGAATGTATATCGGGAAATTAGGAGACGGATCGTCACCAGATGATGGTATTTATATTCTTCTCAAAGAAGTTTTAGATAACTGTATCGATGAATTTGTCATGGGTGCAGGGAAAACAATCGAAGTTACTATCAAAGATAAAACAGTTACTGTGCGTGATTACGGGCGGGGAATCCCGTTAGGAAAAGTAATTGATGTTGTATCTAAAATGAATACTGGTGGAAAATATGATTCTCTAGCGTTTAAGAAATCCGTGGGATTAAATGGAGTAGGTACAAAGGCCGTAAATGCTTTGTCCAATTATTTCCGCGTAGAATCGGTTCGAGATGAAAAGCAAAAAGCAGCCGAATTTTCCGCTGGAAATTTGGTTTTAGAGGAAGATGTAATCGAAACAACAAAGCGAAAAGGGACCAAAGTTACTTTCATTCCAGACGAGTCTATCTTTAAGAATTACAAATTTAGGTACGAGTATATCATTAAAATGCTCAAAAACTATTGTTACCTAAACAACGGTTTGACAATTATTTTTAATGGCGAAAAATATTTTTCTGAAAATGGATTGAGAGATTTATTAGAGGAAACCATTAGTGCTGAGGATCTAGAATACCCAATTATTCACTTGAAAGGTGAGGATATTGAGATCGCATTAACGCACAGTAAAACACAATATAGTGAGGAGTACCATTCCTTTGTAAATGGTCAAAATACAACACAAGGAGGAACACATCTTGCCGCTTACAGAGAAGCAATCGTAAAAACGATTCGAGAGTTCTATAATAAAAGTTTTGAAGCTTCGGATGTTCGAAAGTCGGTAGTTACGGCAATTAGCATCAAAGTAATGGAACCAGTGTTTGAGTCACAAACTAAAACCAAACTAGGTTCTACTGACATGGGTTCGGACCCAGGAATGCCATCGGTACGTACTTTTGTAAATGATTTTGTGAAAACAAAATTAGATAATTATTTACACAAGAATCCAGTTACCGCCGATGCTTTACTGCGTAAAATATTACAAGCTGAAAGAGAGCGCAAAGAATTATCTGGAATTCGGAAACTAGCAACTGATCGTGCGAAGAAAGCGAATCTTCACAATAAAAAATTAAGAGATTGTAGAGCACATCTTCCAGACACGAAAAATCCGAGAAACTTAGAAAGTACTCTTTTTATAACAGAGGGAGACTCGGCTTCTGGATCGATAACTAAATCACGAGACGTAAACACACAAGCTGTTTTTAGTTTGCGTGGAAAGCCATTGAACTCTTACGGAATGAGCAAGAAAATTGTTTATGAAAATGAGGAATTTAATTTATTGCAATCGGCGCTTGATATTGAAGATGGACTTGAGAAATTGCGTTACAACAATATTGTGATCGCAACTGATGCCGATGTCGATGGAATGCACATTCGATTATTGCTGATTACTTTTTTCTTGCAATTTTTTCCTGAACTAATCAAAGAGGGTCATTTGTATATTTTGCAAACGCCTCTTTTTAGAGTTCGAAACAAGAAAGAAACCATTTATTGCTATTCAGATGACGAACGAAAACAGGCCATTGAAAAACTAAAACCTAAACCAGAAATTACTCGATTTAAAGGATTAGGAGAAATTTCACCAGATGAGTTCAAAAATTTCATTGGAGAAACCATTCGTTTAGATCCGGTAATGATGGATAAAAATACTTCTATTGAGCAATTATTGTCTTTTTATATGGGTAAAAACACGCCAGACAGACAGGAATTTATAATCAAGAATTTGAAGGTTGAGTTGGATGTAATTGAAGCGTAAATATTATGGAAAATCAAGACGTGCGATGGAAACAAAGATTTGAAAATTTTACTAATGCTTTTAGACAGCTCAAAAACGCAAAGCAGTTACGAGCAGAAAGAGAATTTACAGAATTAGAACTTCAAGGAGTTATTCAGGCATTTGAAGTTTCTCAAGAACTCTCTTGGAGAGTCATGAAAGATTTTTTAGAGGAACAAGGTAAAACAGATTTATATGGAAGTAAAAATGCAGTACAAGAGGCTTTTACTGTAGGATTAATTACTAATGGAGAAGTTTGGTTTAGTATGATAAAAAGTAGAAATTTAACGTCTCATATTTACGATCAGTCTGAAATTTTAGCCATTTTAGATATTATTTTACACTCCTATTTTACGGCATTCTCTGAATTTGAAATCAAAATGAAAACTCTTTTATAATGTTTGGATTATACGATAAAAGTTATAAAGAGATATTAGAAATAATAGCTAATAGTTTATCTATAAAGGAAGTGGTTATTTATGGATCTAGAGCAAAAGGAAATTACAAAGAAGGTTCTGTTATCGATATCACTATTTTAGGTGAGCCTACTCCCGAAGATGTCTCTAAACTATGGCACGATTTAGATGATAGTTTTATTCCTTACAAATTTGATATTTCAGTTTACAATAATTTAAAATCAGATAGTTTGAAAGAGCATATTAATAAAGTTGGTAAAACTTTTTATAAATTGAAAGAAATATAAATTATCAATGTTGATTAGTTTGTAAATAAAAACAAATAACAACTATAAAATATGATATGTAAAAAAGAGTTTTTATTCATTATTATTGCTTTTGTCTTTGTGCTTTCTACTTCCTTTTTTGTTTTTATAAATTTGCAATAATGAACTTACAATTGTTCTGAAAAGAAATAAATGATACTATAATTAATGGTGGAAAATCTTCAAAATAATTCGCTATTCTCGCAGGTTGTTAATATGCTGCAGCAACCAAAACAACAAGTAGTAAGGGCCATAAATTAAACAATGGTTGATACTTATTATGATATTGGGCGAATGATTGTTGAAGAAGAGAAAAACGAAAAAGATCTCGCAGAATATGGCAAGCAACTGATAAAAGGACTTTCAAAAGAGTTGAATAAACTATTGGAATCGTACTTTGTCAGAATAAAAGTGACTTAGATGTTGAATAGAATCTACCTGAAAACAATGAGCAAATTTTTGCCAGTAAGTATAAAATGATGTTGCCAAGTAAAGTGGCTTTGAGACATATAATTGAACAAATTTAAAATATTTAAATTGGGGTTACTCACAGCATAACAATCTGATTTTGCTAACATGTAAAAGTGACTGCAAGTTTAACTATTTTAGATTATAAAAATTTTGAACGAAATAAATTATTTCAGAAGATATAAATAAGAATGATTGACAATATAATAAATAATTGAAAAACCTCGAAAACATATCTATTCAAATTGAAAGTATCAATTCATACTTTTCTGATTATGCAAATAGGCAGGTTAATTATGCTTACACATTGCGCAACTGGCTTATAGGAATGTATTTATTTGAGTATGAACAAAAAGGTCTAGATCGAGCAGAATACGGAGATAATTTATATAGAAATATTGCAAAAAGGTTAAAGGATAGAAAAGTGAAGGGAATGTCTTTTATGATGCTTCATAGTTTTAAAAACTTCTTTCTAACTTATCCTTCGATTGTTCAGTCACTGATTGAACAATTACAAATAAATAATAATCAAGAGTTTAATACTATCCAATCAATGATTGGACATTTCAATTTAGAATCTAATGAAATAATCCAATCATTGATTGGACAATCTGAAATAAATAATAATGTGAAATCTATTGCGACTGAAAATCCAAATTTATTTATTAGTAAAATAAGCTTTACACATATTTTAGAATTTATTAAAATAGATAATGCTTTACAAAGAAGTTTTTATGAACTTCAAACCATTAAAAATAATTGGACAGTTAGACAACTTCAGAGAGAGATAAATTCAATGCTTTTCGAAAGAATTGGACTAAGTTCAGATAAAGAATTGATGTTTGACAAATTAAAGAACGATTCTATTTCTAATTTTTCAGAAATAATTAAAAGTCCATATATTCTTGAATTTTTAAATATTCCAGAATTGTCGCAATATTCTGAAAATGATTTAGAACAGTCAATTATTAATCATCTTCAAAATTTCCTAATAGAATTAGGTCGAGGGTTTTGCTTTGAAGCGCGTCAAAAAAGAATATCATTCAATAACAAACATTATAGAGTAGATCTCGTTTTTTATCATAGAATTTTAAAATGTCATATTCTAATTGATTTAAAAATTGGTGAATTTGATCATTCTGATGCTGGTCAAATGAACGTTTATTTGAACTATTTTAGGGAAAACGAAATGGCAGACGGCGACAATCCACCAGTAGGAATCATACTTTGTAGTCAAAAAGACAATGCTTTGGTGCATTACGCAACTGGAGGCTTACCACAAGAAGTATTTGTAAGTAAATATAAATTGCAACTTCCATCAGAGGAAGAATTAAAAAATTTAATAGAAAACGATGTGAAATCTTTTCTTAAAAGAGATTAAATTCAGCATAAATGAAAGACGAAGAAGAAGAGAACATTATTCCAAACGAAGATGAATCGCAGGACGATTCACAAAACCACTCGAATGATTCCAATGAATCTATTAACGAAGGATTTGAGGAGATAATAACTTCGGGAGGACAGCATTTTTACAATAATAACGATGACGGAAACGATACCATTACCAAAGTTACTGGAATGTACAAGGACTGGTTCTTGGATTACGCCTCGTATGTAATTCTGGAGCGAGCAGTTCCTGCGATTGAAGATGGTTTTAAGCCTGTACAACGCAGAATTATGCATTCCTTGAAAGAGTTAGATGATGGTCGCTATAACAAGGTGGCAAACGTTGTGGGTCACACCATGCAATATCACCCACATGGAGACCAAAGTATTGGTGATGCAATGGTGCAAATAGGCCAAAAAGAACTGTTAATTGACTGTCAGGGTAACTGGGGGAATATATTAACAGGTGATGGCGCAGCAGCTTCTAGATATATTGAAGCACGATTGTCTAAATTTGCACTTGAGGTTTTGTACTCGCCAAAAATTACTGATTGGGGCGTTTCGTATGATGGACGACGCGCTGAGCCAAACAATCTTCCTGTCAAGTTTCCGTTGCTTCTAGTGCAAGGTGCAGAGGGAATTGCTGTTGGGCTTTCGATGAAAGTTTTGCCGCATAATTTCAACGAGCTTATTGATTGCTCTATAAAAATACTAAAAGGAAAACCGTTTACGCTGTATCCTGATTTTATGACTCAGGGAATTGCAGATATTTCTAATTACAACGATGGTTTGCGTGGTGGACGTGTTAGAGTTCGTGCGAAAATTGCGCAGTTTGACAAAAATACTTTAGTAATTACCCAAATTCCGTTTTCAACCAACACGACTACGTTGATTGATAGTATTTTGAAAGCTAACGATAAGGGAAAAATCAAAATCAAAAAAATTGAGGACAATACTGCTGCAGAGGTTGAGATTTTAATCCATCTTTTCCCTGGCGTTTCACCTGATAAGACAATTGATGCTTTATTTGCTTTCACGGCTTGCGAAACTTCGGTAGCACCTTTGGGTTGTGTAATTGAAGACAATAAACCGCTTTTCATAGGAGTTTCAGATATGTTGCGGATTTCTACCAATAGAACAGTACAACTACTTAAAAGTGAACTCGAAATTCAATTACGCGAATTAGAGGAACAATGGCATTTTTTATCTTTGGAACGCATCTTTATTGAGAATAAAATATACCGTGATATTGAGGAAATGACCACGCGAGAAACAGTTATAAAAGCTGTTGACGATGGTTTAAAACCTTACATCGAACATTTAAAAAGAGAGGTTACAGAAGATGATATACTTCGTTTATTGGATATTCGAATCATGCGTATTTCTAAATTTGACAGCAATAAAGCACAAGATAAAATAGAAGCTTTAGAAGGTGATATCGAACAAGTAAAACACCATTTAGATCACCTTATCGATTTTGCAATTGGTTATTTTGCAAAATTAAAAGAAAAGTATGGGAAAGGTCGTGAACGCCAAACAGAGCTCCGCATTTTTGATGATATTGAAGCGACGAAAGTAGTTTTGCGAAACACCAAATTATATGTAAATAAAGAGGAAGGTTTTGTTGGAACTAGTTTGAAAAAAGATCAATATGTAACCGATTGTTCTGATATTGATGATGTTATCGTTTTTCTCCGTTGCGGAAAAATGATGATTACTAAAGTAGATGCCAAAACATTTGTGGGTAAGGATATCATTCACATTGCCATTTTTGATAAAAGTGATAAACGTACCATTTATAATATGATTTACCGTGATGGAAAATCAGGTCCTTCGTATATAAAACGTTTTAATGTTTCGGGTGTTACACGAGATAAACTGTATGATTTAACTAATGAAACTGCAGGTTCACAAGTTTTATATTTCTCTTGTAATTCTAATGGCGAGGCGGAAGTGATTACGATTTTGCTTCGCCAAATAGGAACCATTAAAAAACTCAAATTCGATATTGATTTTGCTAGTTTGACGATTAAAGGTCGAAGTTCGAAAGGGAACACTGTGACCAAATATCCTATCAAAAAAATTGAATTGAAGGAGAAAGGAATTTCAACTTTGTTGCCGCGAAAAGTTTGGTTTGATGACACTGTTCAACGATTAAATGTGGACGGCAGAGGTGAATTATTGGGCGAATTTAGACCAAGCGATAAAATTCTGATTATTTCACAATCTGGAAAGCTAAAGGTGGTTACCCCTGAATTATCCACTCATTTTGATCAAGGAATGATCATTTTAGAAAAATGGATTCCCAAAAAACCGATTTCGGCCATATATTTTGATGGTGAAAAGGAAAGATATTACATAAAACGTTTCTTGATTGAAACTGAAAATAAAGAGGAGAGTTTTATTACTGAACACCCTAATTCACAATTAGAAATCGTATCATCAGATTATCGCCCGGTAGCTGAACTAGTATTTACAAAAGTGAAAGGAGTTCAAAAAGAAACTCAGACTATAGATGTTGAATCCTATATAGGAATAAAAGGTTTTAAAGCGTTAGGAAATCAATTGACAGCTGATAAATTGAAACAAGTAAATTTGTTAGAACCGTTGTTTTATGAAATTCCAGTTGAGGTAATTCCAGAGTCGACAGCAGTTGAAGATGTTGATGAATCCGATATTCAGTTAGATGACGATGGACAGATAACGTTGAGTTTAGAATAAAAAAAAAGCGCTCGGTGAGCGCTTTTTTTTGGAATAAAATTTAGATTTTCTTTCGCATTTTCATATTTAAGAATTCGACACCAAGTGAAAAAGCAATTGCAAAATATAAGTATCCTTTTGGGACCGCACCAACATGTTCTCCAACTAAAGAGGCGTTTGATAAATGCATACTTTCGGTAATTAGCATAAAGCCAATCAGAATTAAAAAAGCTAAACCTAAAATTTGAATAGAAGGATTTGCATTTACAAAATTTCCAACAGGAACTGCAAAAAGCATCATAACTCCCACCGATATTACCACCGCAGTAATCATTATGTACAATGCGCCAGAAACACCATTAGTCATTCCAACTGCAGTCAGTATGCTATCTACGGAAAATATTAAGTCAATGAGAAGAATTTGAAATATAACGTTAGAAAACGATTTGGCAACTGCTATTTTTAAATCGTGCTCTTCCTCTCCTTTATGATCTACTTTTTCATGAATTTCTTTTGTACTCTTGTAAATCAAGAATAAACCTCCAAGGAAAAGAATCATCGCTTGTCCGGTAAATTCAGCACTAAACCAGCCCCAATCAATACTGAAAAAAGGTGCTTTCATCGCAATTAAAAGTGTAATTCCAAAAAGTAAAGCGATACGCATGAACATCGCTAAAAACAAACCTATTTGTGTTGCTTTTTTTCGTTCCTCAACGGGTAATTTTCCAGTTACAATTGAGATAAATATGATATTATCAATTCCCAATATGATTTCAAGAAAAGTTAATGTTAATAAGGCAATCCACGCATCTGGATTTAAAAATACTTCCATCTTTTTTAATTAATTTATTTTACTTATTTAGTCGGAAATTTTGGTGACCGTGCCTCTTTGCTTAGCATCAGAACCTACCATTCCAAATTCAAAGGTATATGAATTTTTGGTGGTTGTCAAAATTTTCATTCCTATAGCTTTCTCTTCGGCCATGTTTTTTGGGTGTAATTTAAGCAGCACATATTCACAGTCGCTAATCCATCTTATTGAGGCAGTATCTATCTTTCCTTCAAAAGTTTCGATTTCAATGCTGTCATTTCTTTCAAAAACAGTAGTTTTTACAACTCCTTCAACTTCGTGCTCAAATTTGAACTTTCCAGTTTTAAAATCTTTGCAGCTACGCTCTTTATCATAACAAGAGAAAAGTAGGAGGAATGCGGGAAGAAAAATTAGTTTTTTCATTTGTAATTTTATATATAGAGAGATTATTAATTGAGTGTGTGCAATTGTAGGTTACAACTAAGTCATAAATTGCGAGTGTTTTTTCATTTGTCTTCTTTTACAAGCTTCAGGTTTCAGGCAATTATTTTACTGTATTTTTATATCGTATTTACCTAAAAGACCGGAAATTCCTTGTGTAGAAAATTTAGCCTTTTTCATTGGATTAAATTCAGGATCAATTTTATAATTGTATGCAGAAGTAAAATCAACAGCTGCTAACTGCGTGTCATTGAAAGTGGCATTATCCAGATTGCAATTTTCAAAAATTGAATTAGTAAGGTTTGCTCCAGCAAAATTAACTTCTTTCATCGAGCAAGAACTGAATTTTGTTTTTAGCATTTTTTTATTAGTAAAAGAGCTGTAATCCAATATACAATCTTGAAAACTTACATTAAATAGAAAATCAATGCATTTGGAAAAATGGATTCCAAGTAACTTACAATTTTTGAAAGCAACAGTTTTTAAACTTGTATTCATCAAATCAGCCATTGATAAATTACAATCAATAAACTCGCAATCCATAAAAGTGTTGTTGGAAAAATCACTATTCGAAAAATTGCAATTCTTAAATACACAATCTTCAAATTCACGATTGTTAATTCTCTTATTGATCCAATCGATTTTTTCAAATGTTTTTTGAATATGAATTAAATCCTCCATTAATCGTTAAATAAACTTTTTACAATTACAGATAAACCTTTATAAGCAAAGTAGACTGCAGCGATACAGATTATAATGCCAATCGCTAGGACTAAATAATGCCAAATATTTTGCTTATTCATAAAAGCATTGTGAATTACAACTGGTCCTAAAAACAGAAGCGGTAACGATCCTGCTAAATAAGTAATTCCTTTCGATAAAAGTTCTCTATTTATTGCCATTTTTTAGAAGATAAAATTATAATGCAAGTTCGTTTTTAAACTTGACTTAACCATGTTATTTAGTGTAAATGTCAATCACTTTGCGCACGCTTCCTTCTTTTTCTAATAATACACTAGCTTCTTGATATGAAATTGGAACTTCACCCATAATCATTTTTACACCACGATCAACGAGTTTGCTATTGCTAAGCTGCATATCGACCATTTTATTACCTTTTACTTTCCCAAGCTGGATCATAGCTGCGGTACTAATCATATTTAGCACTAGTTTTTGTGCTGTTCCAGCTTTCATACGGGAACTTCCAGTGACAAATTCAGCACCTACGACTACTTCAATTGGAAATTTTGCTGTTAGAGACAAAGGACTTCCGGCATTACACGTAATACATCCCGTAACAATATTATTTTTATTACATTGTTCTAATCCACCAATTACGTACGGGGTTGTTCCTGAAGCGGCAATCCCAACAACTACATCATTTTCCTTAATATTGTGCTCTTTTAGGTCTAGCCATGCTTGAGTAAAATTGTCTTCGGCATTCTCTACCGCTTTACGAATTGCCGAATCTCCGCCAGCAATAATACCAATTACTAAGTCAAATTTAACTCCAAAAGTAGGCGGACACTCTGATGCATCCAAAATTCCTAAACGGCCTGATGTTCCCGCTCCAATATAAAATAAACGTCCACCGCGTTTCATTTTGGTTACAATTGCGGCTACTAAACTGTCAATTTGTGGCAGCGCATTTTCAACAGCAAGTGGAACTATTTTGTCTTCCTGATTAATATTGTATAGCAAATCTGATAATGGCATTTTTTCTAAATGTTCATATTTTGAATGCTGTTCCGTTGTTTTAATGAATGTCATTATTAATGTTATTGAAATTATGGTGAACAACTTGTTCTTGTCATTATTTTAAGTGCTTGAAGAATCATTCCTTGCCAGCACACTTTTTTTCTGTAGCCGTAGCAAAATAAAAAAGATTACAGTGTATAGCCCAGTTTCGCTGCGACAAACGCGGCCAAATTATTAAATTATAAAAAATATGCCAATGCAATGCCAATGACAATCATTGAAACTTTGGCAATATTAAATTTATGTCCTTCACTACTTTCAAAAATAATGGTCGACGAAATATGAAATAAAATACCAATTACAACCGCTGTAATTTGGCTATGATAGCGTTGCAACCCTGTAAAATAATCTGCGGCTAGTGTTCCTAGCGGCGTCATTAAAGCAAATGTCATCATGAATACAAAAATTGCTTTTTTGTTTAAGCGTGAATTTAAAAAAAATGTTGTCAAGATAATGGCTATTGGCAAATGGTGAATTGCAATTCCCAGTGCTAAATTACTATGATTATGACCTATTGGAAATCCTTCTAAAAAAGCATGAATACATAGGCTTATAAACAATGACCAAGGAATATGCGACATGTTTGGGTGTCCATGAACATGCCCATGTTCCGCACCTTTTGAGAAAAATTCTAAGATGATTTGGAATAAAATCCCTAACATAATATATATACCTGCAGTATAATTGTATTTATTAGGAATAGTATCTGAATCAACTTGATATACATCTGGTAATAAATGCATTACAGTTAAGGAAAGTAGGAATGAGCCACTAAAAGCTAATAATAACTTTAAATTTATCTTGTTTTTTGGTTTTAAAACCAGCGCAATTACATATCCTATGAGTACGGAAAGTAAGGGTAAAATGTAATTCATTTATTTAAAAATCATAATTAAGCGCTCACTCTCTGTTTTGTGGAATTTTTTCAGTTTATAATCTCCAAAAATATCAAGTAAATAAATTCCTGCTTCTTCCATTAATTCCTCGAAATCTTTTAAAGTCAAAGCTTTCACCTTTTCAATAAAATGAAAGGATTGTCCTTCGTCAACAAAATCGATTTCTTTATAAATGTGTCCATTTTTTTCGTAGCGTTTTATGTGAAAATCAATTCCATCAACAGTTTTTATTTCTTCAGGAATCAAAGTATTAAGAACTTGATGAACATTCATAAAATCAATTGCTGCAAACCCATATTCAGTCAAGCTTTCTTTAATAGCTTTGAGTGTAGTTAAGTTGTCTTCGTCATTTTCGAAATAACCAAAGCTAGTAAACAAATTGAAAATGGCATCATATTTTTCTTCAAAAGGTTCACGCATGTCATGCACCTTGAAGTGAAGTGTTTCGTTAGAGTTTTTACTGGCTTCCTCTATACTATTCTCAGATAAATCAGCTCCAAGAACATCAAAACCCAATTGGTTTAAATAAATGGAATGACGTCCTTTTCCGCATGCTAAATCCAAAACTTTTGCTTTTTCAGGAAGATTGAGATAATGCGTCAAATTATCCATGAAAATTTGCGCTTCTCTGTAATTGCGCTCTTTATATAATATATGATAATATGGAGTATCAAACCATGAGGAGTACCACTTTTCAGGAGGTTTTATTTTATTTTCTGTTGACAGTTTTTCAGCTTCAGACATTTATTCTTTTTCAATTAATTCGATTCAGGCAAAATTAGTGTATTTTTGCCAAATATAACGATAACAATGCCCACTTTAAGGGCAAAGGAGGCAAATGGAAGATAATTTTAAAATGGTTGCCAAAACCTTTTTTGGTTTTGAGGAGATATTAGCAAAAGAGTTGCAAATGCTGGGTGCGCAAAATGTCGAGCAAGGAGTACGAATGGTAAGTTTTAAGGGAGATAAAGGATTTATGTATAAAGCAAATTTAGCTTTACGTACCGCTTTAAAAATCCTAAAACCTATTTATTTTTTTAAGGCTAATAATGAACAAGCTTTGTACAAAGGAATTGCCAGTATGAACTGGTCTAAATTGCTAAATGCAAATCAAACTTTTGTGATTGATACTACAGTGCACTCTGAATATTTTAATCACTCGGAATTTGTTTCTCAAAAGTGTAAAGATGCTATTGTAGATCAGTTTCGTGAAAGAACAGGTCAGCGGCCAAGTATTGATAAAGTACATCCTGATTTACGAATTAACATTCATATTGATAAAGACCAAGTTTCTGTTGCATTAGACACTTCTGGGAATGCATTAAACCAGCGCGGTTATAGAACAGCAACTAATATTGCTCCTATAAATGAAGTTCTTGCCGCAGGAATTTTGTTGCTTTCGGGTTGGGATGGACAAACAGATTTTTTAGATCCGATGTGCGGTTCTGGAACTTTTCTTGCTGAGGCTGCTATGATTGCTTGTAATATTCCAGCAAATATCAATCGTAAAGAATTTGCTTTTGAAAAATGGAACGATTGGGATAATGATCTTTTTGATGCCATTTCAGACAGTTTATTAAAACGTGTTCGGGAGTTTCATCATACTATAAAAGGTTACGATAAAGCACCTAGTGCCGTGCAAAAAGCAAAAGATAACATCAAAAATGCAAACTTAGACGATTACATTACAATTGAAGAGAACAACTTTTTTGATACTCTCAAAAGTTCCGAAGGTAAGTTACATATTGTTTTTAATCCGCCGTATGATGAACGTTTGGATATTCACATGGAAGAATTTTATAAAAATATTGGAGACACCTTGAAGAAAAATTATCCAGGAACTAATGCGTGGATGATTACTGCAAATCTTGAAGCACTGAAATATGTTGGATTAAAACCGTCTAGAAAAATTAAACTTTTCAATGCAGGTTTAGAAGCCAGATTAGTAAAATACGAAATGTACGAAGGAAGTAAGAGAACTAAATTTGCTTCGGCTACTCTTTCTGAAGGCGCGGATGGAGCTGCGGAGAAAATTTCACCTAATCTTGATGCTAGTCTATAAATTGGTGCGGAAAATTAATTTTTTATTAGAGACAACCTGTAAATTCACTAAACGATGAGTAAATTACAAATAAGAGCATTCCTTTATCAATTAGGATGCTTTGCGATATTATTTATTTCTGCTAGATATTTAGTAGAACAATACACTAATCTAACAGGTTATTGGATTCCCGTAACTGCTTTTTTCGTTGGCACAATCCTTTCACCAAAATTTCAGGCTGTAAAAACTAAAGACGGCGAAAAGTTTTACATGAAATGGATTTTCATGAAAGATGTAAAGGAAATTGGATAGTTTTTTTTAGAAAATTGGATAATTAGAAAATTAGATAATTTGAAAATGTGAAATAATTAAAAAATTGGTTATTTTAAAATAATTTGGGTTTAACCGAAAAAAGAGGTGATTTTTAAAATATCATCTCTTTTTTTATGCAGTCTTTTCAATTAACTAATTGCTTTATTTTTTAATTTTCTACTTGTCATATTTCTTCTTGACTAATACCAAATGGTCTTTGAAATTACTTTCATGTTTTTGTCAAATCGGGCGCAGTCGAGATTACGAACAACTTACAAACAACGTTTCGTGCTTCATTACAATAATAATGACGCAGTTAGCCTGAGAAATTTCAATTCTTTTTAACAGTAAATAGAAGATATTAATAGTATAATTATCTCATTGAGACATTTTCTAATTCACTACTTCACAATTGTTTTTATTTTCTTTTTATAAATTGGAACAAAATAAGTTACTGTATAGTTAAAACCCACTCCAAAACTACCATCATACGTTCTATTGAAACCAGGAATATAAAGGTTAGAAAATGTATCTGGCTCTTTATTCGTTACTAATCGATTTAATCTAAGGCTAAAACCTAGAAAAACATTATCAAATACTTTGGCTTTCAATCCTGCAACAACTTCAATCCAACTGGCTGACAAGCCATTAAACTGTTGTCCTGATTGAATTATAGGAGTTTCTTGAAAATACGGGGTAGAATTGTAAATTCTGTAATTATTTAATCTTTGGTTAAAAGTACTAAAACCATATCGCAGTCCAATTGAAATAATATTTTCCATGTTCAGCCAGTTTTGATAGCCATTGTAATCAAATCCTACTTTTAGGTAAGAACCTTTGGTGGTGAAATTCACGCGATCATCGTCGGTTGTTTTGTTTTCATTTCCCAGTTCGGCGGCTAAAAAGTACTTTTTGGTTAAGCGATAATCTCCCACAACTTCTAGCCCTTTGTAATTGCTATCGTACAAACCGCGTGTCAATTTATACAAATCTAGCCCTACTCTTAAACCATATCGATCTATTTTTTGAATAACGGAATCTTTTTTTTGTGCGGCAGGCTCAATTTTCACCAATTTTGTAGGTGCTTCAGGAATTTGTTGTTTTTCAATAACTGCTGGAACACTTTTTTCCTGAGTAACTTTTTTAGTTGGTTTTACTCGTGGACTTGTTTCTTGAGAATGCGCCACCAGCAGTGATAAAAAAAGAAAAAAACTAAAAATAAATTTCAATATGTATTTCATTTTCGCTAGTTATATTATTTTTTTTTACCACAATAGATTTGATCCATTTTCGATTTTCAGCAATTGGATCAGTATGCGTAAAAGGATTTACAGGATCCAATGTAAAAATTGTTTTGTATCCGCACGCTCTCGAAACAAAAAGTTCCTGAGTGCTATAATCAAATTTGATAATATCCTCGTCAACTAAATCAACATTCGCATTACCAGAATTTAAAGTCAAACTAAAAGTGGTAGTGGTTCCAACAGTTCTTAGTGGAAGCGAAATGGTATTTGAACTTGTTGTTTCTGATCCATTAATTAACACACCGCTCGTCATTCCGTCACCAACTACCTTTAGATTTGACACACTTTTTTTAACCGAAGGATTTGTAAAGTCAAAAAAGTTAATTACTAATCTTGGAGTAGTAGGCGTATTGGCATCACAAATATCATCTTTCTCACAACTGGAAAAAGATAGCGCTACCGCAAACAAAGCTAAAATTATTTTTTTCATAAAATGGTAAAAGTTCAAAGTCTAACGTCTAAAGTCCAAAGTGAAAAGTGAAAAATTTTTCCTGTTGGTTATTCTTAAGTATATTCAAAAATAAATAACAATCTAAAATCTGAAATTCAAAATCGATTGACATAAAAAATCATTATTCAAAAATAGTGATTTCGTTTCCCCCTTTGGGGGTCAGGGGGCTTTCTTTTCCAATAGAACCACATTCTCCACATGATGCGTTTGTGGAAACATATCTACCGGTCGTACACGAGTAACTTTATACTTCTCATCCATTAAAGCTAAATCACGCGCTTGCGTGGCCGAATTGCAACTAACGTAAACCACTTTTTGAGGGGCAATTTTCATGATTTGTTCTATCACGTCTTTGTGCATACCGTCTCGCGGTGGATCAGTAATAATAACATCGGGATGACCATGTTCAGCGATAAAATCATCATTGAACACTACTTTCATATCACCTACAAAGAATTCGCAATTAGTAATTTCATTGCGTTCAGCGTTCAGTTTTGCATCTTTTATAGCTTCAGGAACACTTTCTACACCTATTACTTTTTTAGCGTTTTTAGAAACAAATTGCGCAATTGTGCCTGTTCCTGTGTATAAATCATAAACTAATTCCTTGCCAGTTAATCCTGCAAAATCTCTCGTTATTTTGTATAATTCGTAAGCTTGATCAGAATTTGTTTGGTAAAAAGATTTTGCATTAATGCTAAATTTTAACCCTTCCATTTCTTCTAAAATGTAGTCTCTGCCTTTGTATAACTTGATATCAGTGTCATAAAGTGTGTCATTTGCTTTACTGTTTATAACGTATTGTAAAGAGGTTATTTGAGGGAATTTCTCGTAAAGATGGTTTAAAAGTAATTCTCTATTAGCTTTGTCATTTTCGAAAAACTGAATCAAAACCATAATCTCTCCAGTTGAAGCCGTGCGCAACATTAAGGTTCTCAACAAACCAGAATGGTCTCTTGGGTTAAAAAACGTCAACCCGTTTGCATTTGCAAAGTCGCGAACTTCATTTCTAATAGCATTTGATGGATCTTCCTGTAAATGACATTTATTGATGTCCAAGATTTTGTCCCACATTTTTGGAATATGAAAACCTAGGGCATTTCTGTTTCCCAAATCTTCCGTGCTGCCAATTTCGGCTTCGGTCAACCAACGGCTGTTCGAAAAAGAAAATTCCATTTTGTTTCTGTAAAAAAACTGCTTTTCTGAACCTAAAATTGGTTCAAATTCGGGAAGTTCAACTTTACCTATTCGTTGTAAGTGATTTAAAACTTCATTTTGCTTGTAATACAATTGTTGGCTATATTTCATGTTTTGCCATTTGCAACCGCCGCAAACTCCAAAATGTTCGCATATAGGTTCTATCCTATGCTCAGAATATTCATGAAAATGAACTGCTTTTCCTTCGTAATAAGCTTTGCGCTTTTTAAAAGTTTGTACATCTACCACATCGCCAGGAACGACATTTGGGATGAAAATTACTTTTCCATCGGGAGC
The DNA here is from genome assembly GCF_900129585.1 of Flavobacterium micromati. Lineage (GTDB taxonomy): Bacteria > Bacteroidota > Bacteroidia > Flavobacteriales > Flavobacteriaceae > Flavobacterium > Flavobacterium micromati. Next base: position 132,676 of record NZ_FQWF01000004.1, read on the forward strand.
CTTTGCTACCGAAACGCCTTTTGCACCAGCATCAAGGACTTTTATTTGATGAAAGACAACTTTGTCTGTATTTTTCTTAGCCATGGCGCAAAAATAAACCTTTGGTTGGTTTAATAAATTCAAATTTCAAAATATTTTCAAAAAGTCTCCTTTTTATTTGGGCCTCATCCTGCTTTCCGCTGCAAATCCTCGTTTCATAAGCCTAAAACCGGCTATAAAAGGAGCTTCCTTTGGTCGCTCTTTTATCGCACGGTTTTTTGGGCTTATGCCACTGCGGGTTTTCCGCTGCAATCAGGGGCAGGGGAGATGCGAATATGATTTCGTCGATTTCCAAATACTTTTCTAAACTTAATTTTTCATTAAAGCACGTTCAATGGCTTTCTCCACAAGGGGAGCCATAATTTGATAGCCAGCTATGTTGGGATGAACGCCATCATTGGAGAATTCTATTTTTAATCCTCCTTTATCATCCACCATCGAAGAGTAATAGTCGACATAAATAAGATCATTCTCAGTAGCATAATTGATTAGAATTTTGTTCAAATCTTTAATTTTTTCAATAGGTTCTTGGTTGGGTTTCCAGCTAAAATCAGCTGCGGGCAAAATAGAGCAAATGATAACTTTTATCTGATTTGCTTTGGCTATTTCTACCATAGAAAAAATATTATCCCTAATCATTTCAATACTAGAAAAACCAGTATTTCCAGCAATATCATTAATTCCAGCTAAGATTATTACCGCAGTTGGATGTAGAGCAACCACATCGGCTCTAAAACGAACTAACATTTGAGGAGTTGTTTGACCGCTAATTCCACGGTTGATATATGGTTTGTTTAAAAAAAATTGGGGATAAATCGTACTCCAGATTTCAGTAATCGAATCGCCCATGAAAACAATCCTTTTTTCTTCATAAATAATAATTTGAAGTTGCGAATTTTGAGTTTGGTATTTAGTTAAATTGGCCCAGTCTTGAGTTTTTTCTTGGTTCTTCATACATATTTGTAAAAGTGCTATTTAGTATTTATTTTAAAAAAAAAAGGATTAATAATTTTAGACTTCTAAATGCTAAAAATAAAATTACCGAAATGGAAGGCAGTACTTTAAACTTTCGTTAAAAATAATCTATTCCCTTATTTCTTTTTTTTGAAAGTCTTAAATTTGAGAACATAATATTATCGAATTGTAAATAGATTTTTCATTTTAAAATTAATAGAACGTTTTATTTCTAAAACTTTATTCGCGAAATTATGTTTTTAAAACGATAATAAATAACTCATTAAAAACTATAATTATGAAATGAGCATGATCTAGATTTGGTCGCAAACACCGATGAAGATATGCGAATTCCATATTCCAATAAAAAACAAACAAAACACATATGAAAAAAAATGCAACAGCAGTCTGGAATGGTTCTCTTAAAGAAGGACATGGAAAACTTACAACGCAAAGTACTACACTTCACGATACACAATACTCGTTTAAATCTCGATTTGAAGAAGGTGTAGGAACGAACCCTGAAGAACTGATTGCAGCAGCGCACGCAGGTTGTTTTACAATGCAATTATCAGCATATCTCAGTGAGGAAGGTTTTGAAATTGACAGCATCGAATCTAAATGTGACATAGATTTAGTGAATGGCGCTATTGTTACTTCTCACTTAACGATTGCTGCTAAAATAAAAGACATAACTGATTCTGTTTTTCAACAACACGTAACAAAAGCAGAGAAAAACTGTCCGATTTCGAAGGTTTTGAATGCAGCTATTTCTACATCTGCTACTTTAGTTTAAAAATAATGAAAATAGGGATTGGTTTTGTAGCAAAACCAATCCCTATTTAAATTTATTTCGTCTGAGTTTAATCAAATAAGTCAGATGATAAATACCGATCTCCTCGATCACAAATAATCGCGACAATCACGCCGGATTCTAATGTATTCGCTATTTTTATTGCAGCAGTAACTGATCCACCACTACTCATTCCAGCAAAAATTCCTTCTTCCAGAGCCAATCGCTTTGTCATTGCACGTGCTTCTTTCTCTGAAACTTCAATTAAGACATCCACTTTTGAGGCATCGTAAATTTTTGGAAGATATTCTTGAGGCCATTTTCTAATTCCAGGAATTTGAGAACCATCGCTGGGTTGCGCGCCTATGATTTGGATCAATGGATTCCTTTCTTTGAGATAAGCGGATGTTCCAACGATTGTTCCAGTGGTTCCCATTGCAGCCACAAAGTGAGTGACCGTTCCTTCAGTGTCATTCCACACTTCTGGTCCTGTTGTTTTGTAATGCGCTTTCCAATTATCGTCATTGGCGAACTGATTTAGCATAACATATCCTCCTTCGGCCAATTTTTTATCAGCATAATCTCTTGAGCCTATAATTCCTGTACTCGCGGGTGTCAAAATCACTGTTGCGCCATAAGCACGCATTGTTTGGGTGCGCTCTTTTGTGGAATCTTCTGGCAGCACTAGTTCAATTTCTATGTCGAATAATTGCGCAATCATCGCGAGAGCAATACCAGTATTGCCGCTTGTGGCCTCAATCAGTTTATCTCCTTTTTTAATATCGCCTCTATCTATGGCAGATTTTATCATGTTGTAAGCCGCGCGATCTTTTACACTTCCTCCTGGATTATTGCCTTCTAATTTCAATAAAAGTTTGACGTTTTTATTTTGAATTAAAGTCGTCGATTCTACTAGTGGTGTATTACCTATTAGATTCACTATTTTTTGATATTTCATAATATGTTTTGTAAATGTTATGATGGCTTTTACTAATCGCATACGTGATTATAAAGCGCAGTTGTTTATGTTGTTTGCAGTAAAAAGAAGTTTATTTTTAGCAACAACACGAAGATTTGGTAGAGAAAATAAAATACCAGAAAATCATTAACTTTAATTTAAATGTTGACAGCAAAGATATTGAAGTATTTGGAATTAAGCCAAGCACTTATCAAAACCTACTGTTTTTATATCGATAGTTTTTAACAAAATTGTGATTAATTTTATCTTATAAAAAGGGAACTTATGTATGCGTATCTTTTTTACAAAAGGAAAAGGATATAATTTAATAGAAATAACTTTAAATTAGCTTTTAAATAGCGAAGCATGAAGAAGAATTTAACTTTTATAAGCGATATTTCTAAGAAAGAATTCAAAGCCGATGATAAGATTTCTGCTAAAACACTTAGAAATCCAATATTATCATTAATCCAGAGTGACTTTCCTGATTTTGATGAGAAAAGTTTCCTAACCATTGAAGAGCTCAATTTGTACAGGGAGAAATATATTTCTAATTATCTCTCGGTTGAAATTGGAGAACTTACTAATTTAGAAAATAAAGTGATTGGGTCGCTTCAGGAGGGCGTGTCGATAGTAAGTAGTTTAGAGGAGGATTTAGGCATTCGAACTTTTGGGCAAAAAGTAGCTGATAGAGTAGCTGCTTTTGGCGGAAGCTGGAAATTTATAATTCTCTTTGGCATCTTTATTTTATTATGGATTTTGGCTAATATTTATTTGCTTCTCAATAAAGGATTTGATCCGTATCCATTTATTTTATTGAATTTAATTTTATCTTGCTTAGCAGCATTGCAAGCGCCAGTGATAATGATGAGTCAAAACCGTCAGGAGGAAAAAGATAGAGAAAGAGCTAAAAAAGATTACATGATCAATCTAAAATCAGAACTTGAAATAAGGATGTTGCATGAAAAGTTAGATCATTTAATTATGCATCAGCAAGAAGAATTAATAGAAATTCAGAAGGTTCAAATCGAAATGATGAATGACATATTATCTCGAATAAAATAATTTTTCATAAAAATCATTACGAATTCAAAATGGGTCTAGTAGTGCTTATAAATGTAACTAGCAACCATAAAAATTCCATTTAATACAGCTGAAATAAAAATTAGATTGTTGTAGTTTTTACTTTTTTGAATAAAGCTTAAAGCAATAATTCCTAGAAATAAAATGGTGGTGATAAGTGCTGGATACATTTTGAAAGATCCTGAAAAATCGCCTTGTAGTAACAAAACGAAACTGCGTTGAAATCCGCAGCCTAAACATTCGATTCCAAAGAGTGTTTTACTTAAACAAGGAAACATATATTTTTCTAAATCCATTGTTTTATTTTTTACAATTTTACGAAAAAATAAGTAACGGCTGAAAAAATTTATCGGCAATGTTAAATTGATTACTTTTGGAATCTGATATTTTTAAAGATGAAAAAATTTATAATCCCCATAATGATTATTGCCATTGTTGTTGCGTTGTATCAGCAGACAAGCGCCGATAAAAATATATACATAATGGTTATTGCAATTGTAATTTTTATGATTGGAATGATGCAGCTGAGTGCTAAAACGCCAAGTAAAAACCAAGATAAAGAAGATACAGATGTTTAATAAGGGAGACAAAGTTTCAGTGCTTGACGAAGACATGAATGGGGTAGTGTTATCAGTGAAAGATAATCAAGTTACTATTGAAACAGAAGATGGATTTGTGATGACTTTTAATGTCAAAGAACTTATTAAGATAAACAATACCAGTAACTTAATGGATTCTATCAAAAGAATTAATGTAGATGAAATTGCAAAAGAAAAGGAGATTCCAAAAGCGCGTAGCTTTGTGAAAGAAAAGAAATCCAAACACGAAATCCCAGCTCCAGAGTTTGATTTACATATAGAAAAACTAGTTCCCAATAAGCGAGGAATGTCAAATTATGATATTCTTACTTTGCAAACAGAAACAGCAAAACGTCATATAGAATTTGCTATTAGAAATAGAATTCCCAAGATTGTTTTTATTCATGGAGTTGGCGAAGGCGTGCTTAAAGCAGAGCTAGATTTTCTGCTTGGACGGTATGACAATATCGCTTTTATAGAAGGAAATTATCAAAAATACGGTCAAGGAGCAACGGAAGTTTTTATTAAACAAAGTGCAATGTAATCACACAACTTTATATTTAGAACTTCAAAAAAAGTCCAATTTTAAATAAATTTCACTGTTGAAAGTTATTTAAAATTGGACTTTTACAATTAGAAAACACGGTCATTAAACCAAATCACATTTAATTTACCATCTAATTTGTCGTCAATAATTCGCCATAAATGTAGTTATCACCCAAAAGAAAATCGCTATTACCTTTCTTTAATCGAGCTTTTTTAATGATTACAGTGTGTTTAAATCCGTTGCCGAAAACGGTAGTCGTGACCTCAATAGTCCCGCTAATGTTTTCTACTCCTGGTACAGCAATCCATTCTTCAACTAATGGCGGAGTTGCAGGAAGTACAGTTTTACAAAAGTAATCATCGGTAAGTAAGCCAGAAAATAATCTATAGGTGAGTTTGTTTTTAGTATCACTAATTAATCCAATTCTTGGAGAATTTAATGGTGTAGCTACGTTTACAACTAAGGTAGGGTCGATATCTAAAATAAAAGCTTCGCTGCTGTTTCTGTCATATAATTGTTTGGAAATTGGACATTGCTTTAAAATTTTGTTAAAGGCAAATGGCAATGCTGTAGCACCTATAATGTAATCGCCAAATATAAATGTTTCGTATACTTGAGTTCCTCCATTTGACTTAATAAAAGTGATGTTCTTAAAAGTGATATTGTGTCTGTAGCCAGAAATTTTCGAACTGTTGTCTTTATCATCTGTTGTTTTTACCGCTGTGGTTTTTATAATAATATTCCCTCCAGAAGCACTCCACTGATCAGAGACTACTGGAGTAGCGGGAGCAATAGTTTCACAGATCGTTTCGGTGCTAACAACATTATTGTAAAATCGATATACAACTCGATTTGTAGGACTTATTGTAAATTCTTGGTCAATCGTTTGCGTAGGAAAAGTTATTGCGTTAGCTTCAAAAATTAGCGCTTCGTTCTCGTTTAGTTTGAAGAGCAAGTTGTTTTGAGTGCATTTCTGCACAGCTACTTCATCAAAATTAATATTCTCTTGTGTTAAATCTCCATCATCACAACTATTTAATAAAACGGCTAGCGTTAGTAAACCTATTATTTTTTTCATTATCAAAATATTTATTACAAAAATAGAATTTTTAATTTGTTCCGATGCATTCACAATCAAAAATAGCACGCTTATATAAATTGTTTTAAGCTTTTTACACTCTATTCTTTTCAAAAATATTGATATATTTTGTTATTGATGGTTTGAACTTGGTTAACAATAAAAGCTTTGAAATCATTATCTTTGTAGCAAATTTTTAATGCCATATGTCACTTAATAAGTATTATTCTGCTGCTTTTATAGCGTTCTTTATTTGGGGTTTTTTCAGTTTTGCATTGAAACCGTTGCATAATTTTGCTTCTCTAGATATACTTTTTTATCGAGTATTTTTTAGCGTTATTATTATGGTTTTGGTAAACCTTTTTTTTCGTCAAAATATAATTCGTAGTAATTGGACAAATTTTAAAAATTGTGATTCAAAAAAGAAAAAAAGTATTGTTGTACTAACTTTAGGTGGAGGTGTTTTTTTAACGTTAAATTGGTTTGTTTTTATATACGTAGTGAACCACGTTAGTGTTAATGCAGCTTCTCTTGCCTATTTAATTTGTCCCATCCTAACAACGGTCTTTGCTTATTTAATATTATCAGAAAAACTTAGTAAATGGCAATGGGGAGCAGTTTTGATGAGTGTATTTGCCTGCGTTTTGCTTTCGTTGGATCATTTTGGTGATTTCTTTTATAGTTTAATTGTAGCCGCCACTTACGCTTTGTACCTTGTAAGTCAGCGTAAAAATAGTGAAATGGACAAATTTCTAACTTTGACCATTCAACTTGTTTTTACAGCAATAGTTTTAATTCCTTTTTATCCAAAATACAGTGGTGCTGTACCTACCCAGCCATTATTTTACGGATTTATGTTAATCATTGTGGTGCTGTTTACTATAATTCCGCTGTTTTTAAGCTTGTATGCGCTCAAGGGAATAAACTCTTCAGCTGTGGGAATAATGATTTATATCAACCCAATTATTAACTTTGTGTTGGCAATTTTTTACTACAATGAGCAAATTAGTTCGCTTCAGTATGTATCTTATTTTTTAATTTTAATTGCAATTGTAGTGTTTAATTATAAAGCGCTGCATTCGACAAAAAGCAACGTTATTCCACCAGAAATTGAGGGTTCTAATTAATTTTTAAAATTTTATAAATGAAAAATATTTATCTCGATAATGCTTCAACTACCGCAATGCGTCCTGAAGTAATACAAGAAATGACTAAAGTATTATCAGAAGACTACGGAAATCCTTCTTCAACACATGCATTAGGAAGGAAAGCTAAAAATATATTAGAACTTTCTAGGAAGTTAATTGCACAAAATTTGAATGCAACTGCACAGGAAATTATTTTTACTTCCTGCGGAACTGAAGCTAACAATTGGATTCTTAGATCAGCGGTGAAAGATTTAAAAGTAAAACGCATTATCACGAGTAAAATAGAACATCATGCGGTTTTGTACGCCGTATTAGTTTTAGAAAAAGAATTTGATGTTCAAGTGGATTATGTAAATGTAAAGCCGAATGGTGAAATCGACATTACTCATTTAGCTGAATTACTTTCTCAAGATAAAAAAACATTAGTTAGTTTAATGCATGTTAATAACGAGATAGGAACGGTGCTAGATTTAGATCGCGTAAGCCTTATTTGCAAGGAACACGGTGCTTTATTTCATTCTGATACCGTACAATCTATTGGCAAAACTGCAATCGATTTACAAAAATGTACAGCCGATTTTATAGTGGCTAGTGCGCACAAATTTCACGGACCTAAGGGAGTTGGTTTTGCGTTTATTCGTAAAAATTCAGGATTGCAGCCGCTATTTTTTGGCGGAGACCAAGAAAAAGGATTACGAGCAGGAACTGAAGCTTTGCACCAAATTGCTGGAATGGCAAAAGCACTAGAACTCTCCTATAAAAACATTGATGAGCAGCAAAACCATATTTTAGATTTAAAAGAGTATCTTCTTTCGAAACTCGAAATTGAATTTCCATCGTTTCAAATTAATGGTGGAACCAATGGATTTTATACGATTTTAAATGTATTACTGCCTTTTTCAGAAGATAAAACAGCAATGATATTATTTAATTTAGACATGAAAGGAATTGCAGTTTCAAGAGGTAGTGCCTGCCAATCTGGAAGTATAAAACCATCTCATGTTTTAGCAGAAATTTTATCTGATGACGATTTGAAAAAACCAAGTTTGCGTATTTCTTTCAGTTATCACAATACTCGCGAAGATATTGAAGCACTTGTTGCTGCATTAAAAACATTGTAGCGGAGATTTTGTAAATAGTTCCTTTATGTAACATTATCAAGACCAATGAATTAGAAAAAAGTCTTAAACGTTTAACTCTCGTACAAACGCAATCTATTTTTTAGTGATATAATTTCGCTTTGTAGTGTATCCATTTTTAGTAACAAATTAAAAACTACATCAATTCCTTCAATATTTACGTCTAAATCTTGATAGATATGAATCATTTTTTCGATTTCGTAAATGCAATCCGAATCAATGTAGGATATAGTTTCAACTGTTTTTATTTCAACTAAACCCATCTCGCTGAGATTTGTAAAAAAGGACATTTCCATTTTATAAAGAGAACATAATTCGGGTAGCGGGATAAGATTTTCTAGATTCATGATGTTCTAAGTTTAGCAAGTTCTGTAAATAATTCTCTTTCTTTTTCAGAAAGAGTTGCTGGAATTTGTATTTGATAAGTGAGATATAGATCACCAAATTCTCCCTCTTTTTTGTAAACTGGAAATCCTTTTCCTTTCAGTTTAACTTGCATCCCATTTTGAGTTGCTGGTTTTACAGTTAGTTTTACCTTTCCATCAAATGTTTCTGCAGTAATTTCTCCTCCAAGTATAGCAGTGTATAAATCTAAATCTACAATGGAATAAAGATTGTGTTTTTCTAATTTAAAATTAGTATGATTTTCTATCGAAAAAGTTATGTATAAATCACCTTTTGGACCGTTATTACTGCCTTCGCCACCCAATCCACTAATTTTTATCTGTTGTCCATTTTCAACTCCAGCTGGAATTGTAATCCGAATATTTTTACCGTTAATAGTCAGTGTTCTTTTATGAGCTGTATAAACGTCTTTTAGATCTAGTTGTAATTCAGCATTGAAATCTTGTCCTTTAAACTGAACCGTTCTAGAACCGCCTCCAGAAGTTCTACCGCCAAACATAGATTCGAAAAAATCAGAGAAATCAGTATCATTGCCATAACTTGCTTGTTGACCGTTTCCTTGCTGCTGTTTTGATTTTTCAAATTGCTCTGCATGCTGCCAGTTTTCACCATACGCATCATATTTTTTACGGTTCTCTGCATGACTCAATACTTCATTTGCCTCATTTATTTCCTTAAACTTTTTTTCGGACTCTTTATCGTTTGGATTTAAATCGGGATGGTGTTTGCGTGCCAGCTTCCGATAAGCCTTTTTTATCTCGGCTTCAGTTGCTTTTTTATCCAAGTCAAGAACTTTGTAATAATCGATAAATGCCATTTCAAATTTTTTTAGAAGTTGTTGTAAATCAATTTTTAAAAGTCCAAAAACATAACTTTTTTTTCCCAAAATAAATCATGCTATCAAATTTAATCATTTATTTTCTTTAAAACCGTAAGCAAGTATTTTATTAAACTTGATTTATAAAAACACCAAACTCGCTTAAAAAAATCTAAGCGAGTTTGGTGTTTGTCAAATAATATCTTTTTTTGAAGCAGACTATTTTAAAGGAAATTTTTCTTCAAAAGTTTTAAATCTATTATCTAAATCTCTTAACAACTGTTTTTTAACTTTTTCTTCTTTGATAAAACTATAAATAATGCTATTGTAGACAAATTCTTTAATATCTCGATAAGAAACATCTTTGTATCTTTTGGCTAATAACACATATTGCTCGGTCATATTAGAACGTAAGATTCCAGCATCATCAGTACTGATAACTATAGGAACGCCAAAATCTTTATATAAAGTCAAAGGATGGCGGCTATCTTTTACTTTCAAAATAAATTCATTACTTACTAAATTGATTTCAATGGGAATTTTATTCTTCGCCATATAACGCAATAATTCATACGAATTTGTCTCATAAGCTAAATCTACACCGTGTCCAATTCTATTTGCTCCCGCGATATAAACCGCTGCGTTAATATGCCACGTCAGTTCTTCTGGTTGCACAAGTCCAAGAGTAAGTTCGCCAGCGTGCATTGTATATTTTACATTTGGATAACGGGAGTTACAGTATTTAAACATGACCATGTGCAACCAGTAATCCTTCATTGAAGTTTCACCATCTTCTGGCGAAACAATGTTAACGCCAGCAATCAGGTCACTTTGATCTGCAGAGATAAATGCAATAACTAAATTTTTAAATAAATCTACAGGTTCCATAAAACGCAACACAAAATTTTGATAGCGCATTGTGAATTGGGAATCATCAATTTTTAAATCATTGTGTAACTTGGTTACAAAGTTCATGTTGAATTTTTTCGCATCCGTTTCGACTCCTTTTTTAAGGAACGAGTTATATACAGAATCTAAAGACTTCATGATTGCTTTTTCATCTTTTACCAAAGCTAATTTTCGCAAGCTAGTATTGAATTTTGCCAAGTCATCAGTACTTATTGCTGTGGGGATTGTTGATAATTGAGTTTCAATGTAACTTAGATTTTCTTTTATTGCTCGGTTTTTTAATTCCAACATACCTTGAGCAAAATTTCCTTGAATCGCTGGCTCAAACTTCATGAAGGATTCAAAAAACAACTTATCTGATGGATAATTAACGCCATTATAGTCTTTTACAGACCATTTTTGCATAATTTTTTGTTTGTACAATTCTAATGTTCCTTTACTTTTTAGAGTAGAAAATAATTCCCAGTTTCCTGATGTAGTTTTCTGTTTTCTAACATCCATCGTTTCAGTGTTCAAATAGAAATTTTCGATAATGGCACGTTGTAACAATGGCTCAGCATAAATAGATCCCGAAAAATGATGGTGTATGTCGCCGCCCTTTGGCATTTGTGAAAAGAAAGCAGTTAATTCAGCTTCATTATCCCTAATTTTTTCTAAATGTTCACTCGCAGTTTGCGAATAAGTACTAGATACAAAAAAGGTAAAAAATAAAGTATAAAGTAGTTTCATAAAATAATCTTTTTAAAGTGCTGCTTTGATTTAAATTAATAAGTTCATTCAAATTGAAATTTAAATATCATTCAAAGATGATATATTTTGATCGAATTAGAAAGTATTATAGTAGATCTAGTGCTTATTTATGATAAATTTTGGTTGTTTTAAACTTTCCGACAGTCCTTTCTGCATTAGGATAAAGCTTTTAAAATTTTTACTTTTGCATTTCTGTTTCAAAAACCCACCCAATTATATTTCCTTGGTTTGTATCAATCAAAATAGGGATATTTAACAAAATAGCTCTCATTTAATTTCAATATGAAATTCAAGATAAGGCGCTTTCTAACAATCTATGAAAAAAGTATTTAATCTATTTGATTTTTCTCAAAAAGTCAATTTCCGAACTGAAATTTTAGCAGGATTAACAGTAGCTATGACAATGATTCCAGAATCATTGTCATTTGCAATCTTAGCTGGCTTTCCGCCACTGATGGGTTTGTATGCTGCTTTTATTGCTGGTTTAGTAACAGCTGTTTTTGGAGGGAGACCGGGAATGATTTCAGGTGGAGCTGGCGCAACGGTAATTGTTTTGATAGCATTAATGAAATCACATGGTTTAGAGTACGTTTTTGCTGCAGTAATTCTAGCCGGAGTGTTACAAATATTTGTCGGAATTTTTAAACTTGGAAAATTCATCCGATTAGTGCCGCAGCCTGTTATGTTTGGTTTTGTAAATGGCCTAGCGGTAATTATTTTTATGTCGCAATTGGAACAATTTAAAACGATAATAAATGGGCAAATGACTTGGCTAAGCGGAAATCCTCTTTTTATTATGCTAGGATTAGTGGTGCTGACAATATCTATAATTGTATTTTTACCAAAATTGACAAAGGCAATTCCTGCTTCGTTAGTTGCTATAATAGTTGTATTTGCTCTAGTTTTTTTCTTCGGAATTGAAACCAAAACTGTGCAAGATATTGCTTCGATAAGCGGTGGTTTTCCTCCTTTTCATATTCCGGAAATTCCATTAAATTTAGAAATGTTACAAATTATATTTCCCTATGCATTGATAATGGCTGCTGTGGGATTAACTGAAGGTTTGCTGACTTTAAACTTAGTAGACGAAATTACAGAAACAAAAGGAGATGGCAATAGAGAGTGTATTGCGCAAGGTGGTTCAAATATTCTGAATGGTTTTTTCTTTGGAATGGGTGGCTGTCCTATGATAGCACAAACATTAGTCAATCTATCTGCAGGATCTAGAGCACGGTTGTCTGGAATTATTGCTGCTTTGACCATATTACTTATAATTTTATTTGGTGCACCAGTAATTGAGCGAGTTCCAATGGCAGCTCTAGTAGGTGTTATGGTTATGGTAGCTATTGGAACTTTTGAATGGGCAAGTTTCCGAATCATCAACAAAATGCCGAGACACGATATATTTGTAGGTGTTACAGTCGCTGTAATTACAATTGTTTTACATAATTTAGCTTTAGCTGTGCTAATTGGAGTCATTATTTCAGCATTAGTTTTTGCTTGGGAAAGTGCTAAAAAAATTCGCGCTAGGAAATATATTGATGCATTAGGAGTGAAGCATTATGAAATATACGGTCCTTTATTTTTTGCATCTACTACCGCTTTTTTAGAAAAATTCGATGTTGCTAATGATCCAGCAGAAGTCATTATTGATTTTAAAGAAAGTAAAATTACCGACATGAGTGCAATTGGTGCAGTCAACAAAATTACGGAGCGATACGCCAGAGTCAATAAAGTAATTCATTTACGACATTTAAGTGCTGATTGCAGAACACTATTGATAAAAGCAAACCAGGTTATTGATGTTAATATCCTCGAAGACCCAACTTATAAAGTTATAGTCGATTAGATCAACATCTATTTGAAACTACTACTGTTTTTTCTGGCATTAAGAAAATTAAGGTTTTTAATGTTTAATTTTCTTAATGTTCTCAATAGTTTTTAAAAATTTAGTTATCTTTTTCTTTTTGTCAGAATACTAAATTTTCATTGCTTCAGCTGCTAATCGGCCTGTTTTCATTGCTGCATTTATTGACCCATTGAGTAAATTATCTCCGCAAACAAATAGTGTATCAGAAATTTTTATTTCTGAAGCATCAATAGTGTTTCTAACGCTTTCTTGCGTTGGTAGCGCATATTCAATACGATAACCTCTCAGCATTTTCCAATTATTGACCTTTTCGCCATACCATCGCATTAGTTCTTGCTTCATATTTTCGGCTAAAACAACATCATCAATAGCTGGAACTCCATTGTATGAAACGGAAATTAGAATTTTGCCTTTTGGTGCATAAGCCTTTGAAACATTTGTCATTACAGTCAAATTATTAACCCACTTTTTACTTAAGGATGCGTTTAATGAAACTACGGCTTTTTTAGTAGGTGCTTCATTTGCTTCAAAATAGATATTTGTTACTTGCTGTGAGGTCATTTTTTGTTTCGGAACAAACTGCTGTGTAAAATTATTTGCGGTTGTGGCCAAAAGAATTTGATTGGCTTCATAAACCGTTCCGTCTGCTGTTGTGACTTTATTTCCATCAATTGTCGTTACTTTATTATTGCATAAAATACTGTTTTCTGGAAGCATCGTTACTAATTGCTTTGGGATTTCTTCCATTCCTAATTCAGGGATAGCAACATCGCCGTCAGAAAACATTTTCATCACAAAATCGAACATTCTTCGGGAGGTTTTTAGTTCATTTTCGAGAAATATTCCAGAAAGAAATGGTGCATAAAAGCGCTGAATCATTTTTGGAGAGAAACCATATTCACTGAGTTGATTTTGCGTAGTTTGTTCTTTTTGTTCAAATATTTCTTCAATGCTTAATTTCTGTAATCTATTTTTTAGCCAAAGAGTATTTATTTTATCTTTCAATGTTCCAACGGGAGCAAAAAGAGTTGCAAATGCCGCCGATGGTCGTCTAAAAGGATCTGCAATTTCAAATTGGCCACCATCATATAGAACAGTTGCACCTGGCAACATTTTTTTTAGATTTAAAGCTTTATAATTTAGTAAAGCTTGTGTCTCAGGATAAGCGGTTAGCAACACTTGGAATCCTCGATCAAAAAGAAATCCGTCTTGAGCGTCGGTTTTAACTCTTCCGCCCGCCCGATCACTCGCTTCTAACAAAAGTACTTTTCGTCCTTGACGATGCAAATAAACCGCTGCCGATAATCCTGCTAATCCAGCTCCAACAATAATAACATCCTGTTTCATGGTCTTGATAAAGTTTGTTACAAAAATAAGCCAAATGCAGTTTTAAAAAAGCGTAAATGAATATCAATTTCTATTTTTCAGTTAATTTAAAGTAGTGAAATTAGATTGGCTTTAAATGTTCAATTTCATCAACAAGTCAGTTTGTTTGTCATTTCCCATCATAAAATCGTGTTTATCAAAAATCACAAAACCATTTTTAGTATAAAATTGAATTGCTTTGTGATTTTCTTCCCAAACGCCAAGCCAAATGCTTCCAACGCCAGAATCTTTTCCTATTTGCAGCGCTTTGTCTAGTAAAAGTTGACCTATTTTTTTACCGTGAAAAGCTTGTGATACATATATTCGATGTACTTCTAATGTGTTTCCTGCGATCCTTTCTGTTTGAGCGTCGTCAAAATTCAATTTGATATATCCAACCGCTTCATCATTTGCGTAGGCAATATAAAACTGCGAATTAGGATTAGATATTTCAAAGGTCAGTTGCTCTAAATTTAATTTGTCTTGAACATAAGCAGCTAAGTTTTCAGCACTGTTAGTAGCTGTAAAAGTTTCAGTAAATGTTTGAATACTAATTTTTCGTAGTAGAAGTAAGTCTTTTATGGTGATTCTACTTATTTTAATAGTATTCATTTTATTTGGAAATTGTAGGTTCTTTATTGGCAAAAATAGCTAATAATATTGATTTCTAAATTCAGATTTTTTATTACGTTATTTAACAAATCAATTGAAATTATTCGTGTTTCCAAATTCCAATTAGTATTTTTGATTGATTTTTAAAATGAACTGAAAGAACAACCGCTATGAAAATTGTAATATCACCTGCTAAATCATTAGAATTCGAAAGAGAGTTGCCCACTAAACTGCATACAGAGTCGCTATTTTTAAAACAATCTAGACAAGTTCATAAAGTCTTAAAAGAGGTTAAACCTGCTGATTTATCAAACTTGATGAGTATTTCAGATAAATTATCTGATTTAAACTGGCAACGAAATCAAGACTGGAAAATACCATTTACAACAGCAAATGCGCGCCCAGCTATCTACACTTTTGATGGTGATGTTTATACCGGATTAGATGCTTACACAATTCCAGTTGCAAAAATAGAAATGTTACAACAGCGCTTGCGCATACTATCTGGATTGTACGGTTTACTAAAACCACTGGATTTAATGCAAGCGTATCGCCTTGAAATGGGAACCAAATTATCTATTGGCGAAAGCAAAAATTTATATGAATTTTGGAAAGCAACGATCACAAAATCGTTGAATGATGAACTTAAAGATGATGAATTATTCATCAACTTAGCAAGTAATGAATACTTTTCAGCAATTGATGTAAAGGCTTTAAAAGTTCCAATAATTACGCCGGACTTTAAGGATTATAAAGACGGAAAATTAAAAATAATTAGTTTTTTTGCTAAAAAAGCCAGAGGAATGATGGTGCGTTATATCATTGACACAAATGCAGAAACCATCGACGATTTAAAAGGATTTAACTACGATGGTTATCAGTTTGACGACAATTTATCGAAAGAGAATAATTTGGTCTTCACACGATAATCCTACAGACGTGATTAATCGTGTCTCTTCTAACGACGCGACTAATGCATAGCATCGGCAGGATTGATTTTATTTTTACCTTTTTTTATCAAAAGGATAAATGGAATACATATTAGAAATAGCGTTCCTAGATAGATAAAAATATCCATATATGATAATACGTTGCTTTGTATCATAACTTTGTATTCTATAGCTTTATAGGCTTTTGCCAAAGATTCATTTTCGGTAAATCCTTTAGACATGAACCCCATTTTGAGTTGTTGTACCGTTTGTTGCACCTCAAAAGAAGTTTTGTTAAGATTTGAAACTAGATTTACGCGGTGTTCTTGATTGAAACGAGCAATTGAAGTAGTAATAATTGCTATACCAAAAGAGCCTCCTAATTGTCGCATCATTCCAGTAAAAGCAGCTCCTTCGCCTATACTTTTTCCTTTTAAAGTGGAAAGCGAAAGTGTTGTAATAGGAACGAATAATAATCCTAATCCAACTCCTCTCAATATTAAAGGCCAAAATAAATGTTCTTCACCAGAATCTGGCGTGATGACTTGCTGCATCCAAAAAGTAAATAGAAAAAATACAAAAAAGCCTACCGCCACCATATAGGCTTGAGGAATTCCACGTTGAATCATTTTTCCAATAAATGGCATCATGATACCAGTTGTTATAGAACTTGGGATCAACAGCAATCCAGCATCGAGCGCGCTCCAACCTAAAACTGACTGCGTATAGATAGGAATTAGAAATGTTGATCCATACAAACCAAAACCTAAAATGAAGCACATTATCGTTCCAACTCTAAGATTCGTATCTTTTAATACGCGCAAATTTACAATTGGATACTGGTAGGTTAGTTCTCTCCAGATAAATAAGATTAAACCAAATACAGAAATTGTCGATAACGTAATAATAGTGAGGTTGTTAAACCAATCATCTTGCTGACCATGTTCTAAAACGTATTGTAGAGAACCAATAAAAGCTGTTAGAAGTACAATCCCTATCCAATCGACCTGACTGGCTTTTAATTTCTCTCCGTATTTTGGACTTTTGACAAAAGAAAGTGTCAATAATGTTGCGATAATTCCAAGGGGAATATTGATGTAAAAGATATAAGGCCATGAAAAATGATCTACGATATAACCTCCAAGTGGTGGTCCAAGTGTAGGTCCTACAATAACTCCCATACCATAAATAGCTTGCGCCATTCCTCTTTTAGCAACTGGATAACTTTCTGTAATTATAGTTTGTGCGGTTACTAATAAAGCTCCACCTCCTAAACCTTGTATGAATCTAAAAGCTACTAATTCCCAAATATTATCAGCATTGCCACATAAAAAAGAAGCTATGGTAAATATAATAATTGAAGCCGCAAAGTAATTCCGACGCCCAAATTGTTGCGACAACCAACTCGTCATAGGAATTATGATAACATTAGCAATTGCGTACGCGGTAATTACCCAAGCCACATCAGTAAGTGAAGCGCCAAGACTACCTCGCATGTTGTTCAAAGCTACATTTACAATGGTGACATCAACAATCTCGAGCATCGCACAAAGCACAGCTGTAATTGTAATGATAACCCTCCTAAAGCCATATTCTACTAAATCGTCGTCTCCTGTTGGTGTCATTTTATTGTAAAGTGTGAACTATAGTATTTAAGTAGGTTATATCTTATTGTAAGTTTTGATGCGTGCAATTTTGTTTTAATTTAATTGCACATCAACATCAACATTCATTCCTGCTCTGAGTAGTTTAATTTTTTCGGGATCATTAGTGGTATTCAAACTGATCTTTACAGGTAATCTTTGCACTGTTTTTACAAAATTTCCTGTTGCATTATCAGGAGGTAGCAAAGAGAATCGGGATCCTGTCGCTGGCGAAAAAGAAGTAATTGTACCCTCAAAATCATGTCCTGGATACGCATCTACTTTTACTATTACTTTTTGACCAATAGTCATTTTATTCAATTGTGTTTCTTTAAAATTAGCAATTACCCAAGCTTCATCATTATTGATAATGTAAAATAAAGATTGTCCAGGCTGCACTAATTGACCTGGTTGAATATCAATTTTAGAAACTTGACCATCAATAGCGGCAGTTACAACGGTGTAAGTCAAGTTAAGTTTAGCAGCGTCTAGCATTGCATTTGCGCGTTTAATATTTGCAGCAGCCACTTCCGTTTGTTTATTTGAAACTTTAGATTTAGCAATAATAACCGATTTTTGGAACGCACTCGCTCTTTGTTGTTGCTGTAAAACGCGAACTTGACTTTCGGCTTCCATTTTTGTAGCTAAAGCTTGTTCATATTGCTGCTTTGTGATAGTTCGGCTTTTGTACAAATTATCATATCTATTAAAATCATTTGTTGCACGATCTAATCTTATTTTTGCCGATTCTATATTGCCTCCTGCAGATTGAACATAAGCATCTGAAACAGAAATGCTCGCTAAAGCACTTCCAATATCCGCTTTTGAAACTTCAAAACTACCCTCAGCACCAACAAATGCAGCTGTAGCTTCTTCAATTTTTAATAAATAATCTCTTTTGTCAATGGTAAAAAGGGTATCGCCTTTTTTTACATAATCATTGTCTTTTATATACACTTTATCTACATATCCCGAAACTCTGGGGATAATTGGGTTCATATTTTTTTCTATTTGAGCATCATCTGTTTCTTCGTGAGATAGAGAATGCAAGTATTTATATGTTCCATAAGTTCCGCCTAAAATTACTAACGCCGCTAGGATAATAATAAATTTTTTATTCGTTTTTTTCTTTTCCATGGGTGCTATTATTTTTGAGCTATGTTGAAAGTTTGTGATAATTGGCCAGTTACGGAGAGTAACTCGTAATATTTTTGGATGGTATTGGCTTTCGCCAAAGCGGTATTAATTTTTGAACTCAATTGTTCTACATCAGCTTCTAACAAATCATTAGTATCTGAAAGTCCGTTGTCATATTTGTCTTTTACAATCCGATAATTTTCAGTAGCCTGTTCAGCAGCTTCATTGTAAACTACTTTTTGCTTTAAAGCTAAATCGTAATCTTCAATAGCTTTTTTGACTTGAATTTTAATGTAATCGGTCAGTACTAACTCTGAATTTTGTACTTCAAGAAATTTACTTTCTGCTAATTTTACCAACGTTCCGTTTTTCAAAATAGCACTCAAATCATAAGAAATGCCAACACCAATATTCATAGCATTTTGAACCGTAATTACATTACTCAAATCTAGTGCAGTGTAGCCACCAACTATTGCAATCGATGGATAGTATGAACCTTTTGCAATTTTAATATTAGCTTCACTTGCTTTTCCTTGAAAGCGAATCGCTTCTAAATCCTTTCTATTTTCAAGTGCTGGCAGCTCGTTTGTGGGAACATTGGTCATCTGGAAATCAGCAAAATCTGCTTCTCGAATTTCTAGTTTTGTATTTGGTTCTAATTTTAAAAGCGTAACTAAGTAAAAGTTAATTATTTTTAAATTATTATTGGTCTCATCAAGTGATAACTGAATTTTAGAAGTTTGTAATTTAGATTTTAACAAATCATTCCTAGGAATAATTCCGTTTTTTTCTAATTCGATAAAATCCTTTACGCGCTGTTGTGCCGTTTTTTGATTTTCTTTGAGCAGTTCAATTGTTTTTTGTGCTTTATATAAACTTGCATAATAATCAATTACGCGACTCGCTATTTCTTCTTTAGTTTGCGAAGATGTTGCCATTTCAGCCTGATATAGATTCTCATATACAACAATGCTATTTCTTATTTTGAAACCAGAAAAAATGGGGAGACTTGCATTTAGCTGTCCAATCATCAATTGATCAACAACTGGAATTGCTTGTTGCGATCCATTATTATTTTGGTTTAATTTAAAATTGATATTGGCATTGGCAAGACGCTGGTATTGTCCAGAAAGTTTTACATCAGGATATTGATTATTCTTAGTGGATTGTAACTCGTATTTTTTGGTCTTTACTTTTGTATTTGCCAGTGTAACTTCATTGCTTTTGGCCCAAGCCAAATTGATGGCTTCGTTCAAAGTTAAACTTGTTTTTTCTTGTGCGTTTACGGATGAAATTCCAATAAAGAAGATCCCGTAGAACACGAATTGACTAACTTTCATAAATTAGAAGTGCTTTAATTGTTTGTTGGATGTGCTTTGTCAAATTGGTTTTAATGTAATTGTTGTACAGTTCTTCGGTTTTTAAGTTTAATAAATTTTCAAAGAATGTTTTATTCATGTGAAAATGAAAAAACGTGCCTAAAATTGTTGGGGTAATGAGCGGAATAATAACATCTTTTCTAAAAATCCCTTTACGTTGGCCTTCTTCAATAATGGATTCAAGGGATTTTAAATTTCCTTTTTTTAATTCTGAAAAAGCGAGTAAGTTTTGTTCTCTTTTTTTAGAAGTGAATTCAAAGTGTAGAATTCTATAAATACCTCTATTGCTGTTTATTCGATTAATATAAAGCTCAATAAGTTTATTTATTTTATCGATAGGTTCAAGTTCTTCTTGCAGTAAAGTATCTAGCTGGTATTTTAAATCTGAAGTTCTGTAAATAATCAGCGATTCTAACAAGCGTTCTTTGGAACCAAAGTAATAGGAAACCATTGCAATATTGATCTTCGCCATTTTTGCGATAACACGTACAGAAGTACCGTCAAATCCTTTTTCGGCAAAAAGAGTTTCAGCGACCTCAAGAATCTGAATTTGTTTATCAGTAAAATTACTTTGCAATGGAATGGATTTTTTATCGAAACCAAAACTAAACAACTGTTTAATTCAAACAACTGTTTAATATTAAATTAACATAAATTTAACATAATACATTTTATTAATTTACAGAATATAATAGTTTATGTTATGCCATTATTTGTCGCAAGATTTACCAAATCAAATGCAGCATTTGTAATTTAAAAAGATTTTTTTTTCTAAAGTCAATTTTTATGTTACTAAACTCATAGTAAATCGCTCGAATATCAAATTGTGAATATCTATTTTTTTAAAAGTCCTATTTTTTATGTCTAAAATCTATCTTTGACATCCTTAAAAAAATAAATGATGAGCACAATTTGGTACGAATGCAAAGTAAAATATAAAAAAACAGATGAGAATGGCGGTCAAAAAGTAGCGACTGAACCCTATCTAGTTGACGCAGTGTCTTACACAGAGGCAGAAAGCAGAATTACCGAAGAAATGTCGGCATACATTAGCGAGGAGTTCAAAATTACGAATATTAAGATTGCCAATTATGCTGAAATTCATCCTTTTGAAAATGCTGACCGATGGTTCAAGTCAAAAGTTTCGCTAATTGCGTATGATGAAGAAAGCGGTAAAGAACGTAAAACTAATATGTATTTATTAGTTCAAGCCAATGACGTCAAAGAAGCTTTTGATAATACAGTAAGCGTAATGAAAGGCACGATGGGCGACTATACGATTCCTGCAATTTCAGAATCACCTATAATGGATGTATTTCCATATTTTTCAGGAGAAGAAGGAGAACTAGAACAGTTAGAAAAGTTTAATGTCTTGAAAGCATCTAAACCAGAAGTTACTCCAGAAACGGAAGATCATATGGAATTCGCGACTGAAGAAGAAGAAGTTATATAATCATGCGATAAAAAAAGAAAGAAATTGATATAGCATTGTTTTGTAAAATGAATTTTTTACTGTCTGTCATTTGTTTACAGACATTAAGGATGAAGAATAAATAAAATCACAACATAATAATTTAAGATTATAGCAATATAATTTTGTTACAGAGCACTCTATGTAAATTTTATTCTCATTTGGTAATTCTCTTCATAAAAAAACCGTTACATCACTGTAACGGTTTTAAATTGAATCAGTTAAAAACCTTATTTAGATTTAGGCATAACTACTGTATCAATTGCGTGGATTAGGCCATTTGAAGCACCTACATCAGCCAGAATAACTGTGGCAGTTCCTGCATTTTCATCAGTTAACATTACTTTACCGTCGCTCAAACTCAATGAAATTGTACCTCCATTAACTGTTGTAACGCTATGTTTTCCATTACCTTTATTTATCGCAGCAATCACTGTAGCAGCATCAAATTTTCCAGCAACAACATGATACGTTAAAATTGATTTTAGTTTCTCTGCATTTTCTGGTTTTAATAAATCATCAAGTGTGTTTTTTGCCAGTTTATCAAATGCAGCATTGTTTGGGGCAAAAACTGTGAAAGGACCATCTCCGCTCAAAGTTTCAACAAGATTTGCTGCTTTAACAGCCGTTACAAGAGTAGAGAAATCTGCATTTGCAGAAGCTACATCTACAATGTTTCCAGTTTCAGCAGCAGCAACAGTGTCAACTGCTACAGTAGTTGAATCAGTCATTTCTGTTGACTCAGCTGTTTTTTTTTCTCCACAAGAAGTAGTTATTACTCCTAATAATGCGAGTGCGCTAATTGTTTTTACTAATTTCATAGTTAAAGTTTTATGTTAAAATTAAATTAAGACAATCAAAGATATTCTTTTTTTTGAGTTTGTTTATTTTTTTTAACAAATTATTAAACAAAAAACAACTTACAAAAATAATAATTACTGATATGTTTTAATATTATGAATATTTTTAACTATCTCCGAAAAGTAAATAAAATATTAAAAAATCAATTTAATAATATTTCATTAAAAAAAACAGTTTAGATGACATGGTTTTCAGTGTTTTTTTGTCCGAACAAATCCATGCCTTTTAAGGGTTTTATTTCACAAAAGCTTCTTGTATTCTATCAAATATTGGAGATACTTCAAGCGCAATATTTTGTTTAAAGTTAAATCCGCTTCTAACTCATTCACGTTAAGCAATAATTTTGAATCCATAATGGTAAGACTGCGCAATAATATCTACCTTTTACTTATTTTTTTGTAAGGCTAAAACTTTTGTCCTATGTTAAAGCAATAAAAAAGACAATTTAGCGCAATAAGATAAATCGGTTTGGAGATTCAGTCATTGCATAAATTTTACCGTCAGGTGCTTGTCTTACATCACGAAAACGTGCGTATCCATTCATGCTTCTTGTTGAGGCTATTTTTTTATTGTCTCTAAGTTTCAGCCAATGAAGATGAGTACCTGCTAAAGCTCCAATTAAAATATCTACTTCATTATTTGGTTGTCCTTTAACGATAAAAGTCATTCCACTTGGCGCAATTGATGGGACCCAATACGTAAGAGGGGATTCCATTCCTACGCGAGTGGTATCAGCGGTAATGGGTGTTCCATTGTAGTTTGTCCCAAATGTAACCTCGGGCCAACCATAATTTGTGTTCGCCTTTATTAAATTAAGTTCATCGCCCCCTCTGGGTCCGTGTTCATGCGCATAGATTAAGCCTGTAGCAGGATTCATTGCCATACCTTGAATATTTCTGTTTCCCCAAGTAAAAATTTGAGGTTGTGTATTGGGAATTCCAACCAATGGATTGGTTGCGGGCACAGTCCCATCATCATTGAAACGCAATACTTTACCCAAGTGGTTATTCCTGTTTTGTGCATTCTCTGGTAATCCACGATCGCCCACAGACATATAAAGAAGATTATTTCTATCAAATATTATGCGACTACCAAAATGCTGGCCATCGTTTCGTACTGGTAATGCTCTAAATAATTCTGTGAAATTTTGAAGTTGGTTACCAACAAGTCTTCCTCTACCTAATGCTGTGGTTTGTCCGCCAGTTGCAGCCACGGCGTAGGTAAGATAAACAAAATCGTTACTACTAAAATTGGGATGCAAGGCAATGTCAAGCAAACCTCCTTGTCCATTTTGTGAAATAATTGGTATACCTGTTATTTCAGTAAGTGTATTTGTAGAAATATTGTATCGAAATACTTTACCTTGCTTTTCAGTAAAAAGCACTTCATTGCTGTTGATAAACGTAAAACCCCATGGAGCAGCGATGTTGTTGAGCAATACTCTTTCCTCAGATAAAATGGGTGGCGGAACATTTGCAGCAGGCGGATCAGGTGTTTCAGCTGTTTCAGAATCCTTTGAACATGCTAAAAGCACCATCGGAATGATAAATAACAATAATAAATTAAATACTTTTTTACTTACCTTCAAATTTAAAATAGTAGGATTGTCCATTTTTTTAGTTTTAAAGAATTATAACGAGAATAATAATATTCATAAGTTCATCTTACCGGATTTAAAAATTATTTTTACTGACACTAATCCGTGAAAAACTTTTTTCTAATTGTTATCAAATATAATTAATAACATTTTATTTAATGTAAAAAAAAATATTTAAACAAACTAAAGGAGTTTAAAATTTAGATCAAGTAATTGTAGATAAGTAATTTATAACTTTAATTACTTTTAAAAGTGAGTTGTTTAAGGCATCAATCTGATTCTCCAAATGAAGTATATTTACAATTATTAGACGATGGCTAGAAATTCGTATTTATTAATTGAATCCACCATTATATCGCTTGCAATGCAACGATACCTTCTCTTTTTCCTGCCGTTTTTATTTGAGTATTTATTCGAAAATCCTTGTTTTAAATTCAGATCGCAACTGTTCAAAATTCAGTTTTGGTAATTTGCAAATGTATATCGTTTGCCACAAATCTTTCTCGTCATCGGCATACGGATTATAAATTCGCTTTACCGCCACAACCGAATTAAAGAAGGATTGAAAAAAGTCAATTCCAGCCTCTCCGTTTGAAAACGCTATAACTGTTTTAGGTAATTCGCCTTTTTCTGGTGTCCAAAGGTAAAAGCTCCCGTGGTATGAAAATGCTTTTGGCATTTTGTAATTATCCCTAAAAAGATTTACTCCTCCTGCTTGGCTATAATGTTTACCCCAAATCAAGCAATCCTTTCTCTCGTTCATTGGGAGGCTATCATAAACGGTTTTTAGGCCGTTCATAGTTTTGTCCCACTGTGTTTTGGAATAATATTCTTTATATTCAATTGCGTAACGATTGTCTTTCTTTTCAATTCCCGCAAATTTTATAAATGTATTCAGTGGTAGAACGGCTAATCCAAATGGTATCAAAACAATGCCCGATAAAACAAGAAGAGCAGTTGCGGGATATAAAATCCATTGCCGTCTTGAAAGGATTTTTTGTTCAAACCAGATACCCCCAAAAATTATCAACGTAATCATTGTGGGATAAAAATAATATGCTTTGCTTTTGGTAAGCGCTAACAATGTTATACTCATGACAATTGTTAGTGCAATTGGGCGATAAATAAAATTATTTTTGACGCTAAACAAATAAAACAATCCTCCCAACCAGAAAATTAATGTTACTGGATTTAAGGATATAATTATACTTTCAAGAACTCCTACAATAGTAAGTTTGTCTAATTGAGTTTCATAAAGACGTAAAAACATGTCAAATACTGGAAATCCGTGGTTGTATTGCCATAAAATGTTTGGGGCTATCAGTACAAGAAATAAAATAATATATTTCCAACTGTCTTTTTGCAAAATTGCTGATCGTGTCCGTTTAAACAATAGTAAACCAGTAAGTCCTGCAATGAAGAAAAGGATATCATATTTTGTCAGGAAACCAAAACCAACACCTATTGTTAGATAAAGTAAATATTTTTTGTCGAGGGTTGTAACATATCGTACCAATTGATAGAATGAAAAAAGCCAAAACAAATGTATAAAGACTACAGGTTGAAATAATTGATGTCCACGTCCGAAAGCTGGTGCGGTTAAAATGCAAAGTAGTACAATAAAAACCGCTTTTGACTTACCGCCCAGTTTAACTGTTGTAAGTGCGATAAGTATTAAAATTAATAATGAAGCAATGTGCGAAAAGATATGATGCACAAATACGGATTGCGAATGAAATTGATTTTGGATAAATGACAGCAAACCTATCAGCGGCGGAAATTCCATATATCCAAAAGCCAAGTGTTTTCCCGTTTCAATATGCAACAATTAGTCACTTTGAAAGCCAGAATTACTGTCTGCAATTAAATGAAGTGTTAGTTTTAAAACACAAAAAAAGGTTATTATTAGAATTATTTTTCTCTTTTGTATCATGCTAAACTGGCTAATAACTTATAAATAGTCGCTGAATCTTAGTGGCTAAACCACAATACTTGGTTTGCTTGTCGTTACTTGGTAACGATTTTTAAACAAATATCTTAAATTTTTTTTATTACAATATAGAAAAAACAGATCATTCATTTACGACATAAAAAAAACGACGTTCAAATTAAATTTAAACGTCGTTTATTATTTTAAAAAAAGAAGATTTACCGAATAGCCTCGACAAATTCTTTTATTTTTCCAGTTCCATTTTTTGTTAAATCCTGAATAAAAGCACTTCCTATAATGGCTCCTTTGGCAAATTGTGTCGCTTGATCAAAGGTTTCTTTGTTGTTGATCCCAAAACCAATTACTTGAGGATTTTTCAAATTCATGTCGGCAATTCGTTTGAAATAGTCTTCTTGTTCACTTCCAAAACCAGTTTGTGATCCTGTAACACTTGCAGAACTGACCATGTATATAAAACCATCAGAAACGCCATCGATAAAGTTGATGCGTTGTACAGATGTTTGTGGAGTGATTAAAAATATATTTTTCAATTCATATTTTTCAAAAGTATTTTTATATTCGTCAGCATAAACATCAACGGGAAGATCAGGGATAATCAATCCATCAATTCCTATTTCAGCGCATCGCTTGCAGAAATTTTCAATTCCAAACTGCAACATTGGATTGAAATAACCCATTATAATCAACGGAATAGAAACTGTTTTACGAATATCTTTTAATTGGTCAAACAAGACCTGCGTTGTCATACCGTTGTGCAAAGCCTGCGTAGAACTTTCCTGAATTGTTGGTCCATCGGCTAACGGATCGCTAAAAGGCAATCCTATTTCGATCATATCGACACCATTTTTTTCTAAATCCTGAATGATTTGGACTGTGTCGTTTAAACTTGGATATCCAGCTGAAAAATAGATCGATACTATTTTTTTAGATTCTTGTAATTTTTGATTTATTCTGTTCATTTTGTTTAAATATTCGATTTAAATCTCAGTTACGCGAGAATAAACTGCGTGCACTAAACTAGATTCTTTATATTATACTGATTTTTTTTGCTATTCTATATCGTTGAAAAAAATGGTTGTTATCTATTCGTTTTGCTTCCATTTTCAGGAATTCGATTTGTTGTCATAATTCACTTCTTTATTCAATAATTGAAATGTCCCGAAATATTTGAAAAGAAAACGCACCTTACTGCTATTTACACGACTTTTAATTTGTTAATAAACAATATTGATAATTTAGGTCTTCATGATAATATGCTGCTTTAACTTCGTATTTCGCACTTCAATCCTTGTACCTAAAATTTCAACCTCGTACCTCAACCTTCGTACCTAGTACCGCAAACTTAGTATATCAACCTTCGTACCTCGTACCTCAAACCTCGTACCTCAGCCCTCGTACCTCAACCCTCTCGTACCTTAAATCGCTGCACTATACGCCCAAGCTGTCTGTTTGGATTGCAATTGTACTTCTACTCGTTTATAATGTAGTCCTTCATATAAATCAGATTGGTGGAGCTCTTGTGCGCTGATTGCGTAAACCATTCCGTCAATTGTGTCTTCAGGATTTTGTGTTTCAGTAATAATTGGATAGTGAACTAAACCAAATTCTTCTTCAATTTGAATTTTTTTAATGATGTATCCAATTAATTTTTCAGAAGTTCCCTCAAGAATACGTCCAAAAAGGTCTTTTTGCACGTCTTCATTTTGTAAACTTCCGTAAGCGAATAATTTTTCCATAGTTTCTATTTTGAAAATGTAAATTGAACCACTTTGTTTGCTTTTGCGTTAAGGATTGTAATGTAAATCCTTTTTTTACTTGCTTTTTAGCAAGGTAAAAAAGATTGTAATGGAAAGCCTGACCTTGCAGTAACGATAGTGAAAGCAAGGGAACGCCCTAAAACTAATTAGAGCGAACGCTTTTATAAGTTAAAATAATCAATATAGGTATTCAAATCCTTGTCGCCACGACCCGAAAGATTAATGACTACAATATCTTCTGGTTTGAATTTCATTTCGTCAAGAACGGCAAAAGCGTGTGCGGTTTCAATGGCAGGAATCAGGCCTTCCATTTGGGATAATTTAATTCCCCACTGCATCGCTTGCTCATCAGTAATCGAGATGAATTGCGCTCTACCTGTTTTGAATAAATTAGCATGCATAGGACCTACGCCAGGATAATCAAGTCCTGCCGAAATAGAATACGGTTCCGTGATCTGGCCATCAACAGACTGCATTAATAAAGTTTTACTCCCATGAATTACGCCTACTTTTCCTAAAGCAGAAGTAGCAGCACTCTCGCCAGAATCAACTCCTAAACCAGCAGCTTCGACCGCAATAATATGTACGTCTTCATCATCTAGAAAATGATAGTAAGTTCCTGCTGCATTGCTTCCACCGCCTACGCAGGCAATCAAATAATCAGGATTTTCACGACCTTCTTTTTCTAGCAATTGTTCTTTAATTTCTTTAGAAATAACCGATTGAAAACGGGCCACCATATCTGGATAAGGATGCGGTCCTACTACAGATCCAATGATATAGTAAGTGTCCACTGGATTGTTAATCCAATCCCGAATCGCTTCATTAGTTGCATCTTTTAAAGTCTTTGATCCTGACATAGCGGGACGAACTTCTGCACCTAACATTTTCATACGAGCTACATTTGGCGCCTGACGCTTAATGTCTACTTCTCCCATATAAACGATACATTCTAGTCCCATCAATGCGCAAACAGTTGCTGTCGCTACGCCATGCTGACCAGCCCCAGTTTCGGCAATTATTCTAGTTTTACCTAAACGTTTTGCTAGAATTATCTGTCCAATTGTGTTGTTGATTTTGTGCGCGCCAGTGTGACATAAATCTTCTCTTTTCAAGTAGATTTTTGTTTTGTACTGCTCTGATAAACGCTTTGCAAAATAAAGCGGAGTAGGGCGACCAACATATTCTTTTAGCAGGTCGTCAAATTCAGCTTGAAATTCAGGTTCAGCTGTTATTTTTAAATAATTCTGACGTAATTCTTCTACGTTTGGGTATAACATTTCAGGAATGAAAGCTCCTCCAAATTCTCCGTAATATCCTTTTTCGTTGACGTTGTAACTCATTTTTTTATAATTTAAAGGTTCAAGTTTTTCTGAAAATTTTCAAATGTTGTTTTATCTTTTAATCCAGGCGCAGTTTCAAATTTACTATTTAAATCTAAAGCGTGAATGGGTAATTGTGTTTTTAATATTTCTTTTATCGAATTAATCTCTTCTGTTCCAATACCGCCGCTTAAAAAGAATGGTTTTTTTGATGAATAATTTTCTAATACTTTCCAGTCAAAAGTGAATCCGTTTCCTCCTGGTAGTTTTCCTTTGGTATCAAAAAGGAAAAAGTCACACACCAATTCAAATGGCGTCAAGAGGTCAAAATCAAAATCATCGCTTATTGAAAACACTTTGATAATTTTAATTTCTTGTGGTATTTTTGTTTTTAAAATTTTGCAAAATTCAACCGATTCTTCCCCATGCAATTGAATTGCTTGTAAATTGTATTGTAAGGCTTTCGCCAAAATGACTTCGATACTTTCATTGACAAACACACCTACTTTTTTGATTGATTCTGGTAAATCAGGAATTTGACCATCAAAATACCGAGCTGATTTTTCCCAAAATATAAATCCCATATAATCGGGTAGGAGTGAACCAATTTCGGTCATATTATCGGGGTATTTCATACCGCAAATTTTGATCCTAAATCCCTCTGATCCTAACGCGGCGGGAGATAGT
This sequence comes from Flavobacterium micromati, assembly GCF_900129585.1. Taxonomy (GTDB): domain Bacteria; phylum Bacteroidota; class Bacteroidia; order Flavobacteriales; family Flavobacteriaceae; genus Flavobacterium; species Flavobacterium micromati. Next base: position 162,455 of record NZ_FQWF01000004.1, read on the forward strand.
GGACTGGAATGTGTTTGAAGATTACTATTGTTTTTATTATTCATAAATGAGTTCATTATTAAAATGAGTATTTATAAGTTGCTAGTTCCCCCTTCGGGAGCTAAGAGGCTTATTTTTTTAATAAATTCTTTAGCTGATTTTCCAGCGTCATCGGTTTTCATAAAGTTTTCGCCAATTAGAAATCCTTTATATCCATAAGGTTTTAGTTCGGTGATTGCTTCAATCGAACTGATACCGCTTTCAGAAATCTTTACAAAATCATCAGGAATTTGAGCGGCTAATTGCTTGCTAAAATCCAAGCTCACTTCAAATGTTTTTAGATTTCTATTATTAACACCAATCATATCTAATGTTGGCATAATCGATTTTTCTAATTCTTCTTGACTATGCACTTCTAACAAAACCTCCAAATTCAAACTTTTAGCAAATTCCGATAAAGATTTGATTTCCTCACGAGTTAATACAGATGCTATAAGCAGAATCAAATCGGCGCCATGAGCTTTAGCCTCTAGAATTTGGTATTCATCAACAATAAATTCTTTTCTCAATAACGGAATATTGACTGTGGCTCTCGCCAAAAGCAAATCGTCTAAAGAACCGCCAAAATATTTTCCATCAGTTAATACCGAAATACCGCAAGCTCCCGCTTCTTCATAGCCTTTAGTTACTTCTTCTACTGTAAAGCTATAATTTATTTCTGCTTTTGAAGGGGAACGACGCTTGTGTTCTGCAATAATTCCTGTTGTACTGTTCCGCAAATTGCTGCTCAAGGAAATTGTTGTTTTCTCGAAAAAAATCGAAGATTCTAATTGTGATATAGGAATTATAGATTTTTTGAGAATGACTTCTCGTTTTTTATCAACTATTATTTTGTCTAGTATATTCATATCTTTTTTTAGGACTAAGGAATTCTTTAAATCTATGTTTTGCTTGTAAGGCGCAAAGTTTTTTAATCTGTTTTAATCTGTGAAATTTGTGCGTTTATTTCGCCACAAAGGCGCAAAGGCACAAAGTTTTTTAATCTGTGTAATCTGTGTTTTTATTTTGCCACTAAGGCGCAAAGGCGCAAAGTTTTTTAATCTGTGTAATCTGTGTTTTTATTTTGCCACTGAGGCGCAAAAGGCACAAAGCTTTTTAATTTGTGTTAATCGTGTAATCTGTGTTTTTATTTTGCCACTAAGTCGCAAAGGCACAAAGTTTTTTAATCTGTGTTAATCTGTTAAATCCGTGTTTGCATTTTGCGGGCAAAGGCTGTAATTTCTTTAGTCTGCATTTATTCTTTACTTAATTCTTGTAATTTCTTCAAAGATAAAAGCCCTTTACCTGATAATAAACTTTCTTTCGCTATTTGAAATCCTTCTAAAGGAGAGCATTTTGTTACTGTCGCAATCGCCATTCCTGCATTGGCGCAGACCACATTATTTTGCGCTTCAGTTCCTTTTCCAGAAATAATATCGACAAACATTTGAGCCGAATCATCAATAGTGGTTCCACCTGCGATTTCGCTTTGCAGCAAAAGAGAAACACCAAAATCTTCGGGATTTAACATGCCCTCCATTTTACTGGTGATAATCTTTGTTGGTGCCGTCAACGAAACTTCATCATATCCGTCAAGCGAATGCAAAATCGTAAAATTAGTATTGGTGTTTTGATATAAGTAGGCATACATTCTAGCCAATTCAAGATTAAAAACGCCAACCAACTGATTTTGAGGAAATGACGGATTTACCATTGGTCCAACCATATTAAAAAAAGTTTTTACCGCCAATTCTTTTCGAATTGGTCCAACGTTTTTCATCGCGGGATGGAATAATGGCGCATGTAAAATGCAAATTCCAGCTTGATCAATGCTTCGCTCTAAAAAGTCAGCGTCATTACTGAATTTGATACCCAGTTTCTCCATTACGTTACTTGAACCAGAAATAGATGAAAGACCATAATTTCCATGTTTTGCTACTTTTATGCCAGCTCCTGCTGCAACAAAAGAGGCCAAAGTAGATATATTAAAAGTGTCTTTTCCGTCGCCACCTGTTCCGCATAAATCGATTGTATTATACTCCGATAAATCAATTCGAATACACAAATCTAGTAAAGCTTCGCGAAAACCAGAAAGCTCTTCAATGCTAATGCTGCGCATCATATAAACCGTTAGAAAAGAAGCAATTTGGCTAGCATTATAGCTTCCGTGTGATATGTTGACCAAAACGTTTTTAGCTTCCTCTGCAGAAAGTGTTTCGTGATTGATAAGTCGATTTAATATGTTTTTCATAATCCTGCCCCAACCCCTCTAACCTGAGGAGAGCACCTATTGGGGGAAATAGGGTTTTATTTAATATTTATTAGCTTTGAATTCAGTTTATTGCAGTGGGGTGATTGTGGCGCTTTTAACCCAATTTTCTAAAATCTTTTTTCCGTTTGGTGTAAGCACACTTTCTGGGTGAAACTGAACGCCACGTACATTGAATGTTTTATGGCGAAGGGACATTACTTGGCCGTTTTCGTCAAAAGAAGTCGCTTCAAGCGCATCAGGCAATGTTTCATCAACAACCCATGAATGGTAGCGTCCTACTTCAAACTCGCTTCCTAAACCTTCAAACAAAAGCTCATCAGTAACGGATGTTTTTACCATCGAAGAAACGCCATGATAAACTTTATCTAAATTTGAAAGTGTTCCGCCATAAACTTCGCCTATTGCTTGCTGTCCTAAGCAAACACCTAATATACTTTTTGTTGGTCCATATTTCCGAATCACCTCTTTTAATAATCCTGCTTCATCTGGAATTCCTGGACCAGGAGAAAGCAAAATTTTATCAAAAACCGCTATTTCATCAATATCAAATTCATCATTTCTATAAACCGTAACTTCGCAATCTAAATCCTCTAGATAATGCACTAAATTATAAGTGAAACTATCGTAATTGTCTATGACTAGTATTTTCCCCCTAACCCCCAAAGGGGGAAAAGTTGAGGTGACTGTATTTTTATTTTCCATTTTTTCCATATTAATTCTTTGATTATCGTCTCTCTCCCCTTCGGGGAGGGTTGGGGAGGGGATTTATATTGTTTCCGCCAAATCCAGCGCTTTATTCAACGCCAGTAATTTATTATACACTTCTTGCATTTCACTTTCTTCATCTGAACTAGCAACAATTCCTGCTCCTGCTTGACTGTGCAATTGATGATTTTTGCTAAGAAAAGTTCTAATCATAATCGCATGATTAAAATTTCCTTCAAAGTCCATAAATCCTATCGCACCTCCATAAAAATTCCGATTGGTTTTTTCGTATTCTTCAATAAGTTGCATTGCTCTATGTTTTGGCGCGCCACTTAATGTTCCTGCTGGAAAGGTATCTGCAACGACTTGCATGGTAGTAGCGTTTTTATGCAAATGTCCTGTAACTTTTGAAACCAGGTGAATCACATGAGAAAAAAACTGCACTTCGCGGTATTTTTCTACTTTAACTTCATGTCCATTCCGACTCAAATCATTTCTGGCTAAATCAACAAGCATAACGTGCTCGCTATTTTCTTTTTTATCTTCTGATAATTGTTTAGCAAGAACAGCGTCTTTTTCATCATCGCCTGTTCTTTTGAAAGTTCCAGCAATTGGATGAATTTCGGCTTTACGATCTTTTACAATAATTTGGGCCTCGGGCGAAGAACCAAATATTTTGAAATCTCCATAATCAAAAAAGAATAAATATGGTGAAGGATTGATGCTTCTCAAAGCTCGGTAAACATTAAATTCATCTCCTTTGAAACCTTGTGTGAATCTTCTTGATAATACTAATTGGAAAACATCACCTCTAAAACAATGCTTTTTGGCCAAAGCCACATTACGCATAAATTCATCGTCAGTCAAATTAGAAAAACCTTCGCCTTCTTTAAAAAATTTATAAGAAGCAATATTTCTCGACTGCAATAATTGTTCGATTTCCGAGATATTATTTTTATCGTCTAAACTATGGCAGAAAATATAGGCTTCATTTTTAAAATGATTAATTGCAATTATATTTTGGTAAACCGCATAATAAACATCAGGAATGGTGTTGCTATTTTCTTTTTTAGCAATAACTACTTTTTCAAAATACCGAACTGCATCATAGGAAATGTATCCAAACAATCCGTTGTTGATGAATTTGAAATCATTTTTCTCTGATTTGAACTGATGAGAAAACTCTTGAATGATCGCAGGAATATCAATAGTGGAATCAACTACAATTTTCTCTGAAGTTCCGTCAGGATACGTTTTATTTATGGTTTCATTTTCTATTTTAATTGATGCGATAGGATTACAGCAGATATAAGAAAAACTATTATCATTGCCGTGATAATCGCTACTTTCTAATAATAGACTGTTGGGAAATTTGTCTCTAATTTTTAAATAAACACTTACCGGCGTAATCGTATCAGCAAGAATTTGTTTGTAATTTGTATTGAGTAAAAAAGATTTCATTTTATTTTTTTTTATCTTTAAGAACGAACTGTTCGTTGCTATTTATCTTTGAAATTAGAACAAAAAAAAGGCCTGTCGTGATGACAAGCCTTTTATATTTATAGTTTTAAATAATACTATAGGAGCTTAGTTCACGACGACTGACGTAATTTGCTCCACCACCAAGTATTTTTTAAAATTGTTTTCATTTTTTATTTTATTGGGACAAATGTATAAATGTAATTTGATAATTCAAATATATTAACCGTTAAATTTTAATATATTTTACTCTTTTTTGTTAAAATAACGATAATTGCTTTTATAATTACTTTGGCTTAAATGTTGTTAAACTCAGTTTTTATTTAAAAAAGACTAAAAACCTTATTTCATTTTAGGTTTGCATCATTAACGATTTGCAAAAGTAGTTTGCATTTTCAATCTGAAATCGGGATATTTCTTTATTACTGGCTGTAAAAAAAAATTGCCATTTGATATTTTTGAGTATTCCATATTAAATGCTTCGTTATTAAACCATTGCATTATTTCATTATTAAGGGTTGCGTCCTCACTAATAAATTTTTCAGTACAATTATTTGCAATGACCCCTTGAAAGTTAATTCTAGTAAGATTTGAGGTGATATTGCTAATCTTAGAATCCAATAGAACCACCGCTTCAAAACCAGAAATAACACTATTGTTTAAAGATAAAAAGCTTTTATCTTTAATGTAAATAGCCTCACGCACTAGTCCCTGAACGTTTTCTTGAGTATTTAGAAAAGTCATGTTCTGTGCTTCAATTTTTGTTAATTTTTTACTTGGATCGAAATTTTCGATTTTATCTACAGAATCGATTTCAAAACATCTTGATCCCGATGTATCAAAAGAAAATGGATCTCTTATTGCAATGCTATTTGTAATAGTGCTTTGTGTGCCTTGTGTATAATCAAAATCATCATCAGTGGCTCGATATGAAATTACATTATTAAAATTAACGTTTCCCCCATAACATTCAAATGAATCATCATTAGAATAGCTAACTTGTATGTATTCAAATTGTGATTTTCTGCCAACTCCAGCAAGAGATAAACCGTTTAATTCTTTCAAAGCTTTTAATTTCCTACCAGAATATTCAATACGAACATATTTTAGAACTCCAGAGTTATCGTCCTCGTTGTTTCCGCCGTAGTAACTAACTTCTGGATTTAGATTTAAGTCTAAATATCCTATACCGCCAATTCTATTTATTGGCGCATCGCCAAGTATTATAATGCCGCCCCAATCTCCCGGTCTGCGATCGGATATAGTATTATTAGAGGTAAACACTATAGGTGCCGTTTCATTTCCTTCGGCCATTATTTTAGAACCTTTGGTTATTACAAGTGTACCACAACTTTCTTTGTCGCCGCGAATTACAGTTCCTGATTCAATTGTTAATGTTGCTTTATTTGTAACATAAACTACTCCAACGAGCTGATAAGTGTTTTTTCTTAATAAAGTCATATTAGCAGAAATGATACCAGTTAAAATATGAGTACTATTACTGTATTCAGTAGTAGCAGGTCTAAAATTTGTCCAATTGGTAAACCAGTTACTATCGCCATAAATTCCTTTTACTTGTTGGGCTTGCATAAAAATAGTAGTGATTAAAAGAAGGATTGTAATTTTTGCTTTCATTATAAATTTTTTTACAGGTTATGTTTTTAAAATAATTGAAAATGGTTTCCATTGCAAAAGTAATTACAGGCTGTTACTAAAAGTCGTTCTCTATATTATGAGTTTATTATCAAAAAGTGATGGTGTTAATTCTTTGTAAATCAATTTACGGCTGTTGTCAGTGCTCTCATTAACTGATCTCAAAGTATGTGTATATTTGAACAGTTTGATTTAAGCAATTGCTAGTGGTTTTCAAATCTGTCTTTTACTTGTAAATAGAGATTTGTGTTTCTTAAATAATTGAAGTGAAGTATTAAGAGAATTTTATTTGAGGATTTTATTGCTAAAATAAGGAACTATCTCATCTAGATTTATCTGTGTATTTACAAATTTTTCAAAAAATCAAAAACCCTACCAATTTCGTGGTAGGGTTAAAAAACGTATTTGAAACAGATAATTAAAATTTCAAAGCAACTGCTAAATCAAAATTGTCATTGATAGCTTTGTCGCCTAAATTGTCAAAGAAACTCCCTGATCCGTATTTAATATCATATTTTGTTCTGTCAACTACTACTTTTGTTGTTGCTGAATTAGCGGTTGTTGCAAGATCGAAAGTAACAGGTTTTGTAATACCTTTAATAGTTAAATCTCCAGTTACTGTGTAAACATTAGGTGATTTCGTAACTACTTTTTTGAAAACTAAAGTAGCAGTTTGATGTTTGTCAGTTCCAAAAAAGTCATCTGCTTTCAAGTGCCCTTCTAATTTTTCTTTACCTTGTCCAGCTTTTAAATCGGTTACAATCATTGAAGTCATATCAACATTAAAAGTACCACCAACTAATGTTTTCCCTTTAAAAACTAAATTACCATCTTTTAAGTTAATTGTTCCTTCATGAGCTCCAGTTACTTTTTTTCCAGTCCATACAATAGAACTTTTTGAAGCATCAACATTTTTAGTTTGTGCCGAAACTGTTGCTGTAGATAAAACTACTACTAATGCTAATGCAATTGATTTGAAATTTTTCATTTGTTTGAGTGTTTAAATTTATTTAGTGATTAAAGTGTGATAAATAATTCTTCGTTTGATTTTCTAACTTTTTTAAAATATTGTGTTGCATCTTCTTCGTGTCGGTATCCCAATGTTGCAATAAGAGTGGCGTTTAATCCAAGTTCATTCAAGCCTAATATTTCATTAACTTGTTCTGGAACAAAACCTTCCATAGGAGTAACGTCAATTCTCAACTCAGCTGCCGCATTCATTAAGTTACCTAGAGCAAGATAAGTTTGCTTAGCGGACCAAATATTTCTTTCGCTATCTGACAAAGCGGTAATTGTAGCTTTCATGAAGTCCATATAGCCTTTCATGCTCTCCACTGGAACTTCCCTTGTTTGGCTAACATTTTTAAAATAGCCATCAATTCCTGACTCACCATAATTGAGTTCGTTAGCAAAAACAATAACATGAGATGCGTCAACTATTTGAGATTGCCCCCACGCGGCTGGCTTAATTTGCGCTCGTATTTCAGGATTTTCAATAATTATAATTTTGTAAGGTTGCAGTCCGTACGAAGAAGAACTTAAGCGGATCGCTTCTTTCAATGTTGCAAAATCTTCAGTTGTTATCTTTTTTGTAGCATCGAATTTTTTCGTTGCGTATCTCCAATTTTGATTTTCTAAAAAAGTATTCATGTTGTATTTATTATTTACTGATTTCTATATTTTTCTAATAATTGATTTAATTGAAGTCCCTCATTTGCAGTTAAATTTTTGGAAAAAAGCTCTTCATGTGCTGAGACTTTCGGATCTAACGTGGAAAGCAAATCAATTCCTTTTTGAGTAATCAAAACTTCAATTTTTCGCCTGTTTTCTGGACAAACTTTTCGGGTCACATATTCTTTCAACAGTAGTTTATCCACTAATCTTGTAGTATTACTTGTCTTGGCAAGCATCCGGTCCTGAATAACGCACATATTTGCTGGATTTCCTTTTTGCCCTCTTAATATTCGAAGTACATTATATTGCTCTCCTGAAATTTCATAAGGTTTTAATATTTCATTAAAGTTTTCTATGATTACATTTTGCGTATATAAAACATTCAAGATAATTTTTTTAGAATTATCCATCGGTACACTAGATTTTAATATTTCTTCAATTTTCATATTTGTATATATGTAATTTGTTGGTACAAATGTAACATAATTTATATTTGTATGTACAAATGTTACTTATTTTTTTGTTGAATTTTTTAAAAATATTTGCAGTTGTGGTTTTTATAAAAAGAAATTTTCGTTTAAAAAATTGATTATATGCGTTTTACAGTAAAGTTATAATTTTATTTAAGAAGATATTTATTTTGATAATTTTGATCTTTCTACTAATTCTTTTTACTCTTGTGACTTAAAAAAATTACAAAATAGAAATTAATTAAAGTTAAATGTTATATCACGCCTTTGCGTGAAAATATTTCTTTATTAGCTCAGCCGTCTTTGTTGTATTTTTGTAAATTTTTGTTTTACATTTAGCATCTACTATAATTATATGAGCATGAACGTTGCAAAACCCACTTACAAAGATTTACTCAATCAATTACAAAGTAAACAGATAAAAATTGAACAATTGTTGCAGAAAGAGCAGCTAGAAAACAATTTTGACAACTTAGTTCAAGGATCTCAAGATTTGGTATGTATTGTTGGATTCGATGGATTTTTTAAAAAAATTAATCCTGCGTTTGTAAATATTCTGGGATATAGCGAAAATGAGCTGTTATCACAATCACTTTTGACTTTTATACATGAGGAAGATCGCGAAAAAAGTGCGCAAGAAATCGAATTAATAGCTAATGGTCAATCTTCAGTCGATTTTCAAAATCGATACATCAAGAAAAATAAAGAAGTAATCACTATTCATTGGATTGTGACTTCATCTGAACAAAAGCAGCTCATTTATGCAATAGGACGAGATTATACAGGTTTTTTACAGATTCAAGATAAGTTGATTAAAAGCGAAAAATTATTAATTGACGCGCAGCAAATCTCAAAATTAGGAAGTTGGGAACTAGATCTGCTTACTAAAAGAATGACCTGGTCGAAAGAAATGTTTCGCATCTACGAAATTGATGAACGATTAGATCAAAATCTATTTGATGAGTTTCTGAAAATTTTCACTGTTGAAGATCAAGCAATTTTTTTAAAAAAAATAGCGCAAAGCATCGCTGACAAAAATCAATTTGAAGTGGAACAAATTGTTACTTTATCAGTGGGTAAAAATAAATGTTTGTATTCTAGTGTTTTGCCATTAAATGGTGACAAGGATAATCTCAATATTCTCAGAGGTAATACTCATGATATCACAGCCAGAAAAGAAATTGAGAATGCTGTAAAAGGAAAAGAAACTGCATTGTTAAATTATAAATTACAGCTAATTGAACAAGAGAATAATGCTACTTTCAAGAATTATATCGAAAATGCTCCTGATGCCGTTTTTGTTTGCAATGAAAATGGAATTTATATTGATGTCAATAAAGCAGCAGTAGAGTTAACAGGTTATTCTCATGAAGAGCTATTATTACAAAAATTTGGTGATTTAGCAACAAGAGGTTATGCGGAGTTTATTCCTGGGCAATTTGAATTACTGAAGGAAACAGGATCAATTAAATCCGAAATGAAAATCATTCGTAAGGATGGAGCGAAGATCTATTGCTTGATTAATGCAGTTAAACTGTCAGATAATCGGTTTTTAGGATTTGTAAAGGACATAACCGAAAATAAAATTGCTGAGGAAAAAGTAAGGCAAAGCGAAAAAAGATTCCGAGCGCTTGTTGAGTACAATGACGGCATTATCACAGTTTTAGATAAAAATCTTAATACTATTTTTAGAAGTCCATCATCAGTGCGCATTACAGGATATTCTGACGAAGAATTTAAAAAAATTACAACTGTTGATTATTACCATCCAGAATATTTGGAATATGTAAAACTAATAATTCAACAATCTTTTGACCAACCAGGAGTGCCATTAGACATTACTTTTCAGGTAAAGCACAAGAATGGCAATTTTATATGGTTACAAGGAATATTAAACAATAAGATATCAGACAGCAGTGTTGGCGGCATAATAGCAAACCTGAAAGATGTAACCGAATTCAAAAATGCTCATGAAACAATAGTTAAGGAGAAAGATAAATTTGCCAAAATTGCCGAAACTTCGCCAGGATTAATTTATTCTATGCGCCAAAATAAAGATGGTACTTTATGTTATCCTTATGCTAGCAGTGCAATAGAAGAAATTTATGGTTTTACTTTCGAAGAAATTGAAAATGATGCTGATAAAATATTTGCTGGAATACATCCAGACGATGTTGAACAAGTGAAAAATGATTTGCTAGAAACAAAACAAAAATTAATTCCCTTAAAAGTCGAATACCGATATTTTCATCCACAAAAAGGTCTGGTTTGGCATAATGTGAATTCGTTGCCAATTATAGAGCAAGAAGGAACTGTGATTTGTCATGGAATTGTTACTGATATCACTAATAGGATTTTGTCAGAGCAAAAAATAATTCGTGCAAATAGGCTTATCTTGTTTATAAGTCAGATCAACCAAATGATTACTAGAACCGTTAATCAAGAAACGTTGTTTACTGAAGTTTGTAATATTGCTATTAAAGTAGGACAATTTAAAATGGCTTGGATTGGCTTGGTAGATGAAAGCACGCACATAGTGCAGCCAGTAATGATTGCTGGCGATGACGGTCAATACTTTGCTAAAATAAACACGATCACTGTTGATGATGAACCATTAGGGAGAGGCCCTGCCGGTAGATCCGTTCGAGAAAAAAAATCCATTGTTAGTAATGACATAGCTAATGATCTAACAATGCTGCCATGGAGGCAAGAAGCTTTATTCAGAGGTTATCTGGCTTTAATCGCTGTGCCAATAAAGAAATTTGGTAAAGTTATTGGAACTTTTTTGTTGTATTCCAGCGAAAAAGACTTTTTTGATGCTGAAGAAATAAAATTGCTAGAGGAAGCAACAAACGATGTTGGTTTTGCATTAGAAATATTTGAAAAAGAAGCTTTGCGTCAAAAGGCCGAAGAAGAAATATTAGAAAGTGAGAAAAGATTTCATACACTTACTGAAGTGTCGCCTGTAGGTATTTTTCGAACAGATGTGGCAGGATACACTACTTACGTAAATCCGTATTGGTGCAGTCTTTCTGGATTGTCTTCAAGTGAAGCTTTAGGAAATGGCTGGCAGAAAGCAATTCATGATGAAGACAAAAAAGAGCTATTTAGTGGCTGGCAAAATGCCGCAAAAAACCAGCAAAAATCCTTAACAGAATATCGCTTCGTTCGCCCTAATGGAGAAATAGTCTGGGTTATGGGGAAGGCCATTCCGGAGAAAAATTCTAGAAATGAGATTGTTGGATATATTGGTACTATAACCGATATTACTGAACGCAAGAATGCCGAGACGACAGTTATAAAAGAGAAACTACTTTCTGAAATGATTATTAATAATCTTCCAGGTATTTTTTATCTCTATGAGGAAACAGGAAATTTTGTCAAGTGGAATAAAAATTTGGAGGCAGTCAGTGGCTTCACTGCTGCAGAAATAGGTCAAATGAAAGCAATTGACTTTTATGATGCCGATTTTAAAGAAATAATAGAAATTAGATTAAAAACCATATTTGAAATTAAATCACCAGGGTTAGAAGTCGAATTATTCACGAAAAATAAAGACAAAATCCCATATTACATTAATTCACATGCTTTTGAATACAAAGGGAAAAAGTGCATCTTGGGGATGGGCCTCGATCTAACTGAAATTAAAAAAGCGGAAGAAAAAATAAAAATCGCAAACGAGAGATTTGAAATGATTTCTGCAGCCACTAATGATGCAGTATTTGAATATGATATCCTTACTGGAGAAAGTTGGAATAATCAAACTTTTATCTCTCTTTTAGGTTTTGGAAGCATTGTTTCAGACGGTCAGAACAACAGCGGTAGATGGCGATCTAAGCTTCATCCAGAGGACCGCGAAAGAGTAGTAAAAAAATTAGAGGATTCTTATGCTGGTTCGACAAATTTATGGTCAGATGAATTCCGTTTTCAAAAAGCAGATGGTAGTTATGGAATATTTTATGACAGAGGGATAATATCCAGAGACGAATTTGGAAAAGCAATACGTCTAAATGGGGCCATGATAGAAATCACCGAATTAAAAAATATTAAGGAACAATTAATCAACAGTGAAGAGAAATATAGAAGTCTTATTGAACAAGCTTCTGATGCTATTTTAATTAATGATATTTCAGGAAATTTACTCGAGGTTAATGAAAGTGCCTGCATTATGCTGGGCTATGCTAAAGAGGAATTATGCGCAAAAAACATAACAGATTTATACAGTAAAGCTGAACTAATTAAAAGGCCAATTATGTATAAAGAATTGTTTAGCGGTGAGCAAACCTTACTTGAACGCAATATGCTTCATAAAAACGGATCTTTTATTGCTGTCGAAATCACTGCAAAAATGATTGCTGATGGACGAATTGTTGCCATTGTCAGAGATGTAAGCGAACGTAAAAAAAGAGACGAAGAATTCAAAAAAATGCGAAAAAAAATGGAAGCTATTCTTGATGCCATTCCTGATTTATTATTTGAAGTGGATTTAAAGGGCAATATTTTTAATTATCATTCCCGTAGAGATGATTTACTTGCATCGCCAGCTACTGTATTTTTAGGGAAAAATTTTAGGGAAATATTACCTTACGAAGCATCTATTGTATGTATTGCCGCTGTAGAAGAGGCCTCGCAAAAGGGTTTTTCCGCTGGAAAACAATATACTTTGCAATTAGAGTCTGAACTGCACTGGTTCGAACTTTCGGTAGCTCCAATGAAAGAGAGTGAATATCATGAAACTCATTACATTTGTTTATGTAGGGATATTACAACCGCGAAAAACTCGGATCAAGCTTTATTTAAAAGTGAAGAACGCTATCGCGGTTTGTTGAATAGTTTAGATGCAGGTATTTTGGTACATGGGTCGGACACTGCAATCTTATTAAGTAATGCAAAAGCAGCTGAATTACTTGGACTCAACGGTGATGAAATAGTAGGTAAAACGGCAACGGATCTCGTGTGGAAATGTTTATTTGAAGATAATTCAGTAATGCCTTTTGAGAACTATCCAGTAAGCCAAATTATTGCATCAAAAGAACCTCTAAAGAATTTTGTTATGGGAGTTATTCATCCCAAAACGAAAGTTACAACTTGGATTTTGGTAAATGGTTACCCTGACCTGGATCAATCAGGAAATATAAACGAAATTGTAATTAGTTTTCTTGATATTACAGAACAGAAAGTTTTGGATATGGAACTTATTAAAGCCAAAGAACTAGCAGAAACAGCCAATAAAGCTAAAACTGATTTTCTGGCAAATATGAGTCATGAAATTAGAACTCCATTAAACGGGATAATTGGATTTACTCATTTATTAATGAAGTCCAACCTGAAAAAAAATCAGGCAGAATACATGACAACCGTCAATGAGTCAGCAACGTCATTAATGGAAATTGTGAACGATGTGCTAGACTTTTCAAAAATTGAATCGGGTAAATTAGAGCTTAATATTGAACAAGTAAATCTTCACAAGCTGGCAAACCAAGTAATTAACCTATTTAAATATCAGGCCAATGATAAGAAAATAACATTAATTTTAAATATTGAAAAAGCCGTTCCACAATATATTTTGGCCGACTCAGTTAGACTGAAACAAATTTTGGTCAATTTATTGAGTAATGCGATTAAATTCACAAATTTTGGAGAAATACACTTCGATATCAGCGAAATTAATTCATCGGAAACTAAATACAGTAATATAAAGTTCTCCGTAAAAGATACTGGTGTGGGGATTAAAACTATCAACAATGAAAAGATTTTTAAGTCATTCGTTCAAGAGGACAATTCCACAAATAGAAAATTTGGGGGCACCGGGCTCGGCCTTGCTATATCAAATCAGCTCTTGGCCTTGATGGATAGCAAAGTGCAACTAATTAGTAAATATGGTGAAGGAAGTGATTTCTTCTTTATTGCTAAATTCAAAAAGGCAAAAAGCAAGAAATTAGAGGAACTAGTTGAAGAAAAAATAATACTCGAGGACACAAACAAATTATTAAAAGCAATAAACAACAAAAAAGTTTTAATTGTAGAGGATAATAAAATTAATATGCTTTTAGCCAAAACATTAGTAAAGCGAGCAATTACTAATTGCATAATATTAGAAGCTAAAGATGGTAACGAGGCCGTGGAACTTTTCACAAAACACCAGCCAGATCTTATATTAATGGATATTCAAATGCCAAATAAAAATGGCTACGAGGCAACTGGCGAAATTAGGAAAATGGAAGGCAGTGAAAATGTACCAATCATCGCTATTACAGCGGGAATAATGCTCGGGGACAAAGAAAAGTGTATAAAAGCAGGGATGAATGATTATTTGCCAAAACCCATTATACAAGCAGAATTAGAAGAATTATTAAATAAATGGCTCGTTAAAAAGTAAATTTGTACTGTATCTTACCCGTTTTAATTAACATGTGATTGATTTATGTTTTCGGTTTCAATATTAAAGCGACCACTGATTTTATTATTAATGAAACCCAGATAAACAATATGGCTGATGTCATAACATTATTGAATAAAGAAGAACTTCAAAAGGTTTAGGAGTATGGAGTAATAGTAAATGCTAAAAATTCAAAAAATAATGCACTAATTTTATGACAATTAATAAGTCAATAAAAACGATGTTGCAAAATATACTGCGGTAACAATAGGTTTGCTTGTTGCAGATTCTGTTATTTAAAAGAGGTTTTAGTTTATTTAAACATAAAAAACTAATATGGATTTTTCTGATTGTTATCATAGTATATTAATCTGGTCATGGAAAGAAAACAAATCATTGATACCTTTTTTATTCATAATATGCTGCTGTTGTTTGGTGGCTGCGCTTAGCATTTAGAACTGGATTTATTTCACAATTTGGATTCTAATAAACGTAAAATCTATTTAGGCTTTAAGCGAAATAACATTAATTGTATTTGAAAAAGATCTAATCTTCAAAATTTA
Source organism: Flavobacterium micromati (assembly GCF_900129585.1). Taxonomy (GTDB): domain Bacteria; phylum Bacteroidota; class Bacteroidia; order Flavobacteriales; family Flavobacteriaceae; genus Flavobacterium; species Flavobacterium micromati. The sequence continues at coordinate 177,668 of NZ_FQWF01000004.1, forward strand.
AAGTATAAAAAAAGCGTTTTGATAAATATTCAAAACGCTTTTTTATATTCCTAGGAGATTACAATTTTATTAAAGAAATTGGTATTTTATTTTACACAAAAAAATTATTTCTTCAACTGAAAATCGGGGTGTCCGCATTGCCATAGCGCAAAAGCATATTGATCTGCAAAATTTGCAAAAGTAACGTCTTTGTCTTCGGTGAAATGGCCGTTATCGTAGTTTATTTTCATCAAAACTGGTTTGCCGGATGTGGAAGTATTTTGTACAGCTGCAGCAAATTTACCAGGTTGCCATGCTACTACTCGAGGGTCGTTCCAACCGGCAATACAAATTACAGCAGGATATTTTACTCCCGCGTTTACGTGTTGCATTCCATCCATCTCATACAAAGCTTTGCATTCGGTTTCATCTTTTACGGTACCAAATTCTGGGATATTGGCCGGACCATTCGAAGAAAATTCAACCCGCATGGCATTGGCAACGCCAACATTGCAAATGGCAGCTGCAAATAAATCAGGTCTTTCGGTTATGGCTCTTGTAATTAATATTCCGCCAGCACTCGTACCTGTTCCTGCCAATTTACTCGGCGAAGTGTATCCCTGTGCAACGAGGTATTCTCCGCAACTAATAAAATCTTTCCAAGTGTTAGGTTTAGTAGTTTTGTAACCCGCTTTATACCAGTCTTGTCCTTTTTCGCTACCGCCACGAACATGCGGAATAGCAATGACAACTCCTTTTACTGCCATCGAATTTAACCTCACGCTAAAGTAGGGAGACATACTAATACCGTATGCTCCATATGCATCCATTAAGCAAACATTAGAACCATCTTTTTTTAGTCCTTTTTTATAAATAATAGTAAGCGGTATCATTACCCCATCGTGTCCTTTAACCTCTACTTCTTCCACTACTAAATTTTTATAGGAGTCGGGATAAAGTGCTGGTTTATTAAAAGGGCTATCTGAAAAGGAATTTGTATTGGCATCGAATAAAAATTCGGTTAAGGGTTTATTCCACGAAGTTATGGCTATAAAAAAATCGTTGGTTTTGGTGTCCATACATGAAATATTTACTAAACCAGTAAATGGTAATTTTACTTCTGTACTCGAAAGATCTTTAGTGTTGTATTTATAAATTTGGTTATTAATACCGTCACTGTAAGTAAGCAATAAATAATCTTTACTGCGGGTAAACGATTCCAGTGTTTGTGTTTCTTTTTCTGGACCAATTATTTTAGCAGTAGCCCAATTTGGTTTTTTTAAATCTGTAGTGATAAGTTTGTAGTTCTTGGCACCATTATGCGTGATTGCATACATTTTATCACCATGCATATCAGCACTTCGTACTAATTTATCATCTAGTGTACTAAGAGGTTTCCATTGGATATTTCCAGAGTGTAATTGAGCAATAGGCGCATAATAAAATTTCTTTTCTCTTTGCACCGTTCCTTCTCGCGCAAAAATATACTCTTTCGAATCTTTTAGAAAAAAAGCATAAGGGTATACTTTAGATTCAATTTTTAAGGCAGGATATGTTTCATTACTAAAAAAATCAATGTCGGAGTTAACGTTTGTGCCCAATTTGTGTAATTTGGTTTTTGGGTTTAAACGGCTGGTGGGATCAGTGTTATCAGCGGATTTAATCCACATATAAGTAAAGGCATTGTTATCAAAAGTCCAACTACCAGGCCTCACGATAGCCATTATAATATCAGGTAAAAATTGTTTGGTGTCCACGTTCATAACTTGGATTGTAGAAACTTCGGCACCTCTTTCTGAATAAGCAATCACTAATTTTCTACCATCGTAACTGGGAATTATTTGCTGAACGGACAATGTTTTTCCTGGAATGAAAGTCAAAGGATCAAAGAGCAACTGTTCAGCGCCTTGCATTTGTTCACGGTAATAAACTTTGCTAACTTTTTCTCCAGGCATTCTTTTTTGATAAAAAATTTTACCATTTTCTTTTATTGGAGAATAATAAACTGCAGGCTGGAGTTTGTCTAATTTTTTCCATTCGGCAATAAGCTCGTCTCTACCAGAGATTTTACTTAAATTAGTGTTGGTAAGGTCCGCTTGGTCTTTAAACCACGAAATGACATTTGGATCTTTAAGGTCTTCTAACCAACGATATGGATCATTATAAGTTACTCCAAAATAGGTATCGCTTACGATTTCCATTTTAGTTTTAGGATAATTCCATTGCGCAAATAATGTTGAACCAAATAATAATAAGACGGATGAAGTAATGATTTTTTTCATGATAGTAGTAATTTAAATATTAAAAATAAAATGCTATATTTTTTACCTGTCATTTTATTAAACTTTGGTAAGTCACAGGTTAATCATAATCATAGAAATAAAACAAAATCAATTTTTTATCGATTCTTGAGGTTTGGGGTATGTTGAAAAGAGGAAGGTCTCGTATTAATAGGTAAATCAAATGTACTAAATTTTAATAAAAAAAACATTTATTTAATAGTTAAAGCACTGATAAACAGTATTTAGTAGTATTGTAAATAAATTAATAGTGGAGAAAATAATAAAAACTTTGCACTTTAGTGCACTTTATGGACTGACCCCAAAAAGTTAGACAATATTTGGCCCGAATTATTTTTCGGAAATCTGTGTACTTCGTAACAAAATCTTAATGTTACAGATTTTCAATCGCTATTAATTAAATTTTCATCAAAAAAAATCCGTTCGAAAAAAACATTTCAAACGGATTTTAATAAATAAAAAAAAAATTACGCAGTCTGAGTAGCTTTAGATTTTAAAATCTCCAGTTCCATCATACATGCTTTCATCATTTGATACGTTCTTTCAATATCATTATCTAACCCTATGGAAAAACGTATTAAACCATCAGTTAAACCCATCTCTATTTGTTCTTCCATCGGAATTTCACTTGATGTCGAAGTTCCTGGAGCGCTAAACAACGTTTTATAAAACCCTAAACTAACTGCAAGATATCCTAGATTTTTAGATTGCATCAATTCCATCAGTGCATTTGCTTTATCCAAAGTACCAACATCTAATGTCATCATTCCGCCAAAACCGTATTCTGGATTAATCATTGTTTTATAAATTTCGTGACTTGGATGACTTTCTAATCCAGGATAAACCGTTTTTAGACCGTCTTTTTCGAAACGTTGCGCCAGATACATCGCATTATGGCTATGTTGTTTCATTCTAATATGTAATGTGCGCAAATTTTTCATCACACTTGCTGAACGCAAACTATCCATTGTAGGTCCCAGTAACATGCTGGCTCCGTTATTGACATTTTTTAAACTATCAATAAATTCTTGTGAGGCACAAGTCACCCCGCCCACAGTATCACTACTTCCGTTGATGTATTTTGTCAAGCTGTGAATCACAATATCGGCACCTAATTTTGCAGGAGAAACGGATAATGGGGAAAAAGTATTATCTACAACCAATTTTAAATTATGTCTTTTAGCAATTTTTGCTAAACCATCAATATCAGCTACTTCCAGCAATGGATTACTCACCGTTTCACAATACAAAACTTTAGTTTCGGCGGTTATCGCAGCTTCCACAACGTCTAATTTTGTAATGTCAACAAATGTCGTTGTAATACCTAATCTTGGCGTAAAATTCTTTAAAAAAGCATACGTTCCGCCATAGATAGTTCTGCTGGAAACAATATGATCACCTGAGCCACATAATTGTAATAGTGTAGGCGTAATAGCTCCCATTCCTGAAGCTGACACGTTGGCTGTTTCTGTTCCTTCCATAGCTGCCAAGGCTTTATCTAAATATAAATTACTTGGTGAGGAGTGTCGCGAATACAAATAGCAGCCTTCCATATTGCCTTCAAATGTATCGAACATAGTTTTTGCCGAAAGGAAAGTATAAGTTGAGGAATCAGAAATCGACGGGTTGACGCCACCAAATTCTCCAAAGTATTGTAAATCCTGAATGTTGTCTGCGGGATTAAAATTTTTCATAATTTATATTTAGTCTTTTATTTAGGAGCTTTTTCCAGCTATTCGTTTCAATCTTTTCTTTAAAAAAAAAGAAAAGGATTTCCACTGCTATCTGGGCTAGAAATCTCGGATGCATACAGAAATCTATTTCAAATTAAAATCATTGTAGATTAATAATCAATGCTATTGTTTAATATTAGTTTTTAAAACTATTAAATTAAAATTATATAGTTAAATATTCTAATTTAGCGTCTTAAATAAGAATTTTATAGATTATTTTTCCATTCTAATTTTTAAAGAAAATGACATTAGACGCAACAGATAAAAAACTACTTTTTTTATTACAATCAGATAGCAAGAAAACAACTAAGGAACTTTCCTTAAAACTAAACCTTTCAGTTACTGCAGTGTATGAGCGAATAAAAAAACTGGAAAGAGAAGGAATTATCGATAAATATGTGGTACTAATCAACCGCTTGAAAGTTGAAAAAGGATTTGTCGTTTTTTGTCATCTTAAACTCATTCAACACACCAAAGAGTTTCTTACTAAGTTCGAAACTGAAGTCGTGAAACTCAAAGAGGTTTTAGAATGTCATCATGTGAGTGGCGATTATGACTACATTCTGAAAATAGTGGTAAAGGATATGGAAGCGTACAGAGAGTTTTTAGTGACTAAATTAACTACATTGGAACATATTGGAAGCACGCACAGCACCTTTATGATTAGTGAAGTAAAAAATACAACTGTAATAACTATTTAAAATAAAGGAAAATACTACGAGCTACTTACTTATAAATAAATGTTAATTGTCATTTATTCTAGGCAAATACCAGTGAATTTAAACTTTAAACAAAACTTAATTCCCTAATTTTGTGCGACATTTTATAAAAACATAATAAATAATTATACTATGAGTTCATTTGACGTAGTCATTATAGGTTCTGGCCCTGGAGGATATGTTGCAGCAATTCGCTGTGCGCAATTAGGTTTTAAAACAGCAATTATAGAAAAATATGCCGCTCTTGGCGGAACTTGCCTAAATGTAGGTTGTATTCCTTCTAAAGCGTTACTTGCTTCTTCGCATCATTACAGTGACGTAGCGCATTTTGCTGAGCACGGAATTGAAGTTTCTGGAGAGATAAAAGTGAATCTAGAAAAAATGATCGCCCGAAAACAAGCCGTAGTTGACCAAACTGTAGGTGGTGTAAAATTTTTGATGGATAAAAATAAAATTACTGTTTTTGAAGGTTTAGGATCATTTGTTGACGCCACACATGTTGCGATTGCAAAAGCCGATGGAACTTCGGAAACTGTGGAAGCTAAAAACATAATTATCGCTACAGGATCTAAACCATCGAACTTACCTTTTATTAAATTAGATAAAGAGAGAATAATCACTTCTACTGAAGCGTTGAAACTTCCCGAAGTTCCTAAACATTTGGTGATTATTGGTGGTGGAGTTATAGGAATTGAACTTGGACAAGTGTATTTGCGTTTAGGAGCGCAAGTATCTGTAGTAGAATATTTAGACAGAATCATTCCTGGAATGGATGCCTCTTTATCTAAAGAATTGACTAAAGTATTTAAAAAACAAGGCATGAAATTTTACGTTTCACACAAAGTGAAATCAGTAGAAAGAAATGGAAAAGGAGTTGTAGTGCAAGCCGAAAATAGTAAGGGAGAAACCATAACGCTGGAAGGCGATTATGCATTAGTTTCTGTTGGTCGCCGTCCTTATACTGATGGATTGAATGCTGACAAAGCAGGCGTGAAAATTTCAGATCGAGGAATGGTTGAGGTAAACGATCATTTGCAAACGAATGTTCCAAATATTTATGCAATTGGTGATGTCGTTCGTGGAGCGATGCTTGCTCACAAAGCAGAAGAGGAGGGAACCATGGTTGCGGAACTTTTAGCAGGTCAAAAACCACATATAAATTATAATTTAATTCCAGGAGTGGTGTACACTTGGCCAGAAGTAGCTGCTGTAGGACAAACAGAAGAGCAATTAAAAGCGTCTGGAATTGAATACAAAGCAGGAAGTTTTCCATTTAAAGCATTAGGTCGTGCGAGAGCAGGAGGAGATTTAGACGGATTTGTAAAAATTCTTGCTGATGCAAAAACGGATGAAGTTTTAGGTGTTCACATGATTGGAGCGCGTTGTGCTGATTTAATTGCCGAAGCAGTAACTGCAATGGAATTTAAAGCATCCGCCGAAGATATTTCTAGAATCTCTCATGCGCACCCTACTTTTGCGGAAGCGATTAAAGAAGCTGCACTTGCCGCTACAGATAATAGAGCATTGCACGTGTAATTAAAATTCCAATATTTTAAATACTAAATTCCAAAAATTATAAATCCCAAATTCCACAATTAAAAGTTGGAATTTGGGATTTTTTTATTTTGGGATTGACTAAGTTTTATTTTCAAATAAATCACTTAAGTGTTGATAGGATCTGTTAATTTTAAAATCTGATTTTTTATTGTTTTTACGAACAATAAACTTTTTTTCTTCTAATTTATTAAAAATAGTTCTAATAGTTCTTTTAAAATTTTCAAACTTTTTTGAATCTTCGATTGATTTGTTTTCGGAGAAATAAATAAAGTTTCCGATACTATTAGCGCCTAATATCTCATTTTGATTCCCAAATGTAGAATGTTGATAAATAGCATTTAAAACATTTTTATATTTATCTGGGAGTAGTTCAAAATCAGATTTAAAAATAGTGTTAAGTTTAGCTGAATAATCAGTTTCCGTTAAAACTCTATCAACAATATAAACTGGATAAATTTCCGTGCTATTATTATTTTTAATTAATAAACCTTTTTCTTCCAGATTTGAAATTATGTTTTTGTGATTATTATCGGAAGTTAAAAGTATTGTATAGCGATCTAAGCGATTTAAAGTTTCAGATTTATAAAAATAACTCAGTATTACGTTTTCCTCTTCACTTAATTCTTTTCCATATTTTTCAGATAAATATCCAGCATAACATTTTAACCAAATTTCCATTTTATCGTCATAAACTTTTCCTTTAGGAACAAAAAGTTTAATTTCATCTTCCGATAAAATATAATAAGGCATATCAATCAAATTTTCTAGACACGCATCTGTTAAAGAAGCTAAACCTTTTCCTTTTCCTTCCCATCTATTGAAACTTTTTAACAAGTCAGTAAGTTTAGGGTTTCTGGCATATTGTATTGGAATAATTCTTCTGATTTTTCCTTGATTTGTATCTACATGTAATCTTTGCTTTTCTTGAAAAGAACCTGGATTTTGAATCATCAAATTCTTATTAGGTCTGATCTCAATAATTATAAATCTATTACTTTTATAATCTCGATGAGCTAAGGCGTTATTAACAATTTCTCGAACTAAATCTTCTGGATATTCAGGTTGCGCCGTTCCTCCTTTTTCAGATGTTATGCCAACTTTAGTGTTTCTAAAAACAAAATTTACACTTTTTTGGATTAAATCAATAATATTTTCCCTGTATATTTGCTTATCTTCAGCTATTTTGTTTTTAACTTCAACGTAACAATCTACTTCGCATTTTCCTTGAATATAATCTTCAACATAATCTCCGCAAACAAGCATTCCTAACAAGGTTGGACTACCTTCTCGAACAAAGCCTTTTCTATTTAAAAAAGGAATAGCAGTAGTTAAATCAGCTTTTAAAGTCTCAACTTTTTTACCAATATTTAACTGTACTATATACTCATTTAGTTTTTCAATATTTATTAATTCAATAGAGGTATTTGGTACAATAGATAATTCTTGGGCATTTATTAATTCTATTTTTAGCTCCTCTTGTGCTTTAATTTCTTTCTCAGTTAATTTATGATCTCCAGTAAATTTTCTTTTGTAAGCAATTTTATTATGATAAACAAATTTCTCGTCTTCTGGTAACTTTTCAACATATATTATGGCTACTTTTCCATCTAAAAAATCTCTAATTTCATAATTTGGAAAATAATTTAATAGATGCTTTGAATTTCCAAGTTTATCAGTAAATTTTTCGCTTAATTCTTTTAATTTATTTTCATCGTGATAATTAAAACCAGTAAATTTATATTTCTTATCTCTAACATTTTCATTAATTCCAATGATTATATTTCCACCATTTGTGTTAAGAAAAGCGCACACAGTTGAATAAAGTTCTGTCCATTTACCGTTGTTTGATAAGTCCTTTAATTCTATTCTTTCTGTTTCAACTTCTTTGTAAGAATTGTTTTTTAAACAATGCTCGATTATCTCTAAAGTTTTATCTATTAATGGCATATTTCGGAATATTATATTATGTAGTCAAAGATATACTTTTTAATAAAATTATAAATATTTAAGTACGGTCGAAATATAACACGTGTAATTAAAATTCCAATATTTTAAATACGAAATTCCAAAAATTATAAATCCCAAATTCCACAATGTATTAGCTGGAATTTGGGATTTTTTTATTTTGGGATTTAAAAGGTTTTATTTTAAACTTCCCACCATATCTTCGGGTTTAACCCAAGCATCAAAATCCTCTGGCGTTACGTATCCTAAACGCACTGCCTCTTCTTTTAATGTTGTTCCGTTTTTATGTGCAGTTTGAGCAATTTCAGCCGATTTGTAATATCCAATTTTTGTGTTTAAAGCGGTAACTAACATCAGTGAGTTGTCAACTAATTCTTTGATACGTTTGTAGTTTGGTTCAATACCTTGAGCACAATGTTCGTCAAACGAAAGACAAGCATCACCTAATAAACGAGCTGATTGTAAAAAGTTTGCTGCCATTAATGGTTTAAAAACATTCAGTTCATAATGACCTTGCATTCCACCAACAGAGATGGCAACATCATTCCCCATAACTTGTGCACAAACCATAGTTAGTGCTTCGCATTGTGTTGGATTCACTTTTCCAGGCATAATAGAAGATCCTGGCTCGTTCTCTGGAATAAGGATTTCTCCAATACCTGAGCGTGGACCTGAAGCTAACATTCGAACATCATTGGCAATTTTATTCAATGATACTGCCAATTGTTTCAAAGCACCATGCGTTTCAACAATAGCGTCATGAGCAGCTAGCGCTTCAAATTTATTTTCAGCCGTTACAAACGGATGTCCAGTAAATTCAGCTATATATTCAGCTACTTTTACGTCATATCCTTCTGGAGTATTCAATCCAGTTCCTACCGCTGTTCCTCCTAAAGCTACTTCTGATAAGTGAGCTAATGTATTTTTAACAGCTTTCAATCCGTAGTTCAATTGTGCTACATATCCCGAAATTTCTTGCCCCAATGTAAGTGGAGTAGCGTCCATTAAATGCGTCCGTCCAATTTTCACAACTGTTTTGAATTCTATTGCCTTAGCATTCAGGGTGTCTCTTAGTTTTTCAACAGCAGGAATCGTTGATTCAACAACTACTTTGTAAGCAGCAATGTGCATTCCAGTTGGGAAAGTATCATTACTTGATTGAGATTTGTTCACATCATCGTTAGCGTTTATAAATTGCTCGCCTTCGCCAATGTTTAATCCTTTTAATACTTGAGCACGGTTAGCAACCACCTCATTGACATTCATGTTGCTTTGAGTGCCAGAACCAGTTTGCCAAATCACCAGCGGAAATTCATTTTCTAATTTCCCCGCAAGGATTTCATCACAAACGGTCGCAATAGCATCTCTTTTTTCAATTGGTAAAACACCTAAATCACAATTGGCATAAGCAGCTGCTTTCTTGAGGAAAGCAAAACCTTCAATGATTTCTTTAGGCATCGAAGCCGATGCGCCTATTTTGAAATTATTACGTGAACGTTCTGTTTGTGCGCCCCAATACTTATCAGCTGGAACCTGCACTTCACCCATGGTGTCTTTTTCTATTCTAAAATTCATCTTATTGTTATTTATAAATGTGTCGATTATTTGGTTTTTAGCCGCGATTGTCCCGAAGCTTCGGGTGGAAATCCTTTTCTTTTTTTCTTTAAAAAAGAAAAGATTGGAGTGTACAGCGGGATTAACTCCAAATTCTGAGCTCAAAAATACGGATAATTCCTTTTTCATAAAAATTCATATTCAGTTTTTATCATTTTTTATAGGTAAGAAAAGGAAATAAACATACATTTGTACTTACATTCAAAATTCCGGAAAACATGTTTGAATTTTCACAGTATTTAGGCTTTTTACTTTTCTTAACCATTCTTACAATAGGTTTTTGGTTAATGTTTTTTCTAGTTGGTTTCGTATCTTATTGGGTAGGTGGAGCAACATGGGAAGCATACAAAGAGAAAAGAGATAAAAAGAAGCAAGAGCAACAATCAGTGTAAGCTATTTTGTTAAATAAAAAAGGACTCATTTTGTGAGTCCTTTTTTTATGAAAATATAATCTTTACTTTATTTGAAAAAAATGAGGACTCTGAAAAAGAGTCCTCATTTTTTTATCCTTGATAATCGCCGCCATCTCCATCATTTTGCATTTTTCGAGGTTGCTTTTCTCTCTCGTTTTTCGGTTTGTTGAAACGATATGTAAAGGCAACGGTAAATTGTCTGACTCTCCATTGCATTTCACTGTAGGAACTTGAAAACTGCGGAAGAAATGTTTCCATAATTCTTTTTCTAGAATTGAAAACATCACTTATATTAAATGTTACTGTTCCTTTGTCCTTCAATACATCCTTACTAAAGGCTAAGTTAGCTGCAATTATACCTAGACTTCTACCTTGTGCATTGTCCTGCGGCCCATTGTAAGTAGCGTTTGTTTGCCAATCAATTTTGTATGGCAAGGTGACTTTTGAAGTTATTCTGGTGAACCAAGATGTTGCAACGTTATCAAAATTTTGAGTAATTACTCTGTTGCTAAAATCCGTGTAAATAAAATTTCCTTGTGTTTCATTTCTAAAGAAATTAAAATTCCCGTTTAGTTTCCACCATTTGTAAGGAGAATAATTTAACGTAAATTCAAATCCTGTTCTATATTCAGTAGCTAAGTTGATAGGAGAGCTGAGTGTAATGGGAATTCCATTAACAAAATCGCCAGATTCTCTTCTTGCAAATTGAAATGCATCTGTTGTTTTGTTGACATAAAGTGAAGTGTTAAAGGTAAGTTTTTCCCATCTTTTTATGTATCCAAAGTCTATCGCATCAGTGAAAGACGGATCTAAATCGGGATTTCCAACAAAAATATTAATATTACTAGATAAGTTGTTGAACGGATTTAAGAGTCTTCCTCTAGGTCTTTGGACTCTTCTACTGTAACTTACCGAAGCACTGCTTTTATCTGATATTTCATAAGTGAAAAAGGCACTTGGGAAAAAATTATTATATTTTTTTGTGTTGAAATCATTTGTTGCCAATTGATTTATCTGAATATTTGAATCTTCAAAACGCAAACCAAAGAGAAATGAAAACTTTTTGATTTTTAGTCCATATTGTGAATACAGAGCATTAACTTTTTCTTTGTATTCTAATGAATTTGTAAAATTATTATTAGGTACGCCATCATTTATCACACTATAATCCGTCAATAAATCAATAAAGTCACCGCGATATCCAGCTTCAAACTGACTTCCTTTTTTTAAAGGTAAAACGTAGTCCACTTGGAACAAATTTCTATTCTGCGATTGATCATTTATCGTGTTATCGAATTTTACAGTGCTGGTATTGGTTGCTCGATCTGTAATAATTGCGCTATTCAATTCATCGCTTTTAGAGAATGAGCCGTCAATCGTTAATTTATGACCCTCTTTTTTGAATTTTTTTACAAAATTGCTGGCAAATTCAAAACTTTCATTATCACTGATTTCGTCGTTTATTCGATTCCGACGATAATTAAACGTGTTGTCACTGTTGATAAAATCTTGAAAAACATTATCAATATTGTCGCCATTGCTTATTCTATAATTAACTTGATTTGTCCATGAAGTAGTCTCGTTTAAATTCCATTCAATCCCGAAGTTTCCATTATATCCCTTGCTAAATCTTTCGTTAGTTCTTGATTCATTTACTGAATTAATGATTTCATTATTAGAGTTTAAAAAGTCAGTATTAGTAATTGCATTTCCGGGATTATTGCGGTCATTATACCCTTGAGTGGTAAACAAATTAAAGTTTTTTGACTTGTAATTTAAAGTTCCGCTTAAACCATAATTTTCAGGATAACCAGCTGATGCAATAAATGTTCCGTTCAAACCTTGATTTTTCCCCTTTTTCAAAATAATATTAAGTAATCCACCTCCACCTTCTGCATCATAACGCGCAGATGGATTGGTGATAACTTCCACTTTTTCAATGGCATCAGCTGGGATTAATCGCAATGCTTCAGCAATATTAATTGCATTACTAGGTCGGCCGTCGATAAGAACTCTCACGTTATCATTTCCACGAAGACTCACATTTCCTTCAATATCTACAGAAACTGAAGGTATATTATCTAAAACATCACTTACCGTTCCACCTTTTACCAGCAGGTCACTTCCTACGTTGTAAACTTTTTTGTCTAATTTAATTTCGACAGTAGTTCTTTCGGTGCGAATAATTACCTCGTTCAATTGATTTGCATCTTCTTCCAAACTAATTGTTCCTAAATTAGTGTTTGATTTAAAATTTTTCTGTTTAATTTCATTTACCTTAAAGGAGATAAACTCCACTTTAATATCATAAATTCCTGTTTGTATTTCGATATCAAATTCTCCTTTAGCATTTGTTATTCCGCCCGCTACTGGTTTTGGGTTATCAGCCGTTAAGAATATCACTGTTGCATATTCAAGCGGCTGTTTAGTAATTTTTTCGACAACTTTACCTGTGATTTTGATTTTCGAGGGCGGACTCGTTTGTGCGTAACTGAAGAGCGTATTAAAAAAGAGAACTAAAATTAAAACAGAATTTATTTTTTTCATTTCTAGAAACATTGGTTAAAAAAAGGTTAGACGTCAAAAGTTGGATAATGTTTAATATGACGTATCACAAAGAATTGTTAATTTTAAAAATTTGATATTAGTTACGAAATGAAATATGTGATTTTTTCCAAATCTCTTCCAATGATGGCTCGTTCATTTTTGACTAAAATTGGTCTTTCAATTAAGATGGGATTGGCAATTAGCGTTCGTATTATTTCTTGATCATTCATTTCAATATTTTTAAAATTTTCAATCCAAATTTTTTCCTTTTGCCGAACTAAATTGATAGGTTCAATATTTAGCATTTGAATTAAATTGGACAACTCTTCGAATGATGGTGGAGTTTTTAAGTAGTGAATTACTTCAAACGCTTGTTTTGAATTTTCAATCAATAATACGCAATTTCTAGATTTGCCGCATCGCGAATTATGGTATATTTGTATCATTATTATTCCTATTTAATAGGATTTTTTAACGATCCTTTATCTTAGGCGCAAAAGTAATATTTGCTTATCGAATTACTTATAATATTAAATAAAAATGTATGTTTATTGAACAAGGTGTGAAATTAGGGAATAAGTTTGCGATGTATATTTGGGGTTCTGTTTTAATAATTTTTGCATCATTCTTAGGTCAAATACCATTTATTGTAGCTTTAAAATTTGACGTCGCTAAAAATGGCACAGCTTATCCAAATGATGAAGCCAGTATAATGCGTTACTTTGATTCAAATATTACTTTATTTTTAATACTAATCTCTTTCGTCTTTGTAATAATTAGTTTAATATTTGTAATGCGCTATCTTCACAATCAATCGATGCATTCTATAACAACTTCGCGAGATAAGGTAGACTGGGGACGCATACTTTTTTCGTTCGCAGTATGGAGTGCGTTAACAGTGGGGACGACATTAATCTCATATTACGATAATCCAGCGAATTTTGTCTTTAATTTCAAACCGATTCCCTTCGCAATTCTAGTCGTAATTGGTGTCATTCTTATTCCAATACAAACCAGCGCGGAAGAATATGTTTTTAGAGGATATTTAATGCAAGGATTTGCAAACTTGATTAAAAACAAATGGTTTCCTTTGTTAATGACTTCTCTTATTTTTGGCGGAATGCACTTTTTTAATCCTGAAGTAGTAAAAATGGGACCCATTATAATGATCTATTATATTGGGACTGGACTGTTTCTTGGAATCATTACATTAATGGATGAGGGATTGGAACTTGCTTTAGGTTTTCACGCAGCTAATAATTTGATAGGAGCTTTGTTGATCACTTCAGATTGGTCCGCTTTTCAAACACATTCCATATTAAAAGATATTTCTGAACCATCTGCTGGTGTGGATATTATTGTTCCGGTACTGATTATTTATCCAATACTTTTACTGATCTTTAGTCAAAAATATCAGTGGACAAATTGGAAAGAGAAACTAACTGGTAAAATTCTAAAATTCTAATTTAAAACAGCAATCATGACAAATACTATCAATTACAATAACGTTCATAACTTGTTCAAAATAAATGGTTTTCATTTTAAACGAAATGATTTATGCAGTCTTGCTTATATCTTAATAAAAGAAGGTGAGCCTTTCGAAAAAGCGATGGGTGATTTTTTACTAGATTGGTTTGATGCAAAATCATATCTTGAACTAAACACATCAGGAACGACTGGAACTCCTAAAACAATTAAAATTGAAAAACAGGCTATGATAAATTCGGCGCTGGCATCTGGAGATTTTTTTGATTTAAAACCGGGAAATACAGCGTTACACTGCCTTCCTACTAATTTTATTGCTGGTAAAATGATGTTAGTGAGAGCCTTCATTCTTGGACTTGATATCGATTTTGTGTCTCCTAGCTCGCGACCGTTGCTTAATAAAGATCGTAGTTATGATTTTGCTGCGATGGTGCCTTTGCAAGTCCAAAACTCTATAGCAGAATTATTTAAAGTTAAAAAAATGATTGTTGGTGGTGCCAAAATGAATCATGAATTAGAATCGCAATTGGCTAATTTGAAAACAGAAGTTTATGAAACTTACGGGATGACCGAAACTATTACGCATATTGCCGCAAAACGAGTAGGTGAAGAAGCTTTCTCACTTTTGCCAAATGTAAAAATAGGTATAGACGATAGAAATTGCCTTGTAATTGACGCTCCAAATATTTCAAATGAATTAATTGTTACTAATGATTTAGTATCATTAATCGATGAAGATCACTTTGTTTTTATTGGTCGAATTGATAACTTAATCAACAGCGGTGGAATAAAGTTAGTTCCAGAAAAAATTGAAGATAAACTATCACAAAAAATACATTCAAGATTTTTTGTGGCTGGAATGAAGGACGAAGATTTAGGTGAAAAATTAGTTTTGATCATCGAAGGAGACGAGCAAGAGCTAGAGGATACTATTTTTAAAAAGTTAGATAAGTATGAGCGACCTAAAGAAATTTTTTACGTAAAGAAATTCGCAGAAACAGAAAATGGTAAAGTTAAGCGTAAGGAAATTTTAGAAAGCCTTTAAACAGTTTTATTATTTTTATAATTTACGCAACTCGTTTAAATAATTATCGAAATCAAAAACCTAGAACGGAAAAAAGTAATAAATAAACTCATTTATTACTTTTTTCCGTTATTACTTTAATAACGTCTTCTTTACTCAACACGCCGGATTGTCTCCATAGTTGTTTACCGTTTTGAAATAAAATCATTGTTGGTACTCCTCGGACTTGGTATTTTGAAGCTATTTGCTGGTTTTTGTCCACGTCAATTTTAATGATTGAAATGCGTTCGCCCATACTGTCTTTGACTTGTTTCAAAATGGGTGCAAGCGTTCTACAAGGCCCACACCACGTTGCAAAAAAGTCAATTAAAACAGGTTTTTCTGAATTGATTATTGTGTCAAAGTTGCTCATCTTTTTGAGTATTTATTGTTAGGTACAGCACAACCATTTGGGCCACAGCCAAAATTAAAAATTACTTGAACTAAGAAAAAAAATCCAATACCAACAAATATCCAATTTTTTGTAATGTAAGCTTGGCTAAATAAAAATAGGGCTATTGCCAGTCGAATAAATCGCATTGCATTCCAGTTTGTAAATAATATATTTTTCATCTGATTAAATCTAAAAATTTATAAAGTATTTGTCTATTTCGAAAGTTTATTCTTTTATGAATTGACTTTCTTTAATTCTATGAATAACTCGGTATTGGCTCTTGGAGCGACAGAATTTAAACATAATTTCATCTGTAAAATATCGAATTCTTTTTGAAAAACTGATAGATATTCTTCTTGGCTTCCGCCAAAAGGGGGTCCGACATCAAATTGTCTATTGAACAAAAGTCCGAATAAAATTCCATCTGCGGCCAAAAGTTCATTCATCTTCTGAGCATATTTTTGGCGCAAAGCCGGCTCAAGTGCACAGAAAAAAGTTTGTTCAATTATAATATTATATTGTCCTTTATGTTCAAAGAAATCGCCCAAAAGTATAGTAATGTTTGAGTTGCTTCTAAATTTTTCTCGTAAAGTCGAAACTAGAGTTGGGGCAATATCAATAACGGTAATATTTGTAAACCCTTGTTCGAGTAGATATTCTGCTTCATAAGTATTACCGCAACCCGGAATTAAAACAGCTATTTTTTTATCTATTAAATTATCGATGTACATTTTAATAGCAGGGGAAATGGTGCCCAAATCCCAACCAATATTATTATTTTGATATTGAGTTTCCCAATACATTACGTCCAAAACTTTTAATTTAGAATTACTATTGAATTTTAGAGCTTCCATTTATACTTTATTTCTTGCAGAAATTCCTATTGAAAAATACAGTGGATAAAAACTAATGAAGCTGCTCGATATGTATATGAGTGCCATCATTTCTAAGAAAATCTCAGCAGTGCCGTCAATGAAGTTCGAAAAATACAAAACAGCAATAAGTGTTGCACCTGAAACGTATAAAATCTTGTCTGTCGAACCCATGTTTTTCCTCATTGAAATATTTATTTTACTGGAACAATTATTTTAAAACTTTACTTTGACAAACGAAATCTGTCTTTGGTAAAGATGTTTTTGCAATAGCGTTAAATCCGCCTTCAATTTCGGTAAAATTTCGAAAACCTCGTGCTTCTAATATTGAAGCTGCAATCATACTGCGATATCCACCAGCGCAGTGCAAGAAAAAATGCTCTTTTGGATCAATATCTTTAATCCACTGATTGATGTTGGCTAAAGGTTTGCTGTATGATTCCTCCACATGTTCTGCGCTGTACTCACTTTCTTTACGGACATCAATGACTTTGCTTTCGCCAATTTTAACTTGCGTTGCAAACTCCTCCGCGGTGATTCTATTAACCGTATCTACTTCTTTTCCTGATTTTGCCCAAGCTTCAAATCCACCTTCGAGATGGCCAATTAAGTTGTCAAAACCAACTCGGCTCAATCGAGTTACAGTTTCTTCTTCTTGACCTATTTCGCAAATAATTAATATAGGTTGCTTCACATCGGCAACTAAAGCGCCCACCCATGGGGCAAAATCTCCATCAATTCCTATATTTATCGATTGCGGTATAAATCCCTTCGCAAATTCACCATTTTTACGAGTATCAAGCAATAATGCTGTGGTCTCTTCTGCTGCGGCTTCAAATGCATTGGGCGCTAAAGCCCGCATTCCTAAATTTAAAACGTTTTCAAAACTATTATATCCTTTTTTATTCATAGCGACATTCATCCCAAAATAAGCTGGTGGTGGTAATAAACCATCCGTCACCTCTTTCACAAATTCGGCTTCGGTCATATCAGATCGTAAGGCATAATTTGTAGCTTTTTGTTCACCTAAAGTCGAAACTGTTTCTTTACTCATGTTTTTTCCACAAGCACTTCCTGCGCCGTGAGCTGGATATACAATAACGTCATCAGGCAACGTCATAATTTTATCTCTTAGTGAGTTAAATAAAATAGCTGCCAGTTCTTCTTGAGTCATTGATGCAGCTTTTTGCGCTAAATCAGGTCTTCCTACATCACCTATAAACAAGGTGTCTCCTGAGAAAATAGCATGCTCTTTTCCGTTTTCATCGATAAGTAAATAGGTTGCACTTTCCATTGTATGACCGGGAGTGTGTAAAACTTTTATTTTTATATTACCAAGATTGAAAACCTGACCATCTTTTGCAGAAATACAATCAAATTCGCAAATCGCATTTGGTCCATAAACAATAGGAGCAGCTGTTTCTTTACTCAAATCAACGTGTCCAGAAACAAAGTCGGCATGGAAATGTGTTTCAAAAATGTATTTCAACTGTACATTGTCACGTTCTAGTCTATCTAAATAAGGTTGCGTTTCACGAAGCGGATCAATAATAGCTGCTTCGCCATTAGATGTAATATAATAAGCTCCTTGCGCTAAACATCCTGTATATATTTGCTCTATTTGCATGATTGTAATTTTTAATTTTCTTTTACAAATTTACCGCTGTTTTTTAAGACTCACAGTGATAAATGTTACATTCTTATTTTAATTAGCATTTCACACACTCTCTGAGCGTTAGTCGGGCTAAGATTCTTTTTAAACTAGTTTATTTTGTTTGCAATCCTTGAATTCTAAATAGTCGGCGATAAAACCGCTGCATTATACTTTAAATTTGCGCTTCTATGACCTCGCTTCAAATAATATAAGAATCCAAAAAATTTGAGATAAAACCTTTATTTAATGAAAAACTCTTTGATAATAACATAAATTCCCATCACTAATACAAACCATCCAAAAGCAGGTTTTAATTTTTCTCCATCAATTTTTTTAGATAGATAAGTTCCAATGAACATTCCCAGCAGCGCAATTGATGATATAGTGAAAAGTAGATTATAATTGATCTCAGAACCGTTAAGCACATCTCCGCCAAAACCAATTAACGAATTAATAAAGATAATCAATAATGATGTACCGATGGCTTGTTTCATTGGCAAATTGCCAAAAAACAGTAACGCTGGGATAATTAAAAAACCGCCACCTGCTCCAAGGAATCCAGTTATAAAACCAACTAAAAGTCCGATAATGGCTATTCTCAAAGAATCGTCACGTTTTACTCTTTCTTTTGGAATTGATTCCCTTATCATAGAAAGTGATGCTGCTATCATTAAAAAAGCAAAAACCACCATGATCATCAAATTTTTAGTAACTGAAAAATCGTTTAAGGTAAAAACGATTGAGGGGATTTTTGGCAAAATAAAATCTCTGACAAAAAGTAGTGAAACTACAGATGGTAATGCAAAAATGAGTGCCGCTTTTATTTTTAAATTGCCCAATTTATAATGACTGTAACTCCCAAACATTGCGGTTATACCAACAATAAATAAAGAATAGCTTGTTGCTTGTTCTGGATGGATTTTAAAAAGATAAACCAAAATAGGAACAGCAAGAATCGATCCACCGCCACCGATTAATCCCAATGAAAGTCCGATAATAATTGAAAGAAAATAACCTAAATATTCCATTTTTTAATTTTTTGAAACAACCTGTTTACGTTTATAACAAACAGTTTTATTAAACTATAATTTTTTTAAAAGTTCAATGTTGTTTCGATGCAAATTGACTAAACCACGTTGTTCCATTTTCTTTAGTAAACGGGAAATTACTTCTCTTGAAGTATTTAATTCTGATGCTATTTCTTGATGTGATAATTTTAGTTCATTACAGCCACAAGCATCAGCATGACGTTTTAAATAAAACTCTAATCGTTCGTCCATTGCTCTAAAAGCAATGCTATCAATAACTTCTAGCACTTCTTCAAAACGGCTGCGATAAGTATCAATTACAAATTCGTACCAACTGCGATGTTGCATCATCCATTTGTCCATCAGTGGCAAAGGAACCATAACGAGTTCTACATTTTCAACAACTTTAGCCATTATTTGGCTTTTTTCATTCTTTGTTGCACAAATCATAGAAATGGCACAAGCTTGGCCGGGTTGCAAGTAATACATGAAAAATTCTCCGCCATTTTCGTCTTGTCGATATATTTTAATTTTACCACTTATTACTAAAACAGTATTTTTAATATATTGTCCGGTTCTAATAATAACCGTGTCCGCATCAAAGGAATTGATGGTGGCATTCAAATCGATTTCCTGTAATAATTCTTTAGAAAATGAAGGAAATATATGTTTTATTAGATCTATCATTTTAGATTTTAACTGTAGTGTTTTTAGCAAATGTACTGTTATTATCCTGTAAAAGCAAGATGATTTTGGTCTAATATTATCGGATAAGTAATTGACTGCTATTTGTTTATGTTCAAATTGTCTATCGGATAAATAGGGTAATATTTTTTAAAAACTCAAAGCATAATTGCTACTCCTTTGATAATGAATGTTTTTAGAAAACGATTTCTTGAATAAACGTAGCAATTAACAATTGTTACATAAATTGTTTGTTAAAAACATTGTATTTTTACAAAAAATGATAATTATGAATTTAACACAAGAAGATTGGGTTTCACAATTAAACACTGATCCCAATGCCGTTATATTGGATGTGCGAACTGAAAATGAATTCAGCGAAGGAATTATTGCTAATGCGATAAATATTGATATTAATAGCGGTCAGCAATTTGTCAATGCTATAGAAGCCTTAGATAAAGAGAAAAACTATTTTATATATTGTCGCTCTGGCATGCGAAGTGCTAAAGCCTGCGAAATCATGAACCAACTTGGATTTGAAAATGCCTATAACCTCACGGGAGGAATAATGGAGTGGGAAGGCGAAGTTGTTGCACCCTAAGCTAAAAACGCGAAATTAATCGAACTATATAAAAACTAATTATAATAAACCATATGAATTCAATACCAGAAGAATATCAAATTACAAAATTATTAAATCAGGATACTTATCTCGTGGACGGTGAGTTAAAAAAATGGGAGGGTCAGACCACCGCTGTTTTTTCTACTATTTCCTCTACTGAAAAATATGCTACTACAATTCTTGGTTCAATACCTTTAATGGGAGAAACCGAGGCACTCGAAGCGGTAAATTCTGCTAGTGCGGCATTCAATAAAGGACAAGGACAATGGCCTACAATGAAAGTTGCAGACAGGATCAAATGCATGATAAATTTTGCTACACAAATGAAAACAACTCGAAGCGAAGTTGTGAAATATTTGATGTGGGAAATAGGAAAATCGTTATCAGATTCTGAAAAAGAATTTGATCGAACTGTAGAATATATTTATGACACGATTGATAGTCTTAAAGAATTAAATAGTCGAAATGGTCATTTCTCCAAAACTCAAGGTATAAACGCAATGGTTCGTCGCGGACCTCTCGGCATTGTTTTATGTCTTGGTCCATACAATTATCCGTTAAATGAAACTTTTTCGTTGCTAATTCCAGCCCTTATTATGGGGAATCCAGTTATTTTTAAACCTGCGAAACATGGTGTTTTAGTAATTTCCCCACTTTTAGAAGCGTTTAGAAATAGCTTTCCGAAAGGAGTCATCAATATTGTATATGGACGCGGACGTGATGTGGCTAGTCCAATCATGAAATCTGGAAAAGTTGACATTTTGGCTTTAATTGGTAACAGCATTTCTGCAATTGCTTTGCAGGATCAACATCCTAACAAAAATAGATTGCGTTTAATTTTAGGATTAGAAGCTAAAAATCCGGCAATCATTTTGCCAGATGCCGATTTAGATTTGGCTATTCAAGAATGTATTTCAGGTAGTTTATCTTTTAATGGACAGCGTTGTACAGCACTTAAAATTTTATACGTTCATGAAGCAATAGTAGATGAATTTAATAAACGTTTCGCTGCAAAAGTTGATTCGCTAGTCTTTGGAAATCCTTGGGACAAATCGGTTATGCTGACTCCATTGCCTGAAAAAGAAAAACCAGCCTATATTCAAGAATTAATAGATGATGCTACAAGCAAAGGAGCATCAATTATTAATGAAAAGGGAGGAATACAAACAGATAATTTTATATTTCCTGCTGTTTTGTATCCTGTAAATAAAGAAATGCGTGTGTATCACGAAGAACAATTTGGACCAGTTGTGCCAATTATTTCATTTAAAGATATTCAAGAACCACTTGATGATATGGCTGAATCAAATTATGGTCAACAAGTGAGTTTATTTGGTAATAGTATCAAAACGATTGCACCGCTTATTGATACATTAGTAAATTTAGTATGTAGGGTAAACTTAAATAGTTCTTGTCAAAGGGGTCCAGATGTACTTCCATTTACTGGAAGAAAAGATTCGGCTGTGGGCACATTAAGTATTCACGATGCGCTGCGATCATTCTCCATTAGGACTTTTGTAGCTTCAAAAGATAACGAATACAACAATGAAATTTTACAAGCACTACTAGATAGTAAAGAATCAAATTTCATCAACACGGATTATATTTTATAATTTCATTTTTTTAAATAAAAAGCCGACTCACAATTTTTTGAGTCGGCTTTTTTTGTAACTGATTTTTAACAAAGTAACAATTCTTTGCTTTAAAAAATTGTGTACTTTAGAGTATTGAAAAATTTAATCCTTTAGTAGAGAAGTGGTAGTATTGAAACTATTTTAAAACTTAAAGCGTATCAAAAAGCAAATTAAAATAATAAAAGAAAATCTCAATAGGAGACTGGAACGGGAACCAGTGCTCACGCACCGTCATTTGCGGTTTATTCCAAATGTTGTGATCAATTTAATTAGCTGTTTTATTACTTTTGCATTGGTTGGAATCATTTTATTTTTGCTGTTAAGATACCTAGTCATGAGTTTCTATAATTTAAATTGATGAATTATGATATTTATTTTCGAAGATAATTATCCAATTTTTCTCTAAATGAATCGCTATTCCAGTTAGCAGTACCAATTTTAGCGACAATTATGTTTCCCTGTTTGTCAATAACATAAGTTGCCGGAATAGTTGCAGATACCATTTCTAATGGCGGGTTTGTGATGGACTGATATACTGGTAAGTTTAGTTCTTCTTTCTTTAAAAAAGTATCCGCGGTATTGAATGAATCGGTGGTGACAAATAAAAACACCACTTTATCTTGATAATCATTATACAATTTTTGAAGACTCGGCATTTCCGCTATACACGGCGGACACCAAGTTGTCCAGAAATTGACAAAAATAATTTTCCCTTTAAAGTCTTGTAATGAAACTTCATTTCCTTTAACATCTAAAATCAGCCATTTATAGGAAGATAGCAGTTTTTGATCTTGTAATTGAATTGTTTTTGGTGAAAAAACGATAAGACGGTTTAGTTGTACTTTTATAAAAGTGCCCAAAGGACTAAATAGTAAAAGTGCAATAAATACAATAAACGCGATATTTTGAACTATATTTTTCTTAGAGGTTTTAGCTTTTGTCATTTTTTTTAAGAAATCGTATATGGAGGAAATTAATATGTTTTTTTGAAAAGGAAATAGCTTTTATTTCAAAATAAAAATATCATTTACTGGTAATACTCCATTTGATAGGCACCAATATGTTTTGCATTATCGACGATTGATTTTTTATGTTTAATAAAATTATAAATTCCGAATACAAATATTAAGAATGAAATTATAAAAAAGGCAATTTCTAGAATTAAACTATTCTCTACCTGAAGTAAATTTCTAACACTCAAACCTGCAACGAGAAAATACATCGATGTTCTCAAAAACGAAAGAAAAGTAGATTGATTGGCTAAAGTTGTGCGCTGAAGAGCTAACTTCTCTCGTAATATTAAATCTTTGTTGATGGTTTTATTGACATCCATAATAAACGCTTTTATTTATCTTTTGTAGAACAAGTAAAATTAATTAGTTTTTGAAATGCTTGTAATTAGCAAACTAGTCATTACTAAATTGATAGAGAACAATAAATATTACAATTTCAATATAACTAATTTCATTTTAAAATTAGAAAATTGTTAAATTAACTACTATAATGTAAATTAGTTTCCATCGATATTTAAGCATCTAAATCCAAACCAAATGTTGATCGTAAAAGTTCAATATTTGGATTTATCTCATGAAGTCTGTTGTATCGATCTTGATCATTGAAGCTTCTTTTATTTTCGATACTTTCGTTGACAATAATTTCGATCGTAATATCGTGATTATGCAAATGTCCTTTCAAGTGTCCTAAAAGTCCATTCAATTCTTTTTCAAAATCAAGTTTGGAACCTTCATTTGGTAATTCAAGAGTGATAGCAGTTCCGTTTAACTTTGGATCGTTTATCAACAACAATGATTCCATAATTTTAAAGCCTTTATCGCCTAAACGCTGTGCGTATTTATTCCACTGCAATAACATTTCAGTTTCTCCAAACGCCTCGGTAGGTAATTTAGTAACTTCCTTGACAATTCCTTTGTTGCTTTCTTCTAATGCTTTTTTAGCACGAATACTTGTTAATGAAAATGCTGATACTTTTGGTTCATTTGATTCTACAACCTTGTTTTTCGTTACAGGAATGGGAGATTGATTTTCGTCAACTTTAGTCGCAATTTGTTGGACTTTCTTAATTATAGAAGTTTCATTACTTATTTTTGAAGTTACTTCTTCCGCTTTTTTGGCCGAGTTAGTATCAACAATAGAGTAATCAGTTTTTCTAAAATAAGTAGGCGGAATTATAAATTGCTCAACTTTTTTTTTTCTCCATCAAATGTGATAGAGGCTAATTGCATTAGACAAAGTTCAACAAGAAGTCGCTGATTTTGACTTAACTTATATTTCAAATCACAATCGTTGGCAATTTCGATTCCTTTGAGTAAAAAATCGGCATTGCATTTTTGAGCTTGTACGCCATACATTTTTTGAGCTTGTTCTCCAACTTCTAATAACGTCAGGGTTGCTGGAGTTTTAGAAACTAATAAATCTCTAAAGTGAGAAGCTAAGCCTGATACAAAGTGATGCGCATCAAATCCTTTGGCAAGAATCTCGTTGAAGGCAAGTAATAATTCTGGAATTTTATTTTCCAAAATTAATTCGGTCACATTGATGTAAGTTTCGTAATCCAGCACGTTCAAGTTTTCAGTAACGGCTTGGCGAGTTAAATCTTTACCGCAGAACGAAACAACTCTGTCAAAAATTGATAAAGCATCCCGCATTGCACCATCTGCTTTTTGAGCAATAATGTGTAAAGCGTCATCTTCAAAATTCACTCCTTGACTAGTGGCAACTTCAGCAAGATGTTCTTTGGCATCTTTTACAGTGATTCGCTTAAAATCAAATATTTGACAACGCGATAAAATGGTTGGAATGATTTTATGTTTTTCGGTCGTTGCCAAAATAAAAATGGCGTGTTTTGGCGGTTCCTCAAGTGTCTTTAAAAACGCATTAAAAGCTGCCGAAGACAACATGTGAACCTCATCTATAATATAAACTTTATATTGACCAGTTTGCGGCGGAATTCTAACTTGGTCAATTAAACTTCTAATATCATCAACAGAGTTATTTGAAGCAGCATCCAGTTCGAAAACATTGAAAGCAAAATCTTCGGTTGGATCGTCATAACCTGGCTGATTTATTTTACGAGCTAAAATTCGGGCACAAGTTGTTTTTCCAACTCCACGAGGTCCAGTAAATAATAAGGCAGAGGCAAGATGATTACTTTCTATGGCATTCAGTAAAGTATTGGTAATTGCTTTTTGTCCCACAACATCTTTAAACGTTTGAGGACGATATTTACGTGCCGATACAACAAATTGTTCCATAGAATTTTTATTCAAAAGCAAATATAGGTTATAAATTGGGGATGGAAGTAAGTTTTTTAGAGAAAAATTTCAATCTATAATCTTAGGTATTTTTTCTATTTTCTGAAAAATCTAACAACGTTTTTATTCATTTTTGCAATCCATTTTGTTTTAGTAGAAAAAAATCTCTAAGTAAAATTCCTTAGATGACCTAGCGTTTATTTTTTCAATTAAAATCTTGTTGAACTAATCAAAAGCAGTGACTTATGACAATTTAATTTTTCGATAATTTAATGTATTTCGATTTTATCTTTTTGTCTAAAACATATTTTGCTAATTGTTTTCCAGCTTCTACAGGTCGGTCAGACGAAAGTACGATCGCCCCATTTTCGATTAATTGGTAATAGATATCGTCTCCTTTTGCAATAGCACTTTTGTCAATATTCCCCATTGTTCCTAAAATAGAAGGTATTTTTCTACTTCTTAAATAACCGTAAGTTTCTTTTTTGGGTTCAGATGTTCCTACGAATGCGACCATTTTTTCGGCTTTCACGCCAAGTGCTTCCATACGTTCTACATCTTCTTTTCCTCGGGCTGAAACCGAAATTAATAAATCGGGTGCCAGTTTTGAAACTTCTTCTGCTTGGTTAGCATTGTAAGTAATGATTATAGTATTTCGCTCTGCTTTATTTTTCCTTACTGCATCTACAATCATTTTCATAGGAACGCCTCGTTTTATGTCTAAGGTGTAAATGACTTTATTTTTTCCCCACTGCAAAACTTGATCTAAAGTTTCAATTTTGAATGAAGTTACGTTTCCCTCTGTATCCTTCAAAAATAGTTGTTGCAATTCTTTATAAGTGTAATCTCCAATTTTTCCAGTTCCGGTAGTGGTTCTGTTTAAAGTATTGTCGTGCATCATTACAAGAACTGAGTCTTTGCTTAAAGCAATATCAGTCTCAATGATGGCAGGAATATATTTTATGGTATTGGTAAAAGTGGCTGTACAGTTTTCAGGAAATCCTTTTGTTGGGCCACCTCGATGCGCACTGACTAATGGATAGCTTTGCTTAGAATAACTTATGAAATTATGGAATTGCTTCGTATTTGGAAATGAAATGTGATAGCTGGGAGTTTGAGCAAAAATAAGGCTGTAGCACAACACACTCCATAATGATAAATACATTTTAATATTTAATGACATATTATTTTTTTGTACAAATAAAGAAAAATAAATGATACGTCTTACTGGCGAAAATGTTAAAAAAACCGTTTTGTTAGATTAGATATTGATCATCAATTTGCTAATATATTTTTATTTTGTTTTCGTTAGCAAGATTATTTATTGTGATTTTGGAAAATATAAGATTTCTTATTACTAATGATAGAAAATTTTACTTTAAAACCAATATAATCCAAAACAATAGAGTTGCTTATAGTTTTACCATCGCCAATTATTTCTTACTTATTTTGAAGAGTCCGTATTAGCGATTATTTCTTATTTGCGTTGTATTCATGTCGATCTTTAATGAATAATTCGTTTAAAACCATCGTTGCGCTTTTTGTATTATTAGCTGATGCACCTGTAACAAAAGATCCTTTTTCTCCCTCACAGGATTTAATTCCATAAACTGTCGCTTCATCTCCGGGATCGGTTATGCCTTCATAACGGTAAATTTCTTCAATCGTAAAATCCTGTGAACTGTTGATGATTTTATCTTCTTGCAAATTGTAATCTACTGTATATCCTTTTTCAGTTAGTTCTTGCAATGCTTTACAAACCGTGGCGTAGTGGTACATGTGTCGTTCCATAATATGTTTTTTTAGTAATTACGTTTTTTAAAAGTACTTTTAGTAGTGCTAAATCGCTTAACAACATGTAATTTACGAATTATAACATTCAACTCATTTTTTTTTCAGTTAATAGTTGTATTTTCGCGCCGCAGACCGCCTTATCGTTCTTGTCCCATTGGGCGAGAGAGGAAAGTCCGGACACCATAGGGAAGCATAGCGGGTAACACCCGTCGGTTTATTTTGAATTTTTTCAAAATGGATTAGGACAAGTGCAACAGAAAGTATGTACAGGTAATGCTGTAGTGAAACCAGGTAAACTCTATGCGGTGAAATATCAAGTATATCAGCATTTAAGGGCTTCTCGTCCGTTGTTGAAGGGTAGATAGCTTGAGTCACACAGTAATGTGCGATCTAGATAAATGATAAGGTGACACTGAATTTATTTCAGCGTTAACAGAATCCGGCTTATAGGTCTGTATTTTTTTTACTTCTACTTTTCGTCAGCTCTTTTGAACCATTAGCTTCATTGGAGCGAAATAAAAATTCAGCAAAGATTTTTAGTCAATAATCATCGATTTTAACTTCGCGCGATAAGCTTCTAATGCATTCGATTTAGATATAAAACCGTAATACTTTCCGTCTTTTAATACTGGTAAAAAAGCCACCTTAGAACTTTCAAATTTATTCATCACAGATTCCATACTTTCTGTTGGCGTCACAACTTCGTTCAATGGTAACATTATATCCTGAATTTTTGTATATTTCACTCGATAGTTATTAAAAATTATTTCCCTAATCGTATTGAAATGAACAATGCCTAAAAGATTATTAGTAGTATCAACTACCGCAAAAATAACTTGATTGGAATGGGAAATTAGATCAACTAATTTTTCTAAGTTTTCATCTTCTGTTACTGTTAAAAAATCAGTTTGAATAATCGAATTTGTTTCTAGAGTGGAAAGAACATTTGTATCTTTATTGCTTGTAAATGCATGTCCTTTTTGTACTAAATTTTTAACATCCATCGAATGTTTTTCAAAGCGGCGAGAAATGGCAAAACTAATAGAGGAAACGATCATTAGCGGAATCATTAAGCTGTAACCTCCAGTAATTTCGGCTATTAGGAAAATGGCGGTCAAAGGTGCATGAAACAATCCACTTAAAATTCCTGCCATTCCTACAAGTGAAAAGTTGCTTACAGGCAGTTTAGTAAGCCCTATTAAATTTAGTAAAGTAGCAAAGAAAAATCCGACATAAGATCCTAAAAAAAGCGATGGGGCAAAATTACCTCCATTTCCGCCGCTACCTAAAGTAATTCCAGTTGCAAAAACTTTAATCATCATTGTGCATCCTACAAAAAGTAGAAGTGCCCAACTATTATCTCTAAAACTACTAAACAAGGTGTTCTCTAATATTTTTCCAGGATCACTATCAGATAATATTTTTATACTTTCATAGCCTTCACCAAAAAGAGTTGGAAAAATAAAGATAAGAATAGCTAAAATCGACGATCCAAACAAAGCTTTTTTATAAGGACTAAATTTTAGCTTGCTAAAGTAATGCTCTACTCTTTCAAAATTACGGGAATAATAAACAGAAATTAATCCTGTTAAAGCACCTAAAAGTATATAATAAACGATATTGTGGTAATCAAAATTTTGTTGTTGTCTAAACGATAGTAAGATCGTTTCATCTAGTGCAATTACAGAAACCAATGCGCCAGTTGCCGCTGCAATCATAATAGGTGTAAATGCTGCTATACTGACATCAACTAGTAGGACTTCTATCGCAAATAATACGCCTGCAATTGGAGCATTAAATGCTGCGGCAATTCCAGCAGCAACGCCACAACCTATAAGCAATGTACGATCTTTGTAACTCAATTTATATTTTTGTGCATAATTTGACCCGAATGCTGCTCCAGTAATTACAATAGGACTTTCCAATCCTGCTGAACCACCTAAACCAACGGTCAAAGAGCTGGTTACGATTTGCGCATACATTTGTTTTTGAGGAATAATACTTGCTTTTTTTGCAACTGCATATAATATTTGCGAAGTTCCTTTTTGAATTGTGCCTCCTAAAAGTCTTTTGACTACGAAAACAGTTAGAACAATTCCAATTATGGGCAAAATACTATTTAAAAAACCTAATTTTAAAATTCCACTCACGTAAGTGGCGAATGAGAATACCCAATGCGCAAAAGTTTTCAACACAATTACAGCCAATGCAGATGATATACCAACTAAAACTGCCGATAAAAATATAAACTGTTTTGGAGTTAATAACGACTGCGCGATCGCAATAATTATTTGTAATTTAGAAAAATACTTTTTGAACATTATAATTTTTTATAGGAAAAGCAAAATTACCATATTTTATGGGCATTATAAATTTTTAAAGATTTCTTTTCGTTAAAATAGAACTTGATATTAGTAAAATTGGATATTGTAATTATTTTACATTAACAGCTTTTATAACTTATCAGATTTAGCTACTAAAAATACTTCCTTCCGTGGCTTTGAGAAACTTAGATGGATTCTTCGTTGGGATTTAATGGAAATGTGGGTTATTATTGTCTTTAATTTTGTAATGAAATTAATTTGGATTGGAAACTTTAAAAATTCCGTCCTTCTGGATAATTTAATTTCACTTTTGCAATATTTATTTTTATGAAGCTTCTTTTACATTAATATAAAGCACTCTAAACTGCAAAAGCGTTTTCTGTTTCAACTAGAGCACCAAATGCAAAACCAACTTTTTTTAAGATTTCAATACCAATTTTTGATGCTTGCTCCCGAACGGAAACTACAATCGCTTTAGTGGCGGCGACTCCTTCGGGTTTGATTGGGATGTTCTGACTTTTACAGTCGAATGAAATGATACTTAAATTATTATTAGTTTTTTCATTAAAATTTATTTTAAAAACCCACAGCTTTATTATCTCCTCTTTTATCGGCTCCACCTTCTAATTTTCCATTTGGTAAAACTAAAACGGCATCGACTTGACCTATAATTTCTTTATTTTTTTCATTAACAAAATATGATTTTTTCTTTAGGTTTTCCATTAGCTCTTTCGAAAATGAATTGGGTTCAACAGTGATTTCGTCTGGTAGCCATTGATGATGAAAACGTGGCGCATCGACAGCTTGCTGCATTGTCATACCAAATTCATAAACATTAAGTATTGTTTGCAGCACAGAAGTGATAATTGTAGAACCTCCGGGAGTTCCTACTACCATAAAAAGATTTCCGTTTTTTTCTACTATTGTTGGCGTCATAGAACTTAGCATTCTTTTTTCAGGAGCAATGCTGTTTGCTTCACTTCCTGTCAATCCATAAAGATTAGGAACGCCAGCTTTAGCGCTGAAATCATCCATTTGATTGTTTAAAAAGAATCCTAATTCATCACAATAGATCTTAGAACCATAATTGTCATTTAAGGTTGTGGTCGCTGATATTGCGTTTCCTTCGGCATCCACAATAGAGTAATGTGTTGTTTGATTGCTTTCATAGCCTTTTATTTCGCCTCGAGCGACAGCTGATGATTTAGTAGATTCATCAAATGAAAAATCTTTCATTCGCTTTTCTAAATAGGTTGGACTCAGTAATTCTTTTACGGGTATTTGCACAAAATCAGGATCACCCAAGTAATAATTCCGGTCGGCATAAGCTCTTCGTTCAGCCTCTGTGATTACCTGAATTGCTTGGAGACTATTGTGTCCCATTTTAGAAAGATTGTAGGGTTCGATCATTTTCATGATCTGATTTAAACAAATTCCACCACTACTGGGCGGCGACATTGATGTGATTTTTAATTTTTTATATTTAAAGGTAATTGGTGTACGCCACTTTGCTTGGTATTTTTTAAAATCTTCGATCGTTGTGTTTGCATCTTTTTTTGCTAAAAAAGAAATCAATTTTTTAGCCGTTTCACCACTGTAGAATTCGTCTTTTCCGTTAATCGCAATTCTTTTTAACGTAGCAGCGAGTGCAGCATATTTAATAGTGTCATTTTCTTTATAGATTTTAGAGAATAAACTATTTGCGCCGTTTCTTTTTACAAAAGTTTCGCGGTTACTATTTAAACTTGCCGCTTGATGTTTTGTCACAATTACTCCTTTTTCTGCAAGGGCAATAACAGGTTTTAATATCTCGCTCATTGGCATAGAACCAAATTTTTTATGCACTTCAAAAATGCCTGCAATGGTTCCAGGAATTCCAATTGCA
This sequence comes from Flavobacterium micromati, assembly GCF_900129585.1. Taxonomy (GTDB): domain Bacteria; phylum Bacteroidota; class Bacteroidia; order Flavobacteriales; family Flavobacteriaceae; genus Flavobacterium; species Flavobacterium micromati. Next base: position 209,206 of record NZ_FQWF01000004.1, read on the forward strand.
AGAGCAGTTTCAGTACTTTTTCCTTTTATTACATTTCTATTTTTATCTAGAAACATATCTTTGGTGGCAGCCATTGGTGCTTTTTCTCTGTAATCAATTGCTCCAGTTTCACCGTTTGCTTTGCGATAAACCATAAAACCACCACCACCAATATTTCCCGCCTGAGGATGAGCAACTGCTAACGCTAGTTCAGTTGCAACCATCGCATCAAATGCATTACCTCCTTGTTTCATGATTTCAACACCAATTTGGGAAGCTTCTTCACGAGCCGAAACAACCATTACTTTAGTAGCGACTAAACCTGTGGGTTCAATTATTATTTCATTTGATTTACAGCTTAAAAATGCTACCGCAATTAGAAGTATTAATTTGTTCATAGAGTTGTTATTTTTTCATTCGAAAATTGTATTAAATCTTTAAAAAATTCAGTGAATTCCATTTCAAAGTCTGAATAGAATTCCCCAAGTTCGTTAGTTGCGAAGCGCATTTTCGATTGGTTTTGTGTGCGTCGATCCATTTGGGTTAAAATTTGATTGATTCCAGCGATAGAACGGTAAGTAAGTAGCCAATTTTCTTTCATCAGAATTGGCATTATTGCAATTGTTCTCTCAGATAATATATTTTTATTATTTTCTAAAGACTGGTAAAAGCGATTAACAAAATCTTCCAATTTCACATCAGAATAGCTGTCCCAGTTTTTAGCTAGAAAATGATCGTATAATATATCTACAATCACACCAGCATAATGATGATAATTTTCGTGAAGTCGTTTAGTGCTTTGTCTAAAAATAGGATGTGAATCAGTAAAAGTATCAATAGCACGATGCAGAATAATCCCTTTCTGAATTTCGTTAGGATAGGTTTCAAACTGTTTACCGCGAATTCCATCGGCCATAAAATTACCGATTTTAATTAAATCATTGTCACCAGAAAGGTAGATATGTGCTAGAAAATTCATTCGCCTAAAATAAGAATTTTAATCCTACTTTTTCAATTTTGATGGGTTTTATAGACCGTCAAGTCTTATATTTGTCGATAATTACAAAATCAACTCCAAAATTTAAAAAAATAAAAATGACATTAATAAAATCAATATCAGGAATTCGTGGGACGATAGGCGGAAAAGTAGGTGATAATTTGACGCCGGTTGACGCCGTAAAATTCGCTTCTGCTTATGGAACTTGGTTAAAAGAGTATAGGGGAAAAGAAAAATTAACTGTAGTTGTTGGCAGAGATGCTCGTATTTCTGGACCAATGATTCACAATTTGGTAATCAATACTTTAATAGGTTTAGGAATTGATGTTATTGATTTGGGTCTTTCTACGACGCCTACAGTGGAAGTTGCAGTACCAATTGAAAAAGCTGATGGTGGAATTATTCTTACTGCATCACACAACCCGAAACAATGGAACGCGTTGAAATTATTAAATGAAAAAGGAGAGTTTTTAAATGGTGCAGAAGGTGAAAAAATCCTTGCCATTGCTGAGGCAGAATCCTTCGTTTTCTCTGATGTAGACGATTTAGGGGAAATAACGATTAATGATGCTTACATGGATATTCATATTGATGAAGTATTGAATTTACCTCTTGTAGATGTTAAAGCCGTAAAAGCAGCAAAGTTTAAAGTGGTAGTTGATGGAGTTAATTCATCAGGTGGAATTATTATTCCGCGATTATTAGAATTAATGGGTGTAGAAGTAGTTGAATTATACTGCGAACCTAACGGACATTTTCCTCACAATCCAGAACCTTTGAAAGAGCATTTGACCGCCATTTCTGAGCTTGTGGTACAAGAGAAAGCCGATCTAGGAATTGTTGTGGATCCAGATGTAGATCGTTTGGCTTTTATTTGCGAAGACGGGGAAATGTTTGGTGAAGAATATACTTTGGTTGCTTGTGCTGACTATGTTATGAGTAAAACACCAGGAAATACTGTTTCGAATATGTCTTCCTCCCGTGCCTTGCGCGATGTCACAATAGCGCATAATGGAAGTTACGAGGCTAGTGCTGTTGGCGAAGTGAATGTAGTGGAATTAATGAAAAATAATAATGCAGTAATAGGTGGTGAGGGAAATGGAGGTATAATTTACCCTGAATTGCATTACGGAAGAGATAGCTTGGTAGGAGTGGCGTTGTTTTTGACCCATTTGGCCAACAAAAAAATGAAGGTATCTGAGTTGCGCGCATCCTATCCTGAATATTATATGAGCAAAAACAAAATCGAATTGACTCCTCAAATTGATGTTGATGCCATTCTTGTTGCTATGACTGAGAAATATAAAAATGAGGATATTACAACAATTGACGGTGTAAAAATTGATCTTGCCGAAAATTGGGTGCACCTGAGAAAATCAAATACAGAACCTATTATTCGCATTTACACTGAAGCTTCTTCTCAACAAAAAGCTGATGCACTGGCGGAAAGAATTATCGATGAGATTAAAGTCATTGCTGGTATTTAATCATTTTAAAAAAAGCTATCAACCCTTTCAAAATATTAATTTGAAAGGGTTTTTTTTGAAAAATAATTTTGTTAAATATAAAATCACTAAAAAAAATATTTCCGACTGTTTGACTATTTTAGAAATATAAGACCATTTAAGATGGCCTTAAAGTCTATTGTAATAAGCCCAAAAGGTCATTTTTTTACAATTTCAAAATGATATATTTAACACTTTGATAATAAGGTATTTGATTAGTGATTATTCGATAAATAACTCACGTTTTCAATAGCATATAGGAAAATAATTTTAACTCATAATTTATTCTATAACCCACGGCTTCAAAAGTGATATTTGAGGCAAAAAAAACCGTGATTTAAAATAGAATGTTAGCTCAGAATATAAAGTCATTACAATTTCCTGAGGTTTAATTATTAAGCGATTGCAGATTCCAATTGTTCGAATTATGGTGAAAAAATTAGTTGTTCTGCAATTCTTGATGACTACTTAAGAAAGTGTGACATTAAAATATCACTATTTTTAAAGCTAAAATTAGAAGTTTCAATTATATTTTACGCTCTTTTTAACATTGTTTTTTATAAATTCCTCAATATTAACAAAAGTTCAAAATTGCTATCTAATTTAAATTAATATCTTTGAACACTAATTGAAAATGAAATGATTACAAAAACAGCGGCAACAGCATTAGAGCAATACTTTCAACAGTTTCGTAAAAATATAATTGGGATAGATCAAGAGTTTGAGTCGCCTTACGGCAAAAAACAAATTATCTATACTGATTGGACTGCTAGTGGACGTTTATATCGCCCGATTGAGGAAAAATTAATGAATGAATTTGGTCCTTTTGTGGCCAATACACATACTGAAACTACTATTTCTGGTACTGCAATGACAAAAGCGTATCATCAAGCGCGAAAAATCATAAAAAATCATGTACATGCAAGTGCTGATGATGTTTTAATCACTGATGGAACTGGAATGACTGGCGTTGTCAATAAATTTCAACGCATTTTAGGTTTAAAAGTACCGGAAAATTTAAAAAGCTTTATCACGATTCCAGCCGAAAAGAAACCAATTGTTTTTATATCGCACATGGAACATCATTCTAATCAGACTTCTTGGTTAGAAACAATTGCAGATGTTCATGTAATTCCTGCTGATGACAATGGACTGTTTTGCATAAAAAATTTAGAAATTTTATTGGATAAATATAATGATAGAACTCTCAAAATAGCGTCTATTACGTCTTGCTCTAATGTAACAGGAATAAAAACGCCATACCATGATGTAGCAAAAATAATGCATCAGCATAACGGACTATGTTTTGTGGATTTTGCTTGCTCTGGACCTTACGTGAAAATTGACATGCACCCAAAGGATGCGGAAAGTTATTTAGATGCTATTTTCTTTTCGCCTCATAAATTCCTTGGTGGTCCCGGAACATCTGGTGTTTTAGTTTTTAATAAAAAATTATATCAAAATTTAGTTCCTGATAATCCAGGTGGCGGAACGGTGAGTTGGACTAATCCTTGGGGTGAGCATAAATACATTGAAAATATTGAAGATAGGGAAGATGGTGGAACACCAGGATTTTTGCAGGTAATCAAAACCGCGTTGGCTGTTCAGTTGAAAGATCAAATGGGAATTGAAAATATATTAGAAAGAGAACACGAAATAGTAGCTTACATTTTTTCACAATTAGAATATATTCCTAATATCAAAATTCTAGCCGCTCAGCACCAAGAAAGATTAGGAGTGGTTTCTTTCTTTGTAGAGAATTTACATTTTAATTTAGGCGTAAAATTACTGAACGATAAATTTGGAATACAAACACGTGGTGGGTGCAGCTGTGCTGGAACTTATGGTCACTTTTTATTGCATGTTGACCAAGAAACTTCTAATAAATTAATTGATGAGATTTCACTTGGTGATTTAATTAGAAAACCAGGCTGGATTAGAATGTCTATTCATCCGACTACTACAAATGACGAAATTGAATTTGTTTGCGAGAGCATAAAATCATTAGCCGAAAACCATAAAACTTGGGCTTTAGATTATGATTATAATGCAATCACAAATGAATTTGTCAATAAAAAAGCAAAACCACTTGAAGATGAATTAGTAAAAAACTGGTTTGCTATTTAGAATTTTTATTCAAACAAACAAAAAAAATCACTAATTCAAAACTTCATGATTTGAATTAGTGATTTTTTTTACTGAACACTTTAAACTGAACACTTCAAATTAAACACTGACCACTGAACTCTACCGTCTGTGTTTCCATCGTTTATGTGTCCAGAAATAAAATTCAGGTGCTTCCTCAATTTGTTTTTCTACTTCTCGTAAATATTGAATTGTAATTCCAAAATTGGGGATAGATTTAGGATTTTCTGTAATAGGGATAAAAGTAGCCTCGTAAAACCCTCTTTTCACTTTTTTCACTTTTACAAAAAGCACATTCAAATCATATCTTTTGGCGAGCATCTCCGCGCCCGTATGAACTGGAACTTCAACGCCCATAAATTTATCCCAGTGAAAGGCTCGATCTAATTTTGGCGATTGATCGCTGGCAAGACCGTACATACTTAAAATTCCTTTTCTCTGATTTTCTGCGATTAGCGGAATCGTATCTTTTGTTTCAACTAGTTCTGCATTGTATTTAGATCGAATATCCCGAATCATTTTGTCAAAATACTTATTTGCAATTTTTTTATAAACACCAACTCCTTTGAATTTTGTTTTTTCATTAATAGTTAACAACCATTCCCAACTTGCATAATGTGACGCCAGTAAAACGGTACTTTTGTCTTTATCTTCAAATTCTTTTACTAGTTCAATATTGGTAATCACAAATCTTCTGTTCATTTCAGCAGCAGAAATACTCATTGTTTTTATCATTTCTAAAAACATATCACAAAGATGATGATAGGATTTTTTCTCAATTTCAAGTCTTTCTTTATCGCTAAGATGAGGGAATGCTAAAGCTAAATTTTCCTTTACTGTCTTTTTTCTGTAGCCAATGATATAATAAACAATAAAATAGATGAAATCCGAGAACCAATAAAATATTGGAAAGGGAAGGATAGAGATAAGCCACAAAAATGGAAACGCTATAATGAAAATAAGAAATTGCATGCAGTTATTTTTAATGCAAATATATGTCAAAAATGTAGATTGCTATTAATTTTGGTTACTTACTGCAACAGCATCAGAGAATGACTATCTTTGCCGTTCACACCAAACATACTATATGAATACCATTTTAATAGCAATAATCGTTGCAAATGTTTTGTTTAGTTACAAGGGTTTTAATGATATTTGTTTCTTTAGGAAATATGAATTTCATGTCGGAGGCATAAAATCAGGAGAACAAATCCGAATGTTGTCGTCTGGTTTTCTTCATGTTGATCTGACTCATTTAATTTTTAATATGTTGACGCTTTGGTTTTTTGCGCCAGTTGTTATTAATTTCTTAGGTAATTTTTCTTTTATTTTGGTCTATTTTGGGAGTCTAATTTTTGGAAGTTTATTAACGATGCTTTTTCACAAAGATGATTATGGTTACAGAGCCGTGGGAGCTTCTGGGGCTGTAACCGGAGTTTTATACTCGGCTATTTTATTGCAACCTAATATGATGTTGGGAATATTTTTTATAATACCAATGCCTGCCTACATTTTTGGAATCTTATATTTATTGTATTCCATTTATGGCATGAGAGCTAAAAATGATAATATTGGGCATACAGCGCATTTTGGTGGTGCGGTAGGAGGTTATTTAATTACTATAGTGAAAGAGCCAACACTTCTAGTTGATCATACTTTGATGGTTGTATTACTAGCAATTCCAATAGTTATCCTTTTTGTGATGCAAAAGGCTGGGAAATTATAGTGGCACAACTTTTGGAAAGTGTGACTACTAACAATTAAATTTTAACAAAATGAAAAAAGCACTATCTATCTTATCGATCTTATTCATGACATTGTCTTATGGTCAGGAGGTAAAACAAATTCCTCAAATTAATGTAAGCGGAGAAGGAAAAGTAAAAGTTATTCCAGATGAAGCAACTATTGAAGTAACAGTTGAAACTAAAGGAAATAATGCTAAGGATGTTAAAAAGCAAAATGATATAAAGATTGAGGCTGCATTAAAGTTTATAAAAAAAATGAATTTGGCTCCATCCGATTTTAAAACGCAGCGTGTAGCATTAAATCCACAATACGATTATGAAAAAAAGAAACATAATTATAACGCTACTCAAACAATAGAAATCCTATTGAAAGATTTATCAAAATATGATGAATTAATGGAAGGATTAGTAGATGCGGGGATTAATAGAATTGATAATGTAACATTCCAATCATCGAAATTAGTGCAATATCAGTCGGAAGCTAGAAAGTTAGCTATAAAAGAAGCAAAATTAAAAGCAGAAGATTATGTCTCAGTTATAGGACAAAAAGTAGGTCGTGCCATCACAATATCAGATAATACGCAAAATTATTATCCACAACCAAGGTATATGGCAATGAAAACAATGGAAATGGCTGATATGTCAGTTCCGAGAGAAACTTTAGCTGTGGGCGAAATAAATATTACTGCAAATGTAACGGTTAGTTTTATTTTAGAATAAACGATAAATAGTGGTAATAAAAAATTAAGGTTTTTAAACTTGCTGCAATGATATAGGGAGAATTTGATAGACGAAATTTAATTTCGAATATCAAATTCTCTTTTTTTATGGTTTTCTAAATGGAAAGTCTATTTTCTAAATGTAGTACGCCAAAAGAAGAAGGAAGATGAAAATTTGGAGTTTTACTATCGGGATCAACCCAAGAAATATAAGTGGGTTCAAAGATTGATTTTTCTATTTCATTATATTTTGCTTTAAATATTCCAGTTTCAATTTTGTTATCGTTTAAAATATTTAGCATTTTCAATGATGAAATACTAATACTTCCTTCAATAGTATAGCTCTTATCTTGTATGGACGATTTAACTTCTAATTGACCTTGCGGCCAATTCCATTCAAAGTCAAAATTCTTATTTGGATACGCAACAAAATCCATAATTCTCGCCGCGGTATCTATTTCTAAGCAATAGTAAGGATTGAGTGAGTTATCAGGTCTAAAAAAAAGTTCAACTCTATCTGAATTTCCTATACTTTGAATGCTATCATCTTTTTTATCAATACGAATTAGTGTATCAAAAACCGTAAAACAAAAAAATAGATTTACACCATCCCATAATGCTTTAAATTCCATTTTTGCCGGTAAGGCTGCGTCCCAAGGCGAAGTAAAATCAGTCAGGATTGTTGCTTGATTCCATAAAGTGTTATCGCCCTTTCCAGTAATTTCTAACTGACTTTTCTCTATCAAATGCACTTCATATTTTTTCATTTCTTGTGTCATATTCTGCATTATATTTATTTTAGATCGAATGTTTAAGTTGAAGAAATTATTGTATTGATAAAAGAACAACAATGAAAACCAAATTTACAATTTAAATACTTAGTTAGAAATAAAAGGCATCGTTAGTTTTAACCTTTTTAGATTTCGTAAATGCTTAATTTATTTCAAGTTTATACTATTAGTTTTACTATGTAATTAATACTATATAAATCTAAAAAGTTTGCTATAATGTTGTTCAGAACGGTTTTATATTTTTTAATAATACAACCTAAAATCCAAAAGTTTGCAAATTGCATAATATTTTTGATGTAGTTCCTCCACAATTTCAACTAAGTCATCTTGATCTTGGAACAAGCTAAAAAAAACTTTGTCTAAATGTATACTGCTTAAATTATTGAATGCTGCTCCATAGCCAGAAACTGCTCTGGCGCCTGTAACATCTATAAAATATTGTGCTTCGTCATTACTTAAATCTAACACTTTTTCATTGGCAAAATGAACAATTTTACCTTTTAATTTTCCTTCAAATAGTTCTGCTATTTCTTCTAAACTATAATAATAATCATGAATACAAATGGTATTTTCTTGCCCTTGCATGACAAAATAGATTACTTCATAATCTTTAAAATTATGATCGTCATAAAGTAATGCGTTTAGACTTTCTTCAAGTCCCTCGATAGTGTCACAGGTTTTATAAATACTCGCTAATCCATGCTCAAGCGCTAGTTGCTCCAAGTGTTGCACTACTTCGGTATTGTTTTCTAATTCCACATCGGGAACGGCTTCAAGGCAGAAAATAAATTTATCTTGATCCATCTTTTTAGTAGGTGTTGTTTATTGCAAATTTAAGTTTTATAATTCCTTGGGTTCATTTATAAATGTGAAAGTTAGGAATTGCATAGGAAGATGACTATTTTTTTCAGGACAAAGAAAAGAAATTAATTCCTTTTCCTTTTTGCTGAAATGGGGAAATTTGTCTTACTTGATCCTCAACTAAAATATGCAAAGCCAGAAACATTTTACCGTTGAACAAAGATACAAATTAGAAATTCTGTTGCAACAAAACGTCTGTAAAACCCAAATAGCTATTGCTCTAAATATGCATATTTCCTCAATTTATAGGCAGCTTAAATGTAATTCAGATAAGCGAAATTCTATTTTACTTTTGCCTGCGCAACGTTAGAAATTGTGGTAAAAACATTGTGGTAAAGTATATTAATAATTTGAGTAAAATCACTGAGATTATTTTGGTCACTAATTGTATAGACAGAAACCTTTTAGTAACTACAAAGCACCATAAAGTTTACTACAACTTTGAGTAAGAATTATATATTAATTTTTGTTCGGACGAATTTATTTGACTATAAAATTTAGCTATCTTTGTGAATGTCAGCGATTAACAAAACTATTTTGCTAGCTGTATAGCGTTGTGTGTACTGTATACTTAACCGATAAACAACAAAAACAATGTCTTTTTTCAAGCATCTATTTCCTATTATTTGTTTAGCGACACCTTTTTTTTGTGAGGGGCAGAAAGTTTTAAGTAGTGATGAGGCTTTAAAAGAGTATAATATTATATCTGCCTCAATGGAAAAGTCTTTTCCTAAGGGACATTTTAGAACTTTTTTGCGAGAATCGTTTACAGAACTTCAACTTCAAACTTATTTAGCTCAACATTATAAGCGTTTAGATTTATTATTTTTAATTGATAATCATTATGCTTTTAAAATGCATTGCTATTTGCAAGCTGGTAATTGGTTTAAAGAAATCGGGTTTCCTATAGAATCTATAAAATGGTATAATGTCTTTTTTGAATATTATAATGGATATTCTAATAAACTGACTTCTGATGAAAAAAACACCTTTGTTCAAAACATTACTTTCTCTTACAGCTCTTTAGCAGATAATTATGCAAAAGTAAACAAATTAGATAGTGCTGCACTAGCACATAAAAAGAATATTAAGTTTATAAAAAATCACGATAATATCTATAACCCTTCGGCATATAATAATTATGGACTATTTTTTTACTTGAACAAAAAAGAGCTAGATTCTGCTTTATTGTATTATAATAAAGCATACCAAATTACTTTGAAAAAATTCCCAAATCATTCTTTGCTAGGAAGTATTCGTGATAATATGGCTGATGTTTATATTGATAAGAATCAACCTGAAAAAGCATTGCCATTGTACAAATCTAATTTTGATTTATATAGTTTCTTCAAAAATGAAATTACTGAACGCTATGATTTGCCGCGAATAATAAGTGCTGGAACACAAGTGATTGAAACTGAAGTAAAGCTGAAGCAATTAGTGCAAGCGGAACAAACGTTCAAAAGACTACAAAACATTATCGTTAATCTGAAATTTGAAAATGATCTAAATCCGAGTTCTAAGTTAGAAATTTTAAAAGCTCGAGGGATTTTATATCGTGCTCAAGGTAATTTTAAGCAGTCTGATGAAGTTGCTTTAAAACAAATTTTTTTAATAGATAGTATTAATATTGTTTCTGAAACTGCAGATAAGAAATGGCAAGAAGAACTTAATACGATTTCTTTAAACCGTGTGGCCTTAAATTTTAAGATCGACAGAATAATGAAAGAGAATAAAATAAATAGCCAGCGTTCTAAATTATGGATTGTTTCTATTCTATCAATATTTTTAATTTGTTTTTTAATTGCTCTTTACTTTCGCAGAAAAGGGCTTATTATTTTAGCGAAAAACAAGCTGTTAATTGCGGAACAAAATTCAAAGCTTACAGAATTAAAAAACAAACAGTTAGAATCTGAAATAGATTCTAAAAAAAGAGATTTATCGGATTTTGCCATTAGCTTAACACAAAATCAAGAGTGGGCAAAAGAATTGGCTGAAAAAATAAAACATATTAAAACTACTACTTCAAATGAGCAATTAGCGCTATTAACTGTTTTAGAAAAAGAAATCCTTAATAAAATAACTGTCGATAATGATACTCAAGAATTTTTTGAGCGTTTGGATAAATTGAGTGACTTATTCTACAGTAAACTAACTAAACAGTTTACGAAATTGAGTAAAAATGAAATCAGACTTTGTTCTTTACTTCGCTTAAAAATGGATAGTCGAAGTATTGCTACTTTACAAAACATCTCCTTAGCTTCATTTAACACCTGTCGCTATCGCCTTCGTAAAAAATTAAACCTTCATGAGGGTGTTGATTTAGATGACTTCATTCAAAATCTATAAATATATGTAAATCAAATTTATAGACCCTTTTCTTGGAGTTTTTTTAAAATTGTCTATCAATCATCTATTGCTTGTACATTAGCTGTCTATCTACATTTCATGGTTTTGGTTAAATATTTAATTTAATTTGCTTTATCAAAATAACGGTATGGCTGTTAGATTTTTGATAATTCATTTCATTAATGTCTACATCAAATTAATAATAATTTAAAATCTAAAACTCATGAAAAATTACTTAAAGGTTTTTTTACTCATAGGCTTAACCAACCTAACGATTGCTCAAAATGATATAGCTCATTTAGCACTACCCAATCCATTGGTATACAATAATAGTGAAACTATTCTTAATTCAGAATACCTCACTACAGTTACCAATAAAGAATTTCCAGTAAATGTTCAAAATCTTCAGAATGCGGTGGCTAATTATAATATTAAAACTTCTGATGTTTATCTGTCCAAAATCGACAGTGACTATATTGTTAAATTTAAGCAAGCTAATAATTTTATTACTGCATCATATGATAAAGATGGACAGTTATTGACGTGTCAAGAAAATTACAAATCAATTAAATTACCCTATGTTTTATCTTCAAAATTAATAAAAGAGTATCCTAATTGGGGTATTAAAAAAGTAGATTGTGAAATACAATATACGAAGGATAAACAACATTCTGAGATTATATATAGAGTTCTGATAAACAACAAAAACAAATCCAAAAGGATTGCTTTAACATTATAACTAAAATGAGTGGATAACTTTTGACTTCCTGTAAAATCCTGTTTCTTGCGAAGTAGGATTTTTTTAATTGTTTAATGACTTTTTATCTACAGATGTAAAGGAGAGATTGGGGACTTACTGATTAGAAAAAACAGAAGTAGTTTACACGTTATTCTAGCTTTGACCTGAATTACATATGCATTCTAAATTAATTTATCGTAGTGAACTAAACATCATCATCATCATCATCATCATCACCATCTGAGAAATCGTTTAAAAAATCATCTATATCAAAATCATCGTCTTTAAAATTCTCCTCTTCATCAGGCTCAATAGCACCTGGCGGATTAAATAAACCCCATTCATCCCAAATATGATTTGTACGATCAAAATTATTGACCCAAGCTAAAAACAGCAATCGGAATTCTTCTATTTCTTTGCGAATTAGTTTCACGTATTCTAAATCCTTGTAACTTTCGTGAAAACGCAAGCTTCCTACTTGCACATATAAATGCATGGCATGCTCTCTAATAAGTGCAGCATTTTGCATCCTGATACTATATAAATCGCCGCTTTCAGCACCTACAATTTTTGCTTGCATAATCATTGCATCTGTTCGCATAAAATTTTTAGTATCCTGAAGATAATCATCATCAGGTAAAGAAGCCATTAAGCTGTCTACTAATTGGAAAATTAATGCTGCTTTTTTATAAATGGGTAAATTTTTGATTTTGTCGTAGCGAGACATAATTGCGTTTTTATCAGAATTAGAATATAATGATTGTCATCAAATGATATTCAAAAATACAACTGTAAAATAGGTTATTCAATAAAAACACTAAAAAAAGTGTGTATCATTTTGTGATCTAATTAAAGCAATTAATTCTATGAAATTAAATTTTTATAGAAATAAATTATCATCATATTCTCCATAAAAATTTACTCTGACTGAATCATATACAAATAGTACATCTTCCTACGCGATTCCTAACTTTCGTATTTAATAATTGAACTCAAGTAGTAAACAACAACATTATTTTATTCACATTACTCAAACAAAGCTAGTTGATCAAAAGTTGCTTTTAGTTTTAGTCATGCTTAATTTTTAACTGAAGAAATAGTATTCATTTTATGCCGCGGCAAATTAATATCTTGTGGATAAGGTGCTCGTTGCGTCATACTCACATCTTCTTTAATTTGTTGATGTGCTTTGTACTGTCTATCATTTGAATTAGAATACCTTGGGTCAGGAATAAAAGGCATTTTAGCCATTTTAACGATAGTAATGGTAGGGAAGTGGTAATCGACCTCTACAGTTCCTAACAATAAATAACAACCGCCACCTTGAAACGGATATTGTTTTAAGCTATTAGGGAAATGCGCGGTGTCAAAAAAATGTCCTTCAGCATCGATCCAAGTTCCAAAATACATTGTACCCATTTTAGTAGGAACCTGTTTTCGAGAAATAAGATAAGCGAGCATTTTGACTGTTTTTTTATGGTATTCCAATAAGTTTTTAGATAATACACCTCCTCGATATTTAGTTTGTAATAAATCAAAGGGCGAACAAGAAACAGGAAAACTCAATAATTCTATTTCATCAAAAGCATCTTCAAATGGAGAGCGTTCTAGCACTGGAAGATTGTATTCCTTAACCGGTTCTTGAAGCAGCATCATATTGCGATTTTCAGGTTTGAAATTGACTAATATCAATCTTGCTATTACCAGTAATTGATTTTTTGTTTGACCTGTAAAACGAAATGCACCTATAAAAATCAATAACTGAATTCCTTCAATACCTATTGGAATTCGATTTATAAAATCCTCAAGTGATTGGTATAATCCATTAGTGTTACGCTCAGATACTATATGATTTGCTATTTTAGTTTCAAGCCCTTCTAAATGCATAAAACCCAGAAATACTTCAATTCCGTACACGGTTGTTTCATATTCACTTTTATTTACACAAGGAGTTTTAATGATTCCGCCTGACATTTTAGCTTCATGAACATAGACTTCTGTTCTATAAAAACCACCTTGATTGTTGATAACAGCCACCATAAATTCTATGGGATAATGCACTTTCAAATACAAACTTTGATAACTTTCAACAGCATAGGAAGCGGAATGTGCTTTGCAAAAAGAGTATCCTGCAAAGGATTCTATTTGTCTATAAATTTCTTGACTAAGTGCTAGCGGATGCCCTTTTTGTTCACAACATCTAAAAAAATTGTCTTTTACTTTTTGTAATGCCGCTGATGAACGTCCTTTTCCACTCATTGCTCTACGCAAAATATCACCGTCTGAGGCTGGAACTCCTGCAAAATGGAGTGCAATCTTGATTACATCTTCTTGATACACCATTATGCCGTAAGTTTCACCCAACTGCTCTTTGAAAACGGGATGAAAATATTCAAAGCGATCCGGATGGTTGTGCCTAAAAATGTATTCTTTCATCATTCCACTTTGGGCAACGCCTGGACGAATGATAGATGATGCTGCTACAAGCGTTTTATAATTTTCACATTTTAATCTTCGCAATAAACCGCGCATCGCTGGACTTTCGATATAAAAACACCCAATAGTGTTACCACTACTTAAAAACGCGTTGCATTTTGCTTCATTTTTTGATATAGACGTATCTCGAATATTGACGTCAATACCGCGATTTTTTTTAATCAGTTTTACAGAATCATCGATGTGACCAATACCGCGCTGACTCAAAATATCAAATTTTTCAAAACCGATATCCTCAGCAACATGCATGTCAAATAATACAATAGGAAATCCTTTAGGCGGCATTTCTAAAACAGTGTAATTAGTAATAGGTTGCTCAGAAATCAATACGCCACAGGAATGCATACTGCGTTGATTGGGATATTTTTCGAGCAACATTCCATATTTTTGCACTAATGCAACTATTGAATTAGTATCGTGTAACTGCATAGGATTTTTAGCCAGCGCATCTAGTTCTTCTTTGGGTAAACCAAAAACTTTTCCGACTTCTCTAAAAATCGATCGGTATTTGAATTCAACATTAGTACCACAAAACGCAACATGATCTCGACCATATCTGTTAAAAATGTATTCTAGAATAACATCCCGTTCTTTCCAACTCCAGTCAATATCAAAATCAGGTGGGCTTTTACGATTTACATTTAGAAAACGTTCAAAATATAAATCCAATTCAAGCGGACAAATGTCAGTAATACCAAGGCAATAACTCACAATGCTATTAGCGCCGCTGCCTCTACCTATATGCATAAATCCCATGCTGTTGCTATACCGGATAATATCCCAAGTGATTAAAAAATAACCGCTAAATTTTAATTCATGGATAACTTTTAACTCTTTTTCTACTCTATTGCGTGCATCGGAATTAGTTTTACCATATTTTTTTATCAATCCGTGGTAGGCAAGACTGGTTAAAAGCTGTATGTCACTTTCTCTATTAGAAGTATAATTAATTTTGTTTTTTGGGGTTTTGAATTCAAATTCAAAATTGCATTCGGTAATTATTTTTTCAGTGTTTTCAATTATTGCAGGATAGTCTGTAAATTTTTCTAATAGTTGTTCTAACGGAATCATAATTTCAGATGTGCTGCAATAATCAGTCTCGGTAAGTTTTGATAAAATGATATTAGTATCAATGGCACGTAGAATTTTATGTAAATTAAATTCCTTTTTTGTACGGAAAGTTACTGGTTGCAAAACCACCATTTTATCTAATTTACTTTTCCATATAGGATGATACAACAGTGGTAATTGTTCTGGGCGAATGCCTAGAAATTCAAAATCTCTAAAGCAATTAGGAACATTTTCGACAGGATAAATTATAGTTACATTTTGAAATTGGGGTGCAGAATTAGGCAGGGGACTACCATCAAAATTATGTTGCGTCAAAAACCGATTCATTTCCGCAAGACCTTCGGCATTTTTAGCTAAACCTATATAAAGTAGTTTGTTGTTGTATCTAAATTCAATTCCTACAATGGGTTTTATAGCAACAGCATTACACTCTTTGATAAAATCATAAATTCCAGTAACAGTATTAATATCAGTTAAAGCCATAGCTGTCACATTAGCAGTTACAGCTAGTTGTACGAGTTCAGTTAATGGAATTGTACCATAACGCAGGCTATGAAACGAGTGACAATTAAGATACATTGTTGTTTTTTGTTTTAAGAGTTGCACCAGCACAACGCGCTACTGCGTCAAAGCCGTACCGTTTTTTCATTTTATCCATGGCTTGGTAAAGCGATAGCATTTCCTCAGTATCGTCAAACATATTGATTTGGTAAGTACCGCGAACTAATCCGCTGAAGCGAATACCAATGAGTCGCAATCGCATTCGGCGTTGGTATAATTTATCAAATAAATCAGTTACTGTTTTTGTTAGTGCATGATCTGATGAAGTATAGGCTATTTTGCATTGTTTTGTTTCTGTGTCAAAATTAGCATAACGTATTTTTATAACTACTGTTGAGGTCAGCCACTCTTCTGAACGCAATTGAAAAGCTAGTTTTTCGACCATGCCTACTAATAGCGATTTTAGTTTATGAATATCAATGGTGTCTTGCACAAAAGTGTGTTCGGTTGAAATTGATTTTCGTTCCGTATAAGGTTCAACGGGATTATTATCAATACCATTTGCTTTTTTCCATAATTCAAGACCGTTTTTACCTATCATTCGTTGTAAAACTTCGGCAGGCATTTCTGAAAGGGTTTGTATATTTCTAATGCCTATACGCGATAGTAATTGAAAAGTAACTTCGCCCACCATAGGAATTTTTTGTATCGAAAGCGGATTTAGAAATGGTTTTACCATAATTTCTGGAATTTCTAATCTCCCCACAGGTTTTGATTCACCTGTGCCTATTTTAGAAACCGTTTTATTAACGGATAATGCAAAACTGATGGGCAATCCAGTTTCTTTTGTAATAGAGTGTGCAAGTTCATTTGTCCATTGGTAACAACCGTAAAATTTATCCATTCCAGTAATGTCTAAATAAAATTCATCAATGCTGGCTTTCTCCACAATAGGTGCTTTGTCTTCTATGACTTGAGTAACATCATGTGATAATTTAGAGTATAATTCCATATCACCTTTCATCACTTTAGCTTGTGGACAAAGCCGAAGTGCCATTTTTATGGGCATTGCAGAACGCACACCAAAAGTTCGTGCTTCATACGAACAAGCCGCAACAACGCCGCGGTCTCCACCCCCTATAATTAAAGGCAAACCATTTAATTTTGAGTTAGTTAATCTCTCGCACGATACAAAAAATGTATCTAAATCCATGTGTACTATTGCTCTGTCCATAATTCTTTTCTATAAAATACAGTACAAAATTAGTATAGGTTGTAACAAAATAAACTATATTTGTAGTTATAATTTATAACAAAATAGCTATGTCTTTATTTTCGGACAACATCAGACATTTAAGAGTTAAGAAGAGTATTTCTCAAGAAAAACTAGCTGAAAATCTTTTGATAACAAGGGGCAGATATGTTAAATATGAAGACGGCAGCTCTGAACCTCCTTATGATATTTTAAAAAGAATATCGTATTATTTCTATGTTAGTATTGACATTTTACTCTCGGTAGATGTACAAAAAATACCTATTGACGACTTACTAAAATTAGGGGACAATAGAATATTATTGCCAATAGCGGTAGATCAAGAAGGAGAAAACGTTATCGAAATAATACCGCATAAAGCGAGAGCGGGGTATGCATCAGGATATGCTGATCCTGAGTATATAGAAAATCTACAACATATTTCACTTCCGTTTTTGCGAAATGGAAAATTTAGAGCTTTTCCTGTTGAAGGAGATTCTATGCCACCTCATAAAGAAGGTTCGTTTATTGTAGGGCAATATGTAGAACGATTAGGCGATGTTATGGACGGCAAAACCTATATCATAGTTACTAAAACGGAAGGAATTGTATACAAGCGATTGAATAAAAACGGAAAGAACGCGTTAATGCTACATTCTGATAATACGGTGTACCTGCCTTATGTGGTAAAGGCTTCGGAGATTTTAGAAATTTGGGAATACGCTTGTAGTATTGCTACTAAAGAATTTATTCCAGATGATTTAAGTGCTGAAAGTTTAAAAGATATGGTTAGAGAATTAAGAAGAGAAATAAGAGCAGTGAGTGCTAAAATTAGCTAACAGTTGTAAAATATAAAATGAGATTTGATTGTTCTCGAGAATTCAATTTATACACCATTAGAAACAAGTAATTTTTTTAAATTAAGCTTGTCTAAATACTTTATTTTGGTTTAATTTTTAATCAAAATTAATGGTAATAGTGAATTTGGCGAATTAAACTCAATCGCTTAATTTTTAGTATTTTAAATTTTCCATAACTATTTACCAAGTTAATTACTGCTGTAATTTTATCTAACGCACGTTATTTCTTTGTAAATTAGCGATTGACAAAAACATTAATTAAAAAAAAAGTATTATGAAAAACCTAGGATTATATAGTTTGTTGCTTGCATCTATAGTATTTACAAGCTGTAAAAATAAAGAAGCTGAAAAAACGCCCACAGTTACGCAGGTTGGAGAGCCAATAAGTGTGGCTTGTTATAAAGCAATTTATGAAAAAGACACATTAAACCTAAAAATTAATACTTTTAAAAATGGAGAAGTAACGGGAGATATGGTAATGGCAATTGATAATATGCCTGTAAAAACGGGTGAAATTGTAGGTGAATTTAAAGGTGATACTTTATTTGCTAGCTATACTTTTATTCAAGGTGATTATAAAGAAAAAACTTTAAAAAATCCAATGGCGTTTTTAAAACGGAACAATCAACTTATTTTAGGTAACGGACAAATACAAATAACAATGGGAGCTTCGCATTTCGTAAAAGGAGAACCTATTGATTTTGACCGAGTAAAATATAAATTCGACGCTGTAGATTGCGGAACTAAATAATACAAAAAAGGGGAAATTAATTTCCCCTTTTTTGTGATTTTTTGTCAATTATAAAGCTTAACATAAAGCTCTATTTATAAAATTAATTTATTCAATTTTACACACTGCTATCAATTACTCTTTTTTAACGCATTCAGCAAGTCAATCAAGTCTACAACACCATAAGTAGATGAATAGTCTGAAACTGCATACGGCAAAATAAGACTGTTGTTATGAATAAGAGAACCGCAGGAATAAACAACATTAGGAACATATCCTTCACGTTCATCTTCTAATGGTGAGAGTAAAGGTTCTTTTAACCTGCCAATTTCTTTTGAAGGATCCTCTAAATCAAAAAGCGATGCTCCTATACAATAGCGTCTCATAGCTCCCACACCATGGGTTATTACTAACCAACCTTCAGAGGTCCATAATGGCGAACCACAATTTCCAATTTGTGTAAACTCCCATGTGTATCTTGGCTCTTGCAACAAAATAGGATTATTCCATTGTGTTAGTTTTTCCGAAAACATAATATAATTATTCACACCATCAATTCGTGATAACATTGCATATTTACCTTTAATTTTACGAGGGAACACTGCTAAATTTTTATTTTGTGCACCAGCTCCGTGTAATGGCATCACTCGAAAGGTGTAAAAATCTTCGGTAGAAATTAATTTAGGAAGAATAGTATGTCCATTATAAGCTGTGTAAGTTGCAAACACGCTGTTAAATCCATCATCATCAACAAAGCGCACAAAACGAGCATCTTCAATTCCACGACTTTCCGACTCAGAAATAGGAAATATAACGCGCTCTGTAATATCAGAATCGTGTTTAAATTGTAAATCATAAAAGGAGTCTGCTAGCCAAATTATCTCTTCTAATGCGGTTCTTTTTTCTTGACGTATCGTAGTACTGGCCAATGCTTTGTTTACTAAATCTTTTAAAACCAGAAACTCAAATTCCTCTGGCAACTCTTGCATGATGCAAGAAAGGTATTTATCAGCAGTATGCATTTCCTCTAACTTTTTTATAAAGCGCTGCTTATTATAAAAAGTTTTGTGACCAACCTCGGCTTTGTCAATATTTTTACCAATTTTCATTACTCGGAGATCATTGTTTTTATCTAAAATTCCTCTTCGAAAAACAATTGACGATATATGACCTTCACCAGTGGCACGAAACGAAATTATCACTCTTTTTTCTCCAGCTTCTAGGTCTGATTGGTCAAAATCTTCGACTATAGAAGGATTAAAAAAAGCTGCCGACTCTATTGAATATTCCATCGTGCAATAAGAGCCAATCAACATTTTGCGTTCATCTGATAAATTTGCGTAATCAATTTGCATGTCTTCAATAATTCCCCTAATTTTTTCACAGTGTTTATAAAACACTTTTGTTATATTCCTGTGTCTTCTAGCAAATTCTCTTAACGTTTGTTCTAAGGTAGATTTAACCTTTTTCTCATCTAGCGTCATGATGTGGCTAACCATTTTCTGAGTGCGTTGCTTACCATTCATAAAATATCGGGTAACTACTCTTTTGGAGTCAGGTGTAAAAACTACATTTTTTCGGATTATTGGAACTTGCATAGTTGTGTTTTTTAATTTAAAAAAAAATTAAACTGTTTAATTACAAATTATAATGAATTGCTGTTAAGATAAAGATCAACTAGTTACTCAAATTTACAAAAAAATAGGATTTTATTGTTACTCAAAATTTGAATTGTCGTCTTTATTTACAATTTCAAAAAATTATTTGGATAATTATCAAACGTAACATGACATTTTAAGTAATTAAATTTCTCGTTTTTTTTACAAATAACTATTGCAGTCAATAATTATTTTTCACCAATGATAGCAACAAACTGACGGATCATTAATAGAAAGAAATATTTTGCATAATTTCAGGTAATTATTTTTGATATGTCTAAGGTAATCAATCACCTTTAAATGAAACCTTATATTACGTTAAAGAATTAAATAGCTTTTAGAACAATGTAAATAGTATAAAAACAAAAATAAATTCTGTAAGTAATTAACATTATCTATTAATAAATTTACCAAAATAGGAATTAGAATAATTTCGTTCCTTTAAAACAAGTTGAAACATTTACAATGATAACGCTGTTAGGTGTTTTCGTTACGCATAAAATTTTGTTTAATAAATAGTAAAATAAGAGCACAGTTTTAGTTTTGTTCTTATATTACAGATATTAAATCAATTGACGAAAAATGAAATAAGAATGATAAAATTTAATTTGAAAAATATAAAACATGAATGCAACTAATCTATTAGCAGGTTTAGGTGGAGCAGTAATGCTGACCATTCTAAATGAATCATTAAAACATATTAATGGCGACATGCCTAGAATCGATCTAGTTGGCGAAGAAGCAATGCAAAAAAGCGCAGCTTATTTTGGAGTAGAAATGGATAATAAGGAAACGTTATATGAAGCCAGTTTAATAGGTGATTTAGTGAGCAATACCGCATACTTTAGCTTAATCAGCGGTGAGGGAAAGGAGTTGTGGACAAAAGCCGCTTCTGCTGGTTTTTTTGCTGGAGTAGGCGCAATTAATCTACCTAGCAAAATAGGACTTGATGACGAGCCGGTAGCCAAAACTAATACTACTAAAGCTTGGACAATAGGATATTACATAATTGGTGCACTTACAACTGCGACTTTGGTTCGATTAATAGAACGATTTCAAAATAGACAATAGAAAATTTGCAAACCATTAATTTTAAGGTAAAAAAGAAGCATTAACTATTTAGCAGTACTTTCAGCTTCTTTTTTTTAGTAATTTAAATTTGCTGCTGCCCAGATTTCAAATGATATTTCAAATTCTAAAGATGATCCTTGACCACTTCTCAAAGTATGGATTAAAAGGTTTGCAGTATTTTCTCTAACTATTCCCAGTTTCGCTCGATAAGGAATTATTGCGAAAATCTTTGTCGATTGTCCTTTTAATTCAAAAGTGACTTTTTCAGAGTTTTCAATAATGACCTTCGATCAGAGACTTGCAGCTAAGATATCTGTATTTTTCCCTTCATGATTTTTGCTTTCCAATATAATTTATCTGAATCTACAAAAAAACTTTATCAATGTGCTATGATGTAACAACATTTATTGCATTTACAGTTTCTAAATGATTCCTGATTTTAGGTAAATTTTTAAGTTATGCAAGATGCATTCACTTGCAAAATGGGTCTATTAATTACATTTGCATCTTTTATATCACACTAATATTATTACCACTTTTTATATTGCCGAACGATTGCAAACGGTAAAACAAGTTGTTATAAAACCCACATAAGTTTTTGGGCAAGGTTAAATGCTCCTTTTAAATCTGTTACAGAATCAGTAGTGACAACTAGTTTCCTTCATTTTTTATTTTAATTGATATCATTTATTGATTTTCCTTCGCTATGCCATTGGTCAATATTATTCATTGTAGTCCTAGCAATACCTTCTAGCGCTTCATTAGTTAAAAATGCTTGATGTGCCGTTATTAAAACATTGCTAAATGTGGTAAGCAGCGCAAGTGTGTCATCTTTAAAAACAGTTTGACTTTGATCATAAAAAAAGATACCTTTTTCATTTTCGTAAACATCCATACCAAACGAACCAATTTTGCCCGATTTTAAAGCATTTATCACCGACTGAGTATTAACAATCCCACCTCGTGCTGTATTAATTAACATTACGCCATTTTTCATAAGAGAAATTTGCTTTTCGTTTATCATATATTTTGTGGCTTCGTTCAACGGAAGGTTTAAAATAATAATATCCGATTGTTGACAAAGTTCGTTAAGAGAAGTATAGTGTAAACCGTATTTTGATTTGAGGGAGCTATCCTCAATTTTATCATAACCAAGTAAATTACATCCAAAACCATGTACTATTTTGGCTAACACAGAACCTATTTTACCAGTACCGATTAATCCCATTGTTTTACCATTAAGATCAAATCCAGTTAAGCCACTAAGACTAAAATCGTGACGTTTAACACGGTTGTCAGCAATTATTAATTTTCTATTAAGTACTAAAATCATGGCTACTGTATATTCCGCTATGGCAAAAGGAGAATATTCTGGTACGTTTGCAACTTTTATTTTTAATTCTGTAGCTTTTTTTAAGTCAACATGATCAAAACCCACAGTCCGCAAAGCAATGTATTTTACACCGTAAGAATGTAACAATTGTAATACTTCCTCATTAGCATTGTCAGAAGTAAAAATTGCGATTGCGTCACAGTCTTTTGCTAAATTCGCAGTTTCTATCGAAAATTGCTCTTTAAAATAAATAAGTTCGTGATTATTTGTTTTAATTTTTTCAAAAAAAGGTCTGTCATAACTTCGGATGCTAAATATTGCTACTTTCATTTTTTTTTATTTTTTTATTGTAGATCTGGTTGCTATTTTTTACAGCGTTTATAAACTGGAAAAACACTTATTCAATTTTATGTTGAATTTGATTTTTTTTATTTAACACTTAGTTAATAAAACTTCTATAAAATTGGATCGTTTTTATAATCAATGCGTTACATAATTTCTAGAACTTCTTATATAATTCATATTTTATCTTAATTAATTTTTCAGTTTAAAGTGTTCACATAAACTTTCATGTCATGTATCAATAAAATATAATTCAATGACTAAAAAAAAACGGTTCAGGAACACCCAAACCGTTAATCTTATTTTAATTTTAAAACTTTTTCATAATTTTTCAATCGTTCTCATGTTATCGTCAGGGATCCGGTCTATCATTTTATTATACGGATCGATACCTGCCTTTACCGGTAATTTTTTTGTAGTATATTTAAAAGTAGATTTCCCTGGTTTTACCCAAACTTTTTTAAGAACTAGAGGCGACTTTATTGTCATCCCAGCCTTGTTTTCACTATCGTTATCAAATACTGCAATTTCTAGCATATTTGGTTTATCTCCCGTAGACAATTGTTTACCGTTACCATCAAAATAGTTTTTATTGCTTTCTACTTCTATTGTTACTTCATACATACCATTTGTAGTTTTTTTATAGCTAGAGTTGGTTACTTTGTTAGAATACAGTACTATGTTTTTAAAACTATCTTCAAGATAATACTGGAATTCAGGCGGCGTTGCTTCTTTCATATAATCATACCATTCTAAGGTAGTTGTAAAAGGTGCTTTTGGTTTAAAACGTGCTGCTTCCACATATGCTTTAAAAGCGTTATTCAAATTCTTTTCGCCAATCAAATCTTGAAGTCCGTACAAAATTAAACCACCTTTTTGATACCAAACGTACGCTTGATTATCGTATTCGTTTTTTTACAGCAAATCGTTATTTATTTAACCTTCACTTATTTTATAATTGGCAGAATTCTAAAGGGTTTAGTGTTAATAGTATGAGTTCTACAAAACACAAGTTATAGTTCAATGTCAGATACCATTTTGATAAATGGAAAAACAAATTACTTGTATTTTAAATTTATATTATGGTACTATTATTGACGTACCTTATCGGAATCTTTGCGCTGTGTAATTGGAACATATTTCTATTTACAAAGTATCTTCAAAAAATTATCTTTTTATAATCCACATTTTTATTAGATTTTGTATTTTTAAGATTCCAGTTGTTTAAATAATACTCTTAAAATCAATGATTAGGTATTCATTATGCCTCAATAAATAAATGAAAAAACAAGAATACGCAATAGTAGATATTGAAACCACTGGTGGCAACGCTAGTCACAGTCGCATTACAGAAATTGCCATCGTTATACACGATGGAGAAAAAATAATTGATCGTTGGGAATCACTAGTAAATCCTCAAAAAGTGATTCCACCTGCCATTTTTGCATTGACTGGGATCACTAATGAAATGGTGCAAGATGCTCCCATATTTGATTTAATTTCTGATAAGGTTTCTGAAATGTTGACCGATCGTGTATTTGTAGCACACAATGTCAATTTTGATTATTCGTTTGTACGCCATGAATTAGAAAGAGCAGGTTTAAAATGGACTGCTAGAAAATTGTGCACAGTACGAGCCGCCCGAAAAATACGCCCTGGAATTATATCGTACAGTTTGGGACGCCTTTGTAAATCACTGGACATTGATTTAGAAAACAGGCACCGTGCAGGCGGAGATGCTGATGCAACCGCGATTTTATTTTCTCGATTACTGGAATGGGATACCGAGGGGGTTATCAATACAATGTTAAAAAAAACGGCGCAAGATCAACAGTTACCGCCAAATCTTCCGCCTGAAGATTTCAACCAACTTCCAGAAAAACCGGGTATCTATTACTTTTACAATGAAGTACGAAAAGTAATTTATGTAGGTAAAGCGGTCAATTTGAAAAAGAGAGTTGCATCTCACTTTACGGGACATAAAATAACACCACAACGGCAAAATTTTCTAAAAGAAATATACGCGATTTCTTTTGAAATATGTGCTACCGAATTAATGGCTTTACTGTTAGAAGGTTCAGAAATTAAAAAATTATGGCCAGTTCATAATAAAGCATTGAAACGTTTTGAACCTAAATTTGGGTTATTTGAATACGAAGCTCGCAATGGCTATCGATATTTAGCGATTGGTAAAGTGAGTAAAAATCAAAATTGTATTGAAGCGTTCAACTCACTTTACGACGGAATCAATAAATTACGCCAGTTAGCACTAAAATTTGAAATTGATTATCGATTTTGTATTTATGGAACGTTGGACAAAAGCGAAATTTTAAGTGTAGAAACTCCCGCAGCACTGCCAGATTTAGATGAGCACAACATCAAAATCGAAAATGCATTAGAATTTTATTTGGTCAACCGAGCCACTTTTGCAATATTTGATAAAGGTCGTAACGCAAATGAAAACAGTTGTGTTTGGGTTGAAAATGGTCATTTTTACGGCATGGGATATATTCCAACTGATGCCGCAATCATCGAACTTACAGATGCGAAAGAATATTTAGATAGATTTTCCTGTAATCAGTATTTCACTCAAGTTATTAATACATTTGCGCAAAATGAACCATGGAAAGTCAAATATCCACAGGTTTTTATCGAATAAGCAAAACTGCTGAAAGTTAATGATTCTTAAATGCTGCAAATAAATCGTTATTCTAAATTTATTTTAAGATCGGATAAAAATGTCATTAGAAAAATACAATGAAAAACGTGATTTTAAGCAAACTGTAGAGCCAGAAGGTACAGTGGCGCGCTCTAAAGGGTCACTGATTTTTGTGGTTCAAAAACACGCAGCATCTCATTTACATTACGATTTTCGATTAGAAATGAATGGAGTTTTAAAGAGTTGGGCTGTGCCAAAAGGACCTTCATTAAATCCAGTAGATAAGCGTTTGGCCATTTTAGTAGAAGACCATCCGTATGCTTACAAAGATTTTGAAGGTGCCATTCCCAAAGGAAATTATGGAGCTGGAAATGTAATAGTTTGGGACATTGGAACGTATAATTTGGCTGAAAATGAGAATGAAAAAGAAACTGAGCAACAAATCATCAATGATTTTACTGCTGGTCATTTAAGTTTTTCGCTCTATGGCAAAAAACTTCATGGTAATTTTTCACTAATTAAATTAAAAGGCACGCAAGACAACGCATGGTTACTAATGAAAAAGGATGATCAGGACGCTACTGCAAATGATATTTTACTCAATAATAAATCTGTTTTGTCCGGACTCACGCTTGAAGAATTACAGCTTCAATCTAAAATTGCAGCACGTACTAACGAAAAAAACGCAAACACTGCTGCTTCAGAAAATCAAAAAAAGGAAGTCGATTTTGTAAGTCCGATGTTAGCAAGCCTCGGACAAAAAGCTTTTAAAAACGCCGATTGGATTTTTGAAAAAAAATATGACGGTTACCGCACTCTTGCAGTTATAAAAAATGGCGAAGTGGCTTTGTATAGCAGAAACCAGCAAGTTTTTACAGCTGATTTCGAATCTATTGCCACTGATTTGAAAAAGATAAAGCACAATGTTATTTTAGATGGGGAGGTTGTGATTGAAGATAAAACTGGAAAATCTAATTTTCAAATGTTGCAAAATTTCATTAAAACAGGCAAAGGAAATCTTAAATATTACGTTTTTGATTTATTAAATGTAGATGATAATGAGATTGTCAATCTAGAATTATTGGCACGAAAAGAACTTTTAAAAATGCTTATTGAAAAGGCAAATTTATCAAAAACATTTTACTCCAATGCGACTGTTGAAGATGGAGTTTTATTATTTGAAAAAAGCGTAAAAGCAGGCGAGGAGGGAATCATGGCAAAGAAGGCAGATAGTGTTTATCAGATAGGAAAACGCTCATCCGACTGGTTAAAAATAAAAAGTCATTTAGAGGAGGAAGCAATAATCATTGGAATAACAAAACCAGAAAATGGCAGTAGCTATTTTGGAGCATTACTTTTAACACAATATCAAGATGGTAATTTAAAATATATCGGAAAATGTGGCAGCGGATTTACAGATGCCAGCTTAAAGGATTTGCACCAAAAATTTGAACCCTACTTTATAGAAAATAATCCGCTGACAGAAAAAATTGCAATCAAGGAAAAAACACAGTGGATACAACCAAATTTTATTTGTACCGTAAAATTTGCAGAATGGACAACAGAAAACCGATTGCGACATCCAGTATTTAAGGGACTTAGAACAGATAAAGAACTTAAAGACTTGACGACTGAGAATATTTTGGAAACAGATTCAAGTTTACCAACTGAAAATCTAAATCAGTGGGACAACAATAAAATAGCTGAATCTAACTTGCAGGTAAAAATTGGAAAAAGAACGCTTCAATTAACCAATTTAAGCAAAATTTATTTTCCAGAAGATGGAATTTCCAAAGGCGAACTCATTCATTACTACAGTGAAGTAGCTGAATTTATTTTGCCTTATTTAAAAAATCGCCCCGAGTCTTTAAATCGATTTCCAAACGGAATTTCAAGCACAAGTTTTTATCAAAAAGATTTTGATACTAGTAAAGTTCCATCTTGGTTATTAACGGAGAAGATTGTGTCAGATTCAAATAGCAGCGAAATAGATTATTTAATTTGTAACGATAAGGAAACGTTGATTTATATGGTAAACTTGGGTTGTATAGATTTTAACCCTTGGAATTCCACTATAAAAAATTTAGAAAATCCCGATTGGATTGTTATTGATATTGATCCGAGCACGGATAATTTTGAAGAGGTGATTGAGACAGCGCTTGTCGTGCGTGCAGTTTTAGAAAATTTGAATGTTGAGAGTTATTGTAAAACATCTGGCGCGTCAGGAATGCATGTTTACGTTCCGTTGGGAGGAAAATACAGTTATGAATCGGTTAAGCTTTTTGCACAATTAATTGCTCGTGAAGTTCAAATAAAATTGCCAGAAACAACAACATTGGAGCGAAGTATTAAAAAACGCAATCAAAAAATTTACATTGATTATTTACAAAATAGAAAAGGTCAGACTATTGCTGCACCTTACTCAGTGCGACCTAAAAGGGGGGCAACAGTTTCAACTCCTCTGGACTGGAGCGAAGTTCATTCAAAACTTAGACCTTCTGATTTTACGATTAAAAATGCACTAAACCGCTTTGAAAAGAAAGGCGATTTATGGAAACCGGTTTTAGGCTCAGGAATCGATTTGCAAAAAGTCATCGAAAAATATAATTCTTAGGAAGATTTCTTATTTTCTAAACTGGCTTTCAACATGGCCATTAAGTCGTCATTTTGTTTATGAACCACTTTAAGTTTTGTTGCTTTTGTTTTTTTACCTTTCCCTTTAGCTTCAATTATTTTCAGTAATTTACTCGAATATTCATCTTTATAGATCGAAATATCAAATTTTTCAGTTAGCTGATCCACCAGTTTATTTGCCATATCAAGTTCTTTCGCTGTGGCTTTTTTAGAAACTGCAGGAAGCTTTAATTCTTTTGTATCTCGTATTTCTTGTTCGAATCTTATTTTATTTAAAACAATAACGTTTTTGTACGGTTTTAATATTGCTAGCGCTTCTTTACTTCGCATTACAAAGCTGGTCACGCCTACTTTTTTTGATTTTTCCATTGCGTCGCGTAATAATGCATAGGCTTTGGCGGCGCCTTTATCTGGTTCAAGATAATAAGGCTGATCATAGTATAAGCTATCAATATCTTTTTCTAATGCAAAACTCAGTATATCTATGGTTTTACTTTTTATCGCGTCGGCAGCTTCAAAATCTTCATCTTCTAAAACGATATAGCGATCTTCAATTTTATACCCCTTCACAATATCGGCGTAGTCTACTTCTTTACCTGTATTCTCGTTGACGCGTTTAAATTTAATATTTGCAAGATCGTGTTTGTCTAACATGTCTAAATCTAAAGTGCTACTTTCGATAGCCGAATAAATTTTTATAGGTATATTGATCAAACCAAAACTTATTGCTCCTGTCCAAATTGCTCTCATAATATTTATTTTAAAAGTTGTTTTTAATTTTCGCAAAACAGCTAGTAATTGGATCTATTCATTAAATTCATGCACTAATTAAGCTATTTTCGATAAATTTTCCCGTTTTAATGCTGCCATCTTTGTGCTCCCACTGGGTGATTACATTGTCTATAAATTGTGGCTCAAGATCGATTACTTTCATCACTTGGAGGCTTAACTTTCTTTACCTTTTGATCTACTTTGAACATTATTTTACTATTTTAATACTGTAAATTCTTGGAATTACAAATTGAGGAACTACAACTATGTTTACAAAAACAGATTATAAACATAATCAAAAACTGTCTTTTTATTCTTAAACTTATGATGTGCATGAGTTACAGTATTGATATATTCTCCATGCGGAATACGATTTTTATTTTCGTCCAGATCCCACATTCCGCAATTGCTATAGCTTTCAAGGTTATCCCAGTCTGGGCGATCTGTAACAGGATAAATGCAAATACCGTTTAAGTCAACTCCATTTTCTCGTGCGATTAAACATTGTTCTACGATTTCTGTAATCCACTCGACTCGTCCAGAGCCAAAATGACCTGTTTCAGAAAGAAAAATAGGTTTTCCGTATCTATTGTAGGCGTTCTGTAATAAATCAGAAAGCGGTGTTCTTTCGTTAGTATAATCAGGCCAAGCGAGGGTTTCGCCTTGTTCTTCCCACTGGCAGTTCCAGTAATAATTAAAACCTAAAATATCAGCACAATCCTCTGATCCACCTAATTCAGGACACATTCTTCCCGTAATGATATCCATAGCTTGAAACTGATGCTCATTTATTTCGAATAAATGATCTTCATCACTGCTATAATCGGGATGAATTTTGACTAACGGCTCTACAAGTAATACAACACATTCTGGATCCACTTCTCTCAGCATTTTTATTCCCAGTATAGCTGCTTTACACAAATGATATTTGATATCCCAGCCATTATTTACCGCAAATGGAACTGTGCCTCGAACATCGCCAGAATGCCATGATAAAAAACTGATTTCGTTTACAGGAATTACATAGAGTTCCTGCTCTGAATGTTGTTTATAAAAAAGTGCAAATGCCGCACATAAATTAGTAAAGCGATCGCAAAAATGAGGGTGAGTGGGATAAATATCATCGGGAT
Source organism: Flavobacterium micromati (assembly GCF_900129585.1). Taxonomy (GTDB): domain Bacteria; phylum Bacteroidota; class Bacteroidia; order Flavobacteriales; family Flavobacteriaceae; genus Flavobacterium; species Flavobacterium micromati. The sequence goes on from NZ_FQWF01000004.1 coordinate 239,544, forward strand.
AACCAAAATGAATTAAATCCCAAATTTGCTGTATTCCATATTTCTCTGCCGCTAACATTCGGTTATGAACCTCAGAAAAATCAAACTTTCCCGCCGTACTTTCAACAGTACTCCAGCAAATACCCTCACGAACCGTCCTAATTCCTATTACTACAAGCGCTTCATAATCGGTTTCAACACGAATATCATGTTGCGTTTCTTGTAAAAGATTAATCCTGTTTGCTGAGCGGTTGATATGATCAGCGCATTCAAAACCGCCCATAAAAAAAGTGTTAAATAATTTCATTACACAGCTGTTTTATAAATTGTTTTTTTGTTCTAGTCTAAAGTCAAAAATAACATAGACTTTTATTAAAAAACTTATATAATTATGTATAGAAATTGTAAAATTTTTAATCTACATAGTTAATAGTCAGGATTATGGTAAGGATTTACGGACTCAACAATTTATAAAGTAAAAAACTAAGATACAATTGATATAAAGACAGTGGTAATGGAGAAATATTTAAAAATTTGAAGCTTTTTTTAAGAGGTATAAATAAGTAAGTGTATATCCTGATAAATTGATTTAAAGTAATTTACAACGGCGATTTTAAGTTTTGTATAATTTTATTTAATTACACAGTGATAATTATCTTTGTCTTTTGAGTATTTTTATTCACATAAACATTTATACATAATTTTTATTATTTTTGAAATCTAATTAGTTTATAAAAATAAAATAGAACGAATGTCCTTAACAACGCTTAACAATAAAAAAATGGTAAACCTTTTACTTGCAGACGATGACATGGACGATTGCCTTTTTTTTCAAGAAGCACTTGAGGAGCTTTCGATGGCAGCAAATTTAAGCACTGTAAATGATGGAGTTCAGTTAATGGATTTCTTAAAAGCCGCTATAGCATTGCCTGATGCGTTATTTTTAGATTTAAACATGCCGCGCAAATCAGGTTTCGAATGCTTAACCGAATTAAAGGATAACAATTCATTCAAAGAAATTCCGATAATAATATTTTCTACATCTTTGGATCCAGAGGTTGTCAATAAGCTTTACAACAATGGTGCGCATTATTACATTCGAAAACCAGGCGATTTTAATATTCTAAAGCGAGTTATTGAAGAAGCTACATCTAGAATTAGTAAAAATAAATCGCAACGCCCTGAACGAATTGATTTTATTATTAAATCTTAAAACAAGATCCCATGAGCACGCAAATTAACAACCAGGATTTCTTAAACGGTGGCGGCGAAATGGGAAAACTTGTGCGCGCTAAAAATTGGTCTGAAACGCCATTGGGAAATCCAGATTTGTGGCCGCTGAGTTTAAGAACTATTGCATCAGTAGTGCTTAACAATCCATTTGGGATGGCCATTGCTTGGGGAAAAGAGTACATACAAATATATAATGATAGTTATCGTCCTATTCTAGGAGAATTAAAACATCCATACGCTTTAGGAATTAGCACGCATAAAAGTTTTCCAGAAATATGGAAAACAATCAAGCCGCTTTTAGATAAAGCGATGAAAGGAGAATCTACTGGATTATCAGATTTTATTTTGCCGTTAGAGCGAAATGGTTATATTGAAAAATGCTGTTTTGATTTGGCTTACAGTCCAATTAGAGTGGAAAATGGCGAAGTGGGTGGTGTTTTGATTACAGTTATTGAAACCACAACAAAAAAAAATATTCAGGACGAGCTAAAAGAAAGCGAAGAGCGATTTAAAGCTATTGCCGATAATATTCCAAACTTGGCTTGGATGGCGAATGCTGATGGTTCTGTATACTGGTACAATAAAAAATGGTATGAGTACACTGGAACAACATTTGAAGAAATGCAAGGCTGGGGCTGGCAGGCGGTTTATAAGGAGGAAGAACTTGTAGCTATTTTGAAAGAATGGAAGTTTGCATTGGAGCAAGGTATACCATTTGAGGTGATTTATCCAATGAAGGGCGTCGATGGCGAATACCGTCATTTTCTAACAAGGGCATTACCGGTTAAAAACAACAATGGCGAAATATTAAACTGGTTTGGTACTAATACCGATATTACAGAACAAAAAGTGGCGGAGGAAGCGCTTTTAGCAAGTAAAAAAGAACTTGAATTTGTAATTGAAGCAGCTAAACTAGGAACTTTTGATTATAATCCTCAAACTAATAAATTTTCTACAAATACACGTCTCAAGAATTGGTTTGGTTTTTCAGCTGATGAAAATATTGACTTGTTTGATGCAACCAGTATAATCGTTGAGCAGGATAGAAGTAAAGTGTTTAACGCTATAGAAACTGCCTTAGAATACGCTTCAGGCGGTAACTATGACATAGTCTACAATATCTTAAACCCAATTACCAAAAAAGAACTTACGCTTCATGCAAAAGGCAAAGTTTTTTTTGATACTAATAATGATGCTTGTCGGTTAAATGGAACGGTTGAAGATATTACTTCGCAAACCATTGCACGGAAAAAATTAGAGCAAAGTGAAAATAACTTACGATCGATGATACTGCAAGCTCCGATGGCTATATCGATAATGCGGGGTCCAAATTACATAATTGAAATTGCTAATAAAAAAGCATTGGCAATTTGGGATAAAACAGAGGAAGATGTTTTTGACAAGTCCATCTTTGAAGTATTACTAGATGTCGATAAAGAAACTTTAAAAGGAATTTTAGATACTGTCACTCTCACAGGACATAATTTTTCAACCACTGAAAGCCCTGTAACAATACATAGTAGTGGTAATGAAGAAATCGTTTATATAAACTTTTCATACGAAGCGCTTTTCGATGAAAATGGAAAAAACAACGGCATTATGAACATTGGTTTTGACGTCACCGCACAAGTTCTTGCCCGTAAAGAAGTTGAAAAAAGTGAACAAAGCATACGTAGTTTAATAGAAAGCGCCCCTTTCCCAATAGGTGTTTACACTGGAGCTGAGATGCGCATTACACTTGCCAATCAAGCCATTATTGATGCTTGGGGCAAAAACATTAATGCTATTGGAATGTTGTATAAAGACCTTATGCCTGAACTTGAAAACCAAAATATCTATAAACAAATAGGAGATGTTTTTAATAGTGGTGTCGCATTTCATGCCAAAAATCAACGTGTTGATATTTTTAAGGACGGAGCCTTAAAACCATTTTATTTTAATTACAGTTTTACACCATTATTAGACGCAAACGGCCAAATTTACGGTGTAATGAATACCGCTGCCGATGTCAGTGAGCTGCATGAAACTAAGGGAAAGATAGAAGAGAGCGAAAAACGTTTTAGAGATGCCGTTTATCAGGCGCCTGTAGCCATGGTTATTTTTAGAGGGGAAGATAATATTGTTGAGATGGTAAATGCTCCTTATTTAGAACTAGTCGGTAAAACAGAAAGCGAGTTTTTAGGAAAACCTCTTTATGAATCATTACCAGACGTTGAAGTGGCGATAGGCACTATTATTAAAGATATTTATAAAACGGAGACCGCTTATTTTGGTTATGAATTCCCTGTCGTTTTAAATCGATATGGGAAGAAAGAAACGGCCTATTTTAACTTTGTGTATCACCCATTGAAAGAAAATAATGAAGTCACCGGAATTATGGCAGTGGCTACAGATGTAACTGCCAATTTTATAGCAAAAAAAGCACTTGAAGAGAATGAACAGCGACTAAATATTGTCATAAATGCAAGTGAATTAGGAATTTGGGAACTAGATATGTTAACTGATGAAACGAAAATATCTGAACGTGTATTAGAGATTTTGGCACTTCCTAAAGATAAGAATTTTAGTAGAAAACAACTCGTAAGTAAAATACATCCTGATGATTTGAAGATTAGAAAAATGGCTTACAAGAATGCACTTCAAACGGGAATATTACATTACGAGGTAAGGATAATAAATGATACTGTTATTCATTGGATTGAAGCAAAAGGAACATTATTTTTCAATGTCGATCATAAACCAATTCAAATTATAGGCACATTACGTGACGTTACTAATGAGAAAAACGTTCAAACACAATTAATAGAGCGGGAACAAAAATTTAGATTATTAGCTGATTCTATGCCCCAAATTGTATGGACTGCTAATCCCGAAGGCAAATTGAATTATTTTAATCAAGCCGTATTTGATTATTCAGGTTGCTCTCAGGACGAAATTATTGAAAAGGGATGGCTCTCGATTGTTCACGAGGAGGAATGGGAAGAAAACATGCAGAAATGGTTTGAATCAATTTCAACGGAGACTGATTTTATAATTGAGCACCGTTTTCGTAAAAATGATGGAAAGTATCGCTGGCAACTGAGTCGCGCGATACCACAGCGCGATAAAGAAGGGAAAATTACAATGTGGGTTGGTACAAGTACTGATATTCAAGATCAAAAAATGTTTACTAATGAATTAGAAAAGCAAGTACAGGAACGTACAAAAGAACTCTTTACGAAAAATGAAGATCTGGAAAAGATGAACAAAGAATTACAGTCGTTTGCTTATATTTCAAGTCACGATTTACAGGAACCTTTGCGAAAAATTCAAACATTTACCACTCAAATAAACGATGGTGAAATCAATAACCTCTCGGAAAAAGGAAAAGAAAAATTTCGTAGAATTCAAAATTCAGCGAACAGGATGCAAACGCTCATTCAAGACTTGCTAGCGTATTCGAGAACAAACATTCAAGAAATAATTTTTGAAAAAGCTACACTTTCTGTAATTGTTGAAGAGGTAAAAGAAGATTTAGAACAAGATTTACTAGACAAAAATATAGCGATTACAATCATAAATGATTGCGCCGTAGAAGTGATTCCTTTCCAGTTCAGACAAATGCTTTTTAATTTAATTAGCAATTCGCTGAAATTCACCAGAGAAAATAATATCCCAGTGATTACAATAGAGTGTTTTAGCGCCACAGGTTCTGAATTAAAAAACAGCAAATTGAACCAAGATATAAAATACTGCCATATTAAATTTAGGGATAACGGAATTGGATTTGAGCCTGAGTACAGTGAAAAAATATTTGAAGTTTTTCAACGTTTGCATGGCAAAGAGAAATATGCTGGCACAGGAATAGGATTAGCAATTGTAAGGAAAATTGTAGATAATCATAACGGATTTATAACCGCTAGTGGTGTTTTAAATGAAGGTGCTACTTTTGATATTTATGTTCCTATTTCAAAAACGTCATAAAAATTTACAATCAAATAGTATAATTGTTTTAAAATCTTAAAAAAAAATGCTTGCCAATAGATATGGTAAGGATTAATTTTAAAATATGATATTGTTTATTTATAAATTTCTTGTCCTTTGTTTGTTTTCCAATTTTGTTCTAAATAATCAGCATCTTCATCATTTCTTGGATTAACGCCCATTACTACATTTCCGCTGTTGATACCAGACTCGTAAATTTTTGCACGTTCTTCAGGAATTCCTGATCCTACAAGCGCGCCAATAAGTCCGCCTGCTATTCCACCAGCTCCAGCTCCAGCAAGTCCAGCAGCTAGTGGACCTGCGATTATGAAACCTAGTCCGGGAATTACTAAACTTGTTCCAATAGCAGCAATAACTCCGGCTATTGCACCAACAGTTCCACCTATTGCCGATCCAGTCCCAGCAGTTTCTGCCGCTTTTGTACCAAGATCTGAATCATCATTTTTATCAGAATAGTATTTATTGCGAGTTTCGTCAGACATTACTAAATTTATTTCATCTTTAGTATATCCGCGCTCGTTTAACGCATTGTATACACTCTCTGTACTTTCGCGATCTGCAAACATTCCAGTCAACATTGTACTTTTTCTTGTGCTTTCATTAGCTAGATTATTTTCCATAATAAGATAGTTTTAAAAAGTGAATTTGTTTTCACATTTACAAAGTTGGTTATAACGACATGAAAAATATTTACATCATTCTTTGAATTAGTTGTGAAATTTTTGACATTTTTCTGTCGTAATAAATTGAATTAAATTTTTGCTGATAATTTTTACTATCATTAATTAAGAAATATTACATACAGTTCTTCAAACACTTACCGAAACACCTACAAATAGATTTTTACTCCATATTTTTTGGAAAGTTTGCAGTTGCTTACGCTCTTAAAAAATCTATTTTATTAGTTGTAATTTATCTTTAATTGTATAAAATTAGTCTCAAATTACATAAATGATTATCAAAATATTGCATTATTTTTGGTAGAAATCGATAGTAATTTTTCTTTAATTTTGTTTTTCAGAGAATAGTTAATATAAAAATTGATTACTCAGAATGTAGTGTGTGGCAATTTGTTGCAACCCAAATTTAAAATGAACAGCGGAAAATTAAGTTAGGATCGCTAATTTGTAAATATAAAAAAGCAACTTTAATGACATTAAAAAGACGCATTGCAATAATAGGAGGAGGACCAAGTGCATTATTTATGTACAAAAGATTAATAGAATCGGGACAGCTCGATTTAGAAATTGAAATTTTCGAAAAAAAGAACGCATTGGGTTCTGGAATGCCTTATAGCTCAGAAGGAGCCAATGATGAACATGTTACAAATGTATCAGAGAATGAAATTCCTGATTTAGTTACTTCAGTTAGCGAATGGCTTAGCACTGTACCCGCTGATTTGCTGGTTCGTTTTGACATCAACCTTGAGAAGTTCAATGAATATAAGGTATTACCTAGGCTGCTTTTTGGTTATTATTTAACGGCACAATTTAATTTGCTACAACAAATAGCTTCTCAGTTCAATATTGAAACAATAGTTCATTATCAAAGTAATGTTATAGATGTGCAATACGATAGTGAAAACAAAGCAGTTTGGATTTACACAGCAACGGAAAAATTCAAATTTGATGATGCTGTAATTTGTACTGGCCATTCTTGGCCTTCAAAATTTGAAGGAAAGTACGAAGGTTGTTTTGATTCACCCTATCCGCCTGCTAAATTGAAAATTGAGATCAATCATCACGTCGCTATTAAAGGAGCTTCGCTGACTGCAATTGATGCAGTAAGAACATTAGCGCGGCAAAATGGTTTATTTTTCACTGATGATCACGGGAATTTAAACTACACATTAAACGAGCAGAGTACTAATTTTAAAATAATAATGCACTCCCTTAGCGGATTACTACCTGCAGTTCGCTTCCATTTAGAAGATAGTCTTTTGTCTAATAATGCGTTGTTAACTGCCGCCGAAATCGATAAACATAAAAAAGAAAACAACGGATTTATATCATTAGATTATCTTTTTCAAAAAGATTTCAAAGATATTTTCTTAAATAAAGATCCCGAATTTTATGATAAAATTAAACATTTTAGTATCGAAGAATTTGTCAATGAAATGATGGATTTACGTTTAAGATTAGATCCTTTTCTTCTGCTTAAGGCAGAATATACCGAAGCTGAAAAATCAATTAAAAGGCAGGAGTCTGTGTACTGGAAAGAGATGCTTGCAGTGCTAAGTTTTGCAATGAATCATCCTGCAAAATATTTTTCGGCAGAGGATATGCAGCGACTTCAAAAAGTGTTGATGCCGCTCATTTCAATTATAATTGCATTTGTTCCTCAAAAATCGTGTGTTGAACTACTCGCTTTGTATAATGCAGGTGTCCTTTCTTTATTATCCGTAAGTGATGACAGTAAAGTAGAACCTCAAGAAGAGGGAATTGTTTATCATTACATAGATGAGGACGGCGTATCGCATTCGCAAAGTTATAAAACGTACGTTGACTGTGTAGGCCAACCGCATTTGTCGTATGACGATTTTCCTTTCGAAGGTTTAAAAAAGCAAAAGCTAATAAGTCCTGCCCAATTGCGGTTTCAGTCTGCTGCTCTAGCCAAAGAGTGTTTAATAACAGGAAATGAAGCAATAGTAAATGATAGCCAAGGAAATTATTATTTAAAAGTGTCAGGAATTAGTATTAACGATAATTTCCAAATACTGGATTATTACGGCGCGTACAATGAAAATATTTATATTATGGCTGTTCCTTACATTGGAGGCTATAATCCAGATTATTCTGGATTAGACTTTTGTGAAGCAACTTCATTACGAATTGTAAACAATATGTTTGCAACAAAAACTTAAAATCGATTTTGTATAAGTATGTTAGATCTTGTCAATTGTTAATCTATAGATTTAAACCGTAAAATAATAGCACCGCAATTGGTACTCAGAAGGAAAATTTTTAAGTAAGCGTTTAAAATAGCGTGAAGTTTTTTTAACAGAATAAATAATCTAAAATATGTTGTTACTATTTTGACATTATTTCTTCATAGGCACTTTTTTATTGGAATAAAATAGAAGTAATTTGCGGTCTAATAAATTTTCATGGATCTTTTAAAAACGGTTACAATAAAAAATAATGCTGGAATGGAAGTAGAGATCGCTAATTTTGGAGCTACAATTATGCGCCTACTTGTTCCAAATAAGCAAAATACATTTACTAATGTTGTAGTTGGTTTGCAGCAGCCACAAGATTACATCAAGCAACCGTATATTAATCATCCGCTATATTTAGGATCTACAATTGGCAGATTTGCTGGCAGGATTTCAAATGGTTCTTTTACGATTGATGATACAAGATACAAAATTGAAAATAAGGATGGCGTTCATTTACATGGAGGCGTTGCAGGCTTTGATAAAAAATATTGGGAATTTACAGAGATTTTGACCACTAAAGTAGTTTTAAAATATGTAAGCAGTCACTTAGAGGAAGGATATCCTGGTAATTTAACTGTTGAGGCTGTATTTGAAATTACTGATGAAAATGAATTAAAAATCAGCTATTCGGCAACTACTGATGCAGCTACAATTGTCAATATCACAACACACCCTTATATCAATTTGAATGGTGGCGGAAGCATTTTAGAACACTCCTTAATAATCAACAGTGACGCGCATTTAGATGTTGATAATAAATTGTTGCCTACTGGCAAAGTTAACTCATCAAAGGATACTCAGTTTGACCGTCAGCTAATGGAAATTATTGGCAGAAACGATTTTGACGGTTTTGATGATACTTTTATTTTGAAAAATAATGATCATGCAGCCAAGCTCATTTCAAAAGACACAGGTATAGAATTGAATGTGCTTTCGAATCAGCCCGCAATGGTTGTTTTTACACCTAAAACCCTTGCAAAACTGCCTTTTAGTGGAGCTTACGCATCTAAAAATTATTCGGCAATATGTTTTGAGCCTCAAAATTATCCTAACGCACCAAATCAAAGTCACTTTCCAAATTCAATATTGCTTCCCGATCAAAAATACGTCAATGAAATAATGTTCCAGTTTTCAGTAAATATGTAATAGTTAGTTTAATCGTTCATTCAAATTTTGTCAGCTTTTTAGAATCTAAATGCGCACAATTTTGAGATTATTTACTTGATTTGCAATTATCTAAAACGATTTTAAAAGTCCGATACCATATTGATTTCCATTGTAAAATGGTGCTATTACCGTCGTATTATTTTTTTCTTTTGATTTGAAAATTTTTTCTTGGATAAAAGGGTTTATCCAATAAGCGATTTTAGTACTTAATATACCAATTCCAGCACCAGCAGCTACATCAGTTAACCAATGTCTATTATTTACGATCCTAAATATTCCTGTTCCTGTGGCCACTGCATATCCTGCAATTCCATACCATATTGATTTATCTTTGTATTCCTGCCAAAGAAATTCGGCGCCTGCAAATGCAGTTGCTGTATGTCCTGATGGAAAAGAATTAATAGAAGTTCCATCAGGTCTCGTGACTTTAGTTAAAGATTTTAGCCCTAAGACTGATGTTGTCATGATAAGGTATGAAGTTGCAAAAAGTATGGAACGATTCTTTAGATTGTTTTTGCCTTTTATTCCTGCAGCATTAAGTCCATAAACAGAAATGGCTGGTGCATATTGTGAAAAATCATCAAGTGTAACTTTTTCATCAATATGTTCTTTTACTTCTTCTTGAAGATCAAGATTAAAACTCTTAAGCTGGTCGCTTTCAATCCCAATAACTCCATATACTATTAATAATGAAGGTATTATTAGTTGTTTGTAATTAAATTTTATATTTGGAGAGGTATAGTTTTTCGACAAACTATCTTTTTTAATTTGTTGCGCATTTAAGGTCAATGCGCATAAAAGTGAAATTAAAATAAATTTTAGCATTTGGATTTTATTATATTAATTTAAATTTCGTACAAATTTATCCTTTATTTATTTGAGTACTTATTTCACCGACCAAGAATTAAGCTAATCTTAATTTAATGGAGCTTTGATGTCTTTGTTATAAATTAAAATTTCGATTTAAGGCGGAAATATTTTGAATTGGCGAAAGCATTTTCATTAAAATCAAAGTCTAACAAAAAAATAGAATATTTTTACTATTGAATATGAGATCAATTAGTACAAATTGAAGTGGAACTTTAATTTTTTATTTTCTTTTGTCAGTTTTAAGAATTATTTACGTCTATACATTTATGAATTTAAAAATGGATTTTTCAACCACTACAGCTATCCTGCTTTTTGCTCAAAGTGAAAAGATAGAAAGTGCCTTAAAACCAATTGCTTCTTGCTCCAAGCAAAATGTTTTATTGTGGAAGAAAATGAATGATAACAGTATAAAAATTATTCAAAAATCTAAATTGCCTTACTTTATTTCAAATGAAAATGATCAGGTAGGAGCAACTTTTGGAGAAAGAATAACGCATTCTATTCAAACCATTTTTGACAAAGGTTTTGAGAAAGTTATTGTTATAGGAAATGATTGTATTGAATTAAAAGCGCAACATTTGCTGCAAGCCGAAAGGGATTTAAAGACAAATAATCTGGTTCTGGGTAAAGATTTTTCAGGTGGCGCTTATTTAATAGGCGTTACAAAGTCAAAATTTAAACCCGAGCTGTTTAAAACTATTCTTTGGCAAACCAAAAATGCTTTTACAACTTTGCAAAAAATTTACAAACGAGAGGCAATCGCTTATCTTCCTTATTTAAATGATTGTAATAACACCTCCGATTTCAAACGAGCGACTCAAAAATTATCATTCTCCGATACTTTTAAAAAAATACTACTATCTTTTTTGTCAAATTTTGTTATCCAAAATGATTTTGAAACAAGATTTGATTATTCTTATTATCATGCTTTGAATTTTAATAAAGGATCACCTTGTAACGCCTAATTTTCCGTTTCAACTTTTTTTTAATTAAATATTCAAACCAAATGAAGCAATTATATATTTGGGCATTGCTGTTTATTTCAACAATAGCAATTGCTCAACAAGACTTAACCGTGTCTGTTATTGATGCAGTTACACAAAAACCGGTTTCTAATTTAGCGATAACATTAGAAAATAAAAGTAGAAATCAAAAACTAACTCAAACTTCTAACGCCCAAGGGAAAGCAATTTTTAGAAACCTCGAAGCGCTTGATGGGTATCAAGTTTTTTATGAGGAAACGCAGCAATATGCAGCTACAAGCTCTGATTTTATAAGTATTCGCTCTAATCAAAATCCGAATGTGACTTTGATTTTAACAAAAAGTGGTGCACAAGAATTAGATGAGGTTGTCATTTCGTCTGTATCGACTTCAAAAATTAATCGTAGTGATGCCGAAGTTTCATCAGAATTAACGGCAACTGAAATTCAGGAAATCCCCGTTGAAGGCCGCGATATTACTCGAGTTTTATATCGATTGCCTAATGTTTCTCAAGCCACCGGTTTTTATCCAGAAGCGCCCAATGTGAGTATTAATGGAGTCAATGGTTTATTTACTTCCTATTTGATTGACGGTATGGACAATAATGAACGATTTCTAGGAGGTCAAAAGTTTGCTATTCCATCAGGATTCGTGAAAAATATCACGGTTTTGACAAGTAATTTTTCGGCAGAATATGGGTTGACTGGTAGCGGAATAGTTGATATCACGCCTCGTTCAGGTTCTAATACAACCACCGGTGAAACTTTTTTCATTACGCGACCTGGCCCTTCTATTGATGGAAAATCCTCTTTCGCACAGCGTGATTTGTCAGGGAATCAGGTAAAAGATGGTTTTGCTCGTTACCAAGCTGGTGGCGGAGTTGGTGGAGCTATCGTAAAGGATAAGACATTTTATTATTTCAATTTTGAACATACCACTGATGTAAAGGATAATTTACTGAATGTTCCTGCTTTGGGTGTGAATGAAACGGTAAGAGGAACTAATACCTTTAATTATATTTCTACTAAAATTGACCAAAATTGGAATAAGAATTTCAGAAGTTCGCTGCGTGCCAATGTTGGTTTAGTGAACGTTGAAAGACAAGGAGGCGGTCTCGAAGGCGGCGTTGCATTTCCATCTTCCGCCAATACACAAAAGAGAAATAGTGTTTTGTTAGCATTAAAAAACGCGTATAGTTTTGGAAAAATAAGTGGGGAAACAAATATTCAATATAGTCTCTTTAATTGGGATTATGCCAATCCTTTAAATGCTAGTGATGCACAGGTCAGAGTTATAAACACTAATGACGAAACATTAGCTGTTTTAGGACATCCGGGTTTTCTTTTTAATACCAAAGAAAACACAGTTCAAATACAGCAAAAATTTAAATACTATATTGAAAATCATACATTCAAAGGTGGATTAAATTACATCAGAGGCAATCACGAATTGTTTGGTGGTGGGAATCCCAATGCAAACTACACGGTGAAACTAACACAACCTCAAATTGAGATAATAAACAATAGTGGTGTGGGAAGCAGTTTATCTATCAACAATATTCCAGCAAATGCCACTGTTGTAAATTATAATGTAGAATTGCGACCTGCTTCTTTTGGAACAAATCAAGACATTTATTCGGCTTATGTAGAGGATTTATGGTCGGTCACAGATAAACTAAATATAACGCTCGGATTGCGTTATGATTATGATAATTTATCAAAAGGCGGCAGTGATAAAGGAGATAACAACAATCTTGCGCCGCGATTTAATTTCAATTATAAGTTAACTAATAACAGTAGTTTTCGTGGTGGTTATGGAATTGCTTATGATAAAATTAATTATGCCGTTTTTAGCGATGCTTTGCAGCAAAATACAAAATCGGCAGATTATAGAACGCAATTACAAGATTTCATTAATTTGGGTATTTTGCCTGCAAATACGAATTTAGATGCTGTTACTTTCAATGGAAATATCTCGGCTAATTTGTCAAATGTTCCTTATTTGCAAGCACCAAGTGGCGATCAATTGCAAGCACAAAGGGAAGGTGCTTTTTCTAATGAAAGACGCATCTTAAACCCAAACGGGTATGACAATCCGTATTCTAATCAGTTTTCTTTAGGGTACCAATTACAAGTTGATGAAAATAAATTATTTTTTGTCGATTTAGTTCATAATCGTGGTGAGAATTTATTCCGTTTGCGAAATTTGAATGCTGCTTCCGAGTATGTAGTAGATCCTAGTAATGTAGTAGTTAGAACGCAAGCCGAAGCTGATGCAACAAGACCTGTACCAATTGTGAATAATACAGCTTCGATAAACGGACAAACCGTTACAGGAGTTGCCAGAAATGTGATAATTAGTGAAACTGAAGGGAAGTCAAGGTATTATGCAATGAGTGTAAATTACCAAAAAGCGAAAGGAAATGACAACTATTCCTATCGTTTAAATTATACTTTATCATCGCTCAAAAATGATACAGAAGACATTAACTTTAGAGCAATGGATGGTAATAATTATGGCAACGAATGGGGATCATCTATCAATGACAGAACGCACAATATTAACGGAATTTATAATTTTTATCCCTTTACTGGAACCACATTAACATTAGCAGGATTACTGCAAAGTGGTCAGCCAATAAACCGAATTCCACTTGGTTTTGGCACAACGGATTTGAATGGTGATGGTTCAGGGTTTAGTGATGCCTATCAGGGCAACAGTGACCGTTTTCCCGGCGAAAGCAGAAATAGCGATCGACTGCCATGGAGCACAACTTTTGATATTGGTTTACAACACCAATTTAAAATAACACCAAACAATAAAATCGAATTGCGGGCAGATATTTTCAATTTGTTTAACGCTGAAAATTTGAGTGGATATAGCAACAATGCCACTCAAAGTAACCAAATTCAAGGTGGTTCAGCCGCAAGTGGATTATTTACACAACGAAATGCTTCGCCACCTAGACAGTTTCAGTTTGGAGTACGATATTTATTTTAAAAATGACAATCCTGCCAGGTGCTGTAACTTTGCAGGATTTTGAATTTATTACCACAGTGCGTTAAGGATAGCAGCGAAAATCCTTTTTTGGGCTTTTTTGGCCAAAAAAGATTGTAGCGAATAGCCTGCCCGCCTTTTTTGGCGGGAACGCCCCAATTAAAAAATAGAATATATGTTTATACTAAATGCGAATGAGCCAAAAGAATTGGCTTCTTATTTAAAAAAAAATCAATGGTTATCCGATAATGAAACCATTGTTTCCGCAACAAAACCGGGAGAAGGCAATATGAATTATGTACTTCGGATAGAAACGGAGCAACGGACTTTTATAATCAAGCAATCTCGCGCTTACGTTGAAAAATATCCACAAGTAGCAGCGCCAGCATCGCGCGTTGTTACCGAAGCTGGTTTTTATCAAAAAATTTCTGAGGAAAGCTCTATTCAAAATAGGATGCCTAAATTGTTGGGATTGGATACGGTAAACAATATTTTGCTGTTGGAAGACTTGGGAAAATCGAATGATTACAGTGTTTTATATGACTTAAAACATCGTTTGACCACTGATGAGGTTATTGTTTTGGTCTCTTATTTGAATGAATTGCACATTCATTTTGAGAAAAACAAAGTCGATGATGAATTAGCAAATGTGGAATTGCGGAAACTGAATTACGAACATATTTTCAAATATCCTTTTCTTGAAGAGAATGGGTTTGATTTGGATTCCATTCAAATGGGTTTGCAGGAATTGGCTTTACCTTATAAAAAAGACGCTGCATTAAAAGTCCAATTGGAACTTTTAGGTTCGCTTTATCTCTCAAAAGGGAAATACTTATTGCACGGCGATTATTATCCTGGCAGTTGGTTGAAAACCGTTAAAGGAATCCAAATTATAGATCCGGAATTTTGCTATTATGGTTCGAGAGAATTTGATTTGGGTGTTTTTATTGCGCATTTATATCTTAGTCAACAAGATGAGAATTTAATAGCTGTTATAGCAAAAGAATACACTGCTTTTGCGGACTTAAATCCTAAAATTTTGAATGGTTTTGTCGGTATCGAAATAATGCGTCGCTTGATAGGATTAGCACAATTGCCTTTGCAAATGAATGTAAAAGAGAAGGCAGATTTATTGATATTTGCGAGAGAGTTAATTTTAGAATAATTTATTTTTGGATATAAATTATAAAGCTATGAGCTATTTAAAAACAAAAAAATGAATAGAAACAATCCAGAAATATTATTTAAAAACCATCTGAAAATTTATGTTTTGCCGAAAGACAAAATTATATTTGAATGTGAATTAGAAAATCAAAATATTCAATATTATTGTGATATCGAAAATCAACCCATGTTTGAAAACGGAATTAGATATTTTATTTTACAAATTGACAGAATAAAACTTGATAAAATTTTCAGAGAAAATGGAATTATTGCTCATACAGAAACAATTCCAACTTCGGATTATAGGGATGGGAAAAAAGCAATGAAATTGTACTTAAAAGTTGGCGGAATTGTAATAGGAATTATGATTATAATAATGATCGTTGAAAGTTTGCTGAAATAAAAATTGAAATGAAAAAAGTAGTAGAGTTTTTTATTCAAAAAATATAAGCAGAACCATAACCTCCTTTTTGATTTAGTGTGTGATTTAACGGAATTACCGTTTCGCATCAGGTTTTCGCTCAGTCACAAAATTTAGCGGTTACGAACTACAAACCATCTCAACCAGCCAAACGATATGACGGATAAATGATGAAACGGTACAATCCAAAAGCTAAGAAATAGAACCAAACTGGAGTAGCTAAAAAAATCAATTTAACTCCTGTAATCTATGGCAAAAAATAATTTTAAATTTATGACTAAGAGTATACGAGTGACAAATGAAATGATAAAAAGAAATTAAAAAAAATAAAAATTGGCGAATTCGCGGTGTGAAAAACTAAAAAAAAACATTATGAAAATCAAAATAATACTAATTACACTTTTACTTGCGACACAATTGCAAGCACAAACCAAAGTTTGGTTCGACACTGATATTATGATTGGAATGCCAGACAAAGAGGCCCGTGAAGTGGATGATGGCATTACCTTGATTATGGCACTCAAGCAACCGCAAATTGAAATTGTGGGGATTAGCAACATCACTTATGTGGATTATGGTTTTGGAGTCATAAATAAGATTTTGAATTGGCACAACAAAGGAAACGCTATTCCAGTATACAAAGGTTCGGCTTTTGCCAATGATTTAGGAACCGAGAACGATGCAACAAAAGCCTTGTATCAAGCCTTAAAAAAGGAGAAGCTTACTATTTTGGCGCTTGGGCCAATGACTAATATCGCAACTTTAATTAAAAATCATCCTGATATTATTCCGCAGATTGAAAAAATTGCTATTTGCGCGGCAAGAACGCCCGGTTTGCCATTTAATCCGGGTAATGGAAAATTGAATGTCTTTGATTACAACTATGAATTTGACACTGCTTCAATGGAAATTTTGTTGAATTCCACAATTCCTTTAGAGTTTGCTGGATATGAGCCAAGTTCTTACACACATATTGGCAATATTGATTTGGCTAGTTTAGATTTAACCAATGAAGCTGATAAGTGGTTGTTTGATGTGGTGCAACCGTGGATGGAATTGAACGAGAAATATTTTGGAGTTCGTGGATTTATTCCTTTTGATTGTTCGACATTAGGACTTGTTACACATCCTGAATATTTCACTTATTATGAAAACATCCCCATAAAAGTGACCTATAAAAAGAATGATGCTTTAGCCATTCAACCAGATAAACCTTATAAAAATTTTCTTGAGGTTTCTTATAAATTCAAAACGAAGAAGAAGGTAAAATATGCCATCAGAGCACTGCAGGGTTTTGAAGAAAAGATTTTGGAGACTTTGAGTGCAAAAAACTAACAAAATTTTAGCAGTTGTTTTAAAACCAAATCTCGAAATCAGCCGTAAATTGGTTTAGGTTTAGTTATCACATAAGCCAATCAGCAAAGGGTTTTTAAATTAAAAGGATACTTAAATAGAATACGTTTTAAAAATACAAAAATACAAAAATACAAAAACAATAAAATATGAAAATGAAATTCCTAAGTTTTGCCATTGTTTTGTTTGCAATTTCAAGTTGTAGCGCACAAACTGAAAAATTATCTTTGACTCCTAAAAAAGGAAAAGCTGTTGCTGTTTTTGCCTCAGGTTGTTTCTGGTGTACTGAGCATGTTTTTGAAGCTGTTGTAGGAGTGGATGAAGCGGTTTCAGGATATTCAGGTGGAACTACAAAAAATCCGTCTTACGAATCTGTAGGTTCAAATAAAACTGGACACGCGGAAGCAATTGCCGTTTTTTATGATCCAAAAATGGTTTCTTATAAAGAATTAGTAGCTGTATTTTTTGCCTCGCAAGATCCTACAACTCCTAATCAGCAAGGACCAGATAAGGGTTCCTCTTATCGTTCAATTGCTTTTTATAAAAATGCGGCAGAGAAAAGTATAATTGAAGATAAAATTAAGGAGCTTACCGCTAAAAAAGTATTTGCAAAACCTATTGTAACAGAAGTAAAGCCAGTTTCTGATTTTTATAAAGCAGAATCCTATCACCAAGATTATGTAAAGAAAAATCCCAATCAGCCTTATGTGAAAGGAGTTTCAGTGCCGAGATATAACAAGTTTATAAAAACCTACAAAGGAAAATTAAAACCTAAATTGTAATAATTATGAAACGATACCACCAATTGCTATTACCTTTAATAGTATTTACCGTAATGGCGTGTATGAAGTCAAATAAAAGTGACCAAACAATCTCAGCAACGGAAACAACAATTCAGCAGCAACCCTCATTGCTTTTGACAGATACATCAATAAAAAAAGTTGTAAAAACAGATTTACAATGGGAAAAGGAACTTACAGAAAATCAATATTATGTTTTGCGTAAAAAAGGAACGGAACGGGCTTTTCAAAATGAATTTGATAATAACAAAAAAAAGGGGAATTATTTTTGCGCAGCTTGTAAACTGCCGTTATTTTCCTCTACAACAAAATTTAATTCGGGAACGGGTTGGCCTAGTTTTTATGCACCCATAAATAACAACAGAGTAAAAGAAGTTGTTGACAAAAGTATGGGAATGGTTCGTGGTGAGATAGTTTGTGCACGTTGTGACGGACATTTGGGACATCTATTTGATGATGGACCTAAACCCACGGGATTGCGTTATTGTATGAACTCGGCAGCAATGTTATTCAAAGCATCCTAATAAATTTTAGTTAATTATTTATTTCAAAAAAAAGGCGTTTGTTTCAATTGAAATAAACGCCTTTATTGGTTTAATAAAGCTAAGCTGTTTGCAGCGGCAAATAGTGGAGTAGAACCAAAACCTACCGCAGACCTTAAAAATATTTGTATTTTGTAACTAACTTAGTTTGGAACAAAAGGCAAAATATATTTCTCAAAAATTGTTTCCGGTTGTTGTGTTTTTCCATTCCTATAATTTCCAGACGTGATAACTACGACGGTTTTTAAAGTGGGAATAACAAAAATATATTGCCCTCCAGCACCTCTAGCTTCAATTGATTTAATACTCTTACCGTTCACTTTATAAGTATGATGCCACCATAAATAGCCGTACCCATTTTTATCTTTTGTGTTTTCTAAAACTCGGTAATTTTCAAAAGAACTTTCAATCCACTTTTTTGATAATATTCTTTGTGAGTTCCATTTTCCCTTACTAAGATAAAGCTCTCCAAATTTTAGCATATCTCTAGAAGTCAGATACATTCCACCTCCAAAATAGGGTCTTCCATTTAAATCACTTTGTATTATATAATTTGAAATGTCTAGCTTTTGAAATAAATTTCTATCTATAAATATTTCTAAAGGCTCTGAAACTAAAGAATCCATTGCAACGCCCAATAAGTAAGGGTTTGCAGAGCCATAATTAGCATTTGTGTTTGGTCTGTTTATCATTGTGGCACTAAGAATAGCTGTAGTCATATCCTCGGCCATCTGATAATTATCTTCAACCGCAGGAGATTTTGGATTAGCATTAACTCCGTAATCAATGGCATCTAGGCCAGAACTCATTGTCAAAAGGCTCTGAATATCTATTTTGGCTTTTAAACTGTCCTTGTGAGTTTGATATTTTGCAGGTAAAAAAGCAAAAATAGATTGATCAACATTTTTAAATAATAATTGGTCTTTTGCGATGCCAACTATGGCAGATGAAATGCTTTTTGACGCCGAACGCATATCGTGGGGAATATTTTCATTGTAACCATCAAAATATTTCTCATAAATAAGTTTACCATTCCTCGAAATTAGTACCCCGTGTGTATTAAGCAAAGAATCTTTTGAAATTAGGCTTTCCATTTCAACGAGTTGAAGAATTGACTTTTTATTATCAGTATTGAAACCACCAATTTTCCAATCGATTGTGGATTTAGTCAAATTAATTTCAGAAATGAGATGGCTTCCTAAAAATATTCCTAATTGAATTTTATTATTTAATAACTCTCCTTTAAATAATAATCCAGTTTTAACATCATTAAATGCTATGTGACTGTTTTGTTTTTTAAAATTACTGCACCAAGTCCC
Source organism: Flavobacterium micromati (assembly GCF_900129585.1). Classification (GTDB taxonomy): domain Bacteria; phylum Bacteroidota; class Bacteroidia; order Flavobacteriales; family Flavobacteriaceae; genus Flavobacterium; species Flavobacterium micromati. Next base: position 259,293 of record NZ_FQWF01000004.1, read on the forward strand.
TGTAAAACGATTATCTCCAAAAACAGGATAAGCCTCATAATCATTACCAGAGCCATTTTCGATACTTAAAAAAAACTTTTGAGACTTTTGTTCGTCCACCATTAATATGTTCCAAATCCCGACAAACGAATCATTTTTTACTTTACGTAACTTTAAATGATATAGCAGTAATCCAGATTTAATAAATCCATTTATTTCTTTCTTATTTGGTGCAACAGTGCCTTCAAATAATAAATTTTCTGCAAATGGGATATTTATCTGTCCATTAGCATTTGTTTTGAATCGATAATCAATAATGCTTTGATTGTTTGAAATTTTGAATGTAGCATCTCCAGACTGCAGGTTTTTTATTGCTACTGTAAAATTAAATATTTTAGAATTTTCTATTTTTCCTTCCCAGGGATGTGTGTATTCTTCCATTTGCTGTGCATTGACAGAAAGAATCAATAATAGTAAAAAAAATAATACGGTATTTTGAAATCTCATTTTTGATTTTTTAAATTGATCCGTAAAAATATAATTTTAATACGACGCAAAATTGTATAAAATTAACATTAGCAAATTTCTCTTAAAAGTTTTTTTGGTGTGGTATTATAGACCTTCTTAAAATTTGTAATGAAATGACTTTGGTCGTAAAAACCGCATTGATAACAAATTTCCGTCATTGATAATTTGTTTGAAGTAATAAGGTAAAACGCTTTATTGAGTTTCAGCAATCTTATATAATTACCTAGACTTGTCCCAAAATAACGATTAAATTCTCTTGATAGGTGAATTGGATGAATTTCTAATATCGAACTTAAATTATTTAAAGAATAATCTATTTCTTCTTCCCAAAGAAGTTCTTGAAGTTTGTTTACCCAAAAGGGTTTTTTGTAGATCTTTTCTGCAGGATTAATTATTTTATTAAATATTTCAACTAATAATACTTCGATACTTAAATTAGAAAATGTATCATTAATTTTAGTTTCGATAAATACTTTATTTATTAAATTCTTAATTAACGGGTTTCTGAGATTAATACTACCTTCAATACCTATTGTATTTATGTCAAAATTTGAAAACCAGTTCTCGTTAAGTTCAATATGAAAACCTCTAGTGTAATCAGGCGGTTTTATATTATAGTGAGCATCTTGCCAATTATGAAATAGTAAGCTGCCAGGTTCTAAATAATAGGACTCTTTTTTATTAGATTCAAATAATTTTCCTTGCATAAGATACGTGAAATAGGGGTTTTCATGATAATGCCAATCCACTTTACTATGTGTATATTCAGTATCTGTAATAGTTATATTTTCAAAAACTGACTTTTTGTAATGTGTTCCATAAAACTCTCCCGTTTCAAGTTTATCCATCGTTATTTTATTTTTAAGTATCTATTTAGTTATACGCCACGACAAATTGTTCTGCCATTGTGTAAATATCTTTCGCTTGAAAATCTGGTTTGTTAGATAAACTATACAATGATTGCCCTCCACGCTCGATAAAACAAGTCCGTAAGCCTGCATGTGAAGCCCCAGCTATGTCCCAACCGTGAGCAGCAATCAGTATCATTTCTTCAGGTTTAACACCTAATTCTTTAGCTGCCCATAAATAGGTTTCTGCTTCTGGTTTGTATTTTTTGATAGAATCAATGCTCAATGTTTGTTCGAAGAAATCTGTTAAACTTGAATTAATTAACTGTTGCTTTAACGCATTTGGTGGTGAGTTAGTTAAAGTAGCTAATCTAAAACCATGATCCTTCAAGAGCTTTAATCCTTTTTCCACATCTGGGTAAGCTTTTAATGTTTTTATTATCGAAAGAGTTTCTTTAATTTCATCTTCATTCACTTTTTTGTGCATTGACGTAGCTGCCATAGCTAACGTAGCTGCTGCAATTGTACTAAAGTCATGGTAATCATTGATACTGTTCGATACGATAGAGTAGTGCAGCAACATTCCAAACCAGATTCTAAATCCTTGCTCATTATCAAGTAGCGCATTCACCGATTTTTTTAAAGGAGTCATGTCGAGTAAAGTTTCGTTTACATCAAAAACTAGCACGGTTTTATTTTTTCTTAGTGTCATTTTTTGTAATTTCTTGAATTCAAATATTAAATTTCTTCTAAAGTACGTTTAAAACGAAGACTGAAATAAATATTTTTTTTATGGTGAAGCGTTCTTGCTCGAATGAATAATTTTTCATAATTCGTCCGTTATTAAAAACACCAAATTATAAAACTGTTTAAATGAAAAAAAAGGCACAAAATCAAAATTATTTTGCAACAAGGATTGATTAAAAATAAAACAGCTGTCGAACATAATTTTTCAGTAAGCAGGATTATAAGAGCGATTAATCACAATTTAAACTAACTTTTTAGCGACTTGAAATGGAAATTATCAAATAGAAAAATGTCGTAAGGATTGAATCAGGCCATCCTGCTGTCTACCATGCATAATTATTACATGTAAACTGTGGGTGATACCTTTTCATTCCTTATTCCATGCAGCCACAATGTATTTTTATTTCTGTTAAATTTAATATTTATAACCTGTTCCGCCATGAATCTCTAAACTAACACCGAGCCCTAAAACGATTCGATTTACAAAATTGAAATAGGCAATCACAAGCGTTGCGTCTAAAATAGCTTGATCAGAAAAACCTATAATTTTGAGTTTATTTATGTGATCGGGTTCTTTGAAATCATCGGGCTTAATAGTTAGATTTTTTGCAAATTCACAAAGTGCAATTTCTTTTTCCGTAAGTTGCGCTTCATGAAAATTGTTGCGTAATTGTAAGATTTTTTTATCATCTTTCCAGTAGTTGTCTAAAGCTTCTGAATGATGAATTTGACAATAATGACAGTTGTTTGAAACCGAAGTTATCACGGCCATCATTTCACGTTCCGCTCTGGAAAGTTCAGATTTTGCAAACATAATTTCCATATACAAATCGATATGTTTGACTATACTTTCAGGCCTTAAACTCTGTATTTTGTGCACTTCGGCAAGTTGTCCTCTCTTTTGAATCAAGTCATCGTAGATTTCTTTTAATCTGCCTGTTGCTTCATTTTGTTCGATTGTTTTAATAAATGCCATTGGTCAGCTGGTTTAATTTTAAAATATAGACGATATTATTTTGATTCACTGACAATAGTATTCAATTTCTATTGAAAACGAAAAAACCAACATAGACAAACTATGTTGGTTCTAGTACTAAAGTATAAATAAAAATTATTTTTTCCAAGTTCTTCCTGCAAATGCCGCGTCAACCTCTGGATTTGTAATGTGATTGGAGTAATTACTCATCGCTTTTACTGCTATTCCAGCAATAATTCCCAAAACGTGAGTTTCTAAATAGCCTGCAGCTAAAAACGCATCGACTTCGGCTTGCGAAACATTGCCGCGAGTTGCAGTTAGGGAACGCGTTAATTTTGATAACGCGGCTAATTTGACATCAGGAATTTGTGTATCATTACGAATTGCATCTGTGACTTCTGTAGGTACTTTTGACATTTTGTCTCCAATAAAACTATGGGCCGCCACGCAATACTCGCAATTGTTTTCATAAGCTACAGAAAGAAAAACTACTTCCTGTTCTATTGAATTGAACCCGGAGTTGGCTCTGAAAGAAGTGTAAGCATAAATGTATGCATCTAAAAGCGCAGGATTTGCGCCCATAGTTTTATACATATTAGGAATGAAACCTAATCCTTTTTGAGTTTTGTCAAAAATTTCCTGAGTAATGGGAGAAACCGAAAGGTTCTCTAATTTTAAATGTGCCATTGTATTTGTTTTTTAAATTAATAAAGTAGTTTATATTAACACTGCAAATATCCGATGAATCGCAAAATAAAATTTTAGCTAAAAGTTCAACTATTTGCTTATCCGGTCCAAACGGTAGTTTGAGGGAGATACATTGTATTTATCATGGAAAAGTTTTGAAAAAGTAGCCAGATCATTAAAGCCACAATCAAAAGCGATATCAGTAATTCGTTCCTCAGAGATACGTAAAAGTTCCGCTGATTTTTCCAATCTTTTATTCCGAATGTAGCTTGCTGGACTATCGTCATAATTTTTTTTGAATTCCCTTTTAAAAGACGATAAGCTCAAATTAGTCATTACAGCTAATTCTTCTGTGGAAAAATGGTAGAAGAGGTTGCTTTCAATGATTTGTTTGAAATTATAACTGGTAGGAGAAAACAGCTGCGATAATATTTGCTGAATAATAGGAGCATTTTTTGTTTGACATAAAAGCAAAATGATTTCTTTTAATTTGATCACTAATAGATCCTCACTAATAAGAGTTGGGTTATCAAAATAAAACAATAAACTCTCAATGTATTTTTCGATTAAAAAATCATTATTGATTGTGCTCAAGTCAATGTTTAAATCTACAAAATCAGGTTTTTGAAAAACTTTAGGCAAGTCTGTCTTGTATATTTTTTTTAGTATTTCGGGATGAAAATGAATTATAACAATTTCATGTTTTTGGGATGTAGCAGTGCTTCTTATTTGGCTAAAGTAATTACCACATTTTAATAATACCGCGTCATTTTGCGGAATAACAACGTTTTGATTTGGAGTATTATAATTAATTTGTCCCTCAAGAATATATAGAAAACAGGCCTCATCAGGCATCGGATTTGGAATCTTGAAAGGCGATTGAATAATTAGCTTTTCAAATATTTTTTTGCCAAAAAGTTCGTATCGTTTTCGTTCTACTATCATTTTAAATATCTTATTTTGTTTGCCAAAAAAAAAAGTTAAACCTTTAAAAAAAGAATTACTGATAATTTGCACAAGATCAGATTTTCTTAATCTCTTCAATTATTTTATTTTTTTTGTCTTCATCTAATTTTGAAGGTTTTTTACTGGAATCAATAGCAAACCATTTACTTATAAGTGCATCTATTAATTTGGATTGTTTTTCGTAAGCATTACAAGTTCCACACATGGCTTTGTGTGCTCGTAATTGCAATTTTTCTTTTAAAGTCAACGAAGTGAACATTTGTTTGTCTATTAACTCTGTAGTTTTTTTACAGGTTCTCAACAATATTCTCATTATTTTTTGCATTTTATTCGAATATTAAAGTTGATTATACCCATTTTAATTCTAGACATTTTTTTAAAAGCAGCTTGGATCTATGAACAATCTGCCAATAATTAGACGCCGTAATCTCTAATTCCTGACAAATTGTTTCTGTTTTTTTCTCGCTTAAGTATTTAGATGTTACGGCTAATTTCCATTTCTGAGGCAGATCCTCCATACAGCTTTCCATTATAGAATTGAATTCAGGATTGTCTAATAATTCCTGCTCTTGATCCCAAACAGGATTGATGTTATACGTTTCCCAACATCCAGTTTTGTAAAAAATGCTGTTTGAAAGTTCATTACCGCTATTTTCAGTGATACTAAAGTTTTTCTTTGTAGTTCGAGCGCTCAATCGGTAATGATCGATTACTTTATTATTGAGAATGGAAAACAGCCAAGTCTTAGGCTGACTTTTACCTTCAAAACTTTCTATTTTATGGAACGCAGATAAAAAAGTGTCTTGTACTAAATCTTCTGCAATTTCTTTAGAGGAAGTTTTAAAAAATGCCCAAGAATAGAGTTCATCGCTAAATTGATTGACCCATTGTTCTACAATTGATTTTGAATTTTCTTTATTCAGCTGCATGAAATTTCTCTTTTTTATTAAAAAAATTCCACTACGATCCGAAAGTCTAAAATAAAAAGTGCCTGAGATTCCCTTATTTTTGTTTTGCGAAAAATAAAATAATTATATGGGACTCTTCAGGCGG
>NZ_FQWF01000023.1 GCF_900129585.1 Flavobacterium micromati
TTGCACTGAGTGATTTCGCGTCCGTTGTGATAGCCTTTATCTACCAAAGCCGTGTAGGTTTCTACGTTTAGATTTTCTTTGGCTTCGATAGCGATAGCTGCCAGTGCGTTGCGATCATTGCGATTAATAGTGTGAGTAGCAACCACTAAATTGTGTTTATTGTCTACCGCTGCCTGGACATTGTAACTTATCTCGACCACAACTCCTTGAACCAGTAGTGCGCGTGAGTCAGAATCGGTGGTACTAATTTGTGAATCGCCACTATCTTTTAATTTTTCTTCCAGTAATTCATAGCGGATTTTGTTTTTCTTTAGACGCGCTATTTTTTCTTGGATTTTAGTAACGGTTACTGTGTTGTCTTTTACATCATTTGTTTCTAATTCTGTCAGGTATTCTTGGGTTCTTTCTTCAATATAAGCTAGATGTTTGTCAATTTTCTTTTGGTTAAAATTAGCTTTCTTGCTGTTGTGCGCTCTGCTTTTTGTGCCATCAATAGCGATGGTTTCACCAGCAACTAGGTCGGCATCTTTCAAAAAAGAAACAAAGAGTTTGAATAGTTTTCTAAGCCCTGCTGGGTTTTGTTTTCTAAAATCAGAAATGCTATGATAATTTGGGCAAATAGCCTCTAAGAGCCATTGTAATTCAATATTGCGAACGCACTCTTTTTCTAACTTCCTAGAACTTCTAAGGCCATTTAAGTAACCGTATAAATAGATTTTAAGAAACAACTTAGTGTCAAAACTGGGACGCCCTTCAGATTTTATAGTTTGTACCGTAAAATCAAGTGCTTCAAGGATGATGTGTTCTAAAAAAGCTTCAATAAAACGTCCCGAAGCTTCGGGAGGATTATCTAAAGCGATTTTATCTTCTAAACTACTTATTTGTATACGTTTACGCGATATTCCAGATATATGTTGTATTTGTAAATGTACAAATTTTCCCGCTTGTATCCGAAACATTTTGGTTATATTTGATGCAAATAAAACGGAAGTTTTCACAGACTGACGTTGTGCATTATTTTTCGACCGACGACCATTAACAATAAACACCAACTTATGAATTACGAATTTAATATTGAAAATTTTAAAAAAATTATAAATTCTGACGAAGTTCCAAACGATAAAAATGGACTTGATTTTATGATAGACGAAATCGATGTTTCTATAACAAAACCTTACCCAGATGAGGAAGGTAAAGAAGATGGAAATATGATTTTTATCGACAGTAATTCGGGTTTGCAAATGTCTTTTACAGTAAAAGGTAGTAAAGGTTATGAATTTTTTTTTGCGTTTTATCGTATTGGCAGCGAGGGCAGTTTTATTAAATTGGATGATAAAAGTCCAGCCAATGTTCAGAATTTTGCCAATAAAATTTGGATGAAAATTGTTGACAAAATTGATCATTTCAATACTCAATTAGCAGAGTTAGATGCTTCTTTTACTTTTGACAAAGTATTTAATATTATCAATTCTGAAGAAGTTCCTGAAACAGAATATGGTTTGCGTTTTGATTTAGGTAATACAAAAATAGCAATACAAAAAACTTATATAGATCTTGACGATAACCAAGAGTTAGGCGACAGTATTACAATAGATGATGATGGCGAATTATTAATTTACATTCGAGTTTCTAAGGCTAATGAAAAATCTTTTTTAATTTCAATTTATAAAGAAAACGACGAAAGTGAATATGTTCAGTTGAATAATGAAAGTCCAAAAAAGATTATTAAATTCTTTAATAAAATTTGGTTACAAATAGTTGAGGAAATCGAATATAGTGAGAATTCTGAATACACCAGTAATTTAACAAAAGAAGTTTTTATGAAAGCGTTTTGTGATTATAAAGTTCCAGATGATTTGATTATGTTATTTGAATTTGCAGAGATATACGGACATTTTGATTATTCTGAAAGTTTTTATCTAACAACTAAAGACGATACAGGATTAAAAACTTGGACAGAGGAAATGGAATTTCGCAATGCTTTTATAGAATTTGCGGGCGCAAACGGGACAGGAAGCGATTATGGATTTTGGATCATCGACAAAAATTTAAACAAATGCCCAATTGTGATTTTTGGAGATGAAGGCGGCATTCATATTATTGCAGAAAATATTAGGCAACTGCTACAATTAGTAACGTTTGACCACGAACCGTATGTGAGTTTTGAAGATGTTTACTATTATATTGATGATGAAGAAAACGATTATGAACACAGCAGAAGTCACACAGAATATACAAATTGGGTGAAAGAAAACTTTAATTTAAACCCGATTGAAACCGAAGAAGAAGCAGAAAATATTATTAAAAATGCACAATTTAAATATCAATTTCATTTAAATAGATTTCTTAAAAAGTTTGGAATAGAAATTTACAAGCAAGAAGAAAAAAATTACAATGAACATCGCGAAATGCAGGCAAAGGGATTTTATTCACTAAATTTTAAGTTGGTTGTTTTCGATAATTTATTAGAATTAGGATATTTTAAAACAGAATGGCAAAATTTAAAAGACAAATTTTACGACAATGAAAATTATGAATACGAACCAATTACTGAACTTTTAGATTTTTGCCGATATTTAGAAATAACTGACGAACTATTAAACGAAATAAAGAAAATTGAATTTGACGGTGCACTTGATATTTATGCAGACCTCATTCCAAATTGGGATGGTGAAGATGTCACTTTCGATGTTGATGATTTGTCGGATATTATAAAACTTAAAAATATTGAAGAAATTTCTGTAATATCAATGCTCACAACTTTAGATATTGAGCCTTTATTGCAATTAAAATCTCTGAAAAAGATTGGGTGGTACAACCTGAACGAAAATGAAACACTAAAAGAAAAACTGCGCTTAAACGGTGTAGAAGTTACGAGCTAAAAATTAAAACATCGCATATAAGCTAAGGCTCCTATGTAAAGCTTTCAAAGTTTTTAACAACTTTTTATATGGGCGATTTGTGGGTGATTTTCGAATATAAAATACCGTTCCAACGGTTTGTTGAAAAAGGTGGGAACAACTTTTTGTCCACCGTACGATATAAACAGAAAAAGTTATTCTGACTTTTTCAATAATGCGATGATTAGTTTTTGCTCTTTTATATCATATTTCACTTTTAAATTCTTAGAGCTCGGCTCCTATTTATGGACTAAATAAATAACTACCAGCAGCTATATAGTTGTAAGAATAATAAAAAATTTTGGCATCCAATGCATCTGTTTTCTAATACCGTTCTTTATTTCCTGTCTTCACGTCAGCTGGGTTGACTACCAGTACATTCCAGCCTAAGTTTAAAAAATAGCGAGCTTCAGAAAACCCATAACAATCTATTTCATAAACCAAATAAAAATCATTATTACGCAATTTTTAGCTACGTGTTGCTCTAAATTTTATGGTTTTTATTGCATCTAATACGTTTTATGGAAAAATAAATCGGTCTGAATGGAAACTGTCCATGTTTTCTTGTGTATATCCAAACCAATATAGACTTTTGGACTAGTAGTAATTTGAACACTCATATCATTAAAGTATTGGCAGACAGCTAAAACTGTACTGCAGTTAATATTTATTTTGAGGTTCAATTTACTGCTTTTACATAGATGCTTGTTGCGTTCGCCGCGGCGAACGAACACCCGAGCGACAGCGAACGGACGAAGTAATGAACCCGCGGTTGAATCCTCCGCGGCGGACAGGCTAGAACTGGTTGAGAGTCCGTTCCTATGGGGATGTCGTTATTGAAGTTTTGTAAATTCAAGAGGATGTAGAATCCTCTTTTTTTTTAAATTGCAAATTTAGAATCTCTGATTATTATCATTTTTTTATGTAAAATCAATTCCTCAAGCTCAGCTGTGATTTATAAATAATTCCATAAAACACAAATACTTATTGACTGCGGCCATATTTTTTACACTACTACTCTAAAATTTTTAACGCGTTAATCTAGATATAATGTGCATGCCTGAACATAGAATTTCTCTTAATTAAGTGAAAAATAAAATGCTATATTTGACTTCTACAAAATCGAAATTTTTTTATCGACTAACGCTTTAAGTTTTTTTAAAAAAACTAAATAACTGATAACATATGTTTTATAACGGAGCAAATTGTGATATTTATATTGGAAAAGGTGCGGGTCATAAATTACTAAATGATATCCATAGCGCTAAAAAATCTGTTAAAGTTGTGTCTCCCTATTTATCTCCTTTTTTAATTTCAGAATTAATAAACTTAAATAAAAGAAGTTTAGAAGTTGAATTGATTACATCAGACAATATTGAAGATTTTTATGGCGATTATGATAAAAATCTCCATAAATTAATAATTCAGAACAAAGAAACCGATTATTTAGCAGAAAAAAAACGTGAAAAGTGGAAGAATATTTTAAGAATTTTGACGTACAGTTGGTTTGGAATTCTCACTATTTTAGTGGGAACTGCATTTTATCTTAAAAACATGAAAGTTGTTTATGGAATAATACCACTTATATTACTATTTTTTATCGGTAGGTATTTCAAAAATAAGATCAAAAATAAACGTATTTACACCTATTGGTATTCTCAACTTTTCCATTTTAAAGTTTATTTATCTCCCGATAAAGCTAATAAAAACGCAATGTTTATACATAGTAAAATATATTTAATTGATGAAAAAATAGCTTATTTAGGTTCTTTGAACTTTACTGCTAGCGGTGTAAAACACAACTATGAAACTCGAATACGCACGGACGACCCAAATGCAATAATAGAAATTAAAAATGAAATTTACCAGTTATTAAATAATTCAAACCTACCACAAAGAGACATACAATCTTGGGGAAGACAACTATACAAGGAACCAATTAACTAAAAAAAATATTACTGCCAAAAAGCCCCGACCTTACTGTTTTTCTAAAAAGTCAATAATGAAATCGTATATTATTGCAACGAAGCTGTATATCCTTTTTACATTTTGCATCAAACCATTATGATGGTCATAGCCTATTATATAATGAACCTAGAATGGTCTTTGGGCTTGAAAGCATTTATAATGGTTGTTGGCACATTCGGGTTTTCATGGTTCATTTATGAATTTTTTGTTCGAAGGTGGAAGTTTATGCGACCACTTTTTGGATTAAAAAAGAACTGGCAAACAGAATATTAAAAGACAATAACATTTAAAATAGTCTATTATGGCAATAGTTTACGCAGTTATTTTTGTATTTCTTATTTTGGTCTTAATAATAAACCAGAAGAGTTATTGGGGGGACAATAAGATAATTACTTTGAATTTTAAAAGAGAAATTACAATTTGTTTGGTATGCGTTGGGATAGCTTATGCATCTGGACATTTTCATAAAAATAAGGCTAGCAATCATATCAATTTTGAGATTGGTAGCTTAAAAAAGACTGAAATTGAAAAAATTAATTCAATTGATAAAATTATTGCTGGTCGCTGGGATATTTCAGCAAAAGATAATGGGAAGATATTTAACAACATTGCTATCTATTTAATACCCCTTTCTATTTTCTTTTTTACCGGTAGTGTAAAAAGGAGACTTGCTTTGTTTTTTGTTTTTTCGCAAGGATACTGGCTAACTGATAGTTTGACAGGTCTAACAAAAGGACTTGTAAATAGATATAGACCTTTTGCATACATAACACATAATGAAATAGAAAAATTAAGTTTAAGAGCTAAAGAAAAGTTTTTTGAGGATATTGTTGATTATGACATTCAAAATTCTTTTTTTTCAGGTGACGCTAGTCTCACGGCGTTTGGCTTTATGTTTTTTGCTATTAGTTATAGTTCATTTTATAAAGATAGTAAGTTGAAATCCCTGATCTGGATTTTAGCCATTATAGGAACTTTACTAGGATGTTATTTTAGAGCATTATCAGGAAAGCACTTTCCAACAGATGTTTTAATAGGCGGACTAGTTGGGACCGCTATAGCTTTCGGAATTATAAGAATTCATAAAAATGCGTCTAAGCCAATTGAATTATAACATTACTTATTGGGATAAGGATTTGAATTTCGCATTGCGTATTAAGTTAGAACATCCGCACGTATGTTCAATTATTCGTTACAGTACATTTCTACTTTCTTTATAAATCATCTAATAAATATAATACCTGTCTATTAGAATTTTTAAAATGAACTTAGCAAATAGAATTTAAAGTTTGGCAGTTATCATTTTTTTAATGAATTATGTAACAATTGATTGAGTCAATCGTCCTCGTAAATTATAAGAAGTTAAAAAAACTGCTCTTGTAAGAATAAAAATTTGTCTTGTGATATCGTACAGAAAGTGTCTTGACCCCAAAAAAACAAGAGTATTATTCAATATTGCGAATGCACTCTTTTTCTAACTTTTTGGAACTTCTAAGGCCATTTAGGTAACCGTATAAATAGATTTTACGAAACAGCTTAGTGTCAAAACTGGGGAGAACTTAGGATTTTATAATTTGTACCGTAAAACCAAGTGCTTCGAGTGAGATGTGCTCTACAAAAGCTTTAATAAAACGTATGGGATTTTCTGAGGCGATTTTATCTTCTAAACTACTTATTTGTAACTGTTGACGAGATGTTCCAGATATATGTTGCATCTTTAAATGTACAAATTTTCTCGCTTATATCTAAAATAAAATATTATATTTGATGCAAATAAAACGGAAGTTTTTTCACAGATTGACGTTACCGGCAATATCCAAGAAAATCATGAACTTAAAAGACGAACTTGAAATTAGAGTAAATAAAATTTGGGATATTCTTCAACTTGCGAAAGAATCCTTTTACTATTCTTATTATTTGCATAAACCGCATTCGGTAGAAGAACTTAATTATATAAATTCTTCAAATCATTTTGCATTTATAAAAATGTCTTTATGGAAAGTTTCTGTTATTGAATTATCCAAACTTTTTAATAAAACTGAAAGCCAAGACAAATTTAATTTAAATAAGCTTTTAGTGAATTTAAAATCAGATGGTCACTTTAGAAGTCTAAAACTTAGCTCACCGAAATTAGCTGACTGGGAAAAAAGGTTAGCAAAGAACAGGGAAACTATTAAACAAATTATTGATTTAAGAGATAAAGTTTACAGCCATACTGACAAAAATAATAACCACATCATAGATTCAGATATTACGTTCGAAAAAACCGAAAAACTTATAAAACTTTGTGAAGAAATTATCCAAGTTATTTTTATCGAAATATTTGACGCAGATGCAAAAATGAATCTGGTTTATTTTGACGAATCATTTAAAGAAATTCCTAAAATCTTAGCGCAAGAAGAAAACAGGAGAAAAGAAAAAATTATCGAAGATTATAAGCGATACTCCCGGTGACAGATAAGGGTTCGACAAATATAGGTTCGTTGCATTCGCCGGGGCGAACGAACACCCGAGCGACAGCGAACGCACGAAGTAATGAACCCGCGGTTGAATCCTCCGCGGCGGACAGACTGGAACCAATTGAACGTGCGTTAACACTATGGAGTTATCATAAAGTATGGAAAGAGAATTTCAAGAGGCAAGTTAGCCTCTTTTTTTTTGCAAAATTAAGTATTGATTCATTTAATCTTTATCAAACTTCCTAATCCGTTCAAATAATCATGAAAATAGATTTTAAGAAAAAACTTCATGTCATAACGTGATCCTCTCTCGGACTTGATTGTTTGAATTTTAAAACCAATCGCCACTAATGACAGCGCCTCTAAAAAAGCATCTATAAAACATACTGGGTTGTTGGGTAAAATAGTATCCTCTAATCCCGGAGCTTCTGGAGGGAAGACCATTTGATTAAGCGATATCCTTGTAATATGTTGCATGCTTGATTATACAACTTTTCTGTCTAATAATTAAATTATTATTTTATATTTGAATGAAATAAACGGAGATTTTTTCACAGACCAACTTTAATGTTAATATACAAAAAAATGATGAAAACCTTTGAAATTAATTGACGATGTAGTTACTTTGTAACAACAATAAAACAATGAGTTATGGAAACTGCAATAATCAAAATTGGAAATTCAAAAGGTTTGCGTTTAAGCAAAACTATTTTAGACAAATACAATATTAAAGATAAAGTAGAAATAATACTTGAAATGGGACAAATCATTCTCAAACCAATTGAATCGCCAAGACAAAATTGGGAGACAGCATTTGAAAAAATGAGTAACGAAGGTGATGATAAAATGTTAATGAACGATGTTTTTAATGATGAAAATTTTGAAGAATGGAATTAATTCAATATTCAATAGTTTTAGTGAATCTTGATCCTATATTGGGAAGTGAAAAACAAAAAACGAGACCTTGTGTTATTGTTTCTCCTAATGAAATTTACAAATACTTAAACACGATTGTTATTTCTCCTATGACATCAAGTTTAAAAGAATATCCAACGAGAATTCCTGTCAATCATAATAAAAATAAAGGAATGATAGCAATAGACCAAATTAGAACAATCGATAAAAAAAGAATTATCAAATTGTTAGGAAAATTGAATAAGTCTGAAGTTAAAATGACTAAGGAAATAATAAAAGAAACTTTTGTGGATTAATAAAGTAGTACCACCGTTAAAAGCAAAGGTTTAAGTACATTTTGAGAACGAACACCCAAGCAACTGCAAACTAATGAGGTAATTAAACTAATGTTGAATCCTCCGCGGTGGAAAAGCTGGAGTCGATTATATGCAGCTAACACTATGGAGTTATCATTAAGTATTGAGAGAGAATTTCAAGGCAGGCGAGCCTCTTTTTTTTTGGAATAGTAAATTAGGGCGACCTCAGGATTTAATAGTTTAAATCTTAAAACCAAGTGCCTCGACAACTCAGATTGGCTATACTTGCCTTTTCCCACTAAGTTTTTCTAAATTATTTTAAGCCTTTATACCTGTTCATGTTGTATGTGATCTTTGATACACCATTTATAAAATCGCTTTTACTGTAAAACAAATAAATTATATTTATCAAATAGTTTAAGTGTTGTACTTGTACAATAGTCATTATAAAGGTCTTTAAAAGTTTTTCGTTATACTGAAACTAGAAACAATATTTTTGAAAATCTATCAATTTTAAGATTTTAGTTTTACATTAAATCATTTTTTAAATTAAATATCAAAGTCATCTTCCGTTTAAAATAAATTCATACATTTGATTATAAACACATTACAGATGAAAATAAATTCTAATACTCACAATGTCTTTCACAGATCAACATTAATTTTCGGAATCGTCATTTGTTTTTTTGCTTTAATAATTTCAGGATTTGGTATCTGGCTTGTCTCATTAAACAGTTCAGGAAAAACAGAATTTGAATTATTCGGGCAAAAATTTTTCTCAGAAAATGTTGGAGTTTCAGCAATATTTATAGGTGCTGTAATTTTGATTTTGTCAGTAAGAAGAATATTAAATTCTCTAGACAAAATTTCTGATAATTATTCCAAGACAAATGTTGATATTTTAAGTTCGAGAAAAGCTAAAAAATCACCCTCCTCAAAAGAGGATGATTTTGATGATTTTAAGCTGACAATGTAAGTCTTTATTGCCACTAATACGCGGTTGACTGCGCTTGAAGTTACAATAGAGCTGTTGTATAAACAATATTTATACTTTTTACAAAATTCCTTAATTGTTTAAAAACTGCTTTACAGCAATTCTTATAAGATCTACCGATTTTATTTTTTGTCAAATCGAGCGCAGTCGAGATTCAATGTTGGTTCTCAAACGAAGTTTCTCGAATGAAGATTCTCGACTGCGCTCGAACCGAAAATAGAAGTCTTTTAGGAAAATATTACATCTACCAACAAAATTCCTCAAATTCTTAAAAACGGTTTTAGAGCAATTCTTGTAAGATCTACCGATTTTATTTTTTGTCAAATCGAGCGCAGTCGAGATTCAATGTTGGTTCTCAAACGAAGGTTCTCGAATGAAGGTTCTCGACTGCGCTCGAACTGACAATAGAAGTCTATTTTGAAAATATTACATCTACCATCAAAATTCCTTAATTGTTTAAAAACCGTTTAGGAATAATTCTTAAAATATCTTCCCTGTTCACTTTTTGTCAAATCGAGCGCAGTCGAGATTAAATGATAGATCTAGACTGAGCTCGAACCGACAATACAACTGTTTTCAAATCTTAAATTTATCACAATTGGATCACGTAACTTGTTCGAGTTATTTTTGGGAAAATAAGAAAAATAAACTTTTTTTGTAATCAAAATCAGCCATATTTACCGGAAAAATTTTAAAACTATTAAATTACCAAAAAAACTATTATGAAAGAATACAAAGTAGAAAGTTTAATTTATTACTCTAAATTGACCTTAGATTCCAAGCACATTGCTAATGACTCAAAAAAAGAAATTCAGGAAAAACTAGATGAATATGCCGCAAAAGGATATCGGTTCACGACATCAACATCAACAAATTTTGGTTCCGCAATTTATATTCATATGTATTTTGAAAAAGATATTTAATCAGCGTCAGACAATAATAATCTTTCTTCAAAAAAAATCCAGTCTTAAAATTAGACCATTTCATTGTACGCTCACTTTGAAATGGTCTTTTTTTTTATCAGTATTATTATTAGTAAAAAAATTCCTTAATTTTCTAAAAATAGGTGATGAAGTGATAGTTAGTAAATATCTTTAATACAAACGTTTATAAATATTTCATTATTAAACGCAACCATTCTTGTTTTTTGATATCTTTAACAAAAGACATGATGATGAAAAAAATATTACTTCCACTCTTATTTTCATTTTTATTTACATCCTGTTGGCTTACAACTGGTGGTGAGGTAGACAGAAACTGGCAACAATATAAACCCGTAATTATTGACCGCAGTCAACTTGAGAACTCCATCTCTTTTCAAAATGCTCAACCTGTTTTTAAATCAGGTAAAATATACATAAAAGTTTAGTACATGACAAAAATATATTTTACTGATTACCAGTAAAATAAACGACATTATATTAGGAAAAAAGACCGATGTTTTGTAAATT
The DNA here is from genome assembly GCF_900129585.1 of Flavobacterium micromati. GTDB lineage: Bacteria > Bacteroidota > Bacteroidia > Flavobacteriales > Flavobacteriaceae > Flavobacterium > Flavobacterium micromati. The sequence goes on from NZ_FQWF01000023.1 coordinate 10,984, forward strand.
ATAAGATT
>NZ_FQWF01000003.1 GCF_900129585.1 Flavobacterium micromati
GACTTATTTTCAGGATAATTTTTTAAAAACAACCTGTATATAGGCAATGCCGACTGATATTTAAGGTTTTCTTAAAACTTTCGGATAGCAATGAATTAATATCTAATCTCCATCAGATTATACATTTTTCTGCATGAAAATCTGGATACTAACATTTTGAGTTAAATATAGAAGGTTTGCAGATTTATAAAATTCAAGAGAATGTGGATCACCCATAACGCTTTATATTACTACATTGCACTTGCTAAGTAAATAATTATTTTCTTTACTTTTAAATAATCTGGCTATCATCAATTTAACAAGATTTTTAAATAATATGATATTACTATCCATTTGTACAAGCTAAACTTGAATAACGCCTAAATTAAATTTTTTTTCAATAGGAGATTGGTTAGCTGCTTCAATTCCCATAGATATCCAAGTTCTTGTGTCTAATGGATCAATAATCGCATCAGTCCACAATCGTGATGCAGCATAATAAGGTGAAACTTGTTCGTCGTATCTAGCTTTTATTTTGTCAAATAATTCTTTTTCCTTCATTTCATCCACGAGTTCACCTTTTGCTTTAAGCGAAGAGGCTTCGATTTGTGCCAAAACTTTTGCCGCTTGTGTTCCGCCCATGACGGCTAATTCTGCGCTTGGCCATGCGAAAATTAATCGTGGATCATAGGCCTTTCCGCACATAGCATAATTTCCTGCGCCATAAGAATTGCCAACAATTACAGTAAATTTTGGAACAACTGAATTTGAAACCGCATTAACCATTTTAGCACCATCTTTTATTATTCCACCATGTTCTGATTTTGATCCTACCATAAAGCCGGTAACATCTTGGACAAAAACTAATGGAATTTTTTTCTGGTTACAATTAGCTATAAAACGAGTCGCTTTATCTGCAGAATCAGAATAAATTACGCCTCCAAATTGCATTTCGCCGCTCTTAGTTTTTACTACTTTTCGCTGGTTAGCAACTATGCCTACTGCCCAACCATCAATTCTAGCATAACCAGTGATTATGGTTTGCCCGTATCCATCTTTGTAAGCTTCAAATTCTGAATTGTCAACCAATCTATTGATGATCTCCATCATGTCGTATTGCTCATTTCTTGCCTTTGGCAAAACACCATAGATTTCTTTCTCATCTAATAGTGGTTTTTCAGCTTTAATTCTGCTGTAACCGGCCTTGGTGAAATCACCAATTTTATCCACTATATTTTTTATTCGATCAAGTGCGTCTTTGTCATCTTTGGCCTTGTAATCTGTTACTCCCGAAATTTCGCAGTGAGTTGTTGCTCCTCCCAATACTTCATTATCGATGCTTTCGCCAATAGCTGCTTTTACTAAATAGCTCCCTGCTAAGAAAATACTTCCAGTTTTATCAACTATCATGGCTTCGTCGCTCATTATTGGTAAATAGGCCCCGCCAGCAACACAACTTCCCATTACCGCAGCAATTTGTGTTATTCCCATGGCACTCATGTGAGCATTATTTCTAAATATCCTTCCAAAATGTTCTTTATCAGGAAAAATTTCATCTTGAAGTGGCAAGTAAACCCCTGCACTATCGACTAAATAAATAATTGGCAGTCGGTTTTCCATCGCTATTTCTTGTGCGCGTAAATTCTTCTTTGCTGTTATTGGAAACCATGCCCCAGCTTTCACAGTGGCATCATTTGCCACGACAATACATTGTTTTCCTCTTATATATCCTATCTTCACAACTACTCCACCTGATGGACAGCCACCGTGTTCTTTGTACATTCCTTCACCGACAAAAGCACCAATTTCTATACTTTTAGCTTTTGGATCGAGCAGATAATCAATTCGCTCCCGCGCTGTCATTTTGCCTTCACCATGTAATTTTGCAATGCGTTTTTCACCTCCACCTAATTTAACGATGCTTAATTTTTGTTTTAAAGCTGAAAGTAATAATTTATTGTGGTCTTCGTTTTTGTTGAAGTTTAGATCCATGGAATAATTGATTATAAAATTTGTGCTAAAATACAAAATCAAACCAAATAAATTTTGATATATCAATATATTAGCAAGAAAATTAAATATTTTTTTGATTTATAAACAAAAAAATAGAAGTTTCCTTCTGCTTTTTTGTGAATTTGATAAATTTGATTAGTTATTTGCTTTTAGATTCGTTTACGAGTCTTTTTAAGATAGCCCACTGCTTGAGCGCATCTCGAGCTTCCACGGCTGGATAACCAAGCATAGTTTTTCCTGCAGGAATATCACCCGTTACACCAGAGCCCGCTCCTACAATAGCGCCATCACCAATGGTAGTGTGATCTTTAATGGAAGCGCTTCCGCCAATAATTACTCCGTTTCCTAAAGTTACTGATCCGGCAAGTCCGCTGTTACCTGCCATAATGCAAAACTTTCCTAATTTACTATTGTGGCCTATTTGAACTAAATTGTCAATCTTACAGCCATCACCTAAAATTGTTGAGCTAAATTTTCCTCTATCTACGCATGAGTTTGCTCCAATCTCGACATTATTACCAATGATAACATTTCCAATTTGTGGGATTTTAACCAAACCTTGTTTTGGATCTGGTCTAAAACCAAAACCATCAGCGCCAATAGTTGCATTTGGATGTATAATACAATCGTTTCCAATATGACATCGTTCTCGAATAACGGTTCCAGACCAAATCACTGTGTTTTTTCCTATTGTACATTCATCAAGAATAGTGACATTGGGATAAATTGAAGTGTTATCACCAATGACAACTTTTGGACCAATATAACAACCGGCACCAATTCTGACTCCATTGCAAATGCTTGCAGTTGTATCTATTGTTGCTGTAGGATGTATATCAACAATAAATAATGGAGTAGGCGGGGCAAAAAGTTCTAATACTTGAGACATGGCTAAATCTGCATTTTTAACTTTAATGAAAGCTCTGTTTTCTCCAGGCTCAATCGATATGTCTTCATTTACAATTGCTACGCTCGCTTTAGATTCAGCCCAAAATTTTTCATATTTTTTGTTTCCAATAAAAGAAATTTCAGTTTCGGTGGCGGATTCAAGTTGTTCAGGAGCAGTAATTTGATGGAACGTACCGCCAACAATATCTCCTTTTAAAATTTCATTTATTTCTTGGATGGAATAGGATTTCATTAAGTTTAGGTTGGATTTAATTAGGTTTTACTGTTCAAATAAAACAAATTAGCAGTAAAATTCCAAATATTTTGAGATTCTTTAACACGTTTGTGTGCATAAGTTCTATAAATCCACCATTAATTTATGCAACGTAATTCAAATGGGACAATTAACTTGGATCACTTATTCACCTAGTACATTTTATAAGATTTAATATACTATTATTATTCTATTTTGTTAGTAAGTGAAATAGGTATTCATTAAGTTTCTAATAGTTACAATAAACCTATGACTAATTATTATAAGTTGCAAACTAAAATCGATATTGGAGTTTCGCTACTAGAATGATTGTCTTCTGACCAAAAAAACTTAACTGTTTATTGTTTTAATATTATCCTCTCAAAAATGAAGATTATTAAGTTGAGAGGATTTATATTTTACCAGCTGTTCTTTCAAAACTTTTAAAGTTAAGATCATACGAATAAAACTCTGTTGTTTTGCTTCGATTTATAAAATTTCTACTCTTCCTCTTTTTGTCCCATCATCATAAGGTAAGCTTTAAGAAATTCGTCAATTTCGCCATTCATAACGCCGTCAACGTTACTTGTTTCATAGCCAGTACGAACGTCTTTGACTAGTTTATAAGGTTGCATTACGTAATTGCGTATTTGTGATCCCCATTCTATTTTCATTTTACCAGCTTCAATATCAGCACGTTGTGCTTGTTTCTTTTTTAACTCAATTTCGTATAATTGAGAACGAAGCATTTGCATAGCGCGTTGCCTGTTGTCTTGTTGGGAGCGGGTTTCTGAACACTGTATTTGAATCCCTGTTGGTTTATGAAATAGTTGAACCTTAGTTTCTACTTTATTCACATTTTGTCCTCCAGCGCCGCTAGATCGAGAAGTTGTAATTTCGATATCGGCAGGATTGATATCTATTTCGATGCTGTCATCAACAAGAGGATACACATACACTGAAGCAAATGAAGTATGACGTTTAGCATTGCTATCAAATGGTGAGATACGCACCAAGCGATGGACGCCATTTTCCCCTTTTAGATATCCAAAAGAATAATCGCCCTCAAACTCAAGTGTTACGGTTTTTATTCCGGCAGCTTCTCCTTTTTGAAAGTTTAGCTCTTTAATTTTATAACCGTATTTTTCGCCCCACATCATGTACATGCGCATCAGCATTTCGGCCCAATCACAACTTTCAGTTCCACCAGCACCTGAGGTTATTTGTACCACCGCACTCAATGTATCTCCCTCATCAGAGAGCATGTTCTTGAATTCGATAGCCTCAATATGAATTTGCGTTTCATTGTAATGAACATCCAATTCCTCTGAAGTTAATTCACCTTCTTTATAAAAATCGTATGCGAGTTGCAGTTCATCCGTCATTTCAACGGCCTTATTGTAATCTTCAATCCACTTTTTTTTATTTCGAAGATTTTTTACAATAGCTTCGGCATCTTTTGCGTTATTCCAAAAGTCCGGTGCAAAAGTTTTTTCTTCTTCGTTAGAAATTTCAATTAATTTGGCATCAACGTCAAAGATACCTCCTCAACGCACCAAGGCGCTCTACAATACCTTTAATTTGTTCGGTAGTTGTCATAAATTATGTAATTTTGTGGCACAAAAGTAGATAATTTTTTACATTGGGACAAACTGATAATTCTCTCGATAAAATAATAATATAAATATGGAAATAAATTTAGTTAGCGATACAATTACGAAGCCGTCACGTGAAATGCTGGTATATATGTTAAACGCTGTGGTAGGAGATGATGTCTACAAACAAGATCCTACGGTTATTGAATTAGAGGCGAAAGTTGCCGAGATATTTGGAATGGAAGCAGGACTTTTTTTTCCATCGGGAACTATGGCAAATCAAACGGCTATAAAATTACATACGCAACCAGGAGAACAGTTAATTGCCGATAAATACGCGCATGTTTATCATTACGAAGGTGGAGGAGTTTCTTTTAATAGTGGAGTTTCTTGTTGCTTATTAGATGGAGATCGCGGAATGATAACCGCTGAACAGGTAGCAGAAGCAGTTAATGATCCTGAATTTTATCATAGTGCAAAGACAAGTTTAGTTTGTGTAGAAAATACAACTAATAAAGGCGGCGGTGCTTGTTACGAACTGGAAGATTTACAAAAAATCAAACAGGTTTGTGATGCCAATAATTTGAAATTTCACTTAGATGGCGCCCGAATCTGGAATGCTTTAGTTGCCAAAAATCAAGATCCTAAGGAATTTGGAAAATTATTTGATACGATTTCTGTTTGTTTGTCAAAAGGATTAGGAGCGCCCATTGGTTCTGTTTTACTAGCAGATAAAGCAACAATTCACAGAGCGTTGCGAATTCGTAAAATTTTGGGCGGCGGGATGCGTCAAGTGGGATATTTGGCTGCAGCCGGAATCTATGCTATTGATAATAATGTTGAACGTCTTTCTGAAGATCATCGAAGAGCCAAGGAAATTGCAGAAGTATTAAAAAAAGTGAGTTGGGTAGCATCAGTAGAACCTGTAGAAACAAATATTCTCATCTTTAAACTTGTCCCAAATTGCATTGAGAAGAACTTGATTGAATTATTAAAACAAAAAAATATTTCAATAAGTTCTATGGGTCATGGAAAACTTAGAATGGTAACGCATCTTGATTACAGAGAAGTCATGCACACTTATGTGTTAGAAACATTGTTGAAATTATAGCTTCTGTTTAAAAAATAGTTATGAATTATGAGTTTAGTGAAGTTAAACTCATAATTCATAATTATTTATTATTTGAATAAATTATCCATTCCTGGAATCATTGGCATGTCCATTTTTGCGACAGCGTCTAGCTCTGCTTCATTAGTCTTTGTAGCTTTTTCAATAGCATTATTCAATACTAAAATCATATAATCTTCGAGTTGCTCTTTATCTTCGAGCAATGTGTCATTTATAGTTATAGATTTAATAGCTCTATTTGCTGTAAGTGTAACTTTTAATAGACCGTCTGCACTTTGCTCATTAATAAGAACCGTATCTAAGCGTTTTTTTGTATCTTCTATCTTTTGTTGGGTCTCTTTTAGTTTGCCCATCATTCCCATTAAATCCATAGTTGTATTTTTTAAATTAAATTCAAATACAAAATTACTATATTGCGTAGTGAAAATCAATAAAATATCATGAAAAATAAGATCGTCTTAAGTTGTCTTTGTATTATTTTTGCAGCTTCGAATACTAAAATTAAAGCTCAAAAAATGTCAAAAAATAGTTCAACTCCAATTGCGAAAATAATTCCTAAGACTTTAGAAAAGCATGGTATTAAAAGAACAGATAATTATTTCTGGTTGAATGATCGAGAAAATCCAGAAGTTATTGATTATCTAAACCAAGAAAATGCGTATTATGAAGCAAAGACTGGCGATACTAAAGGTTTTCAGAAAGAATTATATGAAGAAATGAAATCGCGTATTAAGGAAGACGATCAATCGGTTCCTTACTTGTATAATGGTTATTATTATATCACCCGTTTTGAATTAGGAAAAGGCTACCCTATTTATTCTAGAAAAAAGGGAGGCTTAGACGCAAAGGAAGAAATTTTATTCAATTGCAATGATCTTGCAGAAGGTCAGTCTTATTTTAATTTAGGCGGATTGAGTGTAAGTCCAGACAATAAATTCGTAAGTTTTGGTACTGATACAATGGGACGACGCATTTACACAATACAAATTAAAAATCTTGAAACTGGAGAGATATTAGATGACAAGATTGAAAATGCTACTGGCAGTTCTGTTTGGGCAAATGATAACAAAACCATTTTCTACACTCGGCAAGATGAAGTTACGCTGCGCTCTGATAAAGTTTTTAAACATCAATTAAACACCGATTCTGCGACCGATGTTTTAGTTTTTTATGAAAAAGACGATACTTTTAATGTATCTGTTGGTAAAGAAAAATCAAGAAAGTATATCGTGATTGAGTCTGGAAGTACTTTAACTACTGAATATAGAACTTTAAATTCAGATACTCCAGAAGGTAAATTTGTAATTTTTCAACCAAGAGTCAGAGGATTAGAATACAATATCTCTCATTTTGGAGATTCTTTTTATGTTTTAACCAACAAGGATGATGCGACTAATTTTAAGTTGATGAAAACTCCGGAAAACGCTACGACAAAGGAAAATTGGAAGGATGTTATCCCGCACAGAGAAGATGTTTTATTAGAAGATATTGAAATTTTTAGAGATTATTTAGTTGTTGAAGAGCGCGCAAATGGATTGAATCGTATTCGTATTATGCCATGGAGTGGCAAAGGCGAATATTATTTGCCTTTTGGAAGTGAAACATACAACGCAAATACAACAACAAATGTAGATTTTGACACTGATATTCTTCGATACAGCTATCAGTCATTAGCAACTCCTTCCTCAGTAATTGATTTTAATATGAAAACCAAAGAGAAAGAAGTGAAGAAAGAACAGCAAGTTCTAGGTGGCACATTTGATAAAAATAATTATGTTGAAGAACGTATTTGGGCAACTGCGAAGGATGGCACTAAAGTTCCTATTTCAATTGTTTACAAAAAGGGATTAAAAAAGGATGGAAATAATCCATTATTACTATATGCTTATGGCTCTTATGGAGTTACAATGGAAACTTACTTTTCTTCGACGCGCTTGTCGATATTAGATAGAGGTTTTGTATTTGCAATAGCACACATACGGGGAGGCGAAGATTTAGGCAGACAGTGGTATGAGGATGGCAAATTATTGAAAAAGAAAAATACATTTACTGATTTTATTGACTGTTCTAAGTATTTAATCAGTGAAAAATATACATCACCTAAACATTTATATGCTGAGGGTGGATCAGCAGGTGGTTTACTAATGGGAGCGATAATTAATATGGCGCCAGATTTATACAATGGTGTGATTGCTCAAGTTCCTTTTGTTGATGTCATTACTACAATGCTTGATGATACAATCCCGCTTACCACAGGTGAATATGATGAGTGGGGAAATCCAAATGTTAAAAAATATTTTGATTATATGTTGTCCTATTCCCCTTATGACAATTTAAGAGCACAAAATTATCCTAATATGCTAGTAACAACGGGACTTCACGATTCACAAGTACAATACTGGGAGCCGGCAAAATGGGTTGCTAAGCTGAGAACTCAAAAAACAGATAATAATGTTTTATATCTAAATACTAATATGGATGCTGGTCACGGCGGTGCTTCGGGGAGATTCGAAGCATTGAAGGAACTTGCAAAAGAATATAGTTTTTTACTAGATTTAGAAGAAATTAAAAAGTAATTAGATTTTTTTTGTTAAATTTGTCATATTCGGGGCTGTAATTAAAGCAGTCCGCGATTAACTATTTTTTTATGAAAAAAGAGATAAACGCTTATAACAATGTTTTAGAATTAATAGGCGACACGCCGCTTATTAAGCTAAATAAAGTTACTGAAAATTTAAAAGGTAACTTTTACGCAAAAGTAGAAGCTTTTAATCCGGGACATTCCTCAAAAGATAGAATAGCATTATACATAATCGAAGAAGCTGAAAAAAGAGGTATTTTAAATCCAGGTGATACCATAATAGAAACAACCTCCGGTAATACGGGTTTTAGTTTAGCAATGGTCAGTATCATAAAAGGGTACAACTGCATTCTTGCTGTTAGTTCTAAATCATCTAAAGATAAAATAGATATGCTTCGCAGCTTAGGTGCTAAAGTGTATGTTTGTCCAGCACATGTTTCTGCTGATGATGAACGTTCGTATTATAATGTTGCAAAACGATTGCACGAAGAGACAAAAGGATCTGTGTATATTAATCAATATTTTAATCAACTGAATATTGATGCTCATTACAAATCTACTGGTCCTGAAATTTGGAATCAAACTAATGGTAACATTACTCATCTTGTGGCTTGTAGTGGAACTGGTGGAACTATTTCAGGGACTGCAAAATATTTAAAAGAACAAAATCCAAATATTAGAATTTTGGGAGTCGATGCTTTTGGTTCAGTATTAAAAAAATACCATGAAACTAGAGAATTCGATAATGATGAAATTTATCCATATAGAATTGAAGGTCTGGGAAAAAATTTAATTCCATCCGCAACAGATTTTGATATTATAGATAAGTTTATGAAGGTAACGGATGAGGAAAGTGCTCATGCTGCAAGAGAAATCACTAGAAAAGAAGGCTTATTTGTTGGATATACTTCAGGAGCTGTGATACAAGCGATAAGACAATATGCAGAAGAAGGAGAATTTGACGAAAACAGTAATGTAATTGCAATTTTCCCGGATCACGGTTCCCGTTATATGAGTAAAGTATTTAGCGACGATTGGATGAATGAACAAGGTTTCTTTGACAGTATCAACGAAGAAGAAGTTCAGAAAATTGAAATGATAAAATAAGTTAAAATTATAATTAAAAAAAGTCCCATCTGCTTTTGCAAATTGGGACTTTTTTTTGAACTTTAAATAAGAACCCTTTTTTATTTAATCCAGCAGTTCAGGACTATTCAATATCAATTCAATTTTTTTAATAGTGATTGTGATCTGACTCATTTGTAATTCTATATTTCTAAAAAAGAGACTAATATCCCTATTGACCCAGCTTTCAGAAATAACTCTAGAACCCAAACTAATTCTTAAAATAGCACTTTCAATTTCTGTAGTATACTTTACATTAACTGCCTGACCAATATGACATTTTTGGGCTGCAAGTCGAATGATTTCTAAAGAAGAACCCTCAAACCGATCCGATAAATCAGAATTTAATAAAGTATATAATTTTTTTACTTCATCAACAGACAAGACTTCATTATTTTTAAAAATAAAGAAAGGAAAAATGGTACGGATATTTCTTATGCCAAATTCTTTACTGCTGTAACTCTTCGTTTTTGTTTCATCACTGTAAATAGGCTGTAAAAAAGTAGCCTCTTTTATGGAGTCATCTACAAAATTGCAAAACATCTCAATACCCATATTTCGATATAAAATAGGTGTTTTGTAATACCTGTCCATTTCAACTACAGCAGCATTCCACCTCATGTAAGAACCATAGTTGTAGCCGTCAGATAAAGCATTGGAACAAAACCAGGAATTCGGCCAATCAGAACGATTATAATATTGGTTTAAGCCTTTGGGTAATATATTTTTTACAGAATGAATTAATTTATTGACACTTTTAGGTAAAATTAATGCACCGCAGTAAGGAGGACCGGTGAAGAATTTACTTCCCGTAATGGTAACAATATATCCTTTATTTAAATAATTTTGTATGTCTTTTGGATCTAATCTTAGCTGTGATCCATCCACAATTATTTGAATTGATAAATTTTCAAGGGAGTTTAGTTTTTTAATAAAGTGGTCGCTCGGAGATTGATACCCTAATTTTGATTGGTCCATAGTATGTAATACGATGTGCCTGCCTTGATCTTTGGTCCTAAGAACGGCATCCAATACCTCTTGATCTAATTGAGCAGAAGTTTTTAATACACCATTTTGATCTCTAAAAGGAATTTGTATTAAATCAACATCTCTAAAACCTTCAATTTTAGTATCTTTTTTAATTGGATAATTTAAAGCAGTAGTATTTTCAAAATGACATCCCTTTAAGGCCGCTGCTACACCGCTGCCAGTTTCATCAGAGGCAACCAGAATATGTGTTATTTCTTTATCGGAAATAATTTGTGTTATGGCTGCTATTTGAAGCGAAGAATCAGTACCTGATGGTGAAAAAATTATTTCACATTCCTCATTTAATTTGAATATATGTCGAAGGTTATTTTTTAGCAATTCAGAAAACTCAATGGTAGTATTTTGAAAACCATTTTTCAGGCTATTTCTAATCAATATACTTCTCACTTTATCTGTTTTGTCAAAAGCAAAATTAGAAACACTCGAAGCCGTAGAAGAAGCAAAAGTAAATGCATCTGGTCTTGGAAATGGGCGACATCCGTATTTGTTAAGTAAATGAATCTCATCGATATTTAATCTAAGATCTCCTCCCGACATTAACAAGTATTCTGTGGGTTTTGCAAGATTTTCGACAATAGCTTTCCAAGATTCTTTGAGTTCAGTGTTAGCATTTTTTAAACCATGAAAAGACTGAATTTCTTCGTTTATTAAGGAGGATTCAGCATTTAGATCGATATCATTTTTAATTAAATTAATGAGATAATTATCAAGATTTTCTAATTTTTCTTTATCATCTTTGGGTAGTAAATTATAAAATATTCTGATCACTTCAAGAGCTGCAATATCACATAAAACAACATCTTTTTTTTCGGCGTTCAATGCTTTATACCATAGTTGCCATTCGATTCCATATCTTAAATAGACTAAAGCTAAAATTGGTTTGTCCAAAAAGGAGGAACCAATTATAATTGATTTGTTTGGTACAATTTTGAAAATAGTAGGCTCACTATTAGACGTTATAATATTGATATTATTTATCTTTGGAACGGTATTAAATCTTTTTAAAATGCGAACTAAATAGTTTACATTTTCTTTTTCAAATAAGCTGCTTCTTTTATATTGATTTTCAATTAGAATATTGTTTGTCATATTTGTATTAATTTTTAGCGTTCCTTAGAACGATGTTCGGTATTTGGAAATTTAGCTTGCTAATTGAATTCATTTAATCAGGGACTGTCTTTTGTAAAACATCCTCGCAAAAAATGATTTTTCTCCCAATAGTTTTATATTTCACTTTTATTAGGGCGTTGCATTTCACAAAAGTCGGTAAATATAAGAAACTTGGTAGCAGTAAAAAATAGTAACAAATACTCATTTGCTAAATTTTCTTTTTTTAACTAAAGTCTGTTATTTAAAAGCTTTTGACACCATGATTTTTAAGTAAACACTTATTAAAGACAATATGACGCATTAATAATTACTATTGGAAAATTTCATAAAAGCAAAAAGGCGATCACATAATTCCTAGCAATTATCTGGTTTGTGTTCAAATTGTGTTCAGCCAATTTAAAATTAACTCACAGAATACTTTAAAAAAGGAATTACAGAGGCTGTCTTCAAAGTACGTAAACGATGAAAAAAAAACTCCAGCCAAAGCTAGAGTTTTAAGTTTAATTGAGATGATGTCTAGGCCTCTTCCATGGTATGATAAACGTTCATAACGTCATCATCTTCCTCCAGTTTTTCAATTAATTTTTCAACATCGGCTACTTCAGCTTCATTTAACTTTTTTGTAATTTGAGGGATTCTTTCAAAACCAGATGACAATATTTCAATATTTCTAATTTCTAATTCTTTTTGGATGGTTCCAAAGCTATTGAAAGGGGCATATATCAAAATGCCATCCTCATCTTCAAAAACTTCTTCGGCACCAAAATCAATCAACTCTAATTCTAATTCTTCTGGATCCATTCCATTTGCTGGAATCCTAAAGTTACAAGTGTGGTCAAACATGAATTCAACCGAGCCTTGAGTTCCCATTGTTCCGTTGCATTTATTAAAATAGCTTCTAACATTAGCAACAGTTCTGTTATTATTATCAGTAGCTGTCTCTACTAGAATTGCAATTCCGTGAGGTGCATAACCTTCAAATAAAACTTCTTTATAGTTAGCAGTGTCTTTATCAGTAGCTTTTTTAATCGCGCGTTCTACATTTTCCTTGGGCATGTTAGCAGCCTTAGAATTCTGGATTACAGCTCTCAATCTAGAGTTGGCCTCAGGATTTGGTCCACCTTCCTTCACAGCCATTACAATATCTTTCCCAATTCTGGTAAATGCTTTGGCCATTGCTGACCAGCGTTTCATTTTTCTACCTTTCCTAAACTCAAATGCTCTTCCCATTTCTATTATCTTATATTGATCCGCAAAAATACAATAATTCTGCAGGTTTTAAAATCATTTTATTTCTTGTAAAACGGTAATTTAACCACTTTTGCGGGAACGTCATTTTTTCTTATTCTAATAAAAATATCACTTTCTACGGCGCTATTGGCTACTGTTACATAACCTAATCCAATTCCTTTATTCATAGAAGGAGACATTGTTCCAGAAGTTACAATTCCAATTACAGCTCCCGTTTTATCAACAATTTCATAATCATGTCTCGGTACTGCACGCTCTTGCATTTCAAATGCAACTAATTTTTTAGTAACGCCAACCTCTTTTTGATTTTTTAAATTCTCAGAATTCGTAAATTCTTTATTAAATTTTGTAATCCAACCTAATCCGGCTTCGAGCGGTGAAGTAGTATCATTAATATCATTTCCATATAAACAAAAACCCATTTCCAGACGCAACGTGTCTCGAGCTGCAAGACCTATTGGCTTAATTCCGAAAGTAGCTCCAGCTTCAAAAACACTATTCCAGATGTGTTCTACTTGATCATTTTTGCAGTAAATCTCAAATCCGCCAGAACCAGTATAACCAGTTGCGGAAATAATTACGTGTTCAAAACCAGCAAAATCCGCAACCTCAAAATGATAGTAAGGAATGCTTGCTAGATCAATAGAAGTTAGTGACTGCATTGCTTCAACGGCTTTTGGTCCTTGAATTGCCAGTAAGGAATAATCATCTGAAAGATTTTTCATTTCTACTTCCAAATCATTGTGTGACGAAATCCAGTTCCAATCTTTTTCAATATTAGAAGCGTTAACGACTAATAAATACTGCTCTTCCTTTATTTTATAGATAATCAAATCATCTACAATTCCGCCATTATTATTTGGTAAACACGAGTATTGCGCTTTACCTACTGTCAAAGTAGAAGCATCATTCGAACAAACTTTTTGAATTAAATTTAAAGCATTTGGACCTGTCAAAAAGAATTCTCCCATGTGAGAAACGTCAAAAACACCTACTGCATTGCGCACAGTTTCGTGTTCAGCGTTCACGCCTTCATATAAAATAGGCATATTGTATCCAGCAAAAGGAAGCATTTTAGCTCCTAAACTTTCGTGTAAGTGCGTTAGCGCAGTATTTTTCATTATGATTTGTTATAAAATTAATGGGGCTAATTTATTGCTTTTTTGTGGAGCCGCAAAGCGTAGCTCGAGTAAAATTATATTCTCAATCGATTTAATTGTACTTTAAAGAACTTGATTTGTTTTTGTACTCGATTAATAATTTTATGGATCTAATTTATCGAACAAGATACAATCATAAATTTTTTACAAAAAAAAATCATCGTTAACAATCAGCCATATTAACGGCAATTGCGAGTCCTCCTTCCGAAGTTTCTTTGTATTTATTATTCATATCTTTTGCCGTTTGCCACATTGTATCGATTACTTTGTCAAGCGGAACTTTTGCGTTTTTTGGATCGGTCTCAAGTGCTAATTCAGCAGCGTTTATTGCTTTTATAGCGCCCATAGTGTTGCGTTCTATGCAAGGAATTTGCACTAAACCGCCAATAGGATCGCAAGTCAATCCTAAATGATGCTCCATGGCAATTTCTGCAGCCATTAAAACTTGTTCTGGAGTTCCGCCCATTAATTCGCACAAAGCTGCCGCCGCCATCGATGATGAAACACCTATTTCTGCTTGACAGCCTCCCATAGCAGCCGAAATTGTAGAACCTTTTTTGAAGATGCTTCCTATTTCACCCGCAACCAGTAAAAATTGTTTTATTTCTTTTTCTCCAGCAGCATGATTCTCAATGACTAAGTAATACATTAAAACTGCCGGAATTACTCCAGCACTTCCATTTGTAGGAGCAGTAACCACCCGACCTAAAGCAGCGTTTACTTCATTTACCGCAAGGGCAAAACAGGAGACCCATTTTAGAATTTGGCGAAATTTAACCTCTGTTTTTCTAATTTCCTCCAGCCATGTTTGTGGCGAATTATAATTAGCTAATCCAATCAAGTTTTGGTGCATGTCAAATGCTCGGCGACGCACATTAAGCCCTCCAGGAAGAATTCCCTCAGAATGGCAACCTATATACATGCATTCTAACATCGTACTCCAAATTCGTATCAATTCAAAACTGATAGCGGTCTCGCCGCGCATGGATTTTTCATTTTCGTATACAATTTCAGAAATCGATTTACTTTCTTTTTTGCAATAATCTAATAACTCCGATGCTTTGTCAATAGGGTAAGGAAAAGCGCATTTTATCTGAGTTTTCGCTTTAGCATTAATGCGTTCCTCTTTTACTACAAACCCACCGCCGATAGAATAAAAGGTTGATTTGTAGATACTTTTATCGTTCATCTGAGCTGTAAAAGTGAGTGCATTAGCATGATAATCGAGAAAATTTTTATTAAAAATAATATCTTTTGCAAAATCAAAAGAAATAGTTATTTCGTTTCCTAATTTGATTTCGCTTTTAGACTGAATCGATTTAATAATGACATCGATATTTTCGATGGGAATATACTCTGGATCTTGTCCGCTTAAGCCGAGCATAACTGCTAAATCTGTAGCGTGTCCCTTACCGGTTAAAGAAAGAGAACCGTAGAGATCAACAGAAACTTTATCTATTTGCTGCAGTAAATTCTCGGTCCTCAATTCGCTTAAAAATCTTTCGGCTGCGCGCCAAGGTCCAAGTGTATGCGAACTTGAAGGTCCTACGCCAATTTTCAGCATATCAAAAACTGAGATACATTCTTCCATCTTTAATTTCCATTTTGTATCCGCAAATATAGTAGAATGTTGCAATTATTAGCAGTGATGAATAAATTTTATTATTTAATTAGTAATCATAATTGAATATTTTAAATAATTATGTAATTATCCAATCAATATAATTTAATAAAGGTCACATATTTTTTATCTTCATTAATTCATTAATTTGTCTTGTGCACTATTTCTTAATACGTTATTTTTGAAATCTACTAAACCTTGATAACTATGAAAAAAACCATTTTCGCTTTCTGTATAATTCTTACCTTCTTCTATGACGCTGTTGCACAAGTCCAAAGTCCAACAGAATTCTTACCCACTTATGGCAAACAAATATCACATTATCATCAGGTTGAAAATTATTTTAAACACCTCACTGACAAATCTACTTTTATCAAACAACAGAAATATGGTGCAACTCCAGAGCATAGAGATTTAAATGTATTTTTTATATCTAGCCCCGAAAATTTGGCTAATCTTGAACAAATTCGAAATAATAATTTAGCAGCAATTGGTTTATCGAATACTAAAAACCAAATGATCGGTGATAAGTTAATTGTATGGTTAAGTTTTAATGTGCACGGGAATGAATTTTCAGGCACTGAAAGTGCTATGACTGTGGCTTATGAATTAATAAATCCGTCAAATAGCGAAACTAAAAAATGGTTAGAGAACACCATTGTAATTCTAGATCCATGTATTAATCCCGATGGATATTCAAGATATGGAAACTGGTTAAGAGAAATATCTGGTAAAAAAAATCACCCAGAATTATCTGATCGTGAGCACATGGAGGAGTGGCCAGGCGGTAGGTATAACCATTATCTATTTGATTTAAATAGAGATTGGGCTTGGCAAACTCAACCTGAAAGCAAGCAGCGTATGGCTTTGTATAATCAATGGATGCCACAAGTTCACACTGATGTTCACGAGCAAGGATTTGATTCGCCTTATTTTTTTCCACCATCTGCAGAGCCCATTCACGAATACATTGAGAAATACCAACGAGACTTTCATGCCGTTCTAGGTGAAAATATCTCTAAAAAATTTGATTCTCAAAATTGGCTTTATAATACTAGCGAGCGTTTTGATTTGTTTTATCCAAGTTATGGCGACACTTATCCTGCTTACAATGGTGCTGTAGGAATGACTTTAGAGCAAGGTGGAATAGGCGCAGGTAGGGAAGTTTTGCTAGGTAACGGGAGTACGCTGACAATAAAAGATCGATTTACGCATCATGCAACAGCAGTTTTGACTGTCGTAGAATCGGCTTCAGCTCAAGCAGATGTTTTACTTAAAGGGTTTAGAGGATTTATGAATAATTCTCGAAAAACTGGAAAAGGAGATTATAAAATGTATGTCATGAAAAACAATCCTAAGTTAGTTCAAATGGCAGAATTGTTAAAAAAAAATAATATAGAATTTAGTTATGCAGATGCCAATTTAAAAGCATCTGGATTTAATTACAGCAGTAAAACAGAGAAAGGTTTTACAATAGAACCAAATGATTTAATCGTAAAAATAGATCAACCGAAAGCTGTACTTACACAAGTACTTTTTGAACCAAATCAAAAATTAAACGACAGTTTATCCTATGACATTACTGCTTGGGCATTACCTCTAGCGTATGGTGTTGAAGGTTACGCCTTAAAAAATAGTCTAGCTTTTAAAACAAAAGCAGCAATTGAAATTAAAGAAAAAGTTATTCCACAAACAGTATATGCATTTCATATTCCGTGGAATAATAGAATTTCTGCTCAGGTTTTATCTTTGCTACATCAAAATAATATCAAAGTGCGATCCGCTGTAAAGCAAGCTGTTTTTGGCGAAATAATTATAGAACCTGGCGGCTTGTTAGTTACTAAAGCAGATAATCCTAAAATAGTAGATTTTGAAAATAAAATCTCAGAACTTGTCAAAGCTAAATCTGATTATAATTACATAAAGAGTGGTTTTTCATCAAATGCACGTGATATAGGCGGAGAAAATTTCATTTTGTTAAAAGCACCAAAGATTTTGCTATTATCAGGAAAAGGAATCAGTTCAACCGAATTTGGTGCGGCATGGTTTTACCTTCAGGAAACAGTTGATTATCCTGTAAGCGTAGTGGAAATGAATAATATAAAACGAGTAAATCTTTTTAATTATAACACATTAATTTTAGCTGATGGAGATTATGATTTTTCAGAAGAGCAACAAAACAAGATAGGAGAGTGGATTAAGAATGGCGGGAAAGTTGTTGCAATGAATGGTGCTCTTTCACTTTTTGATGGCAAAGAAGGATATGCATTAAGTCCTTTTGCAACTGATGATGATAAAATAAAATCTGAAAAAGAAGACGATGAGCAGGAATTAAAAGAGCGAATTTTAGATTTCCAGCAAACGGAGCGTAGAGAAATCTCAAAGTCAATTCCTGGGGCAATAATAGAAAACCAATTGAACACAACGCATCCCTTATCATTTGGTTTAGGAGATAAATATTATAGTTTAAAGACAAATGACAACTATTTTGCACTTTTAAAGAAGGCGATTAACGTTGCTTTCATTTCTAAAGATTATAAGAGCTATGGTTTTATTGGGAGCGAAATCAAAAAGAAATTAAATAATACAGTTAGTTTCGCTGTTGATTACAAAGGAAACGGCTGTGTTATTTATATGGTTGATAATCCGTTGTTTAGAGGATTTTGGGAAAATGGTAATTTGTTGTTTAGCAATGCTTTATTTTTAGTAAATTAAAAAAATACTTAATTCTAGTAATAAAGAGCATTTTAACATGCTCTTTATTACTAAAATCGAATTTTACTTGATACCAATTTAGTTACTTTCGGCCAAAAAGCTTGCTAATAATAAAAATTAGAATCGCGATGACAGCGACAACTAAAAAAATTCCAACACCTACTCCAGCTTTAAATATACCTTCTATAACAGAGCAACTTGAGAATGAAAATATTACTACAAAGAGAACTAAAATTCGCGTAATTTGTTTTTGCATGATTATGACATTAATGTGAGATTTCAAAATTAAGCCATTATCAGTAATGAAATGTTATAGAATTAAGCGTTTAAATTACGAAATTTTGTTTTAATCTAATTATTGAGTCATTATTCTGGATCTTAAGAATAGAAGATGATCTTACTTTTTCTCTATTGATTATTATAAAATCATTAATTGGAATTAGTATATTTGCCAAACCATTATAAGCGAACAATTATGAGTCAAAAAGTATTACTCACTGCTAAAGAAGTTACTATCATTTTAAATCGTTTGGCTTGTCAATTGATTGAGAAACATTTTGATTTTTCGAACACTATATTAATTGGAATTCAGCCAAGAGGCGTTTTTCTTGCTGAAAGATTAAAAGAAATATTAGAAAAGGAATACCATACTCCCGAAATACAACTAGGTTATCTTGACATCACTTTTTTTAGAGATGATTTTAGAAGGACCGATAAGCCATTAGAAGCTAATAAAACAAATATTAATTTTATAGTCGAGAATAAAAAAGTCATTTTTATAGATGATGTACTATTCACTGGTAGAAGTATAAGATCAGCACTTACCGCAATACAATCTTTTGGAAGACCCGCAGAAATTGAATTACTAGTTTTAATTGATAGACGTTTCAGCCGGAACTTACCCATTCAACCGGATTATCGAGGTCGACAAGTAGATGCAATTAATGGTGAAAAGGTAAGAGTCAATTGGAAGGAAAATGACGGAGATGATGGCGTTTATTTAGTTACAAGTTAGGCTAAAGATAGGATTCACCATTAAAAATTAAAAATCGTAAAAAAAATGAAAGAATTAAGCGTAGATCATTTATTAGGAATAAAATACCTTAGCAATAATGATATAGACCTAATTTTTGAAACAGCCGATCATTTTAAAGAAGTGATAAACAGACCGATAAAAAAAGTCCCTTCTTTACGAGATATAACTATTGCCAATATATTTTTTGAAAATAGTACTAGAACAAAGCTATCTTTTGAATTAGCTCAAAAAAGATTATCAGCAGATGTGATTAGTTTTTCGGCAGCACAATCCTCGGTAAAAAAAGGCGAGACGCTCATCGATACCGTAAATAATATTTTATCTATGAAGGTGGACATGGTTGTAATGCGACATGCAAATCCTGGAGCGGCTTATTTTTTGTCGCGAAATGTCCAAGCAAGTATAATCAATGCTGGTGATGGAGCTCACGAGCATCCCACACAGGCATTGTTAGATAGCTATTCTATTAGAGAAAAATTAGGTGAAGTTGTGGGAAAAAAAGTCGTAATAGTGGGCGACGTCCTACATTCAAGAGTAGCTTTGTCTAATATTTATGCGCTTAGGATGCAAGGAGCTGAGGTCAAAGTTTGCGGGCCAAAAACGCTAATCCCTAGGCATATTGAGTCACTTGGCGTAACAGTAGAATCTAATTTAAGAAAAGCGTTAGAATGGTGCGACGTTGCAAATATGCTCCGTGTGCAAAATGAACGAATGGATGTGAATTTTTTTCCATCAACGCGAGAATATTCGCAGCAGTATGGCGTTGATAAATCGCTATTAGATTCACTCAATAAGGAAATTATAATTATGCACCCCGGACCCATTAATCGCGGTGTAGAGATTACTAGCGAAGTTGCCGATTCAAATCAATCTGTGATTTTAAATCAAGTTGAAAATGGTGTTGCAATAAGGATGGCCGTTATCTATCTTTTAGCGTCAAAAATTAAATAATTTACGGTATAACTTTGTAACTTAGCGTTTCGAGAAAATTGTGTGTTTATCTATAGACTTTAAATATTATAAAATGAAAGTAGAACAAAAATCGCATACCGTAACGATCAAAGACACCCAAGGTGATTTCACTTCCTTTTTAATGAAGGTTACTCATCAGTACAAAACCTTTGAAAAACATAACATGATAATAGATTTACTTCAATATCAGGAACTATCTATCTCTGAAATAAAATTGTTTATGCCGTTGGCAAAACTGCACAAAAATGCTAAGAAATCTTTTGTTGTTGTAGCCTCGGCTGTTGATTATAATGCTGTGCCTAATGCCATATCGGTTGTGCCATCGTTATTAGAAGCGCGAGATATAATTGAACTAGAGGAAATAGAGAGAGATTTAGGATTTTAATTTATTTTTTTGATAATAATATTTTTTTTGTTGCAATAAATGAATAAATAAAATAGTGAAATTAACTATACTTGGTTGCTATGCAGCTACACCTAGAACGTTTACCAATCCCACTTCACAAGTCTTAGAAATTAAAAACCGTCTTTTTTTAATTGATTGTGGTGAAGGCACTCAAGTGCAACTTCGTAAAAATAAAATTAAGTTCTCGAAGATTAATCACATATTTATTTCGCACTTGCATGGGGATCATTTTTTTGGATTAGTTGGCGTTGTTTCCACATTTGCTTTGTTGGGTAGAACTACCGATTTACATATTTATGGACCAAAAGGAATTAAGGAAATCATCACATTACAATTGCGATTGTCTAATTCTTGGACTAATTATGGTTTATTTTTTCATGAGTTAGAATCGATTGCGAGTGAGACTATTTATGAGGATGATAAGGTTTTAGTGAAAACCATACCATTAAAACATAGAGTTTACACAAATGGTTTTTTATTCCAAGAAAAAGTCGGAGAGCGTAAACTGGATTTAGATGCTGTGCAAAATTATGGTATCGAAACTTGTTATTATCAAATAATTAAAAATGGTAAAGACATCACACTTGATGACGGAACAGTAATAGATAACTATAAATTGACATTTGATCCAATTCCTGCAAAAAGCTATGCATTTTGTTCAGATACTGTGTACGAAGAATCAATTCTACCTATTATAAAAAATGTCGATGTGCTTTATCATGAATCTACTTTCTTAAAATCTGAGGAGGCTTTAGCTAAAAAAACATTACATTCTACTGCAACTGAGGCAGCAACTATTGCTTCAAAAGCTTGTGTGAAGCAATTACTTTTAGGACATTATTCTACGCGATACGAAAGTATAGAACGATTTAGAGAGGAAGCTGAAACTATTTTTGAGAACGTACTTTTGGCTGATGATGGAAAAAGCTTTGATTTTTGAAAAAGCAAACTAATAAAATTGTCATTACAATTTTTTATAGGTTCTAATTAAATATTAATTTTAAGATACAAACATGAACGACTTAAGTAATTATAGGAAATCATACGAGAAAAGTGAATTATTAGAATCCAATATTACTGAGGATCCGATTAATTTATTTAACCGTTGGTTTCACGAAGCGGAAGAATTTGGCAGTGATAGTGAAGTAAATGCTATGTCATTAGCGACAATTGGTTTAGATGGTTTTCCAAAAGCAAGAGTGGTATTGCTAAAAAAGTTTACAGAGGAAGGTTTTATTTTTTATACCAATTATAATTCTGAGAAGGGAAAAGCTATTGCAGAAAATCCACATGTTTGCCTGTCTTTCTTTTGGCAATCTATGGAACGTCAAGTGATCATCAAAGGAATTGCAAAAAAAATAGATCCTAATAGTTCAGATGTTTATTTTGAAAGTAGACCAGACGGGAGTAAAATGGGCGCAATTGTTTCTGAACAAAGTGAAGTGATTCCTTCTCGTGATTTTTTGGAAAAAAAATTAAAAGTACTCGAAAATGACTTTGACGGAAAAGTAATGCTTAGACCCGATAATTGGGGTGGATTTTTGGTTACTCCGCTAGAAGTTGAATTTTGGCAAGGCCGGCCAAATAGATTGCATGATCGAATTCGATATAAAAGTAAATCTGATTTTACATGGGAAATAGATCGACTCTCTCCTTAATGTAAGATTAATATTCTTTAAATACTTTTTTTATGTATTTAGTCGATTATTTTTGGTATTTCATCGATTAAACGGTACGTTTGATTAAGAAATAAAAACAATAAAAATAAAGTTGCTTGCCCCACATTCTACTTTAAATTTAAACTGCCAAAAATATGAAACTAATATCTCAACGTTTAGTCCTGCTGTTTATGATTGTTTATTCGATGAATTCATGTTCTACTGATGCTGATGAAACTGCCAAAGTTGATAATGTTGTCAACGAAAAAGTAATTAGTTACACGTACAATGCGTTGGAATTAGAAACAATGGAAAAAATAAATACATATCGGGTAAGCATCGGACGTAACCGTTTAGAGAAAATAAATTATATATCTGTAAAATCTGAAGAACACAATAACTACATGATTGCAAATAATGTAGTGAACCATAATGATTTTGTTGCTCGATCTGAAAATATTATGAATATTTTAGGCGCAAAGACGGTGAGTGAAAACATTGCTTATAACTTTAATACCTCTCAGTCTGTACTAACTGCCTGGTTAGCTAGTCCAAGCCACAAAAACAATATTGAAGGAAATTTTACTCATTTTGGACTTGCAATAAAAGAAAATCCTGTAAATGGAAGAAAGTATTTTACTAATATTTTCGCAAAGATTTAAGTTAGTTTTTTTTATAAAGAGGCTATCTTCCCCCCAAAAGATAGCCTTTTTATTTTATACAAAAGATAATAAATAGATTTCATCAATTCTATAATAGAATTATTAAGAAGTTTTGTTAATAATCCAAAATGTAAACTAAATTTGGATTTTTATTTCAAAACTAAGTTTAACATTTTTATTGTTCTATTTTTATTGCTTGGCACTACTTATAATGCAGTAATGATAAATTCACTTCGTCTATTTAATTGATGTTCTTCTTCGGTGCAAATAACATTATCAGCACACTTGTTAACCAGTTGAGTTTCGCCATAACCTTTCGCGGTAAGCCTATCTGCTTTGATTCCATTTTTCATTAGCCAGTTAACAGTAGATTTTGCTCTTTTTGTAGATAATACTTCGTTGTATTTGAACGTTTGTCTGCTGTCAGTATGGGATCTAATATCTAATTTCATTGTTGGATTTTGAGTTAATACGTCTAAAATTTTCTCTAAGTCAAGCGCTGCTTCAATCCTTATATTTGATTTGTCTAAATCGAAATAAATCATTTTAATATTAAAACATTTCCCCAAATCATCACCTATAGTTACTTTGCACTTGATATTTTCTAATGATATTGGCAAATACGTTTTGTCATTTACAGCAGCAATAGTAATCTTTTGTTCTTTAGTTGTATATTCTGGTTTTTGAGCCCGAATGTAATATGTTTTTCCACATTTAACTGTAAAAGTGTAGTTACCATTAATATCTGAAACAGTGCTTCTAATATTATTATATAGGTTATCAAACAGTAATATTTTAGTATCAGGAAGAATATCTTTCGTATCTATGTCTGTAATTTCGCCATACAGCTCTTGGTCACAGCCTATTCTTTTATTTTCTAAGAATTTGTAAATATCATCATAGCCCTTTCCACCATCTCTATTAGATGTAAAAAAACCTTTTCTTGATTTTGCATCGATTAAATAGCCAAAATCATCTTGGCGAGAATTGATATCCGATCCAACATTTTGTACTTCACCAAAAGACAGATTAGGATTTATCGTTGATGTAAATATATCCAAACCGCCTAATCCTGGATGTCCATCTGAAGCGAAATACATTTCGTTATCCGAACTTATAAAAGGGAAGGTTTCTCTCCCTTCAGTATTGATATTTTTACCCAAATTTTCAGGAGTGCCATAAGTGCCATTTTCATTAATTTTTACTTTGAATAAATCAGATTGTCCTACTGTTCCTGGCATATCAGATGCAAAGTACAATGTTTTTTCATCTTGGCTTAATGCAGGATGGGCAACATTATAATTGTTACTGTTAAATGGGAGCTCAGTAATAGAGGACCATTTATTTTCCTTTAAAGTAGCTTTGTATATTTTTAACAAAGTGATTTTGTTCTCATTTTTTCCTTTTTTGCCATTAAGGAAATTGTTTCTAGTAAAATACATTGTTTTTCCATCTTTTGAAAAAATTGGAGTAGATTCATTAAATCTTGAATTAATGTTGGTATCAAATTTGCGCGGTTTCCCAAGCATCTCGTCTTTGTCTAAATTAGCTGTGTATAAATTTGTAAAATATTGATTTGTCCATTCATGTTTTCTTTGCCCCAGACTTCCCGTATCTCTGGCAGAGGCAAATACAATTTGATTTAAATAGATTGCCGTTCCATAATCAGAATAGATAGAATTTATTCCAGCGTCTTCAATTTTAAATCTCCCAGAATTAGCTTTAATATCGTCTAGATAATTTACATTCTTCATAAACAATATGCCTCGGCTATCAGTGCTTGACTTTTGATTAAATGACTCCAAAATTTCATTTGCGAGATCATTTCGTCCAATAGATCGCAGTGATTGCGAATAGCGGTAATAATACTCAGGCTCTAAATCGGCAAGTTTCATCGCAAACAACTCTTTGTACCATTCAGAAGCTTTTTCTAATTCAGCATTAAAAAAATACGAATTACCTAACTTTTTAAACAAGTCGGCCGATTTATATCCTTTCTCAGCAATCTTTTCATAGGTTTTTATTGCGTCTATGTAAGCATATGAATCGTATTTTTTATCTGCATTTTTAACTTTTTCTTTTTGGGAGTACCCATTAAATGAAATGACGAATAGTATTGCTAAGCAAAAAAGTTTCTTATTTTTCATAGTAATTTTTTTTAAAAGAATCTTGGAGTTATAATTTTGTCATTATTTTTAAATATTTCATATCGCAAAAATATTTCATGAGAACCAGAATTATAATTCCTCAACTTTGTTGTTTCCCGATCGTAGCCGTATCCAATATACATCCCGTCAGAAACTTGAAAACCTATCATTGCACTTAATGCTGCACTCCAGCGGTATGCTAATCCAACTGTTAATTTTTCACTAAACATAAAATTACCGGATACATCTACTTGAAGTGGTGTTCCAATAATAAGTTTAGATAATAATGCTGGTTTAAACTTTATTTCGGTATTTAAATCAAAGACGTATCCTGCAATAAAATAATAGTTTATTTTTTCTTTAGAAATTTTCACTTCATTGTCATCATAACGCGTTGATTCAATAAAATTGGGAACTGACAGACCAAAATATGCTTTGTCAGAATGTAAATAAATTCCTGATCCTATATTTGGGGTTACCACATTATTAATGTTTTGCATTGATGGATCTAAAGGGAATGAAACTTCGGGATTTAATTTAGTGATGTCTAGATTAAAAATATTTAATGTTCCCTTTACACCAACTGAAAGTTTATAATTTGGTGATGTTTGTATGGAATAGGACAGATCTGCAGAAACTGTATTTTCATTTGTTGGTCCTATCTTATCATTAATGAATGTTACTCCCAGACCTAAATTACTATCATTTAATGGTGTATTTATAGATGCTGTATTTGTTACAGGAGCACCATCTAGTCCGACCCATTGTGTTCTATGGAGCGCAAAAATACTCAGTGCCCCTCTAGAGCCAGCATAAGCTGGATTTATATTTATTGTATTGTACATGTATTGCGTAAATTGAGCATCTTGCTGCGCATAAGTGGCAAAAACAGTTGATAGCAAGATGAATAAAAATATTTTCGTTCTCATAGTAGATTTTTATTTAGATAAACCTCTTTTTTACAGAGATTAGTCTGATAGTTGGAAAAATGATTTGGTTTAATGCTTCTGATGTTTAGTCCTGAAGTCTAATAACTAGACTTCAGGATTTAACAGTAACTAATTTTACTTAGTAAGGTATAGATATCCATCTTTTTGATTAGTTCGGATATCTCCATTACCATCAACAGAGGTGTAATTTAAGATATAGAAATACGTTCCTGCCGGCAAGCCTGAAGACTGAGTTATTGTTGTTCTACCGCGAGAAATTCCTTCAAAATTATTACTTTGATTATTATAGTTTTTAGTTTCAAATACTAAAACTCCCCAGCGATTAAATATCTCAACGCTGTTTTCTGGGTAACAATCAGTATCGCTGATATTTTCGACACTAAACACGTCATTTATTCCATCTCCATTTGGAGAAAAAGCGTTGTGTACTAATATTGTACCGCAGCCTAAAACTAATGATTTGTTAATTACCAGAATATCTGAATCACTTATTACTAGATTTTCAATAGTTCTTCCAGTTGCAAAAGCAGTATTTGTAACGGTATTTGTTTCCAAATCAATTTTTGTTACGATGTAATCTTCATTGTACTCCTGAGATGCACCTGGAGCTAAACTTGCTATTATCGCGTTTAGTCCTGTTAGAGGATCAGTAACTACAATTTGAAAAAGTGTCACATTACCAACATTTTTCACAATAATATTGTAGTTCAGGACATCTCCTACTAAACTATAGCCGCTAGTAGGAGCAGTTTTAATAACTTCTAATCGAGGATTTTTATTAAGAATAGTAATTGTACAATTTCTACAGTCAGGTTTTGGAGTACAAGTTGTACATGGTGTCGGGTCAGTTGAAGTAGCTGTGACTCTTTCGCCAAATGGTAATGTGCCGGTAACGGTTGCAAGATTGTAAACTACACCTGCGTCTATATCAGCTTGAGTTAAAGAATAGGTACCTGCAAATTGTGTTGCATTTGAAGCCCCTTTATTCAATGTTATAGGAGATCCAGTCAACACAAGTCCGGGTAATGGATCAGAAACAATAACATTTGTTATAGTTACATTTCCCGTATTAGTTACAACAAAATTGTACGTTATTTTATCTCCAATATTTGTTGTTCCGTCATTGTTACTATCTACATAAATTCCGTCTTTAGTAATTGAAATATTTCCTTGTTGAACTAGCAGCGTGACAGTTGGTGTATTGTTATTTAATGCTGTACCCGAAGTATCACTGACATCAATTCCATTTAGATCTTTTCCAGAAGCTAAAGCGGTATTAGTTACTTTGCCACCATCTACATCCGCTTGGGTAAGAGTATAAGTTCCAGCGACCGTACTAGAGGATCCCACAGCAAGAGAAGCAATATTATTATTTGTAAATACTAGTCCAATCATAGGATCAGTCACGACGATATTTGAGAGAGAAACGTTTCCAGTGTTTGTTACTATAAAACTATAATTAATTTTTTCACCCACCTGAGCAAATCCATCATTATTAGTATCTGAAAAAGTACCTGTTTTAACAAGCGCTATGCCTGATTCAGTTAATCTGTAAGAATAATTTGCTGTACACCCATTGATATCTTTTATTTCTACACTATAAGTACCTGCGACTAAATTTGCAAGATCTTTTGATGTAGCTCCATTTGACCATAAGTACGTATAAGTCATTGTTCCTCCAGAAACGGTTTGAGTTATGCTACCATTTCTGCATCCCACACAATTATTGTTGTTGACAATAACAGCTGAGGCACTTGGTAAAGCAATTGGCTGAGTAATCCTAATTGAAACAGTTGCCTCACAATCATTCAAATCTTTAACCTTGTAAATATAAGTTCCAGCTGTTAAACCTGAAAGAGCAGGATTAGCAGCATCATAAGTATAAGTTCCTGAACCACCTGTAGTATTTAAAGTTACTGTAGCTGTACCACCAAAACAAGAAATTGGAGTTGCGGTTGCGGTTAATACAACTTGAGTAGGAGCAGCATTTATAGTTCTTGTTATCGTTGTAAAGCAGCCAACAGCATCGGTTGCAGTGTATGAATAAGTTCCAGCCTCTAAATTAGTACTTGGTGTCGAATTGAAAGTAATAGTTCCAGTTCCACCAGTAGGTGTACTTAAAGTTACAAAACCTTTTTCGCCAAAGCATTTTGGTTGAGTAGCGACCGCGGTAAAAATAATAGCCGAATTTATCGTTAAAATAACCGCTGTTCTTGTTAAGCTAGAACAAGTTCCGTTTGAAGATTCTGCATAATAAGTCGCAGAACCCACACCAACTTGCGTAGGTAAAGTCACAACAGTTCCACCAGTTGCAGCAGAATACCAAGTGATAGTTCCACCAGTTGCTGTTGCAGTTAATGTTTGCGTCGTAGTTCCATCAGTACAAACCGTTTGATTTGTTGCCGTTGGCGCAGCAGGCGTTGCTGGTTGAGCGTCAATAGTGACATTAATTGGCAATGATGTACATCCCGCAGCAGATCTTACAGTTACAGCGTAAGTAGCTGCAGCTAAGTTTGTAAATATTCCAGTAGTATTAGTATAATTAGTACCATCGATACTATACGTTATTCCTGTCCCTATTGGCGCAGAAACGGTAATAGTTCCTGTTGCTACAGTACAAGTTGGTTGTAAAGTTGCAGTGGCCGTTGGCGCAGCAGGCGTTGCTGGTTGAGCGTCAACAGTGACACTAGTTGGCAATGAGGTACATCCCGCAGCAGATCTCACAGTTACAGCGTAAGTTGCTGCAGCTACGTTTGTAAATATTCCAGTCGTGTTAGTATAATCAGTACCATTGATACTGTAGGTTATTCCACTTCCCATTGGGGCAGAAATGGTAATAGTTCCTGTTGCTACAGAACAAGTTGGTTGTAAAGTTGCAGTGGCCGTTGGCGCAGCAGGTGTTGCTGGTTGAGCGTCAATAGTGACACTAGTTGGCAATGAGGTACATCCCGCAGCAGATCTCACAGTAACAGCGTAAGTTGCTGCAGTTACGTTTGTAAATATTCCAGTAGTATTAGTATAATCAGTACCATTGATACTGTAGGTTATTCCACTTCCCATTGGGGCAGAAATGGTAATAGTTCCTGTTGCTACAGTACAAGTTGGCTGTAAAGTTGCAGTTGCCGTTGGCGCAGCAGGCGTTGCTGGTTGAGCGTCAATAGTTACATTAGTAGGCAATGAAGTACATCCTGCAGCAGATCTCACAGTTACAGCGTAAGTAGCTGCAGCTAAGTTTGTAAATATTCCAGTCGTGTTAGTATAATTAGTACCATTGATACTATAAGTTATTCCTGTTCCGGTTGGGGCAGAAACGGTAATAGTTCCTGTTGCTACAGTACAGGTTGGCTGTAAAGTTGCGGTTGCCGTTGGCGCAGCAGGCGTTGGGTTAGGAGTTGTAGCAGCGCTGGCTGAATTATTGCTACTATTAGAGTCAGCGGACGCACTAATAATAGCATTGTTTAGATAAACACCAGTGGCATTTACTCTAGCAGTAATTGTTAAAACAGCGTTTTGTCCGTTAACTAAATCACCGATCGCCCAATTTCCCGATGTATTAACGTATGTACCTAAACTTGTAGTCGAAGATACAAAAGTATAACCGCTAGGTAATAAATCAGCTACTGAAACTCCTGTAGCGTTACTTGGTCCGTTATTCAATGCCGTAATGGTAAAAATAACATTGGTTTGTGTACATGGAGTAGCTAAATTAACAGTTTTACTTACTGAAACATCTCCACAAATTGTTACTGATATTGGTAGAGATTGAACAGACGAGCCACAAGAGAGTGTTGAAGAAACCGAGTAATTACCAGTTATGTTAGTTGTATATTCATTTGTATTTGCTCCGCTTATCGCGACCCCATTGAAAAACCATTGGTAAGGACCAAATCCTAGGGATGTACTTAATGTTGCAGTTGAAGTACAACTCCCTCCAATAGAGATAGGGATGACAGTTGGAGGATCGGGTAGTCGCGTATAACTGGAAAATATAGCTGCCATCGAGAAACCTCCTCCTTGCTGTACTATACCAACGGTCATTTTCGATGTACTTTCAATTGAAATGTTCGCAGGACTTCCAATTTCAACATTGGTAAAATCTATTAAATACCAGCCGGTTGATCCTAATTGCGTTCTTATTCCAGATGAAGTTTCAATATTGGCGCCGTTTAGAGTTACTAAAGCAGTGGCGCTTTGAGTTAGTATATACCCAAAATACGGAAGATCTGTTCCTGTGTAATTTCTAAATTTATAGGTCTCTACATAATTAGAGCCACCACAAGCTGAAACTGGTGCTATACTTGTGACATCGACTTCACAACCGTGTGCTGTTCCTGAATAAACAGCTACGTTTTTGTCACTTATTATTCTCGAAGATGAAAAAGAAACTCCAGTTCCATGGCGATACGTATGAAAACTTCCTGCTAGAGCAAGTGTAACTGGAATTGTTGTTGTTAAAGCTCCTGTTGGAGAAAACTGTTGTATCGATAAAACAGTATTGGGTTCAGTAGCTATAATAGTTGTCTGTTCCGCTGTATTATTTCCCGATCCTCTAAAAATTACATATTCTCTCCCTAATACCGAAATTGGAGGAACTTGATCTAAAGTTCCATCTCCGCAGGCTTCAGGAGCATCTATTCTGGCAGAAGTATTTACTACAGCAGGCTGGGAGGTTTCCACCAGCGTTCCCATTATATTTTCAAACAAATAACTTTGTCCAGCATTTAATGTGGTCGTGGTGACACCATTAATTCTCACAGAAGTATTATTGTTTATAGCCATAACGCTATAAGTAGGTGCTAAACTAGTACCTAAGTTACCATTTCTATAATATCCAACTCTAAAACTAACTCCTATTCCAGCATCACCAAAACTAGTTAGCGAAGCGTTTCCTTTAATATGAGTACCATCACCTCCAGTTGCATCTGAGGCAACGTTTCTAATATTGATCGAGACCGGAGCGGTCGCTGTAATATTCAAACCGGCAGCTGAGACGACTGTATTAATAACATAATATCCTAATCCAGAAGCTGTTGGTGAGCCCGCGAATCGATATACTGCTGGCGTTCCTTTAACAACCGATAAGGTTGTAATAACGGTGCCATCACTTCTTTTTACCACAACCGAAACAGCAGTTGTAGATTCAGTAGCCACAACTAATTCATTTGCATCGCTAAAATACCTCCATGGGGCAGGTGCGACATAATGCTGGGAATAATACTGTGCGTAGGAATTAAAAGAAAGTAAAATGGTTAAAATAAGAAATAGCTTTTGGAAATTATTTACGCTGGTTTTTGCGTTAAACTTAATGTAGTTATCTTTCATATAGTAGGTTTTATATTTTTACTTTAGGCTTAGCTAAAATATTAGTTTTTTAATTTCGTTTAATTTTCTTTCTAAATTTTTAACAGTTCTTAGATTTGGACTCTATTAATGTATTTATATCTTCTCTATTAAAGTTTAGGTATTATTATTTGGCTTTATTACACAATCGTAAGAGTTGTTGGTCGTTGCAGAAATCTACAAATTGTATTTATTGTTTTATAAAAAATCTTGCCATGCTGCTATTTTATCGCTGCTTTGACAGCAAAGATAAAAACAAAAAGAGATTTATATTTTTTTTCCCTCAACTAACCAAATTACTCGTTAAATGACATAGATAACTTACCAAATAAATGAAAAGATAATGTTAAAATAATATAATTTATGATTTTCGTAAAAAATTTTGATTTTTACACTAATACGGTAAAATTTATATTTTGCATCACGATGACGGGGTAAGAATGGGTTTTTATATGTAAATGACTGATTTGCAAAAAAAAGATAATTTTTTTTAAAGACTTTTACTGCCGTTGGTTTCTTTTACAATACAGAGTTTCTTTTTATATTTTTTATTTATGTTAACAGTAAATAAAAAGGGATTGATGCACCTTTTTTTTTATAATCATAAAATCAAGCACTAATTGATTATTAATATCATTTATGTTTTGAATTTACTATTAAAAAGAATTGAAATTTATCAGGTTGAGCAAGTCATCATGATTGTAATGAAATACGAAATATTGTTTAGTCGCTCGTAATAAATAAAAAACAAAACTGCTCTTTCGAAATTGTTTTGTAAATTGTAATCTATTTTATTTTATGATTCTTAATTTCATTTACATTATGAAAAATTTAATTTTGATACGACATGCCAAGTCAAGTTGGGAAGTCCCTATGCAAGACAAAGATCGCGGATTAACATCTCAAGGAGTAAATGATGCTCACAATGTGTCCACTCACATTAAAACATTAATTCCAAAAACATTTATTATGATGAGCAGTCCAGCTAAAAGAACCATCGACACAGCGTTAATTTTTGCTCAAAATTTAGCATATCCTGTTGAAAGTATCATTTACAATAACGATCTTTATACGTTTGATGAAAAAAAATTAGAAAAATTGATAAAATCATTAAGCAACATGTTTGAAACTGTTTTTCTTTTTTGCCACAACGGAGCTGTTACTAATTTTGTTAATACATTTGGCGATAAAAAAATAGAAAATCTCCCCACAGCTGGCTTTGTCAATATTACTTTTGACACTGATGATTGGAACAAGATAAATGATGGTAAAATTATAAAGATGGTATTCCCCAAAAATTTAAGATGAATAAAATTATAGATTATAAATATATTGATAGAGAAAAAAGTTGGTTGGCGTTTAATGCCAGAGTGCTTCAGGAAGCCGCTGACGATTCTGTTCCTTTATTAGAAAGACTTCGTTTTTTAGGTATTTTTTCTAATAATTTAGATGAGTTTTTTAGAGTTAGGTTTGCAGTAATTAGAAGATTAAGTCTTAGCGGTTTTAGCGGTCAAAAATATTTAGGAGGAATATCCGCCCAGCAATTAGTAAAAGACATCACTGATATTGTTATTCAGCAGCAATCTGAAAGCTTGCGAATATTAAATAATATCGAAAATGAACTTGAGGCTAAAAATATTTTTATTATCACCGAAGCTGATATTACAATAGAACAGGAAATTTTTTTAAAAGATTTTTTTATCCAAAAAGTAAGTCCAGAACTTGTTACTATCATCTTAAATGATCTGGCAGAGTTTCCATTACTTCGCGATACTTCGGGATATCTAGCTGTTAAATTAGTAATGAATGCCAAAGCTGAAATTCGGTATGCGGTTGTAGAAATTCCTAAAACAATTAATCGTTTTGTCGTTCTTCCATCTGTGGATGAAAAGCAGTTTGTCATATTACTAGATGATGTTATAAGACATAACTTGAGTAATATTTTCAATATTTTTGATTATCGTAGCATTTCGGCACACATGATAAAAATTACAAGAGATGCACAACTTGATATTGATAGCGATTTAAGTAAAAGCATGATCGAAAAAATTTCGTTGAGTGTAAAGGACCGTCGAATAGGTGAACCAGTGCGTTTTATTTATGATCAATTGATAGAGGAAGATACCTTACTTTTTTTTCTTGACAAAATGGGCATTGTATCCACTGATAGTATTATTCCTGGTGGAAGATACCATAACAGGAGGGATTACATGAACTTCCCCAACTTAGGCAGAAACGATCTTTTATATAAAACTAATGATCCGTTGCCCATTCCAGGTTTAAGTCTTGAAGGTAGTATTCTGGAGCGCATTAGTGAAAAAGACTATTTGCTTAATGCTCCATACCAAACTTTTTCATATCTCACAAAATTTCTGCGGGAAGCAGCTTTAGATCCAAAGGTAATTTCGATAAAAATTACACTTTATAGGTTGGCAAAAAACTCCCAAATTGTTAGTTCTTTAATTAATGCAGCAAAAAACGGTAAGAAAGTAACGGTCCAAATTGAGTTGCAAGCAAGTTTTGATGAAGCGTCTAACATATCTTATGCTGAACAAATGCAATTAGAAGGTATTGAACTAATCTTTGGAATAAAAGGCTTAAAAGTTCACAGCAAAATTTGCGTTATTGAAAGAACTGAAAATGATAAAATAAAACGCTACGGATTTATTTCGACTGGTAATTTCAACGAATCTACTGCAAAGATTTACACCGATGTTACTCTTTTTACGAGTCATCAACAAATTCTAAAAGATATTGTAAAGATATTTGATTTTTTTAATGTCAATTACAGGGTTCATCGATACAAGCATCTCATTGTTTCTCCACATTACTTTAGAACGCGATTTACAAAATTGATTGATAGAGAAATTACGCATGCGCTAGCCGGCAGAAAAACGTACATAAATCTTAAAATGAATAGCTTATCTGATTTTGAAATGATTGATAAATTGTACGAAGCAAGTAAAGCTGGTGTAAAAATTAAATTGCAAGTTAGAGGAATTTGTTCGCTTATACCGGGTATTCCAGACATGAGTGAAAATATAGAAGCGATAAGTATTGTTGACAATTATTTAGAACATTCAAGAATTTACATCTTTGGAAACGCAGGGCAAACTGAGGTTTATATTTCGTCAGCTGATTTTATGACTCGTAATATTGATGGGCGTGTTGAAGTAACGTGCCCTATTTATGATCAAGCTATTAAAAAAGAATTGATTGACAATTTCGATATTGGTTGGCGTGGAAATGTAAAAGTGCGCTTGCACTCTTATAAATTGGATAATAAATATAAGCCTCGAAATCACAACGCAATTTTTAGAGCACAATTTGAAACTTATAAGTATTATCAAAATAAACTTACTTCTTCTTTGGAAAGAAATGAATAATGGATGTCAAGTGTTGATGAAAATTTCTACTGAAAATTTTAACTTAATTATCAGTAATTACAATTAAATAAAGGAAAATGATTAAAATAAAAAGATATGCTGCTATAGATATAGGTTCTAATGCAATGCGATTATTAATTGTTAATATTGTCGAGCAAGAAGGTAAAGAACCACAATTCAATAAAAGTTCATTGGTTCGAGTTCCTATCAGGCTTGGTCAAGATGCTTTTACGGTAGGCGAAATTTCAGAAGAGAATATAGAGCGAATGACTGACGCAATGAAAGCATTTAATTTACTGATGAAAGTTCATAAAATAGAACGGTATATGGCATTTGCAACTTCGGCTATGCGCGAAGCTTACAATGGCAAAGAAGTGGTGGATTTAATTCAGGAGAAAGCAGATATAAAAATAGAAATAATAGATGGCAAGAAAGAAGCTGCAATAATTGCCTCTACAGATTTACACCATTTACTAAAAACAGATCAAACCTATCTCTTTGTAGATGTGGGTGGTGGAAGTACCGAATTCACGCTTTTTTCGAATGGAAAAATGATAAATTCAAGATCTTTTAAGGCAGGAACCGTACGTTTACTTAATAATATGGTGTGTGATGTAGTGTGGGACGAAATCGAAAAATGGATAAAAAACAATACTAGTCAATATGATGAAGTTACACTTATAGGATCTGGCGGTAATATTAACAAGCTATTTAAAATGTCTGGGAAAACTCAAGAAAAGCCTCTTTCCTATATTTATGTCAATTCGCAGTATGTATTCTTGAACTCATTATCATACGAGCAAAGAGTAGCCGAATTAGGTCTGAATCCTGACAGAGCCGATGTTATTATTCCCGCAACACGTATTTATCTTAATGCAATGAAATGGAGTGGCGCACGAAATATCTATGTGCCAAAAATTGGACTTTCTGACGGGATTGTTAAGGCAATGTATTTTGGAAAAATATAAAAATCAATTTGAATTACCTTTTAAAAGTACTTTCAATTATTGTTTGATTTTAAAAAAAAGAGGATCTTGTAAAATAGCTAAAAGTAATCAATTGAAGTCTTGCTTATGTGCGAAATCGCTCGTTGTTTTCTATAAAATCCTTTCTCAAAACCTAACGATTTTCAGCCGACTAGTAAAATAATTAAATTTTTACTTTATTAAATTTTGACGAATTTGTTTTTGAATAGAAGATTTATTTAAATAGTATTCTAATAACTTTCTTGCCATATCTTGAAAAAAAACAGGTTTACTGTTTCGGTTCTCATATAGCTACTAT
Source organism: Flavobacterium micromati (assembly GCF_900129585.1). Classification (GTDB taxonomy): domain Bacteria; phylum Bacteroidota; class Bacteroidia; order Flavobacteriales; family Flavobacteriaceae; genus Flavobacterium; species Flavobacterium micromati. The sequence continues at coordinate 36,312 of NZ_FQWF01000003.1, forward strand.
TATCAATTTCAATTACCATAGTTTTTTTTAATTCAAGTTTTAAGACAATAGAGATAAGGGCACAAGACGGATTATTTCACTATTGAATTTTCTTTTAATGTCGTTCGGGTCCTTTAATGTTTTTCAAAAAGGAAATATATTTATTTCACGAAAAAACAACAGATCTATAAAACAATAATAAATAATAATTTTTTAGAAGCTATCGCAAGGTGAAGGCCTTTGTAAAGTAGAAGCGATGGTAAGGAAATTTTAAATTATAATGTTAATCAAACTAACATCGGCATAGATTTCAGTATTTTTATAAAAACGGCAACAACATTAAGCCTTTCTAACTCAATTCCATGCGAACTCAGTATTCAAATATACAAATTAGACAAGAACTCGTTAACAGCATCGTTCATGGTTTTGGAATTATTTTTGGTATTGTAAGTATTCCTATCCTGATAGCATTTGCCATTAAAAGTGATAATACTAATGGTATTATTGGTGCTGCGATTTATGGGTTTTGTTTTTTACAACTTTTTACTTTTTCTACATTGTACCACGGAATTCAGCATGCTCAGGCAAAACGCACACTCGAAATTCTTGATCACATCAGTATTTTTTTTCTAATAGCAGGTACTTACACGCCGTTTTTACTTATGTATATGCCAATTTCTTTTGGTATTACGTTGCTAGCGGTTTTGTGGAGTCTAACGGCAGTGGGAATCATTTTTAAGATTTTTTTCACTGGAAAATGGAAGATCTTTTCTACTCTAATTTATATAGCAATGGGTTTTATTATGATTGTGGGCGGACGTACTTTCTTTGAAAGTATTCCCTCTAATATCCTGACTATGATTCTAATTGGCTGCGGACTTTACTTAGTGGGTGTTGTTTTTTACTTATGGAAGAAATACCGGTACAACCATGCTGTCTGGCATTTTTTTGTACTCGCGGCTGCTGTTTGTCATTACGTAGCGATTTTATTGGCAGTCGCATTGAATTGATTATAAAAAGAATTATATTAATTAGAAAATAATAGACACAAAGTTTTTGGCGGCAATTAAGAAGTTGATTATAAAAAAGAGTGAATTAATATTTGAATAAAAGGAAATATAAATTCAGGAATATGATTAAACAAAGACCAGTAAGTTTCCTTCTAAGCAATAACTACTTAATAATTAATACATTTTTTTAACTTGAGGTAATTTAATGTTCAAAAAATTTTCTATTTGGATTTTCTTTGATGGAAAGAAGTATAGTTTGGTGTCCAACAGAGGTAAAAATTTCCTATCTAAATGCGAGTTTAAAATCGTGATATTTGAGAGCGAATTCTAAATAAGTTATTGGATGGTTAGTTTTTACAGCATATTTCGATTTAAATGTTCGTACAACCGCATTTGTTGAACCTAATCAGCTGTTCCAATATATGATTCATGAGTTAATGGAAATCCCTGAATATGTAGTTTTTCTTTACGCCATTTATTATACCCTATTTTTTTCATTTACTTTCTGTTTTTTGGGTAAATTTAATTTGATAAAAATAAATTTAGTTTTTATTATCAAACAAGGGGTAAAATCAATTTTAACGCCAAGATATTTTGTTATTTGCTTTTGGGGTAAAATTGGTTTTGAAAAGGTAAAATTAATTTAGAAACTAATTATAGAGGTAATTTTGATTTATTTAGATCTTGAAGATAAAATAATTGGGGAAGATTGTACAACTAGAAATAAATGATAAACGGCTGTTTTACACTCGTTTGTAACATTGTTAGGGTCTGTCTGAGCTTAAATAGAGAATATTAATACCTTGGTTACTATTTGTAAAATCTTTTTCACTAATGATACGGAGGTTTTTAATTTAAAACTTACTAAATTTTCGTACGATATAGAAAAAAAAATGACGCCAATTGTCTTGCAATGGCGTCATTTGGCATTTTGTGGAGTCGCCGAGAATCGAACTCGGGTCCAAACAAGCAACTAAAAAGCTTTCTACACGTTTATTTCCTGATTAGATTTTCGATAGTGTGCTAGGCCAGAAACAGCCACACGCTACTTATCTTCTTAATTTCGAAATCCACCCGAAGCTCATGGAAATCTAGGTTTATTTTTACGGTTCCCCTAAATTGACTGCCACAAACCAAGGCTTTCAAGGAGAATCCAGCTTTCCTATCTGATAGGAACGTGGCTTAATCTTACTATAATTCGGATTATGCAGCTAAAGCGTAGTTATTTTCGCCGTGTAAAATGATAAGATCTTATATTTACGAGCAAGGTCTCAATGCTCGACGTGCTTACTGATCAATTCGACTTGCTGTCAAAACCAGTCGACCCCTTTTAATTTCAAAATTTAAACTTGAATTTTGAGTTTGCAAATATACTGATAAAACTTTAATTTCTGTTGTAAAATTTCTAGTAGTTACACTTCTATTTTTTTCTAATTGTCTTTAATTCGAAATGGATAATTTCCAAATAATGATGCCAATTTTCGTACATCATATGTTTTTCGGGAAAACTTGTTAGAAAGGGCAATAATTGTGACCCCTTCTTTCTGAAGTGTAATGTACGATGAGGTATTTCCATGCCACCAACCGTTGTGAAAATAAAAATTTTGTCCATCTTCAAAGTTTATCATGCGTATTCCTAGTCCGTAATTTTTTGTTCCTTTACGCTCATTGCTATAAGGTTTGTAAATAAGCGCGTTCAGTTTTGGACTTAAAAAATTAGGGCTATTTCTGGCGCGGTCAAATTTCAAAAAATCTCGCGGCGTCGAATAAATGTTCTTATCGCCATAAACCGCATCTAAATAATCTTTGCCTATTTCTACTTTATTCCCTTTATATGATGTTACAGCCGAATCTTTATCTCTTTCATAATTAAAAACATAAGTATTTTTCATGCCAAGTGGCTTAAAAATCATTTGATCCATCGCCTTTTCATACGGCAGCTTGGTTACTTTTTCAATGATTAGCGCCAGCATTGCATAATTTGTGTTACAGTAACTAAAATGAGTATCGGTTTTGTACTCTAATCTAATATTTTTAGTAGCCATAATTGTCAAAATATCCTGATTGGAAAGTATATTATGCCTGTCCCAAACCGATTTATCTCGATCAGTAAAGTAGGCATAATTTCTCATGCCGCTTCTATGATTTAATAAAGTTTGAACCGTAATATCTGGATATGGGAAATCCTTTAATATTGTATTCACTTTTTGATCTAATGCTATTCTTTTTGCATTTATTAATTTTAAAATCGCAGTTGCTGTTAAAACCTTACTAACTGATGCAAGATGGATAGGAGTGGATTTTGTAATTAAAGTTTTGTCTCTAAAATTAGCATAGCCTTCATACTTTTCATAAATGATTTGACCGTGTTGAGCGACTAAAAAACTACCATTTAAACTATTATTAGACCAATTTTTATTATAAAAGGATTCAATTTCTTGTTTTTTTAAATTGATGTACGAGGTAGTAAGTTTAGTTTCCAATTTACCTAAAGGCTTCATTTTGGGTAAAATACTCTTTGGAAGTTCACTGTCTGATAATTCAACTTTTTTTTTCTCCTTGGCGCAGGAACTCAAAATGATAAGGACGAGAAATATATGTAGTATCTTTGCTTTTTTTATAAATATCATTACTGTAGTGCTAGAAAGGCAAATATATAGAATCAAAGCCTTTTCAATAGCCGTTTTTTAAACCTTAACACTATTTTATTATTGTGCTGTAATGTAAATTTTTTTAATGTATTGGACTTCACTGTACAGTAGATTAATATAAATGGAATAATTTTAGAAAAAATCAATTAAGTGAAAACTGTTGTAAGTGTAACAAATCACTATCATAGAGTCACTATTTAATAATTTAAAGTCCGTTATACTTATGAAATTTGGAATCTTAAAAGAACGCAAAAATCCACCTGATAGAAGAGTTGTTTTTTCACCTAATGAATTAACAATATTGAAACAAAAATACAAAAATGTCTCTGTCAAAGTAGAGCATTCTGAGATTAGGATTTTTGAAGATTCCCAATATCAAAATCTTGGAATTGAAGTCACAAATGATATTAGCGACTCTGATTTTTTCTTTGGCGTAAAAGAAGTGCCTGTCGAAAATTTAATTCCTAACAAGTCCTATTTCTTTTTTTCGCATACAATAAAGAAACAACCTTACAACAGAAAATTATTGCAGGCAATCCTAGAAAAGAATATCGATTTATACGATTACGAAACACTTGTAGACACTGAAAACCGCAGGTTGATAGGTTTTGGGAGATATGCTGGAATCGTAGGAGCATACAACGGAATTCGGGCTTTTGGGATAAAATTTGAAATGTTTAAATTACCAAAAGCAGATACGCTTTCTGGAAAAGATGCATTAATTAGTCACCTGAAACGATTAGTTTTACCACCTTTAAAATTTGTCATTACAGGAACAGGAAAAGTGGGTAATGGTGCTAAAGAAGTTTTAGATGCAATAAAAATAAAAGAAGTTTCTGCTGAGAATTATTTGACAAAAAATTACGCTCAGGCTGTTTATACTCAAATTGATGTTTTAGAATACAATAAACGTAAAGACGGACAGACATTAGATTTTACAGATTTCTATCAAAATCCAAAAGAATACGTTTCTGATTTTGAAAAATTTACTAAGGTAACTGACATTTATATCACCGGCCATTTTTATGGCAATGACGCGCCAGCAATTTTGACTCAAGAAATGCTAAAAGCTAATGATTGCAAAATAAAAGTGGTGGCTGATATTTCCTGCGATGTCAATGGTCCTATCGCTAGTACGTTGCGATCATCAACTATTGCAGAGCCTTTATACGGCTACCTTCCGGACGAAAATAGGGAAGTGGATGTTTTTCATCCGGCCGCAATTGTCGTGATGGCAGTTGATAATTTACCCTGTGAATTACCAAAAGATGCCAGTGATGGTTTTGGAGAAATGTTTTTAGAACATGTAGTTCCGGCATTTTTTAATAATGACAAAGACGGAATTTTGCACCGAGCTAAAATTACTGAAAAAGGAAAACTGACGCCGCGATTTAGTTATTTACAAGATTTTGTTGATGGGAAATAGTTCTTTTTCATATACAAGTTTAAGCCTGCACGTTTAGTTGCAGGTTTTTTTTTGATGTGCACAGTACGTTTCTGTACTTTTTTGCTTCTCAAACATTACAAATCTCTTAACATCACATAATTCTACCACCGACTCAAAAAACGTAATTTTGTGTAAACTATGACAATGATTATGATCAAAAAAAATATTCCCATTTCGATATTAGAGTTAGCGGTGATTTCCCAAGATAGCAATGCACAAGAAACTTTTCAAAAAACAAAAGAATTAGCGCAACTTGCTGATAGTTTAGGCTACAAGAGATTTTGGCTGGCTGAACATCACAATATGGCTCACGTGGCTAGTACTGCAACGGTGATTCTAATTGGTTATATTGCAAGCCAAACTTCATCTATTCGAGTAGGTTCTGGTGGAATCATGCTGCCCAATCATGCTCCGTTAATCGTTGCGGAGCAGTTTGGAACTCTCGAAATTTTGTACCCCAATCGCATTGATTTAGGTCTCGGTAGAGCGCCAGGAACCGATGGATTAACCGCTCAAGCGATTCGTAAAGATTTTTACGAGCAGTCTCAGCGTTTCCCGCAAAACGTCGCGGCACTTCAGAAGTTTTTCTCCATCGATAACGCTGCTTCAAGTGTACGAGCTTTTCCTGCCGAAGGGACGAATGTTCCTATTTGGATTCTTGGTTCAAGTATGGATAGTGCGGCTTTGGCTGCAGCCAATGGATTAGCATACGCTTTCGCGGGACATTTTGCACCAAAGCAAATGTACCAAGCTTTTGAATATTACAGAGATAATTTTGAACCATCAAAATATTTAGATAAACCTAAAACGATGGCTTGCGTAAATGCCATTCTCGCTAATACTGATGAAGAAGCCGAGAAATTGGCAACAAGTCTAACTCAAATGTTTTTAAATTTAATTAGGAATGATCGAAAAGCGTTACAACCACCACTTGACTCGCTAGACGGAATAATGAACGAACAAGAGCATTTTCATGTAAACCAAATGACTGCTTGTTCATTTGTAGGGAGTAAAAGTAAGGTGGAAGCAGAGCTGGAACAATTTATCGATTATACCCAAGTTGACGAATTAATGGTTACAAGTCCTATTTTTAATCATAAGGACAAATTGAAAAGCATACAGTTATTGAAAGAAGTAATTGATTCGGTAAATATTGATCGCGAGGATTTCGTTTTGCATCAAAACTAGTCTGCAAGAATTAATTTAATTATTTGCAAAATAAATAGCGTTAATTAGTGAAATCAATTTTTGAAGGTTTGTTTTTTATTGTAATTTTGAATTTTAAATACAAACACTTTTTTGAGAACTTCTATTTACAAGTTGGTTGATAACCCTAAACTGTTTAAAAAACAGCTTTTATATTGGTCACAACAGTTTCGCGAAATCATATATTTAGACAGTAATGACTATCCACAGGTTTATTCCAGTTACGACTGCGTTGTTGCCGTAGATGCATTCACTTCTATAAAAACCGATTTTCACAATGCCTTTGAAGATTTAAAACAGTATCAGCAAACCAGTAAAGATTGGCTTTTTGGTTATTTATCTTATGATCTAAAAAACAATACTGAGTCATTATTTTCTAAAAATTTTGACGGACTTGATTTTCCCGATTTATTCTTTTTTCAGCCTAAAAAATTATTTTTATTCAAGGGAAATCAACTTGAAATTAAGTATCTCAATTTCTGTGACGATGAGGTAGAAGCTGATTTTGAAGAAATAGAGCAAATTTCTGATTTAGCAAATAGCAAGGAAGAAAAACTGATCATTCAGCAGCGCATTTCTAAGAAAGATTATATCAGTAAAGTGTCAAAAGCACTAGAACACATTCATCGAGGCGATATTTATGAACTTAATTTTTGTCTGGAATTTTTTGCAGAAAATGCAACTATAAATCCTTTCGGAAAATTCAGTTTACTAAACGAGATTTCGCAACCGCCATTTGCTACTTTTTTTAAGAATAATAAACACTTTTTACTGTCAGCAACTCCTGAGCGGTATTTAAGAAAAGACGGAGAGCGTATAATTTCGCAACCAATTAAGGGTACCGCTAAACGATTTGCAGATCCGCTTGAGGATCAAAACTCTAAAAATCAATTGGCTTCAGATCCAAAAGAACGCTCTGAAAACATCATGATCACAGATCTAGTGCGCAATGATTTATCAAAAACAGCACAAAAAGGAAGCGTTGAAGTAACTGAATTATGCGGCGTTTATTCGTTTTTACAAGTGCACCAAATGATCACGACAATTACATCAAAACAAGATAGTCAATATGCTGCTGTTGATGTTATCAAAACTACTTTTCCAATGGGAAGTATGACTGGCGCACCAAAAATCGCGGCGATGAAAATAATTGAAGAACTAGAGGAAACAAAACGGGGGTTGTATAGTGGAGCGGTTGGTTATTTCACACCTGATGGCGACTTTGATTTCAACGTTGTTATTCGTAGCATTTTGTATAATCAGGAGCAAAAATACGTTTCGTTTTCAGTGGGAAGTGCAATTACTTCGCTTTCGATTCCAGAGAAAGAGTATGAAGAGTGCTTACTAAAAGCGAAAGCAATGCGAGAAGTATTGGGAGATTTAGCGTAGCTATTTGATAAAAAAATAAAGGCAAATTATTACATATTTTAATTTGATGTGCTATTATTAATGACCGTTTATTTTAATTAACAGAAATCTTAATTAACTTAATGAGCTTAATGGTTTAAAAAATGTAATGTGTATGTAATAGACTTTTTCATAATTATCATCGGTATTACTTCAAACCTGCGAGATATGATTGAAGATAATTGTTGAGTTTCATATCGCAAGTCGTGGCTTAAATCAAAATGAATTAATTAAATTTGGCAATGCTAGAAAAATTTCAAAATCATTTACTTCATAATTTCCCGTTTTTAAATGGAAAGAAGTTACTTCTTGCTACCAGCGGAGGAATTGATAGCATGGTTATGGTTCATTTATTTCTGCAATTAAACTATAAAATAGCGATTGCACATTGTAATTTTCAATTGCGTGGACTCGAAAGTTTTGATGATCAAAATTTTGTTCAGGATTATGCTGCAGCAAAAGATGTTCCCGTATTTATCACACAATTTGATGCAAAAGCTTTTGCTGAGGATTATAAACTTTCTACTCAAGTTGCTGCTCGAGAGTTGCGCTACAACTGGTTTTATGAATTACTCGAAACAGAAAAATACGACTACATCTTAACGGCTCATCACGCGGATGATAATCTAGAAACTTTTCTTATTAACCTGTCACGTGGTACTGGTTTAGATGGGTTGACTGGAATTCCAGCACAAAACGAGAGGGTAATGCGTCCGCTTTTGGCTTTAAGCCAACAAGAAATAGAAAAGTATGCTGAATTAAACGCTGTTCACTGGCGTGAAGATAGCAGCAATGCTTCTGATAAATACTTGCGAAATCAAATTAGGCATCATTTATTACCAATGTTTAAAGAACTTAATCCAAATTTTCAAACTTCGTTTCAAAAAACACAGCGATATTTGCAAGAAGCGGCTTCAATGGTAGAGGATGCTACAATAATGATTTACCAACAAGTGGCTAGTCAAGAGGAGGAAAGCATTAAATTTGACATAAAACAGTTAAAAAAATTACCAAATTACAAATCGTATTTATACCAGTGGCTGAATGAATTTGGGTTTACGGCCTGGGACGATATTTATGATTTGGTTCAAAGTCAATCCGGAAAACAGGTTTTCTCAGCGGAATATCGATTACTTAAAGATCGAGATTTTTTAATAGTAGTTCCTTTGGATCTTGAAAAAGAAAAACAAGAATATTTTATAGAAAAAGATCAAAAAGAAGTTAAGATTCCCTTAAAACTAGCATTTCATAAAGCAGCTACGCTAAGTTCGGTATCAAATAAAACTATCTTTGTCGATTCAAATAAATTGCAATATCCATTGGTTTTACGTCATTGGGAAGAGGGAGATCAATTTCAACCTTTTGGCATGAATGGAAAATCAAAAAAGATTAGTAAGCTTTTTAAAGATGAAAAATTATCTTTGTTAGACAAAGAAAATACGTGGCTTTTGTGTTCTAATAAATCCATTGTTTGGGTAATTGGTATTCGGCAAGATGAACGATTTAAAATTGAAAACACAACTCAAAATATACTTAAAATAGAATTAGAAGAATGAAGAAATTATTATTTATACTGATCGCTTTTTTGGCTTTTGCCAATGTAAATTCCCAAATTTTAGATCCCGCAAAATGGACAAGCAAAATCGAAAAAAAATCAGAAACGAATTACGTTTTAGTATTTGATGCAGTTATTGAAAACGACTGGCATTTATATTCACAATTCACTCCAGACGGCGGTCCGTTACCTTTAGAAATTGCTTTCAAAAATCAAAAAGGGAACTTTAACTTAGTTGGAAAAGCCAAAGAAAGTAAAACCAGAACCGCCTTTAATGATGTATTTGAGGTCAATGAAACATTTTTTGAGAAGAAAGCCCAAATCCGACAAGAAATTGTAATAACAAATCCTAAGCTTACGGAAATTAAAGTCGATTTCAATTATCAAGTTTGTAAAGAGGTTTGTATCAATGTTGAGAAAAATTTTACTTTCAAAGTACCAGCAATCACGGCCACTAGTGCAGTTACTAGCCCAACAATTGCTGATGTGATTCCCGTTGATGCGGCTTTGGTAGATACTGCTGTCGCAAATGTAAACGAAACTAAAGAAACAAAACCCACTCAAAAAGAAGTTGCTGTTGCTGATTCTAAACCTACAGAGCAAAGAGGGTTGTGGTCGATTTTCTTTATTGCATTCCTTTCTGGATTTGCAGCATTGCTAACGCCTTGCGTATTTCCAATGATTCCTATGACCGTTAGTTTTTTTACAAAACAAAGTAAAACAAAAGCTAAAGGAATTAGCAATGCTATTATTTATGGCGTTTCGATCATATTTATTTATGTTGTTTTAGGACTTTTGGTGACTTGGATTTTTGGTGCTGATGCGCTGAATGCGTTGTCTACTAATGTTTGGTTCAATATTATTTTCTTTATTATTTTAGTGACTTTTGCAGCTTCGTTTTTAGGTGCTTTTGAAATCATGTTACCAAATTCGTGGGCCAATAAAGTAGATAGCCAAGCCGATAGAGGCGGAATAATTGGTATTTTATTTATGGCTTTAGCGTTGGCAATCGTATCATTTTCATGTACTGGACCTATCGTTGGAACACTTTTAGTAGAAGCCGCTTCTAAAGGAGGAATCGCGCCAGTTGTAGGTATGTTCGGATTTTCATTGGCATTAGCCTTACCTTTTATGTTGTTTGCCATGTTCCCAGGTTGGCTAAATTCATTGCCTAAATCAGGTGGATGGTTGAATACCGTTAAAGTAGTTTTAGGATTTTTAGAATTGGCTTTGGCATTCAAATTTTTATCAAATGCTGATCTGGTTTTACAATTGCATTTCTTAGAAAGAGAAGTTTTCTTGGCCATTTGGATTGCAATTTTTGGAACATTAGCATTATACTTATTTGGAAAAATCACGCTACCACATGATAGTCCTATAACTCATATTTCTGTTGGTCGATTATTATTTGGATTAGTTGTTTTAGCGTTTACTATATATTTAATTCCGGGACTTTGGGGAGCGCCATTAAAAGTAATTTCTGGTTTTCCGCCACCAATGACCTATAGCGAAAGTCCGTATGGAGTTGGGAATTCAAAAGGAGGTTCGAATGCAACAGCTCAAGTTTTACCAGCGGGTGCGCACTTAGGACCACATGATTTGATCGCTTTTAAAGATTATGATAAAGGTGTGGCTTATGCCAAATCTATAAATAAACCTATATTACTAGACTTCACAGGATATGCGTGTGTGAATTGTCGGAAAATGGAAGACTATGTTTGGTCAGATCCTGCTGTTTTAAAAATATTACAAGACGAAATTGTTTTAATTTCGTTGTATGTAGATGATAAAAAGGATTTGCCTAAAAATGAACAGTACATTTCTAAAGAAACAGGTAAGGAAATAATTAGCATCGGAAATAAATGGAGCGATTTCCAGATAACCAAATTCAAAGCTAATGCGCAACCGTATTACATTGTTTTAGATACTGACGGCACAATGTTGTCAAACAAACCTGAAAGTTACAACTCAAACATTAACGAATACAAAGCGTGGTTAAGAGAAGGAATTGATCGATTCAAAAAAGGAGAATAGCGATATCTACGTACGTTTTATGTTTTACAAAAATTGCACTAATTTCCACAAATTTATTTGTGAAATTTAGTGCAATTTTCTTTTGAGGTTGAAGTTATTAGCTATCGTGAAACTCTAATTAGATTAAAATAAAAGTTACAATAACTAAGTTATTCAACTGTGTAAAACCATTAAGTCCATTAAGTTTTGGCAATGCTTAATTTTGCTTCATTTCTTAATGGTTTAAAAAAATGGTTTGGATTTTAAATTGATATATTACAAAAGCAATTACCTTTTCAAAAACTCCTGTTTACTCGATAGTCTTCTCAATATAATCTGAATTTAGAAGATACAAAGCACCCATATATCTTATTTTAAAAGCCACTAAATCTCCAATTTTATACGTTTTCTTCGAGTTCGAGATATCAATGACAAGCATGTCAGAACTGGCGTCAACAATGGTAATATCCGCGTCATCCGACTCGAGATATTGCGGTTGCATGTCTAGTAAACCAATGTCCAGTATAGCTCGTAGTGATGTAATTCCTAGATCGGTTACATCATTCATTGAAAACGAATTTCCAGCTACATTCTCGCCTAATTCGCCCGTTGGTGTATTTGGTTTTTCAGTAATTTCAATGATTTCAGCATATAATTTAAAAACATCATTATGCATTCCCTCAATTGTATCTCCAGTAAATAAATCTTTACCAAAAAAGAGTGCTTCACCTATTCTAAAATGATTTACAGCCATAGGGCGTGCGTTTTTCAGAATTAACGGAACCGCAACTGATGTACCACCGGAAACGAACGGAATACTAATATTAAATTTCGCTTCAATTAATTGCTTGTACAAACTCAACTGAATCAGTTTGTCTTGCGTTGGCATAACACCACTCAGGCAGTTTAAATTAGTACCAATACCTGAAATTTCTATGTTAGGCATTTTTAAAATAGTACCGTAAAAAGCAATTAATTCTTCGCCCATTACACCTTCACGAAGATCGCCCATTTCAATCATAATGATGACTTTATGAATCTTGTTTTGTTTAACTGCCTCGTCTGATAATAACTGTATCGTATAAATTTCAGTATTAAAACTGATGTCTGCATATTTCACAATACTTTCAATACTACGTTTTGCAGGAGGTTTTATGTAAACGGTTTGAATATCTGGATCCAGCGCTTTTACTTTTTTAAGATTACTCACTCTAGAATCGTGAATTTCCCGCACGCCTAAAGCAATAATTTCTTTGATATATATTTTATTGCCACAAAGCAATTTAGAAACTACTCCCCATTGAATGTTTCTGGACTTAAATATGTTGTCTAGAAAAGCATAATTTTCTTCAAGTTTTTTTCTGTATAATTTTATAAAGGCCATTATTCTATAATTTTTCGTGGAATTGCCGTAGAAATTCGCGTTAATAATTCGTAATTGAGTTGGTTACTAAAATCACTAAAAGAGGCAACAGTAACTGAGAGCTGATCTTGAGTTCCTATTAAAACAACTTCATCATGTTTCTTTGCCAAGTTAATATCAGTAACATCAACGGTCATCATATTCATATTTACGGATCCTATTACAACGCAACGTTGTCCGTGAATAAGAACCCGACCTTGATTGCTTAAAGACCTGCTATAGCCATGGCTGTAGCCAATGGGAACCGTTGCAATTGTCATCTTTCGCTTAGCCATAAAACTAGTTCCGTAACCTATAAAATCTCCTGTGTTTACATTTTTGATACTCATTATGCTACTTTTCCAACTAATAACACGTTGCAAAGGATCAATTTTGTTTTTTTTCGAATGTAAATAAGTTACAAAAACCGCTGGACTTGGCCATAAACCATATTGCATAATTCCGATACGAACTAAATCCATTCTGGTTTGTGAATACATTATTGATGCTGCAGAACAAGCGGAATGCCTTATTTCAGGCTTTAAATTATTTTTACAGAATTGCTGATAAATTTCCTCAAAATTGTGAATCTGTTTATCGACTCGATAATGATTTGATATGCTTTCCGCGCCAGCGTAATGCGTGCAAAGTCCTTTAAAATTTATATAATTAGTCTCCTTTTTTATGGTAGAAATGACTCTGTTTATTTCATTTCTGTCAAAGCCTGTCCTATTCATTCCAGTCTCAACTTCAATATGTATGATGGCTTTCAAAGCTAATTTTTTAGCTGTTTTTACAGCTTCCTTTAAACGACTTTTATCGAAAACAAAAAATTCTACATTGTTTTTAATAACCCATTCCATATCCTCATCTTGCACCAATCCCATCACTAATATTGTCGCTTGATCTTGCAGTGTTTTCTTAATTTCTTTTGCTTCTTGCACGTCAAAAACGGAGAAATGATTCACACCGCAATCAAAGGCCATACTAACAAATTCCACTACGCCATGTCCATAAGCATTTCCTTTTACAACCGACGAAAAAGTTACTTTCTTACCAAAGATTTTCTTGATAAAATCAATATTATTTTGATACGCTGAGCGATTTAGCTCAATAATTGAATTAGTATGCATTTGTAATTTCTTTACTGATTTGGTAAAACATAGCGACGCCTGTTGCAATAATATCATCAGGAAAATCATAATCAGGATTATGCAATGCGGGAGTATCTAATCCAGAACCCAATCCAAACATAGCACCAGGATAATTCTGTGTGAACAAGCCAAAATCTTCTCCCCAAGTAAATGGTTTTTCCTTCTCAAGCAGCTCGAAATGATTCATTTTTGCTACTTTTCTAACGATTTCTACTGCTTTGTCATTATTAGAATTGGCTTTAAAATTTTGAATCCAACTCGTTTCACATTTCAAATTATGCTTACTAGCTGTTGACTGTGCTAAATTTTCTAAAGCAATTTCAATAGCTTGCATTTGTAAATTGCTATCACTTCGAACTGTGTAATGAATTTCGCCCGCGCCTGCAGATACTCCGTAAGCTTTCGTGCCCATTTTGATATAAATAGGAGTGATCAAACAAAAGTTTTCTTGTGAAATATCAGCTTGAATAAGAGTATTGAATTCCGTTATGATTTCTGCTATCGCTAATGTGGGATTTTTTCCCTTTTCAGGTTCTCCCGCATGAGCCGTTTTACCTTCTAAATGTATAATTAGGCTATTAACAGCACATGTAAAAGTGTCATTTTTTACTACAATTTGATTTATCAAATATCCAGGTAAGTTATGAAGTGCAAAAACATAATCAGATTGTAAAACTTTAAAATTGGGGTCTGAGAAAACTTTTTCAGCGCCGGATCCATCTTCTTCTGCAGGTTGAAATAGCAAAATTACACTTCCTGTCTCAGGCTTATTTTTATACAATTCAGTTGCCAAACCGCATAATATAGTGGTATGTCCATCATGACCGCATTTATGAGAAACACCCTTATTTATAGATCTATGCTCAAATATATTGATTTCTTCGATAGGTAAAGCGTCAAGCTCACAACGAAACAATACCGTTTTTCCTGGATTTTTCCCTTTATAAATAGCGGCAAAACCGGTCGATCCTAAATCAGAAATCAGTTTATCTGGAGGATAATTTTTGAGAAAAGATTTTATGCGTTTTCCCGTTTCAATTTCGTTACCAGAAACTTCGGGATATTTATGTAGTTCTTTCCGCAATTCAATTAGCTTATTTAATTTTTCCATGGAGGTCTATTTTATCAGACGCATTTCTAAGTATTTATTGGTAAAACCTAGTTTTTCATATAATTTCTTTGCCGGATTATCAGGTTCTACATGTAAAGCAATATTCCCCTCAGCAATAGAAATCGCTTTTTCCATCAATTGTTTTCCGTACCCTTTTCCACGATGGCTGCTATCCACGGCTATGTAAACTAAGATATTTTCAGGAATGAAGTCTTTCATACCAGTATTGTTTAGAATTACGACACCTACAATTTTTTGCTCGTCAATTCCGACTATAATATTTCCGCCTTTGGCCGGATTCATTACGTAATCCATACATTTTGTAATGTCGGCAACTGTATCACCGTATTGTTCTAAATGGGCATATAGAAAAAGAGCGAGAATTTGATTGGTGTATATTTTATCTTCTCCAGTGGTATCATTAATTTGTTTGAATTCCATTTTGATTTTCTTTTTTGTTGTTGTAATAAAGAGATATTGTTACAAATAAAATTAGTGAAATGCTAATTCCATAAATGTTTGCATCCAGATTTTCAGGTAGTTCTATACCTAAAGGTAGCTTATTATCAGCAATAATGAGGATTATGGTGGTTGTGCCTCCGCAAAGCATACTCCAAAAGGCAGCAATGGGATGACTTTTTTTCCAAAATAAAGCTCCTATAACTGGAATAAATAATCCTGATACCATAAAAGCATAGGAGTAAAGCATCAATTCGAGTACGTTTTGCATTTGCGAAGCAAGTAGGATTGCAAAAAAACCAACTAATAGCGTCACGATTTGTGAAAGTTGAAGTTCCTTTTTATGACTTAGTTCTTTTTTAGAAAATTTGGATATGATATCAGTTACAATATTTCCAGATGCCGCCATTAGGCAACTATCGGCAGTGGAGAGAATTGCTGAGAAATAGGAGGAAAGCATTAATCCCATCAATCCAATAGGAAGAATAGTAGCTAATAAAATAGGTAATCCCATCTCGCTGTCCATTGTAGCAGCATCAGTAATGCCATCAAACATTCCTTTAGTTGCGGCAACTTTTGCAAGCATTCCTAGAATTACACCCATAAACGCCATTATAGGCCATTCGAAAACACCAGCAATTAGCCATGCTTTTTTGGCTTCTTTTTCGCCTTTACTGGCATAGATTCTTTGGTATAATGTCATCCCAACAAACCATATAGGTATAATGGTTACTGACCAGTTTAATAATTGATACCATTTTACATTGGTTAACGATAAATACTCAGGCGCTAGAGTAGCTTTAATCGCATCGTAACCTCCCACTGCAGTGTATGCAATAGGAATTCCTATAAAAACTAGCCCGCAAATAAGTATTAGCCACTGTATTGTATCGGTGTAAATCACCGCTTTTAATCCGCCAATTGAGGTGTAAATTACCGCAATAAGTCCCATGACAATAAGAGCGGTTTGTAAGTCAAGTCCATCTATTGTTGCCGACGCTAATTTGGCTCCAGCCAAAACTTGAGAGCTAGTAAAACCTACATATCCAATAGCCGAAATGATCCCCGCAAGCAAAGCCACTTTAGCATTATAAAAGTGACCAAAGATCTGAGGAAAAGTAAAAAACTTGTATTTATGCCCAAGCGAGCTTACCTTAGGAATTAGAAAAACTGCACTTAACCACGCGCCCAGCAGCCCGGTAAATAACATCCAAGAACCAGAAATTCCCATCGTAAAACCAAGTCCGCCAAGTCCAATTGAAAATCCGCCTCCAACATCAGTAGCCACAACGGATAGACCAATGTGCCAGCTACTCATATTTCTACCACTAACGTAAAAATCTTCAGCAGTTTTATTTTTGTTAAAAAAATATATGCCAACTCCAAGCATGGCTAACATATATACAACAAAGATTACATAATCTATTATGTGCATTTTATTAATTTTCGATTATTTATTAGCCTGTAAATGGAATTTTTCCGAAGGCGAAGATGCAGAATGCTGCAAAAAAAGGGAGCTGTATTTAGAAAATTAATCTAAAATAAGAACTCTAAATTGTGGATTAAATGCTTGAAAAAAAAGCATAGATTAATCGTTGAATACAAAATGGTATTTTACAAAGGTAGGTTATAAATACACAAAAATGGTAGTAAAAACGATTTTTAGAATTGTTCCGCTAATAGTTGAAGGTATTTCTATCTTATAAATTTTAAAAATTATCAAGACTAATTATTTTTATTTAATTGATAATCAAGTATTATAGAATTTTATTTAGATGCTTTCTTATGTCGCGCGGTAGATTAGAGCTCTTTAATAATTGATGTGTTTTTGAATAAAGTAAAAACAAAAATACTTGTCATTTTTACAAATAACTTGAACATAATATTAATTATTTCTAAGCCTACGCGATCAGATTAAAATAATGATTAGTAGACAAACTAATTCTTGAAACGCTTTATTTGCTACTGAAATAAACTTTTAAAACGATCATTTAATTCTTAAAAAAAATAAGAATTGTGGATATGATATTAAAGTAGATTTTTTACCTTTCAAATTATTTTTAACTCAAAAAATTTATGAAAAAACTACTAAGTATCTATCTTTTATTTGTGGCAGCTGTTCTTTTTGCACAAGATAAAGTAACAAATTATGTGGCAGATAATTATACTAAAAAAGAAGTCCATATCAAGATGCGTGATGGCGCAGAGTTATTCACTGCAATATATAGTCCCAAGGACGTTTCAAAAAAATATCCAATCATTATACAAAGAACACCTTATAATTCAGGTCCTTACGGAGAAGATAAATTGAAACGTAGTATTTCGCCAAGTGAAACCATGATGAAAGAAGGGTATATCGTGGTTTATCAAGATGTACGTGGCAGGTATATGAGTGATGGCTTGTATGATAATATGCGCGCTTTTATTCCCAATAAAAAGGGGAAAACTGCTGTTGATGAAGCTTCTGATACTTATGACACGATAGATTGGCTAGTTAAAAATGTCGCTAACAATAATGGAAATGTTGGAACTTGGGGTATTTCTTATCCTGGATTTTACGCGACTTATTCATTATTAAGCAACCATCCCGCCTTGAAGGCAGTTTCGCCTCAAGCTTGTATTGCTGATTTCTTTTTTGATGATTTTCATCATAATGGTGCCTATTTATTGAGTTATTGGAAAGTTACGCCACTATTTGGACCGCAAAAAACAAAACGTACAACGGAATCTTGGTTCAAATTTTCAGATGTAGGTACAAATGACGATTATCAATTTTTTCTGGATGCAGGTCCTTTATCTAACTTGGATAAATACTATGGGAAAGACAATGAGTTTTGGCAACAGCTAAAAGAGCATTCTAGTTATGATGATTTTTGGCAAAAGCGTGACCTTCTTCAACATTTAAAGGATATAAAACCGGCGGTAATGACTGTCGGCGGTTGGTTTGATGCCGAAGATTTGTATGGACCTCTAAATACTTATTCGACAATCGAAAAAACGAGTAAAAATTATAATACGATTGTTATGGGGCCTTGGAGTCATGGAGATTGGGCTCGAAATTCAGCGAAGCAAGTTATTGGTAATATTAATTTTGGGGACAGTATTTCTAGTTTCTATCAAAAAAATATCGAAGCCAATTTCTTCCGTCATTTTTTGAAAAATAATGGCAAAGGCGAAAATAAACTTCCTGAAGCTTATGTTTTTGATTCGGGTTCTAAAGAGTGGAAAACCTATGACGCATGGCCTCCAAAAAATACCGTAAAACAAGATTTCTTTTTACAAGAAAATCAATTGACTAAGATGGCTAAAAAAAATATCGCTTTTGAAGAATTTGTTAGTGATCCTAAAAAACCAGTTCCGTATTCAGAGGACATAAAACAACAGGGAAGTACGCCAAGAAAATACATGACCGATGATCAGCGTTTTGCCGCAAGACGCCCAGATGTAATTGTATTTGAAACTGAAATTTTAGATAACGACACTACGCTTGCTGGAGAGATTCTTGCTAAACTTCAAGTATCTACAACAGGAACAGATGCCGATTGGATTGTAAAAGTGATCGATGTTTTCCCAAAAGATGAACCAGAAACTAAAGAAGTAGTGCCTTATTTAAAAATGAGTAATTATCACATGATGGTAAGAAGTGAAGTAATGAGAGGCCGTTTTAGAAATAGTTTTTCTAAACCAGAGCCTTTTGTAGCGAATGAAAAAACCGAAGTCAATGTAAAGCTTCAAGATGTTTTCCATACTTTTAAGAAAGGACATAAAATCCAAATTCAAGTTCAAAGCACTTGTTTTCCATTGATAGATTTGAATCCGCAAACATTTGTAGATAATATATTTTATGCAAAACCGGAAGATTTCAAAAAGCAAACACATCGAATTTACAATGATTCAAAAATCGAGTTTACTGTTTTGAAGTAAATCTAAAAGGTGATTAAAACAAAAAAGGATTCTGAACTTAAATTCAGAATCCTTTTTTGTTGCATTAATACCATTTATGTTTTGAACTTACTGTTACAAAGAATTGAAGTTTGTCAGGTTGTTTATGTCATCATGATCGTAATGAAACACGAAACCTTCTCCATAAGTCGATCATAATCTCGACTGCTCTCGATTTGATAAAAGCATGACGTTATTTTCAAAGACTTTTTGGTTTGATTTATAAATATTCGCCGTGTTGCGAAATGTCTAATCCTAGTTCTTCTTTTTCTTCGCTTACACGAAGTGGAGTGATTTTATTTACAATAAAAAACAAAACATAAGAAGCACAAAACGCAAAAATTGAAACTCCAACAAGCGCAGTTAGCTGGTTTATAAACAAAGTAGTTTCCCCAAAGATCAGACCTTGGTTATCGCCAACAGCTGAATTAACGGTATTTGACGCAAATACACCAGTAAGTAGCATTCCTACCATTCCACCTACACCATGACACGCAAATACATCTAGTGCATCATCAATTTTTCCTTTATGGAAAGCTCTAACAACTAAATTACTAACTAGACTCGCAAAAACTCCAATAAAGATAGAATGAGGAATACTTACAAATCCTGCAGCAGGTGTAATTGCAACTAGTCCCACAACAACACCAATACAGGCACCCATTGCCGATAATTTGTCTCCCAGTATTTTATCAAGAAATACCCAAGCCATACCAGCTACCGCAGCAGCGACAGTTGTTGTTCCAAGCGCTTGAACAGCAATTCCATTGGATCCTAAAGCAGATCCGGCATTGAATCCAAACCAACCAAACCACAACAATCCAGTTCCTAACAATACATAAGTTATACGAGCGGGATTTGGTTTTTGGGCTTTTCTTTTTCCTAAAAATATAGCTCCTGCTAATGCTGCCCATCCTGCGCTCATGTGCACTACAGTTCCACCAGCAAAATCTAGTACTCCCATTTTAAAGAATACACCATCGGGATGCCAGGTCATGTGTGCTAAGGGAGTATAAATAAATAAGATAAATAAAACCATAAATAATAAGTAAGCCCAAAAACGGATTCTTTCAGCAAATGCGCCTGTGATTAAAGCTGGCGTAATAATGGCAAATTTTGCTTGAAAGAGCGCAAAAAGCATGAATGGTATTGTTGGAGCGAGACTCCAAGCGGTTTTGATGCCAACACCTTGGAAAAATAAATTTGGTATAGGATTCCCTATTATTCCTCCTATTGTAGGTCCGAATGTTAATCCAAAGGCTATTACAACCCATAACACAGTAACAATAATCATTGCCATAAAACTTTGAAGCATAGTGCTAATGACATTTTTCTTGCCCACCATTCCACCGTAGAAAAAGCCTAATCCCGGCGTCATAATTAGGACAAGTGCTGTGGCAACAATCATCCAAGCTGTATCCCCAGTATCAAATTTTACTGGTTGTTCTGGAACAGGATGACTGGTCAATAAATAAGTTGAAAACAAGGTAATCCCTAAGATTGATATTAAAATTACACTCAAAATAATTTTTCGCATTTGTTTCTGATTTAAATTTTCAATAAAAATATAAAATTGATAGTTAAACCCTTAAAAAATTTACCCTAAATTACAATTTTTATTGTTTTTACAATCATACCCCTATTATTTTACCGGTTAAGCATAATTTATTATAAAATTTTTGAATATGTTAACAAGAAGTTAAGGGCGTGTATTTTTAATGGTCGAAAAATTTAAAAAAAAAGCACCCATTGTTCGTTTAAGAATGGATGCTTTTTGCAAAAGTGTGATAACTTGTTTTACTATTTTAACGTATGTTGGCTTAAAATTTTATAAACTTCATTGATGTTATTGCCTCCTTTTCCAAATTGTTTTACGATTGGATTAGTATCATGGTTTAGCCAAATTTTTAATTCGGCATCCATGTCTAGAATTCCCGCGCTTTCCTTTGAGAATTTTTTAATACTGGAGTAGGGAATGGACATATATTCTACTTTTGTCCCCACCAATTGTTTTTCAGCTAGAATTAGTCTTTTATTGGTAAAAATAAACATATCCCGAATCAGCTTATATGCTTTCTCTATACTTTCTCCATCTATTAAAAGCGGCTCAAATTCTGTAGCTATATTTTGAATGTTAACTTCAGAAGCGTTTCCAAGTATTGCGTTAAATAGTCCCATAATATTTTATTTTTGATTGTATTTTGTTTTATACCTTTCGTTCAATTTTGTTTGATGCGTTTCTAAGCTAATCATTCTGCCCTGAATAAAAGCATTTGTTAACTTGTTAGTTCTCATATCAAGAGCGTCGCCTTCGGATATGAATAACGTAGCATCTTTTCCTTCCTCTAAGGTACCACATTGCGCCTCAATTCCTAATATTTTTGCAGTATTAGATGTAATTAATTTTAAAGCTTGCTCTTTTTCCATGCCATAAGCAGCGCAAGTTCCAGCAAGGAATGGTAAGTTTCTAGTGTTCATTCGCTCGTGTGAACCACTATTTTCTAACCCTACAAGAACCCCTTTATCAGTTAGCAATTTAGCTGACTTGTAAGGTAAATCGATATCGTCATCTTCATTTTCTGGCATTTCGTGTACGCGTCGAAGAAGGACACCTACATTATTTTTTTGTAACAATTCCGCTGTTTTATAAGCTTCATAACCTCCTACGATTACCATTTTTTTAATTCCATTCTGCTTTGCAAATTGAACGGCATCGGTAATTTGTTTTTCTTCATTAGCATTAACAAACAAAGTTTGACTTCCGTCGAATAAACCTTTAGTTGATTCTAAAACCAAATTTCTTTCTTTAGATTGATCAGCTAAATACGCTTTAGCATCAGAGAAAAAAGCAGTCAATTCGGAAATTTGTTTTGAATAATCCTTATTAGCTTCAATATTTCCCGGTTCAAACCAAGAGCCAGTTCTCTTAAATGTAGAAGGAAAGTTAATATGAATTCCGTCATTTTCTTTTATTAATGCATCTTGCCAATGCCAAGCATCTAATTGAACAATAGATGAAGAACCAGCGATTCGTCCTTCACGCGGTGTTATTTGCGCCATTAAAATTCCGTTTGGTCTCACTGTTTCAATCACTTTTGAGTCGGCTGTGTATGCGATTATACTTCGAATATGTGGTTTCATTATACCAATTTCTCCTTCATCGTCAGACGATTTTACAGCATCAATTTCAACCAAACCCAGCGTAGAATTTGGCGCTATAAAGCCAGGATACACGTGTTTGCCGCTTCCATCAATTGTAATATCATAGGCGTCCTTAGCTAAGCGAATAAGTTGGGCGTTAGCCACTAAATTGATTTTTCCATTAACAAAGCCTATTGCACTGTTCTCGATAATCTCTCCATTGCCAAGGTGAGCAGTTGCGTTAAGAATCAACACTGACTTTGATTGCACTGCAGCAGGTGTTTGTTGCGCTTGTGAAATTATTGATATTGTAAATACCAACAATAAAAGATATATATTTTTATGTTTCATAACTATTTTTATAATGATGTCGTTACTTTTAAAAGCGTTGATTTATAATTAAAACTCTGATTTTTTACTCTTCCATTGAGTCACAATGATACTCTACTTTTTCTTTTTTCTTAGGTTCTTGAGTGGTCATCCCTTTGTTTTTTTCTTGCAATAATTGACCTATGAGTTCATTTCTTTCTTTTGCAATAGCGACTCTATTTTCTTCATCTCTTTTGCTATCATAATATACTACACCTTCAATTAACGTTTTTTCAGCTTTTGCATAGATAGATAATGGATTTGTGCTCCAAAGAACTACATCAGCATCTTTTCCTATTTTAATGCTACCCACTTTGTTATCGATGCGCAATAGTTTGGCCGGGTTGAGAGTTACAAATTTCCAAGCGTCTTCTTCAGAAACATCTCCGTATTTTACTGCTTTGGCCGCTTCTTGGTTTAGTCTTCTTGACATTTCGGCATCATCAGAGTTGTATGCCACTAGAACTCCAGCTTTGTGCATAATTGCTCCATTATATGGAATCGCGTCATTTACCTCAAATTTGTAAGCCCACCAGTCAGAGAAAGTCGAAGCTCCCACGCCGTGTTCTTTCATTTTATCAGCAACTTTATATCCTTCTAAAATGTGCGTGAAAGTATTTACCTTGAAATTAAATTTATCGGCTACATTCATAAGCATTAAAATCTCAGACTGCACATACGAATGACAAGAAATAAATCGCTCACTATTTAAAATTTCTGCTATTGTTTGTAATTCTAAATCTACTCTTGGTGCTTTTTCTTTTCCTTTTTTACCAGAAGTATTGTATTTTTTCCAAGCTGAATCATAATCTTTTGCACGTTGGAAATAATCTGTAAAAACTTGTTCAACACCCATTCTAGTTTGTGGAAAACGAGTTGGATTTGTAATTCCCCAGTTGGCTTGTTTTACATTTTCTCCCAATGCAAACTTGATAAATCCGGGTTGATCTTTGTACAGCATTTCGTCGGCAGAAGCGCCCCATTTCCATTTTACAATTGCTGAACGACCACCAATAGGATTTGCGGATCCATGTAATAATTGAGAAGTTGTAACTCCTCCAGCAAGTTCTCTGTAGATATTAATATCTTCTGAATTTACGACATCTTGAATGGTTACTTCGGCACTAGAATTGTGCCCACCTTCATTTACACCATTAGAAATTGCGATGTGCGAATGCTCATCAATTATTCCGCTAGTTAAGTGCTTTCCTTTTGCATCAACGACTGTAGCTGAAGCGTCAGAAAGATTTTTTCCTATTGCGGCAATTTTTCCGTTTTTTACTAAAACATCTGTCTCGTCTAAAATCCCGTCTTTTTCATTTGTCCAAACCGTAGCATTTTTGAAAAGTAATGTTTCAGGTTCCAATTTTTTATTGTTTCCGTATGCAACATTTGGAAAAGTAGTTGCCATGATAACATTGTTTTTATCCGCTTTCGACGAATCTATTGCTTTGGCAAAAGGAGCTGTTTTCAAAGCAGACCATTTTACCTCAGATCCATTGAATAAAACCGCCTTACCGGATAAGTTTTCAGTATTTTCTATGTAACCTATAAGTCTTGTAAAACTAGTTTTGGTGGAATCATTTGGTTTTATAACTGTCGAAATCCAATTATCAGAAACAGTTAGTTTAGATTTTATTTTTTTAGAATCAGTAGAAGTTATTTCCGATTTTAGTGCGGTAATTTCCCCTTCAATTTTCCATTTGAACTTATCATTATTGATAGTTAAGTCATAATTACCACGAATATCTTTTGCGGTAATATCATTAACGACAAATTTATTTCCTTGTACCCAATTTTCATAAAGCGTGGTTTTCTCATCAAAAATTTCACCTGAGGTAATAACAAAATTAGCAAGACTTCCTGTTTTTAAACTTCCAATTTCATTGCTTTTTCCAAGTATGGCAGCGGGAATAGTAGTTAGTGATTCCAATGCTTTTGTTTTATCAAAACCATATTTGATCGCTTTCAAAAGATTAGGTCTAAAATCTTCCATTTTTTTCAACTTGTCAGTCGTCAGCGCAAAAATAATTCCGTTATCTGATAAAACTTTTAAGTTTGTAGGCGCTTGGTTCCAAAAACGCAAGTCTTTCAGTTCCATTTGATCCGCTTGATTGGGATCTGAAACATCGTAAGCAGCTGGGAAATTTATTGGTATAATAAATTTTGAATTGGTTTTTTTAATTTCTTCTAATCTTTCAAATTCATTTCCGCTTCCTTTTAAAACATAAGTTAAGCCAAATTCTTTTGCGATTTTAGCGGCTCTTAAACTATTCAATTTATCTTCGGTTGTAAAAATCTGAACTAATTTTTCATTAGCAGAAAGTGCTTCAAGCGATAAATCTTTTGTTTCTGAATTTCCTTTTTTGTACCAATCTAAATCATGATAAACCTGACGCAGTAACGCCATCATTCCCATCAACGAACTCGGATAGGCTTGATTTGTTATTACACTTTTAGCAAAAGCAAAGTGATTTGTAACCTTATCTGAAATTAATTGGTTGCTTTTATCAAAATTATTTAGTGCAATTAAGGTTCCAGTTCCTCTTGCAATTCCGTCGGGATTGTGCGTTCCCACTACGCCAAAACCTGCTTTGAGTAATTCTTCAGCTTTGGTTTGATCATATACAAAGTTATCATAAGCGTTCACCTCTGATCGAATGTTTTCATTCCAGTAGTAACCAACTTTCTTAGTATCATACATTGGATTTCTTTCCATGTTTTTTTTTGGTTTTTCAATTCCAAAATTAGTGTACATATCAATAAATGATGGATAGATTGATTTACCCTCTAAATTTATGATAACGGAATTTTTAGGGATAGCTACAGTTTTTCCTGTAGCAATTACTTTTCCATTTTGAATAAGTAAAGTTCCATTGTCTATAATTTGTGTTGGCGTCACATAAATCTTAGCATTTGTAAAAGCAGTAAAATTTGTTGTTTTGTTTGGGACACCTTCATTGTTTGGGAAGTATTGCTGTGCGTAGGTTTTTGGTAGAAAACAGCTAAAAAGGAGCAGAATTAAAAATTTTTTCATAATGAAGTTTAAAATTATTTTCTAAAAGTAAAAAATTGCCAATAGTAGACAATTATTTATTTAGACTTTAACATTTGTTTTTTGCGACAAATTATTAAAAGTGATATTTTTTTTATTATTCCTTTCATAAATGTTATAAAAATAGTGTTTTTATTCATTTTTTTAAATATTGAACGATTAGTATTAATAATTAAAAATCTTTATCTAATTTTAGAATCAAATATTCTATTATGCTAATAAAAGTTTTTGGAAGTGCGGTTTTTGGAGTAGAAGCCACCACCATTACGGTGGAAGTGAATATAGACAAAGGTATTGGTTATCATTTAGTTGGCTTGCCAGACAATGCTATCAAAGAAAGTAGTTATCGTATTGCAGCAGCATTAAAAAATAATGGCTACATGATGCCAGGAAAAAAAATCACTATCAATATGGCTCCCGCCGATTTAAGAAAAGAAGGATCAGCTTATGATCTTACCTTAACGATAGGTATTCTAGTTGCTTCAGGACAAATAAGAGCTGATGATGTTGATAAATATGTTATCATGGGTGAACTTTCACTTGATGGTAGTTTACAACCCATACGAGGAGCGTTACCCATTGCAATAAAAGCTAAGGAAGAAGGTTTTAAAGGCTTTTTTTTACCAAAACAGAATGTGAAGGAAGCTGCTATTGTTGCAGGACTTGATGTTTATGGAATTGAGAATGTTCAAGAAGTAATTGATTTTCTGGAAGGTAAAGGCACGCTAGAACCCACAACTATTGATACGCGAGCCGAATTTTACAAAACACTAGATTTTCCAGAATTTGATTTCTCCGATGTGAAAGGGCAGGAGAGTATTAAGCGGTGCATGGAGATTGCCGCAGCTGGTGGTCATAACATTATTTTAATTGGGCCACCTGGCGCTGGAAAAACTATGTTGGCAAAACGCTTGCCCAGTATTCTGCCTCCCATGACTTTGCGCGAAGCCCTAGAAACAACTAAAATTCATAGTGTCGCGGGAAAACTAAAAGAAGTAGGATTGATGAATCAAAGACCGTTTCGAAGTCCACATCATACGATTTCAAATGTTGCTTTAGTTGGAGGCGGAAGCTATCCGCAGCCAGGTGAGATTTCTATGGCGCACAATGGAGTTTTATTTTTAGATGAGTTACCAGAATTTAAACGGGACGTTTTAGAAGTTATGAGACAACCATTAGAAGATAGGGAGGTAACCATTTCGAGAGCTAAGTTCACTGTCACTTATCCATCGTCATTTATGTTAGTTGCGAGCATGAATCCAAGTCCGAGTGGTTTTTTTAACGATCCAGATTCACCGCAGACATCGTCGCCTCATGAGATGCAACGGTACTTGAGTAAAATCTCAGGACCTTTATTAGATAGAATTGATATTCACATTGAAGTAACGCCTGTTCCTTTTGATAAATTATCCGATGATCAAAAAGCAGAAAGCAGTGTCGCTATTCGCGAGCGAGTTACGGCGGCTCGCGAGTTACAAACGCTGCGCTTTGAACAAATGGAAAACATTCATTATAATGCGCAGATGAACACGAAGCACATTCGGGAATATTGTGCATTAGACGATGTATCTAAACAATTACTAAAAACGGCAATGGAAAGATTGAATCTTTCAGCACGAGCTTATGATCGAATTTTAAAAGTTGCTAGAACAATTGCTGATCTTGAGGGAGTGCCAACAGTGATTTCAAGTCATATTGCTGAA
Source organism: Flavobacterium micromati (assembly GCF_900129585.1). Taxonomy (GTDB): domain Bacteria; phylum Bacteroidota; class Bacteroidia; order Flavobacteriales; family Flavobacteriaceae; genus Flavobacterium; species Flavobacterium micromati. The sequence goes on from NZ_FQWF01000003.1 coordinate 63,916, forward strand.
GCAATTCAATATCGAAGTTTGGATCGCGATGGTTGGTTAGGGTGATTTTAGATTTAATGCTTCGCAAAATCATAGACTTTGCGAAGCAAAAACAGAAAGCCCACGGTTGAAACCTTGGGCTTGTTGTTTTTATAATTTTGATTTACAGCTCGTTAAAGTTAGAGAATTCGGGAGCAAGCGTAACAAGGATCATGAAAAAAAAAGCGTTTTACAGCCCCGATTGAAGTGGAAATCCTCCCGATTTTTATCGGGAGATTGCAACGTAAAGCGGGAAATAAGTTCTTTAGAAACTAAATTAGTCTGCTCCTAAAAAACAATACAAAACAGCTTTTTAATCTTTTAATGATTATTTACTAAAACGTCTTTCGTTACCGGCACTTGGTCGTCTTGGACCAAAACTATTATTACTTTTCTTTGTAGTATCCGGTTTTGATTCTCTTGGAGTCGAATTGCGTTGTGGTCTGCCCTGACCTTGTTTTATAGGTTGTGTTGAAGCATTTGGATCTGGTTCAAATCCTGCAATTTGCTCTTTTGGCAATTTCAATCCTATTAATTTTTCAATATCTCTTAGAAATACAGTTTCGTCTGGACTGAATAAAGAAATAGCTTCTCCGCTCGCTCCAGCTCTTCCGGTTCTACCTATTCGGTGCACGTAATCTTCGGGAATATTAGGCAATTCAAAGTTGATAACGTGCGGTAATAACGGAATGTCCAGGCCACGTGCTGCGATATCTGTAGCAACAAGCGCGGTTACACTTCCGTCTTTAAAACCAGCAAGTGCTTTTGTGCGTGCACCTTGACCTTTATTACCATGAATGGCTGCGGCAATGATTCCCGAGTTAATCATGCTTTCGCATAGTTTGTTTGCACCTTGTTTAGTTCGTGTAAAAACTAATATTTGCTTCCAGTTGCCTTCTGTAATAAGTTTTATAACTAATTCTGTTTTTTTCTCTTTGGCAACAGGATATATTTTTTGAGCTATTGCTTCCACGGTAGTATTTTCGGGTGTTGCTTCTACCTGAACGGGATTGTGCAAAATTCCCATCGCTAATTTCTTGATGTCTTGCGAAAATGTTGCTGAAAATAGTAAGTTTTGTCTTTTAGCAGGTAATACTTTTAAGATGCGTTCTATGTCTCTTAAAAATCCCATGTCTAGCATACGATCAGCCTCATCCAAAACTAAGATCTCCACTTTTGCAAGTGAAACTAGACCTTGATTTTGCAAATCGATAAGTCGGCCAGGAGTTGCCACTAAAATATCAACACCGTTTCTAAGTTGAGCTGCTTGTGGATTTTGATTCACGCCACCAAAAATAACAGTACTGCGAATATCTAAAAATGTACTGTACTCTTTAATGTTTTCAAAAATTTGAGCGGCTAATTCTCTTGTTGGTGTTAGTATTAATGCACGAATAGGCCTTTGTCTTAATTGCTGACCTTGCGAAATTATTTGTAAAATGGGTAAGGTAAAAGCAGCTGTTTTTCCGGTTCCTGTTTGTGCAGATGCCAAAACATCTTTCCCTTCTAATATAGGTTTAATTGCTTTTTGTTGTATTGGAGAAGGTGTTGTGTATCCTTTTTTGCTGATCGCTTTTAATAAAGCATCAGATAATCCTAATGAGTTAAATGACATAAATGATTTTTATAAAGCCAACAAGAAAATTATGCGTGCTTCTTTAATTTGGCGCGAAGATACTGTTATTTTTTGCGATGTGTTTGTAGTTGTTATATTTAGTTTTATGAAAATAGTTAACGACCTTCATTTCATTAAACTCCAATAACTTACTCAATGCTATTTATGGCAGTATACACCGCTTAATTTTATTAAAAATTCGATATAAATTAACTATTAAATTTTATAAAAACCTCAAATATCATTAAGTTTTTTTCAGTCTTTTCATGAATTACTATTCTTAAATAGCGCTGCTCTACCCTTAAAAAAGGGTTGTGATACTAGGTTTATGGCAATTACAGCTAATTTTATTTTATCTGAGTTCAGCAAAAGTATTGCCTTGATTGATGTCTCCTGTATTATATCCTTTCATAAACCAAGCTTTGCGCTGCGCTGAAGTTCCATGCGTAAAAGATTCTGGAACGATACGCCCTTGAATCTTAGCTTGAATGGCATCATCTCCCACAGCGTGAGCTGCGCTTAATGCCTCATCGATATCTCCTTGTTCGAGGAAATTATTCATTTTCTGGTTATAATGTGTCCATACACCAGCGTAAAAGTCAGCTTGTAATTCTAAAGCTACTGACAGTTTATTGGCTTCAGCCTGACTTTTACCTTGCTGCATTTGTCTCATTTTAGTTGAAGTTCCCAATAAGGTTTGTACGTGATGACCAATTTCATGTGCTATAACGTAAGCTGTTGCAAAATCTCCACCCTGCGCACCATACTTAGTTTTAAGCTCTTCAAAAAAAGCCAAATCGATATAGACTTTTTGGTCAGTTGGGCAGTAGAAGGGTCCAGCAGCTGAGGTAGCAGTACCGCAGCCGGTTTCTTGAGGATCTGTGAATAAAACTAAATTTGGTCTTTTATATTGCATGTTGTTTTCCAGAAATATTTTCTCCCAAACATCCTCCGTATCTACTAATATGGCTTCTATAAATTTGCCTTCTTCAATTTCGGCCGTACTTAATATTCTCTGCTCAGTGGGTGCAGAATTTCCTTGATTTATTTGCTCAAGTAGTGGCGTGAGCATCTGAGCATTTTCGCCACCAAAGACATTTAATAATAAAATTACAATACCTATAATACCGCCACCTACAATTGTCTTGCCGCCGGTTGACATTCCACGACGGTCTTCAAAATTTTCGCTGCTACGTCTGCCATTCCATTTCATCTTTTCTGTTTTTACATGTTAAAAAAATCATGAGCTCAAACTCTTAGGATCAGTGTATCCATTTTAAAAAAGTTTCTTCAATAATTCCTTTTATAATAGGTTTAGGAATATAATCATTCATTCCAGCTTTGATACATTTATCTTTTTCCTCTTTTTCCGTACCTGCTGTTATTGCTATAATAGGAACTTCTTGACCAGATTTGAATTTACGAATTATATTTGTGGCTTCGTAACCATTCATAATTGGCATTTGAATGTCCATAAAAATTATATCCGGCATTATAGATTCAAACTGGGATGAAGCTTGTTCTCCATTTACGGCTTCAAAAATTGTTGTTTTATAGGATAAATTTTTAATAATAGTTTTAAGCAATAACATATTGACTCGATTGTCCTCCACAATTAGAACTTTGATGTTTTTGTCCAAATTAACAGCTTTAATAATTTCTGCTGAAATAAAATCACTTTTTGGCTGAGGCTCGACAATTTCAGCCGTTTGTTCATTACTGGTCTCTACTTGTAAGTCAAAGTAAAACGTACTTCCTAAACCTATTTTACTTTCTAATTGTAGATGACTTTTCATTAATCCTAAAAGTTGATTCGAAATAGTAAGTCCTAAGCCTGTACCTCCAAACTTTCTAGTTGTTGAGCTGTCTTCTTGAGAAAATGCCTTGAATATTTTCATTTTATTTTCGTCCAAAATTCCGATACCAGTGTCAATAACTGCAAATCGGATTATTTTCGTCGCCTCATTTACTGATTCGAGTAAAGAAATGTTCAGTGTAATGCTGCCCTTTTTAGTAAACTTTACTGCATTTGCCAGCAAGTTGATCAAAATTTGCTTTAGTCGAACGCTGTCCAACCAAAAGTACCTTGGGATATTTTCAGCAATAACCAGTTCTAAATCTAACTTTTTTTGATTCGATTCAAATAAAATTAAATCGATTACTTGTTTTAAAAGTTCGTGTATGTTGTTTTTTTCAACGTACAAATCTAGTTTACCAGCTTCAATTTTTGAGAAATCAAGAATATCATTAATAATATCCAGCAGCGAATGCGCTGACTGATTGATAGTGGTCATATATTTTTTTTGAATTAATCCAAGATGGGTGTTCATTAGCAAATCAGTAAATCCTATAATTCCGTTTAAAGGAGTTCTAATTTCATGGCTCATATTAGCCAAAAACTCCGATTTAGATTTATTTGCTGCCTCTGCCAATTCTTTTTCTTGCAGGACTGTTTCTGCCTTTTTTCTCTCAGTGATATCAATAAAAATACCTTCTAAAAAAGCAATTTTTCCATCCTTGTAGATAGTATCACCAAATTCCTCTACCCAAATGATGTCATTATTTTTATTAATAATACGATAGGTAAGGTGAATGGGTTTCTTGCTATCAATGCAGATTTGTTGAGCTTCAATCGTTGCTATTTTATCTTCGGGATGAATTAAATCAATAAATGATATTTCATTATTAAAGAAACTTAACTTAGGAAAACCAGTTAATTTTTCAATATTATCGTTAATATATATTTTAGTGTTTGTTTCATCATAATTGGATAAATAAACGGTGCCTGGTATATTATTTGCTAATAATCTAAATTTTTCTTCACTTTCGTAGATGGCATTCTCGTTTGAAATACGTTCTAGAGATGACGCAATATTACGAGCCAATGTTCGTAAAATATTTACTTCGTCTTCAGACCACTGCTTTTCAACTTGAGTGTCATCAAATCCTAAAAATCCTTGGAACTTGTTTTTTACAAAAATTGGAAACAAGATCAGCGATGCTACACCAACATTCGTTAACTTTTTTGCAAGTGTTGGACTTCGAATTTCACTAATTGTTGCTTCAAAAATTTTGTTTTCAAAAAGCGGGGTTAAAATATCTTCAAAAAATGCATAAGGTATATTTTGCAATGCTGCATTGGTCTCAGTTAATAAATCATTATGAATTATCCATCTGTACTTTTGACTGATTGTGCCAGTTTCAAAATTATTCTCATAATAATATGCTCGATGAGATTTAGTTGCCTTACCCATAATGATCAAGATATCGGAGAAAATATCATTAATATCAGTACTTTTTAAAAATTTCTCTGTGCAAAGAGCCATTGCCGATAGAAGTTCGCTCTTGTATTGTAAATTCTTCTCAACTTGGTACCGACTTTGTGAAACTACTGTTAACGATATCAGATCAGATATAGTTCTGGCAAAAGATACATCATCGTTATCCCAATTTTTTTGTGCTCCCGCATTTTCAAATGATAATACGCCAAACAGCTTTCCGTCATTAAAAATCGGAATATCAAGTTGAGATTTAATATTATAGTTTAAAAAGTAATTTTCCGTAAATTCAGAAAATTCATATTTGGTAAAAACATCTGATGCACAAATTTGCGTATTATCAAGAAGGGATTTAAAATATATAGGATAATCGGTTTTATTCAAAACGATCCCTTTTGAATAAGAATTAAGATCTAAATTATATAGAATTTTGCAAGTAATTTTATCTACGTTGTATTTCCAGTAACTGACTCTGCTGCAAACTATTATTTTTGCAGCTGATTCTATGATTTTCATTATGCTTATGTCGAGATTTTTATAATCGCTATAAGGAGTTAAAGAGATTTTTTTAATGACCTCATTGTATTCCTCCATTTTTTGCTGACGTATATTACTTTGCTTTTCAATTTCTTTTAATTTGGTAATGTCTCTTGCAATTCCTGAATATCCTATTATACGTGATAAGGTGTTGCGACGAATAATTACTTTCTGAGAAACCCATAAATCATCTCCATTTTTTTTAATAAGTGGAAATTCTATAGCTGGAAAATCATTTTCATTTAATACTGGATTTCGATAAAAATCAATGGCACGTTTTGTATAACTTGGTCGGATAAATTCGGTGTAGTTATGTCCAATGACTTCAGTAATTGTATATCCAAGTGACTTTAGCGTAAAATCATTTGCAAACGTAAAGTTTCCATCTAGATTAACTTCAAAAATAAGATCTACGGCATTTTCTATTAAATCTTTATACAGATTTTGTATTTTAAATTCATCAGTTACGTTCTGTCCATTTCCTATTGTTAAGTCATCAGTAAAGCGCTTGTCATACCACTGAATGAATTTATACTCGCCATTACTACACTTAATTTTGTGAGTGTAAATATTACTATCGGAGAATTCTACTTCGTGATTTTTGTAAGCATTTATTTTTTCTGCGAGCTTCCAATATCCTAGACCCATGACATCTTCTACTTCATATCCCAATATCGTTTTTACGTTTTCACTACAAAACACAACTTCTCCTTTCTTATTGGTTGCTAATATTAGAGAACTTCCCTCGTTTATAATTTTGTTGTTAAATCTAGTTTCGTTTTTACTATTTAATTGTAAGGTATATTGTATATAATTAATAACCGTAATAATTAGGCAGTTAATGACTAATAGTAAAATTGTTCTTAATATTATCAAATCAAATAGATAAGCAATCCACAAGTATGTAAAGGTAAATCCCACAAAAGACCAATATAAATAAGCTGATCTGAAAAGCGAATAAGAAAAATAGAATGAAACCGCAAATGCAGTAATAGGTAGAAGGTCGTTAGGAGAAATAATCAAATTTCTGCAAATTGAAGCAAAATAAAGCAAAAAACAGAACAAAAAAATGTACTGAATATTCTTGAAGACAATTTTTGATTTAGTACTTATAAAATATAAAAGTAACAGCGAAAATCCAATACTACAATTTACAATAAGTAAACTTTTAGGTCTTATTTCTAAATATTCTAGAATAAGTTCTACAACGGGTAAAATGATTCCTAAGAAAAGAAGGTAAATTTGATATTCTTTCTTTCTAGAAATAGAACTGGAGTTTTTTTGTAGCAAATTGCTCTTTAATCCAGTTTTGATTTTGGCAATTTTAAAAAATAGAATAAAAAGTAAAACAGGAATTAAAAAAGTAAATAAAACGTCATTTACCATGGAGTTTGGTATTAGAAAAACAATTATTCCTCTGGCTTTACTGCAAAGAAGTTGATAGTAGAATACCATATATTATTTAAACTTAAATTTGGGAACTAAATTGTTGATAATCTTTTTTGAGGCTCAATTTAGGAAATTAAATTAAATAATTAAGTAAAAACAGCATGGTATTCTACTAAAATCGTACTATTTATCAATTGATATTTTGTAAAGGACTATTATCGTTTTTTGTAGGAAATCCAACAATCTCGCTGTAAAGTGCGTAATATAGCGAATACATAAAAGGAATTGTAAAGAATATTCCAACACAACAGCCTATAAATCCAACTAACGTGGCTATGTAGCCAACTACTGCTAACGCTAATATTATCAATGGTTGTTTAGAAACAATTAATGCACTTGCTTTTATAGATTCAACGGCTGATAATTTTCCAAAAATAATCAGCGGTATCATCAGCAGCGTATAAAGTGAAATAAAAACGGTAAACATAACGTTTACGAAAGGTATTTCAAAATAATTAAGTAGCAGCGAAATTACTGAACTGACAAAAGCTACGATAAATGTAGCTACAAAAAGTTCAACAAAATACGGGGCTTTGTAAAATTTAAACATTGATGCAACATGAAATTCTTCATCGTTCTCTGCACATTGAGCCATTTTTATTAAGGCAGCTGGAAATGGACTTAACAAACTGCTTATTAAAATTGAAACACCTGATAAAATTAATAGCATTTCAAAACCAAGTACTTCTGGCTTTAAATTTTCAGGCTTAAAGAAATCTAACAATGCCGTAGCACCAAAAAATGCAATAAGTCCTATGGAGGCGATTATTGTAATCAGAACGAAAAATACAAAAATGATCAATGCACCATAAACAGCTATTTTTTTATAATTTTCGAAAGCATGGTTAAATACGATGCTGAAATCTAAAACATATCCGTCTTTTTTAATTTCTTCGAGACGTTCTTGAACCCTGTTTTCCATAAAATTAGTTTTAATTTGGTTTTAATTTTGGTTAAAATTTCCTGACACAATCTAGATTTCCTGCAATAATTATTGTCACTGCTATATTCAAAAAAATCGAGACATTTACTTTTACTTTTTATATATCTTGTTGCAAATGTAGTATTTTAGTCTAAAATAAATTTCATTAAATTTACTTTCATACAAATGTTACAATTTTACGACGGTTAAATCCATTTTAATAGTTTTCGAACATTTTTCAGCTTGTTAGTATATGGAGCATATCGTACTGGTAAATCCAGCCAAGTTCCTCTTTTTACTATAGATTTTTTATGTGAAAAAATGTCAAAGGTTTTTTTACCGTGATAAGCGCCCATCCCAGAATTTCCTACGCCACCAAACGGCAAACGATTATTTACCAATTGAACAACTGTATCATTAATGCAGCCTCCACCAAAAGAATATTTCTGTAAAACTTCATCAATGAATAATTTGTTTTGTGAAAATAAATATAGGGATAACGGTTTTTCAAAACTTAAAATTACTTTATCAATATCACTTGGTGATACATATGAAATAATAGGAAGTATTGGACCAAATATTTCTTCTTGCATTGCTAATGAGTCCATTTTTGGTTCATCTAATAAGGTTGGCGATAAATACAAAGAGTCTTTATTAGATTGTCCTCCAAAAATAATTTTTTGATTGTCTAATAAACTTATTTGTCGCTTCCAATTTTTCAAATTGATTATCCGAGCGTAATCTAGAGATTCCTCAGGATTAGAACCTAATGCATTTTGTATTTCTTGAATTAAAAATTTAACGAAAACATCTTTCACTTTTTCCTGAACTAAAATATAATCAGGAGCAACGCAAGTTTGGCCAGCATTGATGATTTTACCCCAAACTATTCGCTTAGCGCTTAACTCTAAATTCGCTGTTTCGTCAACAATGCAAGGACTTTTTCCTCCCAGTTCAAGTGTTACAGGTGTTAGATTTTCGGCTGCTGCTTTTGCCACTATTTTTCCAACGGCAACACTTCCTGTAAAAAAAATATAATCCCAGCGCTTTTTTAATAACTCTGCAGCTATACTAGCATCTCCAGTAATGACCACAACATCTTGCACAGCAAATGTTTCGTTGATAATTGTAGAAATAATTGCAGCTGTTTGCGGTGTAAGTTCAGATGGTTTTAAGGTTACCTTATTTCCCGCAGCAACGGCGGCAATTAGCGGACATAAAGCCAATTGAAAAGGGTAATTCCAAGGTGATAGGATCAGGACGTTGCCGTAAGGTTCACTATAGATATAATCTAATGATGGAAAATTAATTATTGTTGGCCAAACTTTTTTTGGCTTAGCCCAAGAATCAATATTTTTAATAGTTTCTTTTAAATCTCTAATTACGTAATTTGTCTCTGTCAAAACAGCTTCAAAAGCAGGTTTTTTAAAGTCATCATATAAAGCTTTGATGATCGCATCTTCATGCTTTGTAATTACATACAGTAATTTTTTTAGTAATTCTTTACGGTATTTTATCTCAGTTTTGTAATTCATTGGATAATTTTAAATTTAAAAATACATATTATTATTGTAATCTAACTTTCAATTTAAAATTTAAACAAAAAAAGCAGAAATATAATAATAGATAATTAGTTTTAATTATTTGAGAAATTGGTTTATAGACAACTGAAGCGCAAAAATCATAAAATTAAACAGCATTCCAAATCACATCGTCTGGAGTAGGAGCGATAATTTTGATATTTTCTTTAGTAACAGGATGTACGAAAACTAATTTTCGAGCATGCAAATGAATTCCGCCATCAGGATTACTGCGATCAAAACCATATTTTAAATCTCCTTTTATGGGTGAACTAATTGCCGATAACTGCGCCCGTATTTGATGATGTCTTCCTGTGTGTAAATTAATTTCTAACGCAAAGTAATTATTGAGTTCTTTGATAATTTTATAGTCTAAACTTGCTAATTTACTGTCGGTAACTTCTTTTAAATGCGCTTTTGAGGTATTGTTTTTTTCGTTTCTTTTGATAAAATGAACTAACCTATCTGATGATTTTTCAGGTTTGTTTTTGACAATACACCAATACGTTTTTTGGGTCTCGCGATTGCTGAATAATTCATTCATTCGGGTCAATGCTTTACTAGTACGAGCAAAAACTACAATTCCAGTTGTAGGACGATCTAGTCGATGAACTACACCTAAAAAAACTTCTCCAGGTTTGTTGTACTTCTCTTTTAAATACTCTTTAACTACATCAGATAAAGGTTTGTCACCTGTTTTATCTCCTTGTACAATGTCACCTACACGCTTGTTTATCACAATAAGGTGATTGTCTTCGTGAAGAATTTGAAGGTTTGATTTATTGGATATAATTTTCATTAAATTTCCCTTTTCGTGCTGAACATTCTTAATATTGCTCATTAGTGTTTGGAAAATCGCTTGACTTAACATCAGTAACATATTGACCTATTGCAGTTGTCATTCCATCATATAAATCCATATATCGTCTCAGGAATCTTGGACTAAACTCATTATTCATTCCTAGCATATCGTGAATCACAAGCACTTGACCGTCTACGCCGCCACCGGCACCAATTCCTATAACGGGAATCGAAATACTTTTGGCCACTTTTTCCGCTAAATGAGCTGGAATTTTTTCTAGTACTAATGCGAAACAGCCTAAATTTTCAAGTAATTTTGCGTCTTCCATCAGTTTTTCTGCTTCTTCGTCCTCTTTGGCGCGAACGGTGTAAGTTCCAAACTTATAAATGGATTGCGGGGTTAAACCCAAATGACCCATAACTGGAATTCCCGCATTTAATATTTTTTTAATAGAATCTTTGATTTCCTTTCCACCTTCAAGTTTTACAGCATGACCACCACTTTCTTTCATAATTCTAATGGAGGATCGCAAAGCTTCTTTTGGGTCTGATTGATAGCTTCCAAAAGGCAAATCGACCACTACAAGCGCTCTTTCTATTGCTCGAACAACAGATGATGCATGATAAATCATTTGATCTAAAGTTATGGGCAACGTAGTTTCATGTCCAGCCATCACATTGGAAGCCGAATCACCAACAAGAATTACATCGATTCCGGCACTATCAACGATTTTTGCCATCGTATAATCGTATGCGGTGAGCATTGCAATTTTTTCACCATTGGCCTTCATTTCTATCAACGACTTAGTTGTTATTCTTTTGTAATCTTTTTTTGCGACAGACATATTTCCTATTTTAAGTGCGTAAAGGTAATAAAATGTATATTTTTTGGTACAAAATGCTACATTATTATTATCTATTACCAAAATCAGTTTTGAAAGTAAATTTTCATATCTATTTAACAAATTGTTCGGTAGTTTTTCTTTCCCGAACCACCAGCTTGATAAAAATCTATCTTATTTTTTATAAATCTAAAGTATATTTTTAAAATAGATATTTGAGCACAAATATTGGTCATTCGATTTAAAACCAAATAAATATTAAAAAAGAGTGAGTAAATATCCTATTATCGATCCGCTCAAAACAACGAATGCGCTATTCATTTTTTTATAACCAAATGTGATTCCAATACTTAGAATTGCGATCAAAAGCGTCCTCCAGTCTGTAATTACTTCTTTACTCATATCATAGCAAACAGCTACAATCACCGCAACAGAGGCAACATTTACAGCATCAAGAAAAATAGAAAATGATTGTGAGCTTCGCATTTTTTTTACAAGCGGATTCAGCAAAGCAACAAAAATAAAGGAAGGAATAAAGATTGCAATTGTAGAGATAATTGCTCCTGAGAAACCATTGATTTGGTAACCTAAAAAAGTTACAGAGGAAAAAACGGGTCCTGGTGTAACTTGGCCTACGGCAATAGCATCAATAAGCTGTCGTCTACTCAACAATCCTGTTAATACCAGTTCAGTATCAAGAAAAGCAAATAAAACATAACCGCTTCCATAAAGTACTGAACCAATTTTTAAAAAAATCCAAAAAAGGTTTGTGTTACTGATGGTAATTAAAGATGCAGTAGAAATTTGAAAGATTGTTACAGGTATTAAATTAGTAAGTTTAATATGCGTCTTGCTTCGAATTGCTGCAAAAACTAATGCTAATATTCCAGATCCTAACATTAATTGCAACTCGCCGATGCCAAATAATGATCCAATTAAGACCAGTAAACCTATCAGCAAAAGCTCTTTTGATTTGACTGATTTCTTAGCCAAAGGAAAAATTGCGGAGAGGATAATTGCTATAATAGCTGGTTTTACTCCGTAGATAAATGGTTGAATATTGGGTAGTTGTCCATATTGTTTATAAAGCCACGCAAAAAATCCTGTAATAAGTACTGCAGGCAGAATAAAACAAAGACCTGCAACAATTAAGCCTTTCCAGCCGCCTTTTTCATGCCCTATGTGAATAGCCATTTCAGTGCTATTGGGTCCAGGAATCAAATTTGTGGCTCCTATTAAATCAAGAAAATGTTGTTCACTCAACCATTTTCTTTTTGAAACGACCTCTTCTTGCATCATTGCAATATGTGCTGCAGGACCGCCAAAACCAATAAAACCAAGTTTCAGAAAAAGTTGTGCGATATCTTTTATTTCTGTTTTATTGTCCAATGTTTAGTTGTTTTTGTCTTTGTTCAACGGTTAGTCTTTTTCAATTAGATAGTTTTTTAACCATATATCAATAAATTATTTATAATAATGATTTAATATTTAAATAGTTGCCGGAGGTTGTTCGATAATTTATTATCCAATTTTTCAAAAGTAAATTTAAAAATGTTTAAAACTAAAATCATCTAAAATTATTTTCAATAATAGTTGAGCGAGCGTTATGAATGGCTATTATCTGCGAAAATGCTGATACCGTTATTGTTTTTTTTACATATTCTTTTCCTCTTTTATCAGCAACTCCCACGTTAAGGAAGATTTTTTTTGCTAATAAATAAATAATCATCGCTATTTTACAATTCAGAAATTCTAAATAAAATATTAAAAGGGATAACCAATAGCGATATTGAAAATTAAGTTTTCTTTCCGCCAAGGTGCACTTCCAAAATCAATTTTGTCCATAACCCAACGATTGCCTTCGGATAAGTAAGGTTTACGAATTGGGAATGCGAGATCTGTTCTTAAAATAAGAAATGAAAAGTCAAATCGTAATCCGGCACCCGCTCCTACGGCTAGCTCGCTTAAAAATTTATTCGAAAATTTTGCTCCAGGTTTTTCACTATTTTCATTTAATAGCCAAATATTTCCAGCGTCAATGAATAATGCGCCTTTTACCAAGCCATATATTTTAGCTCGATACTCAGTATTAATTTCTAATTTTATATCTCCCGACTCATCCGGTAAAAAGCTATTTACAGTAGTTGGTGCGCTGTTAAAACTTCCAGGACCTATTGATCGTGCCCTAAAAGCGCGTAAACTATTTGTACCTCCAATGAAAAATTGTTTTATAAACGGCATTTCACTCGAGTTTCCATAAGTATATCCTGCACCTACAATAATTCTGCTGGCTAACTGTGACTCACCTCTTAATTTTAAGTAATGTCTAAAATCATTTTCAATTTTGATAAATTGGCTAAAAGGGACATTAAAAACTTTGATAGTATCCCCTTTTTTAACATTTGCTCCTGTGGTTAAACCTGTTATATTTCCGGCTAAATCTATGGTTCCTTTATAATATAATGTGTGTTTCTTAGCTGCTTGTGCAGTATTTGTGTACGTATAGGAATAAGTAGGTCCAAAAATTAATTGTTTTTCGATCACTTTTCCCAAAGAAGCATTTTCCAGAATTTTTGCTTCATATAAAGCAGTAACATTTTGCGGACTAGCATAAGTAATTTCTGTGACATTCAACAAATGTTCTTTTTGATCGCTTTCCTTCCATAAATATCCAAATGACCCTCTAAAAGTTTGCAATGAGTATAATTTTGTCCTGTTTTGAAATTCGTATCCAAGAGTTAATTTTGTTTTTGGAATAAAGCCGCTAGGGGAATTTAAATTAAATGGAGCCACTAATCTTGGCCATATTAAATTAGCTTCTGATCCAAAACGGTAAACATTAAATCCATTATTTTGTCCTGAAACTTGAACTTCAAGTCCGCCAAAAGCAGAAATAGTTAGTAATTCAGCACCGCGAAAGGCGTTGCGATTGCTCCAATTTAAATTTAATTCAGTACCCGTATAATTAGCTGAGTTTGTTTTTGCTAATAATTCTAATTGCAAAGATTTTTTAGGTAATGGCGTTAGGTAGTAATAAGCGTCTAAAAAATTTCCCGTAGTATCTGCAACTTTAAATTGGTTCTTAACAAATTTAAAAGTACCGAAATTCACTAAGCGATTTAAAGTTAAATTATGATTAGTTCGATTATATAAATCATTTTTTTTAAAGGTTAGTGCACGATCAAAAATCCTTGGTTTAAATAAATTTTCTGAATCTATAATAGTAAAATCTTTATATTTTGTTACCGCATTGCTATCTGCTTTTACACTATCATTACCAATAGCAAAATTTGGGTAAACAATAATCTTATTAATTTTATACGGAGTTTCGGCAAGTTCTGGAGTTTTTTCTTTTACCTTTATTAAGAGGTCAACCTGATGATCTGCCACTGTGCTATCTACTTGAATTAGTAAATAATCAGGATTGAAATAATAGAATCCTTTTTCTTTAAGTCTTACATCTATCCGAATTCGTTCTTGCTTAATAACTTCTAAATTATATCCATCTTTTTCTTTTAATAAACTCGTAAGCTTTGTTTTTGCTAGTGCTACAGCAATAATTGTTGAATCGTTAGGAAATTTTACCTCTCTAATTTTATATTGTTTGGCTGGGTTTACAATGTACTTTGCACTTGCTTTTTTGCCTCTTCTAGTTGAATCAGCTGTTGATCTTGAATTAAAATAACCACTATTTTCTGTAAAATTTTGTAAAACACTTTTATTGTATTCTAAATCTACTTGACTATATAAAACTGGCGGTTCACCTACTTTAGTTTTTAACCAGTATTTAAATCCTTTCTCTTTTTTTGGCGTCCCAGCCAAATTGTAAATATATAATTTAGGTCTCAGGCCTAGTATGGTTGCGTTAGGCTTAGGTCTCACTAAAGTCTTTAATTGATTTTTTAAGGCTTTCCTTTCCTTTTTGGATGTCTCTTTACCTTCCACTACGACTTTTGCACCTGTGTACAATAATTCTCCTTCAGGCAAAAAACGGGTGTTGCTGCATGATGAAATTATTAAAGCTAAAAAGAGAAAATATGGGAAATGCTTGTTATTCATCCGATTTCTTTTTTAATTCATTTTTTGCTTTTTCAGTTGCTCTTGCAGACTGGCTTTTTGAAAATAATTCCCTGAATTTATTATAATCTAACGTAATAACAAATGCGACTCCAGTTTCAACTACCTCTCCTTGAAGTGCTACTTGGTAATTATTGACGCGATAAACACGTATTTTATATCTTCCATCTTTTGAAAGTTGATAGTCTAATGAAACATCGCCAGCAATATTACTTGCGTTTTGATTTGTTTGTTGTGGTCCTTCGATTCCAAAACTACTTCCGACAGTTACTTTCAAGCGATCATTTAATAATTTTTTTGATATTCCTACGCTCAAATCGGTTTTATTAGCTCGCTGTCCAGTTGTGTAATCATCAGTTGTATCTAAATCAAAGTTTAGTTCGACACCTTTAATTAAATTACCTGCTAGATTATTCAGTTGCTCTGATAAAATTTTACTAGCACTTTCTCGAGCTATGGAGCCAACATTTGTTCCTCCTGTCTCACTAGCAAAAGGATTTTCTCCTATAAAACGATTTAATAAAAGTAGAGCAAAAACTTGTTTGTTCATTTCATCAGTTTGCAGACGCAATTGAGTCAATTTTGCTTGCGTTGTATTGATAATTTCAGTCGAAACACTATTGTTTCCTTCTGGTAAAATAATATCAAACGTTATGGTAGGTTTCATCAATTCTCCCGTCATTTTTAGATTAGTTTCAAACGGAATTCTTTGCTTATAAGTATTTCTTACAGCAGTAGTTACAGCGCCAAGTTGATCGCTCACTAAATCAATGGGAGCAGCTTCTGTTTTATAGATTGCAGTAATATTAACATCCGCCATTGTTGGTTCACCAGTCCAAAGGATATAACTTCCTTTTTTAATATCGAATTTTCTTTTGATAGCGTTAAAATTCATTTCGTAACTTCCTTCTGATAATTCATATCTGCCAGTCAAATTCGTTTGCCCGGATGGATCAATTCCGCCACTAAGTTGAGCTTCTCCTTTCAATTTTAGGAAATCACCATTGGTTTTATCAATAACTAGTGACAGTTCCGCATCTTTATCGATTTCGATGGTAACAGCCGCATTAATCCCTTTAATTTCCGATTCACTACTTATTTCTGTAAGTGTAACTTTTTGAAGTATTTGGGGATTATCTTCATCAATGAACTCAACAATTCCTTCTCTGTCAGCTATTGACGGATCAGACTGTGGTAAAACAATTGTAAATTTAGTGTCTTTGTTAATTTTGACGCTCCCTTCAACAATTGGGTTATCTAAATTCCCTGTAATTTTTAACTTATTGTCTAAAAATAATTCTCCATAGTACAAATCATTGTCTTTAGCTTTAGAATTTACAGCCTTAAAATTATCAGCAACGACCGATAAATCAAAATCAAAATTTTTAAAATTTGGACTATCAATTTTTCCATCGATGATCAAATCATTTTCGTTTTCATCTTTAATTGTAAAAGTTTCAAATAATATCGATTCTCCTGTAAAAGTAATCTTGTCATTTATCGATTTGAAAGTGGCATTTAACTGTGTTGCTTTAAAACCAATATCATTAAATTTTAACTCTCCAATCACAAGCGGTTGCTTCACATTACCTGTTATTTTAAAATTTCCATTAAAAAAACCTGTACTCTCTTTTAAGTTATCTAATGTAAAACCTTGGATACTTTTTAAATTCAATCTCTGAATGTCTAGATTCATGTCAAAACTACTTTGAGTAGTTCGATATATACCATCTAAATTTACTTGATTTCCCTGACCAGTAATAGTTACTAAAGCATTATATTCATTAAAAATAGTGTTGTTTATTTTTAAAGTAATATCGCCAACAGTATCCTTCTTGAATGTGAAATTTTCAATATTCAAATCGGATGTAAAAAGTGGAGTGGTACTGCTATTTTTAATGATTGCATTTCCATTTATTTTACCGCTGAACTGTAAGTCGTTTTTCTCGATAAAGCTTGTAATGGTGCTGATTTCAAAATCTTTAAAAGCTACAGTGATAGGAGCATTTTTATTTTTAGATTCGGATTGAATTGAAACGTTATTACCTGACTTGTCCAAAACAAATTGATCAATATAAATTCCTCTTTTTCCAAAACTTATTAAATTTTTTGGATCTATTTGCCACGATTCATAATTAAGTAACAAGTTATTGCTGGCGATGTTCACGTCATTTTCCCCATCTTTGCTTTGTAATGTTCCAGCAATTAAATAACGTTCAACTCCTGTCAAATCTTTTAATACTATTTTATAATTAGCAATATTATTTTCAATGGTACCACTAATGTTGGTAAATGGCAATTGTAACTGATTGTTTTGTATCTCGTCAATAGTGAAATTATAAACCAGCGCTTTGTTTTGTGTATCAACATTTAAAACGGCATTTGTTATTGTGTTTTCACCGTAAATCAATTTTGGAATTGCGCCGTTCAAAACTATAGAATCATTTACAGAATTGTATTTTCCCGATAGCGTTATAGGTTCTAAACTTTTTAAATTAGGCACAATCTTAAATAAAATTGGATCGTCTTTTATTGCAATATTAAAAGCAAATCTTTGTGGTTCGACTATTTTCTTTTTAGATGCAGGACTACTATTGTAATACGCGGCAATAGAATTTTTTAATGCGGTACCAATTTTAGAAAGTTTGTAGTTGCCAATAATATCAGCGGCTAAAAAAGGAGCTTTTACTGATAATGTGTTTTCTTGTACAGTCGATTTGGCAATCACACTTAAAGAATCAATCGCAAATTGATCTTTAGCGTTAACAACATTGATGCTGTGCGCTACGATGCTACCATTTAAATAATCCAAGTTGGCAGACTGAATATCAGCATCAACAACTCCTCTTAATTTTAGCGGTCCAGCATGTAAGTTTAACTTATCAAGATCGGCTATATCTACATTCAACATTATTTTAGCTGCCGGATATTTATCTTTGAAATTCCCGCTACTAATTAAATTAAATGTTAGATTAGGATCTTCTGCCGAGGCAACTGCATTAAAATTCCCATTTTTTATAGATCCTTTTAAAATAAGATTTTTGTACGTGTAACTGTTATAATATGCTTTTGTGATCCCCGCATTTACAGAAGCGACCGCAGTTTTGGGATTAAATCCTGTTCCTTTAATAGTAGCTTTTAAAGTTACTTTCCCCAAAGAATCATTTTTAATTAATCGTCCGATATCAAAATTTAGCAGTTCAGTTTTTGCATTGAATCTCTCAAAATTCTTTCTCGTTCGATCAAATATAGCAATGATTTTTGCATTTCCGTAACTGCTAGTTAAATTCATGTTAGTGGCAAAATCAGCTATAGTTCCCTTGAATTTTCCCTTTAATCTAAACTTAGAAGGTAACTGGATTGAAGCAGGTATTGTACCTTTTGGTAAAAAGGTATTAAAATCTTTTGCGCTGGATTGCAAATCTTTAATATCTAAATCAAAAATTGTTTTATTGATATCTGGCAAACCTGCAATGCTGCCACTTGCAACTAATTTTGTTGAACCAATCCCACTTATTGCAATTGAAGGAAAAATAATATTTTTGAGCTTGCCGCGAATTTTTCCATCGATTAGTAAAACTGCATTTGCGTTACTGCTAAAAGGAGTAGTGTTGCTTAAAGTCGGAGCAAACAGCAAAACATCCTTTACAGCTATTTTGCTCTTT
This sequence comes from Flavobacterium micromati, assembly GCF_900129585.1. Lineage (GTDB taxonomy): Bacteria > Bacteroidota > Bacteroidia > Flavobacteriales > Flavobacteriaceae > Flavobacterium > Flavobacterium micromati. The sequence goes on from NZ_FQWF01000003.1 coordinate 82,700, forward strand.
TTAAAATTTGCATTTAGTCCTAACTCTCCCGGATTCTTTGCTAACGATGTAATTGAAGGATACCCAATACGGATTTCATCTCTTAATTCGGTTTGTGGAGTTTTTAAATATAAATTTTTGAAATAGGCATTTTTCTTGCCATAGAAAAAATCAGTAGTTAGTGCTTGAATGTAAAGACCGCTTTTATCTTTAACGGAAAGCGAGTTAGCAATTCCAGAAATATTTTCAGGGTTATAATTTAAAGTTGAAGCCTCTAGATTTAGTTTAGTTAGGTGTAAATGATTATAATCAATACCTTTTTTAGTTGCAGCGATGTTATTGTTATCATATTTAAAATTGACTTTTTTTATTGCTGCATTGTTAACCTTAATTTGCCAACGGCTCGCTTCATCTGCGGAAACAGCTTTTGTTGGCTCAATTTTTACTGATTTATCCATCATTAATCTCCCATCAATGCCAGTAATTTCAAGACTTTCGATAATAGCAAATTGATTGTTAAGGTCAATTTTGTCAATTTTCGCCAGGAGTTTCTTTAGATAAAAAGCAGTAGATAATTTTGTTTTATCATTCTGATAATCAAAATCAATTTTTGATAAATCAATTTCTCCTATCATTAATTTTAAATTGGTTTGTTGCTGGTTGCTGACATCTTCTAAATTTTCAGATTTTGAAGCCTCACCAATCCCTTGTTTTACTTTTAATTTTAAGCCATTTATTTTAGCTTTCGAAATTTCAAAATTCATTGAATTCAAATCAAAAGTTTTAATTTTAGTTTGAAAATGATTTAGATTTGCCGTTATCTTATTGTTTGTAAAATCGTCTCTATATTTAAAACGAATACGATCCAAGTCAATTTCATTGATCGCAAATTCCATTGGTGGCGAATTAGATTTAGGCTTTTGGGGAGCAGTAAATGCCTGAATTATATAATCAAAGTTAAATTTAGAATTTGAGTTTCTACTTAAATTTGCCGTTATACCTTCTAAATTCGCTGAATTAATTTTGACCTTGTTGTTGAAGAGCTGAAATAAACTAATATTAACGGTAAGTTTTTCTCCAGCAAGTAAAGTGTCCTTGTTTTGATCTTCAAAATAAACACCTTCTAGAATTATTTTTTTGGGAAGACCAATTTCTATTTTGTTAATTTGAACTTTCGTTTTAATCTTTTCTTCTAAAAAAGTAACAACTTTATTTTTAGCAAAGTTCTGAACAGATGGAATTTGAATCGCTAAGACCAATAGTAAAAATAGTATTATTAAAGATCCTAAAATCCATAGTATAATCCTTGCGCCTTTCTTAAAATATTTTTTCAAATTTAATTGTTTTTACATCAAAAATAACAAATTCTAATGGGAGATCCTAACTTTGAATGCTATGAGAACTGGGGGTAAATTTCAGGTAAACAAGGAGAGAAATACTTACAGAATTATGTCTTTAAATTATACAATTTTAATTTTAAAATTGAATTTTCGGTAATTATTTTTCAGGCAAAATTATAATTAACTCCTTAAACTAAAAGCATATATTTTTTAAAAAATAGCACCAAAAAAAAACGTTTTACTAAGGTGAAGTAAAACGTTTTTAAAAAGATTATTTCTTTTCTTCGTTGTTCATTTTGTCATCCCAATCAGGTTTTTCGCCTTTAAATTTCTGAGTGTCAACGTCGTAATTTTCGTCATTTTTCAAAACATTTTCAAAGTCTTTATATTCGTGCTTTCTAGTGTCACTCTTGTTATCAGACTGTGTTTGCTTAGGCTTTTGCGGATTTTGATTTTTTGAGTTCATAACTTTATAAATTTAAGTTTGATAAAGATACAATTTCATAAATGTTTGATGTTATAGTATTTTTGGCTATTGTTGTAAAATTTTTGTAGCTAGAGCTATTTACTACTGAATTGCAATCCTCAAATAATTTATCTTAAAACTACTTGGTTATCTGAAATAATTTATTCTCAGTAATATCATTGTTGACGATCATTAATATTACAAAAAATTACTAGTTTGAATAGTGTTTGAAAAATATTTACGCAATCGTACTTTTTTACGTTTAAAGCGTAATAAATTCTTCACTTTTCGGAAAAAGACTAATTGCTTCGATTGCAATTTCAGGAGTTGGATTTGCAATTTTTCGCAATTTAGTATCCATCCAAGCTCCGTCAACGGTTATTACAGCACAAATTGCGTTTTGATCATTCAAAAATTCATGTACAATGGACCATCTAGAAGCATCAGGTTTCATTTTTGAGATTTTAGTCTGCATCGTTATCTTATCTGAAAGTTTAATTTCTTTTCGAAAAATACATTCCTCTCTAAAAAGAATAGGACCAAAATGCTGGGCTTGTAAAACCTTTATCGATAAGCCTAAGCCCTCTAGAATTTCAATACGATGTTGTGCACCAAAGTCATAATACGCACTGTGTCTAACATGAAAATTTGGGTCTAAATCCGACCAACGAAAAGATAATTGTTTGCTAAAAGAGATCATAAATAGTGAAGTAAATTTGGGTTCAATAATAAAATTAATTTCACTTGTAAAACTAGACAATTCAAGATAACAAGCTGACTTATTATAATTCTTTTTTTGTAAAATTAACGCTTATTAATTTGGTTGGTTAATAGTTTTGATAAGCTATTTGCATCGCCACGCCGCCAATAACAAAAGCAATTATTATAAATGTAATTATAACAGAGCTTTTTGGTGATTCTATTATTGCAACGTCATCTACATACAAATCCATTACAACACCATTGGCTCCGTAACCTAAATTTAACTTGCAATTTACTTGACGATCGTTTTCTAACATTTTAAAAGTATGTTTAGCACCGCGGATTGAGTTTTTTTCAGAAACAACTTTATTATTCAGCATAATTGTTTCTTTTCCAAGGTAGGAATTGAAAATTTCTATTTTATTGTTTCCGAGTTGAATTGTTGAAAATTTCATAGGTTTTGTTTTTAGTCAAATGTAGGAATTAGTTCGGAAATTTGATCCAAAATATAAATTTTTAGAAATTGTAACTTTTATAATAAATGAAGGGGTCAACTAAGTTTTGGCGCTTGACGCTAAAATCAAATAACAATTGGATAAAGATAACAGAGCAAGTTTTTTAAATGTAAAACAATAAAAACATTGCTTGTTTTATTTTGCGATAAAAGCATAACATGGGTTTTGATTAAATTTATAGTAAGACTTAGCAAACTTGTTTTTTGGTCTGAATTTGCTGGATATTCTATTGTTTTAATTGGCTTAAAATGTCAACTTGTCATATTTTTGTGCGCCAATTTTAAGGTAAACTGACAAATTTATTGGGTCATTTGTATTGGCACAAAGATTGACTTATCGAATTCGAGTTATTAAAATCAGTATATAATAAAATTTAAATATAGTAAAAATGGGTAAAATAATCGGAATTGATTTAGGTACTACAAACTCTTGTGTTTCTGTAATGGAAGGTAATGAGGCAGTTGTTATTCCTAATGCGGAAGGGAAAAGAACTACGCCATCAATCATTGCATTTGTTGAAGGTGGAGAGATTAAAGTAGGTGATCCTGCTAAAAGACAAGCAGTAACTAATCCAACTAAGACTATTGCTTCTATCAAACGTTTCATGGGACAAGGTTTTGGAGAAGTTACGGCTGAGTCAAAAAGAGTTTCATACAAGATTGTAAAAGGGGATAATAATACGCCACGTGTAGACATTGATGGTCGTTTATACTCTGCTCAAGAATTGTCAGCAATGACGCTTCAAAAAATGAAGAAAACTGCTGAAGACTATTTAGGTCAAACAGTTACTGAAGCAGTTATTACTGTTCCTGCTTACTTTAATGACGCACAACGTCAAGCTACAAAAGAAGCTGGTGAAATTGCAGGTCTTAAAGTAATGCGTATCATCAATGAGCCAACTGCAGCTGCACTTGCTTATGGATTAGATAAAAAAGGAACGGATCAAAAAATTGCTGTTTACGATTTAGGTGGAGGTACATTTGATATTTCTGTTCTTGAACTAGGAGACGGAGTTTTTGAAGTATTGTCTACAAACGGAGATACTCACTTAGGTGGAGACGATTTTGACCACGAAATTATTGACTGGTTAGCTGCTGATTTCCTTGCTGAGGAAGGTATTGATTTACGTCTTGATCCAATGTCGTTGCAACGTTTAAAAGAAGCTGCTGAGAAAGCTAAAATTGAATTATCATCTTCTACTGAAACTGAAATCAATTTACCTTACGTAACTGCTACAGCTTCAGGACCAAAACACTTAGTTAAAAAATTAACTAGAGCACAATTTGAAAAATTAACTGATTCATTAGTAAAACGTTCTATGGCACCAGTTGCAAGAGCTTTGAAAGATGCAGGATTATCAGTTTCTGATATTGATGAAGTAATCTTAGTAGGAGGTTCAACTCGTATGCCAAGAATTGCTGAAGAGGTTGAAAAATTCTTTGGTAAAAAAGCATCAAAAGGAGTTAACCCTGATGAGGTTGTTGCTATTGGAGCAGCTATTCAAGGTGGAGTCCTTTCTGGAGATGTAAAAGATGTATTGTTACTTGACGTTACACCTTTATCTTTAGGTATCGAAACTATGGGTGGAGTTATGACTACATTAATTGAGTCTAATACTACTATACCAACTAAAAAATCTCAAGTATTTTCAACTGCTGCTGATTCTCAACCTACTGTTGAACTACACGTTCTTCAAGGAGCTAGAGCAATGGCTGCTGATAACAAAACGATTGGTCGTTTCAACTTAGACGGTATTCCACCAGCACCAAGAGGTGTTCCACAAATTGAAGTAACTTTTGATATTGATGCTAATGGTATCATCAAAGTTTCGGCAACTGATAAAGGAACTGGTAAATCTCATGATATTCGTATAGAGGCATCTTCTGGATTAACATCTGAAGAAATCGAAAGAATGAAACGAGACGCTGAAGCAAATGCTGAATCAGATAAATTGTTAAGATCTAGAGCTGAAAAATTGAACGAAGCTGATGGAATGATTTTTCAAACTGAAACTCAATTGAAAGAATTAGGTGCTAAATTATCTGATGATAATAAAGTAGCTGTTGAATATGCATTGACTGAATTGAGAATGGCACACCAATCTCAAGATATTCCTGCGATTCAAACTGCACTTGACAATATCAACGCTGCTTGGAAAAAAGCAACTGAGGCAATGTATGCTGAAGGAGAACAAGGTCAAGGAGCAGCACAACCAGAAGGGGAAGCAGCTCAAGGTGACAATGTTGAAGATGTTGAATTTGAAGAAGTAAAATAATATAACTGTAAAAACGCTATTTATTGCGTCTTTACTTTTTTATAAACAAAAACCGTTTGCCTTTGGTAAACGGTTTTTTGCATTTTATAGGAATTCAATTTATGTATTTAGTTTTTTATAAACTATTTTCTTTCCCCTGAAACATGCGTGTAATCACTAAAGCATGAGGAAATGTAATTGCAGCTAAGAAAGAGAAAAATAGAGCATTAAATACCTGTTCCTCTCTAAAAAAGAGGTAAATCAGTGCAATACCGGCGATGGAAATCAGCCAATAAATACCAGCTGCTTTGCAATAGGCATAAAAATATTTGATAGAAAAGGATCCGTTTAAGTAAGTAACCTGATCTATTATAGATGGTATGCTATGCCAAAAAACAAAATAAAGTGCAAAGCCCCAAATTAAACTCGAAGATTTAAACAGAATGACAAATAATGCCATAAAAAACAATTCTAATAGTATTTTTTTTCTCCATTTTTCTTGCTTCCAGAAAATATAGGCACTCATACTTATAAACAGCGGAATTGAGAATTGCAATAGCAATGAAAAATAGAAAGTTGGGATGGAAATGTCGGTAATTTTTAATATGATACTTTGTACTTGTCCGGTATGAAAATTAAATAATAATAGTAAAATTATAAAACCGTACAAAAACTGAAAGAATACCACCAAGATTTTAGAGAATTCTTGTTCTAAGCGTTGCCATTGTTGCTCTCCAAAGTGATAAGAACTCACAATAATGAATAATAGAAGAGCAAATTGAGGAACAATGTAAAATAAAATCACTCCTGTTAAAACAACAAAAACATAATAAGTTAATATTTTAACAAATGATTTTGCTTTTCTTTCACTGTTTATATTTTTTATAAGTAGTAAATCATTAGCGCCATGTAGAATTCCAAAAGAAAATATCAATAAAAATCCTAAAATAATTTGGATTTGATGAGAAAAATAAGAATCCATCCATAAACCGAAGAAGCTGGCAATGAGTGCTATTTTTGGGTAATTTTTCATAATTTTAATTAATGTTTAAAAATAGGTAAAAAAAATTAAACAAAAATTTTTTTTAGTGTTTATGTTTTAATACATTTGGTTAAACAAAAAAACAATTAAATAAATTTTCTATGACAAATTTTATGTTTATCTCAGGATTAGTTGGAAAAATGTTACCAACAGATTACGTTGGTTTTACATTTTTCGTAGGCTGCATGGCTATGATGGCCGCTTCAGCATTTTTCTTTTTATCCTTAAGCCAGTTTGATAAAAAATGGCGAACATCAGTTTTAGTTTCAGGTTTAATTACCTTTATTGCTGCAGTGCATTATTTCTACATGAGAGATTATTGGGCTTCATTTGGTGAATCACCAACATTCTTTCGTTATGTTGACTGGGTTCTAACAGTGCCTTTGATGGCGTTAGAATTTTACCTAATACTTAAAGTAGCAGGTGCAAAACAGTCACTATTATGGAAAATGATCCTTTACTCTGTAGTAATGTTAGTTACTGGTTATATTGGAGAAGTAATTTACCCTGACAGTGCTGCCTTATGGGGATTCATCTCAGGAGCTGCATACTTCTTAATTGTGTACGAAATCTGGTTAGGAGAAGCTTCAAAATTGGCTGTTGCTGCTGGAGGAGAGATTCAGAAAGCACACAATATTTTATGTTGGTTCATCCTTGTTGGATGGGCGATTTATCCATTAGGATACATGATGGGAACAACAGGATGGTACAGCAGTTTTATTCCTGCAGGAAACATTGATGTAGTTTACAACATTGGAGATGCTATCAACAAAATTGGATTTGGTTTAGTAATTTACACCTTAGCTGTTAAATCATCTGCTAAAGAATAATTACCTTTTAGAAATGAAATCAAAAACCGAGCTAGAAATAGCTCGGTTTTTTTTATATAATACATTTCACTTCTGTTCTAAACTAGACTTAGGGTTAAAGGCTCATATTTATTGTTGTATCTATTTATAAAAGTTTCGCAGATTATCAAATAATATGATAATACAGCATTTAACGAAACGAGAAAAGTGTTATCAAAAGACCTAATTTATGCTTTTACCAATGATGACCTTGTCATTTATTACAAAGAAACCTATAATAGATTTGCAAATTATTCTAAAGTTTTAATCTGTAAAGCTTCGTTAGACAAGTCACTTGTCACTTGGTAAAGTAAAGTTGCCTTCCTGATACTGGGCTTTCGCCAAAATTAATCTTGTAATTAGAATTATAACAAAATAATACCGCAGATTCGCAGATTTTTTCTTTATTAAAATCTGTAAATCTGCGGTAAAATTTTATAAGCGTTTTCTTGATAAGTGCATTATAAAAAAAGGGAAAATGTTTTTACGCATTTTCCCTTTTTGTTTTGCTACTTCGGATCTAAACCTTCGGTAATTCTTGAAATTAAATCGAGTACGTGGTATTTACTCATTCGATCAGTGATCTTAGAAGTTGATAATTTTAATTCATTTCTTAAATTGATAAGCTGACCTCTTGCAATAGACGGTAAATCTGTTTGAGCAAGATTTACTTTTCTAGTAGTAAAACCATAAGTAACGCCCACAGGAACCGCTCTAACGGTTGTTGAACCTGGTTTAAGTAATTCAATCATTTTATCTACATATAATTTTTGTAAATTTCTACGATACATGTCTATTGCAGCGTTGCTTTTTAATTCAGAGAAAATTCCCTTGTTCAAGTCGCTAATTAATTCATCTACTGAATAATTGTCCTTACTCACTGCTGATGCTTCTAAAAGCCGAACCATTCGATCGCCAGCCATTAAACTAGTTAGTGTAGCATCCTGCATTGCTTTGATTGCTTCCACACCATTTTCAGGATTTATTTTTGAAAGAACATTTTGATCTAATAACCATACTGGTGTTTTGAATAATTGTGTATTTAAAAATAATACGGCATCTTTTTGAATGCTTTTTGGAACAACAGTGAACTGATTTCCAATCATATCGTACGTTTTTGGAGAATCATAAATCCCACCTACGTTCTTAGTTACATGTCCCATATATCGTCTAAATTGTCCAGTGAGGGCGCTATACAGTTCGTCAAGTTCGCTATAGCTTTCTCCTTTTTCGCTAGACCACTCTAATAAATTTGGAAGTATTCTTTTTAAGTTTTTGATTCCATATTCTGAGGCTCTCATTGCATTATCTCCAATATCCTCTGTTTGATACCTTGGATCATAAGGACTTGTTTCTGTTCCAAACCATAAGCGGTTATTCTTGTACGCTTCTTTAGTCATCTCATTTAAGATTGCCTTTTCGTCCTTTTCGGTATTAGCATCTTGAAAGTAGGAGTAACCCCACTTGATAGCCCATTTGTCATAATCACCAATTTTTGGAAATAAATCAGTTACACCATCTTCTGGTTGCGCAACGTAATTAAAACGCGCATAATCCATGATAGACGACGTATGGCCATTTTTAGCCTGAAATTCTTTGTCTCTCAATTTTTCAACAGGAGTTGCTGAGCTAGCTCCCATATTGTGCCGCAATCCTAGAGTGTGTCCTACTTCGTGAGAAGAAACAAACCGAATTAGCTCACCCATTAATTTATCATCAAATTTCTTTGCTCTTGCAGCTGGATCAACAGCAGCTGTTTGAATTAAGTACCAATTTCTTAAAAGACTCATGATATTGTGATACCAACCTATGTGACTTTCTAAAATCTCACCGCTTCTTGGATCATGAACATTAGGTCCGTAAGCGTTTTGAATTTCAGCAGCAAAATATCTTAATACAGAAAAACGAGCATCTTCAAGGCTCATCGTAGGATCATTTTCTGGCCAATATTCTCCACGAATAGCATTTTTCCATCCAGCAGCTTCGAATGCAACTTGCCAGTCATCAATTCCTTGTTTGATATATTTTTTCCATTTGTCAGGTGTTGCTGGATCAATATAATATACAATTGGTTTTAAAGGTTCTATCAATTCTCCTATTTTTTGTTTTTGCGCATCCTCAGGAGTTTTGGGTTCTAAACGCCATCTTACTGCAAAAACCTTAGTTTCTGATTTCTGAGATTCTTCTTCAAAAACGCCATATTGATTTGCAAAATAACCTACACGCGCATCAAATTCTCTTTTGCGCATAGGAGTTTTTGGCAATAAAATCATTGAAGTATTCATCTCTACGGTAATTACACCAGCATCTAAAGCAGATGGTAAATCAACACCAATTTTTGGTGTTGGCGTCAGATTGATTTTTGGTGGCGTAGTTGTAAAAGTTTTTACACTTCTAATTTCCGTGTTTATTGGAAAACTACTCACTTTTGAAATAAAAGATTTGTCTTTTTGAAATGTTAGAATGTTTAGTAACTGTTTTTTTATTGGATCCAAAGAAAAAGTTTGAACATCAGCATCAAATGTTGTGGATAGGTCTAGTACATAACCTGTAATTTTTCCAGATCCATCTTTTTTATAAGCCAGAACATCATAATTCCCGATAATTGGATCTGAAGTCGAGTTTTTAACCGCTTGCGCTAATGGTTTATTTTCGTCAGGAGACATAATAACATAAGTCACTGAACGCAGTAATACATTATCATTTAATCCTTTTTCCCATCGAACCACTTGTCTATTAATTTCTTCACCACCAAAAATTCCGCCTCCAGCAGGAGTTTTAGAGTAGCGCGTGATTGTCATTATTTCACTTCCCAAAATAGAATCTGGAATTTCAAAAAGGTATTTATTGTTTAATTTATGAACCGTAATTAGACCCACCTGTGTTACCGCTGAGGTATCAATAACTTTGTTATACGGTTTAGGTTCTTTTTTTGCGTCAGCAGCTTTTGGCTCTACCTTAACTGTTGCATTTTTATCAGCTTTTTTCTTTTTCCTGCTTTGTGCAAATGTATCCTGCGCTGAAAATACAAAGACAGACATCATTAGAATAGTTATTGTTTTTTTGATCATTTAAGTATAATTAAATTGGTTCCTATTTTTTTTAATTGTTACAAACATTAGTCTTTAATTTATACCCATTTGTTACAAAAACTACAAATATAATTTGAATTTAATTGCTTCGAATACTTAAATTTGGAGAATTGGTAATTGTTGCTTATAACTCTTTTAAATTAATTTTATGACTTTTCTCATAGTGTGAATTCATTTTTCTTCATAATTTTGAATCCACATTGAAAACTGACAGTATTTATTCGCAAAATCGCAAAAAGGAAGGCAAATAATGCGCTTGAAAAAGTATTTGTTACATTAAAAGATAAAAATTTTGCATGAGAAAAATAAAATATAAGAAAGGTAAAAAGCTACAGCCTTATCATTTTGAATATACGGGAATTCACAAACAACTGGAATCCGAAATGCAATTATTTGTTTATGATAACTTAAGTTTAAAGGAATATCATGATTTTAAGGTTTTAGAATTACCAAAATTCATTAATCATGAAAAAATAAATTGGCTTAACATTCATGGCTTAAATAATATTGAGTTAATTCAATCGGTGGGCAAATTTTTTGAAATAGATAATTTCATGATTGCTGATATACTTAATACTACTAAACGCACTAAATTAGAGGAGTTGTCTAATGTACTTTTTTTTAATATAAAGTCACTTTTACCAGTTAGTGACTCTGATAACATAAGCGTAGAGCAAATAAGTTTCCTTATAAAAGATGGTGTTTTAATTTCTTTCCAAGAGAAACGTTCAGACTTTTTTACGCATATTCGAGAACGTATTCGCACACATTCTGGATTAGTGCGAACGAAAAAAGCTGATTATCTACTCTACATATTACTCGATGCAATTATGGAAAATTTCTATATTACCATAGAGAACGAAGAGGATAAAGTAGAAGAATTAATCAATCTTTCAAAAGTCAGCGCTGACCCAAAAACTTTAGAACGGATAGAAAAACACAGGGACAATTTCAACTTTTTAAAACGTTCCATTATTCCACTTCGAGATTCTCTATACGGTATTAAGAGTATGAAAGATGACAATTTATTTAATGCTATAGAAATTGACAGTTTCAGTTTCTTTTCTCGTTTGCATCAAAAAAGTTTAGAACTCTTAGAACAAATTGAGTCGGATTTAGGTTCCTTAGAAAGCGCTTCTAATTTCTTTTTTTCGGCACAAACACAAAAGATGAACGAAATAATGAAAACCTTGACCATTGTTTCTGCTATATTTATTCCGTTGACTTTTATAGTTGGTGTTTACGGAATGAATTTTGAATTTATGCCAGAGTTGCAGTATCGCAATGGTTATTATACTATTATTGGAATTATGGTTTTAATTGGAATAGCAATGATTTTTTATTTCAAAAAAAGAAAATGGTTTTAATTTAAAAAGTGCTGCAAAAGTAAAAGTTTAGAAAAACAGTAAGAATTTTAAAATAATTAAAATGAATAAGGCAATTTACATAGCTACAAGCGAGCACAATAGTGGTAAATCTATAATAACGCTTGGTTTAATGAGCATGCTTATTGGGAAAACCGCAAAAGTGGGTTATTTTAGACCTATAATTGAGGATTTCAAAGATGGTAAAATAGACAACCATATTGAAACTGTAATTTCTCATTTTGGCTTAGACATTGCTGTCGAAGATGCTTTTGCAATTACTAAAAGCAAACTGATCAAGAAAAAAAATAAAGGAAAAATAGGGGAGGTTTTAGACCTTATTATTGAAAAATACAAACGACTGGAAGAAAAATTTGATTTTGTTCTAGTAGAAGGAACCAGTTTTAGCGGCGAAGGCACCGTCATAGAATTAGATATGAATGTTTTGATTGCTAAAAACTTGGGAATTCCAACAGTTATAGTTGGCTCAGGCGTTGGTAAAACATTAGAAGAGTTGACAGATAGCCTTTATCTAGCGTATGATTCATTTAAAGTAAAAGATGTTGAAGTTCTAGCTGTAATTGCCAATAAAGTTCAACTACAAAATATTAAAGTAGTAACTGAGGGGCTAAAGTCAAGCCTACCAGCTGTCGTTTTAGTCAATGCTATTCCGCTTATTTCGAGCTTAAATAATCCCACAATAAGAGAAATTGTGGACGTATTAGAAGCCAAAGTTCTCTTTGGCGAAGAATTTTTGAATAACGAAGTGGGAAATTTCAGTGTTGGCGCGATGCAATTGCGCAACTATTTACTACATCTAAAAGAAAATGCTTTAGTAATTACCCCTGGAGATAGAGCTGATATTATTTTGGGAGCGTTGCAAGCTAATGAATCAGCTAATTATCCTAGTATTTCCGGTATTGTTTTAACTGGTAATATTATTCCGGAAGATAGTATCATAAAACTTATAGAGGGACTAAACACAATAGTACCAATTATCACTGTAGAAGGTGGAACTTATGGCATAACAAATCGACTGGGTAATATAAAGTCGAAAATATACGCCGATAATAAACTTAAAATTGAAGCGTCTATTACAACCTTTGAAAAATATGTTGACGTAGATGATTTATCTAAAAAATTACTCTCGTTTGAAGGCGATGGAATGACACCTAAAATGTTTCAATATAATTTAGTCAAGAGGGCAAAGCAACACCGAAAACATATCGTTTTACCTGAAGGAAGTGACGAAAGAATAATCATTGCCGCATCGCGTTTACAAGCAATGGATGTGGTAGAAATTTCTATTATTGGCAATAAAAAACAAATTGAAAATAAAGTAATTGAGTTAGGACTTCTATTTGATTTTTCGAAAGTGAAGATAATAAATCCTATTGAGTCTGAGAAATACGAAGATTATGTAAATACGTATTATGAACTTAGAAAGAACAAGAATGTCTCTATGGCTATGGCCAAAGATTTAATGGAGGACGTATCCTATTTTGGTACAATGATGGTTTATAAAGGCGATGCTGATGGAATGGTTTCAGGAGCTGCACATACTACCCAGCATACAATTTTACCAGCTTTACAATTCATAAAAACCAAACCAGATACATGTATAGTTTCATCAATATTCTTTATGTGTTTAGAAGATCGAGTTTCAGTTTTTGGAGATTGCGCCATAAATCCGAATCCTACAGCCGAGCAACTGGCTGAAATAGCGATTTCATCAGCTGAATCTAGTTTGGCTTTTGGTATCGAACCCAAAATTGCAATGCTTTCTTATTCTTCCGGTTCATCTGGGAAAGGGGACGAAGTAGACAAAGTACGAGCAGCCACCGAAATAGTTAGAAAAAAACGCCCTGATTTGAAAATTGAAGGCCCCATTCAATATGATGCAGCAGTTGATATGGCTATTGGAAAAAGTAAAATGCCAAATTCTGAAGTTGCCGGTCAAGCTAGCGTTTTAATTTTCCCGGATTTAAATACAGGAAATAATACATATAAAGCAGTTCAAAGAGAAACGGGTGCATTAGCAATAGGTCCTATGTTACAAGGTTTAAACAAACCTGTGAACGATTTGAGTCGCGGTTGCACTGTAGATGATATTATAAATACGGTTGTCATTACAGCGATTCAAGCGCAAGGATTGTAGCTCTTTAATATGAAGAAGTAGATCATGCCACTAAGGCGCAAAGTCACTAAGAATTTTATCGAGTATCTAACAATAAACTGGATGCCTTCGCATATTGGTGGCAATGAAAAAACTTTATACATATTCAAATATTATTAAAAAAGGCTTTATGCCTTAGCGTCAGTGGCAAAATAGACTTTGCAAAAAGGCTAAAATTATTAAAAAAAGCTTCGTGCCTTAGCGCCTTAGTGGCAAAATAGACTTTGCAAAAAGATCAAAATTATTAAAAAAAACTTTGTGCCTTAGCGTCTTAGTGGCAAAATAGACTTTGCAAAAAGGTCAAAATTATTAAAAAAAGCTTCGTGCCTTAGCGCCCTAGTGGCAAAATAGACTTTGCGAAAAGGTCAAAATTATTTAAAAGAAACTTTAGTGCCTTAGCGGCAAAGAAATAAGAAATTGTAGAGCCTTAGCAGTAAAAAAAATAAAAATGAAAGTAATAGTAATTAACTCAGGAAGTTCGTCTATAAAATACCAATTAATTGATATGCCTGCTAACATTGTTCTTTGTTCGGGTATGATTGATCGAATAGGTTTAGAAATTTCGAATTTAACCTATGTCACACAAACAACAAAAGTAGAGGAAGCACTAACGATTCGAGATCACAAAGTTGGTTTAGAGAAAATTGCAAGTTTGCTAATGGATGAAGAAATTGGAGTCATAAAAAGCACTGATGAAATTGAAGCTGTTGGACATCGCGTGGTTCATGGTGGAGGTTCTTTTTCGAAGACGGTCATAATTACAGAGGAAGTTAAAGTAAAAATCAAACAACTATTTGAGTTAGCTCCTTTACACAATCCAGCTAATTTAGAGGGAATAATTGTTGCCTCAACTATCTTTAATCAGGCAAAACAAGTAGCTGTTTTTGATACCGCTTTTCACCAAACAATTCCCGTCATTGCTCATAAATATGCTTTGCCAAATTACCTTTTGACAGAAAATAAGATTCGTTTATACGGTTTTCATGGTACAAGTCATAAATACGTTTCAGAAAATGCAATTCATTATTTAACTCAAAATTCTTTTAGTAAGGATTCAAAAATCATAACCATTCATCTAGGAAATGGTTGCAGTATGACTGCAATAAAAAATGGGAAAAGTGTAGATCACACTTTGGGATTTGGTCCTATGAACGGATTGATCATGGGAACGCGAAGTGGAGACGTAGATCAATCTATAATTTTTTACTTAGTAAATACTTTGGGTTATTCTTTAGAAGCTGTTAATACGATGTTGCAAAAACAAAGTGGAATGCTTGGACTAACTGGGTACAGCGATTTGAGAGACATCGAGGCCAATGCTGAAAATGGAAATGTAGATTGCCAACTAGCATTAGCCATGAATGCGTATCGCATAAAAAAATACATTGGTTCTTATGTTGCCGTTCTTGACGGATTAGACGCTATTATTTTTACCGCAGGTATAGGTGAAAATTCATCTTATATTCGGAAATTGGTTTGTACAGATATGAGTTATTTTGGAATTGAATTAGATGAAGCTAAGAATGAATTGCGTTCAAAAGAAATTAGAGAGATCAATACAATTGATTCCAAAACTAAAATTCTTGTAATTCCAACTAATGAAGAAATTGAAATTGCAAATCAAGTCTTTGAGTTACTAATGAAATAACGCAGTGTAAATTTTTAAAGCCTCACTTAGAGGCTTTTTTTGTGCTTAAAATTGAAGAAAACTAATTATATTTGGATTTAAAACGCCACATTTTGAAAGCTAAATTATTATTAATCCTGTTTTTATTATCATTTCAAATCCATTCCCAGGAGTTGCTTCCATTTGTCGAAAATTATAGTAAATCAGATTATAATGGTGACAATCAGATATGGAGTGTGGCTCAAGGAAATGATAAGGCGATGTATTTTGCCAATAACTATTATTTTTTACGCTATGATGGCGTAAAATGGGAGAAATACAGTTTACCAAACAAAACTATAATTCGCTCTGTAATGGTCGACAGTGACCGTATTTATACAGGTTCTTATAAAGAATTTGGATATTGGACTCGTAAAAATGGAAAGATGGTTTACACTTCCATTTCTGATAAGACCAATGTTTTTGATGATAGTGACAATGAAGAAATTTGGAAGATATTTAAATTCGGCGATAAAATTTATTTTCAGTCCTTTAATAACCTTTTTATCTATAACGGGACCAGCATTAAAAAATTAAAGTTTGATTTTTTGGTCTCCTATTGT
Source organism: Flavobacterium micromati (assembly GCF_900129585.1). Classification (GTDB taxonomy): domain Bacteria; phylum Bacteroidota; class Bacteroidia; order Flavobacteriales; family Flavobacteriaceae; genus Flavobacterium; species Flavobacterium micromati. Next base: position 98,707 of record NZ_FQWF01000003.1, read on the forward strand.
TTTCCTATTGACAATGAACTTTTAGTAGCTTCTGTAAGTGACGGGATCTATAAAATGAAGAATGGCAGGTTTGAAAAGATTGAAAACTGGTCTGTTCTTGAAAATAATGTGATTCATGCAATTGAAAAATTTAAAAATAAAACTTATTTTTTTACGCAAAAAAATGGCGTTTATGTTGAAGAAAAAGGCAAGTTATCGGCGTGGAATAGTTCCTTGAATTCTATTTTAAAAGAGTCTAATATCAATGTCGCAAAATTTATAAAAAACAATAAATTAATAATTGGAACGGCAAACAAAGGAGTTTTTATCTTTGATTTAAATACTAATTCCTTCAAAAATATCAATCGCGATAATGTATTGATGAACAATTCAATATTGAGTATTGGGCAAGATAAAGAAAATGATTTATGGTTAGGGTTGGATAACGGAATTGCTCATGTTGAGGTAAATTCTCCTATTTCTATCTTCTATGATAACTCTGGCGTTTTAGGATCTGTTTATTCTGTAGCTAATACTTCAAAAGGCTATTTAATGGCGTCAAATCACGGTATTTTTAAATATGAAGGCAAAGAATTCTCTTTAATTTCTGGTACCCAGGGACAAGCGTGGAATATTAGTAAAATAAATAATAAATATTTAATTGGCCATAATGATGGCACATTTCTATATGACAATGGAGTAGTTTCTAAATTAAATACTATAAATGGCGGATGGAATATTGCGAAAAGCACAGTTGACAATTCTTATTTACAAGCATCATATAGTGGCATTGTAATTTACAACGATCCAAATAATTTAACTCGTAATATAAATGTTACAGGCATTATAAAACCAATCAAATTTGTAGCTCAAAATAGAAAAAATGAAATTTGGGCCGCTGATAGTAACAGGGGATTATACCGAATATTATACAACGACTTATATCAAACAACGACTGTTAAAAATGTCACCCAGCAAAGCAAAATCAGTAACGATTTTGGAGTTAAACTTTTTGAATTTAGAAATGAAATTCTTTTTTTAATTAATAAAACTTGGTATACCTACAACTCAATTAGCAATCAATTAGAAAAAAATGCATTGTTTAATTCTAATTTTAAAGAGGTTTCAAATATCGTTTCAATAGATGAGAATCATTTTTTAATATTGGAAGGCGGACTTTTATACACCATTTATGCAAAAGGGAATGAATTTATTCGAAAAGTTATTCAGCAGAAATATTATAGAGGAAAAATAATCAACGACAATTTAAAAATTTTTAAAAACGAAAATAATTATCTGCTCAATTTGGATGATGGTTTTATTTCGCTACAATTAGATTACAAGCAGGAAAGCAAAACTAATATAAGTATTGAAGCGTTTGCAAATAATAAATTAATTGACGAAAATTCTAAAATTCCATATAATTCAGAACTTCGAGTTCATGTACTTTCAGGTGTTTTTGGTGCAGCTCGACCAACATTATTCTACACAATAAATAGCGGTAAAGAATTAATCTCTATTGATAATGGCTTAATTGTTTTAAATAATATGAATAGTGGGACTAATGAACTAAGGATTTTAGGTCATGATGGACTAAAATATAATGAACTGTCAACATTTCAGTTTATTATTGCAAAGCCATGGTACTTTTCGTTCTGGATGATATTATTATATTTTGTTGCTATTGGCACGGTACTTTATTTGTATTATAAATGGAATAAAATACGTTACATTCAAAAATTAAAATTGCGCGATGAAGAGCTAAAACATCAAAAAGAGATTCTTGAAATAGAATTAAAAGCTGAAAATGATTTAATCACTCAAGAATATGAAAAACATATATTAGAGCTAGAGTTGCAATCTAAATCTTCAGAAGTTGCAGGAAAATCGCTCTCCATAGCAAAGCAAAGTGAAATGATTGAAAGCATTCAAGGAATTTTAGATTCAAATGTGGATTTGAATAAACTTAAAAGTGAAATTAAAAAGGTAATCAAAATTAATGCTGTAAATAAACATGAATGGGAAACATTTGAGAGCAATCTAAACTTAATTCATAATGATTTCATTAAAGATTTATCTAAAAAATATCCAGCTTTAACTGCAAAAGATATTAAGCTTTGTATCTATCTTAAAATGAATCTTTCTTCAAAAGAAATCGCTCCGATGATCAATATATCATATCGTGGCGTCGAATTACATCGATATCGCTTAAGGAAAAAGTTGAGTCTTAATCAAGACGAAAGTCTGTCTAAATTTTTATTATCGATATAAAAAATAAGTTTTTATTGTTGATAGTTTATAATTTCCTCCCTTTTATTACAATATTCTAACACATCATTACTACATCATAGAGCAATGATTGGTTACATTTTTGTATTTGTTATATCCAGTAAAACAGCTAATTATATAACAATTGTTGTTTTTTGATGTGTTTTTGTAGTACAGTGTATTAACTTACTACAACGTTGTATTTATCTAATTTAGCTTCAACAACTTTAACACATTATTAATAATATGAGAAATTTTATTTTTAGCTTTTTAGCACTTATCTTATTGCCAGCGTACATGTCTGGTCAAATAATTAAGGGAAAAGTACTGGATAAAGAAGGCATTCCTGTTCCTGCAGCGATCATAATTGCAGCAGGTTCTAATACCTCAGCCGATACTGATTTTGATGGTAATTTTAATATTAACGCGAAAGTAGGCGAGATGTTAAAGATTAGCATGCTGGGATTTGATCCAGTATCAATTGCTGCAACGGCAGGTTTAATGACTGTAACGCTGCAGGAATCACAAGATACTTCATTAAAGGAGGTAGTCATAATAGGTTACGGTAGCAGAAAAAAAATTGACAACACATCAGCTATAACTTCGCTTAGAGCTGAGGAAGTGTCTAAAATGAAAGTTTTAAACGCATCACAAGCCATTCAAGGTAAAGCTGCTGGTGTCCAAGTTATTTCGTCTGATTTACCAGGAGCTGCGCCATCAATAATTATTAGAGGTTTAGGTACCGCATTAGGAGGCAGAACGCCACTTTTTATTGTGGATGGAATGCCCACTGACAATATCAATAATATCAACACAAACGATATTACCGCTTATGAAATATTGAAGGATGCATCCTCTCTAGCCATTTATGGAACTAGAGCAGCTAACGGAGTTGTTATTATTACAACCAAACAAGGAGGAGGTAATAAAATTTCAGTCGAAGTGGAAACATTTGCCGGTTTTAGAGCGCCTTTAAAAGCTGTAAAAATGGCTGGAAGTAACAAATATTCTCATTATTCTAATGCTGCTTTGCAAACCACTACTTTTTCACAAGATCAACCGGTGAATACTGATTGGTTTGATGCTATTACTAGAACTGGAACGTATGCGCAAAACAACATATCGGTATCAGGATCTTCAGAAAATGTGAAATACTTTTTTAGTGCAGGTAATTACGAGGAAAAGGCAGTGCTTAACGGTCTAGATTTCAGTCGAACAACTTTTAGAACGAATAACGAATTTAAGATATCTAAGAAATTGACAGTAAGCCAAAATCTAAGTTTTGGTTCTTCTAATTCAACACCTAAACCATTAGATGCGTTCACAAATGCTTACAAACAGTCACCTATTATTCCGGTGCGTTTCCCAAACGGGGAATATGGAATTTCACTCGTAGGTGCTAACGGATTTGCAGGCGTTGCAGGATCTTCATTTAACAACGTTGGGAATCCAGTTGCTCAATTGGATTACTTTGATGAACAACAGCGCAGTATTACGTTACAAGGTGGCTTAAAACTAGATTATGATATATTAGATTCTTTAAAATTCACCTCGCAGTTTAATGGCGAATATTATTCATGGAAAAATTATAATTTCGAGGATAGTAGAAGAATTTGGGAGACCAATAACAATCCAGGTCGCTTAAGTTCGATCATATACCCAGTCGAAAGAAACATAAATGTCCTTACTAAAGGTAGATCGCAATATTTTAACTGGAACTTATCTAATTATTTGACTTACAATAAGGTTTTTGCAAACATACATGATATTGAAGTTACTGCTGGTACCGAAACCTCAATAAGAGGTCCGCGTGAAGACTTACGAATAGTGAGAAGAAATGTCAATGAAAATTCAAATTATTGGTCGCTAGCTGGCGTTGATTACGGAGCAACAGTTTTAAATTACAATGATGTAGTGTCTAATGAAAATAGGCTGCTTTCTTATTTTGGACGCTTCCAATATAAATTAATGGATAGATATTTAGTAACGGGAACGTTAAGACGAGATGGATCTTCTAATTTTGGAAAAGATTTTCGATGGGGAACGTTCCCGGCCTTAGGCTTAGGCTGGATTGTGACAAAGGAGAATTTCATGGCTAATGTAAAAGCGCTCAATTTACTTAAGTTAAGAGGAAGCTGGGGGAAATTAGGCAATCAAAACGTTCCATTAAACAATCAAGCGTATAGCATTGCAGGACTTACTTCTTATTTAGGAGGTTCAATCTTATTTGATGGAACTACCATAAATTCACAAATTGACCCTAGTTTATCATGGGAAGTTACAGAAGAAGCTTCTGTAGGTTTAGATTTTGAATTATTGGATAGTAGATTAAAGGGATCTTTTGATGTTTATGACAAAACAACAAATAATGTAATTTTAAACACTAGGCCTTTGATAACCTCTGGCATCAGTAACGCATCTCCGGCACATGTGGGTGAAGTGTCTAATAGAGGTTACGAAATCGCTCTAAGATGGGATGATAGAATATCTGAAAATTTAAGTTACTGGGTTGGAGGAAATTTTTCAAGTAATAAAAATGAACTCACAGGACTAAGCAATGCCATCCTTGCGCCAGTAATAGGAGGAGATTTAGGAAATGGTCAGTTCACAAAAATTTTAGATAACAGCGCGGTGGGTCAGCCTTTAGGTAGTTTTTTCATGTATGAATATGCAGGTTTTGATCCTGCCACTGGTGCTAAACTTTATTTAAACGCGGCTGGAAATCCAGTTACTCAGGATGCATTGAATGCAGTCACAGATAAAAAGTTTGTTGGCTCTATTTTACCAACGTCAAATTACGGAGTCACATTAGGATTAAATTATAAAAACTTCGATTTTTCTGTTGATGGATATGGCACTGCTGGTGCTAAAGTATACAACGGTAAAAAAGCACAACGTTTTGCTGGAGAAAATGTTGAAGATTCATTAGCAACTAATTTTTGGACGGCTAACAATATAACGGCTCCAAATCCTGCTCCTTTTAACCAAGTACCCGTGGCATCGACTTTTTATTTAGAATCAGGTGACTTTTTTAGAATCAACAACATTTCATTGGGTTACAAAATTCCTTTACAAGGAATGTTTATAAATGCATGTAGAATTTACGTAAATGCGATAAATCCGTTTATTACGCAGCGATTTTCAGGGTTCTCGCCAGAGCTAAATGGCGATGGTAATCCTTACGGGTCACAAGGAATTGAATTGAATGCATATCCTGCATTACGATCAATAGTTGTAGGAGCTAATTTAAAATTTTAAAAAAATGAAAAAGATATTTTTACCAATTTTTATACTATCCATGCATTTATTATCAGGATGTTCAGATGAATTTTTAGATGTGGATCAAACTGAATCCATTTCGACAAAAGATATCGAATTATTTAATAATGATGCTGGTGCAGCAACCTTTGTTACTGCAATATATAGTAAGTTCTTAGATTTCAACATGTCATCATTCTCCTGGAACGGAGTTTCAAGTATCGCCTCTGATGATGCCGATAAGGGTTCGTCTCCGGGAGATACAGGAACTGATAAAGATGTTATGGATGCATTGACATACAATCCTTCGTCTCTATCTATTACTGAAATATTCTCGGCTAATTATGAAGGAATTAATAGGTGTAATCAAGCACTTAATATTATTCCTCAGCTAGAAAAAGCCGATGCGACTTTACGAGCTCGATTGATGGGAGAAGCAAAGTTCTTGCGAGCATTTATGTATTTTACATTAGTAAAAACGTATGGTGGAGTGCCTATTATCGATCGCTTACCTAATCCTTCATCCCAGGAAGATAGAACGATGCAGTTAACACGTAAATCTAAGGAAGAGGTTTATGCTTTTATCGAAAAAGATTTAAGCGATGCTATTGAAGTATTGTTCGATAAATCACAGTACCCAAGTAGTGAAAGGGGCAGAGCTTCACGAGGAGCTGCTTATGCTTTACTAGCAAAAGTAAATCTATACCAGAAAAATTGGCAAAAAGTTGTAGACAACTGTAATCTCGTTACTGGTTATGCTATCGTTCCTGATTATGCATCAATGTTTCGAGTTGCTGGTGAAAATGACGCTGAATCGATTTTTGAAATTCAAGGTGTTGGATCTATACCTATTAGAGGAATTCAAAATTATTCTGTGAGCCAAGGAGCACGTGGTGCTGGTGGCTGGGGTTGGGGTTTCAATACGCCTTCTCTAAGTTTATTGAATGCTTACGAAGTAGGCGATTTAAGAAGAAATGCAACCATTATTTTTGCGGGAACTACTTTGTATGATGGACGAGTTGTACCAACAACAGTAGAAAATCCAAGATATAATTACAAAGCCTACTCTTCTGCAATTCCTGATGCTGAGCAATCCGATACGAATATTAAATACTTGCGATTTGCTGAAGTTTTATTGATGAAAGCAGAAGCATTAAATGAGTTAAATCAAACTTCGGGTGCAATCCCTTTGCTAAACCAAATCAGATTAAGAGCTGGATTGGGCAATACGACAGCCGTTTCACAAGCTGATGTTAGAATCGCAATTTGGAAAGAGAGACGGGTTGAACTAGCCTTTGAACACGATCGTTTCTTCGATGTCGTGAGAACCGGTCAAGCAGTAGCTGCATTTGCCATTCATGGAAAAACATTTGTTGCAGGGAAGCATGAAGTATTTCCATTGCCTCAACTTTTCCTCAATGAAACGGCTGGATTATCGTCACAAAACCCAGGTTATTAATTTTAAAAATTATACAAAATGAAAACAAACAAATATAATTTGATATTCACTTGTGTTTTACTTTCACAATTTTTTGTGAGTTGTAACGAGGATAATATTGATAAAGTAAATGCGCCAATTGCCTTTGAAGCAATTGGTGGTTATTCAAATTCAGATGATATCGCTTCAGCTGATTTAGTCTCTAAAATGAGTTTCGAAAATAATTTAACAGACACCAAAGGTGCGATTAGTAATATTTTAGGTACTAACATTGCTTACGCAACTGGAGCAAAAGGGAATGCCTATAATGGATCTAGTACTCAAGAACGATACTTTACAGGAAATGCTAGCACGGCAATTACTGGACTAAATAGTTTTACTTTTTCTTTTTGGATGAATACGGCCAATACGGTTGATCCAGCAGTGGCTGGTCAAGGGAAAGGTGCTCAAGGAATATTCAGTATTGTGCGACCTACAGAGTTTTGGGGCGCGTTAAATGTCTTTATGGAAAATCCAGACGCAGCGTTTCCCAACCGAATTCGCTTGAAAATTAATTTAGAAAATGGTAGAGCTGGAGTAGCCTGGAGGAGTTGGGGACCCATAATTAATATTGATAACAACATCAATAAATGGATGCATGTTGTTTTTTCTTATGACGCATCTAAAAGCACTTTTTCAGCGTACATAAATGGAGAATTAGCGCCTAATTTAGGATCATTTCCTTACGCGCCTGCAGCTGGAGTTAACGGGACAACTATTTTTTATGCAGATAATCCAGGTAGCTTAAGTAATAGTAATAACGCCCCAAGATATGGTGATTTTCAAATGGCGGGAATCAATGGAAAATTAGTTATTGGTACACATCCATTTGAAACTACGCCAGCACTAAATAACGGAACACCGCAGGATTGGGCAACAAGTTATGCCGGTTTTTTAGATGAATTTAGAATTTATAAATCTGCGCTTACTCCCAGTGACGTTCGTTTTTTATTCAAGTTAGAAAGTGATGGTCGATAATTTTTTTATACACCTAGTTCCTTTGAACTAGGTGTTTTAAAAATACTAACATTTATATTTTTTTACAATGAAAAAGTACATCAATTGTGGATTAGCTTTTATGGCTCTTTTTATTTCTTGTTCGTCCTCACCATCTCCTGAGGGTGGAGGTACAGGAACTCCGCTACCAACCACTCCCGCACCCCAAATAGTTCCTTTAACAGAAACGGAGGTAATGGATCAGGTACAAAAAGATGTTATCAAATATTTTTGGGATTATGCTGAGACTAATTCAAAATTGGCTAGAGAAAGGTATTTCGTTGATCAACCTAGTTTTGAATCAAATATTATTGCAACTGGTGGATCGGGTTTTGGATTGATGACACTTATTGTAGGGATAGAACGTGGATTTATTCCACGAGCTGAGGCAGTGACTCGAATGACAACTGCACTAAATTTTTTAAAAAGCGCGGATAGATTCCACGGAGCTTGGCCTCATTGGATTGACGGCAGAACCGGAAGAGTAATCCCATTCAGCGAGAAAGACAATGGTGGTGATATTGTTGAAACTGCATTTTTATGTCAAGGTTTATTGACGGTGAGAGAATACTTCAAAAATGGTAGCACTGCCGAAAGAGCATTGGCAACATTAGCCGATGATTTATGGAAAGGCGTGGAGTGGAGCTGGTACACCAAAGGTGAAAATGCTATGTATTGGCATTGGTCACCTAATTTTGGTTGGGATATGAACTTTAAGCTACAGGGTTATGACGAAGTTTTAATTGCGTACGTACTTGCTGCTTCTTCTCCTACGCATCCTGTTCCCGTTGCAGCATATAATCAAGGATGGGCTCGTAGTGGTGCAATCGTAAATGGAGGTTCTCAATACGGAATTCCAGTTATTGTCAATCACAACGGGGCAACCGGAAATGTAGGACCTTTATTTTGGGCGCAATATTCGTACTTAGGAATGGATCCCAGAGGATTATCTGATAAGTATGCAAATTATGGGACTTTGACACAAAATCATTCAAAAATCATCAATCAATATTGTATTGCTAATCCAAAGCAATGGAGAGGTTATTCAGATAAATGTTGGGGACTTACCGCAAGTTACACTAGAAATGTTGACGGAAGCACAGGATATACCGCACACCAACCTTTGAATGACACAGGAATTATTACACCCACAGCGGCATTGTCTTCCTTTCCATATACACCAGTTGAAAGTATGAAGTTTTTATTGTACTTGTATAATGAAAGAAAGAGTGACTTAATAGGTATTGCCGGACCTTATGATGCTTTTTCGCCGCATTACAATTGGATTACAACACGTTATTTAGCAATTGATCAAGGTACTATTGCTCCCATGATCGAAAATCATCGCACGGGGTTAATATGGAAATTATTTATGCAAGCTCCAGAAGTAAAAACAGGTTTGCAATCACTAGGATTTAAATCTACTCAGTACGGTTTTTAAATTTGAGCTAACTATGAAATATGAAGCGGTAATACTAATGGTTTTGTTTTCCTTCATTTCTGTCGCACAAAGTGAAGTAGTAGGAAAAATTAAAACGGAAATTATAGCTCAGAAAGAGCTAGCTTATGTTTTACACATTCCCATCACAACCAATGAAAAAAAACCATTGATCATTTTTCTTCATGGTTCTGGTGAAAAAGGAACTGATATTGAAAAAGTAAAAATACACGGTCCTTTCAAGTATTTAAAAAATCATCAAATAGATGCATTTATCTTGGCGCCACAATGTCCTGAAAATCAGTATTGGGATGAGGAAGTTTTATATCATTTGATTTTAAAAATCCAAAAAGAGAACAACATTGATAGTAATAGAATGTATCTCACAGGATTAAGTTTGGGAGCTTGGGGCGCTTGGAACCTTATTTTTGCTCATCCTGAAACTTTTGCAGCTTTTGTTCCTATTGCAGGATTTGTAGATAGAATTCCAATGATTGAAAACTGTAAAATAGCAGCCATTCCCACGCGAATTTTTCACGGATTGTTAGACGACGTCGTTAGTGTTGACAATTCGATTGCCATTTATAAAAAAATAAAAACCTGCAGTAGTACTATTTCCTTAACGATTTTTGATGATGCCAATCACGATAGTTGGTCAAGAGTATATGACAACCAAGAAATTTATGATTGGATGTTCAAACAAACAAAAAAAGAAAAAAAATGAAAGTTAAGCTTATTATCATGCTTATTGGTTTTTCATTCTTTGGCTATAGCCAAAAAAAGAATTCGAAAAAGACTATTGCCATTAAACCAAGAACAGAATTTGTATCCGATTTACTGTCGAAAATGACAATAGAAGAAAAAATCGGCCAACTCAATTTACCTACTTCAGGTGATATTACAACTGGTGCTCCTAGTAACTCCAATGTCGCAAAAAATATTGAAGAAGGCAAAGTAGGTGGTTTATTCAACATTAAATCAGTTCAAAAAATAAGAGAGGTACAAAAAATTGCTGTAGAAAAAAGCCGACTGAAAATTCCATTGCTTTTTGGGATGGATGTTATCCACGGTTATGAGACTACATTTCCTATTCCGCTTGGACTATCTTGTACATGGGATATGAAACTGATTGAAAGAACGGCTCAAATTGCGGCACAAGAAGCTAGCGCCGATGGCATCAACTGGACTTTTTCGCCCATGGTTGATATCTCTCGTGATCCAAGATGGGGAAGAGTTTCTGAAGGTTCTGGTGAAGATCCCTTTTTAGGGAGTCAAATCGCCAAAGCTATGGTAAACGGATACCAACAAAATGACTTAGCTAAGAACAATACTATTTTAGCTTGTGTAAAACATTTTGCTTTGTACGGTGCGCCAGAAGCAGGACGAGATTACAATACAGTTGATATGAGCCGTATAAGAATGTATAACGACTATTTTCCTCCTTTCAAAGCTGCGATTGATGCTGGAGTTGGCTCAATTATGGCCGCCTTTAATGAAGTTGACGGAATCCCGGCTACTGGAAATAAATGGTTAATGACTGATGTACTTCGCCAGCAATGGGGATTTACTGGATTTGCCGTTACTGATTACACTGGAATCAATGAAATGGTTGATCATGGGATGGGTGATTTACAAACTGTATCAGCCCTTGCGATGAACGCTGGAATCGAAATGGATATGGTAGGTGAAGGTTTTTTGACGACTTTAAAAAAATCACTTGACGAGGGAAAGATAACTAAAGCGCAAATTGACAATGCAACTCGTTTAATTTTAAATGCTAAATATGATTTAGGTTTGTTTGAAGATCCGTATAAATATTGCGATGAAAAAAGGGCTACAACTGAGATTTTTACAGCTAAAAACCGCGCTGAAGCTAGAGCAATATCAGCTCAGTCTTTAGTTTTATTAAAAAACAATAATCAATTGCTTCCTTTGAAAAAATCGGGAACAATTGCCGTTATTGGGCCATTGGCTGATGCCAAAGAAAATATGGCTGGCACTTGGAGTGTGGCTACGAACATGGAAAAATCCATATCACTTATTGCAGGTATCAAAGAGGTTGTAGGTAAGAATTCTAATGTGCTTTACGCCAAAGGCAGTAATCTTGATTATGATCCAGCTTTTGAAGAAAAAGCGACCATGTTTGGTAAAACATTGCATCGTGACAGCAGAACCTCTGCAGAATTATTGGCGGAAGCTTTAAAAATAGCCTATCAGGCGGATGTAATAGTTGCCGCTTTGGGAGAGTCAGCTGAAATGTCTGGAGAAAGCAGTAGTAGAACAAATTTAGAAATTCCACAAGCTCAAAAAGATTTATTACAAGCATTGTTAAAAACGGGAAAACCGGTAGTACTGGTTTTATTTACAGGACGTCCATTAGTTTTAGTTCAAGAAAACGAGAGTGTCCCTGTTATTTTGAATGCGTGGTTTGCAGGAAGTGAGGCAGGAACCGCTATCGCTGATGTTTTATTTGGAAAAGTAAATCCTTCTGGTAAATTAACTGCAACGTTTCCAAGAAGTGTTGGTCAAGTGCCTATTTATTACAATCACAAAAATACGGGCAGACCGCTTGCAAATACGGAAGGAAAGTTCGAGAAATTCAGATCTAATTATATCGATGAACGAAATGAGCCATTATATCCTTTTGGTTTTGGACTAAGTTATACTTCTTTTGATTATTCAAATTTGAAAATTTCAACGAATAAAATGAATAGCCGTGAAAAATTAACTGTTTCTGTTGATGTTACAAATAGTGGGAATTATGATGGTAAAGAAGTTGTTCAACTGTATATAAGAGATTTAGTGGGATCAGTAACAAGACCAGTCAAAGAATTAAAAGGTTTTCAAAAAATAGATCTTAAAAAAGGACAGATGCAAACAGTAAATTTTGAAATTTCTTTGGAGGATTTAAAATTTTATAATTCAGATTTAAAATTTACGGCTGAGCCAGGTCGTTTTGAAATTTTTGTTGGCACTAATTCCAACACAGAAAATAAAGTTAGTTTCGAGTTGATTGAGTAAATTTGGTTTATTTATTTCTGTAAAGCCCTTCAGTATTTTTACTGAGGGGCTTTTTGTTATTAATTCTTTTTGTAAAAAATTTCCAGTACAAAACTTATAAGTATTAATTCATATTTTCTCTGTGAGTGCCTATAAAACCTACAAAAAGCGATAAATTTATTTTACTTAAAAATAACAGATTAATACGATATTGACATAAATTTTTACATAATAGACAATAATTTAAAATATATGTGCTAAAAAAAATTTAATATCTAATAATTTATTTCGATTAAAAATTTACATAATGTATTTTTTTTAATATAATTTTGCCATATTAATTAACAAATAACTTAAATATTAAAAAATGATGAAAAAAGTACTTTTTCTCATTTTGATTCTATTTTCGATCATAAGCTGGTCGCAGAAAACCAATCAAAATGATTTTTCTATTTTAATTAATGGAAATAAAGTTGCAACCAACGCAAGTTATAAACAACAAGCTGAAGTCCTCCGAACGACTTCCAACAAAAAAGGTGGTATCAAAACGGGATATATGCTTTTACAATTTTCGAAAATTCCAACGGTTAACGAACAGAAAGAATTAGAAAATCAGGGTATAACGCTTTTAAGCTATTTATCTAACAATGCCTATTACGTTTCTGTTAACTCCAAGTTTTATAACTCAAGTAGTGTAGCAAAAAATGTGAGATCGTTTGTGGAATTTGAACCAAATTTTAAAATGGAGCAAACCATTGTTAGTGGAGCAATTCCAGATTACGCAAAAAGCGGTAATTCTGTAAAAGTTGTGGTTAGTTACTTTAAGGGTGTTGATAAAACGACTATTTCAAATGATCTTGCACAAATAGGGGTAAAAGATCTCAAGAATATGGAATCATTTTATCAATTGTATTTGCAAGCTCCGATAGAAAAACTTGAAGAAATTGCAAAATTTAACTGGGTACAAAATATAGAATTAATTTCTCCGCCGGTTGAGAGCGAAAACCTTCCGGGTGTAACCTCTCATAAAGCAAATGTTTTAGGGTCTGCTATTCCGGGTCTAGGATATAATTTGACTGGAAAAGGAGTTAGAATGGGTATTTGGGATGGAAATCTTGAAAAGCATATTGATCACACTGGTAGAGTGATTAATAGAGAATACGAATCTCCTTCTTCACATGGTTCACATGTTTCCGGAACCGTTGGTGGAGCCGGTATTTTAGATCCAAGAGCCAAAGGTATGGCTCCAGATGTTCAGATGTATGGTTGGAATTTCAATATACAGTCAAATGGTTTGCCAGTTCACGTAGAAAGAGATTTTGCTGCTGCAAATGATGGAGTGGAGATTACTTCAAATTCCTATGGTGTGCCGCTAGCAACTGGTTATAATGTAGTGCGCTATGGTGCTGGAGATAGAGGTGATGATGATGTTACTGTAAAATATCCTTATTTACTAAATGTATATTCAAATGGGAATTCTCAAACTGCAATTGTAGGAGGTTTTAATACCTCGACCAAAGCATCGAAAAATGCATTGCATGTAGCTGCTAATGATCCAAATGATGTGATTAGTACATATAGCAGTTTTGGGCCAACACTTGATGGACGACTAGTTCCTCAGATTTCGGCGGTGGGCTCAAGTGTTTACTCATTGGATTACAATAATTCATATACAACAATGAGCGGAACTTCAATGTCTACTCCAGGCACTTCAGGTACTCTAGCATTGCTTTATGAAAGATATAAAAATATTTTCGGTGCTAGGCCTTTAGCTTCTCTAATGAAAGCGCTAGTTTCCAATACAGCAAAAGATGTGGGAAATGCGGGACCAGATTATAAATATGGTTTCGGAAATTTAAATGGCTTGAGGGCAGTTAAAGTATTAGACAATAAAATGTTTTACACAGGTTCAGTTAGTAATGGAGCTTCTTTTGAAAAAGATATTGTTGTCCCAGCTGGTTTAACTACGTTAAAAGTGATGCTTGCTTATTCTGATATTGGCGCAACGCCAGGTGCAGCTGCAATCTCGGTTAATGATTTGGATATTAAAATTGTTAGAGGTGGCGTGACAACACTTCCTTGGATTTTAAATCCAAGCTCTCCTAATGCAACAGCAACTAGGGGTGTAGATAATTTAAATAATATTGAACAAATCACTTTTGATCTACCTACTGCAGGAACCTATAAAATCATTGTTACAGGAACTGCGGTTCCCATGAATTCTCAAGAGTTTGCTGTGGTTTATGATTATGTTGCGCCGGAACTTATATTGACTTACCCTATCGGTGGCGAGAAATTTAATCCTGATGCTACAGAATTTATCCGCTGGGATTATGAAGGAGAAGTTAGAACTTTCAATATTGAATATTCTAATGACGGTGGCAGTACTTACACTACTATAGCTGCAAATGTACCATCAGCAGCAAGAAATTTTTCCTGGAGAGTGCCTGCAGGAGTAGTTCCTAATGCTAAAATTCGAATTAGTGCAGGAAGTAGAGTTGCTGTTTCAAAAGAAAACTTTACTATCATGACCGAGCCCAAAAATTTAGTAATTGCAAGAGCACTTTGCGGTGGAACAGCTTACAAAATGGATTGGGATGCAATTGCAGGTGCAAAATATGAAGTTTTAAAATTAAATGGATTTAAATTTGATTTGGTTGCGACTGTAACTGATCCAACTTATACCTTTACAAATTTAACTGTTGGAGATAACAATTGGTTTACTGTTCGTGCTATAGATATTACTACTGGAACCGTATCTGAAAGATCGAGAGCTATAAATGTTGAGCCTATCGCTAGTCCCGTTCTTACAGCATTAAATCTACCATTACTAGAAAATTTTAATGATAGAAAACCATCTTCTTATACGTTGTCTAGGGCAAGTGCAACTGGAACCATTGGTTTTGAATCACAAAGTCTTGCACTTCTAGATGCAGTAAAAATGTCTGGTTCATCAGTGGCAGGTTCGCCGCTTTGGGCAGCGAGCACTACTGCAAATGCTTTTACAAATAATCCAAATTATATCAAGAGACTATCATTCTGTGAAGTTGATGCTACTAGTTTAGCAGGTAAGGCAGTACGTTTAAAATTCAATTTAATTTGGAATAGCAGTACCGCCGTTAACAGAAACTTTTTTAGAGTTTTAGTTAATGGAGTTCCTGTTACAAGTGCTACAAATATCGCTGTATACGGTGGTGCTGTAACTTCAGGAAATACTGTAGTAACATACGATTTAGCAGGTGTAGCTGGAACTAAATTTAGTGTTACACTTGAAGGAGTGATGGACAATAATGCAACTACAGGTAATAATCCTATATTCAATACAATTTTTGTAGATAATATCGAAATATTCGAAGCAGTTTCTACTGATTTAGCGATAACAGCTTTACTTACTAACACTGGATTTACTGCTGCTGAGACTGTCAGAGCTAGCGTGTATAATTTTTCTCCGGTAGCAGTAAGTAACGTTCCTGTTTCTTACAAAATAAATGATGGAGCAGAAGTTGTAGAAACGATCGCAGGACCAATTGCACCATTGACTGAAGTAACTTATACTTTTACACAAACAGCAAATTTCTCAGTTGGAGGTTTATATACTGTAATTGGTAAAATAGTACCACTAAATGATGCAGATGCAACAAATAATACTTTAACAAGGACAGTTTCAAATATTGGGACTGATGTTCTAATTGGAGGTGCTACGCCGGTAATTACCTGTAGCGCAGTATTTACCGACAGTGGAAGTAGATTTGGTAATTATGCTAATGGTCTTAATCAAACAATAACTTTTAGACCCGCTACTGCTGGTAATAGTGTTAAAGTTGATTTTACTGAATTTGCTACTGAAGCAACTTATGATTTTCTTTTTATTTATAATGGGCCCTTAATCACTTCTCCTTTATTAGGAGTATATGATGGGAATTCGTTACCTCCCTCGTTAACTTCAACTGCAACAGGCGGAGAACTTACTTTTAGGTTTACATCAGATACGGAAGTTGTTGACAGAGGTTGGGTAGCAAATATCTCTTGTGTGGCTAGGCCAACGGTTAACGACACAGAAATTACTTCAATTATAACACCTGAAATTCTTGGTAGAAAGACCGCAACAAATGCAATAACAATTAGTGTAAATAATTTAGGGTCTACAGCACGAACGAATGTGCCTGTGTTTTATCAAGTTAATGGACAAACTAAAATCGTAGGTGTAGTTCCATCTATTGCCGCTCTTACAGCAGTTCCTTTTACTTTTTTAACAACAGCGGATTTATCGGTTGTAGATGCAACATATACAATTAGAGCAGGTATAGACGAAATAGATGGTAATGTAAATAATAACATTTTAGAAAAAGTAGTTTTTAATAAAAATGCTTTGCCAACTAATACTAACACAAATGGTTTTGCAATAACCTCATTACGATGGAACGATGTTGTTAATAATTCTGGCATAACAGGATATTCCGATTTTAAAAATGTTAAAATTCCAGTTTATGCAGGTTTTACCTATCAACCACAAATTACTATTTCAAAAGTTGAGAGACCGTTACCTAATTTCTTGGCGGCGGTACCCGGAGTTTTCACGATGATCGTAATCGATTTAAATGGAGATGGAAATTTAACAGATGAATTTTATGCAGGTACGTTTTGGGTTAATACTTTAAATACAGCAAGTGCACCAGCTATTTTATCCACTACAAGTACTCATAATTTTAGGAATAGTTCTAATCAAACAGGTGGACTAACAATTCCAACTGCAACAACTGCGGGCGAGAAATTAATGCGTGTTATTCACATGTTCCGCTCACCGAATGAGTTCTACAATGTAAATCTAGGACCTACAATAGACGGTTTAACGACTTCGAGAGAAGATTTTGAAATTGAAGAATATACAATTAACGTTCTTCCTTTTACAGCTGCTGACGCAAGTGTGGAAAGGATCACAGCACCGCTAAAACCGGGTAAGAGACCAGTAGTTGTAAGTGCAATTGTGCGAAATTTTTCCAATGCTCCAATCTCAAATTTTCCAGTAGCTTATAAAGTAAATGGTGGTACTGAAGTTGTTCAAACAGTTACAGCATCAATCGCTGCTGGAGCTACTGCAAATGTTGTTTTTACAACTAATGCAGATTTAAGTGTGCCAGGCGAATATACGGTTGAAGTATATACAAAATTAGTTGGCGATACAGATATCACTAACGATTCAAAGTCTATAGCATTATCGCATGTGCCTAATGCTAGTACAAACGTTACTGGAACTTTTGACGGTATTAATGATTACATTGTTTCTGATATTACTCCTGCTTTAAACCTTACAAACAATTATACATTTGAAACATGGATAAATAGAAAGAGTCCAACTGTTTTTGGTAGAATACTAGAGAAAGGTTCAGTTAATCTATTTGTGCATACCAATAATAATGTAGCTCTTTATCGGGAAAACAGTTTGGTATTATCTGTAACAACTGCTACAGGATCTTATGTATTAAATACGGGTTTAAATTCGATGCAATTAAATAAATGGCATCATGTTGCACTCAGTGTTAGTGCTGCTAATGTTTATACTATTTATATCGATGGAGTTGTAGCGCCATTTATTGCAACAGGAACTGCCGCAGCTGCTAATTCTAATGCACTAAACGCTGCTTTTATAGGGAATAATGCTGGCTTAGCACGAGGATTGGATGCTAACATTGACGAAATACGTATTTGGTCTGGCGTTAGAGATCAGGCAACAATTGCGGCAAATACTATGACTAAGTATACCGGCAATGAACCTAATTTATTAGCATATTATTCATTTAGCGAAGGAGACAAGCAATTTGTATTTGATAGCGCGCCGAATGACAATACTGCAGTGGTTACAAATGCAGATACAAATGGAACGGGTGAAGGAAAATTTTGGAATACGCCAGTTCTTTTGCAAGACCTACGGTTACAAAACCAACTTTCATCAGCTTATGATCCTGCATCTAAGACTTATACAATTTTATTAAATGATGGAGTTAACATTACAACTGCAGTAGCTGAATTTACTGCTGGAATGAATTCAATTGCTAAAGTCAATGGAGTAACTCAAGTAAGCGGAATAACTGCAAATAACTTTACAAATCCTGTGACTTTTACAGTTGAAGGCGTTGGATTTAATACTGGAATCACTGAGATTTACACAATAAAAGTTCTTTCAGGATTAAATAGCGAAAGTAATTTACTTACTTATAACTTTAAAACCGCTGCAAATGCTGGTTTGACTCAAGAAATAACAACAGTAATTTCGGGAGCTAATGCCTCAGCAATTGTTCCTTTTGGAATAAATGTGTCACAATTGAAAGCTGATTTCAGCGTATCTCCTGGTGCCGAGCTTTTTATAGACAATGTAAAACAAACATCAGGAATAAATGAAGTTGATTATTCGAACAGTATTTTTGTAACCGTTGTATCAGAGAATAAGCTTTCCAGAACAAATTATATGGTAACGGTAGATGCTAAAAATACTGAAACAAAATTCCTAAGCTATGCCGTTACTAACCAGTTTAGCCCTACCGTTATTACGGATCTGGGAAAAACTGTTCAGGTATTAGTTAATAATAATGCAACGTTAAATGCATTAGTTCCGGTATTTCAAGTATCTCAGAATGCTACAACTACTATTGGAACTTACCGTCAAGATAGTGGCGAAACGAAACTTAATTACACTGCACCTGTTGAATACAATATTATGGCTCAAAATGGAACATTTCAAAAATGGATGGTCACTATTGAAAGGGCAAAACCTGTAATCAGTTTATTAGGTAACCAGGTAGTTTCTTTGTCGGCAGGCTGCGCATATATAGAAGCTGGATTTTCAGCGATCGATAACTTAAGCAAGGACATTACATCGATGGTTGTAACTTCGGGAGCTCTCAATGTAAATATTGTTGGACAGTATGTGATTACGTACCGCGTTTCGGATGATTTAAACAATGAATCATTTGTAACTAGAACTATAAATGTGCTAGCAAATCAAAAACCAGTAATTATTGCCACTGCAAACGTAATAGTAAATAGTGCTTCTACATTATGTGGAGCAATGGTGGTTGTACAAAATGCTACCGCTACAGATGATTGCGCTGTGGGCACACCAGTAGGAGTAAGAAGTGATGGATTAGGACTAAACACTTTATACCCTGTTGGAATTACCACAATTAGGTGGAACGTGAATGACAATCTTGGCAATGCAGCAGTTGAAGTGCTTCAAACTGTAACCGTTGAAGATAAAGTTTTACCGATAGTTTTCACTAAAAATATCACAGTTCAACTAGACGCTTCATCAAATGTTACAATAGCTGTTGCGGCTATTAATAACGGCTCGACTGACAACTGCGCAATACGTGTAATTGAACTTGATAAAACAACTTTCAACTGTGCAAATCTTGGAAACAATACAGTTACGCTGAAAGTCACAGATGTAAATGGCAATGTTGCTTTTGGAACTGCAACCGTAACAGTTGTAGATAGTCAACCTAACTTGATTAGAAGACATTTTGATGATGTTATCTTCTTTGACAATAGTTCGAATAGTTTTAAGGGGTACAGTTGGTATAAAAATGGAGTTCTAGTGTCAGGTCAAACTGCTCAATACTACAAAGATAGCGCGCCTTTAAACGGTACTTATTATGCTGTAGCGACTAAATTAGACGGCACTGTAGTCACTACTTGTCCGTTGACTTTGTCACCTTCAGTGGAACAAGAGTTTTTAAGGATTGCACCCAATCCTGTTAAAAGTAATGCAGCGTACCAAATTAACACTAATGTCGACTCAGCTAAAATTCAAAATGCACGAGTTATGGTGTTCAATATTCTGGGAACTGTTATAACCAATCAGGTGATTGATAAAAACACAATTGATATGGTGGCGCCAAGTGCTGAAGGTGTTTATATTGTAAAATTGACCTTAGCAAACGGCAAAATTTTCACAAAAAACCTATTGGTTAAAAACTAAAACAAAACGCGTATAAAAGGGTATGAAATCCTCATTGTAGAACAATGAGGATGGATTATTCTGATACTAAAAACATAAATAAATATGAAATTTAATATTAAATATATTGCAGGAATTGTAGTAGTTATTTTTTCAACAGCTGCTAATGCACAGTTTTATATTGGCGTACAATCAGGGATCGCCAATATAAAAAGTGACGTGCAAGGAGTTTCAGCATCCACAATGGTTGGAGGAGCCTTGAAGGCGGGATATATTTATTCTATAACTAATAACTTAGGAATTGGTTCAGGAATAGAGTTTTCCCAATATAAACAGAGAGTATTTTTAAATCAAGGATCAACAACACTAACAAATTTTGAAGTTGATGCAACTGGTTCAGCATTCGTTTACAATGTGACGACAGGAAATTATAGAGAAAATCAAACGTTACAAGCTATTCAAATTCCACTTTTTTTACAGTATAAAAAAAATATAAATAAGGGTGTTGACTTTAACTTTAGAGCTGGTGCTAAATATTTTTTACCTATCAATTATAAGATAGAAGCATCTGCAAATTCTGTCAGAGGGACTGCTTTTTATCCTGATGTTAATCTGATTATCGATAATTTGCCAGAATATGGTTTTGGTAACCAAACGAATTATACCGCATCAGGAGAGTATGAAACTAACGGTGTTATAATGAGTTCTTTTGAATTAGGAT
The DNA here is from genome assembly GCF_900129585.1 of Flavobacterium micromati. GTDB lineage: Bacteria > Bacteroidota > Bacteroidia > Flavobacteriales > Flavobacteriaceae > Flavobacterium > Flavobacterium micromati. Next base: position 119,798 of record NZ_FQWF01000003.1, read on the forward strand.
TTACTTTTAAAGTGAGTGAAAAGAATTCACTGTACGCTGCCATGTTTTTAGAAAACAGTTATGGATCAATTTTGAATCAAGAACGAAGCGAGTCCTTTGTGGGCTATAATCCAGCTTCCATCTCTAACAGAAAACCAAACGGATTGTATAGTACTGACAAAGATGCGAAAATACAACCAGTATCTTTTGGTTTAACATTAGGATTTAATTTTTTATAAACGAGAGCGTTATTAGCTCAAAAAAACATTAAAATTAACGAAAAACAATTTTTTAAAAACTAAATCAGAAGAAACTTAGTTTTGGTTTAAACGAGTGTTTATTGATGTACACTGCGCATAAAGATAAGATTACAAGAAGAGGTTGCCTATTTAATCAGGCAGCCTCTTTTTTCGTTTTTAAAAAAAAATGAAATAATACCCTTTATGTTTTGAATTTACTGTTAAAAAGAATTGAAATTTGTCAGGTTGAGCACCTCATCCTGATTGTAATGAAGCACGACACGTTGTTTGTAAGTCGTTCGTAATCTCAACTGCGCTCATTTTGACAAAAATATTACAATAATTTCAGAGACATTTGACATAAAAATCTACGTTAATATTGCGGTCATGATTTCCTTCTCAAAATTCAATATATAAAAAAAAAGCTATCGTTAATCACCGATAGCTTTTTCTCGTAAGCTTTTATAAATATTAGCAAATTGAATTCTCAATAATAATTTTTGACCGCTAGTTTGAAACACAGCATCAAAACCGATAATTTTAAAATGCTAATAATTATTTAAATTCTTTTTTTTTAACCGCTGATTTTTATATTTTTAAAACTGATTTATTGTTTTTCTGATCGCAACTAACTTTGTCATTAGAGATTCAAAATAATTCAAATGCAACATATTAGCTCCATCGCTTTTTGCATTAGCAGGATCAAAATGGGTTTCAATAAAAATTCCATCAACACCTACAGCAATTCCAGCTTTGGCCACAGTTTCAATCATATCTGGTCTTCCGCCTGTAACACCAGCTGTTTGGTTGGGTTGTTGCAACGAATGCGTAACATCAAGCACCGTTGTCGCGAATTGTTGCATTGTAGGAATTCCTCTAAAATCCACAATCATGTCTTGATAGCCAAACATCGTTCCTCTATCAGTGATCATAACACTTTCATTTTGACAATCCAATACTTTCTGAACTGCATGTTTCATGCTTTCTGGACTCATAAACTGTCCTTTTTTCAGGTTCACTACTTTTCCAGTATTGGCCGCAGCCACAACTAAATCAGTTTGACGTACTAAAAAAGCAGGAATTTGTAAAACATCAACATATTGCGCAGCCATATCCGCATCTTCGTTAGTATGAATGTCTGTCACTGTAGGCACTTTAAATGTTTCTGAAACTTTTCTCAAAATTTTAAGTGCTTTTTCATCTCCAATACCTGAAAAGCTATCAATTCGAGAGCGGTTCGCTTTTTTGAAAGAACCTTTGAAAACAAATGGTATTTGCAAATTATCAGTTATGCCAACTAATTTTTCAGCAATTCGCATTGCCATTTCTTCGCTTTCAATGGCGCAAGGACCAGCTAAGAGGAAGAAATTACCACTTTCGGTATGTTTTATTTGCGGAATATTATGGATGTTCATAGTAGTTATTTTTTGAAAGTGCAAAGATAGCTAGGTTTTGTGACTCTCGTTTATGGTTTTTGCTTTTATTTGGAGCTATTTCCTGCTATACGTTGCAATCTTTTCCTTTTATTTTCATAAAAGGAAAAGGATTTCCACTTCTATTAGGGCTAAGGGATACTGTTACAATCCTATTTTTTCTTTAAAGTAAGCCCAACAGGAACCATCAAAATTCCTTTTTCGTAAATATTTAAATACAGTTTAATTGGTTTTTTTTGTCCAGTCCATTTTAGTTCATAGACATCAAGAAATCCAGCACCTAGGTCAGTTCTCTTCGTTGGGAAAGGACAGCAACTTTCTAGTTTTACAAAGCTAATTTTTTCTCCTTTTGGTCCAGCTAAAGCATTTAAAAATCGCTGTTGGTTGGCAGTATCGTTCAATGTGTTGTAATAAAAAATGTTTATTGGGTAATCAGCGTCATAACCGTATTTTTTATCGGTGCTATAATTGGCAATGACAAAAGTATTTTCATTAGATAGCATTAGATTTGGCGCAGTGTCATCTACATTCTTCAAAGTAGATTTGGTACCAACGCAAGAAACACCAATAATTAACATTGCGATGAAAAGAAGAGGTTTGTTCATGTTGTTCATAATTCTGTAATATTAAATAATTTGTAAATGTTTTAGCAAATTATAAATTAGTGGTACAAAGATAAACAGAAGTTTATTTGATACTATTAATTTTTTTTAGTCAGTAGTATGAGGTCCTTGCTCCTTAGTAAAAAGTCCTTACTCTAATCACTTAAACAGCTAATCCTTCACACCTAATTTCGCTAAAATAGTATCCATCAAACACCATTTACTAATAGATGATTGTAATAAATTGGCTCCTACAAATGCAGTAAACCACAACCAATTTTGGTCAACATAAATTGATAAAAGCAAACTTATTAATATAAAACTTCCGGCTACGAATCTTACTATTCTGTTTTTCATATTGTCATTGCGAGGTACAAAGCAATCTCGTCCTCTGATTTAGTTGTTATTAATTAGATTTTTCGATATTTAATACCGCAATGTGAATGTTTGACATGGTTACTTGTTTACTATTGAATTCAGTAACCAACTCAAATAAGGGGTCGATATTTTCTTTTTTAACAAAAGCGTAAAATAATATTGACTCTGTTTCATCCATATCACCAGCAAACCAATTGCTCTCTATTGCTTCCTCTGAAAGATCTGTAAAACCCCTTACTTCTTTGTAAGTAAAGGTTTTAACATGAACTTTTTTAAGCATATTCTTGATGTCTTTTTCAAAATCTAAGACAGCGGTTATAATTAGTAGTTTCATATTTTTTTTCATTTAAATTTTTAAGTCCAGGGTAGAAAGTCCATAATCCGTAGTCAAGAGTCCAAAAGGCAAATTCCAAATTTTAAAGTCCAAAGTCCAGTGTTCAAATTCCAAAATCCAAAATCTAAAATCTAAAATTCAAAATCTAAAGTCCTTAGTCCAAATTTCAAAGCTCCAGTCCAAAGTCCAAGTCTCTAATAATTAATATTTAAAGACTGTTAAGGAATAGATTGCTTTTACATTTTTTCAGAAATATCAGGTTTAGACTCCCCTACTTCGGAGGGGCTGAGGGAAGCCTCCCATTTTTTTCGCTCTACGATATAATAAATTAATGGCACGACTAGCAATGTCAAAATAGTAGAAACTATCGCACCAAACACTAATGAAATCGCTAATCCTTGAAATAATGGGTCAAATAAGATAATGGATGCTCCAATAACTACTGCTCCTGTGGTCAACAAAATAGGTGAGGTTCGCACAGCTCCAGCTTCAATGATGGCTTGTTTTAATGGAACTCCGTCCTGCAATCTAATTTCGATAAAATCAATCAGTAAAACCGAATTTCGAACCATAACACCTGCTAAAGCAATCATACCAATGAAAGAAGTCGCTGTAAAATATGCACCTAACAACCAATGTCCAAAAACAATCCCGATCAACGATAGCGGAATAGCTAACATCATTACAATTGGTGTTTTAAAGTTTTGAAACCAGCCTACAATCAGCATGTAAATAATGACAATTGCTACTAAAAATGCAACACCTAAATCACGAAAGACTTCCAGCGTAATTTGCCATTCTCCATCCCATTTTACAGTAAAATTGCTTTCATCAGTAGGTTGTTCCATATACAATTCATCTACTTTATACCCTTTTGGTACTTTCATTTTAGTCAGTTGTTCGCTCATTCCTAAAATTGCATAAACAGGACTTTCTAATGCTCCAGCCATATCAGCAGTCACATAAACTACACGTTTTTGATCTTTCCTGTAAATCGTTTTTTGTAGAGTATCTATTTTTACTTTTACCAAATCACTTATCGGAATCATATTACCTTGATTTCCTTTTATTTTTAAATTCTGAATGTCTTGCAAACTACTTTTATCTTTATCGTCTAGCGAAAGAACAATAGCTACATTGTCATTTGAATTTTCGTCGTACAAATTAGAAATCGGATATTCTTTCAACAAATAGGTCAAATTTCCAACCACTTGTTGCGGAGCGATTCCGTTAAGCATCGCTTTTTCTTTATCCACTTCCAGTTTGTACTCGACTTGATTGTCTTCAACCATCCAATCGATATCCACTACATCGGAAGTATTTTCTAAAATAGTTTTTACTTGCTTAGCGACTTTTATTTGTTCGTCATAATTAGGCCCTCCATATATTTCAGCAACTAATGTCGATAAAACTGGCGGTCCTGGCGGAACTTCAATCAGTTTCACATTCGCACCGTATTTTTTAGCAATCTTCTGAACAGCGGCACGCATGTCTCTAGCAATCGCGTGACTTTGTATCGTTCTTTCTTCTTTATGTAATAAATTAACCTGAATGTCAGCCATATTACTACCACCTCGCATGTCGTAATGACGTACTAATCCGTTGAAAGTGATAGGGGCAGAGGTGCCAATGTAATTTTGATAATTAACTACTTCTGGTCTTGCTGATAAGTATTGAGCAATTTCTTTTGTTACGGCCGCTGTGCGTTCTAGCGTAGTTCCTTCTGGCATATCAATTACCACTTGAAATTCATTTTTGTTATCAAAAGGCAACATTTTTACTACCACAGATTTTGTGAAAAACATAAAAACTGAACCAAACAGCAATAAAACTGTCACCGCTAAAAGAATTCTTCTTTTTGAGCTACTTTCTAATAATGGACGCTCTAATTTGTTGTAAATTTTATAAATACGACTTGTCTCTAATCCTTCTGATTGTTTATGTTCTTGCGTATCCTTTTCTTGAAGTAAATGATATCCTAAATATGGCGTTACGGTCAAGGCTACAAATAGCGATAAAATCATTGCGATCGAAGCTCCAATAGGCATCGGGCTCATGTAAGGTCCCATCATTCCTGATACAAAAGCCATAGGTAAAATAGCAGCAATTACTGTAAAAGTGGCTAGGATAGTTGGATTTCCTACTTCATTTATCGCATAAATAGCAGCTTGTTTAAACGGCAGTCGCTTCATCTTGAAATGACGGTGCATATTTTCGGCAATAATAATACTATCATCAACCACAATTCCCACTACAAATACTAGCGCAAAAAGCGTAATTCTATTTAAGGTATAATCCAATAAATAATAGCTAAATAAAGTCAACGCAAATGTCAAAGGAACCGAGAAAAACACCACTAAGCCACCGCGCCATCCCATAGCCAGCATCACTAATACAGTTACCGCCACAATTGCAATAAATAAGTGAAATAGAAGTTCACCTACTTTGTCTGAAGCTGTTTCTCCATAATTTCTGGTTACTTCCACATGAACATCATTCGGAATTAAATCTTTCTTCAATAATTCCACTTTATGAAGTATTTTCTCTGAGATTTTCATCGCATCAGCTCCTTTTACTTTTCCTATAGAAATCGTAACAGCAGGATATTCTGATTTGGCTGTTTTAAATTTTTCATTGGCTTTGCCATAACCAAAAGATACATAACTGCGAGGAGTTTCAGCCCCATCTACCACTTTTGCTACTTGTTTTAAATAAATAGGCATATTTTTATTGACACCCACAACTAAGTTTTCTACATCCTCAGCATTCGATAAAAATTGTCCAGTAGTCACTAAATATTCTTGATCATTTTGAACAAATCCACCGGATTGTGAACTACCATTATTAGCCTGAATCATTTGCATAATTCCCAAAGCATCCACGCCATTTTCGGCCATTTTATCTTTGTCTAAAACTACTTTTAGTGCACGATTACTGCCACCAATTTCTTTAGTAATGGCAACATCTTTTATTTTTTCAATCTCTGAAGTCACTTCTTCAGCAATTTGGCGCAATTGAAAAGCATCCTCTTTTTCACTCCAAAGTGTAATTCCTAACATCGGAACATCATCAATCGAACGCGTTTTCACCATTGGTTTATAGACACCTTTTGGAAACATATCCTCGTGTTTTGCTAACTCGTCATACAATTTTACATACGAGCGCTCCACATCTTGACCTACGTAAAACTGTACAATCAACATCGCTTGACCATTCATGGCCATAGTGTGCACATGCTCAACGCCTTTTATGTTGGATATAATTTTCTCCAGTGGTTTTGCCACACGGCTTTCCACTTCCGTAGGACTAGCACCTGGATAACCTACTAAAATGTCAGCCATTGGGACATTAATTTGTGGTTCTTCCTCTCTTGGAATCAAAAACGAACTGTAAACTCCAATAATCATTAAACCAATCATCAATAAGATGGTCAGTTTTGAGTTCATGAAAAAATTGGCTATTTTGCCTGAAATACCTTCTTGCATTGTTATTTATTTATTTGGGCGTGACCCTCCCAAAAGGTCGGGTCGGGCAATACGTTACAATCTTTTTGTGTCGTTTATTAACGATACAAAAAGGATTTTCACTGCTATCCCTCACGCGGAATTAATGACGAATTCTTCTTCTTTACTTAAACTGATCACTGCTCACTTGCTGACCAAAGAATACTTTTTACTGCTCACTGCTCACTGACCACTACTCATTTTTTTACTGAACACTGACTACTGATCACTGAACACTCACAAAAGCTCCATTGTATAATTTTCCGTCAGCCGATATGATATATTGCTCATTCGCCGAAAGTCCGGATAAAACTTCAACTTGTTCACCAAAGCTTTTTCCAATACGCAACCATCTCAATATGGCTACATTTCCAGTTCCTACTGTATATATTCCAGATAATTGCCCTTGTTTTACTAAAGCTGATTCTGGTACTAAAAGCACTTCGCTTTTTGATGTGTTTACTTTATTTTCAATTGGAAACTGAACATTTACAAACATTCCTGATAGTACGGTAGCATCTTTTTTATCTAAATCTACTTTTACTAAATATTGCCCTCCAGTATTAGTAGCCGAAATGCTTACTTCGCTTACTTTTCCTTTTAATTTCTCATTGGAGGATTTTACTAAAACGCTAACTGGCATTCCTTTTTTAATTGCTGCAATATCATTTTCAGAAACCATTGCCATAACCTGCAATTTAGTGGCGCCTTCCACGCTTACTAATGGCATTCCTGGATTTGCCATATCACCCTGCTTTATAAAAGTATTAGTTACCACGCCCGAAAATGGCGCTGTGATATTCGAATAACTAAATTGTGCCATTACTTCGTTTCTCATTTGTTTAGCGCCTTCTAATCCTGCTTTTGCCATTTCGTAGCGAGCTGTCATATCATCCAATTCTTTTTGTGAAGCACTTTGCTGTTTAAACAAACTCACAAAACGATCATAATCCTTTTTAGCATTGCTAAAACCTGCTGATGCTTGAAGAATACTAGCATCTACTTGCGCTCTTTTAGCTTGTAAATCAGTATTATTTATACTAACTAATAATTGTCCTGCAGCTACTTTTTGTCCCACTTGTACATGGACTTTATTTACATAACCCATCATTCGAGTGCTCAAGTTAGCACTGTTTTTAGCTTCAATTTTTCCACTTGCAGTTACATAAGGACTTGTATTGTTATCAGAAACTCCATTCACTTTTACAGCAATAGCAGGTTCTTTTATAATTTGCTCTTTCTTTTCGCTATTACAAGAAGCCAGAAGAACTAGGGCTAAAACGGATATAAATATTTTTTTCATAGTTTTATTTTTATTGATTTTGCAATTGATCTTTGCAATTATAAGTGAATTTTGATTCCTTTATTTAGTTAAAAATTGCAAATAGTTTTGAGTGAAATTGTATTCAAAAACAGCTTGTAAAAATTCTAATTCTTTTTGAAACATAAGTGTTTCTGATTGCAACAAGTCAGTTGTTTTTTCTAAACCTTGAGTAAAACGGTTGCTGCGAATACGATATGCCTCCTGCGATTGTTCTAAAGCTAGATTAGAAAGATTCACTTTATTTTCAGCGTCTTTAAGTTGACGATTAGTTTTGTTCAATTCCATTTGGCTTTTAGCCTTGTATTGCTGTGTTTCGATCTCTGATTTTTGGAATTCTGCTTTTGCTTTTACCATTTTTCCTATTGATTTATAGCCGTCGAATAAACTCCATGACAATTGCGCTCCCACTACGTATCCTTTTGCATTAGTTCCAAATAGTGTATCGTCGTATAACTCGTAACTTCCAAAAGCATTTAATCTTGGTAAAAAGTTCATTTTGCTGGATTGTAGCATTTTTGCGTAAGCTTCAGATGATTTATCCATCGCTTGAATATCTTTTCTAGTGATTGAAAGGGTAGGATTTATTGTTTCGATAATAATCGAATTTTCTAATACCTCAATTGGTTTATAAACTTTATTTGTATTGTCTTCATCTAAAAGGAAAGCCAAATAATCAGATGCATTTTGTACATTACTTTTAGCATACTGCAACTGATTTTGAATTTCGTTGACACGAACTTGAACCGAAAGTAAATCTGTTTTTTGAAGTATACCTTGCTTAAAATAGTTTTGAATCAGTTGTAAATTGGCATCAGACGTCTTATTAGCTTTTTCTAAAACGCTAACGGCTTTATAACCTAATTGTAATTCCATGAATGCTTTACTAACTTCTAGTTCGAGATATTCTTTAGTGCGTTCTGTTTGCAACGATAAAGCTTCCATCTTGGCTTTAGCAGCTTTTCTTTGATAAATTCCGTCAACATTTATCAAAGGTTGTAAGATTTCAAATTTAGTAGCAAAGTTTCTAGTTCGTGCGGGATTATTGAGTCGACTTGGATCAAAATCAGAGGTTGTCAAAATTTCCTGATTTAGTCTAGAACCAAAAGCCATTAATGGGTTAGTTGTTGAAATGGCAGTATGAGAAGCCGAAATACTAGGTAAAAACAATGAATTAGATTGTCTGTAATCCGCTTGTGCCGATTTGAAATCTTGATTTGCCATTTTGATTTGGAGATTTTTATCGAATGCTTTTAACCAAACATCTTGTTTAGAAATGGTCAAAGTATCTTGACTGTATAAAGCATTAATGGAGATAATTCCAAGGAGTAGTATAAAATTTATTTTGTTCATAATTGTTTTATCAGGATTATGAAGCAAAGATATAGGGACAAAAAAGGCTGTATGGTAACTTATGTCACACTAGGCAAGAAATGTATTTTTTCAGTATATAAAATGTGATATCAAGTTTCCCTACTGCAATTTTAGTTTTCACAATTCTTTCAAGCTTCGCGTAGTTGCAAAATCAGTACATTTCGCTTGAAAAGTCCTTCGTTGTATTGAAAATGCATGCTATCTTTGTAAAAAAATCAAAATATGGAAATAATATTTCAAACGTGGCCTTGGTACGTTTCAGGATTTATAATAGGTTTGATTATGCTTTGCTTAATTTATTTTGGAAAAACGTTCGGAATGTCGTCTAATTTACGTTCACTATGTTCTATTGCAGGCCTAGGGAGAAAAGTATCTTTTTTTGATTTTGATTGGAAATCACAAAGGTGGAATTTAGTAGTCGTTGCAGGTGCAATGATTGGTGGTTTTGTTGCGGTGAATTTTATGAGCGACCCATCAAACGTTGCTATTAATTCTCAAACAATAGAACAATTAGCTGCAATGGGAATTGATGCACCAAACGGTAAATTAATGCCCGAAACACTTTTTGGCACACAAATTTTTGATTCGCCTAAAATTATTTTAATTCTTCTGGTCGGTGGTCTTTTGATCGGTTTTGGTTCTCGGTATGCTGGCGGTTGTACTTCAGGTCACGCTATTTCTGGATTGAGTAATCTACAAATTCCTTCACTAAAGGCGGTAATTGGATTTTTTGTTGGTGGGTTGATTATGGCTCATTTTTTATTGCCACTTTTATTAAGCTAAGACAAAACCCCTTTCAATTCAATTTAGATAAAAAAACAAAGCATGAAAAACATTTTAAAATATATAATAGTTGGTTTCATTTTCGGAATAGTTTTGACTAAGTCAGAAGCCGTTTCTTGGTATCGCATTTACGAAATGTTCCAATTTCAATCCTTTCACATGTATGGCATTATTTCAGTCGCTATTTTGACAGGAATCATTGGAATACAAATTATTAAAAAAAACAATGTAAAAGATAGTTCAGGCGAACCTATAATAATTGAGGATAAAGAAAAAGGTTCTGCTCGTTATTGGCTTGGCGGCTTATTCTTTGGACTAGGTTGGGCTCTGGTTGGTTCTTGTCCGGGACCTATATTTATTTTGATAGGAGCTGGATTTTGGACTGTTTTTATAGTTCTCTTTGGAGCACTTCTAGGAACTTATCTTTACGGCGTTTTTAAAAATAAATTGCCTCATTAATTTTCACTTTTTTAAAAGCATTATCCATTTTTGATTTCATCTCAAATAATACTCTTTCTGTTTAACGATTGTGTCAATTTAGGAGAAAAAATAAGATGGGCTTAACTTTTAAAATAAAAGTTAAGCCCATCTTTGTAAATATTAATTTATTTTTTACTCTTATTTAAAGGATTTCAGCATTAATTCCTGCTTCTAATAACCGTGTACATTGAAGCTTTAATTTGTCATAATCACCAGTTTTTACAATACATTTTCCGTTATAATGTACAATTAGTGAACATTGTTCTGCTTGTTCAGGGGTGTGTTCACAAACTCGAATTAATGTTTCAATAACGTGATCAAAAGTGTTTACATCATCGTTGTAAACTACAATTTCATTATTTAAATGAACTGATTCTTTACCACTTACTTTTTCTCTTACTTTTTCTTTAGTGCTCATAATATGAAATTTTTACTTTTGTAATTAATAGAAAAAAGTAACACTAGTTTACGAATTTTAAAGATGACCAATTGTTTCTTTCCAGTTTTTTAACAAAAGTTAATCCTTTTTCAGTACAAGAGGTATCAATAAATGGAATGTCTTCTTGATAAAAACCACTTAAAAGCAAAGTGCCATTTGTATTTAAACAATCAACATAGCTTTGCATGTCATTTAATAAAATATTTCGGTTGATATTAGCAATAATCAAATCGTATTTTTTCCCTTGTAGCAATGCCGCATCACCTTCATAAACGCTAATGTGTGTGCATTTATTACGTTCTGCATTTTCAATCGAGTTTAGGTAACACCAATTATCAATGTCGATCGCGTCAATAGGTAGTGCACCTTTCATTTCAGCAAGAATAGCTAAAATTGCTGTGCCGCAACCCATGTCTAATGTTTTCATTCCAGCAACATCCATTTCTAATAAATGTTGAATCATCATGTGGGTTGTTTCATGATGTCCCGTTCCAAAACTCATTTTAGGTTCAATTACAATATCATATTCAGCATTAGTTTTAGGATGAAATGGAGCGCGAACATGACAATTCCCGTCAACATTAATAGCTTCAAAATTCTTTTCCCATTCTTCGTTCCAGTTCACTTGCTCGATTTCTTCAAAAATATAATCGATTGTAAACTCCTCCGACTGCAAAATTTGAATATCATTAAGAATCATTTCGTCCCATAAATCTTTTTGCACAAAAGCCGAAACACCGTTCGCAGTCTCTGTAAAGCTTTCAAAAGCTTTTTCTCCTAATTCTGCAATCAAAATTTCTGATCCCAATTCTTTGGGTTCGATAGTAAAATGATAACCGATATAAATATTTGACATCTTGTTTTTTTTGCAAAGGTAACAATCACTTATCAAATCGTATTTGTAAATCAAATTTTATTTTAAATTTGCACCATACACACAACTAACAATGAAAAGAATCATAATTTTTTTTTTACTGCTCCTTAATTTTAAAGGATCAGCTCAAGAAAATATAATACCTACAAAACTAGATAACGATTTGAAATTATCGGCGCTACCTTATTATAGCTTTGGTAAAGGAATCGGTATTACTTCTCCAGATAGTTTGTATCAGCTTAATATTAGATTCCGAGTTCAAAACAGAGTTACTTATACTGAAAATGAGGGTGAGGAAGGCGCTTATGATGGCCAAATTCGGCGCTTGCGTCTACGATTAGATGGTTATGTAGGTAACCCAAAATTTCTTTATGCCGTCCAATTGTCATTTGCTCCCGGCGATGTTGGCGAAATACGAGAAGGTGAAAACATTAATATTATTCGCGATGCTGTTGTTTTTTACAGACCAAATAAGAATTGGAATATTAGTTTTGGACAAACCAAACTACCGGGAAACCGCCAGCGATTAAATTCGTCGGGAGCTTTGCAGTTGACCGATCGTTCTATTAATAATGCGCGCTTTACTATTGATAGAGATTTTGGATTTCAAGTCCATAATTTAAATGAATATAAAGATAAGTTTTCATACAATTTTAAAACAGCCATTTCCACCGGTGAAGGACGTAATGTTACTGGTAATGCTGACTCTGGTGTTGCATTGACTGGGAAAGTAGAATTGCTACCATTTGGTGCATTTGAGAAAGATGGTGCTTATTTTGAAGGTGATATTATAAGAGAAAAAACGCCAAAATTATTACTGTCAGGAGCTTTCCAGCAAAATAATCGTGCAAGACGAACTCAAGGACAATTAGGGAATGATTTATTTGAGGAACGCACAATGAAATCCGTAATGCTAGATGCAATATTGAAATACAATGGATGGGCAGCGATGTCCAGTTATATGTCTAGAACTACCGCTAAAAACGCTGTAACCGTCAATCCAAACGATGCAATGCAATCTAATTTTGTATACGTAGGTCATGGATTTGATTATCAATTGAGTTACAATTTCCCTTCGAATTACGAAGTTATAGGGAGATTTTCAACTCAAAAAGTAGGAGACGATATAAAATTTTTGGCGCCCGATTCTAAACAGTACACTCTTGGTTTGACTAAATATATTTGGGAACATAACTTTAAGCTACAAACTGAACTAACATTTGATACTCTGAATTCGTTCGATGGCAGCAGAACAAAGAATTGGTATGTGCGCTTTCAAGTAGAAATTGGAATATAAAAAAAGCGATGAAATTAATTATTTCATCGCTTTTTTATGGCTGTAATAAAGTCTAAATAGAATTTACTATTGCTACAAAATCATCTGCTTTCAGAGCAGCGCCGCCAATAAGACCACCGTCAACATCTGGTTTTGAGAAAATTTCTTTTGCATTATCAGGTTTTACGCTGCCACCATAAAGAATCGAAACATTTTCTGCAATATCAACACCAAAGGCAGTTTGAACAGTTTGTCTAATAAATTCATGCATTTCTTGCGCTTGCTCTGGAGAAGCTGTTTCCCCGGTTCCTATTGCCCAAACTGGCTCGTAGGCCAAAACTATACTTTCCCAGTCCTTAGCTTCGATATGAAATAGACCCTCTTTTAATTGGTTTTCAACCACATTAAAATGATTTTTAGTCTGGCGATCTTTTAATTCTTCTCCAAAACAAAAAATAACTGTCATTTCATGTTCTAAAGCGGTATCCACTTTATTGGCAATCAATGCATCCGTTTCTTGAAAAATTGCTCTTCGTTCTGAATGTCCAAGGATTACGATATCAACTCCAACATTCTTTAACATGTCTGCAGAAATTTCTCCAGTAAAAGCGCCAGATTCTGATTGATGAACATTTTGTGCAGCAACATTAATGTTAGTGAATTCTAAATGATCTACAGCAGAAGCTAAATTCACAAATGTAGGAGCAACAATAACTTGTACATCAGTATCTGTTGGTATTTTTGCTATTAATTCGTTTAATAAATCTTCGGTTTGCTCTGCATTTTTATGCATTTTCCAGTTTCCTGCAACAATCTTCTTTCTCATTTTTGTTGTGTTATTTTATTTGTGTTTTTCTTTGGAGCGTGAACTCCTCAATCGCTATTGCAATTTTTTTAAAGTTTCATTAATTTTTTCAAAATCAGTTTCTATAGCGCGGTATAAAACGATTTTACCTTCCTTGTCAACAATGATGTATCGGGGAATCCAATCCACATCAACTGCTTTTGCAAAAACCCCTTTCATTTGGTCATTTGCCATGAAATGAGCTCCTTGTAAATCATGCTTTTCAATACCTTCTTTCCATTTATCAGCGGCTCTATCCATTGAAATAAACAAGTAGGAAACGGTTGGATTTTGCGCTTGTAATTCTTTTATTTTTGGCATTGCTTTCACACAATCACCGCACCAAGAAGCCCAAACCTCAATTACTAATGTCTTTCCTTTATATTTTTGTAAAATATCTTTGAAAGCAACTTGATTTCCATCTGTTGCCAAAAGAGTTTCAGATAAGGCTACTTGCGAGAATTCCGTTTTTTCGCTTTTAGAACATGAAAATGCTGAAAAAGCAAATAAAGCTAATATGATTTTTTTCATTTTTAATAATTTTAGTAAAGTTATAAAAAGAATTGGAATCGATAAGTAATTATAAATTTTCAAAAGTGAATATAAAATTTACTATCGATATAGTTAATAAGTTCAACGTCGCTTTACTCTCGTACAGATCTATAAAAAGCACAAGGTTAAAAAGAACTAGAACTTTAAAATTTTTATTTTGAATTAGTTTTACAACTTCAAATCGCTGAGATCATTGTGATGTACTTTTTGCATTACCGTTCCTTTTTCAAGGATGATAATACTTGGATTCGCTCGTTCAATGGTTTTTAACGTAATTGCATCACAAAAATAAAAATCAAATGTCATCCCAAATTGTTTTTTTGCAATAGCAATTTGCTCCGTCGAAGAAGCTGTCATTCCTGCAACCTTATAGCCTTTTACTTTAGCTTCCAAATATAATTTTTCCATTTTGGCTAAACCGTCTTTATCAGCATTTGGTAAATCGTACGCCACAATCAGCATCGATTTTGGAGCTTCTAAAAATTCTGCTGTATAATCAGAATCGTCTATTTCCATCGTGAAATCGTGAATAGGGGCAATGTAACCTTCAGTAATCACTTTGTCCTTACGGTCAATAAATACGGCTCCCTCGGGAATATTCATCAATTCTTTTTCAGTAAATTCTTTATCTACACCGTTTACTTTATATATAAAGATCATCTCAACCACTGATTTTTCAGCATTATCAGGAATACGCATCCCTGCTTGAATATTATTTCCTACTTTGAAAGGTCTAAAATCAATAATTGGAAGGTGATTTAAAACCATAATCCCCATAAATGAACATAAAATAATGCTGAGATAAATAATTACATTTTGAACAGCATTACTGAATAAAGGCTGGACTAATTTTCTATTGAAATATAAAATTAATATAAAAAATAACAGTACAACATCCTTTGTAAACGATTGCCACGGTGTCAATTTTAGCGCATCGCCAAAACAGCCACAGTCTTTTACAACATTAAAGTAAGCGGAATAAAATGTGAGGAAAGTGAACATCACGATTAAAAGTAGCAGACTCCAAATAGTAATTTTACTTTTATATCCAATGAGTAGCATAATTCCTAAAACCACTTCAAGAATTACTATAAATAAAGCCAGTCCTAAAGAGAAAGGAACAAAAAAGGGCATGTTAAAAACAGGTTCACTAAAATATTCTGCTAATTTATAAGAGAATCCAACGGGATCATTGAGTTTGATCAATCCTGAAATAATAAATAGTATTCCGACAAATATTCTTGAAAACTGCGTTAATATATTTTTCATTTTTGATATTTACTTTTATAATTTTTTTCCAAAACCCATTAAAATCAGCGCAAAAACTGAGTAATTAATCATGTCCTGATAATTAGCATCGATTCCTTCAGATACAAGAGTTTTTCCTTTATTATCTTCAATTTGTTTCACACGAAGGAGTTTTTGCAAAATCAAATCGGTTAGTGAACTTACTCGCATTTCGCGCCAAGCTTCACCATAATCATGATTTTTATTCTCCATCAATTCTTTGGTCAATTTAATTTTGGCATCGTATAATTCAGTTGCTCGTTGAACACTTAAATCGGGTTGCTCTACAACGCCTAATTCTAGTTGAATTAATGCCATAATTGAATAATTGACTATCCCAATGAATTCGCCGCTTTCATCTTCATCTATTTTACGTACTTCATTTTCTTGTAAACTTCTAATACGTTGCGCTTTTATGTAGATTTGATCAGTCAACGATGGAAGTCTCAAAATACGCCAAGCACAACCGTAATCTTTCATTTTATTGACAAATAGTGCCCTACATAGTGCAATAACAGTATTATATTCCTTTGAAGTATTCTTCATTATTGATGTATATTTGTATTCAAATTTTTTCAAAAATAAGACATTTTTTTTTGAAAGTAGAATTTTGATCTCTTTTAAACTATAAACGTATGACTATTAACTGCAAAGGAATATTGGTTGATTTAGCAAAGCCAAAAGTGATGGGTATTTTGAATGTCACGCCAAACTCTTTTTACGACGGTGGAAGGTATAAAAATGAAACGGAAATTCTTTCTCAAGTCGAGAAAATGCTAATAGACGGAGCTGATTTTATTGATATTGGTGCATATTCAAGTAAACCTAATGCTGATTTTGTTTCGCAAGAGGAGGAAATTGCACGAATTATTCCTGTTGTCAATTTAGTTCTAAAACATTTTCCAGAAACCTTTCTATCCATCGATACTTTTAGAAGCAAAGTTGCAGAAATGACATTACAAAATGGTGCAGCAATTATTAATGATATTTCGGCAGGAAATCTTGATGAGAAAATGTTTGCAATAATTGGAAAATATAACGTTCCTTATATTATGATGCATATGCGTGGCAACCCACAAACAATGCAAAGTCTAACCAATTATGATGATGTTGTAAAAGAAATAATGTTCTATTTTTCAGAAAAAATAGCTACTGCGAGAAGTTTTGGAATAAATGATTTAATCATTGATCCTGGCTTTGGCTTTGCTAAAACTTTAGATCAAAACTATGAGGTTTTCCAAAAAATGGAATTATTTAAAATGTTGGAAGTACCATTGCTATCTGGTGTATCTAGGAAATCGATGATTTACAAAACGCTTGATATTGCAATTGAAGATGCATTAAACGGTACAACGGTTTTAAATACGTTGGCACTTACCAAAGGGGCAAAAATTTTAAGAGTACATGATGTAAAAGAAGCGAATGAATGTGTTACCTTATATTATAAAACAAATTCATAATTATGAAATATTTCATGCTAATTGTTTTTTTTGTACTAGGTGCATGTGGTAATGAAGAAGATATTTTTTTGCCAAAATCAAATGTTACGGTCGTAGCCGATATACAAGATCATTCTCCAATTTATATATTTTTTAGACCAAACGGGAAGGATACATTGGCAGAAGTAAACAGGAAAAACAGTATCATTTCTACGAATTGGATTTTGAATATTGATAAGCGTTTGCCTCTAAGATTGGTCATTCCTGAAGTTATGAAACTGCAGCAAAAAAAGCGCATTGAAAAAGCGCACAAGAATGAAAAAGCAGAAAATTATTATTCTTATGCTGATACTATTGGTAAAAACTTAGCTTTTATTCCTTTTACGGATGTGTTTTATAAAATGGAGAAACCTAAAAAATTGACAAGTTTTTTTTATTTTAAAAAGAACGGAGTTACACAATATAACAATAAGACGATCTCAAGAAAAGAGTTGGTTACGGTTTTAAATAATAAATATTCTAAAGATGAAGTAATTTTTTGCTTTGACAAGAATATGTCTTTTGGAGAATACGTCCGCACTACAGTTTTTATAATGGGTTTAAAAGACGTTACAAGTAAAAAAATTTGGAAAGATAGTTTTGAGTTTATTTATTAAGAATAAAGATTTAGTCCCACGATCTTAGTTAGAAATAATTAAATCAAATTTATGTAATTCCTGCTGTAAGCTTAAATAAAAAAAGTCTTAACTCATTATTTTTAATGATGTCAAGACTTTTCGTTTTTAAATAAAAGTAAAGAAATAAACGTTAATAGCCTCCTCCAGTTCGTCCTCCAGTGGTAGCTCCTTGAATTAGCTGACCTCTTATTTCTCCCCCAGGAAATGCCGCACTATGCAAATTTACGTAATACAAGTTTGCTTTTAAATCTGCTTCTTGCGAAGGCGTTAGGGCAACACTTGTAAATGCAATAGGTGAGGCAACACTAGAAAACGGAAAAACTACAGCACCATTTGAGCCCACAGCTCCCAGATGTATATGTCCCATTGTGATCGCTGTAAGAGTGTGAGTAACCGTGATAGAAATTACCTTTGTGGTGTTGTTAAACGAAAGCGTTGCTGTTCCTGTTGCAGTTGAATTATTTGCCGGAACCTCATTTGCACCATTTATTGAAGCAGTAAAAGTGGTAATGCTTGGACCATCGTTTGAGTCATCGTCATTACAAGATATTAAAGTCAAAACAAAAATTGAAAAGGCAAAAAATCTAATTAAATTTTTCATGATTAGTTAGTTAGGATTAAGTTGCTCTAAATTTATAGATTGTTTGTGAAGTTTTAATTTTATTTAACATGAAATTATTTGATGTTTAACTTGCTTTTTAATTATTGAAAAATAAATTTAAAAAGATTATTTATGGCTATTCTAGTTTTGATTTTCATCATGAATTATAATTTTTTAAATCTACTTTAGATTTTTATGAAAAAGTAGTCATATGATTTTTTTAAATGTTGTAGAGTAGGTAAAGATTTTTAGTGAATTATTAATGAGCATTGAGACGCTTCCAGCGTGACAAATAGTGTAATAATTATACAAAGTTACATGACTAACTATCTTTGTCTCCATTCCTAGACGCTTCCAGCGTGACAAATAGAGTAGTAATTTTACAACATGGTACATTAATTGCGATGTTGATCTTCATTAAGAGACGCTTGTAGCGTGACAAATAGAGGTGAAAAATTGACAAGATATTTGATAACAACCTAATGCTATCTGACCACTAACCTCGCATCTTGTACTTGGTGCCTCTAACTTCGCACCTCACACCTTTAAACTCGTACCTCTAACCTCGTACCTCTAACCTCGTACCTCGTACCTCGTACCTCGTACCTCGTACCTAATGCCTTTACCGATGATGATATGGTTCATTTTTCAAAATTGTAAAACCTCTATATAATTGTTCGATAAAAAATAAACGTACCATTTGATGTGAAAAGGTCATTAATGAAAGTGAAATTTTTCCTTGTGCTTTTCCATAAACTGTGTCTGAAAAACCATAAGGTCCACCAATTACAAAAACTAGAGTCTTCACGCCTGAGTTCATTTTTTTTTGTAATTCACCAGAAAAAGCAACACTAGAAAAGGTTTTTCCATTTTCGTCTAATAAAATGAGTTGGTCAGTAGGAGTAATTTTAGATAAAATCAACTCTCCCTCTTTCTCTTTTTGCTGACTTTCAGATAAGTTTTTTACATTTTTGATATCTGGGATAACTTCCAAATCAAATTTGATATAAAAACTTAAACGCTTAGCGTAATCTTCAATTAAAGATTGCAAAGCTGTGTTATCGGTTTTACCAATAGCAATTAATTTGATGTTCATATTATTTCAGTGTCAGACGTAAAACTATTTATTGAACCTTAATACTTTCGATTAATAATTTAAAACTTTCTGTTTCTTTATTTCCAATCAAAAAAGCTATTTCTTCCAAAGTGGAACCATCATAATGGGGAATCGATAGGTTTTGACCTCGAAATGCAGGATACAGTTCCTCAATTGGAATAGTAATAGTTTGCCATTCGCCTGATGTTTTAAAAGGGAATACATAAGAATGAGAATCATTTCTATTAGACTTTACCCTAAACTGATATTGCTTATGATCTCCTTTTAATCGGACTACGAAAAACTTATTTAAAGTTAAAGAAACAGGATTACAATTGTATTTTACAGAACAAAATCCACCATTATTTTCTAATGAAATTTCCCCCTCAAATGTTCCTTGACCTTTATCATTGAGGTAAAATTGACTTTTAGACTCTCCGCCCATAACACTGTCATTGACGACTTTCCAATTGCTAAGATCGCTTTTTGAAGTAAAGTCAAAAATCACTAAATCATCCATAAGTATCTGATTAAAAAGAATCGATAGAATTATTATTTCGGCAACGGTGCGCCAACAGCGATATCGCATCTGTGATTAGTTTGTCCGTGTGGAGGATTCATACCTTCTGGAGTTGGAGTAGTTGGATTTGCTACCGGTGGATTTGTAACTGTTGGAGACGCGTTATTTGAAACAGTTGTTGTTGCAGTTGGAGTAATATTTGGAGTAACAGTTGAAATAGCAGTTTTTGATGTTGTAGGGGCAGAGTTTAAGGGTGCTCCTACCGGCAACTCACAAAGATGTCCCGGTTGGCCATGTGCTGGATTTAATCCAGTGCTTTTATCAGGTGTGTTTGTACTTGTTGTATTAGCAACCGTTGTTTGCTGTTGCAATTTCATTTGATTTCCTACTTCAGTAAATGGAACCACTGTTTTTCGGGTGCTATTTGTGTTTTCAACTTCTGCTTCTTTTTTACAAGAAACTAATAAAATGGTTGATGCAAGAGCTAAACTCAAAAAATATTTCATCGACTTGTGTTTTAATTGTATTTTCAAATGTATGATTTTTAAAAATAAGGCACTAACAATTACAATCGATTTTACTGTTAAATTTAACTTTGCAGCGATATGATAATTAAAAGTACATCAAGAAAATTATTTTCTGGGATCTATTTATACTTTTTTTTAAGAAGGGACTATTGATATTTTCAAATCCGTAAAATATACATTACTTTAGCGTTCTATAAATTTTGTAAAATGATTAGTGAATCGCAGTTCGATAGAGAATTAGAATTAATAATTAAAAATGCAATTCGGGAGGATGTTGGTGCTGGGGATTATAGCTCACTTGCGTGTATTCCTGCAACAGCGACTGGAAAAGCTAAATTATTAGTGAAGGATAACGGCATTATTGCGGGAGTAGCTTTTGCTAAAATGATCTTCAAGTATGTTGATCCAAATTTAGAGGTTGAAACTTTTATAAAAGACGGAGATCAGGTAAAAAAAGGAGACATTGTATTTCACGTTTCTGGCAGTTCGCAATCCATTTTAAAATCAGAACGAGTGGTGTTGAATTCAATGCAAAGGATGTCGGCTATTGCATCAAAGACAGCACAATATGTGCACTTATTACAAGGAACAAAGACAAAAATTCTTGATACACGTAAAACAACTCCAGGATTTAGAGCATGCGAAAAATGGGCTGTAAAAATTGGCGGTGGCGAAAATCATCGATTCGCTTTATACGATATGATTATGCTGAAAGACAATCATAATGATTTTGCAGGCGGTATTACTTTGGCTATAGCCAAAACAAAAACGTATTTAAATAAAAATAATTTAGATCTCAAAATTATTGTTGAAGCTAGAAATTTAGATGAGATCAAAGAAATATTGGAAAGTGACGGCGTTTACAGAATTTTAATAGATAATTTTAATTTTGAAGATACTAAAAAAGCGGTAGTTCTGATTGGCGATAAATGCTTAACAGAATCATCTGGCAATATTAATGAAAGCACCATTCGAACTTATGCAGATTGCGGAGTTGATTATATTTCCTCTGGTGCTTTGACACATTCTGTTTATAACATGGATTTGAGCCTTAAAGCAATATGAGTTTAGAAATTGAAGCAAAATTAGAGAGAATCCCACTGGTACGGAATCTTGTTCACGTCCTAAAAAAAGTAAAGTTGCCATGGCTGGCAGGTTTATCCTTATATGATTTACTAGAACTTTATGGTTTAGGAATAGTTGAAAGCGCATTAACTTACCACGCGAGCGCAATTGCTTTTAGCTTTTTTATGGCTTTATTTCCATTTGCATTATTCATTTTAAATTTAATTCCATTTATACCAATTGAAGGTTTTCAGGAAGATTTCTTAATGTTTGTTAAAGAAGGCGTGCCACCCAATACGTACGACGCAATTTATAAAATCATTAGCGATATCCTTAATAATAGTGATTCTGGTTTATTGTCCTCTGGATTTTTACTTTCCATCTTTTTAATGGCAAATGGTCTCAATGGAATTTTAGGTGGATTTCAAACTTCTCGTCATGTCCTAGTAAAGCGAGGCTTTATTCGGCAGTTTTTAGTTGCATTAGCCATGTCGCTTTTATTGTCGCTGTTACTAATTGTTACTGTATCAACAATTGTTGTTTTTGAAGTCATCATACAAAAAACAGTTTTTAGTGATCAAGTTCAGCTTATCGTTTTAGGAAGATATGCATTTGTAATTTTAATGATTTTAATTACGACTTCAATACTGTTTAAATTTGGAACAAAATACAGTAACGAAAGAGCATTTATCTCAATAGGATCGGTATTTACAACCATTTTAATCATTTTAGATTCGTACTTATTTGGGATTTGGGTGATACAATTTTCACAATACAATGAATTATATGGTTCAATAGGAACATTATTGGTGTTGATGTTTTACATTTGGATCAATTGTATGATTTTATTGTTAGGTTTTGAACTTAACGGTACAGTCAACAAATTAAAAAGAAAAAACAATTATAAAAAAAATTAAAAATGAAAATTACAATAACATTCCTGACTTTACTTATATCAATGACTTTTATAGGTCAAAATCAAACTGTTTTAGGGAAATGGAAAACAATCGATGACGAGACAGGTAAAGCTAAATCTATTGTTGAAATTTACGAACGTTCAGGTAAAGTTTATGGCAAAATCATAGATATACTTGACGTAAATAAGAAAA
Source organism: Flavobacterium micromati (assembly GCF_900129585.1). GTDB lineage: Bacteria > Bacteroidota > Bacteroidia > Flavobacteriales > Flavobacteriaceae > Flavobacterium > Flavobacterium micromati. The sequence continues at coordinate 142,530 of NZ_FQWF01000003.1, forward strand.
AAAGCTTGTGTACGAATTGTACTGGTGACGATAAAAACAAGCCTGTTCTTGGACTTGTTATAATAAAAGGCCTCAAGAAAGACGGTGCCGAATATAATTCAGGAAAAATTTTAGACCCAATAACGGGAAAAGAATACAAATGCTTTTTAGCATTAGAAGGGAATGAAAAATTAAAAGTCCGCGGTTATATTGGTATTTCATTATTTGGACGTACACAAACTTGGCAGCGAGTAAAATAATTTTAAAATGTGAGTTATGAGTTAATTATACCAATTCAAAACATACCTCAAAACATAACTCATAATTGATTTTCAATGTATTTTGTAGAAGTAATTTTACCGCTTTCGTTAGCCAAAACCTTTACGTACAGTATATCAGAAGCCGAATTTCATTACCTAAAAATAGGAATGAGAGTCGCAGTTCCTTTTGGCAAAAGTAAAATTTACACTGCTTTGGCTATAGAAATCCATCAAAATAAACCCACTTTATATGATGCTAAGGAAATTCATCAAATTCTTGATGAGTTTCCTGTCGTGACACCCATTCAAATTGCTCATTGGCAATGGATTGCTTCCTATTATATGTGTGCAATAGGTGATGTATACCGCGGTGCTATGCCAAGTGCACTCTTGCTGGAAAGTGAAACTTTAATTTCCCAAAATAATCACCAGGTAATTGATCCCAGTCAATTAACTGATGATGAGTTTCTTATTTACGAAGCTTTACAACAACAAAGCTCATTAAAAGTTCAGGATATAATTGCGATCCTAAACAAAAAGAATATATTTCCTGTTATCCAGAAATTGATTGACAAAAATATTTTAGTGCTGCAAGAAGAAATTCAGGAAAGTTACAAGCCAAAGTTAGTTCGATACATTCGCCTTCATCCTAAATACGATTCCAATCAAGGATTGAGCGAATTATTAGAAAGTTTAAAAAACGCTAACAAACAAAAAGCGGTTGTAATGCGTTATTTCCAAATAAGCGCATCGGAAAAAAAACCTATCTCAGTAAAAAAACTAGCTAATGAAGCTAATTCTACTGCTGCAATTGTTAAAGCTTTGATTGAGAAAGAAATTTTTGAAGATTACTTTTTAGAGGAAGATCGAGTAATTTTCAAAGGAAAAATAACTGAAAAAGAACTACAACTTAGTGCACAACAAAACAGGGCTTTTCTCGAAATAAAAGAGAGTTATTTAAAAAAAGAAGTTTGCTTACTTCACGGTGTAACAAGCAGTGGAAAAACAGAAATTTATATTAAACTAATTGAAGAATACTTAGAAACGGGAAAACAAGTTTTGTATTTACTGCCAGAAATCGCTTTGACGACTCAATTAGTAGGTCGATTAAGGACTTATTTTGGAAATAAAGTCGCTGTTTTTCATTCGAAATATAATAATAACGAACGCATCGAAGTTTGGAACCAAGTTTTAAAAAATTCTGAGAAGGCTCAAGTGGTGATAGGAGCAAGGTCTGCTTTGTTTTTGCCATTTGCTGATCTAGGATTTATTATTGTGGATGAAGAGCACGAACAAACTTTTAAGCAAGTGGATCCAGCGCCGCGTTATCATGCACGAGATGCCGCAATAGTATTGGCTTATTCTCATAAAGCAAAAGTGTTATTGGGTTCAGCAACTCCTAGTATCGAAACGTATTTTAATGCTAAAAGTGGAAAATTTGGCTTGGTGGAAATCTCAAAACGTTATGGAAATGTGATGATGCCTTCTATTGAATTGGTTGATTTAAAAGATAAATACTTTCGAAAAAAAATGACTGGGCATTTCAGTGATATTTTAATTGAAGAAATAACTAGCGCGCTATCAAGGGACGAACAAATAATATTATTTCAAAATCGCAGAGGCTATTCTCCCGTTATTGAATGTATAACGTGCGGTCATGTTCCACAATGCCAGCAATGCGACGTGAGTTTGACGTATCACAAACACAAAAACCAGTTGCGCTGTCATTACTGCGGTTATACGATGGCAAAACCCACACATTGCCAAGCTTGTTCCAGTGTTGATTTGACTACAAAAGGATTTGGGACAGAACAAATTGAACAAGAGTTAATTTCAATTTTTCCACAATCTAAAATTGGAAGGATGGATCAAGATACTACTCGAGGAAAATTTGGTTTTGAGAAAATCATTGATAGTTTTAAGAACAGAGAAGTTGATATTTTAGTAGGAACACAAATGTTGGCCAAAGGTTTAGATTTTGATAACGTAAGTCTTGTTGGGGTCATGAATGCCGATAATATGTTGTATCATCCTGATTTTAGGGCGTTTGAACGCAGTTATCAAATGCTAACTCAGGTTGCTGGTAGATCAGGACGAGCCGAGAAGCAAGGTAAGGTAATTATTCAAACGTATAATCCAGATCATAATATAATTCAGCAGGTGACAACTAATAATTATGGCGCGATGTACAATGAACAGTTATATGATCGCCAAATTTATAAATATCCACCCTATTTTAGAATTATAAAAGTAACATTGAAACAGCGTGATTTTGAAAAATTAAAAGCAGGTTCATTATGGTTGTATGAAGTGATGCGTCAAAATCTTCTAATGCCCGTTTTAGGTCCGGAAGAGCCAGTAATTAGTAGGATACGGAACGAGTACATTCGAACTATAATTATAAAAATACCGCAGAATATATCAATTGGAATAACAAAAAAAGCGATCCAAAAAATGTTGAATAGTTTTGAAGCCGTGGCGCAGTTTAGAGCTATTAAGGTAACCCTAAATGTTGATTTTTATTAAAGTGGCAAAAGCGTAAAATTATTAAAACGTAAACATAAAAAAAATTCTAATTCTTGCGATGGCTTATAAAACCTAGTGCAAGAATTAGAATAATTTAACTTGTTATTGTTGCCAGTTTATTGATAAGAAAGAGCTTTAATTAAGTCTTCTTTTTTATGACGACTCAGGGGAATTTTAGTTGGACCAATCTCCGCGAATTTACTATTGAAGCGTTCAACTTTATCAATATTGATAATGTATGATTTATGAACCCTTACAAATTTATCTTTTGCCAAGTCATTTTCAAAAGCTTTCATTGTTGAAAGAACTAGGTTGCTGTCATCTTCAGTTACAACCCGTACATAATCCCCAAAAGCTTCAATCCACTTAATTTTTGAAGTGAAAATTTTTAATTTTTTCAGATTACTTTTGATAAAAATATGCTCTCCCTCTTCCTCTTTGGGATCATTTTTCAGCGCATAAAAATCAATAGCTCGCTTTACAGAGGCATTAAAACGATCAATAGCAATTGGTTTTTGCAGATAGTCGGTTGCATCATAATCAAAAGCTTTCATCGCATATTCAGCCTTGGACGTTATAAAAATAATTTGTGGTTTTACTTTGAGTCCATCAAGAAAATCAAAACCACTAATCACAGGCATTTCGATATCGAGAAAGATTAAATCAACATTGTAAATTGACATACAGCTTTTTGCTTCTATAGCGTTAGAAAAATCGCCGATCAATTTAAGATTCTGATGATTATTAACTAACTTTGCAATAATCATTCTCTGTATAGAACTATCATCTACTACAACACAGTTTAGTTTCATAATTAAAAAATTTAGATTAAGCTTTGTAAACTTAAACTTTTTTATTGAAATAGAAACTGTTGTAACTATTTTTTTTGTTTTTAAACGAATTTAGCAATAAAGCCATTGCTGGATCAGTTAAATTGTTTACTTTTGCACCCAAAATAACAAATAAATATATATTTATGAATCATTATGAAACTGTTTTCATTTTAAATCCCGTTTTATCTGAAGTTCAGGTAAAGGAAACAGTAAGCAAATTTGAAGATTTTCTTACTAGTAGAGGAGCAGAAATGGTGTCGAAAGAAGACTGGGGCCTGAAAAAAATGGCTTACGAAATTCAAAACAAAAAATCTGGTTTTTACCATTTATTCGAATTCAAAGTAGCTGGAGAAATTCTAATTGCTTTTGAAACTGAATTTAGACGTGACGAGAGAATCATGCGTTTCTTGACTGTAAGTCTTGACAAACATGCAATTTCTTGGGCTGAGAGAAGAAGAACTAAATTAAAAGCAACAAAAGCATAATCATGGCTACACTACAACAATCGGCTTCAGGAAAAAAAGACGGAGATATTAGATATCTTACGCCTTTAAACATAGAGACAAACAAACAAAAAAAGTATTGTCGTTTTAAAAAATCAGGTATCAAGTATATTGATTATAAAGATGGTGATTTCTTATTGAAATTCGTAAACGAACAAGGAAAAATTCTTCCTCGTCGTTTGACAGGAACTTCATTAAAATACCAAAGAAAAGTTTCAGTTGCTGTAAAAAGGGCGCGTCACTTAGCTTTAATGCCTTACGTGGCGGATTTACTAAAATAATATTAAACTCAGTTGTTGGTTTTCTGAAATATGAAACCTAACTTCTATAATAAAGGACAACAACATGGAACTTATTTTAAGACAAGACGTTCAAAATTTAGGATTTAAAGACGATATCGTTACTGTAAAAAACGGTTTTGGTCGTAACTTTTTGATCCCAACAGGTCAAGCACATTTAGCGACTTCTTCTGCAAAGAAAGTATTAGCTGAAAATCTTAAACAAAGAGCGCACAAAGAAGCTAAAGTAGTTGCAGATGCTAAAACATTAGCAGAAGCGCTTAAAGCTATTGAAATTAAAATCTTTGCAAAAGCAGGTGGAGAAAAATTATTCGGATCAATCACGAATATTGATATCGCCGAAGCATTAACTAAAGGTGGACAACAAGTAGAAAGAAAATTTATTACAAGCGGTATCGTTAAACGTACTGGTAAATATAACGCTAGCGTTCGTTTACACAGAGACGTAATCGTTGAATTAGATTATGAAATTGTTGCTGAGAAATAGTATTTGTTAATATATTGTTAATAAATTATTAAAATCACTCTTCGGAGTGATTTTTTTTTGTTTAATTTCGCGCCATAAACAACACAAACTAACAAAAATGAACAAGATTATTACATTTTTTCTAATTTTTTGTAGTTTTTACCTTTTGCAAGGGCAAACAACTACATCAAGTATTAAAGGAATTGTTAAAAGCTCAAGCGGTGAAACACTTCCGGGGGCAACTATCCAGGCAGTTCATACGCCAACTGGTTCTAAATATTCAGCGTTATCAAATACTGATGGTAGATTCAATATGTTAAATATGAGAGTTGGTGGGCCTTATAAAGTTGTAGTAACTTTTATTGGTTATCAAACACAAGAGCTTAACGATGTTTACCTTGAATTAGGAAAACCACTTATCTTTGATGCCTTGTTAAATGATGAAAGTCAGCAACTGAATGAAATTAAGATTACGGGTTCAAAAAACAAAGTTTTTGGAAGCGGAAGAACAGGGGCTGAGACGACTATTAGTAGAAAAGAATTGACTGTTTTACCTACAATTTCTCGATCTGCTGCTGATTTTACTCGTTTAGAGCCTTCTGCAAGCAAAGGATCTTTTGGTGGTAGAAATGAAAAGTACAATAACTTTTCTCTTAATGGAGCAGTTTTTAATAATCCGTTTGGTTTAGATGCAGCAACTCCGGGAGGTCAAACAGGTGCTCAACCAATTTCGTTGGATGCCATTGAGCAAATCCAAGTAGCGACTGCGCCTTATGATGTAACTTTATCAGGATTTACAGGAGCATCAGTAAATGCAGTTACTAAGTCTGGTTCTAATGAATTTCACGGTACTGCTTATGCATTTTTTAGAAATCAAGATTTAACAGGAAGTAAAATTAACGGAGAAAAAATATTTGTTCCTTCATTAGAGCAAACGCAAGCGGGATTTAGTATTGGTGGACCAATTATTAGAGACAAATTGTTCTTTTTTGCCAATTATGAAATTGATGAAAGAAGTGATTTAGGTTCTAATTTTGTTGCCAATAATGGAGACGGCATTACTGGTGTAAATGAATCCAGAGTATTAGAAAGTGATTTAATTGCTATTTCTTCTGCACTAGGAGGATTAGGGTATGATACTGGATCTTATCAAGGATTCAAGCATAATTCTAATTCAAATAAAGGAATTATCAAGTTAGATTGGAATATCAATGACAACAATAAATTAGCTGTTATTTATAACTTTTTGAATGCATCCAAAGATAAACCAGCACACCCATCGGCATTAGGTTTTAGAGGTCCAGATGCAAACACACTGCAATTTGAAAAATCTGGTTACCAAATTAACAATGAATTAGATTCGTTTTTAGTGGAATTGAACTCTAAAGTTAGCGAAACAGTATCTAATAAATTGCAAGCCGGATACACGCATTTTAATGATTTTAGAAATCCATTTTCTGCTCCAGCTCCAGTAATTAATATTCAAAAAGATGGATCTAATTATATTATTGCAGGACATGAACCGTTTTCGATAAATAACACATTGGATCAAAAAGTATTGCAAATCACCAATAATTTAAGTTATACCGTTGGTAAACATGCTTTCACATTTGGTGCTTCATTTGAAAAATATCAATTTAAAAATTCATTTAACTTAGGGGGTTATGATAATTTTGGTAACCCTAATGGTTATGCTGGTACTTTCTTCTCTCCTTATTTTACAACTCAGAACTTTTTGGATGATGCTGCAAGACCATTTGCGACTAGTATTATTGCTCAAAATTTGCTATTTGCACAAACTACTAATACTTCAAGAAATTCTTTTGGAGTTGGTGAAGACAATGGATGGAGATTAGCAGAGTTAAATGTAGGCCAAGTAGCTTTGTACGCGCAAGATGATTGGAATATAACTGAAAATTTTAAACTAGCTTTAGGATTAAGAATTGATAAGCCATTGTATTTTGACACTTCTGATTTAATTCAGAAATACATAAACACACAAAATGGAGCTTCTAGAGATAATAATATTTCATACTACAACCCTCAAACTGGAGCGAATGAGCAATTAATTTCTACAACATTGCCAACTGACAAATTGTTATGGTCTCCAAGAATGGGGTTCAACTGGGATGTATTGGGAGATAAAACGACACAAATTCGTGGAGGTTCAGGGATTTTTACTGGTAGACTTCCTTTTGTATGGCTAGGAAACCAAGTGAGTGGTGCTGCTGATGATTTTTTCCAAATCATGGATAAAAATTTCCAATGGCCACAAGTATGGAGATCTAGTTTAGGATTAGATCACCGTTTTAAAAACGATTATATCGCTACATTTGATATGTCATATAATAAGGATATTAACGGAGTTCATGTTCAAAACTGGGGCTTAAGAACACCTTCGGGTACTTTAGCAGGAACAGATAATCGTGCGATTTACAACTCAACTGATAAAGGCGCGAAAAATGCTTATGTAATGACAAATTCTAATAAAGGATATGTTGTAAATACATCTGTTAAATTGCAAAAAACATTTGATAATGGTTTATTCGCAAGTTTAGCTTACAATTATTTAGTTTCGAAAGACGTAAACTCTATCGAAGCTGAAATCACAGGTGATGCATTTGCATTTAATCCAGCGTTAGGCAATGTTAATAATGCTGTTTTATCTAATTCTAAATACGGGGATACACATCGTTTTATAGGTGTAGGTTCTAAGAAATGGAAATATGGTGCTAATGAAAAGTGGGCTACAACTGTATCAACTTTCTTTGAATATGCTCAAGGTGGTCGTTTCAACTATATTTACGGTGGTGATATCAACAATGATGGTTCATCAACAAATGATCTAATTTATGTACCTACTACAGCCGAAATTAGTTCAATGGCTTTTACTGGAGCAAATCAAGGTGCGGCTTTTAATGCTTTTATAGATCAAGATAAATATTTAAGTGAGAGAAGAGGCCAATATGCCGAGCGCTACGGTGCTTTATCTCCATGGAGAGGAAAGTGGGACATGAAATTGATTCAAGATTATAACTTTAAACCTTCTTCAAGTTCTAATCAAACCAACACGATCCAGTTTAGTGTTGATGTGTTAAATGTTGGAAACTTGCTGAATTCTGATTGGGGATTAGTTCAAGTTCCTACAAGTATTCAACCAATTGGTGTAGCTGTAGATCAAACTACTAAAGTTCCTACTTACACTTTCAACGGAACTCAGACTAAAACATTTAATTTTGATGCGAGTTTATTGTCAAGATGGCAAGCACAATTTGGAATTAGATATATATTCTAATATTTAGAAATAATAATTAAAGCCTTCTTGAAAAAGAAGGTTTTTTTTTGGTTTAAAAATTATAAATTTGCACAGAATTAAATAGTTAAAACTTTCTGCTCTCGCGGGCTTTGCAGTAAAATAAATTTCATGAAATATACCAGATTAACAAAAGAACAATTTGAAGAATTACATCAAGAGTTTAGTACTTTTCTAGCTACTCAAACAATTGATAAAACTGAATGGGATACAATTAAAAAAGAAAAACCTGAAGTTGCTGAACAAGAATTAGATATTTTTTCTGATTTAGTTTGGGAAGGTGTTTTAACAAAAGCAGAATATCTAGAACATTTTTCTAAAAGTCATATCTTTCTTTTTCAATGTTTTGACACTTACGTAAATTCTATTGTTTTAAAATCAGTAGTACCAGAAACTGATTTTTTAACTCGAGAAGGTCTGCAATGGCTCAGCGATAATATGTTCACTGATACAATTGAAATGAAGATTGGAAAAAAGGAATTTACAGAGGAACGCAACAGTTCTATATTTGAATTAATTCAACAAGGTGCTTTCTTGAGCGACGGTCTTTTATACAAACAAATAAATTCTATAATTGAGGGATAAAGTTATTGTTTTATACTCAAATTAGTTATTTTAGTGAATTCGTAGAAGAAACCAAATAATTACCTTTTTTATTCAACATGGACATTCAAAATACAATTCAAACTTTACGAGAGGAATTAAATCAGCATAATTATAATTATTATGTGCTGGATCAAGGTATTATTTCGGATTATGAGTTTGACCTGAAATTAAAACAACTTCAAGAGCTTGAAAGTTTATATCCTGAATATTTTGATGACAATTCGCCTTCGCAAAGAGTCGGTGGAGCAATAACTAAAAATTTTCAAACCGTTCCCCATGATTACCGAATGTATTCTTTGGATAATTCCTATTCAAAAGAAGAAGTACTTGACTGGGAAAAACGAGTCCAAAAAGTGCTGGGAGATGTTCCTTTAGAATTTACTTGCGAATTAAAATATGATGGTGCATCGATAAGTATCACTTATGAAGACGGAAAATTAAAACGTGCTGTTACGCGTGGAGATGGTTTTCAAGGTGATGATGTAACTAATAATATCAAAACCATAAAATCGGTACCATTAAAATTAAAAGGAGAATTCCCTGCTAAATTTGATATTCGTGGCGAAATTATTTTGCCCTTTGCCGGTTTCGAAAAAATGAATCAGGATTTAGTCGAAATTGGAGAAACACCTTATTCTAATCCACGAAACACAGCCTCTGGAAGTTTAAAATTACAGGATAGCGCAGAAGTTGCAAAACGTCCATTAGATTGTTTATTGTATTTTATAGTTGGAAACAACTTACCATTTAAGTCCCAGTTTGAAGGGCTTGAAGTTGCCAGAAAGTGGGGCTTTAAAGCTCCTGTAGAAGCAAAATTAGCCCACAATTTAAACGAGGTTTTTGATTTTATTGACTATTGGGACACACACAGACACAATCTTCCTTATGAAACCGATGGTGTGGTAATAAAAGTAAATTCATTCTATCATCAGGATGAATTGGGTTTTACTGCTAAATCGCCACGTTGGGCAATTGCCTATAAATTTAAATCAGAACAGGTTTCCACTAAATTAAATTCTATTTCTTATCAAGTTGGTCGAACAGGCGCGATAACACCAGTTGCTAATTTAGAGGCAGTGCAACTTGCGGGAACTATTGTAAAAAGAGCTTCATTACACAATTCTGATCAAATTGCGAAATTAGATATTCGAATAGGCGATACTGTTTTTGTCGAAAAAGGAGGCGAAATCATCCCAAAAATAATCGCAGTTGATTTGAGTAAACGCTCTGAAGATTCCGAATTTACAGAATATATTACACATTGCCCGGAATGCAAAACTTTGCTAGTACGCAATGAAGGTGAAGCAAATCATTATTGTCCCAATTTTTATGGTTGTCCACCCCAAATTATTGGTCGAATTCAGCATTTTGTTTCAAGAAAAGCCATGGATATTGAAGGTTTAGGCGGTGGTACGATAGATCTACTATATTTTAATAAGAAGATTTTAGATTATTCTGATTTATATTTTTTGAAATATGAACACATTTTTGGCTTAGAAAAATGGTTAGATAATGAAAATGCGGGAAATAAATATAATAGTCAGCTTCAAGTCAAATTAGATAAAGCTATTTATGGCTTGTCAAAAGGATGGGGAAATTTGACTCTTGATGATTGTATAAAAATTGGAAATAAAATTGTATCAATTAATGATGTTTTTAATATAAATGTATTAGAGTCAGAAATTGATTCGAAGAAATACAAAGTCTTTCTAGACAAAATGTCATCTGCTAAAAAAATAATCCAAGAAACTAATTATAGTTCTTTTGATCATTATGTTTCGTTAAATTATTTGTTAGATTTAAAGTTTAGCAGCTATTTTTTAAATGATATTTTTATGCAAAATTCTTTAATAAAAATGAATTATATTGATAATTTATTGACTTTGGAAACTTTAAAAAACGACAAAAAATTTGAAGCTTTTGTTGTCAGTATATCCGATAGAAATCGAGTTGGAATTAAAGACCAATCAGCAAAAATTATAATAGAATCAATTAAAAAGTCGAAAGAAATTCCTTTTGAAAAAGTATTGTTTGCAATTGGTATAAATGATGTTGGTGAAGTGGGGGCAAAAAATTTAGCTATACATTTTAAAAACATTGAAAATTTGTATAAAGCTTCTCATGAAGAGTTAATTGCAATTAGAGATATTGGTGAAAGCACTGCAAAAAACATTATTACTTTCTTTAATAATGCTCATAATGTTGAAATTATTGACCGATTAAAAAACTGTGGTTTAACTTTTCACAGCGAAAGTAAAAAATTAGAATCAAATAAATTGGATACTTTAACTTTTGTGATTTCAGGGACTTTTAGGATTGAAAGGAATCAACTTAAAAAAATTGTAGAAGAAAATGGTGGTAAAGTATCTGGTTCTATTTCTAAAAGTACATCATATCTAATTGTAGGCGAAAATATGGGACCAGCAAAAAGAGAAAAAGCTGAAAAAGATCAAATAAAAATGATTTCTGAAGATGAATTTTTTAAATTATTACAATGAAAAATAATTTTGTAGCTTTTGATTTTGAAACTTCTTTTGGACACATACCTTGTTCTATAGGAATTATGGAATTTATTAATGGACAAGTTGTAAATGAATATTATTCATTAATCAAGCCAATTGACTTAAAGTTTAATCCGATAAATTCTAGAATAAATGGAATTCATTTGCAAGATGTTTTTAATGAAAGAGAATTTGATGAAATTTGGAATGAAATTGAATTTTTTTTTATTGATCGAGTAATAGTTGCCCATAATTCTTCAACAGATATTTCAATTTTAGAAAAAACTTTAGATTACTACAAAATTAACAAACCTAATTATAAATCTTTTTGTACTCTAAGCATTGCTAGAAGTGTATTAAATATTGAAAACTATAAATTATCCACTTTGGCAAAACATTTTACAATCCAGCAAAATAATTACCATAACGCATTAGAAGATGCATTTGTTTGTGGTAAAATTTTTATTGAAATGTTTGAGGACTATCATAATAAAGTTTATTCTTCCAATGACGGTATTAAATCACCGAGATCCACAATTAATAATTACAATAAATACTTGCGGGTAAACAATAGTGTGAAACAGATAAAATCGACCTATGTCTGGTGCATTTCAGATATACTTTCAGGAAAAACATTTGTTGTTTCCGGTGTTTTTGAAAAATTTTCTCGAGACGATCTAAAAAAAGCGATCGAAGACAACGGGGGAAAGGTGGGAAGCTCAATTTCTGCCAAAACAAATTTCGTAATAGCTGGAGATAATATGGGTCCTGCAAAATTAGAAAAAGCTACTAAATTAAATGTTGCAATAATTACTGAAGAAGAATTTATAAATTTGATTAACTTAACTTAAAATTAAGTAAGATGATAGCCATTAAAAAAACAGATATATTTGAAAATGCTACAACGCTGCTGCTGTTCTCGTTGATTTTCTTCGAAATTATTGCCACAATGATGTCGTTTGAGGTTGTACAATTTGCTTTTAGACCGTCTGTAATAGTTTTGATTTTGTATTTATATTGGCGTACTTCCACAGCGAGAAATATACTTTTTTTTGTGCCTTTTGTGTTTTTATTAGTAACTAGTGTCTGTATACTTTTTAAGGATCAATATATTGTTATGATAGGTTTGATAAGTGTTGCGATACATAGAATTATGCTAATTTATTTTATCATTAAACTAAATAAAATTAAAGATTTTATACCAATATTAATTGCAATAGTTCCTTTTATATCTATTTTTTCGCATTTGCTATATCTAGCTGACGAAATTCCTGCTAGAAGTTTTTACCCTTTAGTGATTCAAAATGTCTTAGTTTCAGTTTTTGCAGCGGTTGTTCTCTCAAATTACTTTATGAATAAAAACAGTAACACAGCTTGGTTGTCTATATTTGGATTATTATCAACTTCGCTTTACTTTATTGTATTTATCGAAAAATGTTTTTTATCTAGTTTGCCTCCTACCTATTTTACACCTGTAGGGATGATTTTGTTTGCATCGAGTTACTACGCTTTTTATAAATTAGTACGTGAATCCGAGCGAACAAATACTTATCAAACTAGTTAAAAAGTGAAATGCTGCAATGAAAAATAATTTAAAAGATCAATGCTAAACTATAATTGATTTTCCCTCAAATGCTTTTGCTTTATCGTTATCTAAATAAAAATCGATTCTTCCCAAGTTAATTCCGTAGCAGCCTACCTGATTTACTAAAACCTCTTTACCGATCAAATTTTTACTGATAGTTGGTTTATCTAAAAAAGTGTGGGTATGCCCACCTATTATTAAATCAATGTCTTGTGTCAATTCAGCTAATCTAAGATCGCAAATTTTTGTTTCATCATCTCGGTATTTATATCCCAAGTGCGACAAACAAATTACAATATCACATTTATTTTCTTTCTTTAAAATCCTAACCATATCTTGTGCAGTTTCAACCGGATCATTGTAAACCGTTTCTTTGTACATTCCTTTGTTTACTAGTCCTTCGAGCGCAATTCCTAGACCAAAAACACCGACTTTTATTCCGTTTTTATTGAATATTTTGTAGGGTTTTACAAAACCATCCATAACCGTATTTTTAAAATCATAATTAGCTGAAATAAAGTCAAATTTTGCGTGCGGCAGTTGCGCATGCAAACCTTCAATGCCATTATCAAAATCGTGATTTCCTATAGTTGACGCATCATATTGCATCATGCTCATTAATTTAAACTCTAATTCACCACCATAATAATTAAAATAAGGAGTTCCTTGAAAAATATCACCTGCATCGAGTAAAAGTACATTCGGATTCTCTTTTTTAATACTTTCAATCAAAGATGCTCTTCGTTCCACACCACCCATATTGGCATTTCTTGGATGATCTGCAGGAAAAGGATCTATATAACTATGAACATCATTTGTGTGTAAAACAGTGAGTTGTTTGATGTTAGTGTTGCCAAAACTACTCAATGACACACCTAAACCTAATAATGCTGAACTTGCAGCAGTTTTTTCTATAAATTCTCTTCTTTTCATTTTTAAGACTTTTTGCTCGTTCTATTTTTAAATATAATTTGGAGCTGTTTACTTCGTCAGTTCGCTTCGCTCGTGTCCTGTTTTACGCTGTATCTTTCTCTTTTAGCAAAGAGAAAGGATGCCGCTTCAATCAGGGCTAGGGTTTACGTTTTTTCTGACTACTTTTATTTTTATAATTCGCTTACTTATTCAGTCACTATCCTGTTATCTCTCAAAACTGGAATTGTATCTACTTCTTTAAAATAATCAATAAGAATATTTCTTAATTTATAATCTAAATCATATTTCTGAATTCCTTTTTTAAAGAAGGTCATATTATCACCACCGTCAGATAAATAATCATTGGTTCCCACATAATAGATAGTTTCCTTTTCTACAGGTTTTCCTTGAACTAAAATATTTTTTGGTTGGTTTTTTTTATCGATCAAAAATGTTATCCCAGCAAGCGGGTGTGCTTTTCTATCGGCAACGAAAAAATCCACTAATTCAAATATTTGTTCCCCTTTTAGAGCTATCACAACCATACTGTTTTCAAATGGCATAATTTCAAAAGCATTTCTAGCGGTAACATTTCCTTTAGGAAGTATAGAGCGGATACCACCGCTGTTGAATAAACAAATATCAATATTTTTTTTCTCTCTGCTTTGAAATACTAGATTTCCTCGCTTCAGCGAAACATCAGCCATCAAATTCCCAATAGTTGTTTGCCATTTTCCCGAACTTTTGTCAAGTGTTTCTGGACAATAAGCTAAAACGCTGTCTAAATCTTTATTAATACGTTCTCTGTACGGTTTAATATAATTCTCAATTTCAGGAATTTGAGCTTGTATTTCAGTAATAGGGATTCGTTTTCCTTCAATTTTAGTAACGTCATAACTTCGGGTGCTACACGAACCGAAAGAAAATAATGTTAAGAATATAACAAAAAGTTTAGAAACCTGATTATACTTTTTTAGATTTACCATTTTAAATGCGACTTATTAATTAATTTTGTAACCGGGTAAAAGTAATATGTTTTTAAATTATACAAAGGATTTTATTCTAAAAAAATTAATAAAAAAAAGCTTAAAAAATTTAGATACTAATTATTCTGCTAATAGTATAAAAAAAATTGGTTTATTGGTTGACTCCACATCATTTTTTGAAACAGAAAAATTAATTGAGGATCTAATTGCAAACGGGATTTTACTTGAAAATATTACCACGATTATTTATTTCGTAGAGAATAAAAATATTGAAAAGCCTAATTTCATTTCATTAACAGGATCACAACTTTCTTGGAACGGTAAGCTTACAGGAGTAGAAATAAATGATTTTATCATTCAAAAATTTGATCTTTTAATTAATTATTATGATATCGAAAAGGCAATTTTATTAAAAATTACTCACAAGTCTAATGCTCTTTTTAAAGTTGGTTTTTCGAGTATTGACAATCGTTTCAATCATTTTCTGATTACTACAACGATTGAAAATCATGTCACTTTTACAAAAGAATTATTTAAGTATTTAAAATTATTAAACAAATTATAAATTTCATTATGCAATCATTAATAGGTACAGGTGTTGCGCTAGTAACGCCATTTAAAAAGGATTTTTCAATTGACACTGAGGCGTTAAAAAGAGTTGTCAATTTCTGTGTAGCTGGAGGGATTGAATACTTAGTCGTATTAGGTACAACCGCTGAAAACGCTACACTGTCTCCACAAGAAAAAGAGCAAGTAATAAGTACGGTGATTGAAGCTAATAATGGTCGTTTACCTTTAGTTTTAGGAGTAGGAGGTAATAATACTATGGAAGTAGTCCAAGAATTGCAAACCAGAGATTTATCAGCATTTGTGGCAATATTATCGGTTTCACCTTATTATAATAAACCTACACAAGAAGGAATGTATCAGCATTTTAAAGCTATTGCCGAAGCTTCGCCTATTCCCGTGATTTTATATAATGTTCCTGGAAGAACTGCAAGTAATATGCTTCCGGAAACAGTTGTGCGTCTCGCTACCGATTTTGAAAATATTGTCGCTATTAAAGAAGCGGCTGGAGATATTGTTCAAGCGATGCAAATTCTAAAAAGTAAACCAGAAAATTTTCTCGTAATTTCAGGAGACGATATGATTGCCTTGCCAATGGTTTTAGCTGGCGGTGCAGGCGTAATTTCAGTAATTGGTCAAGGTTTTCCAAAAGAATTTTCTGAAATGATACGTTTGGGTTTAAATAGAAAAGTTGATCAGGCCTATAAATACCAATATCTTTTAGCGGATGTAATAGATATGATCTTTGAACAAGGAAATCCAGCTGGAATCAAAGAAGTATTTGCCTCATTGGGAATTTCCGAAAATACCGTGCGTTTACCATTAGTGAATGTAGATCAAAATCTGTCATCAAGACTCTATCATTTTGTAAAAAAAACTAATAATTCCATTTAAAAATAGTCTGATTTTTAAACAGAAAATATATTTTGAAGTCGCTAAATTAATGACTAAATTTGCCACCGAAACTTCGGTATGATTTTGTGGTTTTTTAACTGCAAAATCATTATAAAAGTAAAAATATGAAAAAAATAGTATCTCTATTATTGCTCATCACTGTATTTAGTTCTTGTGGTGAATACCAAAAAGCCTTAAAATCTGAAGATGTCGCTGTCAAGTTCGAAATGGCCACTAAACTTTATGATGCGGGAAAATATAGCAAAGCGATACGTATTTTTGAACAAATTGCGCCTGCGTACAGGGGAAAGCCACAAGCTGAAAAATTGTTTTATATGTTTGCTCAATCCTATTATAAAACCAAGCAATTTACATTGTCCGGATATCAATTTGAAAGTTTTGTTTCTGGCTATCCTAAAAGTGAAAAGCTACAGGAGGCAGCATATTTAGGAGCAAAAAGTTATTCAATGTTGTCACCGGTTTATAGTTTAGACCAAACTGACACTAACAAAGCGTTAGATAAATTACAAACATTTATAGATCTTTATCCTAATTCTGAATACATAGTGGAAGCTAATAGTGCTGTAAAAGTGCTTGGTGAGAAAATAGAGAAAAAGGTATATGAAAATGCAAAGGGTTACAACACAATTTCAGACTATAAAGCAGCAATTGTCGCTCTCGATAATTTTGTTGCTGATTATCCGGGAACGCCATTTAAAGAAGATGCATTATACTATAAATTAGATTCGGCGTATCAGTTAGGAATTAACAGTATTCCTGCAAAAATGGAAGAACGATTACTTGTAGCTAAAACAGCTCAAGTAAATCTTCTAAAATTTAATGGCGAAACTAAATATAAAAAAGAAGCTGGCGAGATGTTAGTTCGAATAGAAAAAGATTTACAAAAATTTACTAAATAAATAAAGTCATGGATTTAAAAAAGACGAATGCTCCAGTAAATACAATAACATACAATAAAAGTGTTATTGAAGAGCCTACTGGAAATGTGTATGAGGCAATAACCATTATGGCTAAAAGAGCAAATCAAATTAATTCTGAAATTAAAAAAGAATTAACTGAAAAGCTAGAAGAGTTTGCTACATACAATGATAGTTTGGAGGAAGTTTTTGAAAATAAAGAACAAATAGAAGTATCTAAATTTTACGAAAAACTACCAAAGCCGCATGCATTAGCAGTTCAAGAGTGGCTTGATGGTAAAATCTATCACAGAGATTCTAATAAATAATAGTACGATGTCAGTTTTAAACGGTAAGAAAGTTTTACTAGGTATTTCTGGTGGAATTGCCGCATATAAAACAGCAAGTTTAGTACGCCTTTTTATAAAAGCAGGTGCGCATGTCCAAGTGATAATGACACCTGCTTCTAAGGATTTTATAACACCACTTACATTATCTACGTTATCTAAAAATACTGTCTTTTCAAGTTTTTACAACGAAGATGATGAAAATGAAAAATGGAATAACCATGTTGAATTAGCACTTTGGGCCGATTTAATGATTATTGCTCCTGCAACGGCAAATACATTGTCAAAAATGGTTAATGGAACATGCGACAACCTTTTAATTGCCGCTTATTTGTCAGCAAAATGTCCCGTCTATTTTGCACCCGCCATGGATCTAGACATGTATAAACATCCTTCTACCATCAGCAATTTTAAACTACTAAACGAATTTGGAAATACAATTATTCCAGCTGAAACAGGTGAATTAGCCAGCGGTTTATCTGGCGAAGGTAGAATGGCCGAGCCAGAAAATATTGTTAGTTTTATTGAATCTGATTTGAATAATCAATTACCTTTAAAAGGGAAAAAAATTCTTATTACTGCTGGACCCACTTATGAAGCGATTGATCCAGTGCGTTTTATTGGTAATCATTCATCAGGTAAAATGGGTTTTGATATTGCTGCAAGCGCCGCAAATTTAGGGGCTTCTGTAATTCTAGTCTCTGGTCCTACAAATTGTAAAGTATCAAATCCTTTGATTCAATTAATTCCAATAATTTCGGCAGACGAAATGTATAATGTATGTCATCAATATTATGAGGACGTAGATGTTGTCATCGCAGCTGCAGCGGTGGCAGATTACAAGCCAAAAATGGCTGCAGAACAGAAAATAAAAAAAATATCAGATAACTTTGTTATTGAATTAGTAAAGACTGAAGATATTTTAGCATCGTTAGGTTTAAAAAAGAGAAATCAGTTTTTAATTGGTTTTGCATTAGAAACCGAAAATGAATTCGAAAATGCAATACTCAAAATTCAGAAAAAAAACTTAGATTTGATAGTTTTAAATTCGTTACAAGATGAAGGCGCAGGTTTTGGTAAAAGCACTAATAAAGTAACGTTTATTAACAGTGATTTTACTATTGAGGCAATGGAATTAAAATCGAAAGAAGCTGTTGCTGATGATATTTTAAATAAAATAGTATCTCATTTTAAACATATACATAACGCAATTTAATTGTATATTTAGATTTTAAAATTTTAGAAATAAAAAATAATATACTAGCAATGAATAAATTATTTACGTTTTTCCTGCTTTTTGTTTTCGGAATTTTGCAAGCACAACAACTAAATTGTACTGTGACAGTTGACTCGCAGCGTTTAAATGCTACAAATCAGCAAGTCTTTAGAACCTTAGAAACTTCAATTACAGAATTTGTAAACAAAACAGATTGGACAGGAGCGACAGTTAAACAGAATGAAAAGGTAAATTGCTCCATGTACATCACTATCGTTTCAAACAGTTCTGACCAATTTACTGCTACTATTCAGGTTCAGTCCTCCAGACCTATTTATAATTCCTCTTATGCATCACCAATATTTAACTATAATGATAAAGATTTTAGTTTTAGATATGTAGAATTTGAAAATTTAGTATTCAATCCCGCCTCTTTTGATTCTAATTTAGTGTCAATTTTAGCTTTCTATAGTTATGTAATTTTAGGTTTTGATGCTGATACTTTTGTTTTAGAAGCAGGAAATCCACACTTTGAAATTGCGCAAAATATATCCAATGTGGCTCAGCAAGGAGGTTCAAAAGGATGGAGTCAAGCCGATGGTCTTCAATCACGTTTTTTTTTAATTAATGATCTATTGTCACCGACATTTAAGCAAATTAGAACAACAATGTTTGAGTTTCATACTGGATTAGATCTTATGACAAAAGATTTGAAATCTTCTAAGGAGAAAATTAAAGGATCATTAGCAAATTTGAATTTACTCAATAATTCTCGACCAAATGCTTATTTAACAAGAGTGTTTTTTGATGCTAAGTCTGACGAAATTGTTTCAATTTTTTCAGGTGGTCCAAGTATAACAGTTTCCGATCTAACCGATAATCTGAATAGAATTTCCCCGTTAAATTCTACTAAATGGGCTGCAATTAAATTCTAATTGAGTTTTTTTAATTGATTTTCTTTTTATAATTCCAAAATAAACTAAATAAATGATAACGTCACTTTCGATAAAAAACTATGCTTTAATTGAAAAATTGACAATCGATTTTTCAAAGGGTTTTTCTACAATAACTGGAGAGACAGGAGCGGGGAAGTCTATAATTCTCGGCGCAATAGGTTTAGTTTTGGGTAAAAGAGCTGATTTAACTTCATTAAAAAATAAAGAAGAGAAATGTGTTATTGAAGCACATTTTGAAATTTCTAAATATAATTTAGTTCCTTTTTTTGAAGCCAATGATTTGGATTTTGAAAATGAAACAATCATTAGACGAGAAATTTTACCCTCTGGTAAATCACGTGCTTTTATCAACGATAGCCCTGTAAATCTTCAGGAACTTCAAGATTTGAGTTTGTTCTTGATTGATATTCATTCACAGCAGCAAACTCAGGAGCTTTCTGAGGAAAATGTTCAATTTAAAATTATTGACGCTATTGCTAATAATGCAGACATTATTGTACAATATCAGTCACTTTTGAAAGAGTATAAAGCGGAAAAATCTAAATTAAATGCGTTACTAAAAAAGCAAAGCGAATCAAACAAAGAACAAGAATACAATACATTCTTATTAAATGAATTAGTTGCTGCTAAGTTAAAGTCAGGTGAGCAAGAAATATTAGAAGCTAATTTTGAGCAATTAAACAATGTTGAAATTATCAAAGAGTCGGTTGACAAAGCTTTAGCAATTGCTAATGATGAACAGTTAGGCGTGTTGAATAATTTAAAAGAAATTAAAGTTTCATTGCAAAAAATTGCTCCTTTCTCCATAGAATATCAAGTTTTACTTGAAAGAATTTCTAGTATTGCAATTGAATTTGATGATATTTCCGAAGAACTAAATCGAAGCTCGGAAAAAGTAATTTGTGATCCAGAGCAATTAGATTTAATTAGTCAAAAACTGCAAGTTATTTTTAATTTGCAAAAAAAACATCAAGTTTCTACCGTCGAGGAGTTACTCAATGTGCAAAGTAGTTTAGAAAATTTAGTACTTGAATTGGGAAATATTGAGGAGGAGATAGAAAAATTGATAATTGCAATTAACCAAAAAACAATTGAATTAGATTCTTTTGCACATAACATCAGTCAAAATAGAGCAATAGCAATTCCGTTGTTATCTGAAAAGTTAATTGTGATTTTAGCCACTTTAGGAATGCCAAATGTTCGTTTTAAAATTGATGTTGCCGCAACAGAAACTTATTTTCTAAATGGAAAAGATGAACTGCGGTTTTTATTTTCGGCGAATAAGGGAACTGATTTTGGCTTACTTAAAAAAGTCGCTTCCGGCGGCGAAATGTCAAGAATTATGCTCGCTGTCAAGGCAATATTAGCACAATATTCCAAATTACCTACATTAATTTTTGACGAAATTGATACCGGTGTTTCTGGTGAAATTGCAATAAGAATGGGTGAGATAATGAAACAGATGAGTCACGAAATGCAGATTTTTGCAATTACGCATTTACCACAAATTGCTGCGAAAGGTGATGCACATTTTAAAGTAGCCAAATCAACTATTGGCGACGATACACTATCTGAATTGAAGCTTTTAAAGGCTGATGAAAGAATAGTTGAAATTGCACAAATGTTGTCAGGAACCACTGTTTCTGATTCGGCCTTAAATCATGCAAAAGCCTTGCTGAACTGATAAATTCATTTATATTTGTCATTTGAAAACATTGGGCTAAAGCCGTTACAATTATAGAAGATATTAAATTTAAAGTATACCAAATATGATTATTGAACCTAGAATGAGAGGATTTATTTGTACAACTTCTCACCCAAAAGGATGCGAGCAAAATGTTAAAAATCAAATTGATTATATCAATTCGAAAGGGATTATAGAAGGGGCAAAAAAAGTATTAGTGATTGGAGCTTCGACAGGGTTTGGTTTAGCTTCAAGAATTACAAGTGCTTTTGGTTGCAATGCTGCAACTATTGGTGTGTTTTTTGAAAAAGAACCTTCTGAAGGAAAAACAGCCTCACCAGGTTGGTACAATTCTGCAGCGTTTGAAGATGAAGCGCACAAAGTTGGATTATATGCTAAAAGTATTAATGGTGATGCATTTTCGAAAGAAATTAAAAAGCAAACTTTAGAATTAATTAAAGCTGATTTAGGTCAAGTAGATTTAGTCATTTACAGTTTGGCTTCGCCTGTTCGCATGAATCCTGAGACAGGAATTTTGCATCGTTCTACTTTAAAACCAATAGGTGATGTATTTACTAATAAAACAGTAGACTTTCATTCCGGAAAAGTGTCTGAAATTTCTATTCAACCTAGTAGTGGTGACGATATTGAAAATACAGTTGCTGTAATGGGTGGCGAGGATTGGATGATGTGGATTGAAGCTTTAAAAGCTGAAAATTTATTGGCAACTGGAGCAACAACAGTTGCTTATTCTTATATTGGGCCATCGTTAACTGAGGCAGTTTATAGAAAAGGAACAATTGGTCGTGCAAAAGATCATCTTGAGGCGACAGCATTTGCCATAACAGATAGCTTAAAAGCTATAGATGGAAAAGCCTATGTTTCTGTGAATAAAGCACTAGTCACTCAAGCCAGTTCTGCTATTCCTGTAATTCCCTTATACATTTCATTATTGTACAAAATAATGAAAGAAGAAGGAATTCATGAAGGTTGTATCGAACAAATACAGCGTTTGTACCAAGAGAGATTATATACAGGGAATAAAGTTCCTGTTGATGAAAAAGGTAGAATTCGTGTTGATGATCTAGAAATGCGCCCTGATGTGCAGGCCAAAATTGCTCAATTATGGGCTGAGGCAGTGACTGAAAATTTAGCCGAATTAGGAGATCTTGAAGGATACAGGAAGGATTTTTATAATTTATTTGGGTTTGATGTCGACGGAGTTGATTACAAAATTGAAGCCGACGAAATGGTAAATATTGATAGTATTGCTAAAGTGTAGTGATTTATGGTTGTAAAACCAGATAAATTATGTGATAATTATTGAAAACCATCAACTTTTAGTTGGTGGTTTTTTTATCGATAAAGATTACATTTGTTAAAATTTTTTAAGTCGAAAAAATCTAATACTTATTTTTAAGATATGTTGTTTTCTCTAATAATACCAGTGTATAATAGGCCAGAAGAAGTTGACGAATTGCTGGAAAGTTTAACTCAGTCAACATATCAAGAGATATTTGAAATTGTACTCGTTGAAGATGGGTCAACTTTATTATGTAAGGATGTTGCTTTGAAATACAGTGATCGCCTTGATATTTCATATTATTTTAAAAATAATTCGGGTCCCGGAGACTCTCGTAATTACGGTATGAAAAAAGCTAAAGGAGATTATTTTATCATTTTTGATTCAGATTGCATTATCCCAAAACAATATTTGACAGAGGTGGACATGGCTTTAAAACAAGATTATGTAGACTGTTTTGGCGGACCAGACATGGCTTTAGATAGCTTTTCCGATATCCAAAAAGCCATCAATTTTGCTATGACCTCATTCCTTACTACTGGTGGAATAAGAGGTGGTTCTGAGAAAATCGATAAATTTCAGCCACGCAGTTTCAATATGGGTTTGTCCAAAAAAGCATTTGAAGCATCGAATGGTTTTGGAAATATCCATCCTGGTGAAGACCCTGATTTATCAATCCGTTTATGGAATTTGGGTTATGAAACCAGACTTTTTCGTCCTGCTTTTGTATATCACAAAAGAAGAATTGATTGGCAAAAATTTTCAATTCAAGTTAGTAAATTTGGTAAAGCAAGACCAATTCTGAATAGTTGGCATCCCAATTACAGTAAATTAACTTATTTTTTTCCCTCAGTATTTATTATTGGTTTTTTCTACTCAATTTTTCTTTTATTGTTTTTTAATTTTGATCTTTTATTACAATTATATTTTTTATATTTTTTGATATTATTTTTAGTTTCATCTTATCAAAATAAAAGTATTAAAATAGGCTATTTATCTTTAATAGCGGTCTGGAAACAATTCTTTGGCTACGGTATAGGCTTTATGAAATCGTATTTTCAAATTATAATATTGAAGCGTAATCCGCACGAGGCATTTCCAGAATTATTTTTCAAAATTTGATATGACAAAAATCATTGGATTGACCGGCGGAATTGGTAGTGGCAAAACTACTATTGCAAATTATTTTCATGCTTTTGGAATTCCTATTTATATAGCTGATGACGAGGCTAAAAAACTGATGGATTCTAATGAATTAAAAAATGCTGTCCAAAACACATTTGGCAAAGCAATTATGGAAAATGGCATAATGAGCCGCGAGAAACTCGCTAAAATTGTTTTTGATAATCCCGAAGATTTAGAAAAGCTCAACGCTATAGTCCATCCTGCCGTAAAAAGTCATTTTAAGAAATGGTTATCTCAACACAAAGCAGCTGCCTATATAATTTATGAAGCTGCAATTCTTTTTGAAAGTGGAAGTTTTAAAAACTGCGACTATATTGTAACAGTTACGGCTCCTATTGAAACACGAATTGAAAGAGTGATTAAGCGCGATAATTCTAGTCGTGAAAAGATTCTAAAACGTATGGATGCGCAATGGACTGATACACAGCGTATATCAAAAAGTGATTTTATTATTCAAAATCTTAATACTGAAGAAGCTAAGCAAGAAATTAAAAAAATTCTTAATTTTTTAAAGATTAAACAAAAAGATGCATAGGTGTTAATGTTTGGTTAATGCATTATTTAATTTATTGTTAAAATACTAAATTTGTTTCGATGAATAGACTTTTTTTTAAATTATTGGTTTTGTTAATGAGTATATCCCTGATTGGGATAATCCTTGTTCAAGTATATTGGTTTAATGCTTCTTTCAAAAATAATGATGAACAATTTAAATTTCACGTAAAACAAGTTATTAGTAATGTTGCAAATAAAGTGCAAAAACAAGAGGCTTACAATTTTTACGCTAGAATTAATCAATACAAAGATAGCACTGGAAAAGTCCCTAAAAAGAATGATATATTAGAATTTTATTACGTTCAAAAAAATCCTAAGACAAATAAAACAATAATTTATTCAAACAGCATAATTTCTGAAGATTACAATATTTCACCAACGTTCATTGATAAAAAATTCGTTAATGATAATTTTAAAAGCTTTAGTTCCAAACGGGTTACAGAAGTGTATAATGATAAATCTATAGATAAATCTGAGATTTCTCAAAGTTTGATACCTGATGTTCGAATTGAAAAAACTGGAAATTTAGATGTTTTAGACAATGCTTCATTTGAAATATATTATAAGGATTTTGCTTCCGTATTACCTATTCAGGAACGGGTAACAAAAGAAACGTTAAGCAAACTTATAAAAAAGGAATTGCAAGAGGCGGGTGTAAATACAAATTTTGAATTTAGTGTTTACAGTAACAATCTCGCAACTAATGTAAAATCTAAAGATTTTAAATACGATAAGGATGCAACTTATTCAATTCCTGTCTTTACTGATAATGAAGGCAATAGTCGTTACCAATTATTAATAACGTTTCCGTACAAGAAAAGGTTTTTATTGTCTGAATTAGTAAGTATCACTATTTTGTCTATTGTTTTTACGCTAATTATAATTATTGCTTACACAAGTGCTTTAAATCAGCTAATTCGGCAGCGTCAGATTTCTGAGATAAAGAATGATTTTATCAATAATATGACGCATGAGTTTAAAACACCTATTGCAACAATTAATTTAGCATTAGACGCAATTAGAAACCCGAAAATAATTGATGATAAAGAGAAAGTATTTCGATATTTGCAGATGATCAAAGATGAGAATAAGCGCATGCATGCTCAAGTAGAGAATGTTTTGCGAATATCAAAATTGGAAAAGAGGGAGTTAGATATTATAAAAGAGTCTCACAATATTCATGAAATTATAAATGATGCAATAGAGCATGTAAATTTAATTTTAGAAGACAGACAGGGAACTATAGTAAATCATTTTAGTGCTTTAAGAAATACAGTTTTAATTAACGATGTGCATTTTACGAATGTGATCGTTAATATATTAGAAAATGCGGTAAAATATTCTCCTAATATTCCGGAAATCGAGATTTTTACTGAGAATATCAAGGATATGATTATTATTAAAATTAAGGACAAAGGTTTAGGAATGAGTAAAATAGCTCAAAAAAGAGTTTTTGAAAAATTTTATAGAGAACATACGGGTGATATCCACAATGTAAAAGGTCATGGTTTAGGATTAGCGTATGTAAAAAGAATTGTTGACGACCATAACGGTCAAGTCTATGTTGAAAGTGAAAAGGGAAAAGGGAGTACCTTCATAATAAAATTACCATTAATAAATTAGAATATGGAAAATGTAAATAAAAAAATACTTTTAGTAGAGGACGATCTTAATTTTGGTGCGGTGCTAAAGGATTATTTAATGCTAAATGATTTTGATGTCACTCTAGCTAAGAATGGAATGGAAGGATTTGAAAAGTTCAAAAAAGACACTTTTGATTTGTGTATTCTTGACGTAATGATGCCATATAAAGATGGCTATACGCTTGCGAAAGAGATCAGAGAAAAAAATAACGAAGTTCCAATCATCTTTTTGACTGCAAAATCGATGAAAGAAGATGTTTTGAAAGGATATAAAGCAGGCGCTGATGATTATTTAAATAAGCCATTTGACTCTGAGGTGTTGTTAATGAAAATCAAAGCAATTATTCAGAGAAAATCTTCAGATGTTAAAGCCGAGCAAGTGCAGTTTGAATTTAATATTGGCAAATTCCACTTGAATTCCAAGCTTCGTTTTCTGACTTTTAATAATGAAGAGCCAATTAAATTATCTCCAAAAGAGAATGAGTTATTAAAAATGCTTATTCTTCATGAAAATGATTTAATGCCAAGAGAATTAGCATTAACAAAAATATGGAGAGATGACAACTACTTTACTTCTAGAAGTATGGACGTGTACATCGCCAAACTAAGAAAGTATTTAAAACTTGATGAAGATGTTGAAATCCTAAACATTCACGGAGAAGGGTTTAGATTAGTTGTCAAAAATAAAGTATCAGTATAAAGATAATAAGGCTCCAAGAAATTGGAGCCTTATTTTTTTAGATTTATAAACGCATTTAATTATTATCTGGTTTTTAAATGAAATTAATTGCAACTAGTCAAAATAGAATTACATTCAAAAATTTATAAAAGGGTTGTTATTCCCAATTCAATTGCAACGCAAAACTCGTTTTATCATCTTTAGTGATGCTAAAGATAGTTTCTGTTTCTGAAATATTTTCATGAATTAACACTTGGTCCATTAACGATAATTCTTTTAAAAAATTCATTTCAAAACTTTTTAATTTTTGCTTCAGAATCAAATTTGGTGCAACAAAATCCAAGCACCATTCTAGATATTTTACATTATTTACATGGTTAACAATATCCAAATCAGATAAGAAAACAGTTTTCTCAAAAATCGTTTCTCTCTGATAATTCAAATTGATTTTTGAAAATCCTGTTACAGTAGCTTTATTATCTGGGTACAATTCAAAATGTAGAAATGGTAAAGCTAGTGCCTCAGGCCGCCGTTTTTTTGTATTAAAAACTGCCCAAAACGTTTCAGAACCAATTATTTTAGTACCATTTAAGTACATTTCTAAGGCACGTACAGAACGAGAATTTTCTAAAGAATTGATCCATGTTTTTACAGTAACTGTATCTCCTGATTTAGGTAATCTATCAATTTCAACTCGCATTCTGCTTAAAACCCAAGCTTGGTTGGAGACTTGCATATCTTGAAAACTAATTCCCCCTATTTCAGAATGTGCAGCAGCTGTGAGCTGAAGCATATTGCATAAATCAGTGTATTTTAAATATCCATTTGGAGAACATTGCGTAAAATTGATATCCCAATCTTTGCTTAATATTGATGTGAAATTTGATGCTATTGGCATTGCAGTAATCGATTTATTATTTTTATTATTGCTTAAATGTTGTGCTTGTTATTTTTTTAGTTTAATAAAAGAAATTATATCTTCTATTGGTTCATTATAATCAAACCACTTTGTATCTTGATTCCTTTTAAACCACGTTAATTGTCGCTTAGAAAATCGCCTTGTGTTTTTCTTTATTTCCTGAATGGCAAATTCTAATGATATTTCATTTTCAAAATAACTAAAAAGCTCTCTGTAACCAACGGTTTGCAACGCATTTAGGTCTTTATTAGGATATACTTTGTTAGCTTCTTGCAATAAACCTTGGCTCATCATGGTATCAACACGTTGATTAATACGTTCATAAATTATGGTCCTTTCAGCTTCTAAGCCAATTAAAATAGCAGTGAAGTCTCTGGAATTGTGTTTTTGATTTAAAAAGGAAGAATAAGGCTTTCCAGATCCTACACAAACTTCAACAAATCGCATCATCCGTTGCGGGTTTTGTAGTGTTTGTGGATTATTAGCTTTTAAACTTTGATAATAATTTGGATCTAAAAATTCTAGCTGTTGTTGTAAAAATCCGATTCCTAATTTTTCATATTTTGAATTGATTTCTGCTCGTACCTCGGGATCTATTTCTGGGAATTCATCAAATCCTTTTAGAACAGCATCTACGTACAAACCAGATCCACCTACTAAAATTGCGACATCATTTTTAATAAATAATTCGGCTAGTTTTGCGATGGCTTCTTTTTCAAAATCGCCTACTGTATAATTTTCAAAAATAGATTTATTTTGGATGAAATGATGTTTTGCTGCCGCCAACTCAGTCACATTTGGTACCGCGGTTCCAATGGTCATTTCCTTAAAAAATTGTCGGCTATCACAGGAGATAATTTCGCATTTAAAATAATTTGCAATGGCAATGCTCAAGGATGTCTTTCCTATAGCTGTTGGTCCCACAATAGTGATTAGATATTTCATATTTTTTTAGCCCAGATGGAAACGGAAACCCCGAAGCTATTGCAGTTTATTTTTTCTTGGGGTAAAAGAGCGACTGGAAGAAGCTCCTTTTATGCCTTAGAAAAATAACTGGAATAGCGAGGAGTTGCAGTGTACAGCTGGATTAGCTTCAAATTAATAAATTAAAGTTTTTCGCCACAGTTGTAGCAAAATTTAGCATTATATTCGTGCCCTTCAACGCCGCAATTAGGGCATGGATTTATTTTATCGGCAGTTGCTTTTTTATTTCTAAAACTGGCAAATTCTGCCGAAACAATTCCTGTAGGAACGGCAATTATTCCGTAACCCATTATCATTACGAGCGACGCAATAGATTGACCTAATGGTGTTATAGGCGAAATATCCCCGTATCCCACTGTTGTCAATGTTACGATTGTCCAGTAAATACTGATGGGAATACTTGTAAAGCCGCCCTGATCTCCTTCCACAACATACATTATTGAACCTATTATGACACTGCTGACCATCATAAAATATATGAAAATAATAATTTTACCTTTGCTTGCTATCAAAGCTTCCTTTAAATGTATGGATTGATTTGAGAATGTAGGATGTCTTAAAATTTTAAATAATCGCAGTAGCCGCACTGAGCGTAAAATGGATAAAACGCTGGTTCCAACAAAGAACAATGAAAAATACATTGGTACAACTGCTAGTAAATCTATAATACCATAAAAGCTAAAAATATATATCAGTGGTTTTCTGATAGAAATGATTCGTAGGATATATTCGATAGTGAAAAAAATAGTAATAATCCACTCTAGAAGGATGAGTTCTTTGTGATATTTTACATCAATTTCCTTTACAGTTTCCAACATTACCAAAATAACACTAAACACAATCACTGCTAAAAGTACAAGATCAAATAAGCGGCCAGCAACCGTATTTGTGCCGTAAATAATGATGTTTGTATTTTGTCTAAAAGTGTCGAATTTCGACTTTACTTTTTCCATTATCCAGTGTTTTTGAACTTTATTTTTAGAAATTTAAAGTTTTAATAGTTTTACTTTTTCTCATTTGTCCTTTGATGATATTCTTAGTATCGCGATTATTTTGCATTGGAATAATAATATTTCGTAAAATGTCAATATTATTAATTTGGTAATTTAAATCGTAGAAAGCATAGCCTTTGTATATTCCGTTTTCTATTAAAACAGCTGAGCGTTCGCTGATATTTCGACCTCTATCGATCAGAATCATGCTTTGATTTTCAAAACTATTTTTTTCTATAAATTGAGTTACTCGAGCGTTGTAAATTTCTGGTGCTTCGTCGTTAATGCAGGCACCATCGCATTCTTTTATGCTGTATTGGAAACAATTTGATTTAGTGTGGTACAAGCCATTCAATTTTTGGCATAAATTGTAATGAGCTGTAATTTTGAACAATGCATTTTTTCCTTCTTGAATAGAGGTAAAAGAGGTGATTTCTCTTTTTCGACCATCAGCCTTTTGCAATTTTAAATTGATATACCCTTTTTCGTCTTTTTCAGCATACAATGCAAGTTGGAAAATACTTTTACGCTGTGCTCTGTTAAGTATTGGTTTATTTACTTTTATTTCCTGACTCTCTTTTAACAATGCAATTAATTCGCTACCTGTTTCATCATAAGTTACAGTATAAACTTGGTCTTGAATTTTTTTACATTTAGACGATGTTCCTGTAAAATGTTGATTGATGCGTTTTTTAATATTTCGGCTTTTGCCAATGTAAATTAAATTACCTTTCTCATTATGAATGTAATAAACGCCTGTTGTGGAAGGTAAGCTTGCAATTATATCCAGCAATTTTGGTGTAATTCCTTTTTCAACTGTTAGCTTTATAAAATCCTTTACTATTTCTTTTTCTAGATCTTTTTCTAACAGAATTTTAAATAATTTAATCGTTGCTAATGCGTCGCCACTTGCTCTATGACGATCAGCCATAGGAATTCCAAGAGCGCGAACTAGTTTGCCTAAACTGTGAGAAGGTTGCTCGGGTAATAATTTTTTGGATAATTCTACCGTACAAAGTGTTTTCGCTACAAAATCGTAACCCAATCTTCTAAATTCGGTTCTTAAAATTCGGTAATCAAACGATGCATTGTGAGCAACAACTACGCAGTCATTTGTCATTTCGATGATGCGTTTTGCCACTTCATAAAATTTTGGTGCTAAACGTAACATCTCATTATTGATTCCCGTTAATTTTACGACAAAAGGCTGAATAGGGATTTCAGGATTTACTAAACTGACAAATTGATCCACGATTTCATGACCATCAAATTTATAGATTGCGATCTCAGTAATTCCTTCCTCGTTGAATTGTCCTCCAGTAGTTTCTATGTCTAGTATTGCGTACAAATTTTAGTATTCAGTATTGGGTATTCGGTGTTCAGTGCTCAGTTTTTAGTTCTCCGTATTCAGCATCGATCTTTAAGTTTTCAAATCTGAAATCAAAAATCGTTAATCAAAAATCAAAAATCAACTTCTCCCGCCAAAGATACTACTTCCTATTCGAATCATTGTACTCCCGCAGTCAATCGCAAGTTTGTAATCACCTGACATGCCCATTGACAAGGTTTCGAGTTTACAATTAGAAGTATTCATCTTTTGAAGCTTGTCAAATATGGATTTCAAATGCAAAAATTCTTTTTTGATTTGGCTTTGATTATCGGTAAAAGTTGCCATTCCCATCAGTCCGACAATTCGAATATTTTTCATTTCTGGTAGGTTTTCAGGAGAAAGAATTTCATTGAGTTCTTCTTCGTCGAGTCCAAATTTAGTTTCCTCTTCTGCAATGTGCATTTGAAGTAAACATTCTATAATTCGATCGTTTTTTTTTGCTTGTTTATCAATTTCTTGCAACAATTTTAAACTATCAACGCCGTGAATCAAATTGACGAATGGCGCCATAAATTTCACTTTATTAGTTTGTACGTGGCCTATCATTTGCCACTGGATATCTTTCGGCATGGCTTCCCATTTCTCTGCCATTTCTTGAATTTTATTCTCGCCAAAGATGCGCTGACCTGCATCGTAAGCTTGCATCAAGTCAGAAACAGGTTTAGTTTTTGAGACAGCAACGAGAGTCACTTGTTCAGGTAATGTTGATTTTATAGAAAGTAAATTTTGAGCTATTTGCATTTTTCTACTATTTAATACTGTTATTTTTGTTAACCTAAAGTTCGTAGATGACTAGTCCGCTTCTGAATTTAGGTTCGATGTAAGTACTTTTTGGTGGCATAATTTGGTTGGCGTCAGCAAGTGCTTTAATTTCTGCAATGTTAGACGGAAATAAAAGGAAACCAACTGCAAATTCGCCTTGATCAATTTTGTTTTTCACTTCTATTACAGCTTGTTTACCGGAAAGATACTCAATTCTTTCGTCGTTGCGAAGGTCTTCAATTCCTAAAATAGGCAGAAGTACATTTTTGTATAAAATTTGAGTATCTAAACTTTCTAAAGGAGTACTAAAATGCATATCATCTTCTTTTAAAACTAAACTATAAAAGTCATTGTCAAGATACATTCCAAACTGATGTTTTTCCTCAGGTTCAAATGGTTGTTGAAATCTATTTTCAACACTAAAATTCTTTTTTAATGCCTTTATGAATTCAGATTTCGAGTAACCATTCAAATCTTTTATTAAACGATTGAATTCATATATTTTGACGTTATTTTCAGAGATCAAATAACTAAGAATGTGATTTTTAGAGGTGTTTTCTAGTTCATCATTTTCTTCTGCAAGTAGTTTCAACGCTTCTGTTCTATGGTGACCATCAGCAATATAAAGATGTTCTGTTTTTTCAAAAATATTTTGCAGCCAATTTATTTCTAAACTATCTTCAATTTTCCACAAATAATGAATTTCTTTTTTAGTGGTCGAAAATTCGAAATCGGCTAACTTTTGACAGCAGTTAAAAATCCAGTCTTCAATGATTTTATTATCTGGATATGTCATTAATACAGGCTCTGTATTAAACTCGGCATATTTCATATAATCCTTCAAGAGTTGTACTCTAAAAGCAAGTATGTCTTCGTGCTTTTTAATAATGTTGTTGCAATAATCTGTGACACTTGTTCCTGCAATTATTCCAGTAAAGGAATGTGTTTTATTCACAATTTTATGAATATAAATGGCAGGCTTGTTGTCTTTTATTAAAATAATTTCATCTTTAAATTCCTGATATTTTTGATGTACTTGTCGGTATCTTTTTTCGAAAGAAACTGTTTCTTGATTAGTATAAGCGGGTTTTAAAATATGTAAAAAGGATAATGGATTAAAATCTAGCTGCGCTGCTAGCTCAGCATTTACGTACTCTTCATACGAACGACAGGTTACAAGGCAAACCTTATCTCGTGTTGGTCGCACAGCTTTAAAAGGAACTATTTTAGCCATAAATTAATTAAACATTGAAAGATTATAAGCTGAAATTTTAAAAAAAATAATTAATTTCAGGCTTTTAATTGTGGAGCCTACAAAAATTGTTTTGAAATTTTTTCTGCTTTTTTACTTTCAGAATAATCATAAAAACCCGCACCAGATTTAACGCCCATTTTTCCAGCACGCACCATATTTACTAGTAATGGACAAGGGGCATATTTTGGATTTTTGAAGCCGTCATACATTACATTTAAGATTGCTAAACACACATCAAGACCGATAAAATCAGCAAGTTGTAATGGTCCCATGGGATGACCCATACCCAATTTCATTACAGTATCAATTTCATAAACACCAGCAACCTTATTGTACAATGTTTCAATTGCTTCGTTGATCATTGGCATCAAGATTCTATTAGCAACAAATCCAGGATAATCGTTCACCTCCACTGGCGTTTTTCCTAATTTAGAAGATAATTCCATGATACTTTTTGTCACTTCGTCTGAGGTATTGTAACCCCGAATTATTTCAACTAGTTTCATGATTGGTACAGGATTCATAAAATGCATTCCTATGACTCTTTCTGGATGTGATACAACCGCTCCTATTTGTGTGATTGAAATTGAAGATGTGTTAGTCGCTAAAATGGTATCATGAGAGCAAGCTTCATTAAGTTGTTTGAAGATATTAAGTTTTAATTCAACATTTTCTGTAGCTGCTTCTACAACTAAATCGACCCCTACAACACCATCTTTAATATCAGTGTAGGTAATTATATTAGTGATTGTTTTTGCTTTATCGTCTTCTGTTATTGTTCCTTTTGAAACCATTCGGTCTAAGTTTGCAGCAATAGTTGCCATTCCTTTATCCAATGATTTTTCTGATACATCAATTAATTTTACGGTAAAACCGCTTTGAGCAAATGTGTGAGCGATTCCGTTACCCATTGTTCCTGCTCCAATTACAGCTATTGTTTTCATAAAAATTCCCCTAACCCCGCTACAATTGGGGAATTCCTATTAGGGGTAAATAGGTTGATAAATGTTGTTTTTAAATAATTTAGATCTGAAATTGTCTACAATTTATTGTTTTCGTAAAGACATTCCGGCAGACAGTATAAAGTACTTTTATTTCTTAAAGCAATCAATAATCTGATATGCTACTCGTAAAGCTTCTGTAGCATCTTCCAAAGTAACGACAGGTGTGGAATTATTGTTTATTGCATCGGAGAATGATTCGAGTTCATCAAGTATGGCATTATTTTGCTCTACATCGGGATTTGAAAAATAGATTTGCTTTTTTATTCCTTCTGCATTTTGCAAAATCATATCGAAATC
The DNA here is from genome assembly GCF_900129585.1 of Flavobacterium micromati. Lineage (GTDB taxonomy): Bacteria > Bacteroidota > Bacteroidia > Flavobacteriales > Flavobacteriaceae > Flavobacterium > Flavobacterium micromati. The sequence goes on from NZ_FQWF01000003.1 coordinate 176,848, forward strand.
ACCAGGTATTTCAGGTGCATCTTTCATTTTTACTACCTCACATCGCTTTTCTAAGAAATCAACCGATATGTACGCATCTTTCTGAAAAAAACGAGATTTACGCATATTTTTCATTGAAATTCTGCTGGCAGTTAAATTTGCTACGCAACCATTTTCAAATTCAATTCGCGCATTCGCAATATCTGGAGTATCACTAATAACGGAAACTCCACTTGCACTGATATTTTTCACTGGCGATTGTACCACGCTTAATATCGCGTCAATGTCATGAATCATTAAATCCAAAACTACCGGAACATCAGTTCCACGAGGGTTAAATTCAGCTAAGCGATGCGCTTCAATAAACATAGGATTCTCAATCATACTTTTAGTGGCGATGAAAGCAGGGTTGAAACGCTCTACATGACCAACTTGACCTTTAACATTATATTCTTTTGCTAAAGAAATAATTTCCTCGGCTTCTTCAATAGTATTTGAAATGGGTTTTTCTATAAATACATGTTTGCCTGATTTGATAGCAACTTTGGCACATTTGTAATGGGAAAGAGTTGGTGTTACAATGTCAATTACGTCAACTGCATGAATAAGAGTGGCAATTGTGCTAAAATGCTTGTAGCCAAATTCTTTTGCAACTTTTTCAGCATTTTCTTGATTTGGATCATAAAAACCAACTAATTCGTATTTTTCCGATTGCTGTAATAAGCGTAAATGTATTTTTCCTAGATGCCCAGCACCTAATACTCCAATTTTTAGCATAATGATATTCTTTCTACAAAAATAGGAATAAATATTAAAATTCAGTTCGATAAATACTAGTTTTTAATTAAATCGATAAGTCAAAGAAGTGTGATTTACTATTTGTTTTTTGGCATTTTAACGTCTATTTTTACCAAAAAAACAACATTCAATTTTGGAAGATAAAGCCAGACATCAAGGACTTCGGAATCAATTAGTAAGCGTTTTAGAGCAAAAAGGCATTACTGATAAGAATGTTTTGGATGCGATAAAAAAAATACCGAGACACTTATTTTTGGACTCCAGTTTTGAGGTACACGCTTATCAAGACAAAGCTTTTCCCATAGGATCTGGTCAAACTATTTCTCAACCTTATACTGTAGCTTTTCAATCGCAACTACTTGAAGTCAAAAAAGATCACAAAATTCTAGAAATAGGAACAGGATCTGGTTATCAAACTGCAGTTTTATGTAGTTTGGGTGCTAAAGTTTTTAGTATAGAAAGACAAAAAGAATTGTTTAAGCAAACTTCTAGTTTGTTTCCAAAACTCAATATTCGACCTAAGTATCTTTCTTTTGGAGACGGTTACAAAGGTTTACCTAGTTATGCTCCATTTGATAGCATTATTGTCACAGCGGGTGCTCCATTTATACCGCAGCCCTTGATGGCACAACTTAAAGTAGGAGGTAGGCTCGTTATTCCACTAGGTGAAGATGTTCAAATTATGACATTGTTAATTAGAGTTAATGAGACTCAGTTTGAAAAACATGAATTTGGAGAGTTTCGATTTGTGCCGCTATTGGAAGATAAAAATTAGAAATTTATGATTTATTTTGTAGACATATAAGCGTCTGTAAAATAGTTTAGTGACTAATTTTATTAATATATTGCTCCAGACTTTCTTTTTCCGTTCGAGCAATCAATAGCACAAAATCTTCTTTTACTTTTTTGGTCTGGGTTATTTCTAATGATTGATGATATTCCATTTTGCTATTGGAATCACCTTTTATATTTGCAATTGTATAACCGTTTTGGAGTAAGATTAAGTTCATAATCAACCGAGAAGTTTTGCCATTACCATCAATAAATGGATAAATTGTCACTAAACGCTCATGAATTTCAGCAGCTAAAACTATCGGATGTAATTTACTTTTATTGGTTTCAAACCAAATAAATAATTCGTCCATTTCCTTTGTAATAAGCTTTGATTGCGGCGAAAAATTTGTATTGTCTTCAACTTTGACTATAACTTTTCGATATTTTCCAGCATCTTCGGGGTGAATACCTCTCAAAATTAAATTATGAATGGCTAATATATCACGCTCATTTATTGAAGTACTTTTTAAAGCTAAATCTTTAATAAAAGCAATAGCCTCCTGATGATTTACAGCTTCAAGATGCTCACGCATGCTTTTCCCGGCGATTGTTAAACCTTCATTTATCACTAAAGTAGTTTCACGAAGTGTCAGTGTATTTCCTTCAAGACGATTACTTTCAAAAGTGTATTCTAGTTCTAAATCTTGAGTTATTTGATAGTTGTCATCTTGGTTTAAGGAATCTAGTCTTGCTTTTAAAGTATCTATTTCAGCTAAAAGTTTATGCAACTTGGAAGACAATTTTGGATTAGAAGGTTTACTTTGAAATCGAAGTTCTTCCTCAGCAGCCATTAAAGCTTGCAGTGCAAATTCATCTTGACCTATTTCATGGAGGATTTTCTCTTTTAACCAAGCTATCATTATCGTTTCAAAATCGATTTCTAATAATGAAGCTAATTTAATAACCTGATCTTTTGTCGGTTTGCGATTACCACTTTCAAATTTACTGATCAAAGCTTGGTCAATGCCTAAAATTTGAGCTACTTCTCTAGTTTTAAAACCCTTTGCCTCTCTGGCATTTTTAAGTAATGTTTTCATTTTTTAGAAATTAAAATTCAGGTCATGACTTTTTAGGTCATTATATCTACACAAAAAAAAGGAGAAATTTACTTTCTCCTTTTTGATTTAAAATGCTTTCTTTATTCGATCAAGATCTCGTTTTGTATCTTGTTCTTTCAACGATTCGCGTTTATCGTAGGTTTTCTTTCCTTTACAGAGACCTATTTGCAGTTTTGCCAATCCCTTTTCATTTGTAAACAATTTCAAAGGAACTATCGTAAGTCCTTTAGCTTGAACGCTTTTTAGTAAACCTTTCAATTCCTTTTTGTTTAAAAGTAATTTTCGCTCGCTTCGCGCTTTGTGATTGAATTGGTTGCCAAAAGTGTATTCCTCGATGTAAGTATTTATCGCAAAAAGTTCATTGTTGCTAAACTCACAAAAACTCTCAGTTATATTAGCTTTTCCTAATCGAATAGACTTTATTTCGGTGCCAGCTAAAACGATTCCCGCAGTAAACGTCTCGATAATTTCGTAATCGAATTTAGCTCTTTTATTAAATATATTTATTGTTTTAAGCATAGTTTTGCAAAGGTAGGATAAAAAATAAAAATTGGTAGAATGAATAATAGATTTAGTTCTTACACAATTTAGTTAACAAGAATTATTTATCGTAATTTTAATAATTGATGATTTATTTTATCATCACAAACAACCACAATATAAAGATTTCCAAATGTTGCATCTGCAATGTCTGAATATATTTTTTCATTTATAATTTGATTTACAAAATTGGGTATCGAATTGCTATGTCCCACAATCAAAACCTTTTTACCAACATTCTCCTTCTTAAAAGATTCTATGCTTAAAGTTTTTGGCTCGTATAATTTAATAGCAATTTTTTGAGTTGCTGCAATGGGAGTTACCGTTTGCAGAGTTCGTTTGTAATCAGTTGAATAGATCGCATCAAATTTAATTTCAGCAAATATGTTGTCATAAAGTCTTGCTCTTTCAAAACCAACTGTTGATAAATCAGGATTTTTGGAAGCATCCACTTTTTCGGCATGACGAATAAAATAATAAGTGGTTGTATTGTTTTGACCAAAACTTATTTGGAAAATTAAAAATAAAGCTATCAATAAATATTTTTTCATTTTTTCGAATTTAAAAATTGTTGATTCTCATTTATATATATTTGCACAATGGAAAATACAAAGTCAAAAGATCCGCTTCACGGAATTACTTTACTCAAAATTCTCGAGCAGTTGATTGATCATTATGGATTTGACACCTTAGGAGAATTAATCAAAATTAAATGTTTCACTGATAATCCAAGTTTAAAATCGTCATTGACATTCCTGAGAAAAACGGATTGGGCAAGAAAGCAAGTAGAAGAATTATATGTCGAATCAGTTCATAAATTTAAAGTTTAAACTATTCAAGGCTGTAGGAAACCATAACTCCGCCACGATATGGAAGCCATTCCCCACTTTTATTATAGTTTTTAGCGCTTTCATAGCGTTCTCCTGTAGTTAAATTATAGCCTTTATAAAACCCTTGATGATTTCCTCCTCCTATAAAACAATCTAGCATAAACCGTTTGTTTATTTTTGTTTGGAAACCTATAGTTGCTCCCATAACGTATCCCAGCCCTTTTTCATAAAGATCAGTATTTAAATAATTCCACTTTTGAAAATTAAACAAGGTCATACCTACATGTGCTCCAACATAAAATCCATTGTATTTTTCTTTAAAATGATAGCGGTACTCAGGGATGAACATATAAAATTCTCTAGGTTTTCCGTTGATTGATTTCCAAGGGGAAGCTAAAATATCAAATTGAAAGGTTGATTTTTTTCCAATACTTGTTTCAATACCAATATTAGGAATTGTTAATAAGGTAGTAAGCGCATTCACTTTGACGTAAGTTTGGCTTTGTGATAAAAACGGTAAAATAAGAACTGACAAAACGAGCAATTTTTTCATAGTAAAGATTTTCTGCAAATTTTAATGGTGTCGATTAAAATCTGCGACTGCAAATGTAAATATTAAAGAATTATTATTTTATTCTTTGTCTTGATAAATAACGTCATTATTAAATTTTTATTTATTTAAAAGTGAATAAATAACAGAGTCTAAGTACCGACCATCAAAAAATTCATTTTCTTTCAAATGTGCTTCCTTAACAAATCCATTTTTTTCTAAAACTTTAGCCGAAGCCAAATTTTCAGGATCAATAACTGCTTCAATAGAGTGCAATTTCATTGTTTCAAAGCCATATTTTATAACTGCTTTAATTGCTTCGGTTACAATTCCTTTACCATTAAATTCTGGAAGAATCATATAGCCAATTTCTGAACGATGATGTTCTGGTTTCATGCGATAGTGGCCTATTATTCCAATTAATTGTGGATTATCTTTTAGTGTGATTGCCCAATTTATACCTTCATTTGCTTCAATTTTATCATTAATCATAGCAATGTGATCCAAATCGTCCTGGTCAGTTTTCACTAATGGTCTCGGAATGTATTTCATTGTTTCAGGATTTGAACGTAGTGTAATTACCTCTTTAAGGTCATTATTTACTACTCTTCTAAGCAGTAAACGTTCTGTTTCTAAATTTTGAAAAGGAGTAAAATTTATAGTGATCATCAATTATTATTTAATTTAAAATTTCAATACTAAATTTGGACTTAAAAGTTTCTGCGACATTCAAAATTTGAATTCCTTCTTTATCAAACAGATTTCCCGAGCTTTTGACAGTGTCAGAATACCCAAACCACGGTTCGATACATATAAAGGGCGCATTGACTTTCGTCCAAATTCCTAAGCTGGGAAAATCTTCAAAATTTACTTTTAAAAACGGTTTTTGATTTTCCAGAATGGTAATCGAATTCGATCTGAGTTTTTTAAAAATTAATGCATCATTTTCAAATAACGTGTAATTTAAAGGAACTTGCTTGTCATGATGTATTATTTTTTTAGTTACATCAGAAATGAGATCATTTTCTAAAAGGTGGTAATCTAACGATTCCTCTTTTTCAAATGCCAATGAATAATTTGTAAAATCATTTGGTAAAGCAAAAGCAGGATGCGCTCCAATAGCAAATGGCATCTTGTTATCTCCACTATTTATAACTTTGTATTCAATAATTACGCTAGCATCAACTATGGTGTAGATTAGTTGCAGTTCAAAATCAAATGGAAATAGCTTCAAAGTTTCTTCAGAAGATCGCAACGAGAAAGTAACACTATTTTGTACTTGATCTAGTAATTTAAAATCCATTTCTCGTGCAAAACCATGTCGGAGTAGAGTATATGTTTTACCGTTAAGTTGGTAACAATTATTTTTCAAAGTTCCTACAATTGGAAATAAAATAGGCGAGTGTTTCCCCCAAAAATTAGGATTCCCCTCCCAAATATATTCTTTGTTATTTTGATCCGTCAGAGAACATAGTTCTGCTCCAAGACTTTTAATTGTAGCTGTTAATACCGAATTAGAAATAGTGATTATCAAAATAGTATTTGTTTATGTTGCGCTTTAATTCATCTTGTAAATATATCTTTTTTAAATAAAACGAAGATTATTTAAATCCTAATTTTCCTAAAACTTTGCTAATTTTCATACAATTATAAAAATTTACGTTTAGCATTTAGAATATTTTTCATTTATTTGCTGGATAAATTTAAATAGATGAAAAACTTTCGTTTCGCAGCTGTCTTGCAGTTTGCTTTTATTTTCGGATTTAGTTCTGTATCGGCGCAACAGAAACCGAGTGATGCAACACCAAAGACCATATCAAATTACGATTATCATGACGCCTTTTCTCCGTTTTTTTATTCCAAAAATGGAACTACTACACGCTCTGCAAGTGGTCAGCCCGGAGCTGAATATTGGCAAAATAGAGCTGATTATCAACTCACGGCAAAATTAAATGAGGCTAATAATGAAATTGTTGGCTCAGGAATTATAACTTACACTAACAACAGTCCAGATAAATTGTCATTTGTTTGGATGCATTTAGACCAAAATTTATTTAAAGCTGATTCTCGTGGAAACGCTGTTATTCCATTAACTGGAAGTCGCAATGGAGCTCGTGGACAGGTTTTTGATGGAGGTCACAAAATAAAAGCAGTGAAAGTAATCAGTACTGTAAAAGGTAAATCGTCGGAAACTGACGTAAAATTTTTAATTACTGATACTAGAATGCAAGTTTTTCTTCCGCAAGCATTAAATGCAAAAGGTGGTTCGATAAAGATCAAAATTGATTTTTCTTATATTTCACCAGAAGAAGGTTCAGATAGAACTGGTGTGCTAGAAACAAAAAACGGCAAAATTTTCACAATCGCTCAGTGGTATCCTAGAATGTGCGTTTATGATGATGTGCGAGGATGGAACGTAAATCCGTACCTTGGAGCATCAGAATTTTATTTAGAATATGGAGATTTTGATGTAAAAATAACAGTACCTTCAAATCATATCGTAGTTAGTTCAGGCGAATTACTTAATCCCACCGCGGTTTATTCAACAGTAGAACAGCAACGTTTAGCGCAAGCCAAACAAAGTGACAAAACAGTATTTATTCGCACCGCTGAAGAAGTAGAAAAGACATCGAAAAGTGTTTCAACGACTACTAAAACTTGGAACTATAAAATAAAAAATGCGCGTGATTTATCGTGGGCATCTTCGGCGGCATTTATGTTAGACGGTGCAAAAATAAATTTGCCTAGTGGTAAAAAATCATTAGCGTTATCAGTTTATCCTGTTGAAAGCGCTGGAAATGCAGCGTGGGGACGTTCAACGGAATACACAAAGGCTTCAATTGAAAATTATTCTAAACGATGGATGGAATATCCCTATCCTGCAGCTACGAATGTTGCTGGAAACGAAGGTGGGATGGAGTATCCTGGGATCGTTTTTTGTAGTTGGGAATCTAAAGGAGCAGATTTATGGGGCGTTACAGATCACGAGTTTGGACACATTTGGTTTCCTATGATTGTGGGTTCTAATGAAAGAGTATTTGGCTGGATGGATGAAGGATTTAATACTTTTATTAATTCATTAAGCTCTGCTGATTTTAACAACGGAGAATATAAGGAACCAAAAGCTGATATGCATCAAAGGGCGGAATATTACACGAATCCAGCCCTTGAAACAATTATGTCTTCGCCAGACAATGTTAAGGAAGCTAATATTGGACTTTTAAACTATTCCAAACCAAGTTCAGGTTTAATTATTTTACGCGAACAGGTGCTGGGAGCGGAACGTTTTGACTTTGCGTTGAAAACCTACATTGAACGCTGGGCTTATAAACATCCTCAACCTGATGATTTTTTTAGGACGATAGAAAATGTGGCTGGAGAAGATTTAAGTTGGTTTTGGAGAGGTTGGTTTCAATACAACTGGCGTTTAGATCAAGGAATTAATTCAATCAAATATGTAAAAAATGACCCAAAACAAGGAGTTATAATTACAATTGAAAACTTTGAAAAAATGGCAATGCCAGTAAATTTAGATGTGAAAACTAAAAGTGGAAAAGTAACTCGTGTTAAGTTACCCGTCGAAGTTTGGCAAAGAAACAAGGAATGGTCATTTAAGCATGATTCTACAGAAGAAATTGATAGTATCACGATGGATCCTGAAAATGCATTGCCGGATAGCAATACTGCTAATAACAGCTGGACTTCTGACAAAGGATTGATTGAAAAAGATGTAATCTTAGATGGATTTATAGGAACTTATTCTACTAAAATGGCACCTATAAAAATCACCTTTTCCGAGAAAAATAGTGTCCTTAAAGTGCTGATTACAGATTATCCAAGTTTCTCTGTTGAAAACATTGGAAAAAATAAATTTGAATCTAAATTAGCGGGTCTTAAATTTGAGTTTAACGATAGTTTAGATGGATTTGAAATGTTAATCCCTGACGGACAAAAAATAGCATTTACAAGAGATAAATAATATACAATAAAGCTCAATAATGAAAAAGACTTGCATTCGATAATAGAATGCAAGTCTTTTTTTATATATAATCTAAACCGGAATTTGCTGGCTCAAACAATGCAGCGTTCCAAAACCCCAAATAAAATCAGTGCAATTGATTCCAATAATTTCTCGATCTGGAAAACATTCTGACAATATGTTTAGGGCAACGCGGTCATTAGCATCATTGAAAGTAGGAACCAAAACACAATTGTTTAAAATCAAGAAATTAGCATAACTAGCTGGCAATCTAAGACCATCAAAATCTATTCGTTTTGGCATTGGCAGAACAACAATAATTGGAGATTTTCCATCTTCTAGCTTTGCATTTTGTAGCCGTTTTAAATTATCTTGTAGCGGTTTGTAGTTATGATCTTTCGGGTCGGTTTCCACAATTGTAACAATAGTATCTTCATTTACGAATCGGCATAAATCATCAATATGTCCATGCGTATCATCGCCTTCAATTCCATCACCAAGCCAAATAACATTGCTAATTCCCAGATATTCTTTAAAAACAGCTTCGTAATCTGCTTTAGTAAAATTTGGATTGCGAACTTGAATATCGGGATGCATTAAACATTCTTCGGAAGTTAACAAAGTTCCTTTTCCGTTACTGTCAATTGCGCCACCCTCGACAATTACTGGTTTTCCTTTATACATCACTTGCGTAACAGGAATATTTAAGAAATTGCCAACTTTACTAGGAATAAATTTGTCTAATTGGATGTTTTTATATTTGGCCCAACCATTGAAATTAAAGTTCAAAGCCTCTAGTTCATTCCCTTTTTTAACAATAATTGGTGCTGAATCGCGCATCCAACTCCGATTCGTTTTATGAACGATATAAGAAATATTTGAAAGATTAATTTGTGCTTTTTCCAGCATTGAATTTACTTTTTCTTCATGACTTTTATCAGCAACGATTAGAAAAACGGTTTCAAAAGTGGCTACTTTTTTAATAAATTCTACAAAAGCCCATTGCACTGCTTCATATTTTCCGGGCCAATCATTACCATTGTGCGGAAAACAAAGTAAAATTCCTTGTTGCTTTTCCCATTCAGCGGGGAATCTTCTGTTGTTTGTATCCATGATCAATCTATTGCTCTTTTTGTAATATCTTCAAAAGCGTCTATTCTTCGGTCTCTAAAAAACGGCCAGTTCTGGCGTACGTTTTCTTGTAAGTCTAAATCGACTTCGGCAATTAGGATTTCTTCTTTGTCGTGAGAGGCTTGCGCCAAAATTTCGCCTTGTGGTCCCGCAATAAACGATGCACCCCAAAACTGGATTCCATCTGTATCAGGTAAATATTGTTCTAAACCAATTCTATTTGCTGCGGCTACATAAACTCCGTTAGCAACTGCATGTCCTTTCATTACGTTCATCCAAGCACCGTATTGATTCTCGCCATATTGCTCTTTTTCTGCTGGATGCCAACCTATAGCTGTTGGGTAAAATAAAACTTCGGCACCTTTCAATGCTGTAATTCGAGCCGCTTCTGGATACCACTGATCCCAGCAAATTAATGTTCCAATTTTTCCTTTCTGAGTTGGAATTGTTTTAAAACCTAAATCTCCAGGTGTAAAATAAAATTTTTCATAGAAATGAGGATCATCCGGAATGTGCATTTTACGGTATAATCCCGCTTCTGATCCATCGATGTCAATAATATAAGCACTATTGTGATAAATTCCAGCCATTCGTTTTTCAAAAAAAGGAACAATAATTACAACCCCCAACTCTTTTGCTAGAGCACTAAAAGCAATGAATGAAGTGCTGTACAATGGTTCTGCTAATGCAAAATTATCGACATCTTCACTTTGGCAGAAGTAATGACTACTGTATAATTCAGGTAACGAAATTACTTCTGCACCAAGATTTGCTGCGTCACGTACCCATTTTAAACATTTTTTAAGGTTGTTCTCAGCAACATCGTTTAAATTTAATTGAATGACTGCTATTTTGTATTTCTTATTTGGCATGACTAAAAATTTAGGTGCAAAAATAGTTATTTTAAAGAAGAGTAGAAAATAGTGAAACTGTGATTTATCGGTTTTATTTGGTGCACTTTGACATTTATTGATTTTGGTTGACATCAAGCCGCACAGAATTTAATTAATAAATAGTCAGAAGTACGTTTCCCAAAACTCGCATTAACAAACATTAATAAAAAATTGGCAGAAATAAAAGTACCGGATTATATTTTTGCCTAAAATATTAGCAGTTGGAATGAACTTCGACCGCAATAATCCACTAAAATATTAATAAATTATACAAATTATGACAACTGAATTCGAGATCGTTGATAAAGAGCATATTGCAATTCTTAAATTTCCGCAAACTGATGTTCTTAGTGATGATGAAGAAATAAAAACGAGATTAGGCGAAATCAACAGAGCTTTATCATTGGGAAATTTAGAGCATTCAAAATTAAAAATTTACTTTGAAGACTCTGAATCTAAGAAAGTTGTCGACACGACAGTTTGGGGAGTTACAGATAAAAATGTAATCCTAAAACAGGGCGTGCTGATTCCTATTCACAGAATTCATAAATTGTTCTAAATTTTTTATAAATAAAAATTTTTCAATAGAACTACAAATTCTAAATATAGTCACCAGCCCTTTGGCTGGTGATTTAGTTATAATAAAGAAGTTTATAATTAACTAAAAACTTCTGTTTGATTTCTAAAAAATAATTTTCCAAAAAAAGCGTCGATGAGAACAATGCATTCAGTAGTTGTTTTGCCGGATAATATTTCTTTTGACATCTCATTTTAAAGATTTTACTAAATGACTCTTTTCTAGGATTTGTATTAAATAGAGGATAATATTTTCACTAGTCCCGATTTTAATTTATAGAATCTTTTTGGAGTTTAAACGGCTGAATAAGTGCTAGCAGGAATTGATCATTGTGCATCGTTATTCGGATTTTCAAACACAATTTTAATTACATTTGTAGTATGTTATCAAAAAGTCAATTACATATCATAATCGAAACTTTAAAACCCTATCATCCCAAAAAGATAGGATTGTTTGGCTCTGTGGCTAGAAATGAAGAAAACATAGAAAGTGATATTGATATTCTTTTTTCTTTGCATAAACCTATTGGATTGTTTACGCTATCCAAAATTCATTTTGAGTTAGAAGAAAAATTACATAGAAAAGTAGATTTAATTTCTGAAAATGGCTTAAATAAATTTATCAAGGAAAAAGTATTAAAGGAAGTACGATATTTTTATGAAAACTGAAAAATATAAAATCTATTTTCTTCATATCCTTGAAGCTATTGAAAAATTAGAGTTGGTTGCCAGTACAACAACAAAGGAAGAATTTTTAGAAGATTGGCTTAAACAAGATGCAGTTCTTAAAAATTTTATTGTAATTGGCGAAGCTATTGCGCAGATAGATGAAGAAATAAAACAAAAATTTCCTGATGTAGATTGGCGTGGAGCGAAATCCATGCGTAATTTTATTGTGCACGAATATTTTTCGGTTGATAATAGTTTTGTGTGGGAGACAATTTTTGAAACTATGCCTGATTTCAAAATTCAAATAAGCGATATTCTTAATTCGTTAAAATAAAAAAAAAGCAACATTAATATTACAAATTAGCACAAAGTATATTCGGAGTCAGTAAATTTATTTAAAATCTTTTTATGTCCTTGATTACACTTTGCGCTTCTGTTTTTATTCAAAATTGTATACTTTCCGTTTAAAAGTGGTGCAATTTTAGAACAACTCGCTTTGATTTCTAAAAACTAATTTTCCGTCAAAGGCGTCGATGAGAACAATGCTGTCTGTTGTAATTTTCCCTGAAAGAATTTCTTTCGATAATTCATTTAAAATATCCCTTTGAATCACGCGCTTAACTGGTCTTGCTCCAAATTGTGGATCGTAACCTTTTTCAGATAAATATGCAATGGCTTCTGGAGTCGCACCCATTGATATTCCTTGTAATGCAAGCATTTTTGTTACACTTTTCAGTTGGAGTTCTACGATTTTAGCTATATTTTCTGTCGTAAGAGGTGTAAACATTACAATTTCATCAATTCGATTGATAAATTCAGGTCGGACGGTTTGCTTTAAAAGTGCTAATACTTCGACTTTTGCCGCCTCGATAGCCGCTTCGACGTTTCCTTTCATCCCGAAGTCTCGGGAATCAAATTTCTCTTGAATAATTTGGCTTCCCATATTAGAAGTCATAATAATAATAGTGTTTTTAAAATCAGCCAATCGACCTTTATTGTCTGTCAATCTTCCTTCGTCTAATACTTGCAACAAGATATTGAACGTATCAGGATGTGCTTTTTCAATTTCATCAAGCAAAATCACTGAATAGGGTTTTCTGCGCACGGCTTCTGTTAGTTGTCCGCCTTCGTCATAACCTACATATCCGGGAGGCGCCCCCACTAATCGGCTTACGCTATGACGCTCCTGATATTCACTCATATCAATACGAGTCATCGCATTTTCATCGTCAAATAAATATTCGGCTAAGGCTTTTGCTAATTCCGTTTTTCCTACTCCTGTTGTTCCAAGGAAAAGAAATGTTCCCACTGGTTTTTTCATGTCCTGTAAACCAGCTCGACTTCGGCGTACAGCATCACTGACAGCCTGAATTGCTTCTTCCTGACCTACAACGCGATGATGTAATTCGTCCTCTAATTTTAGAAGTTTTTCTCGTTCTCCTTGTAGCATTTTCATTACTGGAATCCCTGTCCATTTGGCAACGACCTCTGCAATATCCTCTCGAGTAACTTCCTCTTTTATTAACGAAGTTCCTGACTGATTTTCTTGCAATTGTTTGACAAGTACTTCTAATCTTTCTTGTGCTTCTTTAATTTTTCCGTATCGAATTTCGGCTACTTTTCCATAATCGCCATCTCGTTCGGCGCGCTCTGCTTCATATTTAAAATCTTCAATTTCTGTTTTTACGGCTTGGATATTATCAACTACATCTTTCTCTGATTTCCATTTGGCATAAATTTCGTTGCGATCTTCCTTAAGATTTGCCAAATCCATTCCCAAAATTTTGAGTTTACTTTCGTCTTTTTCACGTTTAATAGCTTCAATTTCAATTTCTAACTGCATGATTTTTCGATCTAAAACATCGAGTTCTTCAGGTTTGGAGTTTATTTCCATACGCAGTTTTGAAGCGGCTTCATCCATTAAATCAATCGCTTTGTCTGGTAGAAAACGATTAGTAATATAGCGTTGTGACAATTCAACTGCGGCAATAATCGCATCATCTTTAATCTGAACTTTGTGATGTGTTTCATATTTTTCTTTAATTCCGCGCAATATTGAAATAGCACTTTCAGTATCTGGTTCCACAACTACTATTTTTTGGAAACGTCTTTCAAGAGCTTTATCTTTTTCAAAATATTTTTGGTATTCATCTAATGTTGTAGCTCCAATTGCACGAAGTTCGCCACGAGCCAAAGCAGGCTTTAAGATATTAGCTGCATCCATTGCACCTTCGCCACCACCAGCACCCACTAAAGTATGAATTTCGTCAATGAATAAAACAATATCTCCTTCGGCAGAAGTAACTTCTTTTACCACTGCTTTTAAACGCTCTTCAAATTCTCCTTTGTATTTGGCACCAGCAATTAGCGCTCCCATATCAAGAGAATAAACAATTTTATCTTTTAAATTATCAGGAACATCACCATCAACAATTCTATGTGCTAATCCTTCTGCGATGGCCGTTTTCCCTACACCTGGTTCGCCCACTAGCATTGGGTTGTTTTTTGTTCTACGCGTGAGGATTTGTAACACTCTTCTAATTTCTTCATCACGCCCAATGACTGGATCAAGTTTACCAGCGCGAGCTAGTTCATTCAAGTTTTTAGCATACTTGTTTAAGGAATTATACGTTTCTTCTGCAGATGCGGATGTCACACGCTCTCCTTTTCGCAATTCTTCAATAGCAGCTTTCAACCCTTTTCCAGTCACTCCTTGATCTTTTAAAATTTGTGCTGCTTTAGTTTTGGAATCAAAAATGGCTAAAATTAAGTGCTCGATCGAAACGAATTCATCGTTCATTTTTTTAGCAATTATTTCCGCTTCATTAAGTGTTGTATTTGCTGTTCTTGAAAGCATTAATTCGCCACCAGAAACTTTTGGAAAACTTTGAATAGTACTATCCAATATTTGGATAAATAGCGGAACATTTACATTCAGCTTTTTTAGGATAAAAGGGGCAACATTTTCGTCAACCTCAAAAATGGCCTTAAAAATATGTTCATTTTCTATTTGCTGCTGATCGTGGCTTTGCGCCAATTGTTGCGAAAGTTGTATTGCTTCCTGTGACTTTATTGTAAATTTATTTATGTTCATGATTTTAATTGTTTCGTTAATTGATTAACTTTGAAAATTAATGTTCAATATATATTCCATCACAACAGTACAGACAAATTGTCAGAATTTAGATGATTGTTATCATTTATTAATGTCGAATTGTCTTAAAATAAAACAATTATGAGTTTTTTTAAAAACATTTTTTCTGGTTCTAGCGAAACAGGAATAAACGAAAATAAGTGCAACTGGACTGAATTAACTGATTTAGGGCAATTGAATGAAATTATCACTTTATCAAATGAAAAACCGGTAGCTATTTTTAAACACAGTACACGCTGCAGTGTAAGTAGAATGGCTTTGAAACAGTTTGAGAAGGAGTTTAATATCGCAGATAAAGTTACTCTTTATTTTTTAGACCTGATTGAAAACAGAGCTATATCTAATGAAATTGCAACACGGTTTAATGTTGCGCATCAATCACCACAGTTACTTTTAATAAAAGAAGGAAAAGCAATTTACCACGTTTCTCACAGTGATATTGACGCCGAGGTTTTGAAAGATAAAGTATAGTTCTTAAAAACTGTAGCCAGCTTGCCACGAGTTTATTAATTATTTATTAATTTCTAATCCCGTGGCTTTTTCTATTACAAAAGCTATAATTTTATCTGTTTGTTTTGTTTTTAATCCGTTTCTAAAATTACTTTTTTTGCTTTTTACAACTGTTCTTCTCCTTCAATAGCTTTTTTATTTTAGTTAAAATTACAAAACCATTTCATCTTTATATTTTCAAATACTTACTCAAAATTTTTCATTTTCATTTTGTTTTCGAAAACTTATTGTTTTGATACCTCATTCTACGTTTTCTTAATTGTTTCATAATGGTTGATCAAAATATCTTAATCGTAATTATATAAAAAAAATCTTTAAAAATATAATTTTTAAGAAAATTCATTTACCTAACTTACGCAATATTAAGTTTATACATAATTTAATTGAGTATGGGTGACCGTTTTTTAAAAATTAGAGAAAATTCAGAACAGCTTTGTAAACCTTTAATGATCGAAGATTATTCGCTTCAAGCGAGTGAATTTGTATCTCCGCCAAAGTGGCATTTAGCGCATTCCACTTGGTTTTGGGAAGAATTTGTGTTGACAAAATATGTCGAAAACTATGTTCTTTACAATGAGGATTTTCATTTTTTATATAACAGTTATTACAATAATGTTGGTAAACGTGTTTTGCGTCCAGCGAGAGGTTTAATGTCTAGGCCTACGGTTGCTGAAGTTTATAAGTATAGAAAATATGTTACTGCTGCTGTAATTGCTTTTTTAAATACAAATCCAAAGAAAGAGATTTTAGATATTATTGAAATTGGTATCAATCATGAAGAACAGCATCAAGAACTTTTGGTTTACGACATTAAATATATCTTAGGAAATCAGCCTACCTTTCCTGTATATCAAGATAGTTTTAAAACTAAAGTTATATCGCATGCAGCTGGTTTTATCAAGATTGACGCAGGTTTGTATCAAATAGGTCATCAAGGAAATGGTTTTTGTTTTGATAATGAATTAGAGAGTCATAAAGTGTATGTAAATGATTTTGAAATTAGTAATACGCTAGTTACCAATCAAGAATATTTAGATTTTATTTTGGCTGGAGGCTATGGAAATTTTAATTTTTGGCACGATGACGGTTGGAGTTGGATAAATAGTAATAAAATTGAAGCGCCACTATATTGGTACAAAATAGAGAGTGAATGGTGGAATTATACTTTAAATGGTTTAGAGAAAGTAGTTCTTGATTTACCTGTGATGCACATTAGTTTTTATGAAGCTTTTGCATACAGCGAATGGAAAGGCTGCCGTTTACCAACCGAATTTGAGTGGGAAATTGCAAGTGATAAATTCCAGTGGGGACAATTGTGGGAATGGACAAATAGTGCCTACTTAGCTTACCCAGGATTTAGTAAATCACCCGGCGCGCTTGGAGAATACAACGGTAAGTTTATGATTAATCAAATGATCCTTCGAGGAGCATCGGTAGCAACTCCAGAAGGACATAGTCGAAAAACATATCGCAACTTTTTTCCTCCAGATATGCGTTGGCAATTTGGCGGGTTGAGACTAGTAAAATAATTAAAAATCAATATTATGAAAGCAATATTTAACAAAGTAGTGATTGCTCAAAGTGAGCATCCTGTGGTGATAGAAGGAAATTATTATTTTCCGCTAGAAAGTGTCAATATTGATTATTTGAGCGAAACGAGTCATCATTCGACTTGCCCATGGAAAGGAGAAGCTTCTTATTACACTGTAAAAGTTAATGATGAAATTAGTGAAAACGCGGCTTGGTTTTATAAAAATCCTAAAGATGCGGCTAAGGAAATAAAGAATCATGTAGCATTCTGGAAAAACGTTTCGGTTGAAAAATAAATTTTTAATTTATAATGCAGATGAAAAAGTTTGATTTTGTAATTATCGGTAGCGGGCAAGCGGGAGTACCTTTGGCATTTAGCCTTTCAAAAAAAGGGACGGTGGCAATTATAGAGAAAAGTTTTTTAGGTGGAACTTGCGTTAATAATGGTTGCGTTCCTACAAAAGCTTATGTGGCCAGCGCACGCAGGATGTGGGATAGCTTGCATGGTGAAGAAATGGGAATTGAGATTCCAGCTGGCGCAAAAGCCAATCTTGAAAAAATAAAAGAACGAAAAGATATTTTAGTAAAAGGTTCCCGAAAAGGAATTGAGAAAAGTATTGCCAGTAATGACAAGATCACTCTTTTTAAAGGTGAAGCGCATTTTATTTCTAATAATGAAATTGCGATTAACGATGACACAATTACCGCGAAACAAATTTTTATAAATGTGGGAGCGAGGGCAATGATTCCTTCAGATTTTACGCACGTAGATTATTTAACTAATATCGATATTTTAGAGTTGACAAAATTACCTGAGCATTTAATAATTATTGGCGGAAGCTATATCGGTTTGGAATTTGGACAAATGTTTAAGCGTTTTGGTAGTAAAGTAACAATCATTGAAAGCGGGGATCGACTCATTAGTAAGGAAGATGAAAATGTAAGCAACGCAATTGCTAAAATTTTGCAAGATGAGGATATAGCAATAGAGTTTAATGCTAAAGAAATAAATGTAACTCAGGATAGTAACGTAATTCTAGTAAAAGTAAAAGGATCCGATAAAGAAATTACTGGCACTCATTTACTTCTAGCTGTAGGTCGGGCACCAAACACAGACACATTACAGTTAGATAACACCTCAATTATCTATGATGAGAAAGGATATGTTGCCGTAGATGATTATTGCAAAACGAACATAGAAGGTATTTTTGCGATAGGCGACTGTAACGGAAAAGGTGCGTTTACTCATACTTCTTACAATGATTTCCAAATTGTAGAGGAGTATATTCTTGGAGATAAAAAAAGGAAAATTAGTGACAGAATTACTACTTATGGATTATTTATAGATCCACCATTAGGAAGAGTAGGGTTGACAAAAGCGGAAGCAGAGAAAAAAGGTTTTTCCATTTTGACAGGGTACAGGCCAATGAATAAGGTGGGTCGTGCTAATGAAAAAGGAGAAACTAAAGGTTTTATGGAAGCAATTATTGATGCGAAAACTAAACAGTTCTTAGGCGCTTGTGTTTTAGGTGTAGGTGGTGATGAAATCATAAATGGAATTACAAATTTGATGTATGCAAAACAACCTTATACGATTTTTAGAGATGCAATTCATATTCATCCTACCGTTAGCGAATTAATACCTACCATGCTAGAAGATCTACAACCAACTACTAAAGGATAATATTTTGATCACAAAATTATACGGTCATTCACGGCCAAGTAGCTTATTATTTTACGGCGCACTATTTGGCTTATTTTTCTTTCTGACTGGTTTATTTGCACCAGCATTTTTATCACAAGTATTGAATAAAGTAAACCAAAATTTATTAACTGTCTTTGGCACCTATTATTTATGGGTTGGCTTGATTACAGTCATAGCAGCAGTGGCTATTTTATTTATGCCTTTGCGAAAGCAGCGTTTAGGAGATGAAAAACCCGCTTTTTCTTATTTCAGTTGGGTTGCTCTTTTATATAGCACTGGAATGGGTTCGGGATTGTTGTTACGCGCAGTTCAAGAGCCTGCATACTATCTCAACAATCCTCCTGTTGCCACCGCTAATAATAAGGTCACGGCTTTACAATACACTTTTTTTCATTGGGGTTTTACACCGTGGGCCATGTACAGTTTATTTGGATTGATTGTGGCTTACAATCTTTATGTAAAAAAAGTCCCAAATTTATTAGATGCCATTGTTCCTTACACTAAAAGTAAAATGATAAAATTCATAGCTACACTATTTATTGTTTTAATTACAATAACCGGAGTTATAGCATCAGTAGGGTTAGGCACTGCCCAAGTTGTAAATGGGATACAGTATGCTTTTAAAGTGGATTTTGGTACTAATTTTTTATTATTAATGGTTGTCTTTATCGGAATTATAGCTACCTATTCAGCTTTGACAGGAATAAACAAGGTGATCAAATTTTTAGCTGATTTTGATTTTACATTTTCAATTTTACTAATGTTGTTTATCGGTTTTTTTCTTAATTTTAATTCTTTTTTGTACCAAACTGCTTTAGCTTTTTATAATTATGTAATTCATTTTTTTGAAATGAGCCTGTCATTTGGAAGCTTTAAGACCTCTGAAATTTTTACGCAAGAATGGACCGTTTTTTATTGGGCCTTTTGGTTAGCTTGGGTTCCATTTACGGGAATTTTTATCGCTAGAATATCAAAAGGTAGAACGATAAAAGAGTTTTTAATCACAACGATTTTCGTTCCAACAATAGCAACCGTTATTTGGTTTTCCATATTTGCAAATTCAGCTTTTAATATAATTTCGATGGGAGATAAGACACAATTTGATACGATTTTCAGTTCATTATTTATTTTTTTAGAGCATTTTCCGTTTCAGTACATTACCTTTTTTATCGCTGGATTATTGGTGCTTATTTCCATTATAAATTCTGTGGATTCAGCCATCTTTGTATTAGGAATGTTCAGCGATAACGGAAACGAAAACCCTTCTAAAAGGCATAAACTAGGCTGGGGATTTATAATAACAGCTACCGCACTTGGACTTACTGCTATTGGAACTAATGAATTACTCAATGGGATAAGTAATTTATTAGTGATTATGGCTTTACCTTTTAGTTTTTTATATGGTTCTATTATTTTTTTATTTTTTAAAAATATAATTATAAACAAAGAATCTTCAAGTCAAATAAGTAAGCATTGAGTTAGTGTTTGAGCATTGTAAATGTTAAATATTTTAAACCAAGTAAAGATGAGCGAGACAAAAATAACAAAGAAAAAAAAACACGATAATAGCATTATTAACCACTTTAAAAAAGAGGTTGATGAAGGATTAAGTAACGCAGAAAAGTCTTTGCCTTCAAAGTATTTTTATGATAAAACTGGAGATGCTCTATTTGTAAAAATCATGCATTTACCAGAGTATTATGTAACACGATCAGAACACGAAATTTTTAAAACGCAAAGTCAGGTCATTATTAAAGCGTTGCAGCTTAATCCCGAAACTTATTTTGAATTAATTGAGCTTGGTGCTGGCGATGGTTTAAAGACCAAGGAATTGTTAAGAGAATTAATCCAATTCAACTATAGGTTTGAATATATGCCAGTAGATATTTCTCAAAACGCTTTGGACAAATTGGAAACGAATTTAAATCACGAATTACCAAAATGCAAAATTACTAAAGAACACGGCGATTATTTTGAGGTTTTAGAATTATTAAAAGAAAATATGCATCCAAAAGTGATTTTGTTTTTAGGGTCAAATATTGGAAATATGCCTGATGCTGTTGCTACTGATTTTTTGTCGAAATTAAGCGATAATTTACAAAAAAAGGATAAGTTATTTTTAGGAGTAGATTTAATTAAACCGGCCTCCATTGTGCTTCCTGCTTACAATGATAGCCAAGGAATTACAGCGGCTTTTAACCTAAATTTATTAGATAGAATAAACAGGGAGTTAGAAGCCAATTTTGATTTAAAATTTTTTAAACATCAACCTGAATATAAGGAGAGCGACGGAATTGCTAAAAGTTATTTGGTTAGTACCAAAGCGCAACAGGTTTACATTGCTCGACTCAACAAAAGGTTTGATTTTTATAAAGGTGAACGGATATTAACAGAAATATCCAGAAAGTATAATGATACGATCTTAAACTCAATTTTAAGTAAAACCGATTTTGTAATTAAAGGTAGAATAACAGATAGCAAAGCGTATTTTGCTAATTATATTTTAGAGCGGAAATAAAATGAAATATTGGATAAATTCAGTTGTTAATTTTGCAAGTTGTAAAGCTTTTTTTTAATTTAAATGTTATCTAGCTTTAATTTTTTAAAGTTGATTTTATTTACTTGACCGATCAAGTTGTTAAAATAAATTTTGATTAGGTTTCTCTAAATATAACTCTTAAAATTCAGTTTCATTCTGAAGTTATAAATAAAAAAAGCACTGTTATTTATAGTATTTTTTGATACGACAAGGTTATTACTTTTGATATGCTAACACCATCTTTTCTTTTATTTCTGCTAAACACAAATTATTAATACTTCCTTCGTGAGTATGTTTTGTTTTTTTTGGAGACTGGAATGACCCATTTTCTAATTGTTCTGCCACTAATTTATACGCATCTCTAAAAGGCACTCCTGCCACAACCATCTCGTTCAAGGCATCTACTGTAAACAAATAATTATATTTTTTATCTTCTAAAATATGTTCTTTGACTTTGATATCCTTTATTGAAAATATAGCAATATCTAAGCAAGCTTTTAAATTTTGAATGGCTGGAAACAAACCTTCTTTCAACAATTGTAAATCTCTGTGATAGCCACTTGGAAGGTTATTTGTTATTAATGTGATTTCGTATGGCAAGGCTTGAATTTTGTTACATTTCCCACGTATCAATTCAAAAACATCAGGGTTTTTTTTGTGAGGCATAATACTTGAGCCTGTTGTAAGGTGCGAAGGCAATGTAATAAAATCAAAATTTTGACTCATGTATAAACAAACATCCATCGAGAATTTAGACAAAGTTGCTGCGACGCTGCTCATGGCAAAAGCAACTATTTTCTCTGATTTTCCGCGACTCATTTGGGCTGCAACTGAATTGTATTTTAAGGTTTCAAAACCCAATTCTTGAGTTGTAAAGGTTCTATTTATAGGGAAAGAGCTCCCGTAACCTGCTGCTGAACCTAATGGATTTTGGTCCACAATTTTTAAGGCGGCATTTAGCATCGTGATATCATCGATTAACGTTTCGGCATAAGCGGAAAACCACATCCCGAAAGAAGATGGCATTGCAATTTGCAAATGCGTGTAACCTGGTAATAAAACATTTTGGTGTTTTTCTGCTGATTCCATTAGCAAATCAAAAAGGCTTTTTACTTGACGTTTAAACTCTAAAACAACATCCTTTAGATACAAATTGACATCCACTAAAACCTGGTCGTTACGCGATCGGGCGGTGTGAATCTTTTTTCCGGCATCACCTAGTTTTACCGTCAATAAATATTCGATTTTGGAATGTACATCTTCAAAACTGTCTTCGATTATGAAATTGCCTTTTTCGACATCTGCGATGATTTCTTCTAAAGCAACTACTAAGGACTCGGTTTCCCCGTTTGTAAGTAATCCAATTTGGCCTAGCATTTTTGCATGAGCGATTGAGCCTAATGCATCGTATTTGGCTAAAACTAAATCCAGTTCTCTGTCGTTTCCAACGGTGAATTGTTCTATTTGTTTATCGGTTGGTATTCCTTTTTCCCAAAGTTTCATAGTTTTATTTTTTTGTTGTAAGGACAATTCGTGAACTGTCTGTACTTATTGTTTTTAGCCCCGATAGCAGTGAAAATCCTTTTTATTTTTCTTTAAAAATAAAAAGATTGCAACGGATAGCGGGAAGCAGCTCCAAATTATTTTAGTGCTTAAAAAAATCTGTCAAAATTTTAATATACAAATCAATTCCTTCTTCAATTTCATTCAAATATATAAATTCATCCGCAGAGTGGGACCGTAATGTATCGCCAGGACCTAATTTTAAGGATTGGCAACTCAAAACCGCTTGATCTGAAAGGGTAGGAGAGCCATAAGTTGTTCTTCCTAATACCATTCCAGCTTGCACTAATCCATGAGTTATAGGGATTGAGGATGCGTTTAAATGCATCGAGCGCGGAGTGACTTCGGCTTTTACATGTTCTTTTACTACTTCTAAAATTTCAAGATTAGAATAACAATCATTGACTCTAATATCGACAACCAAATGACATTCTGCAGGAACTACGTTGTGCTGTTTTCCAGCATTGATTAGCGTTACAGTCATTTTTACAGCTCCTAAAACTTCCGATATTCTTTCGAATGTATAGTTTTTGAACCATTCTATAACAGGCATTGCATTGTAAATAGGATTGTCAGGATTATTGTGTGCGGCGTGACTGGCAGTTCCTTTGACAATTACGTCGAGCACAAGTAATCCTTTTTCGGCTATAGCTAATTGCATCAATGTTGGTTCACCCACAATGGCACAATCGAGCTCAGGTAAATGTTTTAAGACGCTGTTTAATCCCTTTTTGCCACTGCTTTCCTCTTCTGCGGAAGCGACTACGATAATATTGTAAGGCAGATTTTCATCTGAATAAAAATAAGCAAAAGTTGCTAAAAGCGAAACCAAACAACCGCCAGCATCATTGCTTCCTAATCCATATAATTTGTCTTCCTTTACGATAGCTTCAAATGGATTATTTAAATATCCTTGGTTTGGTTTTACAGTGTCGTGATGCGAATTTAGTAAAAGCGTCGGTTTTGTTATATCAAAATTTTTATTAAAAGCCCAAATATTATTATTCTCTCTTTCGAAAGGAATACTATTTTGAGTAAACCATTTTTCGATTAAGAGTGCCGTTTGATCTTCTTCACTTGAAAAGGAGGGAGTTTTAATTAGCGATTTTAATAACTCAATGGCTTCTTCTGTTAGGATTTTTATGTTTTTCATGTTTTATTTGCCACAAGGGCGCTATTTTTTTGCCACGAAGACACAAGGGCACAAAGTTTTTAATCTGTGTAAAATTGTGAAATTTGCGTTATCATTTTATAATTCTATCGTTGTGCAAATTGAATCGTCATTTTGCAACATTCTGTGATGGCCAATTTTTATTTTTTGAACTCCTTTGGACAAGCTGTGAAAACAATTATCCAGTTTTGGAATCATGCCAGAATGTATCGCCTTTTCGGCTTTTAATTTGGAATACAATTCTTGATTTATGGTTGCAATTACGGTAGAATCGTCTTCAGCATCAAGTAAAACACCGGGTTTCTCAAAGCAGTAATTCAAAGTTACATCAAAAACCTTCGATAAAGCAATCGCTAATTCACTGGCAATGGTGTCTGCGTTTGTATTTAATAATTGCCCTTTCCCATCGTGCGTAATCGCGCAAAATACAGGAACGATTCCGCTCAAAAGTAAATTGGTTAGCAAATCAATATTTACTTTTTTGACATCTCCTACAAAACCATAATCGATGCTAGGATGGTTTCTCTTTTCGGATTGGATTAAATTCCCATCAGCACCGGAAAACCCCATCGCATTGGTATGATTTGCCTGCAATTGAGCAACGATATTTTTGTTGATTTGTCCCGCATAAATCATCACAACAA
Source organism: Flavobacterium micromati (assembly GCF_900129585.1). Lineage (GTDB taxonomy): Bacteria > Bacteroidota > Bacteroidia > Flavobacteriales > Flavobacteriaceae > Flavobacterium > Flavobacterium micromati. Next base: position 201,501 of record NZ_FQWF01000003.1, read on the forward strand.
CTTCAAGCATTGCTGCATCAGTAATGCGTCGTCCATCAATCATTTGAGGAACTAAACCAATACTTTTAGCCATTTTAGTAGCTGATTTTCCGCCGCCATGAACCAATATTTTATAACCTTCTCCCGAGTATTCGGGATTAGAAAAATCAGCTAAAAACTGAGATAATTCGGTTGGATTATCAATGATGTTGCCGCCTATTTTTATGATCCTCACCCCCAACCCCTCTCCAAAGGAGAGGGGAGCTGAAACTGGCAGATGGGAGTTTTGAAATGGTAATGTCATAATGCACTATTTTTATTTTGCAGATTTACTTTTAAAAAGCACCTCCTTTGGAGGGGTTGGGGAGGATTTCAATATTTTATGAAGCACTAATTGTACCGCATACGTTCTATTATTGGCTTGTTCAATTACAATCGAATTCTCGCTGTCAATCACTTCATCAGTTACAATTACGTTACGTCTTACGGGCAAGCAATGCATGAATTTAGCATTATTTGTCAATTTCATTTTATCAGCTGTTACAGTCCAAGTGGGGTCAGTGTTGGTGATTTGACCATACTCCTTGTAATTACTCCAGTTTTTGGCATAAATGAAATCGGCATTTTTAAAAGCTTTATCTTGATCGTACTCAATTCTTGAATCTTTGGTAATTTCTGGATTCAATTCATAACCTTCGGGATGTGTAATAACAAAATCAGCATCTTGTAACTGCATCATTTGCACAAAGGAATTTGCAACCGCTTGCGGGAGCGCTTTAGGATGAGGTGCCCAAGTCAAAACGACTTTTGGTCGGTGTTTTGTTTTGTGTTCGGTCATTGTGATAGCATCGGCAAAAGCTTGCAAGGGATGCCCTGTAGCGCTTTCCATATTTACAATTGGAACCGTGGCATGTTTTAAGAAACCCATGAGTACAGTTTCAGCATTATCTTTTTCCTTATCTATCAATCCTGCAAATGCCCTGATAGCAATAATATCACAATATTGGGAAACTACCTCTGCCGCCTCTTTAATATGTTCCGAAGCGCCAGAATTCATGACAGCACCGTCTTCAAACTCTAATGTCCAACCCTCACTGGTAAAATTCATTACCATTACGTTCATTCCAAGATTTAAAGCAGCCTTTTGCGTGCTCAAACGCGTTCTTAAACTGGAATTAAAAAACAACATGCCTAAGGTTTTGTTTTTACCTAGTTTCTTGTTTTTAAGTGGTTTTTGCTTAATCTTGAGGGCTTGTTTTACCCATTTTTCGAGCGAATCTATATTTTGGATGGAGATGTAGTTCATTGCTATAGTTTATATTAGGTTTAAAATAATTCAACGGTTGTAAATTTAGAAAAAGAACAAAGTGAAACCTTTCTACTTTTTTTTATGTTGAAAAATAGTACGATTACTTCACAGCCGCGTTACAGTTAATACGGCTTCATCTATTTATGTTTCTGTTTAGATTATTTGTAATTCGGCCAAACTTTCTTTTAAAGCGGTAATAAAAGTATCTATTGCTTCTTTTTTTATTGTCAATGGTGGAAGGATTCGCAATAAATTTTTATTGCTGGCACTTCCTGTAAAAATATGCTTTTCAAGAATTAGTTTTTTTCGTAGGGCACTAACATCAAAATCAAATTCGACACCCAGCATTAAACCTCTGCCTTTTACTTTAATTACTTCTGGAATAGATTTTATTTGTTCCTGAAAATAAGCAGAAATAGATATTGCATTTTCCATCAGTTTCTCTTTTTCTATAATATCCAAAACAGCAATTCCAGCGGCGCAAGACAAGTGGTTTCCACCAAAAGTAGTTCCTAACATTCCATACACTGCTGCAATATGATTGCCAATTAAAACGCCTCCAATAGGAAATCCATTTCCCATTCCTTTAGCAATAGTAATTATATCGGGTTTGATGTTATGGTGTTGAAAACCAAAAAACTTACCCGTTCTGCCATAACCAGCCTGCACTTCATCTAAAATAAGAACGACGTCGTAGGTTTTACACAATTGTTCTAAAGCGTGAAAAAACGTGGTCGAAGCTTGGTCTAAACCGCCTACACCTTGAATGGATTCGATTATAACAGAGGAAACATCTCCTTTTTTAAGTTCATTTTCTAAGGCAGCAACATCATCAAAAGGCAAAAAAGTAACTTTTTGTTGCTTGTTTAGAGGGGCATTAATTTTTTCGTTATCAGTAACAGCGACAGCCGCAGAGGTTCTTCCGTGAAAAGCGTTGTTAAAAGCAACTATTCTTGATTTGCCATTAGCAAAGGAGGCTAACTTCAATGCATTTTCATTGGCTTCAGCCCCAGAACTGCACAAGAATAAATTATAATCTTCACAACCAGATAGTTTTCCTAGTTTAGTAGCTAGTTCTTCTTGAATTGGATTTTGAATCGCATTGGAATAAAATGCCAAATGATCCAATTGATCTTTAAGTTTTGCCACATATTCTGGATGCGTATGACCTACTGATATGACGGCATGACCACCGTAAAGGTCTAAATATTCTATTCCTTTGTCATCTGTAATGATGCAATCTAGTCCTTTAACAGGAGTTACATCATATAATGGGTAAACGTTAAATAAGTTCATATTGTTCCTCCCCCTAACCCCCTCCGAATGAGGGGGAATCTATAACAACGGGGGGTGTTGCTTTTAAAATCAAATGAATATTTATGATGTAATTTTTAATTTTATTTATCAGTATTTTTTTTGTTCCCCGGCCGTGGCTGTATCAGGGGGATCTAAAACCCACTTGGTTTCAATTTTAATCCTGTCGTTTCATCCAATCCAAACATCAAATTCATGTTTTGAATCGCCTGTCCCGAAGCACCTTTTGTTAAGTTATCAATTACGGAAGTAATCAGTAACCGATTTCCTTTTTTCATTAAACTGATGATGCATTTGTTCGTTTGCACTACTTGCTTCATGTTGATCGCGCTAGTTGTCACGGTTACAAAAGGCTGATCAGCATAGAAAGTTTCATATTTTGACACTATTTCTTCTAAACTTTCCTCGATTGTAGTGTACAAAGTCGCGAAAATTCCTCTGGCAAAATCGCCTCTGTTCGGTATAAATATTAATTCATTTTTATAATTGACTTGCAATTGGTTTACACTTTGGTTTATTTCGCCCAAATGTTGGTGTTCAAAAGCTTTGTAATGCGACATATTATTGGATCTCCAACTAAAATGTGTCGTTTCCGAAGGGGTAACTCCAGCGCCGGTGCTTCCTGTTGTGGCGTTTATGTGAACATCAGTTGTTAGTACTCCGGCTGTCGCCAAAGGCAATAATGCCAATTGAATTGCGGTTGCAAAACAACCGGGATTAGCTAAAAATTGCGCGTTTTTGATACTCGATTTATTTAACTCAGGTAAACCGTAGACAAATGATTTTCCTTCGAATTCTGCGTCTTTTGTCAAACGGAAATCATTTCCTAAATCAATGATTTTAGTGTGAGTTGCAAATTTATTTTGCTCTAAAAATGATTTGGATTTACCATGACCTAAACAGAGGAATACCACATTTACATTAGGATTAATAGTGTTGGTAAAATTCATTTCAATATCCCCAAGTAAATCTTGGTGCGCAACCGAAACTGGTTTTCCAGAATTAGTGGTACTGTAAACAAAATCAATTGTTGCATTGGGATGAAACATCAATATTCTGATGAGTTCTCCCGCTGTATAACCGGATCCACCTATTATTCCAACATGTATCATTATCTCTTTTTTTAAATATTTTTATTGTTTTAACAGGTAAGGAATCAAGTCACCTTTAGTACAAAATTCATAATTTTTTAAAAGTTTATCTAAATTTCTTTTGAAAACTAAAACTTGATTTTTAGCCCCGATTGAAGTGAAAATCCTTTTCCTTTTTATTTTCAAAAAGGAAAAGATTGCAACGAAAAGCGGGACAAATTTTCTTCAAAAACAAAGTATTTCTGCTCCTAAAAAAGCATACTATTTTACACGTACGTTTCCTTATTCACCGATGAAAATATGTTTTGCGCATTGCCTAAAATTTTGATAAACCCTTTGGCATCGTCAGCGGTCCACGCATTGTTCATTTCGCCATATTGACCAAAACCGGTGTTCATTAAATCATTATCAGATTCAATTCCGTCCAACGTGAAATGATAGGGTTTTAACGCTACTGTCACCGTTCCATTTACTGTTTTTTGCGTGTCTTCAAGGAAAGTTTCGATATTTCGCATCACTGGATCCAGAAATTGACCTTCATGAAACAGCATTCCGTACCAGTTTCCCAACTGTTCTTTCCAGTGCTGTTGCCATTTTCCAAGGGTGTGTTTCTCCAGTAAATGGTGTGCTTTGATAATAATTAACGGCGCGGCAGCTTCAAAACCAACTCTCCCTTTTATTCCTATTATCGTATCGCCAACATGTATGTCTCTACCAATTGCAAAGGCGCTTGCGAGTTTTTCCAATAAAATGATATTTTTTACAGGCGTATCCATTTTGTTATTGATCCCTACCAATTCTCCTTTTTCAAAGTGCAAAGTCACTTTTTCTTCGCCCTCTCTTTGCAATTGCGAAGGATATGCTTCACTTGGAAGCGGAAGGTTTGAGGTCAAGGTTTCTTTGCCGCCAACACTCGTTCCCCAAAGTCCTTTATTGATGGAATATTGTGCTTTCTCCCACGAATATTCTACACCGTTGGCCTGTAAATACGCCACCTCTTCCTGTCTTGATAATTTCAAATCGCGGATAGGGGTGATGATTTCTATTTCGGGAGCGATGGTTTGAAAAATTAAATCAAATCGGATTTGGTCATTTCCTGCGCCAGTGCTTCCGTGAGCAATTGCATCAGCACCAACTGATTTGGCATATTTAATCGCTTCCATAGCTTGAAAAACACGTTCGGCACTTACTGATAGTGGATACGTATTATTTTTTAACACATTTCCATAGATCAAATATTTGATTGCCTTATCATAATATTTATCTACAATAGTAAGATTGATATGTTTTGCGCTTCCTAAATCATAAGCTCTCTCTTCAATTGCTGCTAATTCGGCTTCGTCAAATCCTCCTGTGTTGATAAGCACGGTATGAACTTGGTATCCTTTTTCGTTCTTCAAATATCTCAGGCAGTAGGAGGTATCTAATCCTCCGCTATATGCTAATACAACTTTTTTCATAATATTATTTTTTTCCTTTCCCTTCCCGACGCTTCGGGACGCTCCAAAGGAGGGGGAGCCAAAACTGGCAATTGGGAATTTTTATTTATTGATACTAATTATTTTTTTTCCTCGATTCCTTCTTTTTTAGTGAAGGCTATGGAGGGAATTATTATTTTAAGAATAATGCAGCTTTTATTGATTTTAGTCTTTTGAGAACCCGGACATTAAATGGATGTTTTGGAGGATCTTTCGGTTGTTCTTTCGGGTCATAAAGCATTCCTGTGCAGAGACATAACTTATTGTCTTTGCTTTTTAGGATTTCATAATTAGTGCAGGTTTGGCATCCTTTCCAAAAACTCGGATCGTTAGTCAATTCTGAAAAAGGAACTGGCTTGTACCCTAAATCTGAATTTATTTTCATCACAGCTAAACCTGTTGTAATTCCGAAAACTTTGGCATCTGGATATTTCTCCATTGAATAGTCAAATACTTTTGATTTGATTTGTTTTGCCAAACCTAAATTTCTATAATCGGGATGTACAATTAAACCAGAATGCGCTACAAATTTCCCATGTTGCCAACTTTCGATATAACAAAAACCGGCAAATTTTCCGTTATCTAAGGCGATAACTGCATCCTGGCTTTCCATCTTTTTCTGGATGTATTCAGGTGTTCTTTTTGCTATTCCTGTACCTCTTAATAAAGCAGACTGTTCAATGGTATCGCATATTTCCTGCGAATATTTATAGTGTTCTTCCTGTGTTATAATTATAGAAATATTCATTTTAAGAGTTGAATTTCAGAGTTAAAAAATGAGCTGTAAGTTTGTTTTGAAACGTATTTTTTATCCCACTAAAATTAAAACTTAAATACGAAATTACAATCCAATAAATTGAATAACAATGTATTAGTCGTATTAGTCTAATGATTTTGGAATATGCTATTCCACCAGAAATTAAATGTGATTTCAAAACGATAAAATGAAAAATTAATAAAAATATATCAGAACACTTGTGGAAACTATACTAATAGCGTCCGTACTTCGGGAGAAGTAGTAGGTCTGTTTGTCCGTGAGGTTGGATTTATATTTAAATTATTATTTAGCATTGGGTCAAAAGTAAACAAATTTTTGTAATGAATGACTCAATTAGTCATTTGTAACAAATTTTTATGGTATTGTTGATTTTTGTTCAAAAAAAACCCCTGATCGTTTTAAATCAAGGAGTTTTATAATAATTGTATTTATGTTTTGAATTTACTGTTGAAAAGAATTAAAATTTGTAAGGTTTACCACTTTAACATGATTGTAATGGAGCACGAAACGTTGTTTGTAAGTCCTTCTTAATCAAGCCTGCGCTCGATTTGACAAAAACATGACAGTAATTTCAAAGACTATTTTGTATAAGTAAGTAGTAACACTAATTTCTAAATCGATTTTGGCTAATTATTCCTTTTAATTTTGCTTTTAAATCTTCACCAGTGTCATAAACCATCTGCTCGCTATCAGGAAACTGAACTGATGTTCTGTCAAAATATGAAAAATAATTATCATCTGATGCTCGTCTATCTCCTTGATAAGTGGCATATATGTTTTCAAAAACATATTCGCTAGTTAACGGGAAGGTTTTTAGTAATTGATTGTTTCTCAGATTTGTATAATCAATTTTAGCTGTAATTTGGCATGACTTAAATTGTCTAAATTCGTAAATACTCGCTGTGACCGTTCTTAAATTATCAACTAGAACTACTTTCCCTTTTTCGTCAACAACTTCTTTTCCATTGGCATCGATTAGTTTTTTGAAACCATCTTTAATGATTCGTTCTTTTGCAAATTCTCTTTCTTTGATTTGCTCTGGCGAAATAAATATTTGTCTAAAATTGATTATCATTCCGTAATCATAATTAGTTCCTTTTTGCTTTGAACTATGGTAGACGGTCCATCTATCATTAATTCCCAAAGTGCTAAAATCTAATAAATCATTTTGCAACCGAACAGGAATAATCATATTGGTTTCATTTTTAGTATAAACCCAAACAAAATCCAGTCCTTTAAATTTAGCTTCATCCATTAATTGTAGAACATTTTTGTAATTTGGATTTATTTGATTCAAATATTCCAAATCGTCAAACGCTTGCCTAAAATTCATTTTATCTGAAGTGATCATTAATTTCTTAGCATTGGCATACAAATAGGCTGCCAAGGCGTTTTTACTATCTATAATTTGATCGTTATAATTTTCAAATGGAAATATAGCATTTCTTCCTTCGCGTAAAAGTTTAAGTGGCAATATTGGTTTGATTTTTTCTTGACGCTGGTTTAGTTGTAAGTAAGTATTGTACATCTTTTCCAACTTTGCAGGATTTGCATCTTTTACAAGTAAATTGATCGCGTTTAAGTCGCGCTCCTTTGCTTTGGCGAAAGCCTCTTCAATTAAATAGACGTAATCTTGCTTGCTTTTTTTGTCTTTATTAGTCCGTAGATTAGAAATAGCGTTGTCAATTGCTTGATCATAATTGCCCGAACTTAAAAAGTTTCGTGTTTGCTTTAAACCGCAGCTAATGATAATAATAAAGAACGAGAATAGTAAGGTAATTTTTTTCATAAGCATTTTTATAAATTGGAGTATTTCTGAGCCTTTCTTATTATTGAGATTATATAGTTTTAAGTTTGAAGCCAAAAATAATGCCATAAAAAAACCTAACAAAAATAAAGAATTGTTAGGCTTAAAAACTTTTATTTTTTACTTTATTTTCGGACGAATGTTGGTAATAATTTACTGGAAACTTCACCAAAACCAATTCTTACATTTTCATTTTGAGAATATCCTTTCATAATTACCGTATCATTGTCATTGATAAATTTACGTTCGGTTCCATCATTCAACTTGATTGGGTTTTTTCCTCCCCAAGTTAATTCCAGCATCGAGCCAAAACTACTAGGTGTAGGTCCTGATATAGTACCTGAACCCATCATATCGCCTGAATTTACTCGGCAACCATTTGAAGTATGATGCGCTAATTGCTGACTCATTGTCCAATACATATATTTGAAATTAGAACGTGATATTACAGTTGGCTCTCCCTTTTCAGGCTGTATTGCGACTTCTAGATTTATATCAAAAGAGTGTTTTCCTTTTTGTTGTAGGTAGGGAAGTGGTGTTGGTTCTTGCTTTGGGCCTTTAGTTTTGAAAGGTTCTAACGCATCCATAGTTACAATCCATGGCGATATTGAAGAGGCAAAACTTTTTGCTAAAAATGGACCAAGTGGCACATATTCCCATTTTTGTATATCTCGAGCGCTCCAGTCATTTAGCAAAACCATTCCAAAAATATATTCTTCGGCTTCGGTAATTAGAATATTCTCGCCCATAATGTTGACATCAGTAGTAATAAAGGCAGTTTCTAATTCGAAATCTACTAAACGTGACGGACCAAAAACAGGAGTTGATTCACCATTTGGCAATGTTTGACCCATTGGTCTGTGAACCGGAATTCCTGATGGAACTATTGTAGAACTTCGTCCATGATAACCTACTGGAATGTGAAGCCAGTTTGGTAATAATGCATTTTCTGGATCGCGAAACATTTTCCCCACATTAGTCGCGTGCTCCTTGCTAGAATAAAAATCAGTGTAATCACCTATTAGAACCGGCAATTGCATTTCCACTTCATCCATCTTAAAAATGATGGTTGCACAATCTTTAGCGTTTTCCTGTAATTTTGGATTTTCCACGTCAAAAAGTTCTGCAATACGATTGCGAACTAAACGCCATGTTTTTTGACCATCTGAAATAAAGTCATTCAAAGTATCTTGCATGAACATGTCATCCGTAAGTTCAATTCCCTCGAAATAGTTTAATTGCTGGAGTGCTCCAAGATCAATGGCAAAATCGCCAATTCTAGTTCCTACAGTTACTATATTTTCTCTTGTAAGAAAAACTCCAAAGGGTATGTTTTGTATTGGGAAATCACTGTTTGAAGGAACTTCTAACCATGATTTTCTATTAGTATCGTTAGCTGTTATTGGCATATCGTGTTAATTAATTTGTTAAAAAATAACTCGTCAAATATATTATAATCTAACTATTAACCAAACGTTTTTTTGTATTTTTGCATCAAATTAACGAAAATCAAAAAAATGCAACGCGACAAACAAATTTTTGACCTTATTCTAGAAGAACAAGAAAGACAAATTCACGGATTAGAACTTATTGCCTCAGAAAACTTTGTAAGTGACGACGTGATGGAAGCAGCTGGTTCAGTGTTAACTAACAAATATGCTGAAGGATATCCTGGCAAAAGATACTACGGAGGTTGCGAAGTGGTTGATGTTGTGGAGCAAATTGCTATAGATAGAGCCAAAGAATTATTTGGTGCTGAATATGCCAATGTGCAACCACACTCGGGATCCCAAGCAAATACTGCAGTTTACCATGCTTGTATTAAACCGGGAGACAAAATCTTAGGGTTTGATTTAGCTCATGGTGGTCATTTAACCCACGGTTCGCCGGTTAACTTTTCAGGCCGTATTTATACACCTTCGTTTTATGGTGTTGATAAGGAAACTGGATTATTGAACTACGATAAAATTCAAGAAATAGCAACTAGAGAACAGCCAAAATTAATTATTGCAGGAGCATCAGCATACTCTCGTGATATGGATTTTGAGCGTTTTAGAGTTATCGCAGATAGTGTAGGCGCAATTTTATTAGCCGATATTTCTCATCCTGCTGGGCTTATCGCCAAAGGTTTGATGAATGATCCGTTACCGCATTGCCATATTGTTACCACTACAACACATAAAACATTACGAGGTCCTCGTGGTGGATTAATTATGATGGGTAAAGATTTTCCAAATCCATTTGGTTTAACAACTCCAAAAGGAGAAATAAGAATGATGTCATCTTTATTAGATTTAGCGGTTTTCCCCGGAAATCAAGGTGGTCCATTAATGCACATCATTGCTGCTAAAGCTGTCGCTTTTGGTGAAGCATTACAAGATGAATTCTTCACTTATGCTTTGCAATTACAAAAAAATGCAAAAGCTATGGCCGAAGCATTTGTAAAAAGAAGTTACGAACTTATTTCGGGAGGAACTGACAATCACATGATGTTGATCGATTTAAGAAACAAAAATATTTCTGGAAAAGACGCTGAAAATGCTTTAGTAAAAGCAGAAATCACAGTAAATAAAAATATGGTTCCATTTGACGATAAATCGCCATTTGTAACTTCTGGAATTCGTGTAGGAACAGCAGCGATTACTACTCGCGGACTTGTAGAGGCAGATATGGAAACTATTGTTGAATTAATCGACAGAGTTTTAGTCGATCATACTAATGAAGATGTTATCGAAGCGGTTGCTAATGAAGTAAACGAAATGATGAGCGATAGATCTATTTTTGTGTATTAATACATATTAGCATTCAGTTTTAAGAGTCGAAAGTTAAAATTAGAAAAGATAGTTAAGTATTCTTTTCCAATTTTGATTGTCGACTTTTGATTTCAACTAAAAAAATAATAATTATGTCAGTACTAAGATTGAAATTACCAACGGATCCAAGATGGGTCAATATTGTAGAAAAAAATATAGAAGAAATATTGACAGATCACGCTTGGTGTGAACAAAAAGCAGCTACCAATGCAATTACTATTATCACAAATAACTCAGAGCATCAGGATTTAGTGCAGGATTTATTGGCTCTAGCCAAAGAAGAGCTTGATCATTTTGAACAAGTGCATAATATAATCATCAAACGTGGATTAAAGTTGGGACGCGAGCGCAAAGACGATTATGTAAATGAACTGTATTTGTACATGAAAAAAAGCGGTAACGGCAGCCGCGTGTCCAGTTTAGTAGAACGATTACTTTTTTCGGCTATGATTGAAGCTAGAAGTTGTGAACGTTTCAAAGTGCTTTCTGAAAATATCCAAGATGAAGAATTATCAGTATTTTATCGAGATTTGATGGAAAGTGAAGCAGGTCATTACACCACTTTTATTACATACGCCAGAAAATACGGAATAGGAATAGACGTAGAAAAAAGATGGAGGGAATGGATTGAATATGAAGCATCGATCATTGCAAACTATGGCAAAAGCGAGACAATTCATGGATAATGTATAAGTAATACCTTTTATTTTAAAGATGTCAAAGTCACTCCATAATGTAAATTCGATTTACAAGAAATCCCAATTTTGAACTCAAATATCCATTTAATTATATCGAGGAAATAATATCTAAAAAAACGTAAAAAATTATACTTAAGAATTAACTCTCCTAAATGAGTTACTCAAATCGTCGTTTCAACTTTTTTACTTGTTCAAAAATGTATATTTTAAGTCGGAATTATATAACAATAAATCTCTATGGAGCTTGGTTATTTTTTTGTATATTTATTTAAGGACTGACTTCAATTTAATGCCAAAAAAATAGGTAAAATGATTTCGAAAATAGCTCTATCATTTTTTATTCTAGCTTTTAATTTAACTTCTTGTTCTAAAAAAGAAATAGAAGAAATACAACCTACGATAGGTGAAGTTACTGAAAGCGTTTATGCATCAGGAGTGATAAAAGCGGAAGGCCAATACACTGTTTACTCTACTGTGAATGGAACATTACAGAAGATCAACGGTAAAGTTGGTCAGTTTATAAATAAAGGACAAACACTTTTTGAACTAGAAAGTGACAAGGCAGAATTGAATATTGAAAATGCTCGATTGGCTTATCAATTAAATGAAGAAAGTAGTCGATATAACCGAGATAAAATTGCGGAGATAGAGCTGAAAGTCCAATCAGCAAAAGATAAATTAGTGTTAGACGAATCCATTTTGAATCGCAATAAAAATGTGATTAAACAAGGCGGAATTTCAGAGGTTGATTTTGAAAGAATTGAGTTAGCTTACAAAAGTTCCAAAATTAATTATCAATCTACTCAAAAACAGCTGACGCAACTCAAAGCGCAATTGAAAAATGATCAAAGTAGAAATTCTAATAATCTAAGGTTAAGTCAAGAGTCCAAAAATGATTTTAATATTAAAAGTGCTTTTTCGGGGCAACTATTTGATGTCTCAGTAAAAGAAGGAACTTTTATTACTCCTCAAGTGCCGCTAGCTATAATTGGCCAAGCCAATTCTTTTTTATTAGAATTAGAAGTCGATGAAAACGACATGGTCCGCGTAAAAATTGGACAAAAAGTAATTGTAACAATGGATAGTTACAAAGGAAAAATTTTTGATGCCAGCATTGATAAAATTTATCCTATTATGAATGAGCGTTCGCGTGCTTTTAAAATTGAGGCGCATTTTATAAAACCACCTGAAAAATTATATCCAAATTTAACCGCTGAATCTAATATAATCATCCAAATAAAAAAAAATGCGATTACGATTCCCAAATCATATTTAGTTGACGGAAAATACGTTTTAGTAAATAAAGACGAGAAGAGAAAAGTAATTACAGGCCTAAGCGATTATGAAAAAGTTGAAATTTTATCCGGACTAACAGCCGATGAAACGATTTATAAACCTAAATAATGAACACGAAACTTATTTTGAACATTGCACTGCATTTGCTCCAAGCACGACTAAAACAAACGATTGTGGCAGCGGTTGGAGTAACGTTTAGTATTGCTATGTTTATTGCTTTAGTAAGTTTTATGAATGGATTAAATGATTTGTTAGATGGATTGATGTTAAACCGGACACCGCATGTGTTGTTGTACAACGAGATCAAACCTTCTAAAATTCAACCTATTTTTTTAGCGGAAGATTTTAAAAGTAAAACTAATTTTGTTCATTCTATCAAGCCAAAAGATATTGGAAAATCTATTTACGATAGCCAAACAATTATCTCGGTTTTAAAAAAGGATGAACGAATAATAGACGTTGCGCCAAAGGTAACATTGCCTGTTTTTTTTAATTCAGGAACTATAGAAATTTCAGGAATAATAAACGGTATTGATGTTTTGCCAGAAGAAAAATTATTTAATATTAGTGATTATATTATACAGGGGAAAATTGCCGATTTGCTACAAAATAACAGTATCATAATTGGAAAAGGTTTAGCAGACAAAATGTTGCTTACTCTGGGCGATATTATTAAAATTACAACTTCTAAAGGAAACTTGGCATCGCTAAAAATTGTTGGAATTTCTGAAATTGGAATAGCAGAAATTGATAATACAATGAGCTATACTTCATTAGTTACGGCCCAAAAAATATTAGGTGAGCCTACAAATTACATTACTGATATTCAGTTAAAATTATTTGATATAACGTCAGCTCCGGCTATTGCAAAAGAATTTAAGGATAAATTTAATGTTGATACCATTGACTATCAAAGTGCAAATTCTCAGTTTGAAACTGGAAGTTCAGTGCGGAGTATTATTTCTTATGCGGTGGGATTTGTACTTTTGATTGTGGCTGGATTTGGAATTTATAATATTCTAAACATGATGATTTATGAAAAAATGGACAGTATTGCGATACTCAAAGCAACTGGATTTTCTGGGAATGATGTGAAGTGGATTTTTATTTCATTATCAATTATTATTGGATTGGTGGGTGGAATTTTTGGCTTAATCTTTGGCTACGCTTTTTCAGCACTAATAGATAATATACCGTTCAATACTACTTCGTTGCCCACAATAACCACCTATCCTATAAACTACAATCCAATGTTTTATTTTATTGGGATTACTTTTGCATTATTTACAACAATCATTGCCGGACTTTTCCCAGCGCTAAAGGCTAGTAAGGTCGACCCGGTTGCAATTATTAGAGGAAAATAATAATGGAAAAAAGCGCTATTTTACAAACCGTAGGTTTAAGTAAATATTTTTACGATCCAGTAAAATTTAAAGTTTTGAACGAAATTGACCTTTCAATAAAACACGGTGAATTTGTTTCAATAATAGGTAAATCGGGATGTGGAAAATCAACATTGTTGTATTTATTATCTACAATGGACACGGATTATGAGGGACAAATATTGATTGATGACGAATTGATGACTGGTAAAACTGATAGGGAATTAGCAATTATTAGAAATGAAAAAATAGGCTTCGTTTTTCAATTTCATTATCTTTTAGCTGAATACAGCGTGCTAAAAAATGTAATGCTCCCCGGAATGAAGTTAGGTAAATATTCTAACGCGGAACTAGAACATCGTGCAATGGAACATCTAAAAACGCTAGATATGGGAGATCAAGCGCTCAAAATGACAAATCAGTTAAGTGGTGGACAAAAACAGCGAGTTGCAATTGCTCGAGCATTAATTAACGATCCCGTATTGATTATGGGCGATGAGCCTACAGGAAATTTGGATAAGAAAAACAGCGACTTAGTTTTTGATATTTTTAAGAAATTGACACAAGTTGAAAATCAAACATTACTAGTTGTTACGCATGACACTGATTTTGCAGAAAGAACTCAAAGAATAATTACGATGGAAGATGGGAAAATAATTTCCTAATTATTGAACTATAATATCGTGTTTATAAAGCAAACCTTTGACGCCTTCTAATGAGAAAACGGCTTTCTTTATTTTAGTTTTCGTTGGATCAATGGTATAGTTTCGACTCGTTTGGAAATTAGCTTTATTGGCTATTGCTTTTGCAAATTCGGCGCGGTATAAATCACAATTATCAAATACGACTTCGGTTAAGTCTGTGCTCATAAAATCGACTGCAATCAAACTGCAATTTGTAAAAGAGGTTCTTTTTATTTTTAGAGTGTAAAATTTGGAGAAATCCAAAACACAATTATTGAAAGCAATTTCAAAGATTAATTTATCACACATTGCAAAATTAACATCTTTGATTTCACAATGGTTAAAAATCACGGTTCTAAACGCAACGTAATTAATTTTGGCTTCACTAAAAATACAGTTGTTGAAAGTGCAATCAATAAAAGTTACTGCGACAAAAACGCATTGCGAGAAATTGCAATTTGAAAATGTGCAGCATTCATACTCCTTAAAGTTTGCTTCTTGCTGCGTAAAAGTGGTATTGTTATACTCAATATCGACAAAATATTCTGGCATTTATAACAGTTATAGTTTAATTGTAGTAAGCATTGATAAGCTGGAAATAAAAGTCAAAAAAGCTACTAAATTTTTTAGAAATAGTACTTTAATTAAATTTTATACGCGCTCGTAATCACCTTTCCAGTATTGAATTGATTTTTTAATCTTGTCTCCCGATAAATTTTTAGTTAGCACTTGTTGAACAAGCTCTTCGAGTTCAATATCAGCAGCAAATCGCAAAGCAAATAGCTGATCATCATTGAGTTGCTCTTCAATATCTTCCAATTTTTTTCCTGTTACAGCTAGGTATCGGTATCTTAATTCTAGGCGCACAATTCTATTTTGTAATGTCAACGCATAATGCTGTCGAAGCATAAATGCTAAGCAAAAAAGTATAATAAAAATAGCGCTAATAAATGACCACAGAATCACGTCTTTTGTGGTAAAAGCAAAAAATACGCTGAATGACAAAAAGGCAATAATTATTGGATAGTAGACAAAATGATGTGGCGGGTAAAAGCGAATGTGGTTTTTATAAGATTGCGTTTTCATCAGAATTTTTTTTAAAGGTACAGTAAAACCATCAGTTTGAAGTGCATGTAGTATTTTATAAATAAAACAAAAATTTAAAGCGCTTTTTGTAGGTAAGACAATGCCTGGCATTACTATTTTAATTTGAGAATATTAGAGATTTTTAATCAATTTATTACAAAATAAAAAGATAAATAATATTTATTTTTGTTTCATAATTTACATTTATAACAGTAAAAATATTACTAAAACGAATTTCATCGATAATATTTGCTTTACAAGGAAAAGAAAAGTATTACTAATATTTTTTGCTTTCTTTTGCTTCATATTCTGTTCATAATTTACCCGCTGACTTGTAAGCTGAATCATTTTTTACAAGATTACAATTGCACTTTAATATTTATTTGGAACAAAAATTTTCGTCTCAAAACAATATAAAATTACCATTTGTATTTCTCAGTTTTAACGAAATGGCTTGTTATGGAATGACATATTACAACAAAAAACAAACTAAAAAAAACAAAAAAAAACAAATGAAATTAAAATTACATTTTTTGATAGGCTTACTGTCAGTACTATTTACTACTTCTGTGTGTGCAGCAGCTGAAACTTCAATTTATGGAGGTATTGAAATAGGGAGTAAAGGGATTAAAATGACCGTGCTAGATGTTGACAATATCAAGAAAGGGAAGTACACTATTAAGTTATTCTGGACTGAAAACATTGGTATCGCAAAAGGAATTGCAAAAGACGGAAATTTAGCTAAAGAAGATATTGATAAAACTGTTGCAACAGTTCTTGCAAACTATACAAAAATGCTTAATGAATTTAAAATTGCGAATGAAAATATTTTTATTGTTGGATCATCAGGAGTTGCGATGGCAAAAAACACGCAATTACTGGCCGATAAAATTTATTTAGCAACCACTAAAACGTTAGAGTTTATTGATGCACAAACTGAGGGAAAAATGTTATTAAAGGGATGTGTACCTCCGCAAGAATATTCAGACTCAGTAATTTTAGACATAGGTGGTGGCAATACTAAAGGTGGTTACGTTGATGTGCGCAATAATGATGTTTTTGTGTTTTTTCCATTGAGTGTAAATTATGGCACTATCACATTAACAGAGGCTGTGATAAAAAATACAAAGAAAGACGATTTATCAGAATTTAAAGAAAAGTCATTTGGATTTCTACCTATTTTAAGAAAGCAAATAGATGCGATGTATGCCTCAAATCCAGAAGCTTTAGATAAAAAGAAAGTTTTCATGTCTGGTGGAGCAGTGTGGGCATTTTACACGCTATATAATGGAGTGGCAAAATCAAGTTTTAGTAAATTTACGATAGAAAATGTACTTGACTATGATGCGGTTTTAAAAAATAATTTTGGAAAGTTTGAAGAATTAGCTAAGACCGATAAAGAAATAGAAACGGTGCTTAAAACATACTCGCAAAAATATTTGATATCGGGAAGTAATATGCTGCTAGTAACTCTTGAGGCAATTCCAGACATAAATAATAAAAAGCTTTTTTTCGCCAAAGAAGGTCAAATAGCGTGGTTAGTAACCTACATTGCTGAAAGATCTAAAACGGTTAAAAAAATCTGGTAAATAACGTTATCCATATATTTTTAATACTTAAAAAAAATCGTTGTATACTTTGATTTTTGCATCGATTTCTGTTTTTTTAAAACAAGTATGTTTTTATAAATTAAATAAGCTAAAAAGTTTTTAAACAGATAATTTTTCACCGTTATTTAAATGTTTACAAACGGTGAAGGGAATCATAGATCACCTACTTTTTTAATGATAAATCTCAACTTTAGCTTTGGTAAAGGGAATTTTACTTAATCGTATAAAAATTTATCGTCCGTCCATGATTAAAATAGGTTTGTAAGTCACGAGGCACAAGCGCACAAAATCAGAATTTATAAATTTTAGCTTTTTTATAAATGACCTAATTATAATCTTTAAGATCTGTAACTCTAGTGTTATTAAACATATTTTTTAGGTTTGGCAGAATATCGTAGTTGTTGTTTAAAAAAATACATTGGTCATGACAGCTCCTAACTTTAGTTGATTTATCTAAATGGTCGAGTAAATTATTTGTTGTATTAATTGTTTTCTATCAAAATAACCAGAATAAATTAAAGAAATATTATCGAAGAAGAGACAGCAAAAATTCAAGAATTTCGTAATTTTAGTAAAAATTTAAAATTTAAAAATCATGATAGCAACGAAAGGATACGCGGTTGAAGATAAAAAAACAGATCTAGCGCCATGGAATTTTGAAAGAAGAGAAGTAGGACCGCACGACGTACAATTTGATATTCAATTTTGTGGTGTTTGTCACAGTGACTTACACCAAATAAAAGACGATTGGGGAGGATCAATTTATCCAATGGTTCCAGGTCACGAAATTGTTGGAAAAGTTGTTAAAGTGGGGAGTCATGTCAAGAAGTTTAAGATTGGTGATCTCGCTGGGACAGGATGTTTAGTCGATTCTTGTAGAACATGCGAAAATTGTAAGGAAGGATTAGAGCAATTTTGTTTAAAGGGAAGCACAGCAACTTATAACGCTCTTGAGCAAGATGGAAAGACACCAACTTATGGTGGATATTCGAATACAATTGTGGTGCATGAAGATTTTGTGCTTCACATATCTGATAAATTAGACTTAGCGGCTGTCGCTCCATTGCTTTGCGCAGGAATAACAACGTATTCGCCGTTGAGACATTGGAAAGTTGGAAAAGGACACAAATTAGCAGTTTTAGGCTTAGGAGGTTTAGGCCACATGGCAGTGAAATTTGGAGTTGCTTTTGGGGCAGAAGTCACCGTACTAAGTACATCTCCTGACAAAGAAGTCGATGCTAAGAAATTAGGTGCTCATAAATTTATTGTCACTAAAGATGCCAAACAACTTAAAGGTGCTGCTGGCTACTTTGATTTTATTTTGGATACCGTTTCAGCGCCACATGATTTGAATTTATATCTTTCTTTATTAGGTGTAAATGGAGTTCATATATGTGTGGGAGTTCCTCCAACGCCTTATGAGATTCATGCATTCAGTTTAATAGGAGGAAGAAAAAGTTTAGCAGGTTCATTGATTGGTGGATTACCAGAAACTCAGGAAATGCTGGACTACTGCGCAGAACATGACATTGTTTCAGATATCGAAATGATTGATATTGAAAATGTGCATAATGCTTATGATCGAATGATAAAAGGAGATGTGCGCTATCGTTTTGTAATTGATATGGCAACTTTGTAACAATAAAATATTTTTAATGTGCATAAAAAAACTGCAAGTTACTGCAAGGTTTCTGGAATGTATTCATTTGTCTCTAAAACGCGTAGTAACTTGCTTGTAAACAAAGTGGCATTTCACCTATTTCATCTAAAAACAAAGTACCACCATTTGCTTCTTCAATAAAACCTTTTTTGTCCTTTATAGCCCCGGTAAACGCGCCAAGCTTGTGTCCAAACAATTCGCTTTCTAAAAGTTCCTTGCTAAAAGTACTGCAGTTTAAAGCGACAAATGATTTTCCAGCTCGTGTACTATTTTCATGAATTGCTTGCGCAAAAACTTCTTTTCCTGTTCCTGTTTCACCTGTTAAAAGAACAGTAGAATTAGTTTTAGCTACTTTTTTAGCCAAATCTATTAGTTGTTCTAAAGCTTTTGATTTTCCAATAATGGTGTTGAAAGAATATTTATCGGTAATACGTTTTTCCAGTTGTTGGACTTTCTTTTGGAGTTGGACTTTTTCCAAAGCTTTGTGAAGTAGCGGAATAATTTTATCGTTATCATCGCCTTTAACAATGTAATCAAAAGCGCCATTTTTCATAGCTTGGACACCATCAGCTATATTGCCATAGGCTGTTAAAAGAATTACTTCGATTAAATGAAAATTTGTTTTTATTTTTTCAAGAAAATGAAAGCCACTGCCATCGGGGAGTTTTACATCGCACTCACTACAACAATATCGTTCTGTTTTAACTTTTTAAAACCAAATTTCAAATTGGCTGCCTCAAGTACTTCAAAACCTTCTGACCTTACAAATTCGGGTAAGTAGACCACGCAATTTTTCTTCGTCGTCGATTATTAGAATATCTCTCAATCCGTTTAAAATTAAATTTTGGTAAAATTAAATATTATTATTTAGAGGATTACTTTTTCTAAATCATATTGAAATGGCGTCATACCAAAATAGAAAAACTAATTTTTTTGCAAAATAAAATGTGATTAAAAAATAGATTTGTAACAACGGCTAACTAAGCCGCTTTATTTTAAAATAAAAAAGAGATAACTTAAAGTAGTTATCTCTTTTAAATATAAAATTACACATTAATGGCTTTCTCAATCTTTACGACCGTGATCCTTATCTTTTTTCTTGTTTTGACCATGTTTATCGTTTCCTTTATAATCATCGTTACCGGAACGTCTGTTATCCATATAATCGCTACGGTTTTTATTATTACCCTTGTAGCCTTTATAGTACTTTATTTTATGACTTTTAAAATTGTTGTAAGGTTGTGCTCCATGATAATCATGTAAAACTACTTTGTACCCGCCATATAAATCATAATTTCTGTATTGGCCAGGTAGGTATCTAGAGCGCATCCATCTGCCATTCCCATAATAAATAAATTGTGTTTGCCTTACATCATAATAAGCTTCTACGTCAGGTAGATAATAATATTCAGCGTCTGCATAACCTACAGGAGCCCATGCTGGTGGTCTACCAATATTTACATTGACTGAAACTTGTGCTTGTGTTATAGCTGAAAAAAGTAGAACAGTTGCGATAACGAAAAATTTTGTTGTTTTCATATTTGGGGTATTTGTTACAAATCTTTTTTAGATTTATAAATTGTATATTTTATCTTGTAAGCCAAAGATTGTGCCATCATTACTTCTGTAAAACTAATTTACATTGTACTAAATTTAGCTTTCATCGGTTTTTAAAATGAAGCGTTGATTTACAGATATTTGGTAATAAAAAAAGGAAACAATTTATTTAGTTTCCTTTTTTTTAATGAATTTAAAATTTTTACAGCAATAGAATTAATAATAAAATTACAATAATTATCGCACCTACTGATAAATAAATTCCATTTCCTGTTGATTTTAATTCTTTTTTAATAGTGCGAACTTCTTTTCGCAATTCCTTTTTCTCAACTGAACTTAGTTCAGATTTATCCATTGATTTGATTTCGTCAAGACGATTCAACATCACTTTAACTTCTGCAGGAACTTCTTTTGGGCTATCAGTTCGCAAAGCAGGATTTTTTTCACTTGCAAATATTTGAGTTGGCATAACTGTTAATGACAAAACGATCATCATTAAGTAAAAGGAAATTTTTTTCATTTTTAAGAATTTATGGATTAAAATTTATTTTCAAATATAAAAGTTTTATTATTAATCCACTTTACATAATATCTTTCATTTTTTGTATAATTTACTGTTAATTAATTTAAGAAGTAGAGGAATAGAATAAACAATCTTATTTTACACATTCGCAGATTTTATATTTCCAATTTTATTTTTTTTGATTTTCAGTTTTAATTCTAAGTGATCAAAATCTTTACATTATTTTTTAAAAAGTTTTAAAAATTAATAAAATTGTGTTTGTATAAACTAAGTAATCTTAATAAATGAACGATTAGAACCTTTCAACTATGAAATTACTAAACTATGATTTTATGTAAAATGTATCATCTATAAATGACTGTGCGAGGTTTAGCCAATTCAAATTCTTGAAAACCAAAATCGGTTGTCTCAAATGAATTATTTCTAAAAACATTTTGTCCCACACCGGGAATAGTTGGAAAATAGGAAAGCGAAATTTGGAACGAACTAAAAACGAGATAATCATTGTTGATAATCAAGCCGATACCAATTTTATTATAAATTTTGCTTTTTAATAATCCTCTTTCGTTATTTCCAAGAACAGCCACCGAGTAATTAAAATACGGATTTAGACGAAATCCCCAAAGATTCCAAGGCGAATATAACTGCGTTTGGGTGGTAATTATTGCTTTTTTAGTACCAAATTCAGCTATTCTAAATCCACGAAGTCCAAAGTTTTCATTAATTGATAGCTGATCTCCGATAACATTTGCACGATTTGAACCTAAAACTAATTGTGGTTTTACAAACTGTCGAACTTTCCATTTTCCCAAAGTCAACAAATTGGTAAAATAATTTGCTTGAAATGAAAATGAAGTTTGCTTTGTTACTGAATTTTCAAAAAATGTTCCTAATTCAAAATTAGCGCTTAAAAATCCCCATTTAAAAAAATTACCAAATGTAGCTTGACCACCTACATAAAATCTACCTCCGTTATTTTTATATTGGTATCCAGTTGTAATTCCGTAAATCTTTCCAATGGGTACATCTTCGATAATACCATTTTGAAAAATATAGCGGTCTCTAATAAATTTTCTGGAGGAAATACCAATGCCAATTAACGCCAGTTTTTCATTTGAATAAAAATCATCGCTATCATATAAAATACTCGGACTTTCTGTAAATTGTACATTCAGAAATCGAGCGGATGTGATTAGGTTAGTGGTTCGCTCTCTTTCGGTATTTCCTTTAAATATTTTAAAAGATCTTGCCGCCCAGAAATCATGTGTATTGAATTTGAAATTTTGCCTTGTAAATAATGACGTAGCATCGGGCAGCGTATCTTGTCTAAATTGTTGATCTATAAAAATTCCGCCAGCCCATTTTGTCAACGGCGAATAAAAAGGGCGATCAATTGCGATAGTTTTTGCATAAAAATCATCTTGATCAATGAAGTAACTTACTCTTGTGCGTATAAAAGTGTTCTTAATATTTGGAATTGTGTAAGCCGTATTATAAGCTGTTTTGCCGTCATCAAATCGATTTCTAATTTGATTTTCAAACTGATGACCAGAACCTAAAATATTGCGTTCGTTCAATGCAAAATTGATTCTCGAACCTGACGCAGAACCCTTTGGAATAAGACTCCAGGAGTCTAATACACGGATCGATATATCTACAGAATCGACGTTATTTTCGATCAATTTTGGCAATATATCTACGCGATTAATAAAACGCTGCGTTCTAATTAAACGTTCGGATTCCCTCACTAATAACGAATCAAAAGGTTTATTCTTTTTTATTAAAATCAAATTTAAAATAGCTCTTCTATTTGTTTTAACATGGATTTTATTTCCAGTTCTTTCAGCCCAATTTTTAGGTTTTTTTAAAGTATCAATTTCAGAATAGCCAAACGGATCGAGAGTTACAATTGTAATGTTTCTAATAATTTTTCCGTTGTAATTTGTATATTCTTTTTGGATTTTCTTTATCGTTTTCTTTTGTAACACGGGAGCTCTAAACACTAATTTGTGCATGAATTTAGTAAACTTATTGCGTTGAGAAAACTTTTGTATGTTACTATAAACAGTAGACGTGTCTTTCTTAGTGATTGTTTGTTGAGCCAATAAACTCTGAAAACAACACCAAAAAAAAAGCAACAAAATCAGATATATTTTCTTTTGCATTAGATGCTTATAAGCTATAATTAAAACTCCAATGTAATTATTTATTGCTGCACATCAAAGATCAAGCTTTTTTAGAAGCCTATTTTCTCTAGGATTTATCGTTTCTAACCGTAACTTCTTCGGTAGTATTTTCGGTAAATTCAGGTGCTATAGCTGCCGTTATAATAACAGTATTTTGAGAAGATTCTTCAGAGTCAAATAACGGTAATTTTATGTTGCGCCAAGTATAAGTTTTAGGTAAATGGTCGCCCAGTAAGTACCCCCAAGGTTTTAAAGATTCTATACGGTCAAAAATTACTTTCATTATTGCGAGAACAGGTAGTGCTAAAAACATACCAGAAATTCCAGCAATTGCTCCACCTATAATGATCCCAATAATTGAGATAAAGGCATTAATTTCAACTTTAGAACTCACAACTAACGGAACTATTATATTATTATCAATCAATTGAACTACAATTGTAACAATAACTACACCTATAATAATGGACAAATCAGGCGATCCAGTTAGCGTAGCAATTATGCTTAATAATCCAGCAAACAAAATTCCGATGTACGGAATTAAATTTAAAATTCCAGTGATCACCCCCAATAGAATGGCGTATTTGACTCCAATAATCATATAGCCAATAGTAGTAAGTGTTGCAATAACAAATAGTTGAATGATTAAACCCACAATATAACTATTTATGGCAAGTCTAATATTTGCTAAAATATTTTTTAATTGTTCGTGATTTTCTTTTTTTACTAATTTGGTTAAAAATAGTAAGAAATGAGTTCTGTATAAAAGTATTAAAAATGTATAGATAGGAATCAACGTTAAATTCAATAGCGTGTCAGTAAAAGATAATAAAGTAGTTCCAATGATTTCTTTTCCTTTCTCCATTGAGTCCTCGGTAGCTGTTTCTATATACTCTTTTTGCTCTCTTGAACTTAAATGAAAGTTATCTCTTATATACCCTTGTACGTTAGTAAGATGAATATTTATATTCCTCTCTATTTTATCAAAATCGGTAGCAAAATCAGTTATTTGAATCGACAGAAATACGAACAATCCAACAAAAAATAACACCATTAGGATCACGGCCATAATGACCGCTAAAACATGTGGAAAATGAATTCTGGTTTTAAAAAATTGTACGATGGGGTGCAGCAGTATTGCGAATAGAAAAGACATCATTACCGGTACTATAATGTTTTGACCAATATGAAGAGTGAATGTTAAAGCTATTAACCCTATCAAGATCAGCGTCAATTTAACGTAAAACGGAAATTTTAAAATGGTATTCATGTATTTGTCGTTGCTTAAAATCAAATTCAAGTATAAATTCGTCACAAATATGTATTAAAAAACGCTAAATTACATTACATTTTTTTTAATTATCGTTACATAATTATCACTGTTTTAGTTTTTCATTTTATTGTTTTAGAAAATTTACAATGAAATGTTAGGATACAACTGAAGAGAAAACTTTAATTTTATTTCGTTATTGAACATTTAAATTTTTGAGATGTTCCATTTATTCGATATAAGAAGCGTAATCATGATCCTCTTTAAGAATAGATATTCCTTTTTGTAACAGTAAATTATTAGGGTAAATAATTTGCTCTCCTTCTTTAGTTTTCAAAATCACATGAAAAGCCGCAATATCCTCTATTTCTGCAACAATTGGAAAATCTTTGTCATGAATTTTGATGATATCGCCAATTTTGAAAGGAAATGAAAAAAATAAAATGATTCCAGATGTTATATTGCTTAAAATAGACCATTGTGCAAATAAAGCAACTCCTACGACTGTTGTTATAGATGAAAACGCTAAAGTCAGATCTTTAGTTTGTACACCCCAAATAATGATTACAGCAATGCTAGCTAAAATATATAGAAATATACGAATGTACTTCACTACTAAGTTCGTGCGTTTTTCAACAGTGTGATTAGATTTTGCGTAGCGCAACACTAATTTTGTGGTTGCTGATCTAAAAAAAATCAGCAATAGTATCAAAATACCTGATGCTATTAGTTCCCTTGTATATTCTTGCATGATCAACATTTTAAAATTTTATTTAGAAAATTTAGATAAATATTCAAAAACTTTATCAGTAGGCATTCCCATTACATTAGCATAGGAACCCTCAATTTTTGAAACCCCTATTAATCCTATCCAATCTTGGATTCCATAAGCACCTGCTTTATCATAAGGTTTGAATTTTTCTAGGTAATACGCAATTGCTTCATCACTCAATTCGTTGAAAGTAACTTTTGTTATTTCGGTTATAACATCTGATTTGTAGATAGTTGTAAAACAAACAGACGTAATGACTTCATGTGTTGCATTTGAAAGTGATCGTAATATTTCAAATGCATCTTGTTCATTTTTTGGTTTACCCAAAGCTTTTTTGTTATGCCAAACAATTGTATCGCTGGTAATTAAAATTTCATTATTTAAAAGTTCTCCCGCGAATGCACTGGCTTTTAAAGTGGCTAAATAACTCGTAATTTCTTCTGCCTTAAGTTCTGAGGGGTAAATTTCGTCAATTTCTTTCAGGCGGATTTCGTAATCTAAATCTAAATCTTTAAAAAATTGCTGGCGTCTTGGCGAAGCTGATGCAAGAATTAAACGGTATTTTTTTAATTGATCTTTAATCATTGTATTTCATATTAAAACTTATTACTGCAACTGATAAAATTCCGAAAAACAAAATCAGTTTTAAAAGGAAACTAAGGAAGTGAAACTGCTGTTTTGATTTGGCATTCCATATTTTTAAAATAAAAACCAGTAACGGTCCGCAAACAAAAAGTAGCAGGTATATCGTGACAAAAAGTAAGTCAAGCAAATATCGATTGATATAATAAATCACTAAAATTAACGGTATAAAGCTCAACGCAAAAACTATTTTTGTGGCTTTTTCTTCGCCAACGAAAATAGGAAATGTAGTCATTCCTTGATTGTGATCTCCTTCAAAATCTTCGATGTCTTTTGTAATTTCTCTAAGCAAATTAATAATAAAAGCAAAAATGGCAAAATCAAGTAACATAGAAAAAAAAATTCCCATTTGTTGTTGATTTTCGCTAGTGGTTGCGGGAAACAAATCAAAAATACCTACGATGATAACACTAAAGGACAATAATAATGCTACTACAATGTTCCCAATGAGCATCATTTGTTTTAAACTTGTGGCGTATAAATAAAGCGTCGCTGCAATCAAAATAAAAATAGCGGCAAAGCCCGGTTTTTCAATCACATTCGATAAGTAAAATCCCATTGCAACACCGATTGATGTCAATGCTAGATAAATATTGTACGCGTGCGTTTCGGAAATACTTGCGCCTACAATTACATTTTTAGGATTATTAATCAAATCAGTATCTTGATCAAAAATATTATTTATTACGTAACCGCCTGCAGCTATCAAAACAGTCGATAAAACCAGCAAATTGTATTGCCAATCGGCCAATGCAAGCGGAATATTTTGATATTTAAAAAATCCGTACCTAAAAATAAGCTGCATAAAAGCTAACAGCAGTAAGTTTTGGTATCTGATTAGTTTTAGAAAATTCATTTATTAAAGTTCAGTGTTCAGAGGTAAGTGTTCAGTGTTCAGTGCTCAGAGTTCAGTGTTCAGAGTTCAGTGTTCAGTTTTGAGTGTTCAGTTGTCTTTGTTGAGATCTATCTGTTTTCCATCTTAAATCATCAATCTTAAATCAAAAATCTTAAATCATCAATCTTAAATCTACAATCTAATCGTGTTTTCCATCAAAGTGAGCCATCCATTTTCCTTGTGTTTTCATCACTTGTTCAATTACGTCTCGAGCGGCACCTTTTCCGCCGTTTTTGTGCGAGATATATTTGCAAATTGCCTTGATTTCAGGACTTGCGTCTTGCGGGCAAGTTGGTAATCCTACTAATTTCATTACATGAAAATCAGGAATATCATCACCCATGTACAGGACTTGCTCTGGATTGATGTTGTAAACATCAGTATATTCATCAAATGTTTCAACTTTGTTTGGAGTTCCTAAATAAATATCAGTGATTCCTAAATTTCTTAGTCGTACACGAACACCTTCGTTACTTCCTCCAGAAATGATACAGACATTATAACCACTTTCCACAGCTGCTTTCATCGCATAACCGTCACGAATATTCATTGTTCTTAGAATTTCTCCTTCATTGGTTACAAAAACGGAACTATCAGTTAGCACGCCATCGACATCAAAAATAAAAGTAGTGATATCGTTCATTAATTCTTTATAACTTTTTGCCATTATTATGTATTGCTTGCGTTAATAATTTATAAATCATCAGGTGATTTTCATCTAGTAAAAAAGCTTCGTGCGTTAGAGTTGTCTCGGTATCATTCCTTTTCGCTGGACCAGTTTGTGCTTCTTGCGGCGAAAGTACCATTATTTTATTTGCGGTTTCAATGATTAATGGTTTTAATATTTCAAAAGAAACTTGATGTTGCTCACAAATTTCATTACCTATTTGGTACAAATGATTCGTAAAATTATTGACAAAAACTGCCGCAACGTGCAGCGCTTTTCGTTGTTCCGAATTAATTGCAAAAACTGAATCAGAAATTGATTTAGCTACAGTATTTAAAATTTGGTAATCAAATGGATTTTCGCTCTCCAAACAAATAGGAATAGTGGTAAAATCGACTGCTTTATTTTTAGAGAATGTTTGTAAAGGATAGAAAACCCCTCTTCGATTATTATCATTCAATGCATCCAAAGGAAAACTTCCCGATGTATGCACCACCAAACGATTTTTAAACGGTAGATTATCTACTACTTTGGCAATCGCGTCATCAGAAACAGCAATAATATAAATGTCAGCCTCTACTAATTTTTCGTAATCGTCTGTAATTCGGTCTAAATCTACTAAGCGAGATAATTTCTCCCTTTTGCGCGAAAAAATCTGCACGAGTTCAATGGAATTCCCTTTTTTTTGAGCATTTTCAAATGCAACTATCAAGTGATGCGCCACATTTCCGGAACCTATAATCACTATTTTAATCATCTGCCAAAAATAGCAAAAAAAAATGAAGTTATTATAGAGAAAGTAGACTCTAAAAACCATTAAAAATGACGGAGGTAGTCGTCACATTCATCGCTTTTAGGACCTATTTATTTTGCAATTAATTAACAAATGTCTGAATTATTGAACCAACATTTTTGAGTACTTTTGTGCTCTCAAACATAATCCCATAATAATGGACAAAAAAATATATTCTTTTTTGTTTTCAACAAGATTGATGGCACTCCTTTTTATTTCTTACGCAGTAGCGATGGCAACTGGTACTTTTATCGAAAGTAAATACAATACTGATACCGCAAAAATTTTAATATACAACGCCTGGTGGTTCGAAGCAATTCACGTTTTTTTTCTTATCAATTTTATCGGAAATATAAAGCGTTACCAGCTTTTAAAAAAAGAGAAATGGGCGACATTAATTCTTCATATGTCGTTTATTTTTATACTTTTAGGTGCTTTTGTAACTCGATATATTAGTTATGAAGGAATGATGCCCATTCGCGAAGGCGCATCGGAAAACCAAATTTATTCTGATAAAACGTTTTTGACTGTTTTTGCAGACGGGGAGTATAAGGGCGAAATGAAACGTAGAATTTTTGAAAAAAAACTATTGCTTTCCCCAGCAACTAACAATAATTTCAGCATGTCTGAAAATTTTGCTGACACACATTTTGAAGTGGAATACCAAAATTTCATAATGGGAGCAAAGGAGTATATTAAAACAGATCCCAAAGGCGTCACCTATTTGAAGCTGGTAGAAGCCGGAGACGGTGGTCGTCATGAGCATTATTTGAAAGATGGTGATGTTCAAAACATTCATAATGTGTTGTTTGCTTTAAATAAATTTACAGATGGTGCGATAAACATAAATACCTCTGGTACCAAATACACCATTCAAACGCCTTTTGAAGGAAATTTTATGCGAATGGCTGATAAATTTGAAGGAAAAATAACCAAAGATAATGTGCAGCCTTTAATGATGCGTTCGCTTTACAGCATTGGGGAAATGCGCTTTGTGTTTCCTGATGCAGCGATTAAAGGTAGTGTAGATTATAAATCAGATAATGATTATAAAGCCAAAACACATGAAGATGCTTTGACGGTAAAACTTACTGCTGATGGACAAGAAAAAATAGTAACTCTGTTAGGTTCTAAAGGTAAAATTGGAGATTCTAAAACCGTGAAGATTGGGAATATTGACTACACTTTTTTCTATGGAAGTAAAACTTACATTTTGCCATTTAAAATAAAATTGAATGATTTTATTGCAGAGAAATATCCTGGTACGGAAAAAAGTTATTCCGCTTTTGAAAGTAAAGTTACCGTTCAAGATGAAAAATCATTTGATGCCAGAATTTACATGAACAATATTTTAGATCATCGAGGGTTTCGCTTTTTTCAAGCTAGTTTTGATCCAGATGAAAAGGGAACAGTACTTTCTGTAAACCATGATTTCTGGGGGACAACGTTAACGTACATTGGTTATTTTTTACTCTATTTCGCTATGATGGCTATTATGTTTACTAAGTATTCTCGTTTTGCGGATATTAAAAGAAAATTAGAAATTGTCAAAATAAAAAAGGCAAAACTATTGACCATTTTAATGTTGATATTTAGTTTTAGCAGTTTTGCACAGCAGCCAGAACACGATCATGCAGATCATGAAGGCCACGCACATACAGAAGCTGAAGTAGTTCCTGCGCCAGCACAAACCGCTCCTGCAGATGCAAAGCATTCGCAACATACTAAAAAAGTGCTAAGTCAAGATGAGTTAAATGCGTTAATCGAGAAATTTAAAGTACCGCAAACGCACGCATCAAAATTTGGACGACTGATAATTCAAGATGGTGGTGGAAGAATGAAACCAATTAATACCTTTTCATCGGAATTATTGCGTAAAGTAAGCCACGAGAATTCTTATAAAGGAATGAATTCAGATCAAGTTTTCTTGTCTATGACACAATATGCTGGATATTGGATAGAAATTCCTATTATTTACATGAAAAGCGGCAATGATAGCATTCGCAAAATTATAGGTGTTGACAGTAAAGCGAAATACGCTCCATTTGTTGCCTTTTTTGATGAAAAGGGAAATTACAAACTTTCAAAATATTTAGAAGAAGCCTTTAAGGCCGCAAATCCAAACCAGTTTGAAAAGGATTTCATAGAAACGGACAAGAAAGTAAATTTAATGGAATCAGCATTAAGTGGCCGAATTTTGAAAATATTTCCGCTTCCTAATGATAAAAATAATAAATGGGTTTCTTATTTAGAACTCAATGAATCTGGACTGAAAGGCATGGAAATGACGTACACTAAAAATGTCTTGCCATTATATTTTGGTTCTTTGGCCAATGCAGCTAAAACCGGTGATTACAAAACTGCTGATGAATTACTAGAAAGTGTAAACGGTTTTCAAAAACGTTTTGGTGAAAAGGTAAGACCAAGTGAGGAAAGAATCACATCAGAGGTAATGTATAACAAATATGATGTTTTCCAAAAATTACCATACTGGTACATTTTTGCTGCAATTCTAATGCTATTTTTTACCATTCTAAAGATATTTAAGGAAAGAAAATCACTCAATTACATCGTTAACTTTTTGCATGTTGTGATTTTCCTATTGTTCTTATTGCACACTTTTGCATTAATCGTAAGATGGTATATTTCAGGTCACGCTCCGTGGAGTGATGCTTATGAATCTATTATTTATGTAGCTTGGGCAACCATGTTTTTTGGTTTGGCTTTTGATATAAAGTCAAAACTTACAGTTGCATCATCTGCTTTTGTAACCGCTATGATTTTGGCGGCAGCCTACATGAACTGGATTGATCCTGAAATTGCAAACCTACAGCCAGTGCTAAACTCGTATTGGTTGATGATTCACGTGGCAGTAATTGTAGCGAGTTATGGACCGTTTGCCTTGGGAATGATTTTAGGTGCAGTGTCTTTGTTATTGATTATGTTTACCACTAAAGAAAACAAAGTCAAAATGGATTTGAACATTCGAGAAATTACGTATATCAATGAACTAGCGCTTACAATTGGTTTAATTATGTTAACCATTGGAAACTTTCTTGGCGGACAGTGGGCAAATGAAAGTTGGGGACGTTATTGGGGATGGGATCCGAAAGAGACTTGGGCTTTAATCAGTATTATGATTTATGCGTTTGTGATTCATGCTCGATTTGTTCCATCTTTAAGAGGGAAATGGATTTTTAACTTGATGAGTATGTTTGCTTTTATATCCATCTTGTTTACTTATTATGGAGTAAACTTTCATTTAGTAGGATTACATTCTTACGCAAGTGGAGAAGCACATTCGCTAAATTGGATTTGGTATTCAATAGCAGCAATTTCACTAATTGGTGCAATTTCATATCCGAAATATAAAAAATATTATAAAAAATAGAATTTACAATTAAATAAAAAAAGGTTCAACTTTACGGTTGAACCTTTTTTGCGTTGCAATTATTTTACTATTGTTTGATTCTTACCTAATTCATTGATTTTCAAAAGCAGTTAGTCAATCTAAAAGAAAAATAGTGGTAAATCTCATAAAAAAGACTTACGAAAAAAGTTTTTTTTATGTTTTAGAATTTAAACTTTTCCTAACGTGTACAACTGTTCCATTGTAGGACTTACACTTCCTCCAGCAGGTTCCAAAGTGATTCCAAAAGCTTCAGCTTCTTCTGCATTATTGACAGTAAATAGTTTTTGTTCGTTAGAGTCATATTTTTCAAGCAGTCCAATGCTTGTTGGAGTCAGCGGATTTAATTTCAACGCCCAAACTTGGTAAACCATTCCTTCCGGAGGTTTAGGTAATCCGGCAGCATCAATATAAACTACTTTTGTTTCTTGATTCCAATACACTTTTGCAAAAGACTCTGGCGCGACAGCTTGCCCTCCAAGTGAGACAACTGTATTTTTAATATCTCTAACAATTGCTAAAGTGGTTTCGCTACTTTTATTTTTTAGAATTAAGATTTTTAACTCTTTTTCTAATTTTGTTTTTTTAATAGTAGCATTTGCAACTTGTGAATTATTTTGATCTATTTGCATATATTGGAAACCAATGCCTGCAAGTAAAAGTACAGCAGCAGCCCAGCCTATATATTGAGACCAATTTGTAGTTGGTTTCATTTCTACGACTTTAGCATGTTTAAGCTCTAATTTTTCTTTAATTTTTTCAAAATTTGCAACAGAGTGAAATGGAGAAAAGCTTGATGAAAGCGCTACAATTGATTTTTCGATTGCTATGATTTCTTCATTTATCTCTGGGCTACTTTTGGACATGAAAGACACTTCTAGATTTTCAGTTTCACTGAGTAAACCGTAAACGTAAAGTTCTAAAATTCCTGATTCGATATATTCTTTTGTATCCATTATATTTTCAAATAATTACGTAGATCATTAATGCAATTTCTATTCTGAGTTTTCACTGTTCCTAAAGGAATTGCCAACTCGTCTGAAGCTTCTTGCTGTGTATATCCTTTAAAAAAAAGTAAATCTATTATTTGAATGCATTTTGGTTTTAGTCTTTTAACAAATTCGCCTAAACCTATAGTATCCACTTTGTCTGCGAGTTTAGAATTGTTTTCGAAGTGATTTACGAAATTATCAGTCGAAAGGTTTTTTTTACTATTATTAAAATCCTTAGATCGCAGTTTGTCAATAGATGTATTTCGGGCAATATTTAGTATCCAAGTGTAAAATCGTCCCTTACTATCATTGTAAGAGTCAATATTTTTCCAAATTTTAACAAAAACCTCTTGTAAGATATCTTCAGCCTCTTCTCTATTTTTAACTAAAACATTAATAACTGAAAATAAACTTTTAGAATACATATCATACAGATGTGTAAAAGCACGTTCATCTTTTTTATAAATTAATTCTAACAACTCTTCTTGACTCATATTTTTTTGTATATAATACAAACTTATACATTCTATTTTACATATAGAGTACTTTACTGTTGTTACAAATGAATTTTAAACTAGTGGGTTTTTGCGAGAAGTAAAAAAATGGGTTCAATAATTCGCATTTTAAATTTTACTCAAATCCAAAAAAGAAAAGTACTTGATCGTATCGGTAAAATAATAGAAGATACTTTTTATATAAATTCTGAAATTCATCCTCCCACAAATAATTTCTGACTATTAAAGGAACGAAAAACAGTTTGCAATTGAGTCGAGATTGCAAAATGAGTTTATAAGTTATATTTAATTGACTTAACACGTTTTACGCCATTTTTATCAAAAGCAAAATCATTTACACTTTTTAATCTTTTTTAAACCAATTTCTCAGTACATAAAACCAAATTGATTTTCCTAAATTTAAAAAGTTATATTTTAACAGACGTTTATTAAAATTAAATATTGATGAGACAAATAATTGTTTAATTTTAACAAAAAAATTGATATGAAAAATATAATAGCAATGGCGTCTTGCGCATTATTCTTATTCAGTTGCCAAAATCAAGCGCAACCTAAAAAATCCGACAATAATATGAGTGCAGAAAATGTAGTTAAAGAAACAATTTACCAGTATAAAGTAGAAGATTTATCAGGAGATACTTTTGACTTTGCTTCCTTAAAAGGTAAAAAAATAATGATTGTAAACACAGCTTCAAAATGTGGAAATACGCCACAATATAAAGACTTAGAAGCAACTTACAAAGAATACAAAGATAAAGGTTTTGTAATTGTTGGTTTTCCTGCAAATAATTTTATGTCTCAAGAGCCTGGAACTAATCAGGAAATTGCTGCTTTTTGTCAAAAAAATTATGGGGTAACATTCCCAATGATGGATAAAGTTTCAGTAAAGGGAGATGATATGTGTCCGATTTATCAATTTTTGACACAAAAATCTAAGAATGGATTGCAAGATTCAAAGGTAGATTGGAATTTTCAAAAATACTTAATCAACGAAAAAGGGGAATTAGAAAAAGTGATTTCGCCTCGCACTTCAATTACTGATCCAGAAGTAATGAATTGGATCAAAGCATAAAAAAGTAAAAGATTATAAAAAGCGATTTTCGGGAAACTGAAAATCGCTTTTTTTATGTGTTACTTTAATTCTATACTTTTAAAATTTTTCGTTTCTGAAAATTTCTGCTACTGCAGTTTCGTAATTCCGAATGCTTTGTGCTTTTTTAATCTTTTTCAAAACTTTATGAGGATCAGAAAAAGTAGCTGAAAAGTATTCCCATAAATGGTACATTTTCAACAAAATATGAGTTGATCCAGATAGAGATTCACTATAAATTGCGTACAAAGTATCATGGAATGCATTGAATAATTCAATTTTGTTTTCGGGATATTCCTCGGTATTATTTTTAATCATAGTTGGTAAAAACGGATCAGATATTAATCCGCGACCTATCATCCAATGATCAATTGATGGGAATCGCTGTTGCATTTCGTGGAATTTAGCCACTGATGTAATATCGCCATTGTAATACAATTTGTGTTTAGTATTATCAATACACTGCTGAAAAGCGTCAAGATGCACGCCGCCTTTATACAATTGTTTACCAATTCGGGCATGAATAGCGATATTCTTTATCGGATATTTATCTAAAATAGGAAGTGCGTCTAAAATTTCTTCAGTAGTTTCATAGCCCAAACGCATTTTCATCGATACAATTATATCCGATTCATTGTGCGCTCTTTCAAGGACGTGATTTATTTTTTCTGGATTGCTTATCAGTCCAGAACCCATTCCTGATTTAGTGACCATAGGATAAGGGCAACCTAAATTCCAGTTTAATTCTTTGTAGCCCAATTCACGAACATATTTAGCTACAAATAAAAATTCATCTGCATCGTTAGTAATCACTTGCGGGATCACTTCTAAATCGAGATTATTTTCAGGAAGCAAATCGCGTTCGTATGAAGCTTTGATAATCATTTTTCCATTCAACCTGATATATGGCGAATAAAAAGTATCGATTCCTCCAAAAAGTTTATTCTGAGCATTTCTAAAACGGAAGTCGGTAAATCCCTGTAAAGGAGAAGAAAGTAAGGTGTAGTCCATCAAAATTTTAATTGTGCAAATATAGGCTTCTTTTTGCAGTAAGATTTTTTAGAAATAATAAATTTTGGAAATTCTGCAGGCCTTGTCAAGTTTCCTGCAATGTCTTTTTTCCAAGTTCTCAAATTTGATTTTGGAAATTTGGCAATAGTATTTTCTTTCTCGTTAAACTTTATCTGATGTGATCCATTTAGTAACCGCTGGTGCGGCGTAATTATTCATTTGGAATAAAAGATCGTCAATATTATCGCTTACAATAAGCATTTTTTGATTAATTTCTTTCAAAAAACCTTTGTCAACCATTGTTTGCAGCATATTCAATAGCGAATCATAAAAACCATTTATGTTAAGAACCCCAATAGGTTTAGTGTGCAATCCAAGTTGAGCCCAAGTTAGCATTTCAAAAAGTTCTTCCAAAGTTCCAAAACCGCCTGGCAATGCAATTACGCCATCGCAAAGCGCATTCATTTTTGTTTTTCGTTCGTGCATGCTATCAACTAAAATTAATTCAGTTAGCTGCAAATGAGCAATTTCCTTCGATTTTAAGAAATTAGGCAAAACCCCAATGACTTTTCCGCCCTCATTCAAAGCTGCGTCAGCAACTGCTCCCATGAGTCCAACTCTTGCGCCTCCGTAAACAATTTCAATGCCTTGATTGGCAAGTGTTTTACCAACTAAAATTGCCTGCGATGTAAAGATTTCTTCTGTTCCAAGACTGGAACCGCAAAACACTGTTATTCTTTTCATTTGTACTTTTTTGTAAATAATGTTTAAAGTTAGAATTTTTACAACATTCCCAATCAGTTATTATTTGAGGTACTAAAGTATTTACTCTGAATTTGAACTTGATAAATTATTAGGTTTTATAACTATTTGAGTGCTTTTGTGATTCATTTTCCAAGAATGCACAAAAACAAAACAAAATATTCTTGCGCTTTTTATCAAACTAAAGTGACTAAAAGCTTTGCGAATTTGTGACTTAGCGGCAAGAAGAATATTTTATATGTGTTTAAAATTTTTCTTTTCGTATTTTTAAACCCTCAATATTGTTAGTAGAAAAAATTATTCTAATATCAACTGCATAAAAACCGAATCGAGCCAGCGATCAAATTTATAACCTGATTCTTTAATAATTCCAACGGTTTTAAAACCAAATTTTTCATGAAATTCTACACTACTTTGATTTTCAGCATCAATAACTGCCACCATAGTATGTAGCTTCTGGTTTTTCGCAAGTTTGATCAGTTCTGCAAGTAATAATTTGCCAATTCCGTTGCCGTGATATTTCTCATTTACATAAACAGAATGTTCAACGGTAAATTTATAAGCTTCGCGAAAACGAAACTCACTATACATTCCAAAACCAATAACAATTCCTTCTGATTCCGCAACAATAACAGGAAAACCTTTGGCTAATTTGTCTTCTAAGATTAATTTTTGTTGTTCTATTGTTCGTATATTGTAGTCGTACAATGCAGTAGAGTGTAAAATATTGTAATTAATTATATCTAAAATTGCGGGAGTATCTTCTATTTTATAAGCTCGTAATTTGATTTCCATTTGCTGTTTATTTGTTTCAAAAATAATAAAAAACAACTAAAACTAAAGGAAAAAGCATTGCAAGTTTGTAACTTTGTATTTCAGAAAAATGATACAATGATTTACCCAAAAATACCTTTAGCGCAAAGCATAATCGAAATTTGTTTGGCCAAAGGAATTACCACAATAATTATTTCTCCCGGTTCTAGAAATGCTCCTTTAACGATAGGTTTTGTTAACAATCCAGCTTTTCAATGTTATAGTATTGCTGATGAACGTTCGGCTGCTTTTTTCGGAATGGGAATAGCGCAACAAACTAGAAAACCTGTGGTTTTAGTTTGTACTTCGGGATCTGCTTTACTGAATTATTATCCTGCTTTTGCGGAAGCTTTTTACAGTCAGATTCCGTTAATCGTAATTTCAGCAGATCGTCCGCAAAGCAAAATTGACATTGGCGACGGCCAAACCATTCGTCAAGAAAATGTTTTTGAAAACCACTCTTTGTATAACGCAAACTTACTAGCAGATGTCTCTGTTGAAAATGATGTAAAAATCAATGACGCGATAAACATTTCTATTACAAAAAAAGGACCTGTTCACATTAATGCTCCTTTTGAAGAACCTCTTTACGAAATTGTTTCAGAGCTTTCTGTAAATGTAAATAATATTGCTTTCGCAAAAGATACGCAGGAAATTTCCATTCAAGATCTTGCTCAATATGCGAGTATTTGGAATCAATCAACTAAAAAAATGATTTTAGTTGGTGTTAATGATCTTAATAGTATTGATCAAGAAATTAGTAACGCTTTTGCAGAAGATGAATCGGTTGTTGTGATGACAGAAACAACATCTAACTTGCATCACGATACGTTCATCAATAATATAGATACGATAATAACCCCTTTTTCAACTGATGATTTTGAATATTTTCAACCAGAAATACTTGTCACTTTTGGGGGAATGATTGTTTCCAAGCGAATCAAAGCATTCCTGCGAAAATACAAACCAAAACACCATTGGCATATTGATACGCTCAGAGCTTACGACACTTTTGGTGCATTGACTCATCATTTTGAATTGGGACCAAATACTTTTTTCAAAGCTTTTTTACCATTAACAACAGTAATTAGCAGTGATTATTTCGTTAAGATGGATGCTGTAAAACAATTGCGATTAGCAAAACACGAAATCTACTTGTCGAAAATTCCTTTTTCTGATTTTGTGGTTTTTGAGAAAGTAATTCAAAGTTTACCAGAAAATAGTCAGTTGCAAATCAGCAATAGTTCAGCCATCAGATATGCACAATTAATTGATATTAATCCGTTAATCGAAGTATATTGTAATCGTGGAACGAGCGGAATTGATGGTAGTACATCGACTGCAATTGGCGCGGCTGTTGCCAATAAAAAACAAACAGTTTTCATCACTGGTGATATTAGTTTTCTATACGATAGCAATGCTTTATGGAATAGTTACATCCCTAGAAACTTTAAAATCATTCTAATAAATAATGGTGGTGGTGGTATTTTTAGAATTTTGCCTGGACATGAAGAAAGTCCTGTTTTTAATACCTTTTTTGAAACTTCCCATTGTTTGACAGCCGAACATTTGGCAAAAATGTATGGTTTTGATTATTCAATCGCTAGCAACGAAACGAGTTTAACTAGCAGCTTGACGACTTTATATGCTCAAAATGAAAGACCTTGTATTTTAGAAATTTTCACGCCGACATTAAAAAATGATAGTATTTTGCTACAGTATTTTAGGGAGTTGGTGTAGATGGTAATTATCTAATAAAGAGCACGATTGTAATTAATAGGGCAGCTGAATTACTGACATTATGCAATCAGTTCAATTAGTACTGAAATTCTATAATAAAATCCTCCAAAAGACAAATAGTAGCTTCCGTTCATTTTTACTACCTTTTTATGTGATTTTTTATTGGGAACTAAATTAATATCCTATTTTAGTCTTTTTCAAATTCCATAAGTTTTTTTTCATGAAAATAAAGGTTATTATTGTTGATGATGAATTGCATGCTCGTAGTTTTCTAAGAAAATTTTGTGAGCGTTATTATAATGAAAGTATTGAAGTACTTGATGAATGCAATTCAGTAGAAAGTGCCGTTAGATCTATAAAAAAAAATCAGCCTGATTTAGTTTTTTTGGATATTGCTATGCCTGACGAGAATGGATTTGAATTACTAAAGTATTTTGATAAAATCAACTTCGAGATAATTTTTACCACTGCGTACAAAGAATTTGCCATTCAAGCTATAAGAAATAGTGCTTTGGATTATTTAGTTAAACCTATTAATAATGAAGATTTTCAAGTAGCAATTTCTCGTTTTGAATTTAAAAAAGACACTAAAATTGATTTTGATCGATTTAAATTGCTAACAGATAACATCAATAACCAGTTTGTAGATAAGCAAAGAATTGTGTTTCCCACTAAAAATGGTTTTGAAGTAATTCAGGCCAACACTATTGTTTACTGTAAATCTGATGGTTCTTACACAAGTATTCATACCATTGAAAAAGAACATTTTACCTCTAAAACGTTTAAGGAAGTTTGCGAAATACTTGTAGAATCGCACTATATTAAAGTCCATAGAAGTTTCTTAATAAACAAAAATTATATCAAAGGATTTAAAACAGATGACTATAATTTAGAAATGATTACCGGTCATATTATTCCTGTTTCGGATGCATTATTTACAAAAAAGAAGCTAATCGATGCCATTACGAATTAGGTTTTCACTTTGCTTTTTGTTTCTGGCGTTTCAATCTTTGTTAGCACAATATTTCCCTTCAAAAAATTATTCTACAACAGACGGTTTGCCTAATAATGCCGTACGCGCTCTTTTTTTAGATTCAAAAAGTGTATTGTGGATTGGTACAGAAAATGGAGTTGCTATAATGGAAAACGGATCTTTTTTAACTATAGATGAATCAAATGGACTAGGGCATAATAGCTGTTGGGATATTTCTCAAGATGCTAATGGAAAGATGTGGTTTGCGAGTTACGGCGGTGGAGTAAGCAAATATGACGGAAAGAAATTCACCGTTTTTACTACTAAAAATGGTCTACCAGCGGATAAAACTAGAAAAGTATTTCCTTTTAAAAATAAAATGTATGTTGGTACAGAGCAAGGCGTTTCTATTATCGATATCAATAGCCATAAAGTAGTCACGCCAAAAGTTCCCGCTCACAAGGAGGATTTTATTTGTATTTCCTTTTTTGAATATAAAAATGAAGTTTATTTCACATCTATTTTTGAGGGATTATTTAAAATAGATGAATCTGGCAAAACACCGCAGATTATCTCAATTAAGCGGCACGAAAAATCATATTGTTTGGGTCTTTTTGGAACCACTTTATATACCGCTAATGATGGTTTTCTTAGTAAGTTTGATATTCAAAATATTGCGAATGGTAATTGGACTTCTTCTAAATTCGGAAAATCAGTAGTTTGGCAATTTGCGCAAGATAAACGAAATAGTATTTATGCAGCAGCTTGGGGAATTTTCAGCCCTGATGGCGGACTATATCGAATTTTGGATGATGAAATGATTGATGTTTCTGATTTTTATGGAATTGATTCGAAAGTTATCTTGAATGTGGTTTATGATAAAAGCAAAGATATTTTATATGTAGGTTCTAATGACAAAGGAGTTTACGAAGTTCGATTAGATCAAATGATTGATTATAATTCCTTTAAAGGAAAATCAATTATAGATTTTGAAGTATTTAACGATCAAAAGCTTATTTTACATAACAGAGGAATTTCTTTTTTAGATTCGAAAGGAGCGATTTTAAAAACAGTTTTACGTTCTGATTTTAAGAACAGCGAACTTTCTTTCCTTAAAAAAGGGAAAAATAGTGTAAGCAAACAAGGTGTTGAATCCAGAGATTTTGAATTAAATTTTAACATTCCTGCTGATGCGATTGAGTTTTATGAAATGGTAAAGCATAAAAATTCGATCTGGGTTAGCAGTAATATTGGGATCTTTGAAATAAACCAACACGGAAAAATAATTGCGTACATTCCTAAGCATAGTTTGAAATTTGGATTTACTACTAACGATAAATTCATTGAAACCATTACTTATGCAGGAGTCCGAGTGTATGATGACATATATAATTTAAAAGGCAAGCATTATTCAAAGTTCGAAAAAAATACTCCGCAATACATTGTTAAAATTCTGAATAACAATAATAAAACCTATTTGCTTTCTGTGTTTAATGGACTATATGTGTTTCATAACAATCAATTTCAATCGTATTTAGCTGACGGAATTTGGAAAGAGAAAAAATTCAAACACATCACTGTTAATGAAAAAGGGCAGCTAATTTTGGCAGCCGAATTCGGGAATGTTT
Organism: Flavobacterium micromati; assembly: GCF_900129585.1. GTDB lineage: Bacteria > Bacteroidota > Bacteroidia > Flavobacteriales > Flavobacteriaceae > Flavobacterium > Flavobacterium micromati. The sequence goes on from NZ_FQWF01000003.1 coordinate 242,723, forward strand.
TTATAGTGGACGACAAAAAATCATTTGAAATTTTAAAAACTATTGCTAAAAAAGACTTGGTTGGAAATACAATTCTATTTCTCGAAGCCTACAAAGATTTCATCCTTATTGGAACTGAAAAGGGCTTAAATATTTATCACAACGGAATAATTAGATTAATTGATAAAGAACAAGGTCTAAAAGATGGTGCGGTTACAACCTCTCAGATTTTTGAAAATCAATTGTGGTTGGGTACTAAAAATGGCTATTATGTTGTTGATTTAGATAAAGTGGTACAGGAACAAATTACAGTTGATGCCATCGGTATTAGCAGTTTGGCAATTAATGGTATTGCACTGCCAAAAGAAAAATACAGGTGGTTTCAATATGCATCTAATAAGTTAGTTTGCGATTATAAAAATAATTCATTTGCTATTAATTTTATTCCAAAAGGACACCTATTTCCCAATAAATTAAAGTATCGTTATCGTCTAAAAAGTAGTAACCGTTGGAGTCCGTATAGTGATAAAACGAATTTGTATTTATCGTATTTGCCTTATGGGAATTACACAATTGAAGTAGAAGTTTTTGATTCGAATGCCGGTAAAGCCACTATTTTTAAGTTGTTGAATATTCAAATTCAGCCGCCATTTTGGTTGACTTGGTGGTTTATTGTGTTGTTTTGCATAGTAATAATTTGCTTTTTGGTTACAATTATTTTACGGTACAAGTTTAAAGCCAAAGAAAAGGCTCGAATCGAAAAACGTATTGCAGAGACGGAGTCGGACGTTTTATTGAATCAAATGAACCCGCATTTTATGTTCAATGCTATTAATACGATTCAACATTTTATTATCAGCAATGATGTCGATAGTTCGCTCAATTTTGTCAGCAAATTATCGGGATTGATGCGTCAAACTTTAGAAAATTCATTAGAAAAGAGAATAACTATTGCCGAAGAAATTAATTACCTCAAAGGCTATATCCAAATTGAAAATATGCGATTTGGTAATCGTATTGCGGTTGATTTTCAAATCGACCCCAACATTGATTGTAGTTTATACAAAATTCCCACCATGACGCTACAACCTTTTGTAGAAAATGTGTTTGTTCACGCCTTCAACGACAATTCACAAGATCCCAAGTTACAGCTTTCTTTTCAAATGAAAACTAATGCAGTAATGGTATGTAAAATCATCGATAATGGTAAAGGGAGTGCATCCTTTACAAAAGTAAAACTTCATAAATCGAAAGGTATTTCATTAACAAAAGAACGGTTGTCACTACTGCAACCTGAAATAGAGAATCCTATCACAATTGAATACTCCGAAACTCAAGGAACAACGGTTTATATTTTGTTAGCTATTTAAAAATTGAGTATTTTAAGAAAGCTCTTGCCAAGATTTGGTAAGAGCTTTTTTAGTTTAAAAACCACAAAAGGGGTTTTGTAAGATAAAAAGGGGTTTTGGTAAGATAAGTAATTGTAAAAAGTATTAGTTTATATTTTTGAAGAACAATTAACCAATCAAAAAATTAAACCCTATGTCAAATTTTTATTGTGAATACTGCGGAACAAAAAGTTCCAGTATATCGAGTTTAACAGGAAGTTCCTGCAGCCGACATCCACTTGGAGGTAATAAAGGCAGGCACAAATTATATGAAGGAAGTGAAAAATCAAAATACAGCTGTAAGTATTGCGGAACCTCATCTTCCTCCATTTCAAGTCTAACAGGAAATTCATGTTCAAGACATCCGAACGGGAGTAATAAAGGGAAACACGCAGCGGCGTTGTAATTACATAAGTTTTCTGAATATAATTTATTTTGTTAACCAAAAGCACATCAATTATGAATGATCAAAATTTTGTTTCAAAGTTTGAAAGAATATATGAAAATACTAATGTTGCATTACAAAATGTTGACACTGCATTCGAAAATTATAATTCTATTTTTTCCCAAGTTGATTATACAGTAGATAAGATAGGAATGATAATCCTTCAAGCTAAAGAAATTGAAAAATCGATAAAAATTATGGATTGTCAAGTTGAAATAATGTGTAAAGAATTTGACATGAGAATCGAAAAATGTAAAATTCAAGCAAATTTAATACAAAATGTTCTGCCGAGCTTTTCTAATACTACAAATTCGATTTTGAATGAAATATTGAATATGGATAGTTATAGTAACGATCATAATTATATAAGACATAGGTCAGAATTAATTGGAACTTTACGGAGCACATCTGATAATATTACTAATATGGTAATAACTTTTATGTCAATTTAAAAAAAAAGGTTATGAGTTATACAATACAAGAGAAACTTAAGGGTTTAAGGACGGACATTGATTTGATAGAAAAGGAAATAATTATTATTTCTGAATTGGCTGCTGAAGTTTCAGAAAAATTTCAAGGTTTAGCAAATAATATTCAAAATTTATCGGGTATTGTCGGTTTTTTTGCAGGTAGAAAAGCTGGAGGTGCTACTAATTTAATTGGAGGAGCTATTGGATTCTTTGGGGATATCTATGCTGGGATGAAACATGATGAGGCACTTGCTAAATTAGCTCCGAAAAAGTTAGCCTTATCAAGAGCAAAGTTGGAAACAATTACAAATTTTCGAGATTTACTTGATAATAATAGTGAAAATTATTGGAAATTATTCCTTGTAGAAGCTAACAGACAATACAATACTGATCAGCAAGATGAATTTGTTATGCTTTATGGTGAATCGTGCAACGATGCATTCTACCTCTTTGTTATGAACTTTTATCTGATTCAGGTTTGTGATTATATGTTAGAACAATTTAAATCTTGGGGATGGTCAAACGGAAAAAATGACAGCACCACTGCTGTAAAACCAAATAAAACCTATGTATTAGAAGAGATTGTAACAAATGTAATTTTGCCTAACACCAGTTTTCTCGAAGCTGTGTCAAGTAAAGAGTCAAGTGGCGGAATTTGGTTAATGTCTCAACACGAATCTCTTTTCGCAGTTTTATTGCAAAAAATAGTAAGTGAAGCAGAGAATGATGACGCAAATAATAAAAAAAGGGTAGCCAATAAAAAATCTTTTATTGCTTTAAAAAAAGATTTAAAAGCAATGAAAAATATTGAAAACGAAGATCCTGCTATCTGGTTAAAAGGAAATAAAGTTTATCAACAAGCCAACTCCGTGTGCAAAATTACTTCAATAAATCACTATTTATTTAAATATTTTTTTATTGGAATATTTTGCTTTTTATTATTGCCAATTACGGAAATATTAGATTACGATTTATCATACATATATCAAAAAGTCGTTGAGAAATTAATATTGGCTTTATTTGTAGCATTAATTTTGAGTGGTGTAGCAAGAATTTTACTTTGGGCTAAAGAAAGCGATGATGGAAGTAAATCAATCTATTACTACATATTTTATTTATTTATTTCTGTTTTCACTCTCGGTTTGATGCCTATTTTAATTTTTAGATATCAGAAAAAAGAAAAAAATTATGGTATATTTTTAGTTCAATTAAACGGAACAATAAATAGTTGATTAAGCGGATAATCTGTAGAGTTAAAAAAACAATTGTCTTCAATCGAAGATTTAAATGAAAACGAACAAGAGCACATTGAAGAGTATCAGGAACTTCTAATAGATGGTAGTATATCTGATAAAGAAAGAAAAATGTTAAACAGAATGGCTACTAGGCTAGCTATTCCAGAGGAAAGAGTGAGTGAATTGGAAACCATTTACACTTAAACTATTTCTTTTTTTAGAGAAAAGATTAAATTAGTTAAGCCTTTAACACTAATAGTTAAAGGCTTTTGTTGTTCAATAGACAGAACGAGGCGTTCATCACTTTAAAATAGGTGTTAACAAAGTGTTTAATGAAAATGGAAAGAGTTGTTTTATTTTTGTGTTCCAAATCATAAGGTGTTTTGCTGCTGTTTTAAAAAAAATAATAGCGACAATTCAATCTTATTCAAATCACACAACTATGCTACCACTAAAAAAAGGTCTTAAAGTTATTTCATTTACATTAAGGATTTCAGCTGTAATATTGCTAATCTCTTTTGGAGTATTTTGGCTTTTGGATATACTATTCTCAAACATAAATTATCAGAATGAAGGACCATATTGGCTAGCTTGTATCTTTATTATTTTTGGAACCTATAGCTTTTTATGGAAGCAAATTATCAGGTTTACTGGATTTAATGAAATCATAGAATTAGAAAATTAAAAGTAAAACTACTTTTTTTGATATACTATTTTCCTTGTTCGTTGAGTGGGATAAATTCTTATTTAAATTTTTGGGTCTGAAAGCTCGATAACTGAAATAAAATTATTATTTATCAGTATAAGAGAAAAATTAATTGAGAAGTACATATCCAATTTGATAGAGAAATGTGGTGTAAATTAAAAAATTCGGCTTTTCTCTCTATAATAGTTACTAAGCGGCAATTTTTGTGCTGACAATCCATCCAACAAATTAAAATAAATGTGCAAAAGTATTATTGAAGATTTAAATGATGTCTATAAAAAAAGCGTTTGCCCAAGCAAACGCTTTTTAGTTTTATAACTATAATTTTTATCTAATCGGCACTGGAAAAACAGCCAAACTAGAATGTCCGAATTCATCAACGCTCTGTACGGCGAAGAAAAAATTATCTTTGGAATAAGGGATTTCTGCTTTTATGTCTTTTACAAAAATTGTTTTTTCCCAGTGAGATGATGCTGTTTCTCTAATCAAAATATTATAACCATAAACTGGTTTGCCGGCTGGAGCTGTCCAGAGTAAAGTCGAAAAATTAGTCAAGTCTTTTACTTCAATTCCTACGTTTGTTGGCGTTTTTGGTGACCAAGCCAAATTACTGAAAGTAGCCAAATTAGAACAAGTTACTTTTTTCATATATTCGAAATCCATAAATTCAGGTAAATCGCCGAATTGTACGCTATTTTCTTTTCGAACGTCTTGATGTTGGTGATTGTAGTTTTCATTCATTTCGCAAAAACGAATCGCCGTAAACCCATTTTGACTAAAAGGAGTATGATCGCCGCCTCGTAAAAAACGATCGTTGCGATATACCAAATTGATGTCTAATTGTTCTACATATTGATTGGTAACCGTTTTTATATATCGCGCTAATTGTCTTGACGGACTGTCGTTATCGCGATTAGTTGACTTACGCATTTTGGATTCGGCTTCTGTTTCCAGATACGGAATAGTTTCGCTAAAAACACGAACTTGGGTGTTGTCTCTAAGTAAAGTTCCGCTAGACAAACTGTTTCCTATCATGTCATTATTGATCATAGCGACTACATTCCATTTTCCTTCTTTCGCAACATCCGCTAAATGTTTTGCGCCATATAGTCCTTGCTCTTCGCCCACTACGGCAACAAAAATCAAGGTGAATGGAAATTCTCTTTTGCTCATAATTCTGGCAAGTTCCATCATTGCTGCAACTCCAGAAGCATCATCATTTGCACCAGGAGCATCAATTTTAGAATCCATTACATCCGAAGCACGAGAATCTAAATGTCCGCTAATTATTAAAACTCGATCATCTGTAGCATCAGTTCCTTTTAAAGTGGCCATTACATTCCCAAGCTGGGTATCAGCAGCAATACGGCGTCCATCAGCTTTTATCGTAAAGAAATCAATTTTAGAGGTCAATCTTCCATTAGATTCAAGCGCGTATTTGTCAAACTCTGATTTAACCCAGCGTTGTGCTGCTCCAATTCCACGAGTATTGCTCTTAGTGTCGCTCAATGTATGTCTCGTTCCAAAAGTTACGAGTTTACGAACAGTGGCTTCCATGTTTTCCGATTTCACTTCAGAAATCATTTTTTTTATTTCGGGATCATCAACGGTGGTTTGCGCAATAGTAAATTGGGAATTTAAGAGTAATAGAAATAAACAGACGAGTGAAGTTGTTTTCATTTAAGTTTTTTTTAGTTGCCCAAAGTTAATAAAAAATGATAATAAACTTTCTCAGGTACAGGATTTAGCATTTGTTGAGCATTTAAATTTAAAAGGTATTTTTTTTAGGTTTTTTATTAGAGTCCAAGAGAAGCAATCATGCGTTTTAGGTCCAGCTAATGCATACAGTTAAACAAAATTTGCTTTCTATCAAAATTTTGTGTTCCTAAGAAAGAACCATCAAATACAAAAGCAAAACTTATCTGTTTTTCTATTTCTTCTACGGATTTAAAAACTACCTTATTTGTTTTCAATATTTATTTAAGGAAAGCGTTGTAAAAATAAGTTTTCTATTGCAGCCCCGATAGAAGCAAGTATCCTGCGCTTTTGGGCGCAGATACTGCGAATAGCGGGAGAGAAAGTGAGCTGAATGACAAATTTTCTGCTCCTAAAAATGAAAAATCAATTTGAATATTCAAAACTTATGAGAATTTGCATATTTTGCTTTTCAAAATGGTATAACTCAAATACCGTAATCAATTTTTGAGTTATTTATTCCAAAACTTTTTTTACTCTTGCAACAGTGTCCAGTTTTGACAAAGTCAATCTTACAATACTATCTTCTTCGGCCAGTAAATCATGCGGAATATTAGCATCTAGAGAGATTAAATCTCCTGTTTTCAATGTCATTTTCTCACCTTCTGCACCAAAAGTTATCCATCCTTGATGAATTTCTACGGTGATAGGATAGCCTGCTTTATGTTCTTTCATCAACTGACCTTTTCGAAACAATATTCTAATCTCCTTTGATGTTTCTGTTTCCATCATGACATCAATGGCAACTTTATCTTCATTGTACTCGAGTTCTTTTCTTAGGGAGGCTGTTTTCATTATCAATATTTTTAGTAATTTTTAAATATTTTTTAATAATGCGAAGGTCAAGAAAATATGGTTCTAGCAATATAATTGATGCAAGCTTCGCTACTTTTAAAGATAGGTTTTTATAACGCTAAAGTAAAATTATTCGTCAATTAAATCTTTGTACCTTTGCATTTGATAAAGTTAGAAATGACTAAGAATTTAAGAAAATGATTGAAATAGGAAAATACAATACGCTTACCATTTTACGGGATACCAAAGTGGGTTTGTTTTTGGGAAATCCCGAGCAAGATCCTGAGGGAATTCACGATATTTTATTACCCAATAAATATGTACCAAATGATTTTGAAATAGGCGAGGAGCTCATCGTTTTCGTATATTTAGACCATGAAGAAAGACCTGTTGCTACAACTCTAGAACCTTATATATTGCTGAATGAATTTGCACTTTTGCGTGTGAATTATACCAATCAAGTGGGTGCTTTTATGGATTGGGGAATGGAAAAAGATATTTTAGTTCCGTTCAAAGAGCAGGCGCGTCCTATGGAAAAGGGAAAACGCTATTTAGTGTACCTCTACATGGACGAACAAACAAATCGATTAGTTGCTTCAAGTAAAACCAATCAGTTTCTTAAAAATGAAGAGCTGACTGTAGAAAAAGGCGAAGAAGTTGATTTGATAGTTTCGCATATTACTGAAATTGGAATTAATGTAATCATAAACGAAAAGTATAAAGGACTGATGTATAAGGATGAAGTTTATGATGACGCCATTCGTACGGGCGACCGAATGCGAGGTTACATTAAAACGATTCGTCCCGATAATAAAATTGATGTCGCATTGCAAATTCAAGGTTATGAAAGTATTGAACCAAATGCAGATAAAATATTAGAGGAACTTAGAGCCAGCAGAGGTTTTTTGAGATTGACTGATAATTCACATCCAGAGGATATTAAAACGGTTTTGAAAATGAGTAAAAAAACGTTTAAAAAAGCGGTTGGTGCTCTTTATAGGGAAAAATTAATCGAAATTAAGGAAGACGGAATTTATTTGGTAAAAGAATAAAAAAAGAAAGACTAATCGGAAACGGTTAGTCTTTCTCCCTTTAATGCTAGTTTAGAATAGTTTATCCTAACCGCAAAAAAAATCAAATTAAAAGTTTTTTGTCATCAAATTTTAAACCAACTGTCGTTTCGTTATGCATCTAAGTTCACAGTTAACCAATGGTTTTTTTTATTTATTGAAAGTTTATTTTCTAAAAATAATTTTATTAATGTTTCGCTTTTGCAACAACAAGAAAAATAAATCTTTTACTTCAACCGTAGGTGTTACTTTTTAGAAATTGCTAAAATGGCAATTGATTTTTTCGTTAACTCGGTTTTAAACGTTCTTGCAATCTTATGATTAATTAGCATCGTCGAAAAAGGAGCGACATCATTTTTAATTGTACTCAATGCATTCTTCTTTTAGGTTAATAAATCGTTTTAGGATCACCAGTTAATAACATAAATAAATTCTATTTATCTTATTAACCTGTATTAAAGTTAATAACAAATACAATAGACGACTGTTAAAATTTTCATTTTATATTGATTTTTAACATTCAAAACCCTTTCATCAGAGAAGGATTACCGTAAGGATTGTGTGCAAGAATAGCTATAGTGCAAAAAATGATTTATTTTTACGGTAAAATAATTTAAAGCTATAATAATGGATTGGATTACCGCTAAAGAATACGAAGATATCACTTATAAAAAGTGCAATGGCGTGGCTAGAATCGCTTTTAATAGACCCGATGTACGCAATGCTTTTCGTCCAAAAACAACTGCCGAACTTTATAACGCTTTCTATGATGCTCAGGAAGATACGTCTATAGGTGTTGTTTTGTTATCTGCAGAAGGACCTTCTTCTAAGGATGGCATTTATTCTTTTTGTAGCGGTGGCGATCAAAACGCACGTGGACATCAAGGATACGTAGGCGATGACGGCCAGCACCGATTGAATATTCTCGAGGTGCAACGACTAATTCGCTTTATGCCAAAGGTTGTAATTGCAGTTGTTCCTGGTTGGGCTGTAGGTGGCGGACATAGTTTGCATGTAGTTTGTGATTTAACTTTAGCCAGTAAGGAACATGCTATTTTTAAACAAACAGATGCGGACGTTACTAGTTTTGATGGAGGTTATGGTTCTGCTTATTTAGCTAAAATGGTGGGCCAAAAGAAAGCAAGAGAGATCTTTTTTTTAGGTCGGAATTATTCTGCACAAGAGGCCATGGATATGGGAATGGTTAATGCGGTAATTCCGCATGACGAATTAGAGGACACAGCTTACGAATGGGCTCAGGAAATTTTACAAAAATCTCCAATGGCAATCAAAATGCTAAAATTTGCAATGAATCTTACAGACGACGGAATGGTAGGACAACAAGTATTTGCTGGAGAAGCAACACGATTAGCTTATATGACTGAAGAAGCTAAAGAAGGTAGAAACGCCTTTTTAGAGAAAAGAAAACCGAATTTTGAGAAAAAGTGGCTGCCTTAAGGTAGTGGTCAGTGGTCAGTATTTAGTGATCAGCGGCAGAGGTCAGTGTTCAGGGATCAGTTGCAGAGGTCAGAAAAGTTAGTGGTCAGTGGCAAGTATATAGTGATTAATTTATGCTATACAAATTAATTAAATAGTTCTAATCACTGCAATAAAATCAAACGATACAAAATAAATTAGCGCTTTTGTGCCTTAACGGCAAAATTACAACCTACCGTTGCTCATAAAACGAAAAAATTTGTCTTAGCAGTAAAAATAAAACTATTAAATGGAAAATTTTACAAACGAAACGATTGATACAACCCAACTTCCGAAATTTGAAGAAGTTATTTTCACACCGCTTCATTCGAAGTATTTTACGGTGGTTGTAATCAATTTGGTAATAATTATTGCAATATTAATGTTGGTTCCCACTGTGTTCTCTTTCTTCAGACCTGAACTGTTCTCGGGGAGATTGTGGTTAATTATTGGTGCAATACTTCCTGTAGTTTTTATTTGGATAACAACATTTTCAATATTAGGATATAAAAGAAAAGGCTTTGCTTTTAGAGAGCATGACGTGCTGTATAAAAGTGGCGTAATCGCAACAAATACAATCGTAATTCCTTACAATAGAGTCCAGCATGTAGCTTTACATGAAGGACTAATTTCGCGTTATTTAGGTTTAGCCAAAGTAGAAATTTTTACCGCTGGTGGAAGTTCGAGCGATCTTGAAATACCTGGAATTGATAAAGAACAAGCCGAAAAGATTAAGCAATTATTAATGGGTAAAATTCAAAAACAATTGTAATGAGTACTGATTTTAGTTTGCCTCAAAGACAATCCGTTGTTGGGATTTGGGTTTTGTTTTTTTACTCACTTCAGCGCTATGGTCGCGCATTTTGGCCTATAATTTTAATTTACGCTTTTAGATTTAATGAGGTAAATAAAATTTATTTAGTTCTTTCATTAGTCGCCGTATTTACTGCGATTGGAATCATTTCTTATTTGAAATACCTAAACTTTACATTTGCTTTAGATTCTGAAAATAAAGAATTTATTATTAATGAAGGCATTATTAATAAAACTAAGACCGCGATTCAGCTCAATAAAATCCAACAAGTAAATATCAATCAATCATTTATTCAACGATTAATAGGTGTTTACGAACTTAATGTTGATACAGCAGGAAGTAATAAAAAGGAAGGTGCTATAAAAGCTATTTCCCATAAATTAGCTTTAGAGTTGAAATCGCGTTTATTAGACAACGACCTGAAATCAAGTTATATCAATAGTGAACTTATTTCTGAGGACGACTCTACAGCTGAATCTGTCGATGTTCTACAGCCTTTTCTAAAAATCAGTTTTTTAAGTTTGTTGAAAGTTGGTATCACTTCTAACTATGGACGAAGTATTGCATTATTGCTATTGTTTTTTAGTACTATTTACGAGAATTTTTTAAAGTTTGGAGATGATGATGATGTTTACAAAGAGAAATTTGGAGATTACATCGATCAAAATCTAGTATTGCAATCGATACTTTTGTTCATTTTTTGGTTGATTTTTATTGTTTTAATTGTCAATATTTTTCGAACAATTTACAAGTATTATAATTATGTTATAGTTCGGCAAAATGGATCTTTACTACTATCCTTTGGATTAATAAGCACTAAAAGCACTATTTTAAAACCTGAAAAAGTTCAAATCGTCGTTAGTTCAAGAAATTTTTTCCAAAAGAAAATGGAAATTTTAGAACTAAAAATTAAACAAGCAACAAGTGGTGAAAAAGAACAAAGTAGTTCAGCCATAGAAATTCCTGGATGCAGTGAAGCGGAAGGAAATGAGATTTTAAATTTATTATACCAAAAGATTCCTACCAAAGGTTTAATGTTGAAACCCAATTGGCGTAAACTTATTTTTTCAATATTTCTAACAATAGGATTACCTTTGTTCGCGTTCATCGCAATTGGATCTTATATTGATTCTTCTATTTTTGATTATGCTTTTTTGGCTCCAATTTATGTGATTTGTATTGGATTAATTCAATATTTTAAATTTGTAAATAATAGATTATTCATTAACAAAGATTTCATTATTAAGCAAAGCGGGGCTTGGGACGTGAAAAAGGAAATAATTAAACCCAGCAAAATTCAAGCGGTTTCAACTTCACAACTTTTTTGGCATAAAAAATTAAATATAGGGTCGGTAATATTGCATACTGCTGGTGGAGATATTGCTTTTCAATTAGGAGATTATATCGTATTAAAGCAGTACATCAATAAATGGTTGTATGAAATCGAAACTTCTGATAGCAATTGGATGTAGTTTCAAAAAAACTAAAAAAGAAAATTTACCATAAAGATTAAAATATAAATAAAAAGAAATGAAACATTGGATTGAAGCAGCTCGATTAAGAACATTGCCATTATCGGTATCGGGAATAATTGTTGGAAGTATGTACGCGTTGGCAAATCCAACAGAAAATATCTTGACACCAACAGAAGTTTTTAATTGGCGACTTTTTGGTTTTGCTATTTTAACTACGTTAGGTTTACAAATACTTTCAAATTTTGCAAATGATTACGGCGACGGTTTGAAAGGAACAGATAATGATGATAGAGTAGGTCCAAAACGGACTATTCAAAGCGGTGTAATTTCTCCAAAAGAGATGAAGCGCGCCATAATTATGACTTCATTTTTGACGTTGCTTTCTGCTATTTTATTAATTTATTATGCTTTTGCCGATACAAATATCGTTTATTCATTGTTCTTCTTAGTGCTTGGTATTTTAGCGATTGTTTCAGCAATACGTTACACAGTGGGCGATACAGCTTATGGATATAAAGGATTTGGCGATTTATTTGTCTTTATATTTTTTGGGTTGGTAAGTACTTTAGGAGTCAATTTTTTATATTCAAAACAGTTAGACGCTATATTATTTTTGCCAGCAATTGCAATAGGATTATTGAGTGTTGGCGTTTTAAATTTGAATAACATGCGAGACGAAGCATCGGATAGAAAATCTAATAAAAATACGATTGTTGTTAAAATTGGTGGAGCTAAAGCAAAAAAATACCATTACTTTCTTATCATTTCAGCAATGATTTTGATCGTTTTATTTGCAGTATTGAGTGATTTTAACTTTGATCAATACCTGTTTTTACTGGCTTACATTCCTTTGACTAAACATTTAATTACCGTTAGTAAAAATCAAGAGCCTAGATTGTTAGATCCTGAATTAAAAAAATTAGCGTTGAGCACCTTTGCACTTTCAATTTTGCTGGCACTCTGTATGATTTACTTTTTTTCGGATCTGATTGTAAATACAGTGATGGGCGGAAGATAAAGTAGTTTGCGACAGAAAGAAAAATTTAAAAATGGAATTTACTTTTAATATCGACATAATTTTTGAAATTAATTATTTCTCCAAGCTTTTATGAAGACTTATAAACGAATTAAAATCAAATTACATTAAAAAATCTGCAAATCTGCGGTGAAATTTTGCTTATCGCTAAATTCAATAACATTTAACAAAACACAAAAACATGAAAATAACTTTCTACGGTCATGCTTCATTAGGAATTGAAATTGGTGGTAAGCACATTTTAGTTGATCCTTATATTACTGCTAATCCAAAAGCGGCTCACATTGATATAAGTAGCTTAAAAGCTGATTATATCTTGCTTACGCACGCACACGGCGATCACATTCTTGATGTTGAGACAATTGCTGGTAGAACGAATGCAGTAATTGTTTCTAATGCTGAAATTGCTGGTTATTATGCGTCAAAAGGCTTTCAATCTCATCCCATGAATCATGGTGGGAGTTGGAATTTTGATTTTGGAAAAGTAAAATATGTGAATGCTATTCACTCCAGTTCGTTTCCTGATGGAAGTTATGGAGGCAATCCCGGTGGTTTTGTGATTGAGGGCGAACACAAGAATATATACATTGCTGGCGATACGGCGCTAACAATGGACATGAAACTGATTCCCCTGCGTACAAAACTTGATTTGGCTATCCTGCCAATAGGAGATAATTTTACAATGGATGTTGAGGATGCAATTATCGCTTCGGATTTCTTAGAATGTGATAAAATTCTTGGTTACCACTTTGATACTTTTGGGTACATCGAAATCGATCACGAGGATTCCATTCGTAAATTTTTCAATAAAGGAAAAGATTTAATGTTACTAGAAATAGGGAATTCGATTGAGTTGTAATTTTTTTTTGGAGCTATTCCAGCTCCCGACGCTTTGGGACGTTTCAATCTTTTATAAAGCTTCCAGCCTTTAGCAGGCTGGGAGCTTTATAAAAGGATTTCCACTTTAAACGGAGTTCACTGAATACCAAATAAATGAAATTGTAGTGAAGTAATCTGGGATAAAAATCTCGTTAATCAACAACATGAATATTAAAAAAGAAATTTTTCTATTATTTACAGCAATAGTATTTCAGTCTAGTTTTGCGCAAAAAGACGGTTATTGGGACAAGACACGAGCGACAACCGAAGAAATTACGGTTTCTGCTCGGGACAGAATTATAATAAAAACGCAAGATTTTCCGGAAGGAACTACAGAGGTCGTTTTTAGAATTACACTTTTAGACAAAAACCAGCAAATGGCAAATAGCTTAGTGTCGGTTTTAAAAGCAATTCCAGATCCCACAGGAATCAGCCAAGGTTCAGCAGGAGCGGTTTTTATTCTATCAAAAATTTCTGGAGATGATAAATGCAAATACGCGGTATTTTCCAACGAAAATTTGGCAAATAGCTACAAACAAAATGGAAAAACAGATGCTGCTTGCTTAATTCAAGACGCGCCTGTAAGTAAAGATGCAAAGTTACTTTCAGCAGATAAATCTCCTTGCATGAAACTAAATGCAGCAAATTTATGGTTTGGTTTTGAAAGCAAGAATTGGATCATGAATCAAAAAGTCGTTCTTGAAGTTGTGCCATGGGTGGATAACAAATTGAGTCGGGGTTGGACTGCTGAAAATAGAAAGTTAATTATTGATCAATGTAGAACATCCAACTTAGCTCAGAAAATGAGCAATTCAGATGATTTTTGCGTTTGCATTCTCGACAAAATCCAATCAAAGTACAGTTTTAAGGAATTCCAAAAATTATTGGCTTTGGAGCGTGCTAAAGCGTTTAAAGATTTTGGCGATAGTTGTTTTGGCGAAAGCAATCTCTCAAAAAGTATTTATGATGATCTGCGCAAACAAGCTTCAAGTTTAAATAGGAAAGGAAAGTACGGTGAAGCTATTAAAAATTTTATAACGATAATTAATGACGGAAAAGCAACTGCTTTGGATTATAATGCGATTGGTGAGAATTATCTTTTAACGAAGCAATATGGAAAAGCGATTAAATTCCTTAAAGCAGGCGAGAAGCTTGACGATACAGAGTTGTTGCTTAAATTAAATTTGGCACACGCCCATTTATTGAATGATGATTATGCTTTGGCGAAAGCGATTTACAAAGAATACCAATCTCAAAATGTTACCGATAGCTTGAGTTGGACGCAGAAAATAAAACAAGATTTTGGACTGTTTAAAAAAGTGGGAATCCAAAATAAAGATTTTGAGCGGATTTTGCGGATTTTTGATTGACGTTTTTTTTAGTGCTTAGTTTTTAGTTCTTAGTCCTCAGTCCTCAGTTTTAGTCCTTAGTTGTCAGTCCGTAATATTTTTTTTGGAAATGAGACTTAGATCTTATTCAAAACTCTTAGACCACTATTTAAAAACCTTTACGAATCCTTTAAAATTTTTATTAATTTTTGTGGTTTAAAAAAATATGAAAGCAACTTATCATAAATACATTCTTAATTTCAAGCGCCCCTCTGGTACTTCACGTGGGGTAATGAATACAAAAGAAACCTGGTTTATTATTTTAGAACAAGACGGAAAAAAAGGAATAGGCGAGTGCGGTATTCTGCGAGGATTGAGTATTGACGATCGACCTGATTATGAAGAAAAATTACAGTGGACTTGTGCTAATATTCATCTTGGTAAAGACTTGCTCTGGGAGGCATTATTAGAGTTTCCATCAATTCAATTTGGAGTCGAAATGGCGTTTCAATCTGTAGCAAGTGAGACTCCTTTTTTGTTGTTCCCTTCGGAGTTTACTGATGGTAAAAAATCAATGGAAATCAATGGTTTAGTTTGGATGGGTGATGAGGCTTTTATGAAGGAACAAATTGAAGAAAAACTAGCGGAAGGTTTTCGTTGTATCAAACTCAAAATAGGAGCTATAGATTTTGATAAAGAACTGCACTTGTTGCGGTTTATTAGGCGGCATTTTACTCCGGAACAAGTCGAAATTCGGGTTGATGCGAATGGTGCTTTTAATTTAGATTTAGCTTTAAATAAAATAACGCAATTAACTGAATTTGAGTTACATAGTATTGAACAACCTGTTGCGAAAAACAATACTAACACTATGGCAGAGTTGTGTAAATTGAGTCCTTTACCTATTGCTTTGGATGAGGAATTAATCGGCGTATTTAATGAAGAAGATAAAGAGAAATTATTAGTAAAAATCAAGCCTAAATACATCATTTTAAAACCCAGTTTTGTAGGTGGCTATCGTGGAACACAACAGTGGATTTCAGTGGCTGAAAAGCACAAAATAGGTTGGTGGATTACCTCAGCTTTAGAAAGTAATATCGGTCTGAATGCAATTGCACAATGGACATTTTTACAACGGAATTTAATGCCGCAAGGACTAGGCACGGGCGGACTTTACACAAACAATTTTGATTGTCCTTTGGTTGTTTTGGATGGGGAATTGTGGTATGAAAAAAAATTGAAATGGGAGTTTGATTTTGAGTTCAAATAGTGGTAATCATGGTTTTAACAATGATATAATTTAATGGTAATTAGCGAATTTTAATTGCGTCAGTTTTCTCATTGATGATTTAGGTTTTACAAGCAAATTGCAATGTAGAGAATAAAATAATAAATTTTTAGCTAGATGGGAAAATTCAGTGCTCATAAAATTTCGTTTTATTTGCTTAGTAAAAGATTAATTACAAATTTTTATTTTAAAGGGCAAGATTTGGATTTTTGTAGTACAACAACGAACATTTACTGCAAATTATTTAAGTATTAAAAAATAATTAATACTATTCATGTTTTGAATTTACATTTAAAAAGAATTAAAATTTGTCAGGTTGAGCACAACATCATGATTGTAATGAAATACCAAACGTTGCTTGTAAATCGAACGTAATCTTGACTGCGCTCGATTTGACAAAAACATGACAGTAATTTCATAGACTATTTGGCATAATACAAGGCTCTAATTTAAAATTACAATTTATAAATAAAAAAAAGGATAGCATTTTGCTATCCTCTAACTGTTTTGAATTACGGTAAAGTCTTAAAATTACTCAAGTCTTGAACATTGTGAATACTGTTATCAATCGATTTTTCTGTTTTTTTAGTGACAACGTTGGTAATCGCAAGTTGAAGCAAAGTACCTAAGACTTTTTTAAAAATATTAGGCGTTGATCCTAGTAAAACTTTTTTTGTCAAATATCCTGTTCCAATTCCAACAATATTGCTAACAACACTTCCTTTAAAGTCAGCTGTGCTAGTCAACTGATTAAAGGAGCGTTTCAATATATTTATTGGTTTTAAATGCTCATATGTATTACGATATTGCTCTTTTAGCAGGTCTAATTGTCCCGCTTGTTGCATTTTCAATAATTGTATGGCTTCTTGTAAAGTTTCGGTGTGATTGATGTTGTTCATACTAATTTTTTTTAAGCATTCTAACAATAATAAAATTTCGGATAGGGGTTTTAAGTGCCTTATCTTTTACGATATATAAAATAATTGCAACGAGTAAATAGAAACTGGAAACGATAAAAAAACCATAGTATGCTTTCCCTAGAAATTCTCCCACCCACAACGATAAACCGATGTTGAATAAAAATGCAAATAAAACAAAAACAATAGAAACCACTATCCGAGAAAGCAGTGATGATGTCACATCAGCGGCCTTATCGACTGCTTGCAGCTTCATCAGTTCAACTGTTGTCCTAGTATATTCTTCTGCTTTTTCAAAAAGCATTTCTATTGTTGATGTGTTATTTTCCATCTTAAAAATATTGTGCACTTATCTTAAAATTAGTCAATTGAAAAATAAATTAGCTATTTTTAAATTCATTTTTAGCATCATTGAATTGCGATTTACTTTCAGAAACGAAATCTTCACCCTGGCTTTTTGCCTCCTTGAATTTAGATTTTCCTTCTGCAACTATATTTTCTCCATCTTTCCAAAGCTTTTCATACTTATTAGTAATAGATCCTAAAAGAGTGTCAAGTTTATCTTTTAACTCATCTGCATAATCATTACTCTTGTCCATTATTTTTTTGCGTGTGTCGTCGCCTTTGTCAGGAGCAAAAAGAACTCCTAATAACGCTCCTATAGCTACTCCACCCAAGACTCCTAAAATTATTTTATCTGATTTCATAATGTTATTTATTAATTGTTGATTAAATTAAACGCTTCTACCAGAAATTAATCTGAAAAGAATTGCAATTACTGCAATAACAAGAAGCACGTGAATAATAGATCCTAGGCTAAAAGCGAAAAATCCGATCGCCCAAAAAATTACAAGAATGACTGCGATTGTATAAAGTAAATTTCCCATGTTGTTTGTTTTTAATGGTTATTAATATAGAAATTGTCGTTAATATTTAAATTTTTCTGCCTTGTATTACTCTAAAAAGTATAGCGATTAATGCTATGACTAATAATATATGAATGATCGAACCCACACTATAGGCAAAAAATCCAATTGCCCAAAAAATCACTAAGATTACGGCAATAGTATAAAGTAGATTACTCATGATTTCTAGTTTTAATGAATAACTTCACTTAGTTTAGTCTCAAACCGATGTATGCGCTTAAAACACTATTTTTAGCATCCGATGAGAAAAAAGCATTGTCTTTTCCTAATTTTGTTAATCCGTAATTATAACGAACTCCAAAGTTTAATGCATCTAAATCGATTCCAAGGCCACCAGCTAGTCCAGCATCAAACTTGTTGAAATCATTAGTATCTAATTCTCTTTGTGAAGATCCAAAATTGGAATCATTAGTTGTTCTACCACTTACCATATAAGCTGCGTACGGACCAACGTGGATATTAAAGTTTTCAGTAACGTTCATTACTAATAGTATAGGGACTTCAATATAGTTTACATTAAATTTTGCCGTTCCTTGTGCAAATGCATTGTTGTAAACAAGTTCTGCTCCTTTAGTCGTATAACTAATCTCTGGCTGAATTGCTATACTATTTGTTATCGGAAACTTTGCATATAGTCCAGCATTAAAACCAGTAAGCACATTGTTATCATCTACATTGTCTGTGTAAAGATTTGAAAAGTTAAGACCACCTTTGAAACCAAACGAAGCCACTTTATCTTGGGCTTGAGCACTGGTGAAAGTAAATAGGCTCATTAAAGCAGCTGCGAAAATTAAATTTTTTGATTTTTTCATTTTTGTTATTTTTTTGTAGATTTATTACGTTACAAATATCTACATCTTACATAGGGTTTTTGTTACAACACTTTTTTATAATGTTACAAGATTCACACATGAGGTATTATTGTTTCCTGTTTGCTATAACAAAGCCATTTGTCAATGATTATTAAAAGGGCTGATCTTTTAAAAACAGCCTTAGTATTTATTTATTATCTACCGTAAAATTTTTCAGCGAGCGACCTAAATCGTCCATATCGCGGTTGTATTCTTTTTTAAATGTTTCCCAATCGTCGCTCGCCTCATTCTTATAAGTATTAACCTTTTCTTTAATTTCTCGGTTTTTTTGTTCCAAATCATTAATTTTTTTAGCGTATTGCTCGTCCATCGATTTTCCTGTTCTTTTCATCTGCATTTTAAGATCAATAATTCGTTTTTCATTTTGTTCGACTGTAGCGTTGGTACTTTCTTTAAATGATTGCCATTCTTGTTCTGTTGCTGTTTTTCTAGCATTGGCTAATTCTGTTTTGGCCTCATCTAAATCAGTTTTGGCCTCATCAACATTTTCCCGTGCTTCTGCTTCTTTTTTAGTTGAATCTTGACAACTTGTTATAAATGTGGTTGCTAATAAGGCAACCGATGCAAATTTTAAAAATGATTTTTTCATGATAATTAATTTTGTTTAATATTATTTTACTGTTTTATTAGATCGATTTTAAGCTAGCAGAATGGTATTTATTATTTCTAGATCTTTTAATTTTGAAGACTAACCAATTAAAAGTAGAAAATTTTATTACAAAGCTCATTCGCATTTTTATAAATTGTTTCAGAACTTTTTACACTTTTCGCTTCATTTATAGCTAAATTCAGACTACTCAAACTGTTCCCCACAACAGTTTAAAATGAGTAGTCTAAGATTTTAGCAAATTTATTTTTAAGCATAGTTCCTTTTATTCATGTTTAAGACCATATTTAATAATGATATTTTTTAGTGACTGAGCATAATCCACCAAAGCTTTATTATTTATGTCGGGGCTATTATCAACCGGAATTGCTAATGGTGTTTCGTCTAAATATTTTATAAGTTCTGGATACTCATTTCGTATCATTGTGGTGATTTCTAAAATTTCTTGGTTTAATTGTTCCTCTGTTTTCATAGTAATTATTTTTTGTGGATAAATGTAGTTAGTGTTTCCAAAAACGCTCTACAGAACTATTCCTTGTTTAAATTAGTGACATAAAGGATCCTTTTTCGATTGGACTCACAAAGAATCATTTTCGACTCCAATTTTAAGTTCTTTTTTCATTTCAATTTCTTCTAAATCAGCTTGTTCATCTTGTTTTTTTTCTTCTCCTTTCTTCTTTTTCTTGAAATAACCTCGCAATAAAAAGTTATTCTTTGCCGCTTCAATTACTTCATTCATTCCTTTCGTTGCAGTTTTTACATTCGTTAATGATGAATCGATTACTTTTCCCAAACGCTGATCACTAACTAATTTTGAAAGTGCTCCCTTTCCATCGTTCATTTTTGTTGTGAATTTTTTAAATTCCTCTGTGCTATTTTCAAGGTTTAAAGCTGTTTTTTTAATGCTATTACCAAATTGCTCATCAGAAACTAATTTAGATAATGCACCATTTCCGTTATTCATATTATAACTAAATGTGGCCAGTTCAGTTGAAATTATGGCCGCATTATCGACGCTTTTTTTTACGCTTACCAACAAATCATCCATTTCTACCGATTCTTTTGACACTATATTATCATTATCCTCGACAACTATTTTTGAAATTTTTCCTGCTGAGATCGTTAAAACTTTATCACCCATCAAACCATCAGAACTTATGCTGGCAATGGCGTCCTTCTTAATGAATTTACGCACTTCATCTTTTATTACTAGTTTAATAACTACCGAAGAATCAGTGAGAAATTCTATTCCGTCAATTGTTCCAATATTAATTCCCGATAAACGTACGTTGTTGCCAACTTCGAGCCCGTTAACTGATTTAAATTTTGAATTCAATTCAAATGTAGATCCAAACAGATTTTTTTGTTTTCCAATAAAATATATCGTGCCTATAAATAACACTAAACCTATAATTACAAACATTCCCAGTTTCCACTGGTATCCAGTTTCTTGTTTCATTTTCTTATTATTAAAAATTTATAGAAAAAAAGATCGAACCCATTCATCATCGCTTTTTTCTAATTCATCGTACGTTCCTTCGGCATAAATCACGCCGTCTCTTATTATCATCAGTCGGTTCCCTGTAAATTTGGCGCAAGCCATATCATGTGTAATTATGATTGATGTAGTTTTATACTTTTTTTGAATCTCTACTACTAACTCGCTTATTTCCCTTGAGGTGATTGTATCTAATCCAGTTGTAGGTTCATCGTATAAAATGATTTCGGGTTTAAGAATTAAAGTTCGTGCAAGACCAATTCTCTTGCGCATACCGCCTGATAATTCAGATGGCATTTTATCAATAGCTTCGATTAAACCAACGCTTTCAAGAATATCCTTAATTTGCTCCTCAACTTCATTATTTGAAAGCTCTACTGAATGACGTTTTAAAACAAAACCTAAATTATCTCTAACACTCATCGAATCGTATAAAGCAGCATTTTGAAAAAGAAAACCAATACGAACTCTTGTTTTGTTCAACTCGGTATTATCTAGTTTGGTTATATCAGTACCAAAAACATTAATTTCTCCTTTATCAACTTGGATAAGACCAACAATACATTTGATAGTAATTGATTTTCCTGAACCTGACTTTCCTAAAATAACAAGGTTTTCGCCTTTTTTCACAGTAAGATTTACTCCTTTTAACACTTCATTTTTCCCAAATGATAGATGTAAGTCCTTAATTTCGATAACAGGAATAGTCGCTTTTGCAACAGCAGCATTTTTATTGTTTGTAATTACATTTTCCATATTATATTAATAGATCCGTTAATTGCACTGCAATCATATCAATAATGAATATGCTAAGTGATGCTGTAACTACAGCAGAATTTGCCGCTTTTCCAACGCTTTCAGTTCCATTTGCCGCATTGAAACCTTTATAGCAACCAATCATTCCTATAAAAAATCCAAAGAAGAAGGTTTTAATAGTAGCCGGAAAAATATCTGAGAACTTAATCGATTGTAAAACTTCGGCTAAATAACGATATAGACTAACTTCACTGTGAATATTCATCCCCATATAACCGCCTAAAATACCAACGGCATCAGCGTAAAATACAAGTATAGGAATCATTAATGTAGTTGCTAATATTCTAGTCACTACTAGATATTTAAACGGATTTATGGCCGAAACTTCCATAGCATCAATTTGCTCGGTAACCTTCATTGAGCCTAGTTCAGCACCAATTCCTGACGAAACTTTACCTGCGCAAATTAGTGCGGTGATAACCGGAGCTATTTCCCTAATAAGCGATAATGCGACCATGCTAGGAAGCCATGACTCTGCGCCAAACTTAGCAAGCGTAGGTCTTGATTGCAACGTAAGTACTAAACCCATTATAAAACCTGTAATAGTAACTAACGGCAACGACTTATAACCTATAATGTAACATTGTTTAACAAATTCCTTCATTTCGTAAGGAGGTTGAATCGCTTCTTTAAAAAAACGAAGTGAAAACAAGGTAACATTCCCCACATCCTCGCCGATTTCCTTGAAGTACTGAATTAAATTTTCTTTTTTTTCAACAAATGTTGTATTCATTTAGAAATCAATATTTAATTTATTTTTACATTTTACTAAACTATTTATCGTTATGGTTGTCAATCATGACTTTACGCTTTGTTATTTCCATTTATAAAAATAATTCGATTACAGGTTTTTGACAAAGACATAACAGTTTTTATTTCTGGCAAAAGCATACCTCAACCTGCAAATTATTTTATTAATGAATGCTTTTCGAGCTTAATAATCCTCGCGACACTTACTCTAGACCAATTTAAAACTGCACTATTTTAATGCTCTTAAATTTGTAAACTATCAATAAGTACGATGGCCGCTAAAAATTTTTTGTCGTTAATATGATTTGTTTTGCTGGTTGCTGCGTATTTTGGTCATTTTCGGCTGTAATAAATATTTTTACTGGTTTAAAAGAAGTGACCGTTTCAAATTTAGCTTTGAGTTTAGATGATATAAATCCTTTGTCGCTCTCTATTTGACCTATGTTTTTATAAATACGATCCTCTGTTTCGACCCAAACCAGATAAACTTTTTTAGCTGGTTGCAGGCGATTAACCTCGGCAAGATTTGAGATGCTAATACTTATAGCGTAATTATTATTATTATCTTTTTTTAGAGATACGTTACCTTGTGCGGCTGGAACAACGGTTGATTCTTCAAAAGGAATATTTTTTTCACATGCAAAACAAATTGCAACTAATGCTATCAAAGCAGTAATTCTACTGAGCTGTTTTAAAAAAGAGCGTAATGATTGATTCATAATTATTCACATTAAATCCTCCTCAAAATTAAATCTTAAAGCAGTAAGAAATGTTACATCAAAAAAAGTATAATTTATATTATTTACACATCGATTATTCCTTTTGTATTGCGAATATTTTAAAGATTAAAAATCCACTTTATCTCATAAACTTTTGATGATTGCGCTATTTTAGTTTACGAGTGTTAACGATTATTGTTATTAACGTTTGGCAAATATTATTGTAAGCTGTAAATTTTAGTCAACCACCGTATATAAAAAAGGGCCGTTGTTCCCAACAGCCCTCAACTAACTAAATAAAAACCAAACCTAACTTTCTTATTTTAGTAACTCATTTTCAGTTCTACCCTTCTATTTTTTGCTCTACCTAAAACTGTTGAATTTGTTGCAATAGGTTTGGTTTCTCCAAAACCTATGGCGGTAATCCTAGTTTCAGCAATTCCTTTTTGGGTCAAATATTCTTTTACTGATTCCGTGCGTTTTTGAGATAATTCTAGATTTAAAGCATCGCTACCGTTGCTATCAGCATGTCCTTCAATTGTTAAATTGGACGCATCGTACTTATTGATTATAGCTAATAATTCATCGAGTTGAACTAATGAACCTACCTTTAATTTAGCGCTGTTATTTTCAAAGAAAATTTTACTTCCTAAATAAGTAATTCTTTCAATATCTTTTTTTGCAATTTCAGGACATCCTTTATTTTCTATTGTTCCTTTTTCGGTAGGACAGCGATCATCATTATCAGCTACTCCATCTCCATCTTCATCAGGACAGCCATTTAAGCTTGCAGAACCAGCAACATCAGGACAATTATCAATTCCATTTTCAACACCGTCATTATCAGTATCCATTGGACATCCGGTCGCATCAACTTTTGTTCCTGATTTTGTATCTGGACATTTATCAGCTGAATCAGTTACGCCATCTTTATCCAGGTCTGGACACCCATTCAAAGAGGCTAAACCTGCAACATCTGGACACTTATCTAAATAATCAGCTACTCCATCTTTATCTTTGTCAAGCGGACAACCATTTTCATCCACACTTACACCAGCAGGTGTATTAGCACAAATATCTTTGCGATCTCCCACGCCATCATTATCTGCATCTTTTTTATCGCCTAAATTAAAAGTTAGCCCTGCCATATGCGACAAATACGCATCTTTTTTCCCGTTATCATCAATACCATCTCTCCGATCTTTATTTGAAAAACTGAAAGTTTCTTGCAAATTTAAAGTTATAACATCAGTTAATCTGATATTGATACCACCACCAACAGTAGGAAGCGCATAATCAATTAGATCTTTGTCAAAACTTAAATCTTTATCAAACAAAATTGCGCCAACTCCTGCAAATACGTATGGTCTCAATATTGATTCTGATCCCGTCATATTAAATCTCAAATTTAATGCTACTGCATTAAAATCAGTGTTGAAGCTTCTTGCAGTACCATCGTTATAGCCTATTGTTCCTTTGGATGCCAAAAAATTTAAATCAAAGTAACGACCTAAGTATCTGGAAACAGAAATTCCTCCAAAGCCGTAATATGCTTTATCAGTTTTATAAAAATTGTTTCCAAGATCACCTTGATACTGGGTGACACCGCCGTGAAGACCAATATTCCATTTTTTATCTTCGGTTTGACCTTGCGTTAGGAGTGTAAATGCTAAGCATGAACACAATAAAATAATTTTTTTCATCGTTTGTCTTTTTATAGTTTAATCTAGATTCAATAAGTATGAGTTACGTTTTTAAATAATAATTTTATTCTAAATATCTTCGTAACTTCCAAGCCATTGTTTCATGGTCTAACATCAATCTAGTGAGGAAATCTGCTGTTCCAGTATCTTTATTGTCCTCTTCACTACTATCAACATCTTTGCGCATTTGAACAATCATAGTTTCATGATCAGCAATTAATTCTTTTAGCATATCTTTTTGCTCAGGATATTCATTTGGAGACTCCTTAATTACCGTTAGATCAGCAAATTCTTTTAGGGTTCCAATAGTTTTTCCACCTAATTTTCCAATACGTTCGGCAGTTTCATCTATTGCTTTTTCTAATTTTTTATATTGCCCTTCAAACAAAAGGTGAAATTCCATAAAACTTGGTCCATAAACATTCCAATGGAATTTTCTTAATTTTACGTACAAAGTCATTTGATTTGCTAAAGCAGAACTTAACATTGAGATACCATTTTTTAAATGCGCTTCCGTAATTCCAATTTTTACTTTCATAATTAATAATTTTTCAATTTATATTATTTTTAAAGTGACCATTTACATTTGTGCGTATTTAAAATCTCATCACAGAAGTAAATTTCTCAACAAAGGTCATTTGAATAGGCTACAAAAGCATTATATTATTATATAAATAAGTTGCAATATTCACATGTATTTCTTATTAAAAAACTTAAAATCAATGAGTTAATAAAATAATAATTCGCTGATAGTCTTATCATAAACCCATCAAACAAATAAGCGTTTAAAATTGCTTTTTAAAAGCTTAATTATTTAACTAGCCAAAAAATTATCTGGTACTAAAATTTACTTTTATATATTGGATAATCAGTATATCCTTTTGAGTCAGCAGTGTAAAAAGTTTCTTCATCGAGATTGTCAGCTAAAGGCAAATTGTTTTTGAAACGATTCACCAAATCTGGATTATTGATAAAAGGTCTAGCAAAAGCTACTAAATCAGCTAATCCACTTTCCAAATCTGTTTCTGCACGATCGATATCATAGCCACCAGAGAGAATTAGATTATTTTTAAAATTATCCCGAATCACCTTTTTTATTTCAAGTGGAACTTCTGGCGCACCCATGGCGGAATGATCAACTAGATGGATATAAGCAATATCAAGTTTATTCAATTCTCTAGATAAATAATCATACGTTTCTTGAATTTCAGAATAATGCGGCATATCACTTGCCACACCGTAAGGAGAGAGACGAATACCTGTTTTATCTTTTCCAATTGCGTGTGCAACCGCTTCTACAGTTTCTAGTACAAATTTGCAACGGTTTTCGATACTTCCCCCGTATTCGTCAGTTCTAATGTTACTTATTGGTGAAATAAACTGTTCTAGTAAATATCCATTTGCACCGTGCAATTCTACACCGTCGAAATTAGCAAATAAAGCATTTTTTGCGGCAGAAATATATTCGGTTTTAGCATGAATTATATCTTGCAAACTCATTTCATTTGGTACAATAAATTCTTGTAACCCCTTTTCATCGGTGTACATTTCTCCAGCAGCTTTTAGTTGAGAAGGCGCAAAAATCGTTGCATCTTTAGGCATATTCAAAGGATGGCTTATTCGACCACAATGCATCAACTGCACAAATATTTTACCCTCTTTTTCATGAACTGCATGAGTAGTTTTTTTCCAGCCTTCGACTTGTTCAGCATTAAAAATCCCAGGTATTCTGGGATATCCTAAACCATTTGCTGATGGCGAAGTGCCTTCGGTAATAATTAAACCAGCTGCTGATCGTTGTTGATAATATTGAGCCATTAACTCATTAGGAATATTATCAATAGCGCGCGATCTAGTCATGGGAGCCATCACTATACTATTTTTTAGTTCGATGTTGCCTATTTTTTTTGGTGTAAAAAGTTTGTCAGTTTTCATATTTTCAAAATTAAATTTATGTTATTTTAATCTCGTTTTGCAAAACTATTGATCTTATAAAGAATAGCGAAGAGGTTCAAATTATCACAACAATTATACGTGCTCTATAAAAAAAAAAATGGTAGCTCAAAAACTGCACTACCATTTTACTTTATTGATTTTTACATTGGATCCGAAAGTCCGCTGACGCGAATTAATTTCTTATTCACAAATTCGTGTATGCCTAACTCTGATAATTCTCTCCCGTAACCTGAATTTTTAGTTCCGCCAAATGGCAAATCGGCTTGTGTCCATGTAGGATGATTTATAAAAACCATACCAGCATCTATCTTACTTGCAATACTCTCCCCTCGATTTATATCTTGCGTGAAAATAGAACAACCTAAACCGTAATCAGAATCATTTGCTAGAGCAATAGCCTCTGCTTCATCTTTTACTCTATAAAAAGAGGCAACAGGCCCAAAAATCTCTTCATGATAAGCCAGAATTCCTGGTTTTAAGTCGGTTAATATTGTTGGTTCTACAAAAGCTCCTATTCTATCAGACCGTGTTCCGCCTATTAAAATCGTAGCACCAGCATCTACTGATTCTCTAATTTGATCAATAATATGTACAGCTGCTTCTTCGCTACTCATTGGACCCAGTTCAGTTTTTGGATCCATTGGATCACCTACGATGAGGTTTTCCATTTTTTCTGTAAATTTTTCAAGGAATTCATCAGCAATAGCTTCAACTGCAATAAATCGTTTTGAAGCCACACAACATTCGCCATTGTTGTTAATACGTCCTATAACAGCCCACTCAACTGCTTTATCAATATCAGCATCTTCAAGTATAATAAAAGCATCATTACCGCCTAATTCGAGTACTGATTTTTTTAAATATTTTCCAGCTTCGGCGGCAAAAGAAGCTCCTGCGGCCTCGCTTCCAGTCAATGCAACGCCTTTTATCCTTTTATCTGAAACTAATGCCGAGGCTCTCTCTCCTGATATATATAAATTAGTATATAGTCCATTTGGCGCGCCAGCCAGCGTAAATAAATCTTCAATCGCAGCAGCGCATTGCGGAACCATAGAAGCATGTTTTACAAGAACCGTATTTCCTACCATAAGGTTTGGCGCCGCAAATCGAGCCACTTGGTAGAAAGGAAAATTCCAAGGTTCCACCCCAAAAATAACACCTAAAGGACTATTACGAACGTAAGCACTCCCAAATTCGGGATCTAAATGTTTATCGGCTAAAAACTCTTCGGCATTTGTTGCATAATAATCAAAAATAGCCGCACTTAATTCAATTTCGCCTTCGGCTTGAGCAATTAATTTACCCATTTCTAAGGTGATAGTTGCAGCTAACTTTTCTTTGTGCTCTCGCAGCAATGAAGCCACCTTATGCAAGATCTCGGCACGTGGTTTATAAGTTGTTTGTTTCCAAGTTGAAAATGTTTTCTCTGATTGTGCTATTAACACATCAATTGTTGTATCTGTCATTTCGTCAAATGTTTGTACAACTTTATTTGTAAAAGGATTAACGGTTTGAATAGCCATTTTTTTGTTTTTAAATGAATTAATAAAACGTATTGCTAATGCTATTTTCAATTTATTTAATTGAAAATACTGTAATTCTGTTTTGCACGCGGCAAATTAATGCAGCATGGAAAATTGTTTTAGAATAAAAAAGCGATGTTACAAAGTTCAACTTAATTAGAACAAAGAATTTATACAATCTCTTTTAGTAGTTGTAATATTCACATATTAACTTGATAAAAATGGTAATGATACCTTTACTACATGATAGAATTATTAGCGGTACAGACTTCTAATAATTTCGATTTTTAATTGCGGTCTCGTTTAATTGGGATTTAAAACAGATTGATAATTGGAATATTATGAGTCGCTCAATAACAAAATTTGATCAACCGCTCGAAAAATAATTTTATTTTATAGGGGTCTTATAAATGTTTTAAAATCAATAAATTAATTTTTAGAGAAATCATTTTAATCGTACAAAGGGAAGTGATTTGTAGGCAACTGTAAAAAGTTCATACAACTTGATTATCTTCAATTCAAAAATTGTGATTATAAATGTAAAAATTAAAAAATAGCAAATTCAGGAATTTTATGGATTAAAATAGCTGGTTTTGAAATGAGCTAACTACATGAAATTTTGATTTCGAAAATTTGAAGTAATGATAAGTATTAACAATTAGAACGTAAAGAAAAATTAATTTCAACTATAATTCTTTGTCTACTAAATGTTGTTAATTAGTAAACTCCCTAATTTTATTTAAAAGTAGTTGCGTATCTAAAGGTTTTGCTATGTAGTCATTCATTCCTAAACTTTGACATTTTCCTAAATCAACTGTTGTTACATCTGCAGTTAATGCTATTATTGGCGTTGTTATTTTCATCGTTTCACGAATATATTTTGTTGCGTCATACCCATTCATCGTTGGCATTTGCAGATCCATCAGGATAATATCATAGGTTGATTTTTGTAACATTTCGATCGCAATTTGACCATTACTAGCAATATCATATTCTAATTTAAAATCACTCAAGATCGTTTTCATTAATAGCTGATTTATAATTACATCTTCAACAATTAAAACCTTTACATTATTCAAAGCACATTGTAATTGTTCTGCATTAATTACTTTTTGATCTATAATTGTAGTTTTTTGAAAGGGTAGAGTGAAACGAAAAGTAGTTCCAATATCAATTTTACTTTTTACTCTAATGTTTCCTCCCTGAGCGGTCACTAATTGTTTTACTATTGCTAGTCCTAATCCTGTTCCACCGTGTATTCCTGCAGTTTGATTGTTAGCTTGTTGAAAGTTTTCAAATATCAAATCGATATTCTCTTTTGGAATTCCTATTCCAGTATCTGTGATTATGAATTCAATTATTACTTTGTCTTCATCTTCAAAAACTAGATCAGTGCTAACAGTTATTCTACCGTCACTGGTAAATTTTAATGAATTACTTACTAAGTTTAAAATTATTTGTTGCAATCGAACTAAATCACCTGAAAGAATCTCTGGAATATTTCTATCGAAATGTGTTATTAATTTTAAATTTTTCTCCTCAATTCTTGTCTGAAATAATTTCAACATAAGCGCAATTGCCTCTGTAATTTTGAATGGTTTTTTTTCAAAAATCATTTTTCCTGCATCAACCTTGGCTAAATCGAGTATGTCATTTATTAAAGCAATTAATGTATCTCCACTTACTTTTATGGCGTTAAGGAATTCTATTTGCTTCTCTGATAAAGCAGTTCGCAGCAGTACGGCGGTGAATCCAATAATAGCATTCATAGGCGTGCGAATTTCATGACTCATATTAGACAGAAATTGTTGCTTTGCTATAGTTGCACTTTGGGCAGTGACCGCAGCTTCCTCTGCTATTTGAGTCGCAGTTTCTGCTATTGTTTTTGCTTCAATAAGTTCTGCTTCAAATCTTTTTTGATCTGTAATATCTCTGGTAACAAATACTAGACCTTGAACTGTTCCTTTGTCATCTTTATAAACCGAACCATTAAGCAAAACGTCAGTCAATTTACCGTTTATGTGACGTAATTGTAGCGGAGCATTAGTGACTAAACCATTAGCGAGTACTTCTTGATATGCGCCAAATGCTTTCTTGGGTTCCGAAAAATAACTAAAATAATTTGAACCTTTTAATTTTTGACGTGTTTGTCCCGTGCTGTTGATCATGGCATTATTCATGTCAGTAATTTGGCCTTCACTATTTACCGTTGTCAACGGATCAAGACTTGCTTCGATTAAACTCAAAGAAAACTTTTCTTTGATGTAGTAATGAGAACGATCAGTGATGTCTTCGATAGCAAGAAGGATTAGTTGCTCACTGCTCGATTTTTGAATAATTAGATGCGCATTTAACAACATTATTTTTTCACCTATCCCCGAAAATGTTTGTGTCACTTCAAAATTTTCAAAACTTGTATTATCAAAAATGATTTCATGCAACACCTCGCGAAGTTTTTTTATGTTCCATTGTTTATCCCCCAAATCAAATAGGATTTTCCCTTCAGTTTGCTCTTTGTTAACTTGGAATTTTTTGTAAAACGATTTATTTGCTGAAATTACCTTAAAATTCTTGTTCAAAACAAGCATCGGCTCGTGAATAGTTGCGATAATAGCCTCCGAATATTTGTAGGATTCTATTAATAAACCATGCCGTTTTTGCAATTCTTGGTTGGTACATATCAGTTCCTCATTAGTAGCCTCAATTTCCTCTTTTGATGTTTCTAATTCTTCGTTTAAAATTTGAAATTCTTCATTTGACGATACAATTTCTTCGTTTGCCGCTTGTAATTCCTGATAGAGATTTTCTTGCGTTTCAAAAATTGAAATCATCTCAGCTCTCACATTACTGAGCTCATCAGTGAGTTTTTTTATTTTTAAATCTTTGAGTGTGGTACTACTCTTTCTACTTAAATTAGCATTATTAAAATTTTCAAATTCCTCCTGGGGTTTGAATACAATTAGTAACAATGGTTCATCCCATTGAATTGATAGTAAACTCACTTCAAAAGACAGTAATCGTAAAACCGATTGCACTTTTATTTCAAAACCTGTTTTAATAACTTTTTGCTTTGTTTCAAAAACAGTTGTTATTGCGTTTCTGAGTTCAAAAGCAAACTCTGGTCTGGCCATTTTTAAAATATTAAGACTCGCTTTTCCAGTTGAATGTTCAAGATAAGAGGCTATATCACCCCTAAATTGCAGAATTTCCATGTCCTTATTAATAACCGCACAAGCGGGCATATAACTTGCCAATAAAGTGGAATCAATTGCGTTTTCAATATTTTCCTGACTTACACTGAGAATTTTAGAAGTAAGACTTATTTTTTTATTAGTAAGGTTAGATCGATTAAAACGTGGTATTAATTCAGGTATTTTTTTTACAGCTAGATTATTTTTTCGGGAATAAATTTTAAAATTATCATTAATTAATGTAAAAAGGGGAGAGGATGTGCCAATACTTTCGGATTTTCCTAACATTAAATATCCCGTATTTTGCAATGCAAAATGTAACGAAGAAAAAACTTTTTTTTGTGCAACTGCATCAAAGTATATAAGGAGATTACAGCAGCTAACAAAATCCATTCTAGAGAAGGGAGGGTCATGCAAAATATTATGAGGCGCAAAAACACACATTTCCCTAACTTCCTTTACGATCTGGTACGTATCGTCAGTTTTTGTAAAATAACGACTTAAATATTTTTTAGGGACAGTTTTAACTTCACTTTCATAATAGTTTGCAGCTCGCGCAGCTGTAATTGCTTTTTCACTTAAATCTGTTGCAAAAATTTGAACGGGAATTCTAGTAGCAGTTTCCCGCTGGATTTCGGCAATAATCATTGCGATAGAATAGGCTTCCTGTCCTGTAGAGCACGCTGGCACCCAAATTCTTAGTGATTCATCGTCATTCTTGCTTTTGAGAATTTTTGATAGAATGTTGATTTTTAAATATTTAAAAGCATCTTTTTCCCTAAAAAAACTTGTGACATTGATCAAAAGATCGGTGTATAGAATTTCAACCTCATTATTTTTTTTCGCTAAAAGCGATACGTATTCGGGTATGGTTTCGATTCCATATTGTTTCATTTTATGAATAATCCTTCTTTTGATCGTAGGTAATTTATAATGGCTAAAATCTACCCCCGTTTCTCTTACTAGCAATTCAAATATCAAATCTAAATTACCTTTCTGGTTTATGTCTGCAACTTCATTTTCATCGCTTTCATTTTCGTCACTTTTGTAGTCAATACTCTCATTTTCAAAACCTTCAATTTCGGTACTTTTATTATCTATGCTTTCATTATCGGTTTTTTTGTTAGAAGGCATTCCTACTTTGCTTATTTTAACGATTTCTTGAGCAATAAGATCTGGAGATAAAATAAAATCTACACTGCCAGATGAAATGGCTGAATTAGGCATACTTGTAGCTTTTGCAGTTTCATCTTGTGCAAAAGTTACACCACCAGCATCTTTTATTGCTTTGAGTCCAATCATGCCGTCATTTGCGTAACCAGAAAGTACGATTCCAATTACGTCTTCATGATGCGTTTCGGCTAATGTGGAAAAGAGAATATCAATAGAAAGGGTAGGACTATTTTTCTTAATGCGTGGAAGCAGTTGAATGTGACCATTTACAACTTTAATTATTTTATTTGGTGGAATAACATAAACGGTGTTAGGTTCCATTTTTTCCATATTATCAATTTGCTCAACTTTCATTTGGGTAATCTTTGAAAGAATTGGAGTCAATAAGCTTTTATGGTTTGGACTCAAGTGCTGCACATAAATAAAAGCCATTCCAGTATCAGTAGGTAAATTTTTTAATAGTAAACTAAAAGCTTCTAAACCTCCTGCTGATGCACCAATAGCAACTACAGTAAACGGATGTTGACTACTTTTTTCATGAACTATTGCTTCAGAAGCAACTTTTTTTGCAGATGGTTTCATGATATGAAAACTATTTTTTAGTTTTTGATTTAAAAAATAAAGTAAAACTGGATTTATAATTATTATTTATTAGAGAAAAGTAGTAATTGATTTTACATGCGATCCATATACCAATTCAATTCTTTCTCCATTTTTTGATATTTAAAAATACCGCTGATTATTTGTTGCATTCGAAAAAAAGCAGTTTCACTTTTTACGACATAGTCTAATGCTTTATGGTGCAGGCAATTTACAGCGACTTCAATCTTATCTTGGGATGATAACATAATTACTGGAATGTCATTATTAATTTCTTTTATTCTATCTAAAGTTTCAAGACCATCCATTGCGGTAGATATTATTCCATCTAGACGGTAATCTAATATTATCACATCAGGATTACTAGGTAAGTTTGCAACGCAGAGTTCTCCTGTTGAATATGTTTCAACTATAAAATCAGCATTTTCTAAAAATAGAATTTCTAGCGACTTCAAAAATAAGGCGTCATCGTCTACTAAAAATAATTTTATTTTATTTTCATTATTCATTATATGGTGATTTTAATTTTTTGTAATTCTTGTTGTAACTCTTCACACGCCTGCAAACAAACTTTTTCTAATTGCAAAACTAAATTATTAATTTCATCAATGTCTCCTCCAGCAATAGATAAATCTTGGATTTTCTTGGTTAATATTTTATGATCATTGCTCATTCCTACAATTGCGAAAGACGGTATGATTTTGTGCGCAGAAGCATTCAATGTAATCCAGTTTTTTGAAATTAAATTTTGCTTTATTGAATTAATTAAAACCGGAGTTTGAGACAAATATAATTCAATCATTTGAATCATTAAATTAGGATTTGACTTGGTTATTTTTTTTAAATACGTAAGATCGATACAGTTAACTTTTTCAACTAAGATTTGTTTTTCTTGAGCATTATTTTTTCTCTTTACTTTATGTTGAGGTTTTTTGACAACTTCTATTATTTTACTAAAAAGAATGCGCTCATCAATAGGTTTAGCTAGATAATCGTCCATTCCTACTTCTTTGCATTTTTCAAGATCAACAGTTGTAACATCAGCGGTGAGAGCAATTATAGGAATTTTCGAGTTTAATTTATTGCGTATGTGTTCTGTAGCTTCAAATCCATTCATAATGGGCATTTGTAAATCCATCAGTACAACATCAAATTGATTTTCTTTTAATTTTTGTACCGCTATCTTGCCATTTTCGGCGCATTCATATTGAAATCCAAAATCATCAAGAAGCGTTTTCATCAACAATTGATTTAATGGTATATCTTCTACGATTAATACATTTATATTTTTTACTATAATCTCAGTTTCCATGTTATGTTTTTCGATTTCGGTTTCGATCTTGGTTTTTTCAAAAGGAAGTGTAAAACTAAAAGTAGAGCCGCTACCTTCGTCGCTTTTTACATTGATTTGTCCACACTGAGGCTCTACTAATTGTTTAACAATAGCTAGGCCTAATCCAGTACCGCCATATAATCTTGAGGTGTGACTTGAAGCTTGTTGAAAATTTTCAAAGATATTTTCTAAACGATCTTCAGGAATACCAATTCCTGTGTCAGTAACTGCAAATTGTATAATAACTTTTTCGGCATCATCATACACTAATTGCGCGCTCACGACAATTTTACCTTTTAAAGTAAATTTTACCGCATTACTTACTAAATTTAAAATAACTTGATGCAGGCGCAAAGGATCACCAATAAGAAATTCCGGAATTTTGTTATCGTATTCCCTTCTCAATATTAAATTTTTTTCTTGTATTTTGGCTTCAAATAAATTTAGCATTGATGAAATAGATGATCTCATATTGAAAGCTATTTTCTCAAATGTCATTTGACCAGCATCAACTTTAGCTAAATCTAGAATATCATTTATAAGCACAATCATTGCATCTCCACTCATTTTTATTGCTTCGAGATATTCGGTCTGTTTTTCTGTTAAATCAGTTTTTAAAACCACTTTTGTAAATCCAATAATTGCATTCATGGGAGTCCGAATTTCATGACTCATATTAGACAAAAATTGCTGTTTTGCTTGAACAGCATTTTCGGCGATGGTTTTCGCTTCCTCAGCTATCTCTGTAGCTAATTCTGCAAAAACTCTTGCTTCGATAAGTTCCGTTGCAATTCTTTTTTGCTCTGTAATATCTCTGGCTACAACTACTACACCTACCACTTTTCCATCTTCATTTTTATAAACCGATCCGTTGAATAGTACATCAGTAAGTTTGCCATTTTTGTGACGAAGGGTAAGCGGAGAATCATTTACAGATCCTTTTTCGAAAACTTTGCGATATACTTCCTGCGCTTTTTGTTTCTCTGTAAAATAATTAAAAAAATCAGAATTAGTCAGCGCTCCTCTTGATATACCAGTATTATTTACAAATGCTTCATTCATATTAGTAATTTTTCCTTTAGTGTTGATTGTCACTAAAGGATCTCGGCTTGCTTCAATTAAACTTAAATTGTATTGTGAATCTAGCGTTGCAGTTATATTTAGTTCTTTTAGTTCTTTACTTTCAATTTTCCATTTTTCTTTTTCCTCATTTCGTGATGCAAGTTCTTTATTAATTTTTATTAATTCATTAGCACGTTTCTCTTTTTCGTCAATCTGAAAAGCTAATTCTTTATTTGCTATTATCAATTCGGCAGCTCTTTTTTCCTTTTCACTATTTTGAAAAGCCAGCTCTTCGTTTGCGAGAAGCAGCTCGTTAGCAATTTTTTCTTTCGCTTTGCTTTCACTAAGTAGTTTTATGTTAATGACTAATAATTCCTCCGCTCGTTTTTCTTTTTCATTGTTTTGAAATTTAAGTTCTTTGTTGGCAACTGCCAACTCAGATGTTCTTTTTTCTTTTTCTTCATTTTGAAGTGCAACCTTATTATTAGCAATTTGTAAATCTAATGCCCACTTTTGCTTGTCAATAGTTCTAGCCACAACGACTACTCCTTGTACTTTTCCAAGCGGATCTTTATAAACAGCACCATTGAAAAGTACATCTGTAAGATTACCATTTTTGTGTTGGAGCGTAAGCGCAAAATCTTCTATTGCATTGTTTTCAAAAACGTAATTATAAACGTCCTGTGCTTTTTGTTTGTCTGTGAAAAGATCCACAAAATGGGAACCATTTAGTATTGTCCGGGTATAACCCGTAACATTTACTAAAGCTTCATTCATATCCATTATTTTTCCTTCGCTGTCTATTGTTATTAATGGATCAAGACTTGCCTCAATCAAGCTATGAGAATATTGCGCTGCTAATTTTTGGGCCGTAGAATCTGTTGCTTCTGTAAAAAAACCATGCGAAATTCCCTCTTCATCTTTATAAATCGAAGCACTGTAAATAACATCTTTTAATTTACCGTTTTTGTGTTTGACCGTGAAAGGGTAATTTTCTATGAATCCGTTTTCAAAAACATGTTTCCACTCTTTTTTAACTTGCACTTGTTCCATAAAATGATCTGAGAATGAAGAACCAATGATAGCGTCACGTTCAATTCCAATATTTTGGATCGATGCTTCATTTATATCTATGATTTTTCCTTCGGCGCTTATAGTGATGAAAGATCCTTTAGTGTCTTCCATTATTTCTTCGGATGTACTAATATCTTTGTTTTTCATTATTCCTTAATATTCCCAATTTCTTCGATTGGATTACGTCTTTTGTCTTTTAACTTTTTAAAATGGGAAGGAGAAAGTCCTGTTACTTTCTTGAATTGACTTGATAAATGTGCTACACTACTGTAATTCATTTTCCAAGCAATCTCCGTTATATTAAGTTCGCCGTAAATAATGAGTTCTTTTATGCGTTCTGTTTTGTGAGAAATTATAAATTGCTCTATTGTAGTTCCTTGGACTTCTGAAAATAAATTAGATAAATACGTGTAATCATGATTTAATCTTTGACTTAAATGATCCGAAAAATTGATTTTAATAGGTTCAATGGAGTGGTGAACCATTTCAATAATTACATTTTTAATTTTTTCGATCAACATTGATTTCTTATCATCCATCAATTCAAGACCTGAATCTAGCAGAGCTGCTTTCAAAATATGTCTTTGATCCACAGACATATTTTCCATGATTTCGACTTCTCCTAAATCAACAACCACGAAGTGAAGTTTAAGCTTTTTTAACTCTTCTTTGACCGCCATCTTGCAGCGGTTGCTTACCATGTATTTTATATATAGCTTCAATTGGTATCAGTTTATGGGTTAATTAAAATTAAATATACACTTTATAAAATTAATTTTAACAATTGTTAACCTTTTGTGAAAACATTATCAAATAGAAGTGTATTGCCAAAACGTGAATACACTATTAATTATACCTATTAAAGTAAAATTTTGATGAAAAAAAAAACGATTTTTTATTTGCTGTAAAGACAAAAAGCCACGGATTTTTTACAAAATTATACTTTAGATCTGCCGTATTGCGGAAAAAGGCCTTTTTATGTTCACTTCTTTTTCCCTCATATAATTAAATTTTCAAATTTTTATTTTCAAATTTAATACGAACTATTTTGCAAATTGGATAGATAAGAACTTTTTTTTGAATTAATTTCCTATAACAATACTTAAAAATTCAATTTTTGGGATTTATTGTATCATTTGCAAAACCAATATTTTTAGTTAATCAATTTTTAAAAATGGCAATTTTCAAATTAATATTTAGAAAGACGAGAAAAACATTTGCTAAACAAAAACTTTTAGAAATTACTATCTCAAATTATTAAATAATATTTTTTAGTATATTTTTATATTAACGTTTTATCTTACATTAAAAATTTGTTTAAAAATGTAAATGGTTCAATATCTTTGAATTATAAATATAAAAGTTTAAAATTTTTAAAAGATATTATTCAGAGTAAGAAGCGATAAACAATTCCCACTTAATTATTTAATTTAGTGGAAAAGTATTAATCCAATCTAATGATTTTATAGAGGACACTTTATTTTCCGAATTCATAATCACTCTAAGTTCTTTATTTGCTACTTTTTTAGAATATGATGCTTTATATCTAAAAATGGTTGATTGATCAGTATTATTTTTATATGCTTCAACTAATTCTAGATCTATAAAAGATCCGTAATATTGACGAAAACGCGTACACGTTTTTGATAAACTGGCTTCAGTGGTGTTTTTAAGTACTGATTCGGTTGCTTCATCAGGCGTGAACGCCTTGAATTTTGAAGTATTGCAGGTCATCAGCACTCTTTTTCCTAACTCGTAAGCTTTTGTTTTTTGCACATCATTAATATCAGCTGGGGCTAACTTTGACATTTTTGTCACTGAAGATTCATTTGTTTTTCCTAAAATATTTTTGGATTTACAGCCGATTAGAAGAAGAATACTTATTACAATAATTAACTTTTTCATGTGTAGATAATATTTAATTTTTATTGGTCCTGATAACAATTGAGAGAAATTCGCATATCTTCATCGGTGTTTGCGACCAAATCTAGTTCATGCTCATTTCATAATCTATTTTATTTTAAGTAGGATATTAGGGTCAGGACAATTTTGTAAATAGTACTCTTGATTTTTATTGCTACAAACCCCAGGATAGTCACCAGAAATATGTTCCATTTCTCTAATAATTTGGAAATGTAAATGCGGTGCGTAATCTCCGTTCACGGTAGCATCTCCAAGAGTTGCAATTTGTTGACCTTTATTTATTGGGGTTCCTATTTTTAATGTACGTAAGCTTTCAACTGATAAATGACCATAAAGTGTGTAAAACTTTTGTTTTTCTATAATATGTTCTAAAATGATTGTTGGTCCATAATCTCCTAAACCAATATTATTATTGAAGCTATGAATAATACCTTCGACTGCCGCTAAAACTGGCGTTCCTGCTTTAATCCATAAATCTAAACCAATATGAATGTTACGTTCATTTGTTTTGGTTTCATTAAAGATGGTACTCCTCTTATATAAATTTCTAATTTCAAAATATCCTCCAAAAGCTACTTTTGCATTATGTTTTGCTAAATAATTTTCAATATAATTTTCAAAATCAGTTGCGTTCTCAAGTTTAAGATTTTTTAAATCTTCGTTCGTAACTGATAAATTCAAAGGTACATAGTGCTTATAATCTATTGTCGCGTCTATCACTTTTACGTTTTCAATTTCGTGTAAGATTGTTTCTAATACTTTCATTTTTTCCTTTAATTTTTTTTTAAACATTAAATTTAAATAAAAAATGCCAGCATAAAAAATTTTACGCTGGCATTATAACATGAACTTTACAATTATTTCACAATGGTGGAAAGTTAAGAATAATTAAAATAAACAAAAGATTACAATTTATTCATATCAATTGCATTTATTTTAAAAAATCACTTTACTTTAGTACATACTTGGATACTTTGCGGGATTTACCTCGTTTATCATTTCGTAAACTTTCTCATAAATATCTTCGGCTGATGGTTTAGAAAAATAATCACCATCGGTACCATACGCGGGTCTATGCTCTTTTGCGGTCAATGTCTGCGGCTTGCTGTCTAAATACTTGTAAGCATCTTGTTGCTCTATAATTTGCTGTAAAATGAAAGCCGAAGCACCACCAGGCACATCTTCATCAATCACTAAAAGTCTATTGGTTTTCGCTACACTTTTTACTATATCTTGATTTTTATCAAATGGAAGTAATGATTGTATATCAATAACCTCACAATCAATACCAATTTCCATTAATTCTTTGGCCGCCTGTTGAACTAATCGCAACGTTGAACCGTAAGAAACTAATGTGATGTCCGATCCTTCTTTTAAGGTTTCCACTACGCCAATAGGAGTTTTAAATTCTCCATAATTTAAAGGCATTTTCTCTTTTAAACGGTAGCCATTCAAACATTCAATCACTAAAGCAGGTTCATCGCATTCTAGTAAACTATTATAAAAACCAGCAGCTTGTGTCATATTTCTCGGGACTAAAACATGAATTCCTCTAATAGCATTGATAATCATTCCCATGGGAGATCCCGAGTGCCAGATTCCTTCTAAACGATGACCCCGTGTACGAATGATAAGTGGTGCTTTTTGTTTACCAAGGGTTCTATATTGTAATGTGGCTAAGTCATCACTCATAATTTGGATTGCGTATAATAAATAATCCAAATACTGAATTTCAGCAATTGGGCGCAGACCTCTCAAAGCTAATCCTATTCCTTGGCCTAAAATGGTTGCTTCCCGAATACCAACATCAGCAACGCGGAGCTCTCCATATTTTTCCTGCATTCCTTCCAATCCTTGATTGACGTCGCCAATTGCTCCAGCATCCTCACCAAAAATTAAGGTTTCAGGGTATTTTGTAAAAATAGCATCAAAATTGTCGCGCAAAATCATTCGGCCATCGGTATCTTCTTTGGCATCATCTGCATATTGAGGAGCAACCTTTTGAACAGAAAAAACATTTAAATCGGTTTCAGAAAATAAGTTGCTACTAAAATTCTTCTGCGTTTTTTGAGTGTAATTTTTAATCCATTGAGAAAGTTCAGTTTTACTTGATTCATTTATGATTAGTCGCAAAACTTTTCGCGCAGTGATCAGAATTTCTTTTTTTATCGGTGCTTTGATTGCAGTCAATTCTGCTGCTAGTTTTAGAATTGCTTCTTTATTATCGCTGCTAGTTGCAATTTTTTGTAAAACTGAAATTAATTCTTTTTGTTCTATTGTGATAGGATCTAGGAAAGCATTCCAAGCGGCCTTTTTTCCTTCTAAAACATCTTTTTTAGCTTGTGCATCGATAGCATCTAGTTCTTCAGGAGATGCTATATTTATAGCAATCATCCACAATCGCATTTGACGAACACAATCAAATTCTTTTTCCCATGCTAATCTATTTCCATCCTTGTAACGCTCATGTGATCCAGAACTAGAATGTCCCTGTGGTTGCGTTAATTCATCAACATGGATTAAAACGGGAATATGATTTTCTCGCGCAATGTCAGCTGCTTTCTCGTAAGTAGCAACTAATGCAGCGTAGTCCCAGCCTTTTACATTTAAGATTTCATAACCGTTTGTATCCTCTTCTTTTTGATATCCTTTTAGTATTTCTGATATATTTTCTTTAGTGGTTTGATGTCTTGCATGCACTGAAATTCCGTACTCATCATCCCAAACACTCATTACCATAGGCACTTGTAAAACTCCGGCAGCATTTATTGTTTCAAAAAACAACCCTTCGGATGTGCTAGCATTTCCTATTGTTCCCCACGCAATTTCATTACCTTCATTAGAAAAGTTAGCTGCATTTGGTATTCCTGTAACCTGTCTGTATATTTTTGAAGCTTGCGCAAGTCCTAACAATCTGGGCATTTGGCCAGCTGTAGGAGAAATATCTGCACTTGAGTTTTTTTGTTGTGTTAAATTTTTCCAAGAACCATCTGCATTTAAGCTATGTGTGGCAAAGTGTCCGCCCATTTGTCTTCCGGCTGACATTGGTTCTTGTACAATATCGGTGTGGCCATATAATCCGGCAAAAAACTGCTGAATATTTAATTCACCTATTGCCATCATAAAAGTTTGATCACGGTAATAACCAGAACGGAAATCACCGTTTTGAAAGGCTTTGGCCATTGCTAATTGTGGCACTTCTTTTCCATCCCCAAAAATTCCAAATTTTGCTTTCCCAGTTAGTACTTCCTTGCGTCCAAGTAGGCTGCATTCGCGACTTACCATAGCAGTAGTGTAATCCTTTAAAACTTCGACTTTGAAATCTTCAAATGTCAGCGCAGAGGTGGTTTTTTCTTTTATCATAATTGAAAGTGTAGCTTTATGGCACAAATTTACTTAAAAAGTACCTATTTTCATAGTTCAATGTAAAAATAGAATTAAAAATTTGTATTTTATTCTGAGTAAATGAACTTTATTTTTTTACTTAATGTAATTTTTACTGCGTTTAATTATCAATAATACAATATCTAAGTTATTTTACAAGAGATTAAAACCATTTTCGATTAAAAAGATTAATTAACGTCCTTGGCGAAAAAGTAAAAATAAAACGAATTTTTTCGTTATAATTATTTTGCGAAATTTCCCATCCGTTACTTGAATATACTGGAAAGTAGAGTTCAAAATAATCAGTCACCAAATTGAGACGAATACCGCTATCATAGACAAATTTAGTATTATTGCCTCCATTTTTTAGCATACCAACATCGCCATAAACCTCAATCCAATTCCAGATGCTGTAACTCGCATTAAAACTTGTAATCCATCGATTCGCAAATGGAGTGGCAATTTTGGATTTGAAACCACCTTCAGCGATAATATATTGCTGGCTAAAAAGTCCAGAACTCTCTGATCTACCTAAATAATTGTAATCAAAAAGATAATCTGTTGGTCGGTCAAGCGCAAAACTAAAAAAATCAGATTGCGTTCTATTGTATAAAAAATTTCCAGCGTAAAGTCGTAAATTAAGTTGACGATTGTCTTCAAAAAGCCTGCGGTACTCAATTTCTCCCGTTACTTTTCCGAAATTTCCTGAAATTTGAACGTTAGAAACAAAGTTAAAGTGATTTGTTACCTCCGTTTTTGTATTAATATATCTCGCATCAAATACCGAATAATTTGCTGGAGAATTATCTAAAATAAACGCACTTTGTTCTCTGTTTACAATTATTTGTCTAAATGAAAATAATTGTTTGCGATTGTCTCTAAAATTTGGCTCTCTAATACGCAACTGTATAGACGGATTCAATCTCAAGTAGGAAGCATCTTGAGCGTAATGAAAATAGGAGCCACTTATAGAATATCTAGCGTTATAAAAAGTGCTGTTTCTAATATTTTGATTGACTGCAAATACAGCCGATCCAGATAAATTATTTGATTTAGTAGAGTAGGAGGGGTTGATGTCATAAATAAATGGTTTCTCCAATATTGTTTTATTATGCAATCTAATTCCTGGTGTTAGACCATCATACAAATTGTAATAAAAGGAAGGTACATATAAAACTTGATTGTAATATGGATCTTCCAGATCTTTCATAAAAACAAACTTAATAGGACGATTATTAGGAAAAAACCCTTCTAGTTTTTTCCAGTTGTTCCGTAAGTTGTATTCTGGAACTTCATTCTTTAAATTGAGGACAAGCTTATCAATATTGTTTCTAGGAATTGTAAAAGTACTGTCACATTCTTCAATATCGAGCCATTGCTTGTAAACGATGACGCCTTTATTTGTACCATAAATAGGAACAGGAATTGGCGCAGCTGTTCGATTTATGACCGAAAAAGTGATGCTATCTTTAGTTTTTGTAACATTAGAAAATTTATAATCAATGATTGTTCTTGAGTTAATAATGCTACTAAAAAACCAATTGATATTTTTACTGGTATTCGCTCTTAAAATAGATTCAAAGTCTGTTCTTGAAACTTGTACCTGTTGATTTTTTTTATAAAATTCTTGTATGCTATTTGCAACAGCATTATTTTGTAAATAATCATCTAGAAATCGTAGACTTGACCCTGCACGATATTTACTTGCAATTTGTTCGTTGAATTTTATCAAGCTATTTTTTGGATCGCCCAGAGCTTGGTCTAGATTTCTTCTCGCCATCAACATATAAAAATAACTGTATTGACTATTAAAATCAATATTAGCCAAATTGAAACTTTTTAGTAATCTAATTTTAGAGGCACTTCCAATCATTTTAGTGTCTGGATGATGCTCGTCAATATATTTCATCATTGCATAAACCTGAATACCATCATAAATCCAATTGTCTTTTCTTGGGTTCAAATGTAAACTTGTTTTCAAAAATTCGTTCAAATAGGTTTTTAAAAATTTTATTTCGTAGATAAATTCATCAGGAAACGGACTTAAAAATGATGGCAACTGATTGAGTCCATAAAAGGGATTTCGTTCATAATTGACTTGAGAAATAACTAATTTTTCATAAGGATAATCACCGATCAAATTTTTAGAGAAATTTACAACTCGGTCTATAATAATTGCTTTCTGAATTTCATCTAATTTATTGTCTTTCAAATCAGTTTCGACCTCGAGCTCTTCATTTTTATAGCTTACAAAATCAGATTTTGGCGCTATTATTAAACTAAAGTCAGTTCTGTTCTTACCAGATAATCGATAATTAGTAAAACCATCAATTGCGGC
This sequence comes from Flavobacterium micromati, assembly GCF_900129585.1. Lineage (GTDB taxonomy): Bacteria > Bacteroidota > Bacteroidia > Flavobacteriales > Flavobacteriaceae > Flavobacterium > Flavobacterium micromati. The sequence goes on from NZ_FQWF01000003.1 coordinate 287,227, forward strand.
AGATTTTTCACTCGCTAAATCTGATGTAGCTGCTAGTGACGCAGGGATTTTTAAGTCTATTTCAAAATCGGAAATACCATTTGCAATATCGTCCAGATTGTTGTTACTATTTTTAACGAAAGCGTTATTTTCATAACGGGCCGGCATAAGATACCAGTTTTTTAAGTGAAAACTTCCGTTTGATGCGTAACCATATCTCGTAAATTTATCGCTAGGTATTTTTATTTTATAGTTAAGAGTAAACGTTAGCTGCTGTTTTGGAAGTAGTTGCTCATTTAATTGGACGATAACTAAATCAGGATTTTTTTCTGGTCTTTGCCAAATTAATAATCGCTGATCGGGAGTTGTAATATTTAGATTATTGGTACTTCCTCGCTCAGATTCTTTCGCTAAGTGGAAACCACGATAAAATTCGTCTGAAAAGCGTTTGGCTAGTGGAGTATTTTTAACCGAATATGCATTATTCCAGTCATTCAGTATAATAGTTTTTAAAGTATCATCAGACTGGTTAAAAAACGTAATTTCTTGCTGAACACTCAGTGTGTTTTTAGTTGGGTTTAATTCCACATCCATTTTAATGCTGTGCTGCGCATATTGTTTCGTGGAGGAAATAAAAACAATAATAAAAAAGCCAAATTTATATAATACTTTCAAAAAAAGAGGATTAGGATTGTAAATACTAAATGTACTTATTATTCGACACAAATGAAAAATCCGAATGTTAAAAAAAGCTGTCGGTTTAGACAGCTTTTATTTAAAAATTGGGGGATAGATCGTATTTTTTGTAAAATTTGTTGATAATTTCGACAACTTCATCTTCAGTATCAACAATCTTAAATAAATTTAAATCATTAGCACTTACAGTACATTCTTTTTCCACTAGGACTGTTTTTATCCAATCCATTAACCCTGACCAAAAACTTGTTCCCACTAAAATAATAGGAAATCGTGCCACTTTTTTAGTTTGAATTAAAGTTATGGCTTCAAACAATTCGTCCATTGTGCCAAAACCTCCTGGCATTACCACGAAACCTTGCGAATATTTGACAAGCATTACTTTTCGAACGAAGAAATAATCAAAGTTCAAGTTTTTATCTTTGTCAATATATGGATTGAAATGTTGTTCAAAAGGCAATTCAATATTCAGGCCTACAGATGTTCCGCCACCTAAATGTGCTCCTTTATTCGCCGCTTCCATAATTCCAGGTCCACCACCTGTAATCACACCATAGCCCGCTTTACTGATTTTAAAGGCAATTTTTTCAGCTAATAAATAATTTGGACTATCGGGTTTTGTTCGAGCCGAACCAAAAATACTTACGCAAGGTCCTATGCGTCCCATACTCTCGTAACCATTAACAAATTCGGCCATAATTTTAAAAATCGCCCAGCTGTCATTCGTACGAATTTCGTTCCAAGTCTTTTGCTTTAAGCGATCTTGGATCACTCTATCCTCATCATTATCAAAATCTTCTAATCTCATGTTCTAATATATCTTTTAATTTTATTTTTTTTTTTGGAGCTTCATCCTGTTTTCCGTTTCAATCTTTTGAGCTATTGGTTTTTTTTCTAGGAAATTACAAGAGCTTCCTTTGGTCGCTTTGTACTTTCAAGAAAAAATTACCACTAGTTCAAAAGGATTTTCACTGCAATCAGGGCTAAAACCAATCTACTAAAGTACTTCTTTTTTTTGCAATGTCGCTGTGTGATTTTGTAAAATTAGTGCTTATTTCTTTTTTTTAAATACAATCACAATTCTATAATGTTTTAGCAAAATCATTTGAATCAAGTACAGTATTAGAATTGTTTGTAATTAGTAAGATAAATTAATGATTTTATCCTCTTGCATTTTTTATCTGGCAATAAAAAAGTTGGATTAATTGCCTCAGATAATGGATTATGTGTTAGTTTAAAGCAAGATTTATTGCACAGTGTATAGGAGGTCGCTTTGGAAGGTTTAAAGTAAAAACTATTTATCCCTACATGTCCTCGATAAATTAAAAAATGAAGTTCTAAAAAATTATAAAAATGAGACTGATGTTACAACTTTGTTAAACTAGCAAACTGCAAAAATAGATTCAATACATTTGATAAAAAATTCACATTATGAAAAATTTAATACTAATTATTTTCTTTAGTTTTTTTACCAACGCTATATGTGCTCAAGAAACAAAGAAAAACCAAAAAGCAGTGATAAAAACGAATATTGAGTGTGATCATTGCAAAGAATGTGAAACTTGTGGAGGGAATTTTCGGTCTAATATGCTAAAAATAAAGGGTGTAAAGATGTATGAACTTGATGAAAAGAATATGACGATCACTGTTTTTTACAATACCCAAAAAACAAATTTGGAGACTATCAAAGGTGCTATTTCCAAAATGGGCTATGACGCTGACGAAATTAAAGCTGATGCTACAGGATTGGGTCAACTAGACGATTGCTGCAAAAAAGTATAGATGTAAAGTTAGATTTAAGAATAAACGAATGCGCGATTTTTGATATAAAAAGTAACTGATTACTCATGAATGATATTTAAAGATTTACAAAGATTAGTAAATACTTTGTGAGTATTTTTTTATATAAAAATCTTTTTAAGTAAATGAAATCACTAAATACCGTCACTTGACCTTGTTCACTAAATCTAAAAATAATATCCCAATAACCTAGTCAACGACATGATGTAAATCTAGCAATGTGATTTTTATTGCTACATTTTAATTCTACGTCATTTTGTTCCCAAATTCTTTTATAATGTAATGCTCTAATTCAAGCATTACATTGTGGAGATCATGTTTTATTCTGAGATCAGGAATTCTATACACTCTTAATTGTAAGGAGCAAAGATAATCTTCTCTTTGCTGGTCGTATTCTTCTTTTGTATTGTGACAGGAACCGTCGATTTCGACAACTAGTCCAAGGGTTTTGACGTAAAAATCAACAATATAATTACCTATAATTCTTTGTCGATCAAAATCTATATTCCAAAATTTTCCTTTATGAACTTGTAACCAAAAAATTATTTCTGATAAAACTCCTGCTTTTCTTAATGCTCGAGCTCTCGTTTTTAGTTTAATGTTATATGGTAAGTTTGTAACGAAATTTCGATAGATGGGATTAGTGTTAATGTAAGCTGTGATTTGGTAATCGTTTTCCATAAGTTGCTTTTTTCACGAGACAAATTTTTTATTTTAGTGTGGGTAGTAGTTGTGAGTGAATTTAGGGAAAAAATAGGAATATTTTGTTGTTGAAAGAGAAAAACCACCCCGCCCTACGGGCACCCCTCCAGCGGAGGGGAGGTTAGAACGGGTATTTTTGAGAATAATTTAATTATTTAATAGCGAAAAAACCACCCCGCCCTACGGGCACCCCTCCAGCGGAGGGGAGGTTTGAACGGGTATTTTTGAGAATAATTTAATTATTTATCAGCGAAAAAACCACCCGCCCTACGGGCACTCCTCCAGCGGAGGGGAGGTTTGAAGGGGTGTTTTAGGAATTATTTAATTATTTGACAGCGAAGAAACCACCCCGCCCTACGGGCACCCCTCCAGCGGAGGGGAGGTTTGAAAGATTGTTTTTAGGAATTATTTAATTATTTGACAGCGAAGAAACTACCAAGCCCTAATGGCACTGCTCCAGCGGAGGGGAGGTTATGCTAATTCTTTTTTTAGAAACTGCGCTGTGTAACTTTTTTTGCTTTTAGCGACTTCTTCCGGAGTTCCTTTAGCTATTAGTTGTCCGCCGCCTTTTCCGCCTTCTGGGCCTATGTCAATAATGTAATCCGCTAGTTTAATAACGTCCATATTATGTTCAATAATCAGGATTGTGTTTCCTTTATCAACTAACTTATTAATCACTTCCATCAAAACTCTAATGTCTTCAAAATGCAATCCTGTAGTGGGTTCATCGAGAATATAGAAAGTATTTCCCGTATCTTTTTTGCTTAATTCTCCTGCTAGTTTGATGCGTTGTGCTTCACCACCAGATAGCGTTGTGCTTTGTTGACCTAGTGTAATATATCCCAAACCCACATCCTGAATTGTTTTTACCTTTCGGTAAATCTTCGGAATCAATTCAAAGAAAGGGACAGCTTCATCAACGGTCATGTTCAATATATCAGAAATTGATTTTCCTTTGTACCGAATTTCTAATGTTTCTCGATTAAAACGTTTTCCTTGGCAGGTTTCGCATTCGACATAGACATCAGGTAGAAAGTTCATTTCGATAGTACGAACACCTGAACCTTCGCAGGTTTCACATCGCCCGCCTTTTACATTAAAACTAAAACGTCCTGCCTTGTAACCCCGAATCATACTCTCTGAGGTCATCGTAAACAGATTTCTAATTTCAGTAAAAACTTCGGTATATGTAGCGGGATTTGAGCGTGGTGTGCGACCAATTGGACTTTGGTCAATATCAATAACTTTATCGATATGTTCCAATCCTTCAATTTTTTTGTACGGCTTAGGTTTTTTGACGCCATTAAAATAATAAGCGTTCAAAATAGGGTATAGCGTTTCATTAATCAACGTTGATTTTCCACTTCCGGAAACTCCTGTAACGCAAATCATTTTGCCCAAAGGCAACTCAATCGATACATTTTTTAGGTTATTTCCTGTTGCTCCAGTTAGTTTTAAAAACTTGCCGTTTCCTTCTCTGCGTTTCTTTGGAATTTCAATTTTCATTTCGCCATTCATATACATTGCTGTAATGGTATGGTGTTTTAGGATTTCGGCGGGCGTTCCTTTACTGATGATTTCACCACCATATTTGCCTGCTTTTGGTCCAATATCGATCACATAATCAGCACGTTCAATCATGTCTTTGTCATGTTCCACTACAATAACTGAGTTTCCTAAGTCCCGCAATTGCTCGAGCGAATGAATTAATTTTTCATTATCTCTTTGGTGCAAACCGATACTTGGTTCATCCAAAATATACAAAACGCCAACTAGCTGCGAGCCGATTTGAGTCGCTAAACGGATGCGTTGTGCTTCACCACCAGAAAGTGATTTTGAACTTCGGCTTAAAGCCAAATAATCCAAACCTACGTTCATCAAGAAATTCAATCTATCTTTAATTTCTTTGATTACTTCGGTCGCAATGCGTTTTTGTTTATCAGATAAATGATTGTCAAGGTCATTGAACCAAGCCGTCAAATCCGAAATGTCCATATCGCACAATTCGGTTATATTTTTTTCGTTTATTTTGAAAAATAATGCTTCTTTTTTTAGACGAGAACCTTCACAAACAGGACATTTAATCTCGTCCATAAATTCCTTAGCCCATCGCTTTATGGAAGTGGAATTACTTTCATCAAACTGATTTTTGATAAAATGTGATATTCCTTCAAAATCAATTTTGTAATCGCGAGCAACGCCTAAATCTTTCGAATTAATTGTAAATTTTTCTTTTCCACCATTCAAAATCATTTCCATCGCTTCGGTGGGAATTTTTTCGATAGCATCTGTTAATTTAAAATCATATTTTTCTCCTATGATTTCAAGTTGCTTGAAAATCCAAGAGCTTTTATATTCGCCCAAAGGCGCAAAACCACCTGCCTTAATTGTCATTTTCGGATTTGGAACAATCTTTTTAACATTGATTTCATTTACAGTTCCTAGACCGTTGCAATGATCGCAAGCGCCTTTTGGAGAGTTGAAAGAAAATAAATTGGGTTCTGGATTCTGATATGAAATTCCAGTGGTTGGACACATTAAATTCCGACTGAAATAACGCACTTCATTGGAGTCTTGGTCCAGAACCATCAATACATTCTCACCGTGATGCATGGCAGTATTAATGCTTTCCGATAGTCGTTTTTCGTTTTCCAGACTATTATCAATGACCATTCTGTCCACTACAATTTCAATATCGTGTGTTTTATAACGGTCCAACTTCATTCCAAGAGTAATATCTAAAATCGCATTATTCACACGAACTTTTAGAAAACCTTGCTTGGCAATTTGCTGAAAAAGTTCGGCATAATGTCCTTTTCGGGCTCTAATAACAGGCGCTAAAATGTTGATTCGTTTTCCTGTAAAATCTCGTATAATTAAATCTTTGATTTGCTCGTCAGAGTAGGAGACCATTTTATCTCCAGTATTGTAACTATATGCATCTGCTCCACGCGCGTAGAGCAAACGCAGAAAATCATAAATTTCGGTAATTGTTCCCACAGTAGAACGAGGGCTTTTGCTAGTTGTTTTTTGTTCAATGGCAATTACTGGCGAAAGCCCATCAATTTTATCAACATCGGGACGTTCTAAACCACCCAGAAACTGCCTTGCATAAGCCGAAAATGTTTCCACGTAACGACGTTGACCTTCAGCATAAATAGTATCAAAAGCGAGAGAGGATTTTCCAGAGCCTGAAAGGCCAGTGATTACAACTAATTTTTCACGAGGAATGGAAACATCTATATTTTTAAGATTGTGAACGCGAGCACCTTGAACTTCAATAGTATTGTCTTTGTCTAACATAATTTTTTGCAAAAACGCAAAGTTACTATTTTGATTTGTTCTATAGTTACAACAGTTTAAAAGTTTATGTTAAAGATTAATGCGAATTAGGTTGGATCATAAGTCCATAAACGTTTATTTTTGAGAAAAATGTTGTTATGAAATGAGCATAACCTAGATTTGGTCGCAAACACCGATGAAGATATGCGAATTCCATATTCCAATAAAAAACAAATATTATCAAAATATGAAAACAAGGATTGGAATTTTAGGAGTAGGCGGCGTGGGAGGTTATTTTGGAGGTCTATTGGCAAAAGCATATTCCAAATCCAGTTCTGTAGAAATTATATTTATCGCAAGGGGTGAAACGCAAAAAACAATCTCAAAAAACGGGTTAAAAATTGTAACGGATAATGATGAAATAGTCGTTTTTCCAGATGTAGTTTCTAATGATCCGCAAGTAATAGGAAAGTTGGATTTTTTAATTTGCGCAACAAAAACGTATGATATTGAGGAAAGTTTATTTTCGATAAAAAAATGTATCACAAAAAATACAGTAATTCTCCCCTTGTACAATGGCGTAGATGCACCAGAGCGCATTAGTGTTTTGTTTCCTGAAAATGAAGTTCTGCAAGGATGTGTTTATATTGTTGCAATGATTGTTTCTGCTGGTGTGATAAAAAAAATTGGAACCTACGAGAAACTATTTTTTGGTTCCCCAACTGCACCAATTTCTATTTTAAATAAATTGCAATCCATTTTTGCGAACGCGGGAATCGAGAGTTATTTGGTTGAAAATATTGAAGAAACTGTTTGGGAAAAATTTGTTTTCATATCTGCATTGGCTTCAGCGACTTGCTATTTAGATCAAAATATTGGTGAAATTTTAAATGATAAAAAAAGCAGATTGTTTTATGTTGATTTATTAAATGAAATCACAATGCTTGCTGCCGTAAAAGGATTGAATTTGCCGCAAGATATCGTAATGCAAAGTATCCAGAAACTCGAAAAGTCACCACTTGATGCAACATCTTCGATGCATAGAGATTTAATAGCAGCAAGTAAAATAGAATTGGCTTCATTAACAGAATTTGTTGTCAATGAAGGATTAAATTATGAGGTTGAAACTCCAACTTATCAAATGGTGTTGGACAAATTGACTCTTATTTAACGATGATGTTTTATTGGTATGAAATGCAATCGTTAACAGTTTAACGTTTTATTTTTCAAATAAGATTTTGTTTTTAAAAATATTGAAAGTTAAGATGTTGTCTGGTTTTGCTTTTATGCGATAATGGCATTGTAAAAAAATATATAAGTTGGTTTGGACCTTTTAAAAATTTAAAATTATTTAGATTTTTAATTAGAATTATTTCCCAATACAAAAATTCGCAAATATATTTCCCAGTAATTCATCATTACTCACTTGCCCTGTAATCGTGCCAAATTGATACAACGCTTCCTTAATATCTAGCGCCATTAAGTCGCTAGAAAGATTGGTCTCTAAACCAAATTTCACTTTCGTGATTTCATCTAAGGCTTTTAGTAAGGAATCGTAATGTCTGGTATTTGTCACAATTGTTTCGTTATTGCGCAAAGCGCCGGTATTGACAAATGATAGTAATTTATCTTTAAGATCTTCAATACCAATATTCTCTTTGGCAGAAATTAGTAAAATATTTGGGATTTGAGATTGGAGATTTTCAATTTGGTCCTCTGAGAATAAATCCTTTTTATTACCGATAATGATTAATGGTTTCAACGGAAATTGGTTCTTAATTTTCTCAATTTCTAGCTGCACTTGCTTTACATTTTCAGCGTTTAATGTTCCTCCTTTTGGCGTAAGCGGACTCAAATACACAACCACTTGTGCTTGCTCGATTTTTTCAAATGTTTTACGAATACCAATGCTTTCTACAACATCTTGGGTTTCTCGAATTCCAGCCGTATCTATAAATCGGAATCCAATACCGCCAATAACCAGTTCATCTTCAATCGTATCACGGGTTGTGCCCGCGATTTCCGAAACTATGGCGCGTTCCTCATTTAACAAAGCATTCAAAAGCGTTGATTTTCCTACGTTTGGTTCGCCTACAATAGCAACGGGTATTCCGTTTTTAATAACATTTCCTACGGCAAATGAATCGATTAAACGTTTTAAAACAAACTCAATTCGGTTTAATAATTCATGGAATTGAGTTCTATCAGCAAATTCTACATCTTCTTCTGCAAAGTCCAGCTCGAGTTCGATCAACGAAGCAAAATTCAATAATTCTTCCCGCAGTTTCGCAATTTCATTCGAGAAACCACCACGCATTTGCTGCATCGCGATTTGGTGCGAGGCTTCATTATCTGACGAAATTAAATCGGCAACGGCTTCTGCTTGTGATAAATCTAGTTTACCGTTCAGGAAAGCGCGTAGCGTAAATTCGCCTGGATCAGCCATTCGACAACCCTTCCTTAGAAGTAATTGTATGATTTGTTGTTGAATATAGGGAGAGCCATGACACGAAATTTCTATAGTATTTTCACCAGTATAGGAATTTGGCGCTTTAAAAATAGAAACTAAGACTTCGTCCAAAGTTTTAGCCGCATCCATAATATGACCCAAATGCAAAGTATGTGTTTTTTGAGTTGTTAACACTTTATTTTTGATGGATTTAAAAACAGTGTTTCCTATAGCAATGGCCTGTTGTCCTGAAATCCGAATTACGGCTATAGCTCCCGCTCCAGAAGGCGTTGCAAGTGCAACTATTGAATCATTAGGTATCATATTTATTTTTCAATTTTATACAAAAGTAACTAAAATAGCTATGGCCACAAGCATGAAATTAGGAAAGCATTTGTTTTCTGATCTGACTGAAAAGTACGCTAAATGATAATTATCATATTACTTTATTTTAAATTTTGTAATTTTATCTAAGCATTAAGTTCTAAAACAATAAACATGTCAAAAAAAATATTGTTTCCCACCGATTTTTCAGTCGCATCAAAAAATGCATTTATTTATGCCTTGCAATTGGCTGATAGTATTAACGCTGAAATAGTAACTATTCACGTTTATGAACCCCCACAAGCTCATTTTGTAAATGCAGTTGCCTACTTGCATGAGATTTATGATGTAACTGAACTTGCTACATTTGAAAATTATAGAGATGAGGTTCCTGCTCTTAGAACCGTTGCCGAAGTTAATAACTTAGGTCACATCAAAATGAGTCACGTTTTAATTGCTGGAGACACCGTTTCTCAAATCAGAAAAATGGCAGAAAATGATTATTTTGATATTGTGATTATGGGAACTAAAGGCGGAACCAGTTTTAGAGAATCGGTTTTTGGTACGGTTGCCACCAAAGTTATGAATGAGGTAAAATCATTAATTCTAGTAATTCCAGCAGATTGTAATTATCAAGCAATTAAAAAAATATTGTTTTTGACACAATACAAATCAGTAGACACTGAATCTTTTAAAAAAATAGTATCTTTTTCTAAAACAGTCAACGCCCATTTAGATTGCTTACGGATAATTTCTTCACATGATAATGAGGCTATTGATGCTAGAGAAGATTGGAAACAATTAGCAGATTCGGAAACTGTTAACTTTCACTTAATTGAAGGTAGTGATACTGAGGGATTGACTTTAGAATTTATAAAATCAAATGCAATTAACTTAGTTTCGATGCACGTTTATCATAAGAATTTTTTCGAAAAATTTTTTGAAACCAGTATTTCTAAGAAATTAGCACTTCACATAAACATTCCACTTCTAGCCATTCACGAATAATACATGATTTCAAAATTAATTTTAAACTAGTTAGAGATTAACTTGAATTTCACCAAATAAATTTACACCATTTAATATTTCGATAAGATGAAAAAAATATTGTTTCCAACTGATTTTTCCGATACTGCTACAAATGCTTTTGTGCACGCATTGGAATTTGCAAAAAAGGTAAATGGTGAAATTGTTTTATTACACACATTTAATTTACCAATTTATGACAACCAATTTTTCCCTGAAAATTATGCATTAATTTATGAGTCGCTCGAGCTTTCGCAATTTGAAATGTTTAAAAATGAAATTCCAAAACTGCGCGCCATCGCCGAAGAACGCAATTTGGGTTCGATCAAATTATCGCACCGATTATTAGACGGTGATCTATTGCCTAATATAAAAAAATCGATCAAAGATGATGCTATCGATTTTGTTGTCATGGGAACTTCAGGTACTACCGGATGGGAAGCATTTTTCATTGGTACGAATGCAGGCTCTGTAATTTCTGGAATTAGTGTACCAATGTTATGCGTTCCAATAAAAGCGAAATTTGAGAAAATAAAAATTTTAGGATTTACCACTCGTTTCAGACCCAAAGATAAAAAAGCACTGAAGATGGTATTGAAAATTGCTAAAAAATCAAATGCTAAAGTTAAATGTCTTTATGTAAAAACAGATGAATCAGATGTCTCGGCCCAAACAATAGCGCAGTGGGAAGAGGAATTTGCTGCTGAACCTGTAGATTTCTACGTTGTTCAAAACGATGATGTAGAAGCGGTAATTATAGATTTTGTTATGTACAAAGAAGTTGATATTTTGACTATGCTTACTTATAAAAGAGGTTTTTTTGACAGCATATTTAATCCAAGTTTGACAAAAAAAATCGCAACGCACAATGAAATTCCTATTTTAGCAATTCCTATTGAATAGAATTGTTTTTGTGATTTAAAATTACAATTCCAATGATTTTTGTCGGTGTAATTTCCATAGACTTTTGCACGCGATTTTGCTTACATTTGTATTTCATCAATTTGGACAATGGAAATTTACAAAACAAAAAAAGACGCTTATTCAGTTCAATTAAATACAATTATTAAAAAGTACAATAGCGTGAGCTTTTTAAGGCTTATCTCGATTGTACTTTTTTTTGTTAGCATCTATTATTATCTTAAAACAAGTTCAATTTTATTTACTGCATTGTCTGTATTACTATTTGTTAGCTTTTTAATTTTAATGCGTGTGCATTCCAAATTACTTTTTAAAAAGCAAGTCAGCCAAGCTTTAGTACACATTAACGATAACGAGATTTCGTATCTAGAGCGAGAGAAAATTCCATTTGAAAACGGACAAGAATTCATTAATTTCCAGCATCCTTATGCCTACGATTTAGATATTTTTGGAGAACATTCGTTGTTTCAAAATGTGAATAGGACGGCCACTTTTATTGGTAAAAAAATATTAGCAGAGAAAATGTTAAGGCTTTCGCCAAATGACGAAATTCTTAAAAATCACGAAGCGGTAAAAGAGTTGACGATAAAATTTGACTGGCGTCAAGAGTTTCTGGCTTTCGCTAAAATAAGTAATGATAGTCAATCCAATTATCAAACTCTTCTAAAATGGAGTAGGTACAACAGCACACCTTTATCTCCATTTACTGTCTTTCTTTCCTATTTTTTACCCGCAGCCTTTATTGGTGTTTTGATTGGTTATATTGTTACTTCCAACTTTACTCTTATCACGATTTTAACCTACTTATTTGTTTTAAATCTTATTGTTTTGGGTCGGTTTATGAAGCGAATTCAGTTTGAAATTGCTAATTCTTCAAACATTGATAAAACAATTGCACAATACAGTTTGCTGTTAAGAAAAATTGAAGACGAAACATTTGTATCTGAAAAATTGATCAATTTACAGCAAAAACTGACTTACAAAAAGGAGAATGCTAGTGTACATTTTAAGAAATTATCGTCTTTATTTTCAAGTATGGATACCATTAGTAATCTAGTAACAGCTGTGCTTTTTAATGGTACTTTTTTATATAATCTTCATGTTTTTAAATCATTAATTCAGTGGAAAAATGATCACGCAGATACATTAGAAATTTGGCTGGAAGTAATTGGAGAACTTGAAATGCTGAATAGTCTGGCCAACATGGCTTATAACAATCCAGCTTATGTATATCCAACATTAAACGATAATTTCAAAATTGATTTTGCTGATTTAAGTCATCCATTACTAAATGAAAACACAAGAATAGGAAATGATGTGCGTTTTTATCCTGAATCTTTTATGATCTTGACCGGTTCTAATATGTCGGGAAAAAGTACTTTTTTAAGAAGCTTGGGAATTAATATGGTCTTGACAGGAATGGGTTCGCCTGTTTGCGCAAGTCATGCAAATGTGCATCCTTTGCCGGTATTAGTGTCGATGCGTTTATCCGATTCATTATCTGACAGCGAATCGTATTTCTTTGCTGAAATTAAACGCTTAAAGCAAATTATGGACGAATTGGAAAGCCAACCCGCATTTGTATTATTAGATGAAATTTTGCGCGGGACAAATTCTGATGACAAACGTAATGGAACAATCGAAGTAGTCAAAAAAATAATTGCTAAAAAAGCAATTGGAGCCATTGCAACTCATGATATTGAAGTTTGCTTAACAACAAATGAATACCCAGAAGTTTTAACAAACAAATGCTTTGAAGTTGAAATTATCAATAATGATCTACACTTTGATTACAAATTAAGAGATGGAATTTGTAAAAATAGAAGTGCGACTTTTTTAATGAAAAAAATGGGAGTGATTTAGGGGAACGAGGTTTGAGGTACGAGGGTTGAGGTACAAGGTACGAGGTTTGAAGTACGAGGTACGAGATTTGAAGTACGAGGTAAAAGATATGAAGTAAGAGGTACGAGGTTTGAAGTACGAGGTTAGAAATAATTGAGATGATAGAAAAAACACTTTTTTATTTACTCCAATTGTCACGCTGGAAGCGTCTCTGCTCTCTAGACTTATTACATTTGTCACGCTGGAAGCGTCTCAATGCTCGAGATCTACTCCCATTGGCACGCTAGAAACTTCTCATTCTGCGGGAAGGACTCCAATTGTCACGATGGAAGCGTCTCAATCCTCGAGATCTACTCCAATTGTCACGCTGGAAGCGTCTCAATATGCGAGAGCTACTCCATTTGTCACGCTGGGAGCGTCTCTGCTCTCTAGACTTATTACATTTATCACGCTGGAATGCTCCCCCAAACTTTACTCCATTTGTCACGCTGGAAGCGTCGCTGCTCCCCAAACTTATTACATTTGTCACGCTCGGATGCTCCCCCAAACTTACTCCATTTGTCACGCTGGAAGCGTCTCACTTCGCGCGCGCAACCAAATCGAGACCCTGCACCAATAAAAAGAAAAGATAAAAATTTCGGAAATATTTTGACTTCAAAATAAATACAATTGATATAAAATGTAGTTCATAATTATCAAAAAAAAGCCGTTTTGAGAAATCAAAACGGCTTCTTTAGTATAAAAATGGTTTGGTTAATAGCGTATTTTATAAAAAAATTAATCAATTATAAGCCTAGTTATTCAGCATTACTGGCATAACTAGCATGGTAACTGTTTCACCTTCTTCTAATCCATCTACTGGAGTTAGAATTCCAGCTCTATTAGGCAATGACATTTCAAGCATAATCATGTCTGACTGTAAGTTGGTCAACATCTCTGTCAAGAAACGGGAGTTATAACCTATTTGCATATCGTCGCCTTGATAATCACAAGTCAATCTTTCTTCCGCTTTATTTGAATAGTCAATATCTTCAGCAGAAACATTCAATTCAGCACCAGCGATTTTCAAACGAATTTGGTGTGTTGTTTTATTCGAAAAAATAGCCACACGACGCACAGAACTCAAAAATTGAGAACGTTCAATCATTAATTTATTAGGGTTTTCTTTTGGAATTACCGCTTCATAATTTGGATATTTTCCGTCAATCAAGCGACACATCAAAATATAATTTTCAAAAGAAAAAGTAGCATTTGAATCGTTATATTCAATTTTTACTTCTGTTTCAGATGATGTTAAAATATTTTTTAAAATAGTCAAAGGCTTTTTTGGCATAATAAAATCGGCCACTTGAGATGCTGTAACATCAGTTCTTGCATATTTAACTAATTTATGTGCATCTGTTGCGACAAAAATTAATCCTTGTGGAGAAAACTGAAAGAATACACCTGACATTACTGGTCGTAAGTCGTCATTTCCGGCAGCAAAAATTGTTTTGCTTATCGCTGTTGCCAAAACGCCAGCAGGAACAAGCGTTACCGATGGATCTTCTAAATTTACTGATTTCGGGAATTCATCGCCAGGAGCATACGCTAAAGCATACTTACCTGAATTTGAACTAATTTCTATCGTGCTATTTTCTTCAACTGTAAATGTCAACGGTTGCTCAGGAAAAGTTTTTAGGATTTCAAGAAGCAGTTTTGCAGGAACGGCAACGCTACCTTTGCTTTGCGAGTCAATATTTAAAGTAGCTGACATTGTTGTCTCCAAATCAGAAGCTGAAACGGTCAATACATTTTGGTCTAAATCAAATAAAAAGTTATCTAGAATAGGCAAAGTATTACTGCTGTTGATAACATTTCCTAAAACTTGCAATTGCTTCAACAAGTACGAACTCGATATAATAAATTTCATTTTTTTTGTTTTATTTTTTAACGTATTATTCTCATTCCGAAAATCGATACATTTTACAAATATATTGTAAACTATTCGAGTTTCGAAACTTTTTTATTAACATCTACTTGCTGTATTTTCTTTTGCGAATAAAAGTAAACATTGCCCCAAAAAGTAGTAAAATCAATATTGGCAGACCGATAGTTATCATTTGAGTGCGAGTGTAATTTTGATAGACTTTTTCTTTATCCAATAAAGGCAAATCTAAATCTTTTCCACGAATGTTAATAAGTCCAGTGTCATCTAGTAAATAATTAACGCAATTCATCAAGAAATCTTTGTTGTCATATAGGTTTCCAGATCGTTGGTCATATCCTAATTCTACTGGTTGCATGTTTTTGTCCAATTGATTTTTGATCAAATCACCATCAGCAATTACAATCATTTTGTTATTTATTCCTGAAGCTTTGTAAGTTTGATAATCAAATGGTAAAACCCTATTTTCAAACATAGAGCGGAACGAGCCTTCTAATAATACTGCCATTGGAAAGTTTCCATTTTTTAGATAGTCGCTCGCAGCAGTTTCCTCTGAAACACTGTTCAAATTTATTTCCGCAGGAGTTCCTATCTTTTTAGAATAAGGTGACGATTGCAGCAGAATCGTTTTCTGGATTCCGTTTTTTAAAGTATCTATCGGATTAGCAAAGTCAAATTTGATTCCGCCTAAATTTTTTACTATCGGATGAGCACTGCTTGGATAAACTTGCGGTGCAAATTTCCAATTAAATTGCTGGTACTGTGTCGCGCTTCCTTGCTCTCCTGTAGCTAATTTTATTGGACTTCCTTGCTCGTCTTTGATAATATCAGGATTGATTCTAATACCATATTTAAAAAACATATCATTCAAATTCAAATCTCTTGGATACGCTAATGTGCTGCCAGATGAATTGTACAAGCTATCCATTTCAGCTGAGACTTGGTCTATCAGCCACAACGTTTTACCGCCGTTAATAATAAATTGATCTAAAACCTGTTTTTCAGCATCTGAGAAATTTTCTGTTGGTTTTGCAATGACGGCTAAATCATATTTTTCTAAAGCTTGTAAGGTTACAGCAGGATTTTTAGCGACAGAATCTAATGTAAAAGGGCCAATAAAGTAACTTTCTCGAACTTGCAATAAAAATTTTGCCATCAAAATATCCTGTAACTCTCCATTTCCTTTGATTATTGCAATTTTCTTTTGCTTTGCTTTAGTAATTTTATTTAAGCCTTCAGCAATTGAATATTCAAGATGTTGAACAGACCCAACTACTTTGTCAGTAGTAGAAGCGCCCATAATATTTTTTAATAAGGGAATGTTGACTTCCTTATTGTTGTAAACTGCAATTGCCCAAGGGAAAACCATCTCTTGTGATTGTTTTCCTTTATCATCAACTGTTATGTTGATAGGAGTTAAACCCTTGCTATACAACTCTTTTATCTGATCCATGCTTTCGTCTTTGTTTTCCAATGGATTTACAAATTCGAAAATTATGTTTTTGTTATACGCCTGAAATTCTTCCAGCAATTGTTTCGTTTCCTGCTGCAACCTTTTGAATTCAGCTGGCAAATTCCCTTGCATATAGACCTTTATAAACAGAGGATTTTCAACCTGCTTGATAATATTTAAAGACGTTGTTGAAAGCGTATATCTTTTATCTTTTGTCAAATCAAATCGATGAAAAAAGGAGTTCCCGATTAGGTTTATAATCAATAAAACAGCAATAATAATTACAACTGATTTTAAGTTATTTTTTTTAGCTGTTTTCATTACGATTTAAATGATTTTAGATTATAAACTGTAAACGAAAGAAATACTACCGAAATACTGACAAAATAGATAATATCTCTAGTATCTATAACACCTCGGCTCATACTTTTATAATGATCTTGCATTCCTAAAGCCGAAATAACAGTCGAAAATGAAGGTAAAACAGTAGCCAAACCCTCAAAACCAAAATACAGAAAAAAGCATAAAAACACAGCAACTATAAAAGCAACAATTTGATTTTCGGATAGCGTAGAAGTGAAGATTCCAATAGCAGAATAGCCTGAAATTAAAAATAATAATCCAAAATAAGAACCAATAGTGCTTCCCATATCGATATTTCCCTCCGGCAATCCCAAACCGTAAATGACCCAAACATAAATGAACGTTGGAATAATTGCCATAATGATTAAAAGTAGGGCTCCAAGAAATTTTCCGCTAACAATTTGCCAAATACTCAGTGGTTTTGTCAATAACAATTCAAGTGTTCCTTGTTTTTTTTCATCAGAGAAACTGCGCATCGTTACAGCAGGAATCAAGAAAATTAGAATCCAAGGTGCAAGCGTAAAAAACGGAGTCAGATCAGCAAAACCGGTATTTAAAATATTGTATTCACCTTCAAAAACCCATAAAAACAAGCCGTTGATGATGAGAAAAATGGCGATAACCAAATAACCTATTGGCGAACCGAAAAAGGATTTTATTTCTCGTAATATTATTGATTTCATATTTAATTTTTTTGCCGCAAAAGCGCAAAGACATAATTTTTTTCTTATTTAATACTTGCGAGTTTATCCACACTCCAAGCTTCAGGTTTATCATTGAACAACTTTTTTGTAAAACTCCAAACTTCATTAAAAAGTTCCGAATTTCTATAATTTTCCAAATCATTTTCGGTTTCCCAATAACTATAAGTAAAGAAAATACTTTTGTTGTTTTTATCTTGATACAATTCTAGAAAACGATTTCCAGCCGCATTTCTTATTTTATTTTTTACTAATTCGAAGTTTTCTAAAAAAGCAGGAATCTTTTCCTCGTGAAAACTCATTTTAACTATTCGTATAAACATTATGATTTAAGATTTAGGATTGCTGATTCTTGATTTCAGATTTTAAAAGTACAAATTGAAAATTTTCTCTTAATTGAAATTTGCCACATATTTTACATGTAATTAAATCTCCCATTGTCAAGTCAATTCTATCGGATTGATAGTTTTTTAAAAAGAAATTAAAACGATGAATTTTGTTTCCAAAATCCTTTGAAAGAAAGTTGATCAGAAAAGATAAAATATATTTAACAATGAATAAAGGAATGAGTATTAAGGATATGATCGACCAAATAGTTATATTGAATTCGCATTCACTTTCAAAATGTTTATCATAATCAAAATTAGTAAAGTCTAAATTATTTTGTATTACAAAATCATGTAACAAATAATAATTATCATCACCAAACAAAAACAAATCATTTGCAATTTTTGATTTGGTGTTTATTTTTTTTTCTCCAGATTCTTTGCAAAGTAATTGATACACTTCTCGATAATTCTGCCTCAAATTTTTAAAACTTATGTTTATAATTGTTTTCATGTAATCTGCTTTTTATATCTGAAATCTTCAATCGTTAATCTTCAATCTAAAATCAAAAACTCTCAGCGAAACAATATAGTAATAATCGATTTATGATTCAACCCAAGCAAGCTAGAAGCTGATCCCACTGTGGAAGGATTGCTCCTAAAAACGGCAATTTCAAGAAAACCTGCTTCATTGAAAATAGCTAATTTTTCTCCTTCATACGATTTGATAGGATATTTTTCAGAGGTTGCGATCGCCGAATAATTGGGTAGTATAGTTTTTATATTTTTTGTTTTTAATTCAATTTCATAAGGTCTTCCTTTTGCAATTTGGATAAAATATTCTTTTGTAATGTTGGTAACTAAATTACCAAAATGATCTATATATATTACATTTCCTTTTAAGGAATTTCCATCTTCGGCGGCTATTGCTTGAAAAGAAGTTACTTGTTTTAGCGTATTAATTTCTCTACCAATAATATTCATTAAACCGCCTCTTGCAAGGTGACATGCTACTTTTACAAAAACATCAAGATCAGCTGAACCAGTTAGCAAACGATCGTGAATAGTAATAACCACGATTTTTTGTGGAAGAATCTTTTGCGAAAGCATACTTAAAATGCCATTATCAGCCGCAATAAAATAATGATCATTCCATTGCATAACTATGTGCTGGTTCTCTTTATTAGATTCCATATCCACGCCAATGATGTGAACAGTTCCTTTTGGGAAACTAGAATAGGCAGCGCTGATGATATAACTTGCTTCAGCAATATTGAACGGATCAATTTCATGCGATATATCAATAATTTGTACCTCAGAATATTCCGATATAATTTTCCCTTTCAACGCACCTACAAAGTGGTCTTTCAAGCCGTAATCTGTAGTTAGCGTAATTATTGACATAAATTTGTTTATAACTATAGTATTGTGTAAACTTAAATTTCATTAATTTTGAGAAGTGCAAATCTAATAATAGTAAATTCAAAAAAAGCAAAAAAGACATTACAAATTAAAATTAATACCACAATCAACATAAACAGTATTACTTTCAAAAATAGAAATATTTAATTTAAAACAACATCATTTGAACGAAAGGATAATTGAGCTCATAGACATCGCTCCAAAAGAATTTTGGGGTGCTCAAGACACTCATCTTGAATCGATAAAAAAATATTATCCCAAACTTAAAATTGTCGCCCGAGGAACAACCCTAAAAGCTTTTGGTGAAAAGGAAGTTTTAGACGAGTTCGAAAAACGTTTTCAGCGCTTAATGCTCCATTTTACACGCTATAATAATATTGATAGTAATGTTATTGAACGCGTAATTCTTGGTGACGCACAAGAAGAAAAGAAGTTCCATGGTCATGACAAAATTTTAGTGCACGGCGTGGGTGGCAAAATTATAAAGGCTATGACGCCCAATCAGCAGTTGCTGGTTGACAACATCGAAAAAAATGATATGGTTTTTGCTGTAGGTCCAGCTGGAACTGGCAAAACCTACACTGGAGTTGCAATGGCTGTTAAAGCACTCAAGGAAAAACAAGTCAAACGTATTATTTTAACTCGTCCGGCAGTAGAGGCAGGGGAGAACCTTGGTTTTCTTCCCGGCGACATGAAAGAAAAATTAGATCCTTATATGCAGCCTTTATATGATGCTTTGCGCGATATGTTGCCAAATGAAAAATTAGAGGATTACATTTTGAAAGGAATTATCCAAATCGCTCCATTGGCATTCATGCGCGGAAGAACCCTCGATCATGCGTTTGTAATTTTAGATGAAGCTCAAAATACAACCCATTCCCAAATGAAAATGTTTTTGACTCGTATGGGGAAAAGCGCTAAGTTTATGATTACCGGTGATCCAGGTCAAGTCGATTTGCCACGAAGAACTATTTCTGGACTCAAAGAAGCACTATTAGTATTAAAAGATGTCGAGGGCATAGGGATAATATATTTAGATGATAAAGATATTGTTCGCCACCGCTTAGTCAAAAAAGTGATTGACGCTTATAAACAAATTGAAAATAATGATTAAACAAAAAAGGCTTTGCAAGAAGCCTTTTTTGTTGAAATAAATTTATATAATTGCAACTTTTAAGATTGTGATAGAATGTTATTCTGTCATATCAGAAAAATTTGTTAAAAATTGTATTACAAAAAATTAAATGATTCTAAAAGAAAATATTAAAGTAATAATCACCGATTTAGATGGAACACTGCTGAATTCTAATCATAAGATTTCAGCATACACGAAAGCTATTTTTCAAGAATTACACCGTCAAAATTTTATAATAATTGTTGCAACTGGTCGTCATCATTTAGATGCAAAACCTCTTGTGTCAAGCTTGGAAATTCCACTTTATTTAGTAACGTCTAATGGTGCTCGCATACATTCTCCCAATAATGAGCTTCTTTTCTCTTTTGATATGGACAGCGACACCGTCAAATCTGTTTTATCTTTAGAAATTGATCCAGAAATTACTACGGTTTTATTCAGGGAAAATATTTGGCAAACGAATAAAAATAATGAAAAATTAAATGAGTTCCAACCTGAAGTAAACTACCATGCTGAAGTGGTTGATTTTACAATTTTGGAGGATTTTAGTGCCATAAAAGTATTTTTTACTCACCATGATCATCAAATATTATTGGCTTTACGAAATCAAATTTTAGAAAATCATTTAGATGTTTTTAACCACGCTTTTAGTCTCCCATTCTGCTTAGAATTCATGGATAAAGCAGTTGATAAAAGTTTTGCAATTGCTAAAATTTTAGAACTTGAGAATTTTACTTTTCAGCAGTCCATTTCTTTTGGCGATGGATTTAACGACGAAAAAATGTTAAAAGCAACGGGAAAGGCATTAATAATGGGAAATGCGCCTCAAAGTTTAAAGGATGAGTTGCCGCATCTTGAAATTATTTTATCAAATGATGAAGATGGAGTCGCTAAATATCTTTCTGAAAAAATAATTCAGGATACCAAATAGCCAAATCAAAAAAAATAAAAAATAAATATGTACAAGAAAGTAATCTTATCCTTTTGTGTTTTCTTTTCAATAGTTGTAAATAGTCAATCCTTAAAGTTAGAGGAAATAATGAAAGGCAACTCATTTATTGGCGAACAGCCAGAAAATGAAAGATGGTCTGTGGATGGTCAAAAAGTATATTTTGATTGGAATCCAAATAATGATTTAGCATCAAGTACGTATTATTGGAAAAAAGGGATGACAAAACCTGAACTTGTTTCGCCTATTGAAGCGGCTTTTTCAAAATTGGATTTTAAAAAAACGTCTAATCCTGATTTATTTTACTACATCGATAAAGGTAGATTATTCTCGTATTTCCCTAAAAATAATTTATCCAAAAAGTTGTTCCAGCAAAGCAATCCTATTTCTAATTTACAGATAGGTTTTGATGCTGGAGTAATTTACTTTAGACAAAACGATAATTTATTTCAATTTAACACAAATGAGGGATCAATTATCCAACTTACAAATTTTAAAAAAGGAAAATCTGACGAAGTTGCAAAGGAAAAAGAGTCGTTTTTAAAAACCCAGCAACAAGAATTGTTTCAATTTGTAAGAGATCAAGAGGCGTTAAAAAAATGGAATTTGGCTAAAGAAAAAATAACAAAATCTGATTTCCCAAAATCTTATTTTTATGGAAAAGACAATTTAAGTAATCTGAAAGTTGATCCAAAAGGGAAATACATAACCTTTAGATTAACAGAAGATTTCGAACGAAAAAGTGAAAAGATGGAACGTTTCATCACCGCTGACGGTTACAATAAAATTGAAGATACTAAACCTAAAGTCTCCATCACAAATTTAATACCAACCAAATTTGGTATCTACAGTGTTGCAAAGGACTCTGTTTCTTTTGTGAATTTTTCGACGCTAAGCCATATTCAGGATGTGCCAAAATATTTAGAATTATATGAAAAATCGAAAATAGCTGAGAAAAAAGATAAATTAATTGTAGTTCAAGAACCTGTTTATAATGAAAATGGAACTTATGCTGTTTCTGAAATTAGAAGTCAAGATAACAAAGATCGATGGATTGTCACTTTGAATTTAGAAAATGGCACTTTTCAAGAAATAGAATATCAGCACGATGAAGCATGGATTGGCGGCCCAGGAATTCCTTCTAGCTCTTTCGGTCGTGGAACCCTAGGTTTTCTAAGTGATAATGAAACTGTTTATTTTCAATCAGAAGCAACTGGATATTCTCATTTGTACACTTACAATTTAAAGTCAAAAAAGAAAACACAACTGACCAGAGGAGAATGGGAGGTGCGAGATGTAAATTTGGCAAAAGACAAAAAATCATTTTACCTAACAACCAATACAACGCATGCTGGAAACAGAAACTTTTATAAACTAAACTTGTCAACTTTGATTTTAGAACCACTTTTAATAAAAGATGGTGCTCATGAAGTGAGTTTGTCTCCAGATGAAAGCAATTTGCTGGTACGATATTCATATAAAAATCAGCCATGGGAATTATATATTGGCGATAATAAAAACAATCCAAATCTAAACCAAATAACATTTTCCACAACTGAAAGTTTTAAGTCCTACAAGTGGCGAGAGCCAGAAGTAATTAGTTTTACAGGGCAAGACGGAACCAAGGTGAATGCTCGATTGTATAAACCAGAATCTAGTAATTCTAATAAAGCGGCAATTCTTTTTGTTCATGGTGCAGGTTATTTACAAAATGCTCATAATTATTGGAGCAGTTACCACCGAGAGTATATGTTTCATAATTTATTAGTTGATTTGGGCTACACTGTTTTAGATATTGATTATCGAGGTAGCGATGGTTATGGACGAAATTTTAGAACAGGAATTTATCGTTTCATGGGAGGCAAAGATTTAACAGATCAAATTGATGGTAAAAATTATCTTATTCAAAATCACGGGATAGACACTTCAAGAGTTGGAATTTATGGCGGATCGTATGGAGGATTTATTACACTTATGGGAATGTTAACGACTCCAAAAGAATTCGCATCTGGCGCTGCATTGCGTTCCGTGACTGATTGGGCGCATTACAATCACGGCTACACGGGCAATATTCTTAATTTTCCTGAAACCGATCCTGATGCGTACAAAAAAAGTTCACCTATATATTTTGCTGATAATTTGCAAGGAAATTTATTGATGCTTCACGGAATGGTAGATGATAATGTAGAATACAAAGACATTGTTCGTATGTCACAACGTTTTATTGAATTAGGAAAGAAAAACTGGAGTCTTTCTGCATACCCTGTTGAAGCACATGGTTTTAAAGAAACGTATTCTTGGGTTGATGAATATAGCCGAATCTTAGATTTATTTAATAGTACACTGCTTAAAAAGTAACCTAATTTTGACAGGAAAAAGAAGTAGATATATCGCAGATTCGGTGATTTCTTAGTAGTAACTTTAATTTTATTAGCTTTTTGCTAAAATACTTTACAAAAAGAAATTAAATTCGTTCGACAGCGCGTATTAACGTATATTAGAATCTGTAAATCTGCGGTGAAAAAGATGATTCGTTCTTTCTGAATAATGCTAAACAATTTTGTGTAGCGTTTTAAAACAACCTATTTTTGCAAAAACAACAACACAACAACTACGAAAAATGAATAGTACAATAACGACAACCGACTTTAATTTCCCCAATCAAAAATCAATTTACAGAGGCAAAGTAAGAGAAGTTTACAATATCGACGACAATCTTTTAGTTATGGTTGCCACCGATAGACTTTCGGCATTTGACGTTGTTTTACCAAAAGGGATTCCGTATAAAGGTCAAATCCTAAACCAGATTGCGACAAGGTTTATGGAACTGACCGAGGATATTGTACCAAACTGGTTAGTTGCAACACCTGATCCTAATGTCGCTGTTGGCCATTTGTGCGAGCCTTTCAAAGTTGAAATGGTAATTCGCGGTTATCTTTCTGGTCATGCGGCGCGGGAATACGCTCAGGGTAAAAGAGAAATATGTGGTGTAAAAATGCCTGATTATCTAAAGGAAAATGATAAATTTCCAGAACCAATCATAACACCAACAACCAAAGCCGCTAATGGCAGCCATGATGCTGATATTTCTCGCGAGGAAATTTTATCTCAAGGAATTGTCACTGAAGAAAATTATGTTGTTTTGGAAAAATTTACAAAAGATTTATATCAAAGGGGAACGGAGATCGCAGCAAGTCGAGGATTAATTCTAGTAGATACAAAGTACGAATTTGGAAAAACTAAAGAAGGTGTAATAGTTTTAATTGATGAAATTCACACTCCTGACTCTTCGCGTTATTTCTATGCTGAAGGATATCAAGAAAGACAAGATAAAGGCGAAGAACAAAAACAACTATCAAAAGAATTTGTTCGCCGATGGTTAATTGAAAATGGTTTCCAAGGACTAGAGGGACAACAAATTCCTGAGATGACAGATAAATACATTGAAACAGTTTCTGACAGATATATCGAATTATATGAAAATATTCTTGGAGAGAAATTTATAAAAGCTGATATTTCTAATATAGAGGAAAGAATCGAAAAAAATGTGATAGAGTATTTAGAAAGCAAATAAAATTCAAGAAGTAAACAAAAAACCGCAATTCAAAATAACAAGAATTGCGGTTTTTCTTTTTTTAAACTTACTCAGGGTATGATAATTTAATAAATTGTGATTCATAACAAGCGATCCAATAATCAACGGATATTTTTTGGGTTAGTTCTGCAATTAAATCAAATGGAATTTGATCAATTTTTTTAAAGCGAATACAACTTTTCCCCATGTCTAATTTTTGATCACTATGTTTTGCAAATTCGGCAACAAACCAATTTAAAAGTTCTGGATTACTATAAATTCCTAAATGATATAGAGCAATAAAATTTTTTTGAGAAGCAATATTTATAAATGGTAAAGGTAGTTTTGGATTGCAGTGATAACCTTTCGGATAAATAGAATGAGGAACAAGAAAACCAATTGTCCCATAACTAATTTGTTCTATAAAACCATTTGGAATATTTTCTAGAATTGTTTCCCTAAGTTTAAGAAAAGCCACTTTCCTATCTTCACGGATTTTAGACAAATAGTCATTTAGTGTAATCTCTGATGTTTTCATTTTACTAACTGTTTTAGTGAATTTAAACAAAAAAACGCAAATCAATAACATGATTGCGTTTTTTTTTAGAATTTTTCATTTGAAATATCCAACTTAAAGTTAATTGTTCATTGTAAAATTTATTTAAAATAGGAAAAAGTGTCGTCGTTTTCTAATTTTAGTAATGTTTCATAAATCAATTTAATTACATTTTCAACATCATCACGATGCACCATTTCTACAGTTGTGTGCATGTAACGTAGCGGAAGAGATATCAAAGCCGAAGCCACGCCGCCATTGCTATAAGCAAAAGCATCAGTATCAGTTCCCGTTACACGAGAAGAAGCTAAACGCTGAAAAGGTATTTCCTTAGCAATTGCCGTTTCTAATATCAATTCTCTTAAATTATTTTGTACCGCTGGTGCATAAGTTACTACCGGACCCTTTCCTATTTTTGTTTCTCCTTCAATTTTTTTATCAATCATTGGAGTAGTAGAATCATGACAAACATCGGTAACAATTGCTACATTTGGTTTAATAGTTTTGGTAATCATTTCGGCACCTCTGAGTCCCACTTCCTCCTGAACAGAATTTGTAATATAAAGTCCGAAGGGCAATTTCACTTTGTTTTCGTGCAATAAGCGTGCTACTTCGGCAATCATAAATCCACCCATCCGGTTGTCAATGGCTCGACAAACAAATTTGTTTTCGTTTAAAACCATGAATTCATCAGGGTAAGTAATTACACAACCTACATGTACACCCATTTTATCAACTTGCTCTTTAGTTTCGCAACCAATATCGATAAATAGATTATCTACTTTGGCAACTTCCTCCTTGGCCCGATTACGAGTATGAATGGCAGGCCACCCAAAAACACCTTTTACAATTCCGTTTTTAGTGTGAATATTAACGCGTTTTGAAGGTGCGATTTGGTGATCCGAACCGCCGTTTCTAATTACATAAATTAGTCCATCGTCAGTAATATAGTTTACATACCATGAAATTTCATCGGCATGACCTTCTATTACTACTTTGTATGGAGCGTCTGGATTTATAACTCCTACGGCAGTTCCGTACGTATCCGTGATAAAAGTATCAACATAAGGTTTTAAATAATCCATCCATAATTTTTGCCCTTCACTTTCATATCCAGTTGGCGACGCATTATTAAGATAGTTTTCTAAAAAGTCAAGTGATGACTTCTTTAATATTGATTTAGTGCTCATAAAATTATTTTTTGCTAAATTATAAATTCAAGTAATAATATACTCAATTAATCGTGATTTTAACGTCCTGTTTTAAAATAGTATTAATTGTTAATAAATGGTTTTTGATATTTCATTAGTCATTTTTAATAAGTAAAATCTAGGCTATTACAAAGGCAATAGTGAAAATAATATTTTAGAAAGCCACTAACAATAGTTGCTATCTTTTTTGGATTTTTGTTTTACCATACGTTTTGCTGTTATATTTATTATCTTTTCTCTAGTCAAAAATAAAGAATTATTTTATAATTTTTTATGTTGGCTGAGACTTCAGATCCACAAATTTTATTTTGAAATATCACTAAAAGTGGGTATTGTGTAAGAATAATAATAAAACGTTCTTTGTAAAAAAATATTTACTGATTATGTTATTTTACACAGTTGTTCATTTGCTTGATAATGCTTTTTGTAAAGAAAATTTTTCGGTAGAACTAATAAAAAAATTTAGGATTAAAACCTGCTGAGTTTTATCTGGAGATTAACAAATTAAAGTTTTTTGTGGTACTAAAAAAATCTGTTTTGTTAAAATTTGATCAGATTCGATGATATTAAATATTTGTTTCCACACAATGTGGAAAACTATTAAACTCATAAAATTCCAAAGTATACATTTACAAAATTAAGAATTACTGATAAAAGTGGAGTTCAAAAACCACTTAAAATGACGAGAAGTATTCTAAAAATTGATATAATTTGGAGACTAATAGGAGATAAAGTATGAAAAAGTTATTTGTTTTAATTGCAATTTTAGCAATATTTAGTAGTCATTCACAATCTAAAATAGTGAAAAAGTAGGTTTACTAAATTTATTTCTAAAATTGAAGGAGATTTGAATAAGGACAATATTAAAGACATTGTCAAAGTTCAGAGAGATCCGAGAAATGGAGATTATAAAACGGCTATTTTCTTTGGAACACCTGATGGCAAATACAAATTAATATGCTACAATAGTTCCCTTTTGGCTTACTCAGATAATAGAACGGAAGTTGAAAGTTATCCTTATTTAGAAATTAAAAAAGGAATATTAATTTTAAATTATGAGTTGCTAAGAGGTCAACATAATTATAAATTTAGATATCAGAAAGGCAGTTTTGAGATGATAGGTTACAACAGTACATCTTCTGATGGTTATGGTTATTTGGAAAAACAAGATGCAAATTTATCTACTAAAATAAAAATCACAACTTTTGAACGATATGATGTTGAAAACATAAAACCTAAAGTAACGACAGAGCGGTTGACGATTAATAAATTACCTATTTTTCAGACTTTCAATCCCCAAACATTTAATTATTAAAGTTTTGATGTGGATACAATAAACGAGATAAAAGGCAAAATTTACAATTAAAAAGAAATGCGATGCAAAATTATATAAGCACAAAAAAATAGTGAAAACATGAAAAATTTTAAAGTAATTTTTGGAGCAATTCTATTTAGCTCGTTCAGTTATGGACAGCTTCCAGTGATAAATGCTAAAATAAATGGTAAAAAACTTGTATCCTGGGGTTTAAGACCAGTGGAATCTAATGATGGTCCGGCTGAACAATGGACAATGCCCAATCAGATGTGCGAGGGGCCTGAAAGAGGCAATGTTAAAGCCTCTACAACTTTATCATCACAGGGGAAAAGTAAATATTTAGCCAGTTATGTTTGTGACGATGATCCTACGACCGCGTGGGTGGAAAGCAGTTCTGACTACGGAATTGGCGAGTTTTTAGAAATAAATAATTGGCAAATATTGGGTGGCAATGTAAGAGAGTTATCAATTTTAAATGGATATCAGTCTTCAAAAACTGCATGGCAAAATAATTCAAGAGTTAAAAAATTCAAGGTTTCTTTGAACGGAAAAGACATTTGCATTTTAGATTTGGCAGACGTAATGGGTGTTCAAACTTTTAAATTACCAGCAAAATGGGCCCGAGGTAATTTTAGATTTACAATAGTAGAAGTATATAAAGGAGACAAATATAAAGACACTGCGATCTCAGGGATGTTTAGTTGTGGGGGTTAATCGTGAATATTCTATTATTTTAGAGAAAAAAAGAAATAGTAGGCTGGAACATATTTTAGGGCATTAAAATAAAAGATTGATAGAGTTGTCTTGTTAACAGCCATAAAGAAAAAG
Source organism: Flavobacterium micromati (assembly GCF_900129585.1). GTDB lineage: Bacteria > Bacteroidota > Bacteroidia > Flavobacteriales > Flavobacteriaceae > Flavobacterium > Flavobacterium micromati. The sequence continues at coordinate 316,008 of NZ_FQWF01000003.1, forward strand.
TGGAGTTCAGAAACCACTTTAAAAAACGAACGTATTTAAAAAGAATAAGAAATTACAAAAATGAAGAAACACTTACTAGTATGGGGACTAATAATCAGCTCGGGAACAGTTGCTCAAGCACAAGACAAACCTGTAGATTTAAAATTTAGAAGAAGTTCTTTACATACAATGGTCATCGAATCGGATAAATTTCCCAAAAAGGAAATTGTTCTTAAAGCATTTAATAATGCTCCTTTTCCTGAGAAGTATAATGATCATCAAATAAGCCAAAAATCCTTCAATCCAATTAATTATCCTTTGACCTCTGAAGAGAAGGCCTCTATTTACAAACCTTCAAAACTTGGTGCATTTGCCACTGGTTTACTTGAAATAGAAATGGATTCCGTTTCAAAAGAGATGCCACTCAGAATTGAAAAGTATCTTAAAAAAGAAAAAATCGCTAACAAATTAGTAGCTAAGTGGTTTGATAGACAAGGTGATGGAAGTTTTGATTCTAAGTTAGTTGAGGACAGAGGGGTGTTTAACGCCTCATTTCTTGAAACAAAGGCGGCTCAAAATTCGTCTGACGGTGAAGCACTTCTCAGAACTGCTGGAGAAGCATTAATTGACAATACATTTATAGTAATAAATAAATTTAATTTTGTGGCTAATGAACCAATAGCCCGAGCAATCAGAGATGCAGCAAAAATTGTCGCCGCGCAAAAAACTCCAGCAATGCTTTTAGATAAAGCGAACAAAGGAATTGATGCTGTTTATGAAAAAACAAAAGAGGGTTACTCTATTTGGGCTACATCATATTTATATAAGTTAGTGTGGGATAAAACTACTTCTGATACCTTTTACAAAGATCTTTGGATAGATAAGACTGCACTAGATCCAAAAAAGAAAGTTGCGTTTGATACTTCAGATTTGTTTCAACTAGAATTTGTTGGTGAAGAAAGCGCAACTGGTTTGGTGACATTTTCATTATCTGAAAAAAGAACGGAAGATCAAATTATTGAACTTTCTACCGTACGGATCATTGACAACGTATATGCTAAACTTCAGAAAAAATATGACGTGTTCAAAACAAAAACTCCGCTTTACTCAGGTGATCCAATTACTGCTAAAATTGGTAAAAAAGAAGGCTTAGAGGGTGGTGAAAAGTTCGATGTTCTTGAGCAGAATCAAGATCCTAAAACAGGATTGATCACATATAAAAGCGTAGGAACTATCAAAGTTGAAAAAGATGCGGTATGGGATAACACTTTTAATCCAGATGATAACTTGGTTCCTGTTGCTGGTAACGTTGAGACTGAAAATAAAACTAATATTGATCGTACCACGTTTTCTGGAGGGAAAAAGTTTTATCCAGGTATGCTTATTAAACAAATAAAATAATTAGCGAGCCCTTTCAATCACAAATTATGGTTGAAAGGGTTCTTTTCTATTAAAAATAAATAAATGAAAGATATTTTGAAGAAAACTGTAATTGTGTTTTTAATGATTTTTGGTTTTACATTATCGAGTACCGCACAAGCTAAAAAAAAAGCAGATAAAGCAACTGAAGATTGGCGTTATGAAATTGATGCAGTTCAGACTGGCACTCAAGGAAACTATTTAATTAAAGTATGGTCCTATTCTAAAAAGCCTGAGGTTGCAATTGATCAAGCCAAAAAAAATGCTGTTCACGGTATTATTTTTAAAGGGTTTACAGGTACTCAGTCTGTCCCAGGTCAGAAACCATTAACCAACAATGTAAATCTAGAAGTAGAAAAAGAAGATTTTTTTAAACCTTTTTTTGCTGATGGTGGCAAGTATATGAAGTTTGTTTCCATGTCTACTGACGGTGCCGTTGCAGCAGAGGATAGAATGAAGGTCGGAAAAGAATATAAAATAGGAGTTATAGTTTCAGTAAATGTTGCTAACTTGAGAAAGGACTTAGAGGAAGCAGGGATTATCAAGTCTTTAGGTGCAGGTTTTAATTAATTTAAAATAATTAAAAATGAAAATTAGTATAAAACTGATTTACGGTTTAATTGGCGGATCACTTTTGCTTTCAAGTTGTAATTCATCAAAAATAACTGCAGGCAATTATCCATTAAAAACCGAATGTATTAGAATTGAATTAGATGGTTCTCAATCTTTGATAGCATGGGGAAATGGCAGTAATAGAGCGGCTGCTATGGAAAATGCTAAAATTATAGCAATCAGGGATGTGCTTTTTTATGGTATTAATGATGGTAAATCAGGTTGTAATTTAATACCAATAGTATTAGAAGTAAATGCACAAAATAAACAGGAAGCCTACTTTAGTAAATTTTTTGCCTACAAGGGTGAATATGATAATTTTATTTCTATCAAAAAGGAATTAAAGTCACTGAAAGTGGCTGTTGATAAAAGCGTAACCTATGGATTAGAAGTTCGTGTATTAAGGACAGAATTAAAACAAAAAATGATTTCTGATGGAATACTTAAAATTTAATTGTAAAATGAAAAATAAATATTTAAAAAATGTTATCACTAAAGTAATGTTTTTATTGTCAACAACATTAATGTTTTCACAAGCGATAAACAAACCGTCTATAATGGTTTTTCCCGATGATATCTGGATGAACTCAAACGGATACATGAAGGAAGTGGATAATCAAGGAGAAAAAAAAATGGTACCTGATTATTCTGCGGCGTTGTTAAATGTTGAGCTAGGTCAAGTTATAACTAATGTCGAAAAATTAATGTTGGAAAGAGGATATCCACTTGAGAATTTGTCTCAAACATTAAAAAGTATTCAAGACGGAAATGCCCTAAAAAGTATGGAAACGAGTGAAGATGGGAATAGTGTTCAACAGGGAGATAAAGATTTAATATTAAACACAGCACGACCACATTTGATTTTGTATGTATCATGGTCTGTTGAGTCTAAAGGACCAAAAAAAGCAGTTACTTTTTCTTTAAAAGCTGTCGATGCTGGATCTAACAAGCCCGCAGGTGCAGCAAGTGGTACTGGAAATGAATTGATTGGAGCATCGTTACCTGTAATGTTAGAAACAGCTGTTTTATCTCATATTGATAATTTTAATTCCCAATTAATGATCTATTTTGAAGATATGTTTACAAAAGGTCGAGAAATCACAGTTGAAATTCAAGTTTATGAAAATTCTACTAAAAAACTGAATAGTGAAATCAACGAGGATGGAGATGAATTATCTGATGATATAAAGAAATGGTTTAAATCGAACACTGTAAATGGAGCCTTTACTTTGGGGCCAAAGACTTCAACTTTAATGCAGTTAACAAGTGTAAGGATACCTCTAAGGGACGCGGAGGGAACAGCTTTTAGTGCAGATGATTTTGGAACAAAATTAAGAAAATATATGAAAAAAACATATCAATTGTCTTGTTCTACGTATCCAATTGGAACTGGAAAAGTCGTTATGGTGATTGGAGGTAAAAGTCTATAATTATATAATCAAACAAATGATATGAAGAAAATTATTTTATGGAACATTCTTATAATGTGTTACAGTTTTTCTTTTGCTCAAAATGAGAAAGGAAGTGCAAATGACATTGCTAGAATTACTTTAGCAGCTTTTGTGCCGCAACAAATAGACAAAATGCCTGATGCAGCGCGAAGTATTTTAGCAAATAAGTTAAGCCAAATTGTCACGCAAAACGGAATGGGTGGATCGGCATATAATCAAAGGTTTATTATTACGACTAATGTAAATGTGATTAGTAAGGATTTGACTCCAACCGCTCCCGCAATGACGGCTTTTGTTTTGGAAGTAACATTATTTATTGGTGATGGAATTGAAGGAACTAAATTTTCAAGTACGTCAATCATCGTGAAAGGAGCTGGTGAAAATGAAACCAAAGCATATATTTCAGCAATAAAGAAAATTAGTCCAAGTAATATTAGTATTCAAAGCTTTGTAGAAAATGGTAAATTAAAAATTATAGAATATTACAATAGTAAATGCGACTTTATTATTAAAGAAGGTCAAACCCTAACTAGTCAAAATAAATTTGACGAAGCTATTGCGACATTAACAAATGTTCCTGAAGTGTGCAAAGGTTGTTATGACAAAGCTATGGATGCCGTAGGGCCAATTTATCAAAAACAAATTGATAGAGATTGTAAAATAAAATTACAAGAAGCAAATACAAATTGGAATGCCTCTCAAGACACATACGGCGCTGACATTGCGGGACAATTTCTAGTTCAAATTGATCCAAATGCTGCTTGTTATAAAGAGGCACTTGCATTATCAAACAAGATTGCACAAAGAGTTAAAGAAATTGATCAGAGAGATTGGAAATTTCAATTGAAAGAACAACAGGATGACATAGACCTTAAAAATGCAATAATAAAAGCAGCTCGAGATATTGGTGTTGCTTATGGTAATGGGCCAAAAGCCACTATTGTTAAATATAATATTATCGGTTGGTGGTAGCAGGACTTTAGCGTTTATCATATCTTGTTAAAAAAAGAGTTAAACTTGTATTTTAAAAGTTAAACTCTTTTTTTTGACTTAAAATAACATCATCAGTCCTTTAATTATATGGATTGCAATTTACTAATTGATATTAATCAATTAATTTAAAACAACTAAAAAGCGTTAGTATAAAAAATTGTTTCACTATTTTAGTCAAAACCGGTTAAATCTAATTTCTTAACGACAGAAATTTTATTTTTTTTAATTTAAATTATAAATTTGGCATCACAGTTGAGTAGATATTGTATAATTTTGACAATAAATATTTGCTTTATGAAGTTAATTAAATTCTTTATCTTTTTTCTTTTTAGTATTTTCTCAATTAATGCTCAGGTTATCCCCCAAGATACTACAAAAATAGACTTTGAATTAGATGAAAATTATATTTTAAATGACACTATTCAGCTGCCAGAGATATTAGTGTCAAAAGAAAAAATGGATCCTGAAGCGAGAAAGCAATTTTTGATTCTTCAAAATCGGGTATATGTAACTTATCCCTATGCAAAACTGGCTTCTGAGCGATTAGTAAATTTAAACAAGGGAATGTCAAATCTTAAAACCAACAGAGAGAAAAAGAAATATTTCAGCATTATTGAAAATTATTTAAACAATGAATTTGAAGCCAAATTGAAAAAATTGTCGAGAAGCCAAGGGAGAATTTTGGTAAAACTTATCCACCGTCAGACTGGGAGCACTACTTTTGCTTTAGTTAAAAGTCTTAAAAGCGGTTGGAAAGCTTTTTGGTCTAACACAGCCGCGAGTATGTTTGACATAAACTTGAAGACAAAATATTCTCCATACGATATAAATGAGGATTATTTGATTGAAACCATTTTAGTACGGGCCTTTGAATCGGGTAGATTACAAAACCAGAAACCTGCATTCATTATTGATTATGAAAATCTCAATGAATCTTGGTTGTCCAAAGCTCAAAAAACGAATTAAACATTTATTGCTTGGGCTTTCTACATAATTTCCCAACATATTTCACGTTTGTAAATCTTAGATTTTCATCAACCTGTACCTGCGATTTTAACCATAATATTTTAATTTAATTCCCATCCAAACCCCACGGTTGCGACCGTAAGATTTCGATCACCACCCAAACACACCCCACGGTTTCAACCGTGGCATTTTCATCAACCTATCGTCGATGATAGCTGTAATATTTTCATTTATCCTTTCCCAACCATACCCCACGGTTTCAACGGTGGCAATAACATACGATCAACGCCCATACCCCACGGTTTTAACCGTGGGATTGCAAACGCGATGATTAAAGTTTAAATCCTCTGCAGCCTCTTCGCGTTATCCGTTTCAATCTCTCGCTTATTTGCCTATTTTTCTACCCTTATAAAAGGAGCTTCTTTTAGTCGCTCTTTTATAAGCAGGAAAAAATGGGCAAATACGCTCGAGGATTTCCACTACTACCACGGCTAGGGCAGGGGAGTTAAAAACAAAACTTGGTTTTCAAAAACAAACAAACGGCAACACGCACAACACCAACGCATTAAAAAAAACATTTAAAATAATCAAATAAAAAGCTTGTAGAAGCCAATAAACGCACTACTTTTGCACCCGCAACAACGCAGACGTTCTTACTACATTATTGAAAAGCGAAACTAAATTAGGTTGAAAGATTTAAAAAAAGATTTGCCAGATATAAAAGAAGTAATTACCTTTGCCACCCGCTTTGCTGGGGCAAGTTCTTAGACAAAT
>NZ_FQWF01000002.1 GCF_900129585.1 Flavobacterium micromati
TATTCAAATATGGATTAGATTATTTATCCAAATTCCTTTTAACGGGATTTAATTCATTAGAAAACAATATGTTCAGTTTTTTGTCATGTACTTAAACATAAAAGACAATTTGATGTTTGTAAACGATGTGAATAAAGGATTTCATGTTTACGACTATTCTAATCCAAAAAGTCCAGTCCGTACTAATTTTATAAATGTTCCCGGAGCTACCGACTTAGCTATTAGAGACAACACTATTTATATTAATCAAGCAGTCGATTTAGTTACTGCTACCTACAATATCACTACAAAGAAGTTTACGGTTACTAACAGAAATAAGAACGTTTTTCCGCAAAAGCAGGCTCCAAACGGACAATCTGAATACACTAAAGATAATCAGGTAATAATTGACTGGACTTTAATTAAATAAGCAATGAGAAAAATTTTATCTTTTTTAGTATTAGCAGTTTTACTAGGCTGCTCGGACGGTGATACCGCTTCAAACGGCGATGTAGGTCAAGGTGGATCACTTGCCGTATTTGCTATCAAAGGAAATTATCTGTACGGAGTGGATCAAATGAAACTTAATGTTTTTTCTTTAATAGATGGTGAAAAACCTGTAAAAGTCAATGAAGTCCAAATAGGTTTCGATATTGAAACCTTATTTTCTTTCGGCGATAATCTTTTCATCGGAGCTAGAAGCGGAATGTTTATCTATTCGATAAAAAATCCAGAAAATCCAATTAAATTGTCAGCAGTGCAACATTTTACAGCTTGTGATCCAGTAATTGCGAATACTACGCACTCTTACGTAACTTTAAGCTCTAATGCAACATGTGGAAATAATATAAATGTCCTACAAGTTTATGATACTAAAGATTTAACAAAACCCAAATTAATTCACAGTAGAACACTTACTCAACCTCGGGGAATTGGTTTTTTTACTTCTAAATATTTATTGGTTTGCGATGATGTGATAAAAATCTTCGATATTACTAATCCAGCTGAGCCAATATTAGTAAATTCAATACGGAATAATTGCTTTGATGTGATAGTAAGAGACAATACTTTATTTGCTGTGGGCGACACAGGAGTATTTTGTTACGAACTAAACCCAAATAATATAAGCGACATAAAATTAGTAAGCGAAGTTAAATTCTAATTCTCTAAAAAATACCGCTCTTCAATACGCTTTATATCTTTGATTGAATTCTTTGCCCAAGCCAAACGTTTTTCTAAAATTTCATCTTCGGATAGATGCCAGTTGATGTTTGAACTGCGCAAACGGTTTGTCAAATTTTGAATAATGATCGCTGCAGAAACCGAAATATTTAAGCTTTCTGTAAAGCCAACCATTGGGATTTTGAGAAAACCATCGGCACGTTCTAAAATTTCTTCAGACAATCCGTCTCTTTCTGTGCCAAAAAACAAAGCACTTGGTTTTGTGATATCAAAATCTTCCATCGAGCAATCCGTTGAGTGCGGCGTTGTTGCAATGATTTGGTAGCCTTGCGCTTTTATGGTGTCGATACAATTTGTAATGGAATTAAATGTGTTGATATCAACCCATTTTTGGGCGCCCATTGCAATCTCCTTATCAATGCTTTTTCCATAGCGTTGCTCAATCACATTTAATTCTTGAATACCAAAGATTTCGCAACTGCGCATCACCGCGCTTGTATTGTGCATTTGGAAAATATCTTCCACAACAATTGTAAAATGCTTTGTTCTATTTTCCAGCACTTTTAGAAATTTTTCTTTTCGATTGTCTGTTAAAATGTTTTCAAGAAAAGTAAGGTACTCGATGTCAACCATTATAGAATATTTTTTTTGCAAAAATAGCAAAAAGTCCAAATTCACTACTCTAAAATCGAAGTAATAAAAGTAGAGATGATTTTCTCTCCTAAACTTTCTTGTTCAAATTCGGGAAAAATTGGCTCTTGCTCTATATTTTTCATTTCGTTTCCAAGTAGATTTGCTGTATTTGTAAAAGAATAAAAATGTTTTGAAACTATTTTGGTAGCATTAAATCCAGGTTTCGGATTATAAATTGAATATCGACTTTCCTGACTGTAACTATTTACAGAAACCTTTTTAGTTTCAAAATAATTAGCTTTTTCGTTTAAATAACTTTCATTATTGCTAGAAAATCTAGATTTAAAATCAACTTTTTGAGCGAAGCAAAATGAGGAACTTAAAATTATAAAAAGCAGAAAGTATTTATTCATAATTTTCTCATTTTTGGCAAACCAAAAATACTAAATAGTTTTAACACCAGTGACAGTTTTTTAAACTCAATTCCATACTGTTTAAACTCTTTATTAATGAGTTGTATTGTGCATTTGGAAAATATCTTCCACAACAATTGTAAAATGCTTCGTTCTATTTTCCAGCACTTTTAGAAATTTTTCTTTTCGGTTGTCTGTTAAAATGTTTTCAAGAAAAGTAAGGTACTCGATGTCAACCATTATAGAATATTTTTTTTGCAAAAATAGTAAAAAAGAGTAGCTTTATCACTTTAGAATTGGTTTCTGATACCCTTAATTGTTACTTTTGACTAGAAACGGAATTTTGATTATTTACGGGATTTGCGTGAGGGATTGAGGCGATATCCTTTTTAGGGCGTTTTAGCCCAAAAAAGATAAAGCCGAAAGCCCGGTCGCTTTTGCGAACACGCCCAAACAAAAAGGATAACTTCAGTTTTAACTACTCTTCGTTTTATACTGTAGAATAGAAACGGAATTTTGATTATTTACGGGATTTGCGTGAGGGATAGAGGCGATATCCTTTTTTAGGCTTTTTTCAGCCTGAAAAAGATAAAGCCGAAAGCCCGGTCGCTTTTGCGAACACGCCCAAACAAAAAAGATATGAAAAAGAAATTAGTAGTTTTGACAGGTGCCGGAATTAGTGCGGAAAGTGGTATCAAAACCTTTCGTGACAGCGACGGACTCTGGGAGGGTCACAACGTTCTTGATGTGGCGACGCCTGAGGGTTGGCATAAAAATCCTGCTTTAGTTTTAGATTTTTACAATCAAAGGCGCAGGCAACTCAAAGAAGTGTTTCCTAATCGTGCTCATCAAATTTTAGCTGAGTTAGAAAATGAATTTGAGGTTTACGTTATCACTCAAAATGTAGATGACTTGCACGAGCGCGCTGGAAGTACGAATGTGTTGCATTTGCATGGAGAATTATTGAAAGTGAGAAGTTCTGTGGATATGAATTATATTTTAGACTGGCAGGATGATTTGAATTTTGGAGATTTTGACAAAGACAAAAACCAATTGCGACCTCATATTGTATGGTTTGGAGAAGAGGTTCCGGCTCTGGAAGAAGCATTGCAACTAACTCAAAACGCCGATTATTTTGCGGTAATTGGAACTTCCCTACAAGTTTATCCTGCGGCCGGATTAATAGATTATACACCAAGAGAAACACCCATTTTTTACATTGATCCAAAGCCTATTCAGATTCCGAATCTTAAAAATCCATTAGAAGTAATTGCTGAAATGGCTTCAACAGGAGTCGAAATCATGAGAAACAAGCTGCTATCACATCGTTAAAAACTGTAGTTGCTGTCAACATACCTTTTAATTCCAGTCAAATGTCTCAAATAGTACTGCTAATTTCTAAGTTCTGCTTATATTTGCGACTTTCGAACAAACAACAAAACAATGACTACTTTAAACGAATTGAATGCTATCTCGCCTATTGACGGACGGTATAGAAACAAGACTATGTCGCTGGCTCCATTTTTCTCTGAAGAGGCTTTAATAAAATACCGCGTGCTGGTTGAAATTGAATATTTTATTGCTTTGTGCGAAATACCTTTACCTCAACTGACGTCAGTTAATGCTGATTTATTTGAAAGTTTACGTAACATTTATAAAAATTTCTCCACTGAAGATGCGCTTTGGATCAAAGAAACCGAAAAAGTAACCAATCACGATGTAAAAGCAGTTGAATATTTTATCAAAGAAAAATTTGAAACTTTAGGTTTATCACAATATAAAGAGTTTATCCATTTTGGACTGACCTCTCAAGACATAAATAATACGGCGATTCCGCTTTCGACAAAAGAAGCTTTTGAGAAAGTGTATATGCCATCATTGATCACATTAACTTCTAAACTAAAAGATTTAAGTGTGGAATGGAGAGACATTCCGATGCTAGCGCGTACGCACGGACAGCCAGCTTCGCCTACTCGATTGGGTAAAGAAATAGGTGTTTTTGTAGAACGTTTAGAGGAGCAAATGCGTTTGTTGTTCAACATTCCGTTTGCGGCTAAATTTGGTGGTGCAACTGGAAATTACAATGCACATCACGTGGCCTATCCTCAGATTGACTGGAGAAAATTTGGAGGCAAATTTGTTGAAGAAAACCTAGGTTTACATCACTCGTTCCCTACGACACAAATTGAACATTACGATCATTTTGCTGCCTTTTTTGATGCTTTAAAAAGAATAAACAGTATCATTATAGATCTAGACAGAGATATTTGGACGTATGTTTCAATGGAATATTTCAAACAAAAAATAAAAGCGGGAGAAATAGGATCGTCGGCAATGCCGCATAAAGTAAACCCAATTGATTTTGAAAATTCAGAGGGAAACTTAGGAATTGCAAATGCAATTTTCGAACATTTGTCGGCTAAATTGCCAATCTCAAGATTGCAACGTGATTTGACTGACAGTACCGTTTTAAGAAATATTGGAGTTCCAATAGGTCATACGATTGTCGCTTTTGAAGCGACATTGAAAGGATTGAATAAATTGCTATTGAACGAATCTAAGTTCCATGAAGATTTAGAGAAAAACTGGGCTGTGGTTGCAGAAGCTATTCAAACCATATTGAGACGAGAAGCATACCCTAATCCTTATGAAGCATTGAAAGGATTGACAAGAACTAATGAGGCGATTGACAAAAAAGCAATTCACGGATTTATCGCAACACTCACTGTTTCTGATGAAATTAAAAACGAATTAATGCAAATTACACCAAGTAATTTTTTGGGAATATAGAAAAAGTTAAATAAAACAATCCATTTCCCATTGACGAGATTAAATCATTCTTTTCAATGGGATTTTTTTTTAGCTTTTAATTATAGGTAGGCAGCATTAGAAAAATTATAATTTATAAAAAAAAATATTTATCTTACCAAAAAACGTAAAATCACTATCCACATATAAATTTTTATGGACACAGTTGAAGCAGTAGTAAACGTATCGCACCACTTACAGCCTCTAATACGAGATTTAGGATTAATCCTAATGACCGCTGCGGTTGCAGTTTTATTATTTAAAAAAATTAAGCAACCGCTTGTGCTTGGTTATTTAATTGCTGGATTTTTAGCTGGAAACCATTTTGACTTTTTCCCTTCTATTAAAGATATTAAAAGTGTTGAAGTTTGGGCAGAAATTGGGGTGATATTTTTATTATTTAGTTTGGGACTTGAATTTAGCTTTAAAAAGCTAATGAAAGTAGGTGGAACCGCCTCTATTACTGCTATTACCCAAATTATAACAATGGTTGCTTTAGGCTATCAAGCTGGTATGTGGATGGGCTGGAAATCTATGGACAGTATTTTTCTGGGGGTTATTCTATCTATATCTTCAACTACAATTATATTGAAAACCTTTGAAGAACTGGGAGTAAAAACTCAAAAATTTGCTGGAATAGTTCTTGGATCCCTTATTGTACAAGATGTAGTCGCGATCTTGATGATGGTTTTACTTTCTACAATTGCTGTGAGTCAGCAGTTTTCTGGAACAGAATTATTGTTTTCTGTTTTAAAATTAATTTTTTTCTTAACTATTTGGTTTGTTGGCGGTATCTTTTTTATTCCAACGTTACTCAAGAAAGCAAAAAGTCTTTTAACCGATGAAATGTTACTAATTGTTTCATTAGCTTTATGCTTAATGATGGTTATTCTAGCTGCTAATGTTGGCTTTTCTCCTGCATTAGGTGCTTTTATAATGGGTTCTATCATTGCCGAAACCACGCAAGCCGAGCATATTGAACATTTAGTAAAACCAGTAAAAGATTTATTTGGCGCCGTCTTTTTTGTTTCTGTTGGAATGCTTATCAATCCTGATACGCTTTATGAATACGCTTTACCCGTTGGTATATTAACGCTAGTCGTAATTTTTGGACAGTCCATTAGCTCTACTATTGGCGCCTTGCTATCTGGCCAGCCATTAAAGCAATCTGTCCAAACTGGTATGAGCTTATCGCAAATTGGAGAATTTTCTTTTATCATTGCTACTTTAGGAATGACACTCAATGTAACGAGTGATTATTTATATCCTATTGTTGTAGCAGTTTCGGCGGTTACTACGTTTACAACGCCATTTATGGTTAAATTTGCAACGCCTTTTTCAGAATATTTGGAGAAAAAACTACCACGTAAATGGACAAAAAGAATTGAACGGTACAGTGCTAATGCGCAGTCGATCAAACTAGTATCTAATTGGCAAATAGTTTTTCAAGCTTTTCTAACGCAAGTAATTATCCACTCCGTTATAATTGTTGCCGTAATTTTACTTTCCTCGCAATTTATTTCGCCATTAGTGCAAGGATCTAAATTTGGAAACTTAATCGCGGCTCTTATAACACTTGTAATATTATCTCCATTTCTCTGGGCACTATCACTGCGGCGAGTTGCTGTAAACGAAGTCGCGATTTTGAGAGAAGAGCGCAAATACCGCGGTCCTATTTTGATGATGATTTTGATGCGAATTGTACTTACATTGTTTTATATCGGATTTTTACTTAATATATTTTTCTCTCCAATAATTGCCATTATAGCCTTAATTGTGGCTGTAATAGTATATTTAGTTTTTCCAAAAAGATTAAATGCGCAATATCACAAAATTGAAGATCACTTTTTAAAAAATCTTAATGCGCGAGAGGTTAAAAAAGGAGTTAGAAGCAGAAGTGATTTAACGCCTTGGGAAGGTCACATGTCAACTTTTGAGATTGCTGCAGCTTCAAATGTAGTCGGTAAAACATTAAGTGAGTTGCGTATTAGAGAAGAATTAGGTGTCAATATTGCATTTATCAAAAGAGGGGAATTCACCATTAATATTCCAAATAAAAACGAGCGTTTGTTCCCAGGAGATGAGATTTGTATCATTGGAACGGATAACCAAGTGAAAGAATTTGACTCTTACTTGCATAAAAATGAAATTCAAAATCCTGAGGTAATTGAGACTGATATCATTTTAAAACAATTAGAACTAAAAGAGGAAGAATTTATTGGTGCAACTATTAAAGATTCACAATTGCGTGAAAAAACAAATGGTTTGATTGTGGGAATTGAACGAAGAGGAAAACGTATGTTAAATCCCGAATCCAATATGATCTTAGAAAAACATGATATATTGTGGGTGGTGGGAAGCAAAAAACTACTGCGAGATTTTTTTAGAAATTAGAAATAAAAAAAGGCAAAATTAAAATTCTTACGAAAATTAATTTTGCCTTTTTTTATAATTAAATGATTTATTTCACTGGAATATTCGCCAAAATTTCCAGAACAAATTTCCAAAATTTTTGAGAAGATGAAATGCTCGCTCTTTCATCTGGAGAGTGGGCTCCGTGTATTGTTGGTCCAAAAGAAATCATATCCATATCAGGATAATTAGTTCCTAGAATCCCACATTCCAATCCAGCGTGACAAGCCACCACTTTTGGTTTCTCGCCGTTTTGTTTTTCATAAATTGGAACTAAAACATCTAATATCTCCGACTCTGAATTAGGCGTCCAGCCGGGATACGATCCTGAAAATTCTACTTCGCAACCCATTAATTCAAAAGCAGAACGCAAGGCGTTAGCCAAATCAAACTTAGAAGTCTCAACCGAAGAACGCGTTAGACATTGAACCGAAAGTTGTCCTTGACCCAAAATTACTTTAGCAATATTATTAGAAGTTTCTACAAGATCATCAAAATCAGCACTCATTCTGTAAACGCCATTATGAGCAGTGTACATCGATCTCACAAAGTAAAATTGTGCAATTGACGGCATTACTTTGGCTGGAGTAACATCCATTTTCTCAAAAACCACTTCTAAATTAGGTTCCGTTGTTTTAAACTCCGTTTTGATTTCGTTTACAATTTGCTGCATGTCAAAAACAAAGGCTTCGTCATATACTTCGGCAATGATGACTTTGGCCGAGCTTTCGCGCGGAATCGCGTTACGCAAACTTCCCCCAATAATCTCTGAGATTTGCAGTCCAAAATTATCAAAACCATCAAATAACAATCGGTTCATAATCTTGTTAGCATTACCCAAACCTTTGTGAATATCCATTCCTGAATGACCGCCATTCAAACCTTTTACCGTAATTGTATATCCCACAGAACCTTCTGGGGTTTCCTCTTCATCGTACTCAGCAGTTGCTGTTACATCAATACCTCCTGCGCAACCTACGTCAATTTCGTCATCTTCCTCAGTGTCCATGTTCAATAAAATCTGACCTTGAAGAACACCACCTTTTAAGTTCAAAGCTCCAGTCATTCCTGTTTCTTCATCAATAGTAAACAAAGCTTCTATAGCAGGATGCGGAATGTTAGTACTTTCTAAAATTGCCATAATCGCAGCAACGCCAAGACCGTTATCAGCACCAAGCGTAGTTCCTCGAGCACGAACCCAGTCGCCATCCACATACATATCAATTCCAGTGGTGTCAAAATCAAAAACAGTATCCGCATTTTTTTGATGCACCATATCTAAATGCCCTTGAAGCACAATTGCTTTGCGATTTTCCATGCCTGCCGTAGCGGGTTTACGGATAATTACATTGCGTATTTCATCTTCAAAAGTTTCTAATCCCAGGCTTTCGCCAAAGTTTTTTATGAACGCAATTACTCGGTCTTCCTTTTTAGAAGGACGTGGAACGGCATTCAAATCGGCAAACTTATTCCAAAGCGCTTTTGGCTCTAAATTTCTTATTTCTTGACTCATTTATGTTTGTTTGATGTTGAACAATTTAAGTTTCCAAAGTTACAAAGTTTAAAATCGTTTTTCCCTTTACAAAGTTAATTATCATTTAAAATTCGCGAAATCATTTGGGCGTGCCACCACAATAAAAAGGGGCTTCCTATTTTTGTAAATACAAAGCCCCTTTCTATAGTGCTGTCAGGTGATACACACTACTTCGGTAGTTTGCTTCTCCCCTTCACGCGAGAACTGGAAATAGAAAATATTATAAGAAAAGAGAACAGATCTACGAATAATATTTAGAAATAAAATTTGTATTTAGCTTTGATTATTTATTGAATTCCTTCGATTCTATCTTGGAACACATTTACTAATTTATGTCCCTCATTCATTTCGACAACATCGTCCCAGAGTTTAGAAATTGCATTGTAATATTGATTCATTTTCATTTGTAGATACTATTTGTTTTTTATTGGAATATGGAATTCGCATATCTTTATCGGTATTTGCAACCAAATCTAGGTAATGCTCATTTCATGTTCCCAAATCGAATATGAAGCACTTTTGGAGGAGGCGAACTCATGATTATTTTATTAGAAAAATCAGAATCTTTTGATATTATTGTGAGATTATTTTCTTTTGCATAATTCCATATTTTTTCATCTGACCATTCGTCATTGATGTCTTTTTGATGTATGAATTCATCAGTGTTCCAGATAGAAAAATAATAGGGAAGATTTACGTCAATCAGGAAACTTGGCATTACGCGAAAGTTTTGATTGTAAAATTTCTTTTCATTAAGTCACACGCAAATTTTAGGCAAGCATAAATATCTTCTTTTTCTAATGACGGATATTGATGTAATATTTCCTCCTGCGATTCGCCAACACTCAAAAATTCTAAAATAGTCTGCACAGTGATCAGTTTGTTACGGATAATAGGTTTTCCGTTGCAAATTTCAGAATCAACAGTAATTCTGTCTGTGATAAATTCCATAAAAATTATTTTATATTATAAATTTACATAAAAAGAAATGCTAGTTGTCTATTTATACTAATTTTATAACCAAATTAGAAATAATGCAGCGCAAATACATTCTCCCTTTATTCTTAGTTTTTCAAATAATTGCTTTACAAATTCTCCCTTACTTTCCTTTGCAGGTAGAACTTTATTACAGCAACGGCCTTTACCCTATTATTTCTAATTTTTCCAGAATTGTATTAGGAAAAATTCCTTTTTCAGTTGGTGACATGTTTTATTTTGTTTTGATTATTCTTGGCATTAAATGGCTTTTTACAAAAAGAAAAACGTGGAAATTAGATTGGAAAGATAATGTTTTGGCAGTTTTAAGTTTCATTTCAGTTTTCTATTTTTGTTTTCATCTACTTTGGGGTTTTAATTATTACCGCCAACCGTTATTTGAAAAAATGAATATCGAACGCGATTATTCTGATGCTGATCTTTTGACTTTTACCAAAAAAATAATTGCAAAAACTAATGCTCTTCAAAATTTAATAACAAAAAATGACAGTCTGAAAGTAATTGTTCCTTACTCACAAGAACAAGTTTTCACAATGAACTTGAATGGATATAAGACACTTTCAAACCAACATCCGTTTTTTGAATATAATAATCCAAGTATCAAGAAATCATTTTTTAGTTTACCGTTGACTTATATGGGTTTTGGGGGTTATTTGAATCCGTTTACAATTGAAGCCCAAGTAAATTATTTGGGACCTATGTACAGTTTCCCTATGACGACTAATCATGAAATGGCACATCAAATAGGTTTTGCTAGTGAAAGTGAATGTAATTTTATAGGATTTCTAGCTTCTGTAAGTAATGAGGATCAATACATTCAGTATTCTGGTTACAGCACCGCTTTGCGTTATTGCTTAGGTAATTGGTATGCTAGAGACGAAAAAATTTACAATGAATTATTAAAAACGATCAATCCTGGAATCTTAAAAAACTACAAAGAAAGTCAAGATTTTTGGAAACAATACGACACAATTATTGATAAAGGCTTCCATGCTTTTTATGACCAATTCCTTAAAATGAACCAACAAAAAGATGGTTTAGAAAGTTACAGCAAATACGTAGATTTAATGGTGAATTATTATAAAGGAAGGGAGTTATAAAATCCTCTCTCCCAGAGCCTCTTCGAAGGAGAAGGGAGCCGATACTCGACTATAATTCTTGCATATTTTGGACTAAGGACTTTTGAAATGATTTTTGATTGAAGATTAACGATTTTTGATTTCTGATTTCTGATCTGAGCTACAGTGAAGTGGCGAAGCATTTCAGATTTTGGACTAAGGACTAAAGACTAAGGACTAAAAATCTAACAACTCTTAAAATGATTTTTGATTGTAGATTAACGATTTTTGATTTCTGATCTGAGCGATAGCGAACTGGCGAAGCATTGCAGATTTTGGACTAAGGACTATTGAAATGATTTTTGATTGAAGATTAACGATTTTTGATTTCTGATCTGAGCGATAGCGAACTGGCGAAGCATTGCAGATTTTGGACTAAAGACTAAGCACTAAAAACCTAAGGACTTTTAAAATGATTTTTGATTGAAGATTAACGATTTCTGACCCGAGTGACGGCGAACTGGCAAAGCATTTCAGATTGTAGACTAAGTACTAAGAACTTTTGAAATGATTTTTGATTGAAGATTAACGATTTCTGATCTGAGCGATAGCGAATTGGCGCAGCATTGCAGATTTTGGACTAAGGACTATTGAAATGATTTTTGATTGAAGATTAACGATTTTTGATTTCTGACCTGAGCGACAGTGAACTGGCGCGGCATTGCAGATTTTGGACTAAAGACTAAGCACTAAAACCTAAGGACTTTTAAAATGATTTTTGATTGAAGATTAACGATTTCTGATTTCTGATCTGAGCGATAGCGAACTGGCGAAGCATTGCAGATTTTGGACTAAGGACTATTGAAATGATTTTTGATTGAAGATTAACGATTTTTGATTTCTGATCTGAGCTACAGTGAACTGGCGCGGCATTGCAGATTTTGGACTAAAGACTAAGCACTAAAAACCTAAGGACTTTTAAAATGATTTTTGATTGAAGATTAACGATTTCTGACCCGAGTGACGGCGAACTGGCAAAGCATTTCAGATTGTAGACTAAGTACTAATTACTTTTAAAATGATTTTTGATTGAAGATTAACGATTTTTGATTTCTGATCTGAGCGATAGCGAACTGGCAAAGCATTTCAGATTGTAGACTAAGTACTAAGAACTTTTAAAATGATTTTTGATTGAAGATTAATGATTTCTGATTTCTGATCTTAGCGATAGTGAACTGGCGCAGCATTGCAGATTGTAGACTAAGGACTATTGAAATGATTTTTGATTGAAGATTAACGATTTTTGATTTCTGATCTGAGCGATAGCCAACTGGCGAAGCATTGCAGATTTTGGACTAAAGACTAAGCACTAAAACCTAAGGACTTTTAAAATGATTTTTGATTGAAGATTAACGATTTCTGACCCGAGTGACGGCGAACTGGCAAAGCATTTCAGATTGTAGACTAAGTACTAAGTACTTCTCAATTTTTACCTTTTGGAAAAAGTCTTCTGAAAATTACTCGTGAAAAATAGCCCCGGTAGCAGCGGCATCCCTCGCTTTTTAGCGAGGATACAGCGAATAACGGGACAGCTCGTGTCATGGATGAATAACTTGAGCTCCTAAAAAAAAAGCGCTACTTTGTAACAAAATTAACAATGCCAGTACTAACGTATGTATGAGTGATAGTTTAGAACATTCTTTTGTAAAGCAGCTGCGGGAAAATCAGAATATAATCCACAAGATTTGTCGGTTGTATACTAATGATGATGATGCTCACAAGGACTTGTTTCAAGAAATTACTATTCAGTTGTGGAAAGCGTTTCCAAAATTTAGAGGCGATAGTAAATTTTCTACCTGGGCGTATCGAGTCGCACTGAACACGGCGATTACTCTATATCGCAAAACGAAGCGTTCGATCAATACGGTAGAATTTGAAGGGCGACAACATTTCCTTAATGATGTGGAATATGATTACGAAGAGGAAGAAAAACTGAAATTAATGTACAAAGCGGTTTACCAATTAAATGATATTGAAAAAGCGTTGATATTTATGTACTTAGAAGACAAGGATTATCACGAAATATCAGAAACATTGGGGATTAGCGAGGTTAACGCAAGAGTAAAAATGAATAGGATAAAAGGGAAATTAAAGAAAATATTAAATCCATTAGGAATATGAAAGAGCTGGATTTACTTAAAAAAGATTGGCAAAAGAGTGATAATTCTTTTGCGCAAGTATCAGAAAATGATATTTACAAAATGATTCATAGAAAATCATCTTCAATTGTGAAGTGGATTTTGATTTTTAGCATCTTAGAAGTTTTACTTTGGACTTTTCTAAGTCTTTTTTCTAATATTGATAACTATTTAAAAGAAATAAATCATATTGAATTAATTCTCTACTTTGATATTTTTAATTATGTAAACTATGCCATTATAATAGTTTTTATTTATCTATTTTATAAAAACTACGTTGTAATTTCAGCTACAACTTCTACTAAAAAGTTGATGCAGGATATTTTAAAAACTCGAAGAACAGTTCAGTATTATGTCTGGTATAATTTAGGAATGGTCCTTTTGTCCTGCATAATTGCATTTACAATTGCGTTTGTGTACAATCCTGAAATGGAGCTTGTGAAAGATAAAATTGCGGCAAACAATATTGCAATGTTAATTACGATAGGCTTCTTATTACTAACTAGTATTCTGTTTATTGGTTTGTTCTGGCTTTTTTACAAAGTAGTATATGGCACTTTACTCCGCCGATTATATGCTAATTACAAAGAATTGAAGAAAATAGATTTATGAAACAATACCGCACTACACCATTTACCTACTTAAATCGTTATTGTTGAAACTTTTTCTACGATTATGCAGTAGTGAGAAATTTTTATTGATGCACCGAAACTTTAGACAAACAAACCTTACCTTAAAATTGCTTGTGTTTTTCTAATAATCTATCTTTGCACTCATAAAATTTAAAAAATGATTAAGATTACTTTACCCGACGGGTCAGTTAAAGAGTTTGATGCAAATGTAACTCCTATGGATGTTGCCAAAAGCATTAGTGAAGGATTTGCTAGAAATGTGATTTCGGCTACTTTTGATGGTACAACTGTTGAGACCACAACTCCATTGACGACGGACGGAAATCTTATATTATTTACATGGAATGACGATGGTGGTAAAAAAGCTTTTTGGCATTCTACTTCGCATGTAATGGCGCAGGTTCTTGAGGATATGTATCCTGGAATAAAATTAACGCTTGGTCCTGCAATTGCAAACGGATTTTATTATGATGTAGATTTTGAAGATCATAAAATTACAGATGCCGATTTCAAAAAAATTGAAGATCGTGTTTTAGAAATTTCTAGAGGGAAACATGAATTTAAATTGCGACCTGTTTCAAAAGCTGATGCTTTAGAACTTTACAAAGACAACGTTTATAAAACTGAATTGATTACCAATCTTGAGGACGGAACGATCACTTTTTGTGATCACGATACGTTTACTGATTTGTGTCGTGGCGGTCATATTCCAAACACTGGAATCATCAAAGCGATGAAAATCATGAGTGTTGCAGGTGCGTACTGGCGAGGTGATGAAAAAAATAAGCAGTTAACACGCGTTTACGGAACTTCGTTTCCAAAACAAAAAGACCTTACAGAATACTTAGCGCTTCTTGAAGAAGCCAAACGAAGAGATCATAGAAAACTTGGGAAAGAACTTGAATTATTTGCTTTTTCAACAAAAGTTGGTGCGGGATTACCTTTATGGTTGCCAAAAGGTGCAGCATTAAGAGATCGTTTAGAACAATTTTTGAAAAAAGCACAGAAAAAAGGAGGCTATGAGCAAGTTATCACGCCACATATTGGTCAAAAAGAATTATATGTAACTTCTGGTCACTACGCAAAATACGGTGCAGATAGTTTCCAACCGATTACCACTCCGCATGACGGAGAAGAATTTTTGTTAAAACCAATGAATTGTCCGCATCACTGCGAAATTTATAATGTACGTCCGTGGTCTTACAAAGATTTACCAAAGCGTTATGCTGAATTTGGTACTGTTTATAGATACGAACAAAGTGGTGAACTACACGGATTGACTAGAGTGCGCGGTTTTACGCAGGATGATGCGCATATTTTTTGTACTCCAGATCAATTGGATGAGGAATTCAAGAAAGTTATTGACTTAGTGCTTTATGTATTTGGCTCGTTAGGTTTCGAAAATTTCACTGCTCAAATTTCGTTAAGAGATAAAGAGAATAGAGAAAAGTATATTGGAACTGACGAAAATTGGGAAAAAGCAGAGAATGCAATCATCAGTGCTGCGGCAGATAAAGGATTAAATACCGTTATTGAGTACGGCGAAGCTGCTTTTTATGGTCCGAAACTAGATTTCATGGTCAAAGATGCGTTAGGAAGACAATGGCAACTTGGAACTATTCAAGTAGATTACAACTTACCAGAACGTTTTGATTTGACTTACAAAGGATCTGATAATGAATTGCACAGACCAGTAATGATTCACAGAGCTCCTTTTGGCTCTATGGAACGCTTTATTGCTATTTTGCTAGAGCACACGGCGGGAAATTTCCCACTGTGGTTAATGCCTGAGCAGGCTATAATATTGTCCTTAAGCGAAAAATATGAAATATATGCG
Organism: Flavobacterium micromati; assembly: GCF_900129585.1. Taxonomy (GTDB): domain Bacteria; phylum Bacteroidota; class Bacteroidia; order Flavobacteriales; family Flavobacteriaceae; genus Flavobacterium; species Flavobacterium micromati. Next base: position 15,683 of record NZ_FQWF01000002.1, read on the forward strand.
AAAAAAGTTTTAGATTTGCTAGAAAATCACGAAATTCGCGCCCTCGTTGATAACAGAAACGAGACTATAGGCAAAAAAATCAGGGATGCAGAAATGCAAAAAATTCCTTTTATGCTAATTGTAGGTGAAGAAGAAGAGAAAAATGGAACAATTTCTATAAGACGTCACGGTCAAGAAGGAAAAGGGAATATAACAATTACAATCGATCAATTTGTTGCTATTGTAAACGAAGAAATCAACAAGACATTAAAAGTATTTACCGTTTAACTTAAATTATAAAGTCATAGCAATAAGAAGCAACAGAGGTTACCAACCTCGCGTAGAAAAAAAAGATGCCCATAGAATAAATGGTCTTATTCGTGGGATACAAGAGGTAAGACTTGTAGGAGAAAACATAGAGCCTGGAGTTTTTAAACTTTCAGAAGCTTTACGACTAGCGGATCAATTTGAATTGGATTTGGTGGAAATTTCACCCAATGCCGAGCCGCCTGTTTGTAAGATCATGGATTATAAGAAATTTGTATACGAACAAAAGAAACGTGACAAAGTCTTAAAGGCAAAGTCTACGCAAGTTATTGTTAAGGAAATCCGTTTTGGACCTCAAACAGATGAGCATGATTACGAATTTAAGAGAAAGAACGCTGAGAAATTCTTAAAAGAAGGTGCTAAATTAAAAGCATTTGTATTCTTTAAAGGACGTTCAATTATCTATAAAGATCAAGGACAAATCTTATTATTAAGATTAGCTACTGATCTTGAGGAATTTGGAAAAGTGGAAGCGATGCCAGTACTAGAAGGAAAGAGAATGATTATGTTCATTGCTCCTAAGAAGAAGAAATAAAAGCCCCCTAACCCCCAAAGGGGGAAATGGGACCAATATATACTTTCCTCCCCTCCTTCGGAGGGGTTGGGGGAGGCCGATAAGTAAGTAAGAATAAATTAAAACACTAGGAAAAAATGCCTAAAATGAAAACCAAATCTAGCGCCAAGAAACGTTTCAAAGTTACTGGTTCTGGGAAGATTAAAAGAAAGCATGCTTTTAAAAGTCACATCTTGACTAAAAAATCTAAAAAACGTAAATTAGCATTGACACACTCAGCGCTGGTTCACAAAACAGATATGAAAAGCATCAAACAACAATTAAGAATTATATAATCCCCACCCCAACCCTCCCCAAAGGAGAGGGAGAAAAAAAGGAAAAGATTCTTTAGGTTAAAACAATTTAAAATAACCTTGGAGTATGGCCATTAAGTGCTTTTGATTCAATTCAAGCCGCCTGCTACAAAAAAACAATAAAATTATGCCAAGATCGGTAAATTCAGTTGCTAAAAGAGCAAGAAGAAAAAAAATAATGAAGCAAGCCAAAGGTTTCTTTGGTAGACGTAAAAACGTTTGGACAGTTGCTAAGAACGCGGTAGAGAAAGCAATGTGCTACGCTTACCGTGATAGAAAAGTGAATAAAAGAAATTTCCGTGCTTTGTGGATTCAACGTATCAACGCTGGAGCTAGATTAGAAGGAATGTCTTATTCTCAATTCATGGGTAAAGTGAAAAAGCATAATATCGAATTGAACCGTAAAGTTCTTGCCGATTTAGCAATGAACCACCCAGAAGCTTTCAAAGCAGTACTTAATAAAGTAAAATAAACGTTTTATAAACATAATTTATATTACTTACTTATTATATCTGAACTTGTTTCAGATTCTAAAAATCCTAGTCGAAAGACTGGGATTTTTTTTGATTAATTTTGACTACAGCACTATAAAGGCATGTCGCACTTTTGTTTATAGTATATATTAGGAATAACTGTGGCTGTGCATTCTTTTTACCAAGCGGAATAACGGGATTGAACTGAACTTTAAATCTCTTGCAGATATAGCTATAAAAGTCTTGAAGCTGTCAAAGCTGTATTTAACGAATTTAAACAAAGGTTTTATCAGCTCTATTTTAGATACTTACTGATTAATTTTAAACTCCACTTAGATTCTATAACCCATTCGAAAGACTGGGATATCTTGTATGTAAAGCCCCTAAATAAAGAAAATATCTTTTAATTTTATAAAAGTCAAATCACGTTTATGTTGTAATTAAAAATTGTACCTTCAAAAAATGATTCTGAAAAAGTTACGTCCCTTAGTCTATTTTTTATCATTGTTTCTTTTATTTATCCTTCATTCCTGTGAAAAAAAGATGCTTAACAATCCTAATGTAAAATCCAATACTGCGTAGATCAACAGATTAATTAGCTTAATAAGAAACAATTCAGGAGATGAATTGAAAAAATATTCTTTGGCGTTTATTCACATTAATGACAGCATAACTAAAGTAAGGCAGAAAGCCAAAAATCAATTTGCTAAAATTAAATACGATTCCACGAAAGAGAAGGAGGAAAATCTTAAACTTAAGGCCCAGAAAATACTTCAATTAGAGCTTCAAAGAAAGAAGAATCTACTAATGTATCTCATCGTAGGAGTCATCTTGGTGATAGGCATTGTTATCACTTACCTGCTTTTAGCTAAAAATAAAAGAGAAAAAACAAAAGCAACGTATGAAACTGAAATCCGGATTTCTAAAAAACTTCACGATGAGTTAGCGAATGATGTCTATCAAACCATGGCTTTTGCAGAAGCTCAAGATTTATCGACAAGTCGTAATAAAGAAATATTAATTTCCAGTCTGGACACTATTTACTCCAGAACACGAAATATTTCGCAGGAAAATAACGCCGTTGAAACTGGCCTATTGTTTCTATCCGATTTAAAAGAAATGATGACCGGTTTTACTACACAAGACGTAAACGTAATTACTAATGGATTGGATTTGATCAATTGGACGGCGTTGGAAAGTAATGTGAAAATTATACTTTATCGCATTATCCAAGAATTACTTGTCAACATGAAAAAACACAGTCAATGTAGTTTAGCGGTACTGACTTTTAATCAAAATGGAAAAAAAATAGAAATAGATTATATAGATAACGGCGTTGGAGCAACAGTAAAACAATTAAAATCAAAAAACGGACTCCAAAATGTGGAAAACCGTATTCTGGCTGTAAAAGGAATAATTAACTTTGACACTAAATCAAATAAAGGTTTTAAAGTACAATTTAGTATACCAATTTAATTCTCGATTCTATGTTCCAAAAAGTTTTAGTAGCCGAAGATTTAGACAGTATCAGTATAGCAGTTGTTCAAGCGCTAAAACAAATTTCTGTCTCAGAAATTCGTCACGCCAAATACTGTGACGATGCTTTTTTACAAATAAAAAAAGCGCTGCATGATCGAGTTCCTTATGATTTGATTATAACGGATTTATCTTTTAAAATAGACTATAGAAAAGAACAACTCACTTCAGGCGAAGAACTTATTGAAGCAGTAAAAAAAATTCAACCAACTATAAAAGCGATAGTTTTTTCTATTGAAGATAAATCTTTTAGAATTAAATCATTATTTAATAATTTGGGCATCGATGCTTATGTCTGCAAGGGTCGCGATAGTATTCAGGAACTTCAAACTGCGGTAAAACGTATTTATGAAGCTGAAGAGGTAAAAATTTCGCATGAATTATCGTTGACGTTAAGAGACAAAACACTTTTTGAAATTGAATCGTATGATATTTCAATATTGAAATCTTTAGCTAGAGGACTTACGCTAGAAGAAATTTCAATCGCGTTCAAAGATTCTGGAATTGCGCCAAACGGAAGTAGCAGCTTAGAAAAACGCATTAACAAATTGAAAGTGTACTTTAAAGCCAACAATAATGTGCATTTGATAGCGATAAGTAAGGATTTAGGATTGATCTAAAAATCGAATATTTATATTAGAACTTTCAAATTTTAAATTTGGCTGCAGCCAAAAGTTTTTCAAACGCAACTAAATTACTTAGCTTTTAAGAAAACTGGTGATAATACTAATTCCTATTTTATTTATAATCGCAGCAACAAGGTAAGCAAAGACCTTTGAATTATCAATTTTCTGTATCAAATTCAGAGAACTTATAAAGTTGCAAAGCTACTCCTGATTTAGACTTCGTCTTTCAAAGCTGTTTTTGTAACAAACTTTCTGAAAAATTTATAAATTTTGAATTTATAAATTCTTCAACTATTTACTGGACAGCGACTTTATGACAAAGCAACGTTTAATTCAGTATTTTTTTCTCTGCTTTACGGAAAACCGTATTCTTTTGATTTTTTGTAATTCTACTTTTGACTTTTCAAATTATTATTTCAACAATAGATGATCCACACACTAGATACAAAAGTAATATTATCCTTTTCTCTACAAAGAAGGCAACAAATTACTCTTAATAGTAGGCCGCCAATCCTAAGGAACCGCCACAATTACAGGAATGAATTTATAAAATTGTCTCAAAAATCAGTTATCCTAAATTGCGCAGTCTTCTCTAGACTATTACAAACAGCAGCACAATCAACAGCAGATAGAAAGAATTTGAATAGAATGCAGCAAAAAAAATTGATGATAAATGGGTCGTTGCAAAATAGTAGGCTTGCATTAAGCTATCACTGTTTATTTAATGTCAAAAAAATATAAAAAGAATACTGAGCATCAACATATCATTGTTGCTATTGCTTATTGCTTTATTTTCATGCCAAAACAAAAAGACAAATACTGTAAAAAATGAATCTACTGAAACTAAAGTTTATTATAAAAATGAAGCCATTAAATTACTAGAGCATAGAAAATATGATGATGAGCCTGCTACCACAAGTAAAAACCAAATCAATTATTTCAGCAAATATTATAGAAAACCCCCCTCCTATTTAAATGTAAATACCACTACTAAAAATTTATCACAATCTAGCCACAGAAAAGGAAAATTCATCTATATGCAAAGAATAACTATTCCCTAAAAAGCTGTGGTTATATTATTTAGAAAAGTTTAAAATTTAAATTTGTTTTTTTTTGTTGATATGATTTAAAATTTGCGATTCATTTTGCATGGTTTAAATATTGTTGGTCAGATAAGTAAAAGTGGTAGACTATTTTTCAATCTCAGCAATTTCAAAATTTATTATTTCCAAAGTATATCCAAAAATAAGTTCTAACAATTAATTTAACTGAAGTTTGTAATGGCAAATTAAGTATAGCATTAAACAATTGTGTAAAATTATTTTCCTGACAAAAGCTCAACAAGTATATACCTATTAGGAAACGTGTACAAGTGTATTTATACGTACGATGTCGTCAAAAACTGCCAAAGATAGTTCTAAAACACTATCTTGTGAGTTCATAAATTTTTGAATTTAAAAAAATTACACACATTAATAAGCAAAGATTTTAAAGCCAAATAAATTAAACCATGTTTTTGAAACAAAGCAAAGTTTTATTAGCGAGCATAAAAGAACATACACTTTGATTTGCAAATTTATTGTATCAAAAGAAAATTCAGTACTAAATAATTTTTTATTTTTTATTTAAATAGGTTGATGACGATGAAAATAATATTTTATTTCTTTCTCTTACTTGCTTCAACAGCACTATTCTCCCAACCCAAACTCCTTTCCTGGAATATTCAGAATCTTGGCAAATCTAAATCCAATATTGAAATTGCTTTTATAGCAGCAACTATAAAAGACTTTGACATCATTGCCATCCAAGAAGTCGTTGCGGGTTTTGGTGGGGCTCAAGCAGTAGCCAGATTAGCAGATGAACTAAACCGGAAAGGAAATAAATGGGATTATACCATCAGTGACCCCACAAGCAGTAGCGCTCACAAAACCGAGCGTTATGCATTTATATGGAAAACGAGTAAAGTCAAGAAAATAGGAAAAGCTTGGTTGGAAAAAAAATATCATTTAGAAATTGACAGAGAACCGTATTATTGTACGTTTCAATACGAGAACAAAAAATTTACAGTAGTCAACTTTCATGCAATTACCAAAAATAAACAGCCAGAAACAGAAATTAAATATTTCAAATTTTTACCCGAACAGTACACGAACTTGAACTTGATTTTTTTGGGTGATTTCAATTGTCCACAATCGCATACCGTTTTTTATCCTTTGAAAAAAATGGGTTATCAGTCTGTTTTCGTTGGTCAAAAAACATCGCTAAAAAAAGAATATAAAAATGGAAAGTGTCTCGCATCAGAATTCGATAATATTTTTTATAAATCATCTAAAATCAAAACTCTAAATTCAGGAGTTTTACATTTTTATAAAAACTTCAATTCGCTTAAAGAAGCGCGCACTATCTCAGACCACATTCCCATTTGGTTTGAGTTTTCTTTGAATTAAATAAACTAAAAGGAGACGCAATAATTAGAAGTGAGAACTTAACTTGCGACGCTGTTGTAAAGATACAAGTAGCTACTTTATTTTAGTTGTGAAATATTTACAGTACTATTTACCAACTCTAGCTTTTATTTAATCTATTGATGATTTATGGCATTTTAATTCAAGAATAAAAAAAACTTGTACTTTCTTCTATTTCTTACATGGTTTAAAAACGGTATTCCATTTTCTAAATACTGATCCATTTCACCGCATTAATAAATCAAAAATTTATTTATGTTTTCAGTTTCTTTTTCTTAGCCGCTGGAAATAGCACGTTATTTAAAATTAGTCGGTAGCCCGGTGAATTAGAATGTAGATCTAAAACCGTAGGAGGATCACCCACTTGATGCTGAAAATCTTCTGGATCATGTCCAGAATAGAACGTAAACATCCCTTTTCCTTTTTGACCATGAATGTAACGCGCTTCCCCGTTTAGCTCACAACTGCCCATAATCAAAACATTAGATTTAATGAACTCCGAGTCAAAAGCAGTAGTTTGTCCCATAAATCCTTTTACTAATTGCGTGTGATTCTGGCATAGCATACTAGGGATAGGATCCCATTTGGCTGAAAATTCCATCAATGTAAAATAATCTTTTTCCATTGGAATTTTGCGTTTTGCAGTCATATCAATATCTGAAAACTCATATACTTCGGGACGTCTTTCTAAAGTAAAATTCTTAAATGCAAAAGAGTGATTATAATCAATTTTTGACTGGTAACTTGCTTCGCTAGCATCGCCGTCAAACATTGCTTCGCAAATATCATGTCCATCAGCGGCAAGCGCAATATCAAAACTATCCGTTGCTGAACACATAGCAAACATGAATCCGCCACCAATTACAAAATCCCTAATTTTTTTGGCAACCGCTCCTTTTTCTTGCGAAACTTTGGCATATCCTAGCTTGTTTGCCAAGTCCTCAGCTTGTTTTTTTTGATCAATATACCAAGGCACATTTTTGAAAGAGGAATAAAACTTACCATATTGTCCAGTAAAATCTTCATGATGTAAATGCAACCAATCGTATAGCAATAACTGATCGCCTAATACTTCTTCGTCATAAATAGCTGTAAACGGAATTTCGGCATACGTTAATACTAAAGTTACAGCGTCATCCCAAGGTTGTTTACCTTTTGGAGTATAAACAGCAATCTTAGGTGCTTTTTCTAAAATAACAGACTCCATATTTTGTGATGCACTCGATATCTCGTTTAAAATATTAAATTGTTCACTGTCAGAAATTAATTCGAAACTAACGCCTCTAATTTGGCATTCTTTTCTAATTTCTGCTGCATCAGGCAATAAAAATGAACCTCCTCGATAATTCAGCAACCAGCTCGCTTTGTAATTTTTATCCAAACACCAAAAGGTAATACCATACGCTTTTAAATGATTTTGCTGCGTCGTTTCGTCCATTGGCAACAAAATAAAGGATGCTTTAGTTGTAATTGAAACTAATAAAAGGAATAGAATTAGAAATGATCTGTTCATACTGTAAAACTTTGGTCTCCCAAAGATAGAAACATAGCCGTTCAATTAGCTGAATTTTAACTATTAAATAAATTACAAAAAACAAAAAAATGATAAAAACACGTAAAAATACCTATAAAGTAAAGCTATTAAAATTTTAACTTTGCCCATGAAACAATTAATAATCTTAAAAACAAAGTGATGGATACTGATGAAAACAATACACCGCTCAATTTACTTGATGTTGTCAAAAAAATAGGAGTTTGTTTATTGATATTACTTATTGTTGCATTTTATGCGCTTTGCTACCATCAATTTACAAACTGATCGTTGTAACGAAAAAGAAAATCCTACGCAAATTTATGTTATAGATTTAGCAATTACATTATTCAGTAAAAACTAAAATTTTGTAGTAACGGAACATTTGCAAACGCTTCAACAAGAATAATTTTACAGATAAATCAATCTTTGAAAGCCTATTTATACAATAATTTGATTAAGGCAGTTTTTACAACACAAGTTAAAGGTGGCTAAACATCAAAATTAATAATCTCATTTTGAACCGCATAGACTACCAATCCCGCCATATTTCTTGATTCGGTTTTCAATAATAAATTATTCCTATGACCCTCTACGGTTCTGGGACTTATATAAAGTTCTTCGCCTATTTCAACTGTGCTTTTTTGGGAGCAAATAAGTTTGAGCACTTCAAGTTCTCGAGCAGTTAAAAAACTGTTGTCAAACATACTTTTTACTTTTTTTGTAGTCAACACATTATCCTGAATAATCTTCATTACATAATCAGTGTAATAAAATCCCTTAGCCGCAACTTCATTTATAGTGGTTAATAATTCTAAAGGCGTTGCATTCTTGATTAAATAAGAAACTGCCCCTACGTCTATCATATTAGCAACAAAAGATTTAGAATTATAACTCGTCAACGCGATAATTTTAATGTTTGGAAACTGTATATGGATAATTTTCGTTGCTTCAACTCCATTAACTTTTGGCATTTTTAAATCCATAATTATAATATCGGGGTGTTTATTTTTGTTCGTTTGAAGATATGCAATCAACTCTTCGCCATCAGAAGCCTCAAAAATAATATCAATATTTTCTTCACGAGCCAATAAAAATGAGATTCCTTTTCTAAAAAGAATTTCATCGTCAACTATAATTATTTTAATCTTATTTTTCATTGTTTAAAAATTAAAAACTACAGAAATTCCTTTATTCACTGCCGATTGAATTACCATAGTTCCTTTTAAAAAAGTAATTCTACTTTCAATATTTTTTAACCCAAGTCCTTTTTTACTTTCACTACTTTCTATTTCAAAACCAACGCCATTATCAGTGTAAGTGCAATTTGTAAAGCCATTTATGTCTTCAAAAAGGATTGAAATCGTCGTTGCTTTTCCATGTCGCACTGAATTATTCATCAATTCTTGAAGTATTCGAAAAACATGTAAATGCCTATCATTATCTAAAAGACTGAAATTGCTGTTGCAATTATAGTGTACCTCAACATCTTTTAAACTACTAAACTCCAAGCATAATTCTTGCAACCCCGCATGCAGTCCAAATTTATCTAAAACAGGAGGCAACAAACCGTGTGCAATTTTTCTTGCATTATCTAATGCTTTGCTTGTGAGATCAATGATATTTCTCGTTATTTCAAGAACCTCACTGTCAGTTAAATTAGGCCTTGTTAGTAAATGGCTATTCAGTGCTACGATATTAAGCTTAGAACTAATATCATCGTGTAGATCCTGAGCTATGCGTTTGCGTTCCTCCTCTTGCGTGATAATTACAGCACTCAAAAGTTCTTTTTGATACTGAATTTCTAAATCTTTTTTTTCGATTTCTTTTTGAGTAATTTTTTTTCTCGAAAAATAGAAGAATAAAACTAAAACAATCGCCATGACAATAAAAAAACCTGAGGTATAAAAAATGATAGTGACTATCTCTTTCTCGTATGGAGTGTTTTTTAACATAATTTAGTTTGAACTGCCTTTTTGTAAAAACTATTTTTCCATTCGAATAGTACAAATAATTGATTTAAAACAACTAAAATCGCGTTTAATGTCCACGTGAAAAATTTAAATTCCGTACTTAATCCAATGGTTAAGTTTCCAACAAAAAACAAAACCGTACTTCCTAACAGATAGATAATCATTCCAATTGTCACATAGTAAAATTCTTTTTCTCCGGCAAGTATGTTGTACAAGTGCATCATTGCGAAAACTACCACGAGTAAGGACGTTAGAGCAATTTGGAATAAATTAAATTTAAAAAATTGGCTTGGTTCTAAAAAAAAGTTGACACTTAGAACCATTAATCCCAATATAATACTGCATATTATAAATGTTTTTTGTCGTATGGTTTGCATCAATTTATTGTAAAACAGACCCAGTAATACCATTTGTCCAATAAAGAAAAAGTTAAATAAAACAAGATTATTCATTTTCAGAAGAAATAAAACCTCACTAATCATTTGCAGTAAAAAAGAAAAAACTAGAAAAACAACATAAAAGCTAATACCCTTTTTTTTAATAAAAAAGCTGTAAGAATACAGTATTAAGTTAACTAGTAGTAAAAGGTATCCTGAGTAAATGATAAAATCATCCATAATAAATTATTGTTCCAGTGGACTTGTGGGATCTCCATAGGGTGGGCAAGGTCTAGATAAATCATAGATTCCAATCTCCTCGTTTGTATCATTATCTGACGCAAGAGGTATCATATCCTCATATATTCCGGTTTCCAAATTTAACTTTGTAGCCACAAACATTAATTTTTCAACGTAAGTTGGTTTTTCCCCTTTTGTAGTTGGTGCAATCTTTTCTACGCCAATATACGCTCGTACATATTCAGAACCTTTTTCTGCTAAAACTTCGGCTAGATCAATACTGGGAATTAAAAAGGCACTGAGCTCGTTGTATTTATTGTAGCTACTTTCTTTGTTTCTCCATCTTTTCGCCCATTTTTGTGCTGTTTTTAATGGAATAGAATTAACTGTTTTTTTTTGGTTCTGATTTGTAACGGTTGGTTTTTGAGTCATGTATTTAATTCTTGGTTAGAAATATAATTAGTTAGATAGCTAAACTACTAATTTTTATTGTTTTACCAAAGGCTAATTTGTAAAGAACAGTAAAAAGCCTAAATCAATATTTATTAATTTAGGCTTTTTGTGTGTCTTCATAGTATTAGAAGATCAGCATTTAGTTAAAAAGGCACATCACTATCATCATCAGGATCATTAAAATTACTGCCAAAAGCTTCGTTAGCAGAAGGTAAATTTTTAGTAATAAATGGATTGTCATCCTGATTCATACTTGACGGTAAGTCATCATAGTTGCCATTATGATCTTCAAGATTATCAAACTTTCCAAGATGTCCTATAAATTTTAATCGCACGTTTTCAATGCTACCATTACGGTGCTTGGCTATCATAATTTCGGCCTGACCAGCAGTAGGCGAAGCTTCGTCATCATCCCATTCGTCTATTTTATAATATTCAGGTCGGTATAAAAAGGAAACAATATCAGCATCTTGCTCAATTGCCCCTGATTCCCGTAAGTCAGAAAGTAACGGTCTTTTACTCGATCCACGCGTTTCCACGGCGCGCGATAATTGAGAAAGCGCAATTACTGGAACATTTAATTCTTTGGCTAATGCCTTTAAATTTCGAGAAATTGTTGAAATTTCTTGTTCCCTATTTCCACCACCTTTCCCATTTCCTCCGGCTGTCATTAATTGTAAATAATCGACAATGATAATTCTAATTCCGTGTTGTGAAACTAATCTTCGTGCTTTTGCTCTTAAATCAAAAATTGATAACGATGGTGTATCATCAATAAATAAAGGTGCTTTTTCTAAATTCTTTACCTTAGTGCTTAGCTGTTCCCATTCGTGTTTTTCTAATTTTCCAGTACGTAATTTCTCTGATGACAATCCCGTTTCTGATGAAATCAAACGGGTGATTAGCTGTACAGAAGCCATCTCTAGTGAGAATAATGCGACAGGCATTCCATAATCTATCGCCATATTTCTAGCCATAGATAATACAAAAGCTGTTTTTCCCATTGCCGGTCTTGCTGCAATAATAATTAAATCACTTGGCTGCCAGCCCGAAGTTATTTTGTCCAATTTATCAAAACCTGTTGCAACGCCACTCAATCCCTCCTGTCCTGCAATTTCCTCAATTCGTTTCTTGGCTTGCAAAACTAAGCTTTGAGCCGTTTCGGAACTTCGTTTTATATTACCTTGTGTAATCTCGTATAATTTCGATTCAGCTCTGTCTAATAAATCAAAAACATCAGTAGTTTCATCATAAGAATCTTCAATAATTTCAGTTGAAATCCGAATCAAACTGCGCTGAATAAACTTTTGAAGAATAATCCGAGAGTGAAATTCGATATGCGCCGAAGATGAAATCTTTTGCGTAAGCTGAATAAGGTAAAAATCACCGCCAGCAAGCTCTAACTTAGCGTTTTTCTTGAGTTGCGCTGAAACGGTTAATAAGTCAATAGGCTGCGTTTCTGTAAACAGCTGAACAATAGCTTCAAAAATATGTTTGTGTGCTTCTTTATAAAAAGCATCAGGTTGAAGAATGTCAATTACATCATCTACTCCTTTTTTGTCAATCATCATAGCACCCAGCACAGCCTCCTCAAGATCAAGCACTTGTGGTTGCAATTTTCCCTTTTCAAGGCTTATAATAGTAGTTTTATCAACCCTGACTGGACTGATATTTCTAAAGTTTTCCATAAAGCGAAAGTAGCAAAAATTAAAAAAAGATAAGCTTTGAGTTGTTACAAATAATTGTTGATAACTAACTATTATTTGTTTATAACCAAAAAAAAATCCGAAACTGTAAGGCTTCGGATTAAATTTACTTTTGTAAGATTTTACTCTTTATATTCACCCATTTTACTGTATTTAGCCATTCTTTGAGCGATTAATTTTTCTGTTGATAAGTCTTTTAATTCATTAAATCCTTTCATGATGTATTGCTCTACAGTTTTAAAAGCCGTTGCTCTATCATAATGCGCTCCACCTAATGGTTCTGGGATAATATCATCTACTAATTTTTGCTTTTTCATGTCAGCAGATGTCAGTTTCAAAGCCTCGGCTGCCTGTTCTTTATACTCCCAACTTTTCCATAAAATAGACGAACATGATTCAGGCGAAATAACAGAATACCACGTATTTTCCATCATATAAACTTTGTCTCCCACACCTATTCCTAAGGCACCACCAGAAGCTCCTTCTCCAACAATAACTGTTATAATAGGCACTTTTAATCGAATCATTTCAAAAATATTTCTAGCAATAGCCTCTCCTTGTCCTCGTTCTTCAGCTTCCAATCCTGGATATGCACCAGGAGTGTCAATTAAAGTTAGAACTGGAATACCAAATTTCTCTGCCATTTTCATCAAGCGCAATGCTTTTCGATAACCTTCTGGATTTGCCATCCCAAAGTTGCGAAACTGACGCGTTTTGGTGTTAAACCCTTTTTGTTGCCCTACAATCATAAAAGATTGTCCATCAATTTTACCTAAACCACCAATCATCGCTTTATCATCTTTAAAACCTCTGTCTCCAAAAAGCTCAAGGAAAGTTTCGCCGCACAAAGCCCGTACGTGATCCATAGTGTACGGCCTACTAGGATGTCTCGAAAGCTGGACACGTTGCCAAGCAGTCAAGTTTTTATATATGGTTCTTTTGGTCTCTTCTAGTTTCTTATTGATTTGCTTACAAGTGTTAGTCACATCAACATCTGATTCTTGTCCAATAATGAGACATTTGTCTAACTGCTCTTCTAGTTCTTTTATTGGAAGCTCAAAGTCTAAATATTCCATAGGATTTTTGCGTTTTTGTTTTATTTCGAACGACAAAGATAAAATTTTAAATCGTTCGAATTGGCTATTTTTCTATTTATGTGTAAAAATTCAATTGTTTAAAGTAGAGTTATTTTTTTTGAATTTTGTCTTCTCATATTGTTTAATTACGCCATTAAATATTACTGTGAGAACAATAATCAATGCTCCAATATAAAACTCAAAACTCATTTTTTCTTTGCCACCAAGAATAAAATAAGCCAAAATAATTCCATAAACAGGTTCTAAATTTGTGGTTAGCATCACTGTGTAAGGCGTTAATTTCTGCATCACTTTTACCGAAGCTGTAAACGCATAAGCAGTACAGATTGAAGCCAAAATAAGAATTAAAATCCAGTTATTAGCAGTTAAAATAAAGAAGTCTGAAGTGAATTTTTGTTGAAACAAAAAGTAAATAGATATAAAAAAAACACCTGCTAAAAATTCATAAAACGAAATTACAGATGGATCATGATCAGCAATTAATTTGCCATTCATTAACGTAAATAAAACGCCTAAAATAATTGCTGCCAACGCGTAAAGCATTCCGTCTAAATAATTTATTTCGACTTTAATAATCAATGCTAAACCTGCGATAATAATTAAGCCAAAGAATACTTCATACCAAAGTACTTTTCGACCATAAAAAAGTGGCTCTAAAATCGAAGCAAAAAATGCACCAAGAGAAAACACAGATAAGGTAATAGAAACATTAGAAACATGGATCGCTTTGAAAAAAAAGATCCAATGCAGAGCGATGAGTAATCCAACGAAAATTAATTTTAAAAAGGATTTCAATGGAATTTTAAACGACTTTTTTTGGAATACCAGAAAAAAACCGAGAAAAATAGCCGCAAAAAACATTCTGTACCAGACTAAGGCATTAGCTGTGATGGTAATTAAAGCGCCAAGAATCGCTGTAAAACCCCAAATAAAAACAATTAAATGAAGATTGAGGTAACTTTTTAAATTATCGTTTCGCATTTCGTAATAAGTAAATGGCTAAAATTCCAAAGGCAATATTGGGCAACCAAACCGCTAATAATGGCGGAATACTCGATTTTTCAGCAAGTACTCCAAAGATTTTGTCAAAAAACACAAACGCAAAAGCTAGTGCAATTCCAATAGCTAGATTTGTTCCCATTCCTCCTCTTCTTTTCATAGAAGATACCGCAACAGCTATAATAGTTAAGATAAATGCTGATACTGGTACACTATATTTTTTATATAAAACTACTAAATACACGTTAATATTAGAAGAGCCACGCTCGCTTTCTTTTTTAATAAAGGCATTTAATTTCCCCAAACTTAAAGTCTCTGCAATATAAATTACTGGTGTCAAATCCTCCAAATCAAAACTGAAACGAGCGATTTTTTCAGGTGCTTTTTCAATTTTATCACTTAGTTCACCCACAGTTCTTTTTGTGTAATCATACATTGTATAATTCTTTTCCTTCGGGTTCCATTTAATTCTTGTAGCAGTAATTTTATGTACTAATTTCTCTTTATTAAATTTTTCGAGTGTAAAATAGAAAGCTGTTTTTGACTCTGTATTGAAGCTATTTACGTAAATAAATTCCGTATCGCTTATTTGGCGATAAACATCAGTATTATTTCCGCGCATTGCTTCCTTTCCTCCACCTTTTAAATAAGTGTATCTAAAGTTATTGAATCCTTCACTGGCAGCGGGAACAACAAAAAATCCCATTAACAAAACCACGACAGAAACAATTGAAGCGCCTATAATGTACGGACGCAAAAACCGAGTGAAGGATATGCCTGAACTCAAAATAGCAATAATTTCAGTATCATTTGCCAGTTTTGATGTAAACCAAATCACCGATAAAAATAAAAATATTGGAAAAAGAGAATTGGCAAAATAAATGGTAAAATTGTAATAGTAAAACGCAATTTCTAAAAACGGCACTTTGTTCTCAAGCAATTTATTGATTTTCTCGGATACATCAACAACAATCCCAATGGGAATAAACAACAATAACATTACCACAAATGTGGCTAAATATCGTTTTAGGATGTATTTATCAATTATTGTCAAGCCCCCTAACCCCCAAAGGGAGAACTTTCCAAATTTCTTTTTACTCATATCAATATTTTTTACACATCAATTATTCCTTTTTGGGGGACAGGGGTTTTATAATCTCTGATTCATATTTTTGACCATCATTTCTTTCCAAGGCTTGAAATCGCCAGCCAAGATATGTTTTCTGGCTTCCCGAACCAGCCACATATAAAAACCAAGATTATGGATTGTTGCAATTTGTTTTCCTAAGTATTCATTGGCAGCAAAAAGGTGACGTAAATATGCCTTAGTATATTCAGTATCGACAAATGTGATTCCCATTTCATCAATTGGAGAAAAATCAGCTTCCCATTTTTTATTTTTGATATTAATCGATCCATTTGCGGTGAAAAGCATTCCGTTTCTAGCGTTACGGGTTGGCATCACACAGTCAAACATATCTACACCAAGAGCAATATTTTCAAGAATATTAATTGGAGTTCCCACGCCCATTAAATAACGCGGTTTATCTTCAGGTAAAATTTCGCAAACAACCTCAGTCATAGCGTACATTTCCTCTGCAGGTTCGCCTACTGAGAGTCCGCCAATAGCATTTCCTACTTGGTTGCTATTTGCAATGTATTCTGCTGATTGCCTGCGTAAATCTTTATAAGTGCTTCCTTGAACGATAGGAAAAAAAGCTTGATCGTATCCATATTTTACTGGCGTTTTAGCTAAATGATCCACACAACGGTTCAACCAGCGGTGTGTCATGTGCATTGATCTTTGCGCGTATCTGTAATCGCAAGGATATGGTGTGCATTCATCAAATGCCATTATAATATCTGCACCTATTGTACGCTGAATTTCCATCACATTTTCTGGTGTAAAAAAGTGGTAGGAACCGTCAATATGTGATTTAAATTTTACGCCTTCTTCTTTGATTTTTCTATTGGCCGAAAGCGAATATACTTGGTAACCACCAGAATCAGTCAAAATGTTGCGATCCCAGTTCATGAATTTATGTAATCCGCCTGCTTTTTCCAAGATTTCAGTTTGTGGTCGTAAGTACAAATGATAGGTGTTTCCTAAGATAACATCTGGATTTATATCTTGTTTCAATTCTCTTTGATGCACCCCTTTTACAGAAGCTACAGTTCCTACAGGCATAAAAATAGGTGTTTCAATCACACCATGATCAGTAGTAATACTTCCCGCTCTAGCCTTGGACAACGGGTCTTTTTTCAATAAATCAAATTTCATCTGTCTTTCTTAATATTTCTTTACGGTTAAATTTCATTAGCCCTAAATACTTTTTGTCCCGACCATTCGGGTGCGCAAAGATAGCTTAATTAGACAATTGGGAAATTAGATCAAGTAAAAATTTAAGTAGTTGTCTAAATTTATGGCGTAAATGATTTTACAACAGCTATTTTCAATCTGCAATTCTCAAAAATAGGACCTCAAGCTCAGTACAAAGCACTCGCTATTGATTGATCAAATTCAGCTCCAACTGGAATAAATAATTGCGCCTTTTAGTTTTTAAAGTTGTTTGAATCCAATCCGTTTTTAGAAAAAATTTCATTTTTATTGCGGTTCACAGACATTATTTAACCGTTCAATGTATAAAAAAAATTAATAGACATGATAAAATATATATATAAAAACATTTTAACCTTAATTCTTAAATTTATAAAAAAATCATGAAAAATAAAATCATAATCTCCGTATTTTCCCTACTTCTTTTGCAAAGTTGTGTGGTTGTTCGTCCAGGTGAAGTTGGTGTTAAACAACGATTAGGAAAACTTTCCGATAAAATTACAACTCAAGGCCCAGCTTTATACAATCCATTTACTAGCAAAATTATAAAAGCGTCCATTCAGACTAATGATTTAGAGCAAAACCTCAGTTTACCTAGTAAAGAAGGATTAAGTGTAAATGCACAAGTATCTATTCTTTATCGTCTTGAACAAGAGCGTGTCGCAAAAATTATAGAAACATATGGTTTATCGTATGAGAATATAATTTCAAATGTATTTCGTTCTGCAGCAGCTGATGTAAGTTCTAATTTCTTTGCTAAAGACATGCACTCTGGTAGGCGATCAAATATTGAAGCTGAAATTAAAAGTAAAATGGGAGAAGTTTTAACAAAACAAGGAATAATTGTGGAGTCGGTTTTGATGAAAAGTATTCAACTACCTGCTGGTTTGGCAAGTTCAGTTGAAAGAAAATTGCAAGCCGAACAAGAAGCTATGCGAATGGAATTTGTGTTACAACAAGAAAAATTAGAAGCTGAAAGAAAAATTATCGCAGCTCAAGGAACACGAGATTCTCAAAAAATAATTTCGGAAGGTCTTAACAATGATATTATTAGATTACGATCAATTGAAGCGTTTCTAGAATTATCTAAATCACCCAATGCAAAAGTTATTATTACAGATGGTAAATCACCTTTCCTGATTCAATAATAAAATACGCATGATCACAAAATCGGTTTTAGTCACTAAAACCGATTTTTTTTTTGCTTTTAAAATTAAATTTATGGCAAAAGGTTCTTTCGCATATTAAGGAAGTGTGGCGTTGTTAAAAAAAACTACGAAAACATTTTTTATCTTTCAATTTTTATTTTGACTGTAGTTTTACAAATTCAATTATCTCCTCAAAGCGATCACTATTCGAATTAAAATATTGTGTCACCATAGCTGCATGTTTTTTATTTATCCTTATTTCAGTCACATCAGGTTGGAAAGGCTTCAGAGCTTTTAAAAAACGACTGTTAGCAACTTTAATTGAATTATAGGTTTTATCGCCAACATAAATAAGAAAAGGCGGTGTGCTGTTGTTCAAAAAATAAATAGGTGAAGCATCTTTCCATTGCTGTGGATCTCTTGTCCAAGTTGTTAGATAATTATTTTTAGCAGTTGGCGGATTTTCTTCTAAATAATTCTTCATGTCTAATCCAGCAGCATCGTTCAAAATAATTCCCGAAATACTTTTGGCATCGACTCCATATTTAGGATTCATAACCGCTAAAGCTGCTAGATGACCTCCAGCAGAGTGTCCAGTAATAAAAACTTGATTTGGATTTCCGTTGTATTGAATTACATTATTTTTAGCCCATTTTATTGCGGCAGCTACTTGTTTTGTCATACCATTATAATTTGCATCTGGACTCAAAGTATAATTTGGTATAATTGTAATTATTCCTTTCTTAGCAAAATTTCTACCTAGCAAATCATAAATCCCTTTTCGACCACTATCCCAATTACCACCATGTACAAAAATTAAAACAGGCAATGGCTTGGAGGGACGCCTTGCGCGGAATAAAAACATTTAATTTTGGATCAGGAATGCTGTTTTTGTCGTTATATCCAATATAGGAGATATCGGTAATTTTTTTCGAACTGCAATTCACTGAAAGGAAAGCACTAAACAAAACGATAATATAGACGGAAAAACGCATAGTTTATTTTTTACGAAGATAAGATTAATAAAAAAATTGTGGAAGATCTATTGCAAATTAGTATTTGTCAATAAATGAATAATTTAGTACTATGGAAACACTTAAATTATCTTGGTCTTTAGCGTAACGTAGCTTGAAACTTGACGAGCAGAGTGAATTATGTTGGTTGATAAAGAATAAATTATAAAGATTTTTAATTTCAGTGTCAATTGTCAAGGTGGAATATATTCGAAGAATGAATAACACTTTAATGAAAATATTAAACTTAGAGTCTTTCGCACATTTTAAAAAAAATTAAAATCCTCTTCTGTAACAAAAGTTACTAAACACAGTTTTGTGTTACATTACTTTTGTATAGTAAAAATTAAAACATCACGAATTGTGAAAATTTAATGAAGCTAATTTTTAAAATGGTAGAATTGATGAAAATAGAAAATTTAATTAAAGAAAAGGCATGTACGATTGTGGACGTGCGTTCCCATGAAGAATTTATGGGTGGTCATGTTGCTGACTCAATAAATATTCCTTTAGGGGAAATTCAACAAAGAATGCAAGAGATAGAAAATCTTAAACAGCCTTTAATATTGTGTTGCGCGTCAGGAAATAGAAGTGGACAAGCACAACAATATCTTTCACAAAAAGGAATTCACTGCCACAACGGCGGTTCATGGTTAGATGTAAATTATTATCAATCACAAACAAGTTAAAAAAATGTTCGATAAAATAAAAAAATTACTCGGTTTTGGTGCAAGTGTTAATTTCGCTGATTTAGTAAAACAAGGTGCTTTAATAGTGGATGTTCGTAGCAAAGGAGAATTTTCAAGCGGGCACATTAAAGGTTCAATCAATATTTCAGTTGATACTTTAAGTAGCAACTTGAACAAATTAAAAGATAAAAATAAAACGATTATTACATGCTGCGCTTCTGGTATGCGGAGTGCTTCGGCTAAAAGTATTTTGAAATCAAATGGTTATACGTCAGTTTATAATGGTGGTGGATGGAGCAGCCTTAAAAATAAAATATAAGTATTAAAAAAGTACTTATTCTTCTCTCTTGATTCGTTTATTTCAATATAAAAATTATTATTTTGTTCCAATATTCAAATAATTCTGCTTCATAAAACCTGCCTCGCGCAGGTTTTATTGTATGTAAAAAGTACTAAAATAAAAGGCTTTGAAGCCACGATAGCCATTTCAGTGTTGTTTAATTAATAAAAAAAGTATTGCCTTAACCCTAAATAAAATTTACATTTGCAGCACTTTAACACTTACACAAAAAATGAAGCCTAACACACAACAATTAAACGATTTAACGATCCAAGTTAGAAGAGACATTCTTCGAATGGTACATGCTGTAAACTCAGGTCATCCTGGAGGATCTTTAGGATGTACTGAATTTCTCGTAGCCTTGTACCAAAACATAATGGATCGCAAAGAAGGTTTTGACATGGACGGAATGGGAGAAGATATTTTCTTTTTATCAAACGGACATATTTCACCTGTTTTTTATAGCGTTCTAGCTAGAAGCGGCTATTTTCCAGTAGCAGAATTGGCTACTTTCAGACTAATTAATTCTAGATTGCAAGGGCACCCAACAACTCATGATGGTTTACCAGGAGTACGAATTGCTTCAGGTTCACTTGGTCAAGGGCTATCAGTAGCTATAGGCGCTGCACAAGCTAAAAAATTAAATGGTGACAACCATATTGTTTATACGCTTCATGGAGATGGTGAATTACAAGAGGGTCAAAACTGGGAAGCTATTATGTATGCTTCTGCAAAAAAAGTGGACAATCTTGTAGCTACAATTGATTTAAATGGAAAACAAATTGATGGTACTACTGATGAAGTTTTGGCTATGGGAAGCATCAAAGCTAAGTTTGAAGCATTTGATTGGGATGTTTTAGAAATTGAAAAAGGAAATGATCTGGAAGCAATTATCGCTGGAATGAATGATGCTAAATCAAGAACTGGAAAAGGAAAACCGGTTTGTGTATTGTTACATACTGAAATGGGTAATGGAGTTGATTTTATGATGTTTAGTCATGCTTGGCACGGTAAGGCACCTAATGATACACAACTAGAAATAGCGCTTGGTCAAAATTATAATGTTGGCGGTAATTTAGATTACAGCCCCCTAACCCCCAACGGGGGAACTCCAGTTGAGTCTCATAAAATAGAAAAAAATAGTATTGTAACAACAAATAAAATACCTCATTTAGTAATTCCCCCTTCGGGGGTTAGGGGGCTTAATACAGGAAGTAAAGATACGCGCTCAGGTTTTGGGGCGGGAATGACCGAGTTAGGTCAAAAAAATGAAAATGTTGTAGCACTTTGTGCAGACTTAATAGGTTCCTTAAAATTTGATGATTTTAAGAAAAACCATCCAGAACGTTTTTTCCAAATAGGTATTGCAGAAGCAAACATGATTGGAATCGCTGCAGGATTAACAATAGGTGGGAAAATTCCTTTTACAGGAACTTTTGCTAATTTTTCTACAGGAAGAGTTTACGACCAAATTCGTCAGTCTGTTGCTTATTCTGAGAAGAATGTCAAAATTTGTGCTTCACATGCAGGATTAACTTTAGGAGAAGATGGTGCAACACACCAAATCCTTGAAGACATTGGTTTGATGAAAATGTTACCTGGAATGACTGTGATCAATACTTGTGATTACAATCAAACTAAAGCAGCAACTTTAGCAATTGCTGATCATCATGGTCCTGTTTACTTGCGTTTTGGTCGTCCCGTGGTTCCTAATTTTATGCCAGCTGATCAGCCATTTGAAATTGGGAAAGCAATTGTTTTAACAGAAGGTTCTGATGTGACTATTGTTGCTACAGGTCACTTAGTTTGGGAAGCTCTTATTGCAGCCGAAGCATTAGAGGCTCAAGGAATTTCTGCTGAAGTTATCAATATTCACACGATTAAACCATTAGATGAAGAAGCAATTCTACAATCATTGGCTAAAACTAAATGTATTGTAACTGCTGAAGAGCATAATATATTGGGAGGTCTTGGCGAAAGCATATCTAGAGTTCTCGCATTAAATAGCCCATTACCGCAGGAATTTGTCGCTGTGAATGACAGTTTTGGAGAATCAGGAACACCAGAGCAATTAATGGATAAATACAAACTAAACAATCAAGCAATTGTTGCAGCTGTAGAAAGAGTGATGAAAAGAAAATAATCTTTCATTTGATACCAAAAAAAAACCAGTTCGCTTTATCAACGAACTGGTTTTTTTGTTTTATTCTATTTTAATTACACTTCACTAAATGTCGTTTTTTTCTACTAGGATCAGTTGTATTTCCGTCACAACTAGGAATTGATTCAAATGGAATTAAAACACCGTTCGCAGCTGTTATTTCTGTGCGGGTACTTACACCGTCACCGTCATCGTCAGTATCTATAAAATCAGGAAATCCATCTCCATCTGTATCATCAGGATTAACAACACCTGCATTTAACTCTTCTTTAAGCCACATATAACCATCGCCATCAATATCTTCATGATAGGACAGAATTCCATCGGGTGAAGGAGCAGATGTAACTATATTGATTTCATGATCTAAACGCAAAGTAGCTAACAATTTAAAACTAAAAATTAAAGGAACGTAACCCGGAATACTGCCCTTACCAGTTGCATAGTACGCTAATCCAGATGGAATAAACATGGCTCCTGCTCCAAAATTAATATTAGAAACTGTACCATCAGGATTAGAGCTTGCAGTTCCTGTTTTAAACTGAGGAAAAATCTCTTTCCATCCTCTGACCGAATTAATTAAATTTATGCGTTGCACCTCAAAAATCCATTCTATAAATTTAGTTGTTGTAAGTGTCGTTGCGCCTTCAACTTTTGCGCTTTGTAAATAATCACCTCTATACGTTGTGGAAACTTGATCTACGTTAGACGGAGATGTACCCGTTCCTTCTCTCAAAACTAAATAATACAAGGTATAATTAATTTCATGCAGCTTAACCTCTCTACTAAGCAATTTAGGGAAAGTTGCACTATTTTTATAAGACATAACAGATGGTTGTGTTCCTCCTGCTGGAATCTTAGTAAAAACTATATTTTGATCTTCAGGATTACCTGGACTATTGGTAACAGTGATATAATAGGTATTCAAATATTGCTCAATATCTTTTATTTCAGTTGCGTACTGCACTGCAAATTCTCTTGCCGGAACGGGTACAAAAACTTCTTGATCTTTTGTGCAAGAAAATAAAGTGATAGTTGTAATTAATAGAATAAAATAATACTTAAATTTGTTCATTATAGCTGAATTTTTTAAGTGCGCAAGATACAATATTGATTGATTTTTGTGAACTATTTAACTTTGATTTTTGAAAATATATGAGAATTGACAAATATTTATGGTGCGTGCGCTATTATAAAACTAGAAACATGGTTACTGAGGCTTGTAAAAAAAACCACGTAACAGTTAATGGTCTTGTGGCCAAGCCTTCTAAGGAAGTTTTTGCTACGGATAAAATTACGTTTAGAAAGGATCAAATCACTCAGATTATAACCGTTCTAGATATTCCTGAAAATCGTGTGGGCGCAAAGCTGGTAGATATTTATAGAAGAAATGATACATCTGCAGAAGCTTATCAGCACTTAGAACTTTTGAAATTATCGAAAGAGCATTATCGAAAAAACGGAACAGGAAGACCTACTAAAAAAGATAGAAGAGACATTGATGAATTTATCCCGTCCTCAAACCTCAATGAAGGAGAGGAAGCTGAGTCTTAAAATATGAATTTCAAAATATGGTAGTAGGGTTGCTTTAATTTTTAAGCGTATCAAAACTCTAATTTCCAAAATACTTTCAACAAAGCTTTAAAAAATAAAATGCAACAATAATGAGCAAGAAAATTATATTGACCCATCAAGAAATAGAACACAAAATAAAAAGAATTGCCTATCAAATCTACGAAACATTTGTTGATGAAGAAGAAATAGTCATTGCTGGAATCGAAGTTAATGGATATGTGTTTGCTGAAAAATTAGCAGCAGCATTAGAATTAATTTCCCCGATAAAAGTAACGCTATGCAAAGTACAGATTAACAAGCAAGACCCACAGTTGCCTATTCAAACTTCTATTACAAAAGAGCAATACTCAAACAAAGGCTTAATATTAGTAGATGATGTATTAAATTCGGGCACTACGTTGATTTACGCGGTTAGGCATTTCATTGATGTTCCTTTGAAAAAATTTAAGACCGCAGTTTTAGTAGACAGAAACCATAAAAAATATCCCGTAAAAGCTGATTTCAAAGGAATTTCGCTTTCAACCTCTTTATTTGAACATGTTCAAGTGGTTTTTGATGAAGATGATAATAGTTATGCTTATCTAAGCTAAAATTGTAATGATATCTTCAACGACCTCATCGATAGTCTTATCATCAACCACCACTTTATATTGCGCTTGATTATAATAAAAACTTCTTTCAAAAAGGTGAATGGCAATAAACTCCTTCATCTCTGAATCATTTTTATCTGCAATAAGTGGTCTTTTACTTTTATTAAGCGACAATCTATTGAATAAGGTGTCGATAGATGCTTTTAAATATATTGCGACAACACCTTTCTCTTTTAATAATTCGTGATTATTAGCGTAACAAGGAGTGCCGCCACCTAATCCTATAATTAAAGTCTCGGGAGAATTC
This sequence comes from Flavobacterium micromati, assembly GCF_900129585.1. Taxonomy (GTDB): domain Bacteria; phylum Bacteroidota; class Bacteroidia; order Flavobacteriales; family Flavobacteriaceae; genus Flavobacterium; species Flavobacterium micromati. The sequence continues at coordinate 40,490 of NZ_FQWF01000002.1, forward strand.
AATAATTCAACAAATAATTGGTGTTCTAATTTTCTAAAATAGATTTCCCCATGCTTTTCAAAAATTGCATTTATAGATAAATTTGCTTTCTCTTCGATCTTTTTATCCAAATCGACAAAAGGGATTTCAATACAATTAGACAATTTATTTGCAATTGTCGACTTCCCGCACCCCATATAACCTAACAAAATAATTTTTTTCATCTTAATAAAACCTTACAAATTAAGGTGTTGAGAATTTATATTTAAAAAAGACAAATTTATAGCAAAATTGCTTGCAAAACTCTAAAAAAAGTCCTTATATTTGCACCCGCATTCAAGGAAAGAATATGACTCGATAGCTCAGTTGGTAGAGCACATCACTTTTAATGATGGGGTCCTGGGTTCGAGCCCCAGTCGGGTCACAATTTTAGTGATTAACACATAATTTTCTTGAAAGCATTGACTCGATAGCTCAGTTGGTAGAGCACATCACTTTTAATGATGGGGTCCTGGGTTCGAGCCCCAGTCGGGTCACAAGGATAAAGACGTTGCGTTGCAACGTCTTTATTTATTTTAGGCCACGTGGAGAAACGGTAGACTTGCCAGCTTGAGGGGCTGGTGCTCGCAAGGGCGTGTGGGTTCGAATCCCATCGTGGTCACGAATAAATAGAAATGCTCTAAAAATAATCAAGCTTGCTTGAAATTATTTTTAGAGCATTTCTATTTTCAAAACGGAGCTTTGTGGGAAAGACGCAGTCAATCCCAATTGTGTCTCATCCATAAAAATTAATGAGAAAATAATCAAGCTTGCTCGAAATTATTTTTAGAGCATTTCTATTCTCAAAGCGGAGCTTTGTGGGAAAGACGCAGTCAATCCCAATTGCGTCTCATCAATAAAAACTAATGAGAAAATAATCAAGCTTGCTTGAAATTATTTTTAGAGCATTTCTATTTTCAAAGCGGAGCTTTGTGGTAAAGACGCAGTCAATCCCAATTGTGAGTCATCAATAAAAACTAATGAGAAAATAATCAAGCTTGCTTGAAATTATTTTAGATCATTTCTATTTTCAAAGCGGAGCTTTGTGGGAAAGACGCAGTCAATCCCAATTGTGTCTCATCCATAAAAATTAATGAGAAAATAATTAAGCTTGCTTGAAATTATTTTTAGAGCATTTCTATTTTCAAAGCGGAGCTTTGTGGGAAAGATGCAGTCAATCCCAATTGTGAGTCATCAATAAAAACTAATGAGAAAATAATCAAGCTTGCTTGAAATTATTTTTAGAGCATTTCTATTTTCAAAGCGGAACTTTGTGGGAAAGACGCAGTCAATCCCAATTGTGTCTCATCAATAAAAACTAATGAGAAAATAATCAAGCTTGCTTGAAATTATTTTAGATCATTTCTATTTTCAAAGCGGAGCTTTGTGGGAAAGACGCAGTCAATCCCAATTGTGCGTCATCAATAAAAACTAATGAGAAAATAATTAATTAGCGATGATATAAGATTGCACAATCTTTATTTAATACAAAACATTTTTAGAAAGAGAATAAATCCGCCTCTATCCTTTTTCAATAAGTAGTCCAATTAAACTGCGTTACATTGTGTTAGCGGAAACAATTATATGCTAGAAAACGTGTTAACGCATCTAGTAACTTACCCAAAAAATCCTCTTAGTATATCTCACATCCTACTTTTAGCTGGCTTTTTTACTGATATATGCCAAAATCATATAAACATAAAGTGTTACTGGTAATTAATTATTTGAAATAATAATTTTTCAAAAAACGAATAATTTTAAATTGTTTGAGCTGTAGAAATCATTAAAACTATTTATATGTTTGATAAAAAATATAAATAATATTTATGTTATAAAAAACACAACCTTTGTAATAGATAACTTAAATAAATAAAAATGAAAAAAACTAGCACATTATTAGTCTTTATTATTGCGCTGCTTTCAACCTTAGCACAAGCGCAAGTTTCTGCAGATTCAGCATTAAAAAGTTTAAAAGAAGGAAATAAACGTTTTGTTGAAGGAAAAAGTATTAAACCTCACCAAGATTTACAGCGTATTAAGGAGGTGTCCTCGGGTCAAAAACCTTTTGCTATAATTATAGGATGTTCTGACTCTCGCGTCCCAAACGAAATTATTTTTGATCAAGGTTTGGGCGATCTGTTTATAATAAGAACTGCGGGTCAAGTTTCAACATTTGCCTCTTGGGGTAGCATAGAATTTGGTAATGCAGTTTTAGGAGCTAACCTTATAGTCGTTATGGGTCATACTAAATGTGGAGCTGTAGCCGCCGCTTGTCAAATACCCGATGTGCCAGGTCATATTGTTACGCTAATTAATGCTATTAAACCAGCGGCACAACTAGCTAAAACACAAAAGGGTGATGAGGTAGAAAATGCTGTTAAAATAAACGTAGCCATGCAAGTGCAACAGCTTGAAAATCTGGAGCCAGTTTTAACAAAAGCTGTGATAAGTAAAAATCTTAAAATTGTGGGTGCTGTTTACAATTTAGAAACTGGAAATGTAGATTTTCTAGATCCTAACTATTTACAAACGCTAAAGAAATAGAATGGATTTATTTTCAGCATTTGGATCTAGTTTAGCATCACCTATGGTGCTAGCATTTGCACTAGGTATTATCGCAACGCTTTTAAAAAGTGACCTTAAATTCCCAGAGGGAATGTATATGGGATTGACTATATATTTACTATTTGCCATTGGAATAAAAGGAGGCGTAAAGTTAACATCAGTAAATATCGTTGATTTTTATAAACCTTGTCTGACAGCTATAGCCATGTGTATTGCTATCCCCATTGTTTCCTATTTTATTTTAGTAAAGATTGGGAAAATGGATAAGTTAAATGCAGCCGCTATAGCCGCGCATTTTGGATCTGTATCGGCAGTAACTTTTAGTGAAGGGACTGCGTTCCTCGATTTAATGAAGATTTCGTATGAAGGATATATGCCAGCGATGCTGGCAATCATGGAAATTCCTGCAATTATCATCGCGATTTATATTGCAAAAAAAGCACTGCCAAAAACGCAAAGCAACATGGGTAAAGTATTGCATGAGCTTTTTACCAATAAAGGAACCATTTTATTATTGGGAGGGATTTGCATTGGCTTAATAACAGGAAAGAAAGGGTTTGAACAAGTTGCACCATTATATGATGGATTGTTTAGAGGAATACTTTGTTTATTTTTGTTGGAGGTTGGTTTGGTTGCTGGACGCCGACTTTACGACTTGAAAAAAGTAGGATTCTTTCTTTTTGCATTCGGTATAATAATGCCGGTAATTCATGCAACAGTGGGAATTTATTTAGGATATTGGGCTGGCTTGTCAATGGGAGGATCCACCATATTTGGACTTTTATGCGCTAGTGCAAGTTATATTGCGGCACCTGCGGCAGTGCGAATTGCAATACCAGAGGCTAATCCTACCTATTATCTAACAGCAAGTTTAGCCATTACATTTCCTTTTAATGTTACATTTGGACTTCCATTATATTTAACAATTGCGCAAAACTTGTATGCTTCATGACACAATTAGTACCTATTAAGATGATAACTATTATAGCGTTAGATTCGCTACAAAATCGCCTTGTAGCGGATTTAAAAAACTGCGGTATAAAAGGCTACACTATAGTTGAAGTGGAAGGAGAAGGGTTGTACGAACAACACTTCACAGATTGGGAAGGTCGCAATATAAGAATAGAAACACTTGCCTCTGATGAAAAGGTTTTAAGTATTATGAAAATTCTCAGCGAGAATTATTTTGAAAAATATGGTGTAATTGCCTTTGTAACTAATGTAGAGGTTTTTCGAAAAGAGCGTTTCGATTAGAATCATCAAAAATTAATTTCTATTATGTCAATGCAATCAACAGTAAACCGTTGACTGCATTGACTTTTTTTTCTTTCTTACTAGTCTGTGTCATCGGAAATATTAAATTCTTGTCAATGGCAAACTTATTCTTCAAAGCATGACAATCTTTTATCTGTTTCAATTATTTCTGCTTATTTAGAAAAACATTTCTTGGTTTTCGCTTTTGTTCTATTTTGGAAAAAAATGTTTTTTCACAAATGACTTTGCCTTTTTAAAATTTGTTGAAAAACAAGTCTTTAGTATCTGCCAAGATTACAATAAAAATAAAAGTTTCTAAATAATTTGAAATTAGTCAATAATTTTAAAGTTTCACTAAAGCAAGAAAGCCAGTCTCAATGGAACTGGCTTTTTTATTCATCTAATTTTATTTCCAACCGCCACCTAGATCGCGATACACATGAACTACTGCATTAAGTTGGGCTTTTTTGGTTTCAATCAATTCAAGCTTCGACTCTAATGCGTCGCGCTGGGTCATTAAAACCTCAAAGTAATCTACTCGAGCTGATTTAAATAAATCGCCCGCCACATCAATAGAACGGTTCAAAGCAGCTACTTCTTGAGATTTTAAATCATAGCTTTTTTCTAAGTTATTAATTTTAGAAAGCTGGCTAGAAACTTCCAAATACGCATTCAAGATAGTACGCTCATAGTTAAATAAGGCTTGGATTTGTCTGGCATTAGCAGAACTATACTCCGCTTTTAGCGCATTCCTATTAATTAATGGCGCTACAAGATCTCCAGCTAACGAATACAATAAGGATTCAGGCATTCTAAATAAATAATTAGGCTTGAACGCATTTACTCCCACTGCTGCTGTAATATCTAATGAAGGATAGAACTCAGCACGAGCCGTTTTTACATCTAGTTTAGCGGCTTCTAATTCTAATTCAGCTTGCTTTATATCAGGACGATTAGCAAGCAGTTGTGCTGGAACTCCAGATTGAACCATTGCAGGCAACAACTCATCAAAAGTAACGCTGTTGCGTTTGATCTCTTGCGGATATTGTCCTAGCAAAAAGTTGATCATATTCTCTGTTTCTTTGATACTTTGAAGAATCGTAAACTCCATACTTTTAGAAGCTAGCACCTCGGCTTGGAACTTTTGAACTGCTAGTTCTGTACTTCTGGAAGCTAATTTTTGGAATTTTACGATTTCCAATGCGTTTGACTGCAAGCTAATCGTTTGTTTTACAATTGCAAGTTGGTTGTCTAAAGCAACTAATTCAAAATACGAATCCGCTACCTCAGCAATCAGGCTGGTGATTACAAAGTTTTTACCTTCAACAGTTGCTAAATAACGCCTTACAGCTGCTTTCTTTGAATTGCGAAGTTTTTTCCAAATATCTACTTCCCAATGTGCATAAGCTGCAATTTTTAAATCGCCTAGTGGATCTGGCATTTCATTCCCAGGCATTATTTCAGTCGAGGCGTCGCCGGCTCCTTGGCTGGTATACCGACCTACTTTTTCAATACCGCCTCCTGCTCCCACGCCCAGTTGTGGCAGTAAGGCGCCTTTTCGAACCCGAATATCGTTTTTAGCAATTTCAATTTCTTGTAATGTGATTTGCAATTCCTGATTGTTTTTCAAGGCAATGTCAATCAAATTAATCAAATTAAGATCTTTAAAATAAGTTCTCCAAGGCTTTAAGGCAATGGTATTTGTATCCACACTCTTTTCAAAAGCTTCTGGAATAACTTTGGTCGCTGCCAATGGTGCTAGTGCTGGCGTACAACTTACCACCGCCAAGCATACGCCTAGCGGTATAATATATTTAAATGACTTACTTTTCAGCATGATTGTTATCAATTTCTTCGGTTAATGGATTTTCATTTTCGTTTTTTACTAATTTGTATTTTTCGGCAATTCGACCAAAAACATAGTACAATCCCGGGATAATAAACACTCCGCAAATTGTTCCTAACAACATTCCTCCTGCAGCGGCTGTACCTATAGTTCTGTTACCAATTTTACCGGGACCACTAGCAAATACTAAAGGAAGCAATCCTGCAATAAAGGCAAAGGACGTCATCAAAATAGGTCGGAATCTTGCTTTTGCACCTTCCATTGCGGCTTCTAGAACTGTTTTGCCCGCAGCATGTCTTTGTATCGCAAATTCAACAATCAAAACAGCGTTTTTTCCTAGCAAACCTATTAGCATGACCATCGCAACTTGCGCGTAAATATTATTCTCTAAACCTGTAAATTTAAGTAACAAGAATGCTCCAAAAATACCAGCTGGTAAAGAAAGTATCACTGATAATGGCAAAATAAAACTTTCATACTGCGCTGCTAGGACTAAATACACAAATCCCAAACAGATTAGAAAAACCCAAATGGCTTGATTACCTTGCGCCACTTCATCTGCGGAGATTCCCGCCCAGTCAATTCCAAAACCACGAGGTAATTTTGTTTGCGCCACTTCTTGAATTGCTTTTATGGCAGCACCACTGCTATAACCTGGCGCGGCTGATCCACTAATTTCAGAGGAGTTGTACATATTATGCCTTGTAATTTCTGAAAGTCCGTACACCTTTTCTAATTTCATAAAAGCAGAATACGGCACCATTTCGTCCTTATTATTTTTGACATATAATTTCAGAATATCCTCAGGCAAAGCACGGTATTCTGGCGCGGCTTGTACGATTACTTTATAATTGAAACCGTACTTGATAAAACTGATTTCGTAATTACTACCTACTAATGTAGAAAGTGTGCTCATAGCATTTTCTATGGAAACCCCTTTTTGTTGTGCCAAATCATTATCGACTTTCAACATAAATTGCGGAAAACTGGCACTGTAAAAACTAAAAACAGACGCTAATTCGGGACGTTTGTTCAACTCCTTAACGAAATCATTATTGACCGATTCCATTTTTTTATAATCTCCTGAACCTGCTTTGTCTAACAAGCGAAGTTCAAAACCGCCCGCAGCTCCATAACCAGGTACCGCTGGTGGTTGAAAAAATTCAATATTGGCTCCGGGCAGATCTTTGGTCTTCTCTTCTAATTCTGTCATAATCTCTTGTACCGAATGCTTTCGCTCACTCCAGTCTTTCAAATTAATCAAACATGTTCCTGCATTGGCGCCCGTTCCTTCGGTAAGAATTTCATATCCTGCCAAAGCAGATACCGACTGTACTCCTTCCACTGTTTCAGCAATTTTCTGAAGCTTTTCAGCAATATTATCCGTTCGCTCTAGTGATGAACCAGGCGGTGTTTGAATAATCGCATAAAACATCCCCTGATCCTCATTTGGAATAAATCCAGAAGGGACACTGCTACTTACCAACCAGATTCCCGCACAAAAACCTATAAGTGCAATAAAAGTGATTACTCTTCTATTGACAATACGGTTTAAAACCTTTTGATACTTCTCAGCAGTGTTATTAAACGTAGCATTAAAGCCATCTAAAAAACGGTTTATTGGTGTTCGTTTTCTGGGTTTTCCATGATTGTTTCTTAGCATAATCGCACAAAGTGCAGGTGTAAGAGTTAAAGCCACAATTCCTGAAAGTATAATAGCAGTTGCCATCGTGATGGAAAACTGACGATAGAAAATTCCAACGGGTCCTGACATGAAAGCCACTGGAATAAATACTGCTGCCATCAAAAACGTAATGGCAATAATGGCACCTGCAATCTCGTGCATCGCTTTTTTAGTTGCCTTCAACGGCGAAAGATGTTCTTCTTCCATCTTGGCGTGCACCGCTTCGATGACGACAATGGCATCATCGACGACAACTCCTATGGCTAAAACCAAAGCAAAAAGCGTGATTAAGTTTAAGGTTATGCCAAATAATTGCATAAACATAAAGGTTCCAATAAGGGAAACTGGAACAGCGATGGCTGGAATTATAGTAGATCTCCAGTCACCTAGAAAAATAAACACCACCAACCCTACCAAGATAAAAGCTTCGACTAAGGTGTGAATTACTTTTTCTATCGATGCATCTAAGAATTTAGAAACGTCATAGCTGATTTCATAATCCATTCCTTTGGGGAAAGAATTTTTCTTAATCTCAGCCAATTTTAACTTCACATCTTTAATTACCTGACTAGCGTTACTCCCATAGGACTGTTTCAACACAATAGCCGCAGAGGGTTTTCCGTTCAAATTTGAATAAATATCATACATCGAACTACCGAATTCAACATTGGCAACATCCTTCAACCGTAAAATTTCGCCTTCAGGATTAGATCTTAAAATTACATTTCCGTATTGCTCTTTGGTGGTAAATCGTCCTGAATATTTCAATACATATTCAAAAGCTTGGGATCTTTTACCAGAGCTTTCTCCTGTTTTGCCCGGCGAAGCTTCAAGACTTTGACTGGCCAAAGCTTCCATAATTTCATCTGTCGAGATTTTATACGCTAGCATTCTGTCGGGTTTCAACCAAATTCGCATTGCATATTCACGAGTTCCCAAAACATCGGCAAATCCTACCCCGTTTACCCTTTTTAATTCGGATAAAATATTAATTTCGGCAAAGTTGTATAAGAATTTCTGATCCGTATTTTTATCGGTACTATACAAATTTACGTACATCAACATACTGGACTCCTCGCGAGTGATCTTAATCCCTTCTCTCACCACTAATGGCGGCAATTTATTAACCACGGAGGCAACTCTATTTTGAACATTGATAGCAGCCTGATTGGGATCAGTTCCCAAATTAAATATTACTTGAATACTAGCTTCTCCATCATTTCCTGCATCAGAAGTCATGTATTTCATTCCCGGAACACCATTTAAGGCTTTTTCTAACGGAATAATAACTGATTTAATCATCAATTCCCCATTGGAACCCGGGAAATCAGCGATAACATTTACCCTTGGTGGCGAAATGGAGGGAAATTGGGTCACTGGCAAATTAGTTAGGGCCAGTGCTCCCAAAAAGACAATTATGAGCGATATTACTATCGACAGCACTGGTCTTTGAATAAATTTATTAAACATTATAGATATATTTTAATGATTAAACCAAATTGGAAATTGTTCTTATCCGTTTTAAATTTTCAGTGTTTTTGGGATTCATTATCATCTTTATAAACTAAAATTTTTAAAACGAATCATTTAAATTTACTCAGCTTTTAAGCGCAGGTGACTAATAACCTCTTTGGGCGACACATAATCATACTTAATTTTCTCACCGTCTTTTACTTTCTGAACTCCTTCCAAAACTATCTTATCATTAGCCGTAATGCCGCTAGTAATTACATATAAATCAGGTATTTCCCCAGTAACCGTAATTTCTTTAGATTCTAAAATATTATTTTTATTCAATACAAAAACATACTTCTTGTCTTGAATTTCATAAGTCGCTTTTTGGGGAATCACTATTGCGTTTTTAAAAGGGACAATCATTTGCACTGAACCTGTTTCGCCGTGTCTAAGTAATTTGTTAGGATTTGGAAATCGTGCCCTGAAAGCGATGTTTCCAGTTTCATTGTTAAACTCACTTTCAATAACCTCAACATTCCCTTTGGATTGGTACAACTCATTATTGGCTAAAAGCAAGCTGACATTAGTATTTGCTCGATCTTTTACATTCATTTGATAATCCAGATATTCTGGTTCGGAAACATTAAAATAGGCAAACATTTGACTGTTGTCTGAAAGGCTAGTCAACAATTCTCCTTCTTCAATTAGACTTCCTAGTTTTTTTGGAATTCGGTCAATTGTTCCGTCAAACGGAGCTCGGATTTCGGTAAATGATAAATGAAGTTGAGCCAGTGCTACTTCGGCTTTTGCTTGTTCTAATTTGGCTTGAGCCAAAGCTTGCTCATTTTTTGAAACAATATTTTTGTCGGCTAGCATTTTTGCGTTTTGCAGTTCTATTTCAGCACCCTTTGCTTCTGCCTTTGCTTTTAGCAATTCTGCTTGGTACATTCCTGGCATAATTCTAAACAAGAGCTGCCCTTTTTTTACAAATTGGCCTTCATCAACATAAATATTTTGTAGATATCCTTTTTCTTGCGCCCGGATTTCAATATTTTGGATAGAACGAATTTGAGAAACATATTTTTTAGTAAATGAAGTATCAATTTTAATCGGATTGGTAACAATAAATTTATCTCCTTCCTCTTTTTCTTCTTTTTTAGTTGTGCAGCTTGAAAGGCACAAAAAGGCAATTAAGCCCGTGCAAACGAGTAATTTATTCATGGTGTAAATTTGAAAATTAAGCAATAAATACTTGGAATTAAGAATTCCTAAGGATGTAAAAGGCATCGTTTATAAAATAATTTCAACGATCAAACAATGAATGTATATTTAACATTTTCACAAAGTTGATTAAATCAAAAAAAGTTTAAACAGAATGCAGCATTTATCAAATTCTTAATACTCGCTGAAGAATATAAATAGGATTGGATTGTCCACAAGATGGTGAGAAGATTTTACAATTCTGATGGTAGTAGTTTAAAAGCGATTGACAAGAAAAACGCTGGTACCAAACTTGCAGTAAATGATATTTTCCATCAGAAATGGAGGTATTTGTAACTTTGAAACTGTCACTGCTTGAAGATTCTTCTTCTAAATCAAATTCAGCTGTAGTAAGCAAAGTGCCGATAGGAACAGTTTTTATTGCTTTAACTTGGCTTCTATTTGATAAAAAAGCTTGTAGGTCGTTGGCAGTAACATTGCCATGCGAAACCGCATGATCAACATTTCCCCCGCCTAGCAGATGGAAAAACAGGTACAGAAAAAAAACAGCTATCTTCATTTAGTCGCCAAAAGTAATCAAAGTAGCGAAAGAAAAAAATAATTTAAAATATGTTTAACATGTAAAACAAAGCGAAATCGATTTCATCGAACCCACCAAAAAAACTTACAGCATAATTAGCTGTTCGCTGAATAGTAACAACCTTCTTTTTAACAATGATCAACCAAAAAGAATAAAAAACTTTAGAAAGACATATTTTGGTAAAATCATTTTCGCAATTGTTGAAATGATTATTGTATTAAAAACCAATAATATGATGAGATAATCTTGTTGGAATAGCAATCAATATAACTTAGTAACTTTTAAAAAGATTTTTTTAAAATATTTATAAGAAGCAAAACTGCTAAAATTAATATAGAAACAGTTACTGCCATCAAAATAAAAGTACCTATATATAAAAATACTTTGTTGTTTCTTTCTGAAAATGTTTTAGAAATGTAACTTCCTTGTGCTTGATCTTTCAATGAGTTTCAATTTAAATATGGTTAATGAGTAAAAAGTTGTTTTGAGTAAAATTACATGTCTAATAAGTCTTACACAATACCCGTTTTTAGTGATATTTACCACCTCGATCAAATTTATTTTAATTTTAATCACTTATTGTAAGAAATTTATTCTTTTCCTTCTAAAATTAACATTGAAAATATAAATCTTTCTTTTAATGACTTTAAGGAAGTAATTCGATTGGCGATCAAAAAATTACCTTAAAATATATTGTGAAATAATTTAGCACCCAAAAACTATTTCATAAAAAAAGCGTCTTGAATAATTCAAGACGCTTTTTGATTTTAGCAAAATTTACTTATTTCATTAATTGCTGCAGTGGTTTTAATTGTTCTAAATCAATCTTCGATTGCTGTAGAACGCTCATCATTGTCATGACAGCAGTGGGATTCATATCTTTACCTAAAACTCGAACCACGGCAAAACCATTTTCTTTTTTATTGGCATAAAAAACAAACTCGTCAATGTGTTCATCTGTTCCAACAAAGCATATCGAAGCGCCCTCCTTTCCTGAACTAAATTTCATTAGCTGTTGATACTTTTTATCTTTTAAGATTAAATCTACCTTCGCACGCTCCGTTTCGAACTCTGCTTTGTTTTTGTCAGTGAGTTTAAAAGCCAAAACATTCATTTTATCAAAGGATTTCAAAGCATCATTTTGAGCAACTGTCAATTTTGACGGATCGATATTCAGAATTTCTGGAGATAAATCAAGTGCAATAAAATTTTTGTTTTCGGTATTTTCTACAAAATATTTTTGCAGGGTGGGTTCCGCGTTGCAACTAAACAGTAACAAACTGAAAAGTGGAGCAACTCCATAGATTGCTTTCATCTTATTTTTTACCTTTAGTTGCTTTTTTCAAATCATCACCACCCGGAATTCTCATCTTATCTGTAAGAACTGAAATTTCGTTTAAATCAAAATTACCTGTCAATGACATTAATATCGTATCATCATCTTTCGCACCTTCGATAAACATTAATAATTCTCTGATTTGTGAATCTGCTGCTCCTGATTTGACCAAAATTTTAATATTTCTGCCATTTTCATTTACGCGCATCAATTCTTCTAAACCAGCCGACTTAATATATTTATCAGCAGCTAACTTCATTTCACTTTCTACTCGCGTACTCTTTGTGGTAAAGACTTTTAAGTTATCGAGTTTTTTGATCAATGCTAGATATTGTTGTGTTTGCTTATCAGTAGCGTCGACTTTGACCTTGCTCATTAAATCGAACATTTTTTTATTGACAATGATTGACGTCACATCATCTTGCCCATCAAATTTATCAAATGCTGCTTGCGCAAAAGCTGGACTTGCACAAATCACCAATATTAATGTTATAAAAAAGTTTTTAGCACCATTGAATCGGCTGTCGTTTTGGTTTTGTTTTCGTTTTGTGAAAACGCTTGCATTTAAATTGATTGCTTTCATTTTTTTGAATTTTATGTTTATTAATAGTGATTGTTATTCGTGTTATATTTTACAAAGGAAATCACAATCCCTCTGAATTATTTTCTGCTTTTCTAAATATCTTATTTTTTGTGACTTGGTACTCTCCGATATAGTGCACCGTTTTTATGCCAACATTTACGTTGCTTGACAACAAAGACAATGCTTTTTGTGTAGCTGCTAAAGCTACTTTTGGATCGTTGTACGTACCTAGTTCGTTAGTATTTTTTACAACTTGTGAACTATAGAAAATATAGCTTCCAATACCTATCATAACTACCACAGAAGCTGCGACCGAAATGGCATAAAAATTTAATTTCCTTAACCCCTTCTCACTACTAAATTCTTTTAATTTTGGCAGTGATTTTGTAAACTTATCCGTTTTGGCTGCAGCCAAATATCCAAAAATAGATCGATACTGAAATAAATGCGGGGCAATATCTTGAGAACAAAAATAATCGTGCAATTCTTTCTCTTCAATTAATGAAGTTTCGGCGTCAAAATATTTTTCTAATAGTAATTCAATTCTACTTAATTCCATAATTATTTATTTTTGTCATCTTTTCTCGTACTGTTTTTCGAGCTCGAGAAAGTGCTACCCTAATTGTGTTTTCACTTATCTCTAACATTTTTGCGATTTCTTCAAATTCGTATTGTTCCACATCGCGCAACTGAATAATCATACGTTGTTGTTCTGGCAATTGATTGATACTTTTTTCTACCCAAGTTAAACTATCGTGATCTTCCAGTTTTTTGTCTAAAGCTGGGCTAAAATCTTTAAAATCCGAAGCGTCAATTTTAATATTTGTTGATCTCTTGGCTTTAAGTTGGTCTAAACAATAATTTCGTGTCATTGTCATCGCAAATGCTTCAACACTTTTGTAAGATGCTAAACTTTCTTTTTTAGTCCACAATTTTACTAAAATCTCCTGCGTAACATCTTCAGCTTCCTCAGTGCTGACCAGCAACCGCTTGGCCAGTCGAAAAACTTTATCTTTAAATGCGGTGGTCAGTTGCACAAATTCATTTTGATTCATAAAGATTATTTATTGTGGGAATGCTATAGTGAAGACGATTGATTTAATTTTTTGTTACAAAAAAGATAAAATAAAAACTAAAGTTAGTATTTTTACGTTTATATCTAAATTAGATCTCAATAATATGAAAAAGACATACCAATTCGTACTTTTATTATTTGTAGTACTTTTTACTTTTCAAAGTTGTCAAGATAATGATGATGTAGCTCCCACAGCCAATTTAGAAATCCAAGATTTTATCTGGAAAGGATTAAATCAATATTACTTATGGCAAGCTGATGTTCCTAATCTAGATGACAAACGATTTGCAGATCAAGCTGCACTCAATGCTTTTTTAAGTGGATATCCAGAACCTGAAACTCTTTTTGATGCGTTAAGAGTAAATAAATCTATTGATAAGTTTAGCTGGATTGTTGATGATTACTTAGAATTAGAAGGACAACTTCAAGGGACAACAAAAAATAACGGAGTAGAATTTGGATTAAGTCGCATGCCAGGTAGTACAACTGAAATCTTTGGTTTTGTTCGTTATGTGATTGCTAATTCAGATGCTTCAAGTAAGGATATAAAACGTGGAGATATGTTTACCGCTGTAAATGGAACGGCTCTTACAACTAGCAATTATCAAGCTTTACTTTTTGGCGCAAATGAAAATTATATACTTAATCTGGCTGATTTTAATGGAACAACCATTGTAAGTAATGGTAAATCAGTTTCATTGACAAAGACCGTTTTATCTGAGAATCCAATTTTAGTTAAAAAGATAATAACTTCTGGCTCACGCAAAATTGGATATTTAGTTTACAATGCGTTTTTTGGCGATTATGACGTTCGATTAAACGATGCTTTTGGCGAATTCAAATCAGCTGGTGTTACTGATTTTATTTTAGATTTGAGATACAATAGTGGCGGATCTGTTCAATCAGCAGCTCGTTTAGCAAGTATGATTACCGGAGGATTTACAGGAAAAGTATTTGCAAAACAACAGTGGAATAAAAAAATCAATGATTTTTTTGAAGCTGAAAATCCTGCAGCTTTATTCAATTATTTTACTGATAAAATTGGTTCTACACCCATAAATAGTATCGGTATGTCCAAAGTATATATTTTAACCTCCAATAGTTCAGCATCCGCAAGTGAATTAGTGATTAATGGACTTGAGCCACACATCAATGTTATTCAAATTGGAGATGTTACTGTTGGTAAAAATGTAGGATCTGTTACGGTGTATGACTCACCTGACTTTAGTGACAAAAATAGAAATCCAGATCACAGATATGCTATGCAGCCTATTGTTTTGAAAATCGTAAATTCAGTTGGTTTTGGAGATTATTTTAATGGATTACAACCTGATTTCCCCATCAAAGAAACTATTAGCACATTTGGAACCCTAGGCGATACTTCAGAGCCTTTACTTAGTTTAGCAATTAGCAAAATTACTGGAACTGCTAGAATGATAAATAGAGTACCCGGGGTTGATTTTGAATTTTTTATAGATTCTAAATCAGTAAGAGGATTTCAAAACCAAATGTATATTGAGAAAGCGCCGGAAGGACTTTTGAAAGCTTTGGAATAAAAAGCAAACATATTTTAAATCTTGGAATCAAATTAAAGACATACAATTAAAAAAAGCGGACCCTTTTTGACACATTAATGAACAGGATAAATTGCATCCAATTTATCCTGTATATTTCAGAATTAAAATACTTTTAATAATATATCAAAAAAGGCGTTTTCAATTTAAGAAAACGCCTTTTGTATTTAGTAATACCAAAAAGTCTTTGAAATTATTGTCATGTTTTTGTCAAATCGAGCCCAGTCGAGATTACAAACGACTGACAAACAACGTTTCGTGATTGATTACAATCATTATCACGTGCGCAACCTGATAAATTTTAATTCTTTTTAACAGTAAATTCAAAACATAAATTATATAACTAATAATTTTTAGTTATTGAAATAAAAACCATTTGGTGCAACTCCTACTGTAAACTCTTTTTGTAGTGAACCGGTTAAAGAATAAACATATACCTTGCTATTTGATGCAAAATCACCACCATCAGCAATGTAAACTTTATCATTCTCAACGGCAAAACCATACATAACTCCATATTGCGAAGTAGAAGTATATTTAAAAATGGGAGTTTCTGCAGGTTGAACATCTGCTATATCCATATTATATACTCCTGTACCTTTTGTAAAGTAAATTTTAGTCCCATAAATATCTAGATTTTCCGCACCTTTCAAAGCCGCTGGAAAAACAACTTCAGTTACGGATTTATCAGATAATTTTATTTTTGCAATTTTACTTGCACCTCCAAAAGGTGAAGCCAACACATATAAAACACCATTTTTCACTTCCATAGTATTGGCACTTGCGCCCACAATTATTGGTGATTCTAATGTTTTTGTTACCGTATTAACAACTAAAACTTTGTCGTTATTGAAAGGCTCAGAAATATATAATTTATCTCCTTCTAAAACAATACGATTTGCTGTGGCATTCAAATTTATTTTCGACTCCACTTTATTGCTGCTCAAATCAATAACGGCTACAAAATCATCAATATTTCCTGTCGCAGGATTAGCAAAAGAATACGTATTTGCATTGGTCACGTACGCCTTACCGTTTCTTGCCACTCCATATCTTGGGTTGACTAAACCGGTTTCAATTTTGGCAATCAGCTTGAACGTGTAACGATTCACGACATTAATTACATTAGATCCCCCCGCAATGATATACGCTTTGTCTCCATCAAAAAAGATGTTTTGCATGTATTTTCCAAAAACATCGCCTGGATTCTCCGCTCCATATACATCTTGTTTGAAGGTTACCATATCATCTCCTAAAAAAGAAACAGATCCTCCCGAAGAATTTCCTTCATTCAAAACAAACACTCCATTATCATAACTGCCTTTGGACACATTTTCATTGTCGTCATTAGTACAAGACGACAAAAAAGCAATTGATAACGCTACAAATAATACTCTAGTTAACTTCATTATATTAAAATTTAAAAATTAGATACAGGTTGTAATTTCGTCCAGGCATAATTCTATTTTCTAGACTTTCATATTTTTCATTCCAAAGATTGAGGACTTGAACGCCTATTTTAGAATGAGCAAAAAACGGCACTTGATAATCAATACCTATCTGCCCAACTAAATAAGAAGGGACAACAGCGGTAGGATCATTATCTGACTGTGTATAAACGAATCCATTATAAAGCATTTGGTAATTAGCACTCCATTTTTTATAGGAAAGAGCCACAGCACTAGTTATTTTGTGAAAAGGCACAAAAAACAATTGCTTTCCAGTTGCTTCGTTTTTTGAAATCGTATAAGCATACGTACCATTAACTTCAATAATGCTTTTTCCTATTTCCTTTTTCCAAGAAATCATGGTTTCTGCGCCGTAGGCCTCTATTCTATCCGTGTTTTGAGGAGACCAAATACCATTATTTCCGGGAACCCAGCGCAGCAAATCTTTAATTTTATTGAAATAAGCCGTTTGGGTTAGCATTAAATTTTCATGCTTGAAAACATTCGCTATTTCCATCTGATAAGAACTTTCAGGTTTTAAATCCGGATTTCCTCCCTCTTCCCAGTACAAATCATTGTAAGTGGGAATTCTAAAATTGTGAGAGGCGTTGATTTTCAATTGGTATCCTTTTGTAAGTTGTAGCGCACTTCCTAGTGAAAAGAGCAAAGGCGATTTATAGTTATTAGTAAACTCTTTGCGAATTCCTAACTCATTCTGCCATTTTGACGATACCTCCTGCTTTATTAAGAGTGCCACACCAGTAATTTCCCGCTCATGATAACCAAAACCAGAGCCTTCACCCGTTGTCTTGTTGTATTCTAAAATCGTATTAAACAAGAGAGCTGTATTGGCTTGAAAACTCACATCGGCTTTCGAGATCAACATTTTAGTTCCGCCGTAACTAAATTGATTCATAGTATTATCTGGGAAATACTGGTAATCTTCGGTAATAAAAGCAGTTTTAAAATTGGCTATCCAATCTCCGAGCACATTATTGTATTCGAGTAGGTTACGGCTGAAATCGTTTTTGTACTTCGTTCTAGACTCTGACGACGAAAGCAAAGAAATATTTCTATCGGTGCTAGATGACTGACTGTATAGCTTCAGTAATTGTTGGTCATCGATTTTAAATCCGATGTTAGCATTAAGTGTATTGACTTGATATTCTCCATTTTCATTATACCGTTGGTTCCCTTTCCAATCAAAAGTATTTGGAAAATCATAATCATTATCTGAATAGTTACGTGAAAAGCCAATTTGAGTAGACCATTTTTTATCAGAAAAATGGCTTTTGTAACTGATGCCCTGCGTGTTAAAACTACCATAATCTAGTCGCAATTCATTTGAAAAAGAAGTGTCAAATTTCAAATCATTGTTCAGATGAACAGTTCCTCCAATGGCACCACTACCGTAAATGACACTTCCGCCGCCGCCTTTTATGTCAACGTAGTTGTAATCCATTGCAGAAAGCGTATTAAAATCGGTACTACCATTCATTTGAGAATTAATGTTAATACCATTCCAAATCACGGCTGTTTGTGATGCGGTCGTTCCCCGAAAAGCTACTGTAGATAGCATTCCACGGCCGTATTCTTTAAAATAAATAACGGAGTTGTAGTTGAGAAGATTGGTCAACAAAGCACCATTTTTTGAAATAATAGAGTCATTCAAAAGATGAATCGTTTGCGAGCTGGAAAATTTGCGCAATTTAGCATCAGACACGATTACTTCGTTTAAACGAGTAATAGTATCCTTATTTTGAGCCAACACGATTTGGCTTGCGATTATGCAAAAACAAAAAAAATGTTTAAAATAAGTCATAATGTCCTGAACCTTTTTTCCCGAAAGTTCGATATTCGTTAATAAAAAAAGGCAGGTCTCCTGGCTTGCGTCTTGTTGTTGACCTTCCCATTCGCCGCGGCAAACAGTGGTTTTGTAGATAACAACAAGCTTTGATAGCTTACAGTTGCGGGTACAGCGCTAGATTTTTGAATTTTGAATTTTAAATAATGATTTTAGATTTTAAATCTAGAATCAAAAATCATTAATCATCAATTTTCAATCACTCTCTTCCCTTTTAATGCGATTTAAAAAAAATTAAACCACAACCTTAATACGGTGCCAAAGATAGAATTATATTAATCTAATAACCTAAATAATTGCGAATTTTATAATATAATTTTAATTACCGCTCCAAAATCTACTTTATTCTGAAAAGCATCTTTTAAAGGCAAGTCTGAAATTTTACACAAAAAACTGCGAATCACGCCAGCATGTGCTACAATAATTACTGGTTTTGAATTAGTAGATTGAAGTTCATTATGTATAAAATCTATTACTCTATCGTGCAGATCAGTAAAAGATTCTCCATTTGAAACGCGAATATTTACAAAATCGATCATCCAAGGATTGAGTTCTTCTGGTTCGATTACGTCCCAATTTTTCATTTCCCAATCTCCAAAATTCATTTCCATCAAACGGGAATCTTGATTAACAGTAGTAATTTCTGAATTGTCCTTGATGTAATTTGCTAAAAGAACACAGCGCAGTAAAGGGCTGGTATACAATATTGCATCTTGAGGCAATTGACTCATTATAGAAAAAAAAACAGAGTCATAAGGTTCCCTGATACTTACATCCGATTGCCCATAACAAATTCCTTTTTCGCAAACTGTTTCCGTGTGACGAACTAAATAAACTTCCATAATGCAATAACTGATATATAAAATATTATTTCACAAACTTGTTGGGTGGCACCCAAACAATCCCCTGTATAGCCGTCAATCCATTTCTGAAAATAGCGTGCTAGAAAAAATCGTGCTAGAAAAACAGGTAGTACAACCAGAGTCATTTGCCATTGATCATAAGACAAAATAATCAAGGGAAGTAGTCCAAAAAAGAAAGCGCCCACCACTTCTCTCCACGAATAACTTTGCGCTATGGGCTTGCTTTTACTGGATGCATCCTCTCGAGAATATTGATGTGTAAAAACAATTGAAATTGCCGCTAACCGACTAAGAGAATGCGCTGTAATAAACAACAGCAACAATGTGAATTGTGAATTAATTATAAAATTAGAATTATCCGAGACATGAATTAATTGAGTCAAGACTTGAAATTTAAGCAGTAACAAAAGTACCAAACCTATTCCCCCATAAGCGCCAATAGCACTATCTTTCATGATAATCAATATTTTTTCTTTGGTCCAACCACCTCCAAAACCATCGCACACATCAGCAAAACCATCTTCATGAAAAGCCCCCGTCAATAAAACGGATGCAATCATAGAGAAGATTATTGCAATTTCTGGAGTCAGTAAATAATTAAAAATACAGTACACTCCAAAAGCAACGCACCCTACTATCCAACCGATTAATGGGAAATAACGAGAAGCTTTGTTTAAATAATCCGGATTGTGATCAATAGTTGCAGGACAAGAAATCCTAGTGTAAAACATCAATGCTGTAAAAAAAATATGTATTTCTTTCTTCATTTTTATAATTATTTGGCTTTAGCCAATTGTATCTCTACTTTTAAGTTAAAGTTTTTTACTACTTACTCCTGCGCTTTCAAAGCTGGCCATATCATTCAAAAAAGCAACCGCTGACTCGATAATGGGGAACGCAAGGGCGCAACCAGTACCTTCTCCCAATCGCAAATCGAGCTGAAGAATCGCATCAACTTTAAGATAATCCAACAATTTTTTGTGCGCTTGCTCTGCTGACTGGTGACTAAAAATCGTATTTTTCTTGATTAATGGGTTTTTAGTAAACGCAACTAAGTACGCCACCGTACAAATAAAACCGTCTACTAAAATAAGCATATTATTTCTGTAGGCTTCCAGCATTCCGGCCGCCATTTGAAGAATCTCAAACCCCCCAAAATAAGCCATTTTACTTTCTAGATCAGCTTCTCCCGTATAATTTTCAATCGATTTCTTTAAAATTTCTATTTTTTGTTGCAACTTTTCATCATTTATTCCTGTACCCTTTCCTACGCATTCTTCAATTAAAAAACCCGTAATAACACTCATTAAAACAGATGCCGTAGAAGTATTTCCAATTCCCATTTCACCAAAACCAATACAATTACTGCCTGTTTTTGCAATGGTTTTAACAATTGTCGCCCCTTTGCTAAAACACAATTGCATTTCGGTTTTACTCATCGCAGCGGTGTGTAAAAAGGATTGTGTTCCTTTGCCTATTTTTGCCGAAATCAAATCCATTTTCATAGGAAAATCATAATTCACACCTGCATCAACAATGGAAAGGTTAATCTCATTCTGTTTACAAAACACGTTTATCGCCGCGCCACCATCAAGAAAATTAGTAACCATTTGACGCGTAATATCTTGTGGATAGGCACTCACGCCATGATTTGCAATTCCATGATCAGCGGCAAAAACAACGATATTTGGTTGTACTATTTTCGGTTCTAAAGTTTGAAAAACCATTGCTATTTGTTTGGCAAGTACTTCTAAAACTCCTAACGAACCTGTCGGTTTAGTTTTTTGATCTATTTTATATTGAACGGCTTTTGCAAAAGCAGCACTATTTATTTCATTTGGAACTTCAAAAAATGTAGTTTCGACTTTACTTTGATGCAAAATAGAAAGTTCCTCAACCAATGGGTTTTGTTGTTTTTGCTTCCAATTGAGTTGCTGCAACATGGGCTGATTATCATAATCTGTGGCTGGTTTACCCACGCAGAAATACCCTATCGGCTCCATATTATCGGGTAAGCCTAATAATTCTTTGAACTGATAATAATTCAAGATCGAAACCCATCCCATGGAATAGCCTTGCTCCGTTAAGGAAAGCCAAATGTTTTGCGCCGCACAAACCGAACTAAATTTTATTGCTTCATTACTCCCAACGGTACCGATGGTAAAATTATTTAAAACGGAACGGTCATAGCAAATAACTAATCCGAGTGGTGCTTCCTCTATTGCTTCTAATTTCAGCGCTTTATAGGCTGCTTTTTGTGGTTCGTTCTCTGTCAGGGCAATTGCTTTTTGATCATAATCCAAAAACAAATCTTTAATGGCTTTCTTCATTTCGACCGACCTGATGAGATAGTATTTTGTAGCATCAGTCAAACCTACAGAAGGCGCCCAGTGACCAGCTTGCAGTGCTTTTTCAAGAACAGCATCCGGTATTTGTTCCTCCGTAAAATGACGCGTGTCCCGACGGGATTTTAAAATTTCATCTAAATAAGTCATCTTAAAATAATTTTTTATGTTTCTTCCCAAACGATGAAACAATAATTCTCATAGGTCATTCGAGTAAATTCAGGCAATTCAATTGCATCCAAAAACAACGGACAATTAAGCACCAAAGTATGAAACTCTCCATTTTCGCCGCAGGGATCAATTCCCTTCTCCAGTAATTCTTGCACTAATTCATTGGTCAATATTTTACCTAAATAGCTTTCTCCCATTGTTACATTACATGAAACAATCATCGTTTCAATACCATTTTCTAGCATTTCGTTTACCAAAATAAGGCGGTCTTGTTGCCACAAAGGCAGTAAAGCCTTTAGCGAGGCAGTAGCACAAACTTTGTCCTCCCAGTCTTTATGCGCTTGTAAATCAATATCCCCAAAAACAGCAATCTCCAAATCATATTTGGCTTTTAGCGATTTTAAAACAGTAATAAACTTGGCTTCGTAATCTCCCCAAGTTGCTGGAACAGTTTCTATAGGTAAACCCATTTTTTGAGCCTGTTGATTTAAAATAGATATAGGCAATCCGTGAGAACGGGAAACTTTTCCGTTCTCATTCATCATATTTAGCAGCACTTTTGGGACAAATCCTTGCTGTACTGACTGCATTACTGCATAACAACTGTCTTTTCCCCCACTCCAAGAAGTTACAAAATTCATTTTTTTTCTTTTATTGTTACAGGTATACCGGAAATCATTAGTACAACCGTAGTAGCATTTTTAGCTATGTATTGATTCATCCAACCTTGAAGCTCCGTGAATTTTCTTCCAATGAGAGTGTCTGCATGAACGCCCATTCCTATTTCATTGGTTACAATAATAATTGTCGCGTTTTCTTGTTTGGCGATAGCGTCAAATTCGGCTTTCGCTTGTTTTAAACACAAGGGAACGTCATTTTTAGTATCTACAAAAAAGTTAGTCAACCACAAAGTAACACAATCAACAACTGCAACTTTCCCAGAAAAATCAATTTCGCTCAAATGTTTTTCTTTTTCTATGGTCATCCATTGTTCATTACGGTCTTTTTGATGGCGATCAATTCTTTTTTGGAAATCATTATCCCATTTTCTGGCTGTAGCCACATACATTGGTTTTTCCGATAATTCTTTTGCTAAATTCTCGGCATAACTACTTTTGCCGGAGCGTTCTCCTCCTGTGATTAAAACTATCATTGTAATTATAATTGTTAATTATTTAAAATACCAATCTTCCTACCATTCATAGAAACACAATCCATTTTTAGATGAAATTACGATTTAAAATAAAACTCCCATTTTCTAAATAATAGTGGATTCCTTCTATCAGACTAGTTGTTGTTTTTTTCAATAATCTTTAACTTTATTATTTGTTTCATTTTTAGACGATAGCGTTGCAACTCATCTTTCAATTGCAGTTTAGCAAGCAGTCACACATACATGGGAATAGATAAAAATTCACAACTTCAAGAAGAATAAAAATTACTAGAGAATTATTGCTCTTAGCTTTACTTCCGCCAGCGGTGCCTCATCAAAAAAAAGAAGTTTTGCAGGTGGATCATTTTTTTCTCGAATAGTAATAAAATTTTCTCATGAATTACTTTACTTTTTCACTAGCGTGAAAAGAAAGGTATTTGTTTTCTAACTTCTTTGGAACTTCAAATAAATCAGGATGAAATAGTGCCGCAAGCAATTCAATTCCGTCTACAACAGTTGTACTAGGCTGCGTAAACAAATCGGCATCAGCCAAAAAAACTGCATTATTTTGGACTGCCTGTAGTGTATCCCAACCTTCTAATTTTGTCAATGCCTCCAATTCCTGACTGGAACGATTCACATCAAAGCCGCAAGGAGCCACCACCAATACTTCAGGATTATATAACAATATTTTTTCCCAAGCCGTAACTATAGAATATCCCGAAGGATTCGAAAGCATGTCTACTCCTCCCGCTTGTGCAATTTGGTAAGGTATCCAATGTCCACAATTGTATATTGGGTCGAGCCATTCCATAACCATCACCCGCTTTAGTGGAGCGTTATTTTTGCGAAGCGTATCAAGGATGAAATCGGTTCTTTTTTTGAGTTTTGCTAGTAATTCATACCCGCGTTCTTCTTGATCGAAAGCTTTGGCAATCGTAATTGCATTCTGATAAATGTCCTCTAAATTCCGCGGGATAAGTGGTATTAGTTCGGGCTCTTTGGTTAATTTATATACCGAACGAGCTACATGACTCGTATCTATTTGGCAAACGTCACACACGTCTTGCGTAAAAATAATATCGGGAGCTAAAGATGCTAATAAAGAGTCATCTATGTAATATAAACTTTTGCCTTGTGCCTTAGATTGCGATACAATCTGGTCAATTTCTTGGCTCGTGTGATTGGTACCTTCAAGGTAAGAACGCACTACTTTCGGTTTGTCAGAATGGCATTCAAAAGTAACACCAACTAATTGATTTTCTAATCCCATTTCGTAAATCATAGAAGTAGCAGCGGGCAAAAAAGAACAAATTTTAATCATCGTATCAGAGTTTAAATCCTTGTTTTGGTTTAAAATAGTTTTTAAATAAATTCATTTATGCACGACACAAAAGCGACACACAAAGCAAGCGAAAACAATATTTATTAAAGTAGCGTTCCGATCTATTTTTATTTCAAACAAAAAAAGCCAGATATCCAAATACAAATATAATCGTATGACTATAACTATTAGCATAGATATCTGTTTATGTTTTGCGTTGTACCGCGATTTTCAAAATACTTTAAAAAGTTTGTCCCTGATTATAAAAAAATTATAATTTACCTTTGTCTTCAAATTCGCAAAAAATTATGAACCAAAATTATATTAAATTTTCATTTTTCGTATTATTTTTAATGCTGATTGGGTGCAAAAAAAACGAACAAAATACCAATAAAACCAACACTATTGTTGGAAATACGATAAGCTATTCCAAAAATTTAGCTATTTATAAATACGAAGGCTATTCAGTAGTAACCGTTTCAAATCCTTGGCCGCAAGCCAATAAAAACTATACATACATATTAAAAGAAAAAAACAGCAGCATTCCTGACAGTCTACAAAAATACACTACAATTTCAGTTCCTTTGCAATCTGTTGTAGTTACATCAACAACCATTATTCCTTTTTTAGAAACTTTGAGAGTTGAAAAATTATTAGTCGGTTTTCCTAATACCGATTATGTTTCTTCCGAAAAAACCAGGAAATTAATTGACGATGGTGCTGTTAAAAACATTGGAAAAAACGAAAAATTAAACATAGAACAACTCATTGAATTGGATCCTAATTTAATTGTAGCTTATGGAGTTGACAACAACAATCCAATGTTAGATAACTTACAAAAAAGCGGCTTAAAAGTTCTAATTCAAGCTGATTGGATGGAGCAAACGCCACTGGGCAAGGCCGAATGGATAAAGCTGTACGGCGCTTTATTTGGAAAAGAAAAAGAGGCCAAAACGTTTTTTGATAAAATCCTTAAAAATTACAACGACGCCATAGATTTGGTTGCCAACAAAAAACCAACAGCTACCGTTTTATACGGTTCCATGTATCAGGATCAATGGTATGTGGCAAAAGGAAACAGCTGGGTAGCCCAATTTATGAAAGATGCCAGATCTAATTATTTGTGGGCGAATGAGGCAGGAACTGGAAGTCTTAGCTTGTCCTTTGAAAAAATATTAGACAAGGCAAAAACAGCAAGATATTGGATTGCAACGGGTTCTTTCAAAAATAGTGCTGAATTCGAAAACAGTAATCCGCATTACAGTCAGTTTGATGCTTTAAAATCTAACAATGTCTATACTTTTGAAAGTAAATTAGGCCGCACTGGAGGAACAATTTATTATGAATTAGCTACAAGCCGGCCAGATCTAGTCTTAAAAGATTATATTAAAATCTTCCATCCCGAAGTACTTCCCAATTATACTTTTACTTTTGCACAAAAACTAAATTAAATACTTACATGCACAGTAGTATAGGGGCTTTGCAAAGTAGAGGGCGGTGAAACTGAAAGTAAATATATTTTAAAATTAAATATTAAATCATCTTGCTGAAACAAATGACAATTGAATAATCAAAAACAAAATACGATTCTATTTTTCTTGCTCACTTTGGGTCTTGTGCTTTTGTTTTTCATAAACATCAGTTTTGGTTCCATCAAAATCCCTTTTAAAGATATTTATACTAGTTTGACGGGTGGACAAGCGAGTAAATCCAGCTGGGAATATATCATCGTTAATTATAGACTACCCAAAGCAATTACGGCAATTCTCGTGGGAATGGGATTGTCAATAAGCGGTTTGCTAATGCAAACTCTGTTTCGAAATCCACTGGCAGGACCGTATGTTTTAGGACTGAGTTCCGGCTCTAGTTTAGGCGTTGCTTTTGTAATACTAGGAGCGAGTTTACTTCCTCCTTTTTTAAGTACTATTTTATTGTCCTCTTATGGCGTGGTTTTAGCCTCCACTATTGGAAGTTCTATTGTATTGCTCGCAGTTTTAGCAGTATCACATCGGTTACGCGATACAATGGCTATCCTTATTGTAGGCTTAATGTTTGGTAGTTTTACCAGTGCAATAGTGGGCGTTCTTGCCTATTTTAGTTCGGCTGAACAATTGCAAAAATTCACTTTTTGGTCGATGGGAAACTTAGGCAGCTTGTCATGGTCTTCGATAATAGTATTAACGGTTTGTGTATCGATTGGCTTGCTATTAAGTGTCTTTAGCATCAAACCGCTCAATGCTTTATTGCTGGGTGAAAATTATGCTCGCAGTTTAGGTTTAAATTTCAAAAAAACACGATTGATTATTATTTTTGCAACCAGTATTTTGGCGGGAAGTATCACTGCTTTTGCAGGTCCAATCGCATTTATAGGATTAGCGGTTCCTCACATAGCAAAATTAGTATTTCAAACCAGCAACCACTCGGTTTTATTTTGGAGCACCTTACTTCTAGGAGCATCAATTATGCTTTTTTGTGACGTAATTTCAGAAATACCGGAATTAGAGATAACTCTACCAATCAATGCAGTAACATCAATAATTGGTGCTCCAGTTGTCATTTGGTTATTGGTTAGAAAACGAAAAATGATTGCATAATGGAAAATAAAATCATCTTAAAAGCTTCTCAAATTAACATTGGTTATTCTCATAAAAAAGAGAAAATCGTAGTGGCTTCTGATATCTCTATTTCTTTAGAAAAAGGAAAACTGATTGCTTTAATTGGTGCCAATGGCGTTGGAAAATCAACCCTTTTAAAAACGATAACAGGAATTCTGAAACCTTTGTCTGGCAATGTTTTATTAAATGAAAAGAAGATTACTGCTTATGATCCTTTGGAGTTAGCTCAAAACCTAAGTATCGTTTTAACAGAGAAATTACCACCCAGCAACTTGACCGTTTTTGAATTAATCGCCTTAGGAAGACAACCTTACACCAATTGGATTGGGAAATTAACAGCTACTGATTTAAGTAAAGTAAACGAAGCAATGGAGCTCACACAAATAAGTCATTTAGCTGATAAAAAGCATTATGAAATTAGTGATGGTCAATTACAAAAAGTATTGATTGCAAGAGCGTTGGCTCAAGATACACCGTTAATTATTTTAGATGAACCCACTACTCATCTCGATTTATTGCATAAAGTTTCTCTTTTTAAATTACTAAAAAAGCTAACGCAAGAAACAGAAAAATGCATTCTTTTCTCTACTCATGATATTGATATGGCAATACAATTGAGCGACGAAATGATCATAATGACTCCTGAAATTGTAATTCAAGATGAACCTTGTAATTTTATTTCCAAAGGAATTTTTGCAACATTATTCAACGATGAACATATTATTTTTGACCAAGAAAAAGGGAAGTTTATTATTGTTTAAGTTTTACTTTTTTAGCGCGATTTGTCTTTTTGCTTCACCAACAACAAATGCAACAGAATTGGCAACATTAAAACTTCGAATTAATGGTGACATGGGAATTGTCAAATGATTTTCGAATTGGGATAAAACTTCGGCACTCAATCCTACACTTTCTTTACCAAAAACCAACCAATCTCCATCCTGAAAATCAATTTCAAGGTATGATTTATTAGCTTGGGAACTCGTTAAGAAAACTCGGGATAAATCCGGCACAGTTGCTTTCCATTCCGCTACATTTTCATATTCAGTTACGTCAAGATGTGGCCAATAATCCAATCCGGAACGTTTTAAGTTTTTATCACTGATAACAAATCCAAAAGGGTGAATCAAGTGCAAGCGGCTTTCAGTACCTACGCACAAACGCCCTATATTTCCGGTGTTGTTTGGTATTTCGGGTTCTACTAAAACGATGTTTAACATTTCTTATTGATTAATCGGTTATTTGTTTATTCGGTTGTTTGAAAATCTTCCACTTCAACTACTTCTCCTGCCTGCAAATCATTAAGATGAATATTCCCTATTCGCACGCGCACTAACCGCAAAGTGGGAAAACCAACAGCAGCAGTCATTTTTCGCACCTGACGAAACTTTCCTTCATTGACAGTAATCGAAGCCCACGAAGTAGGACCATGACGCTCATCTCTTATTTTTTTTCCTCTAGCACCAAAAGCTGGAATTTGATCTATCAAAGAAGCTTTGCAGGGTTTGGTCATATATTTTGTACCATTAAAACCTATTTCAACTCCTTTTTGGATCTGCTCAATAGCCTCCTGATTGATAATTCCATCGACTTGAACATAATATTCTTTATCTACTTTTTTACTTCTAATGTTTTCACTCATCATTCCGTCTGTGGTCAGCAACAACAATCCTTCTGAATCTTCATCTAGACGGCCTATTGCCATAGTACCTTTTGGGAAATCGTATAATTCGCCAAGTAGTTTCTTCTTTCTTTTCAGTTCGTAAATAAACTGACTTAAATAGCCATACGGTTTGTGAATGATGAAGTGCGAATGAGCCATTTTATACTATTTTTAAAACTTGCAAAGATAGATTTGTTTAAAGAATTTAACAACAGAAGCGTATCACAATTCAACTAAAAATCCAAAATCCGCGTTAAATGATTTCACGAAACCATTAAAAAATCGTAATCTTATAAGTAATAACATTTATAAAAATTAAATAAATCACCATGGAAAATAACGATCTAGGTTCAAAAAAGACTAATAATAAGCAAAGTACTAATGAGGGTTTCAGCGGTAAAAATATTCCCGAAGATTATAATTCTGCTGATTTAAATTTAAAAGAAGAAGTTGAAACCGATGCCAAAGGAAATAAAAAAATTGTTCAACGTGCCCGTAATGTTGATGGAACTGAAGCCTCAATTCCCGATGAAGAAGAGAGAACATGGGATGAAAATGAAAGTTTGAGTAGAGGTGTAACCACCGAAAAAGAAGCAATGAAAACAGTCGAAAATGAAGACCTAAATTCGGATATTACCGCCCATCGATATCCAAATTCTCATCCTGACAATCACGAAGATAGAGGCAATATAAAGCTTGACGAATAGTATTTTAGATTAAATTTTTAAAGAAACCAGCAAGAATTAAATTTCTTGCTGGTTTTTTTGGTTTAAAAATTATTTTTAAGCCAAAAGAAAATTATGTTAAAAATGAAAAAAGCGACCCTTTTGAGGCCGCTTTGAATGTTTTCACAACGGAATAATCCTTATTGTGAATTGCTTCAAAATTGTTATGCAATAGTACAACAAAAATTTTAATATTGATTTACGGTTTCCCGTAGAGATGGTAAATTTCTTTTGATTATATTTCGAAACTAAAATTTTAATAGTAGAAATCTATATGAAAACATCTAAATTATGAAACGAATATTAGGATTAGATTTGGGGACAAATAGTATTGGATGGGCATTAACAAATAATGACTTTGACAATAAATTTGGAAATATTGAAGGTATTGGAAGTCGAATAATTCCTATGAGTCAAGACGTTCTTGGTAAATTTGATAGTGGAGTTTCCATCTCTCAAACTGCTGAAAGAACAAAATATCGAGGCACAAGGAGATTAGTACAGCGTTTTTTATTAAGAAGAGAACGTCTCCACAGAGTTTTAAATATTCTTGATTTTCTACCTAAACATTATGCAAGCGCCGTTGATTTTGATAAAAAGTTTGGACAATTTAAACCAGAGAAAGAAGAGAAATTTTCTTTTTTTAAAGATGAAAGTGGTAAAAACCAATTTTTATTTTTGGAAAGCCATCAAGAAATGCTTGCTGAATTTAAATTAACAAATCCTGATTTAAAACAAGTTCCTTATGACTGGACTATTTATTATTTGAGAAAAAAAGCATTAACTCAAAAAATATCAAGAGAAGAATTGGCTTGGATAATATTAAATTTTAATCAAAAAAGAGGTTATTATCAATTGCGTGGAGAAGAAAAAGAAGAGAATAAAAACAAACTAGAGGAATTTCATACGCTTACAGTTGTTAATGTTATTGAAAGAGAAAAAGGAAAATCAGGTATCTGGTATAATGTAATTCTTGAAAACGGTTGGGTTTATAAACGTGAAAGCAAAATAGGATTATTTGAATGGGTTGGTAAGCAAAAGAATTTTATCGTAACTACCGAATTAAATGATGATGGTACAGTAAAATTAAACAAGGACAACGAAGAAAAAAGAAGTTTTAGAGCTCCAAAAGAAGACGATTGGGGATTGGTAAAAATAAGAAGTGAACAAACTATTAATCAAAGCGGAAAATCAGTTGGTTCTTATATCTATGATAATTTACTTAAAAACCCGAATCAAAAAATAAAAGGTGAACTAGTACGAACTATTGAGAGACATTATTATAAAAGCGAATTAAAACAGATACTTGAAACTCAAATTGAATTTCATTCAGCTACGTTAAAAGACAGAAATCTTTATAAAAAATGTATTGATGAATTGTACAAACACAATGATTCTCATAAAAACAGCATAAAAGAAAGAGGTTTTGACTATATATTTTTAGATGATATCATCTTTTATCAGCGTCCACTCAAAAGTAAAACTTCGTTGATTAATGATTGTAGTCTGGAATTTAGACCTATTAAAGATAAAAGAGGTAATTTAGTTAAAGATGTTAATGGATATCAAATTCTAAAACCTTTAAAATGTATTGCTAAATCAAATCCTATTTTTCAAGAATTTAGACTGTTGCAATTTGTAAAGAATCTAAAAATATATAAAAAAGATATTGCAAATGATGTTGATGTAACTAATGATTATTTAAAAACAGAAGAAGATGTAGTCGAATTATATAATTGGCTAAATGATAAAGCTGAAATAAGTCAAAAACAATTTTTAGCGTACCAAAAATTTAAATTAAAAGAAGATAAATTCAGGTGGAATTTTGTAGAGGATAAGATATATCCTTGTAATGAAACCAGAAATCAATTTTTAAATGCAATTGCAAAAATCGATATGGACAAATCATTTTTTGATGCAAAAAACACTCAGGATTTGTGGCATATCCTATATTCTGTAACTGATAAAATTGAAATTTCTAAAGCAATTACAACTTTTGCCAAACGATATAGTTTACCCGATGGATTCATAATAAATTTTTCAAAATTAAAGCCATACAAAAAAGATTATGGCGCTAATTCTGAAAAAGCAATAAAAAAATTACTGCCGTTAATGCGTTTCGGAAATCATTGGAATGAAAAAAATATCGACACCAAAACATTGGCAAGAATTGACAAAATAGAAACAGGAGAATTTGACGAAAATATTAAAACTCGAGTTCGAGAAAAAGCATTGCATTTAAATGTCCTTTCAGATTTTAAAGGACTGCCTTTGTGGCTGGCTTCCTATATCGTTTATGATAGACATAGCGAAACTAGTGATATTTCAAAATGGAAAACTCCCGCAGATATTGAACACTTTTTGAAACACGACTTCAAACAACATTCACTTCGCAACCCTATTGTAGAACAAGTTATTACAGAAACTTTACGAGTTGTAAAAGATATTTGGCAATATTATGGAGAGGGAAAAGAAAACTTCTTTAATGAAATTCATATTGAATTGGGTCGTGAGATGAAAAACAATGCGGCCGATAGAAAAAAAATAACTGACAATATTAGTCACAACGAAAACACAAACTTGCGAATTAAAGCCATTTTAACAGAATTGAAAAATGATGGCATTAGTGACATTCGTCCTTACTCACCGAGTCAACAAGAGATATTAAAAATTTATGAAGAAGGTATTTATAGCAGTGAAAACAGTAAAGAAAAAATAGAAGAAGTTGATAAAATCAGAAAAAATGCAAAGCCAACAACTTCTGAAATCATCAAATACAAACTTTGGCTGGAACAAGGATACATTTCTCCTTATACAGGAAAGCTGATACCATTAAGTGATCTTTTTACAACAAAATATCAAATCGAACATATTATTCCGCAATCAAGATTATTTGATGATTCATTGTCAAACAAAGTCATTTGTGAATCTGAAGTGAATGATTTAAAAGGAAATAAGACTGCATTAGAATTCATTCTAAAAAATGAGGATAGAATTGTGACTTTAACTGGTGGAAAAACGGTTAAAATATTTACTAGACAAGCCTATAATCAACATATAACTAGCTATTACAGTAAAAACAAAAGCAAGCAAAAAAGACTTTTAAGTGAAGATATTCCAGAAAAATTTATCGAAAGACAATTAAATGATACTAAATACATCAGCAAAATTGTAAAAAATCTTTTGAGCAAAATAGTTCGAGAAGACGACGAACAAGAAGTAACATCAAAACATATCATTTCATTGAATGGGTCAATAACTTCAAAAATGAAACAAGATTGGGGACTGAATGATGTTTGGAATAACATAGTTACCCCTCGCTTTAAACGATTAAATACCATTACAAATTCCAGTGACTTTGGAAAATTAGAATTCAAAAAGGATGAATTTGGAAACACAGGCAAGCAAGTATTTCAAACTACTGTTCCAGATGCTATAGCAAAAGGGTTTTCTAAAAAAAGAATTGATCATCGACATCATGCTCTTGATGCTTTGGTAATTGCGTGTGTAAGCAGAGCGCACATTAACTATTTAAATAATCTAAATGCAAGAGATGAAAATGACAAAACAATTAAACACGAATTAAGGAATAAACTTTGTTTAAAAACTAAACCCGATGCAAATGGAAATTACAACTGGGAATTTCACAAACCTTGGGAAAATTTCACCAAGCACACCGAAGACGAATTAAATCAAACCATCATTAGTTTCAAAAAAAATACTAGGGTTATCAATAAAACGGTAAACAAATACGTGAGCTATAAAGATGAAAATGGAAATTTAAATTTAAATTTAGGTAAGAATGGATTGGTAGAAAAGAAGATTATACCACAAAAAAAAGGTGATAACTGGGCGATTAGAAAACCAATGCACGCTGAAACTGTAAGTGGAAAAGTGTTTTTAAAGCGAATTAAACAAAGTCATATTACCATTGCAAATGCAATCGAGCAAATTGAATTGATTGTTGATAAAGAAGCTAAAAAACAACTGGCGGTAAGAATAAAGCAATATCCAAACAATGCTGAAGGTTTAAAAAAACACCTAAAAGCTTTTCCTGTAATGATTGATGGAAAAGCTATTGATAAAGTTCAGATTTATGAAAATTTAGAGGCAACTGCAACAAGAAAAACGCTAGATATTACTTTTGATGAAAAAAGAATTGAAAAAATAACCGATACTGGAATTCAAAAAATTCTATTGAATCATCTTAAACAAGAAATCTACCAAAATACTATTGATGAAAATGGCAAAAAAATTCCAGCTCACGAAGTTGCTTTTTCTGAAAATGGTTTAGATGACTTAAATAAAAACATCACTGCATTAAATGACGGCAAAAAACATCAGCCTATTATAAAGGTTCGCGTTTTTGAGGAAGGTGGCAAATTTAGCTTAGGACAAACTGGAAACAAAGCTGATAAATATGTAGAAGCTGCAAAAGGAACAAACTTGTTTTTTGCAATTTATCAAGATGAGAAAGGGAAACGAAACTATAAAACAATCCCTTTCAATGAAGTTATTGAAAGACAAAAACAAGGATTAAGTTCAGCTCTAGAAAAACACGAAAACGGAAATCGTCTTTTATTTACGTTGTCTCCAAATGATTTAGTTTATGTTCCAACTGAAGATGAAAAGGAAAATTTGACTCTCTTAGATTTCAATAAATTATCTAAAGAACAAGCAGAACGCATTTATAAATTTGTAAGTTGTACTAGTGGTGAAGGACATTTTGTTTCCCATAATTACTCAAAAGAGATAATTTCTAATGAAAATGGCTCCAATAATAAAAATGAACGAATGTTAGAATTTAACCCCTCAAATACTATTTATGATGAAAAGGAAAAACCTGTGATGATCAAATCTGTTTGTTGGAAATTAGAAATCGACAGACTTGGAAAAATTAAAAAAATTATCAGATGATAAATAATGATTTCAAAAATCAATAAAATTGGGTTTTAACCCAATCAATAAAAATAAATTAAAATAGGCTTCAGCCAAAATAATTCGGCTAAAGCCTAATTTTTATAATATCAAATATCCCTCCAGCTAAAGCTGGAGGCAATTCAAAAGCTGATGGCAATTCAAAACATGAAATTAAATCAAAATTCTAAATTTAATATATTCCAAAATCAATACAATTAAGCTAAAGCAAATAACATAATAATCAAAACCTCATCCCTCTAAAGCTGGAGGCAATTCAAAATCAGGAGGCAATAGAAAACCTAAAGATATTTTTAAAAAAGACAGCATTAGATTTTTGCACATTAAAATAACAATAAACATTCCAAAATCAATAGGTTTGGGCTTTAGCCCATTCAATGAAATTTAAAGTTAACACAAATGGCTTTAGCCAAAACATTTTATTTAAAATTAAAATCTATGCCATATATCAGCACCTATATCCATTTTGTTTGGAGCACAAAAAACAGAATTCCTTTTTTGGACAACAAAGAATTAAGACAAAAAGTGTGGTATCATATCAAGGAAAATGGCAAAGAGAAAGGAATCTTTGTTGATTTTGTTAATGGATATACTGACCATTGTCATTGTTTAGTTTCCTTAGGAGCCAATCAGACCATACAAAAAGTGATGCAACTCATCAAAGGAGAATCTTCGTTTTGGATTAATCAAAATAAATTGTGTCTAAATAAATTTGAATGGCAAGATGAATATTTTGCAGTTTCAGTTTCAGAATCGATGCTGGATAAAGTGAGAAATTATATTAAAAATCAAGAAGAACATCATAGCAAACAATCTTTTCAAGAAGAATATAATGAATTTATCGCTAAATATAAATTCAATAAGGAATAGTTTTTTGGCTAAAGCCAATTTCATTATTAACATTTTTATCCCTCCAGCAATCCCAATAATTATCAGAAGTTCCAACATCAATAGGAATGGGCTTTAGCCCATTCAAAACTATAAAATAATTCAAATTGGCTTTAGCCAAAATATTATATAAAACATTTTTAAAATTTATAAAATGATAAAACGAACCCTTTTCTTTGGCAACCCCGCTTATTTGAGTACCAAAAATGAGCAGATCGTCATTTCTTACCCAGACAAGGAACAAGAAACCAAAACCGTGGCCATTGAAGATATTGGGGTTATAGTTTTAGAAAATCAGCAAATCACAATTACCAATGGTTTGCTGGAAAAACTAATCAACAATAATGTTGCCTTAATCAATTGTGACCAATACCATTTACCTATTGGTTTGTTGATGCCTTTGAGCGGCCATACAGAACAGTCGGAACGATTTAAATATCAAATCAATGCTTCTGTTCCGCTGAAAAAGAATTTGTGGCAGCAAACCATTAGTGCCAAAATTATGAACCAAGCCGGATTGCTCAAAGAAAAAGGAATTGCGTGCCGTAAAATGGAACTTTGGGCAAAAGAAGTTACCTCAGGTGACGCGCTCAACCACGAATCGAGAGCAGCAGTTTTTTACTGGCAAAACCTCATCCCGCTAGAAAATTTTACACGAGGGCAAAAAGGAATGCCGCCGAATAATTTATTGAATTATGGTTATGCCATCCTCCGAGCGATTACAGCAAGAGCGATTGTTAGTTCTGGAATGTTGCCCACTTTAGGCATTTTTCATCGGAATAAATACAATGCCTATTGTTTGGCTGATGATATTATGGAGCCGTATCGCCCTTATGTGGACTTAATTGTTTGTCATATTATGGAAACCGAGGATTCTTATGATGAATTGACTATTGAAATTAAAAAACAATTGTTAGGTATTGCAACAATCGATGTGTTCATAGATGGAAAAAACAGTCCATTGATGGTAGCGATGAGTAGAACTACACATTCCTTACACGAATGTTTTGAAGGAACCGCAAGGAAAATTTTATACCCTATTTATGTATGACGAACATTACACCCGTTTAAATCAATATAGAAGTTTGTGGATATTAGTATTTTTTGATTTACCAACTGAAACACGCAAAGAGCGTAAAATTGCTAGTTCATTTCGCAAGAAATTATTAGACGATGGCTTCTCTATGTTTCAATTTTCAATCTATATGCGTTTTTGTGCCAGTAGAGAAAATGCTGAAGTCCATACCAAAAGAATAAAAAAGAATCTCCCCGAACACGGAAAAATTGGTATCATGCAAATAACTGATAAACAATTTGGGATGATGGAACTTTTTTATGGTAAAAAACAAGTCGAAACTGACAAACCATCCCAACAATTAGAGTTGTTTTAAAGCATCAGGATTAGAAAAATGACTAACTCCCTGTACTGCAAGAAAGAAGCAGCACTCCTTTTCGATTTCAAAATAAACTCATAACTCTCAACATATCAAACACTTGAATCGCGGTATGTTGGGAATTATAAGCTAAAATACAATTTTGAAAGCAATTCACAACTGTAAATCGCTACTTAAATTATTTGAAATTGTTGGGAATTATAAGCTAAAATACAATTTTGAAAGCAATTCACAACAAGCGGGAAGCGTGAAAGACAATTTAGATCGTTGGGAATTATAAGCTAAA
This sequence comes from Flavobacterium micromati, assembly GCF_900129585.1. Classification (GTDB taxonomy): domain Bacteria; phylum Bacteroidota; class Bacteroidia; order Flavobacteriales; family Flavobacteriaceae; genus Flavobacterium; species Flavobacterium micromati. Next base: position 77,358 of record NZ_FQWF01000002.1, read on the forward strand.
ATACAATTTTGAAAGCAATTCACAACTGGATTTTGTTCGTTTTTGTTATAAAATCCGTTGGGAATTATAAGCTAAAATACAATTTTGAAAGCAATTCACAACCACCAAAAACCGTTACTATTTGACTCGCCCGTTGGGAATTATAAGCTAAAATACAATTTTGAAAGCAATTCACAACTCAGTCGCATTTGTAAATTCTTCTTTGACGTTGGGAATTATAAGCTAAAATACAATTTTGAAAGCAATTCACAACTATGAGGAACCTAATGTAATTGTTGAGAAGTTGGGAATTATAAGCTAAAATACAATTTTGAAAGCAATTCACAACAAGATCAACTTCGTCCTGTTCCTTCTCTTGTTGGGAATTATAAGCTAAAATACAATTTTGAAAGCAATTCACAACAGCATCGACAAATATGGATCATTTTCTATTGTTGGGAATTATAAGCTAAAATACAATTTTGAAAGCAATTCACAACATAGATCAGAAACTCGAATATTTAAAATCAGTTGGGAATTATAAGCTAAAATACAATTTTGAAAGCAATTCACAACCCAAGACTATTGGTGTTTGTTCTGCAGTTGTTGGGAATTATAAGCTAAAATACAATTTTGAAAGCAATTCACAACGCGAAACCACTACCGTGACTAAGACCTTTGGTTGGGAATTATAAGCTAAAATACAATTTTGAAAGCAATTCACAACTTGCCCAAATAGGTGTTTCATTTTTAAATGTTGGGAATTATAAGCTAAAATACAATTTTGAAAGCAATTCACAACTTGTCCTCGCCAATATATCAAGTGCTTGAAGTTGGGAATTATAAGCTAAAATACAATTTTGAAAGCAATTCACAACATGCTGTAACAGCTTCATCCGATCTACCTTGTTGGGAATTATAAGCTAAAATACAATTTTGAAAGCAATTCACAACTAGATCTAAAACCAGCCATTTGTAAAGCCAGTTGGGAATTATAAGCTAAAATACAATTTTGAAAGCAATTCACAACACAGTATGGCATCCTCTTTTTTAGATTCAGTTGGGAATTATAAGCTAAAATACAATTTTGAAAGCAATTCACAACTAATTAAACTCCACACATCAAGTCCTGTGGGTTGGGAATTATAAGCTAAAATACAATTTTGAAAGCAATTCACAACTAAATATAATCACGCAAATCAGGCGATTGGTTGGGAATTATAAGCTAAAATACAATTTTGAAAGCAATTCACAACACAAGATTGGTAAATTAAATATATCCGATGGTTGGGAATTATAAGCTAAAATACAATTTTGAAAGCAATTCACAACTCAAGCTATCAATATCGCTAATACCTAAGTGTTGGGAATTATAAGCTAAAATACAATTTTGAAAGCAATTCACAACGAATTGATGTTGATTCGCAAAGAAAAAAAGTTGGGAATTATAAGCTAAAATACAATTTTGAAAGCAATTCACAACTACTGAGGAACAATATCCTCAAACATTAGCGTTGGGAATTATAAGCTAAAATACAATTTTGAAAGCAATTCACAACAGCAAATTAGCATCATGCAATACTAATTTAGTTGGGAATTATAAGCTAAAATACAATTTTGAAAGCAATTCACAACCTAGTTTCTCAACTTGAAAGTAGGGAAGGGGTTGGGAATTATAAGCTAAAATACAATTTTGAAAGCAATTCACAACTAAATGGAGAAACGAAAGTATAAAAGGCTAGTTGGGAATTATAAGCTAAAATACAATTTTGAAAGCAATTCACAACGTGTTTGATGCATCGCCTCGTCAATATCGTGTTGGGAATTATAAGCTAAAATACAATTTTGAAAGCAATTCACAACCCATTGTCCATAATTGCGCAATATCCTCCGGTTGGGAATTATAAGCTAAAATACAATTTTGAAAGCAATTCACAACGCAAAGCTCATACATACGTTGGCTCCATTTGTTGGGAATTATAAGCTAAAATACAATTTTGAAAGCAATTCACAACTAAATCAACTCGTCGAAATTACACATCAATGTTGGGAATTATAAGCTAAAATACAATTTTGAAAGCAATTCACAACAGCCGCTATCGTTCCGTTCTCAATTTGTTTGTTGGGAATTATAAGCTAAAATACAATTTTGAAAGCAATTCACAACTGGCTGTCTTACTACCCGCCAAATGGCTGGCGTTGGGAATTATAAGCTAAAATACAATTTTGAAAGCAATTCACAACACTACATAAAGATAGGTAAAACTTATCATGTTGGGAATTATAAGCTAAAATACAATTTTGAAAGCAATTCACAACCTAGCTCCTCTTTACTTTTCATGTAATATGGTTGGGAATTATAAGCTAAAATACAATTTTGAAAGCAATTCACAACTAGCCAATACTGCTTGTAATTGTCTCCCATGTTGGGAATTATAAGCTAAAATACAATTTTGAAAGCAATTCACAACAGTGTTCTGTTCGCTGAACTTGGTAAATCTGTTGGGAATTATAAGCTAAAATACAATTTTGAAAGCAATTCACAACAGCAGTTAGCAGATAATTTAAAAATATCTAGTTGGGAATTATAAGCTAAAATACAATTTTGAAAGCAATTCACAACTTGTCGATGAACTTATTCTGATATTGGTAAGTTGGGAATTATAAGCTAAAATACAATTTTGAAAGCAATTCACAACTAATATCTAACTGTTGCTTTTCTAATTCCAGTTGGGAATTATAAGCTAAAATACAATTTTGAAAGCAATTCACAACTGATTATTGCCATGTGTGCAGCAGTCAAACGTTGGGAATTATAAGCTAAAATACAATTTTGAAAGCAATTCACAACTAATAATAAAGATTTTCTTAAATCTGGATCGTTGGGAATTATAAGCTAAAATACAATTTTGAAAGCAATTCACAACTAAAAAGGCCGTTAATAAAATTATAATTTTGTTGGGAATTATAAGCTAAAATACAATTTTGAAAGCAATTCACAACTATTATTTCAAAGTATAAGCGTCAAGATCTGTTGGGAATTATAAGCTAAAATACAATTTTGAAAGCAATTCACAACTAACAACAGAAGCTATTTCGAAGAAAATAAGTTGGGAATTATAAGCTAAAATACAATTTTGAAAGCAATTCACAACAAGGAAGGATTAAGGCTTCTTGTTTGATTCGTTGGGAATTATAAGCTAAAATACAATTTTGAAAGCAATTCACAACTCGATTAGCGTCAGCTCATAACGGGAAGTAGTTGGGAATTATAAGCTAAAATACAATTTTGAAAGCAATTCACAACTAGCATCAACACCACCCACGTAGGAGATATGTTGGGAATTATAAGCTAAAATACAATTTTGAAAGCAATTCACAACTTACTGAAACATACATCCCGTCTGAAAGTGTTGGGAATTATAAGCTAAAATACAATTTTGAAAGCAATTCACAACAGTACTGCTATAATTAACAAAACAGTTACAGTTGGGAATTATAAGCTAAAATACAATTTTGAAAGCAATTCACAACTAGCCACTAAAGAAGTTAAAGCTTCGTTAGGTTGGGAATTATAAGCTAAAATACAATTTTGAAAGCAATTCACAACTAAAGTTTTGGCATCGCTAAGTGGATATGGTTGGGAATTATAAGCTAAAATACAATTTTGAAAGCAATTCACAACTAATGGAAGATGTAAAGGCTAACGATCTTAGTTGGGAATTATAAGCTAAAATACAATTTTGAAAGCAATTCACAACAGATCTGTTGTATAAGGCAAAACAGAAATGTTGGGAATTATAAGCTAAAATACAATTTTGAAAGCAATTCACAACTATGTTTTGTAACTACTTGACTTTCAACGTGTTGGGAATTATAAGCTAAAATACAATTTTGAAAGCAATTCACAACACAAAACAAATGAAGAACTCTTAAAAATGTGTTGGGAATTATAAGCTAAAATACAATTTTGAAAGCAATTCACAACATATAAGACGGAATAAATTTTATAAGTTCAGTTGGGAATTATAAGCTAAAATACAATTTTGAAAGCAATTCACAACTTAAAGCGGGGTTTGAAAAAATACAATTTGTTGGGAATTATAAGCTAAAATACAATTTTGAAAGCAATTCACAACAAGTAAGGAGCTTTGAAAGTGTAATCTGTTGTTGGGAATTATAAGCTAAAATACAATTTTGAAAGCAATTCACAACCGGTTCTACCAAACTGACGGCTAACGTTTGGTTGGGAATTATAAGCTAAAATACAATTTTGAAAGCAATTCACAACAGAAACGATGTAAAGCCTTTTTTAACTGCGTTGGGAATTATAAGCTAAAATACAATTTTGAAAGCAATTCACAACCCGTTTTGACATATTGCTTTAAAATAAGGGGTTGGGAATTATAAGCTAAAATACAATTTTGAAAGCAATTCACAACGGCTTAGTTTCAAATAATGATAAATCAATTGTTGGGAATTATAAGCTAAAATACAATTTTGAAAGCAATTCACAACAGATATTAAGCAAAACTATCGTGCCTTTGAGTTGGGAATTATAAGCTAAAATACAATTTTGAAAGCAATTCACAACATATTGCGTAGTCTTTTGTCGGAACCGCTTGTTGGGAATTATAAGCTAAAATACAATTTTGAAAGCAATTCACAACCGTGCTCAACTAAATTAAATTTTTCTCTAAGTTGGGAATTATAAGCTAAAATACAATTTTGAAAGCAATTCACAACTAAAAATAGAAGGAGTTTATAGTAATAATTTGTTGGGAATTATAAGCTAAAATACAATTTTGAAAGCAATTCACAACGGATTAACTATTAGTACTGCAAAAATAGAGTTGGGAATTATAAGCTAAAATACAATTTTGAAAGCAATTCACAACCATCTTTTACTTTTATATAAAATATGATAAGTTGGGAATTATAAGCTAAAATACAATTTTGAAAGCAATTCACAACCATCGTCAATGCCGTGTTCCAGGTGGCCACGTTGGGAATTATAAGCTAAAATACAATTTTGAAAGCAATTCACAACAGGTCGATTATAAGCGTGCTTTGACCGGTAGTTGGGAATTATAAGCTAAAATACAATTTTGAAAGCAATTCACAACTACCTGTAAACAATTAAAATCTTTAATGTGTTGGGAATTATAAGCTAAAATACAATTTTGAAAGCAATTCACAACACATTCGTTTAATACTTTTATTCCATTAGCGTTGGGAATTATAAGCTAAAATACAATTTTGAAAGCAATTCACAACAAGGTAAATAATTATAAAAACATTAAACAAGTTGGGAATTATAAGCTAAAATACAATTTTGAAAGCAATTCACAACTGGTACGAAGTGAAGCATTGGAACAAATGCGTTGGGAATTATAAGCTAAAATACAATTTTGAAAGCAATTCACAACCAAAACTACCTGCTGATCATTGGGCTAAAAGTCGGGAATTATAAGCTAAAATACAATTTTGAAAGCAATTCACAACTCAAAAATATTATGTCTCTACTACGTAGACGTTATAACTTTGAGTTGTGAGTTGGAGGACTAAGAGTTAAAAAAACAATTTCCTTTCCTACCCAAATCCCATAGCCCTGAGTGAAATGGAATTCCTTATGCAATGGCCTTGCATTTTTTTCTTGACGATAAAGAGCGACTCAAAGAAGCTCCTTTATTGTCTTAGAAAAAATCAAGGATATAAGTAAGAATGAAATGTAAGGCAGGAAAAAGCTCCAATAAATATTGGTACTTGAGCTTCCTAATACAGTTGAAAGAAGAACCTATTTTTAAATCTTGGCTTTTTTTTGAAAAGCTAAAAAAACAAACAAAAGACCGTCTCCTATATTTCGTTGTAAGTCTAAAATTATTAATTTTATAATATTCTCTTAACGTAATAAGTATTAATTTCGTACCCAAATTAATTAAAAATTATATGAAACACAATTACCATTTACGCCAAATGCTGGCCTTTTTGACTTTTTTTTATTGCTTTTCGGCAGCTATTTTTGCACAAGGAACAGCTCCCGTGCCACAGGAATTGCCTTATTCGCAAGATTTCTCCTCTTTGCTGACAACAGCTACTGCCTACCCTGCAGGTTTTCAAGGCTGGACTGCAAGTGTAGCACCAGGAGCTACTTTCAATACATCAGGAACACTAGTAGCTGATAGAGCCTTATTTCCAAACAGTAATGCTAGTATAACAAGCGGAAATATCCATAACTATGATCGCAAAATTGGGTTTTTAAATACTGGTTCATTAGATTTAACCATAGGATTTGCATTTAAAACAACTGGCAAATCTGGAATTACAGTTGAATATGATGCGATGGTTATTCGTAATCCACATAATGGCACGACAAATACCCGTATTAACGAATTAGTACTGCAGTATCGCATTAGCACGACCGATGCTTTTGTTACTTTATTGCCAACTGTATATGCGAATGGTACAACGGCTCAAACATCGGGCACAACCGAACAAAGTAGTCAAAAAATCAAAATAGTGTTACCAACGGAATGCGATAATCAGGATGTCGTACAAATTCGTTGGATTTCGAGACAAGTTTCCGGTGGTGGTTCTCGTCCGTCTTTTGCAGTTGATAATATTAGCATTATCAACGATGTAACTCCTCCAGTAAATGCTATTGGTTATCCACAAATCACCAATATTCTTTCTAATGGATTTGATTTTTTATCTCAATTAGATGAAATTGGAAAAACATATTTCGTCATATTGCCTGCAGGAAGTCCTGAACCCACTGTGGCTCAGATAAAAGCGGGAACAGATATTACAAATACCGCAGCTATCAAAGCTGGTCTACTTGCAGTAGATGACGCTACACTTGTCTATACGCAAAATAATACAGGCTTGATATTAGGAACAACTTATGTAGTTTATTCTATTTCTGAAGATGCTTTTGGTAACATTCAAACCGTAGTAAAGAAACTGGACGTAACAACCTCCAGCGCTGCTGTTCCCTCCTTATCTACTACTAAAACTTCGTTAGAGTTTAGTTTTGTCGAACAAAATTTCAGTTCATCTGTACTAAGTTATGAACTGCAAGGGGCTAACTTAAATGGAGCTGTGACACTCACTTCAACTGGAAATTTTACAATTTCTAAGGATCAAAATAATGGTTTTCAACCAATATTAAATTTCACAGCTGCTGATTTTAGTAGTGGAGCTTCACCAACTGTTTATGTAAAATTTTCACCTAATGCAACTGGCATTTTCTCAGGCCAAATTACACATGAATCAACTGGCGCAACAAATAAAATAGTTGCACTATCAGGAACAGGAATAAATCCTTATACACAGGATTTTAATAATCCCAATGTGCTAACAAATAGTGGATGGTTTGAATATAGCATTGCTGGCAATACGATTAAATGGGCAAGTACAACCACCCGTTTTAATAGTGCTCCAGCGGCCGTACAAATAAATGGCTTTGCAGAGACTGGACCTAGTAAAGATTGGTTGATTTCCCCAAACTTACGCTTAAGCGCCTTTGACAAATTCCCTTTGTTGTCTTTTCATTCGCGTAAATTTTTCTCAGGACCTTCGCTTAAACTAATGGTTTCAGTAAATTATGATGGAAAAAGCAACCCAGAGACCGCTACATGGATCGCTCTTGAAGGAGATTTTCCAACTAATACTGGAACTTTCAAACAATCACAATATATCAATTTGGAGGCTTATAAAACTGATCGTACTTATTTAGCTTGGGTTTATGAAACCACAGCTGGCGGTGGTGCAAATACCGCTGAATGGACAGTTGATGATGTAAATATCACTAATAATGCTTCGTTTATAGCTTCAATTCCTGATTTAAATTTTGGAGAAGTAAATCCTAATACGGCATCACCAAGCCAATCTTTCTTATTTACGGCAGGTGGTTACGGTAATATTACAATTACAGCTCCAGCTGAATATCAACTATCTCTCGATAACGTTACTTTCACATCGAGTGCAATAGTTTTAGCAGCAGATGCAATTGCAGGTAAAACTATTTACGCTCGTTTTTCGCCATCTTCAAAAGCATTAAGTATTTCTGGAGCATTGACGGTAGTGGGAATAGAATTGAACCAAGCAATAGGTTCGTTTAAAGGTTCTTCATTTCCTAAAACAGAAACATTTGATATTGTAACCTATAACTTAGAATTTTTTGGTAGTGATGTAAAAAATACAAGCAATGTAGAATTTGGCCCAATAAACGATGCGTTACAAATTGACAATGTTGCAAAAGTGATGAATACCTTAAATGCTGATGTTTATGCAATTCAAGAAGTTTCAGATGATGCAGCTTTAGATATTTTAATTCAAAAAATAAGCATCAACGGAAAAACCTTTGATAAAGTAATCTCTCCGGTCTGGTCGCGCTCTTTTCAGACGTCAGATCCTAACTTTCCTCCACAAAAATTAGCCGTAATCTACAATACGCAAACTACTACCGTAAAAAAAACAAGGGTAATGTTTAGCCAACTTTATGATGAACTTCGCGCAGGAACAAAAACGCTGCCTAATTATCCCGATGTTGGTTCGAGTTTCTTTGCTTCAGGAAGATTGCCGCATTTGGTGGAAATTGAAACAAACATTGGTGGTGTAAAAAAAGATCTAAAAATAATTAATATTCATGCCAGAGCAAACAGTGGTAGCGACATATCAAGGTTTAATATGAGAAAATATGATGTTGAATTATTAAAAGACAGTTTAGATGCTCAATATCCTGATGCCAATTTAATTATTTTAGGAGATTATAATGATGATGTTGATGTGTCAGTAATTGCAGGAAACCCTTCCTCATATCAGAAAATGGTAGAAGACACTGCTCGTTACAACCCTCTAACTCTAGATATTAGTAGAGCCGGCGCTTTTAGTTTCTTGTCTTCTGGAGGTTTCTTAGATCATATTATTGTTTCTAATGAACTGACTGCGGATTATGTGCCAAATTCAACTCAAGTTTACGACCCTCGTTTAGATGTGGTAAATTATGTCACTACTACTTCAGATCATGCACCAGTAATTGCTCGCTTTGAACTTAAGGCTGATACAAATTTATCTACAAAAGACTTCACGCCTAAAAAAGGATTGTCTGTAGTTGCGTATCCAAATCCGACTTCGGAATCATTCAATGTTGTGGTAAATTCAGAAAATAAATTAGATTTAGAGCTAAATATTTATGATATTCTTGGTAGATCAGTGGGAGCTCCAACTAAATTAAAAGGTTCCATTGGCGAAAATACTTTAAAAATTAATAGTGCGAGTTTACCAGCAGGTATCTACATTTACACTATTTCTAATGGCAATAAAGTAGTTTTTAAAGACAAAATTGTTAGAAAATAAAGTATAAATTCAATTTTTCAAAAAAGCCAGATTTCATATTTGAAATCTGGCTTTTTAATTAAAAATACCGCATGCATTAACCATATTAGAAAATTCCATCAATTGGCTTTTTTTTTAAAGCAGTATACTTCATGAAAGCATCTTATTTTTCTACATTGCAACAACGTCTAAAAACTTAATTCAGTATTTTATTTTCTGAAAAGAGAATAGAAACTTTTACCTATTTTTACAATCGTACAAATAAAAATTAAATGTTAGATATACTTCCATTTTCACTGATTTTCATCGTTGCACTAGCATTAGGTGTTGTCATTGGCAAACTTATATTTTCTGCGCGATTTCTGTTGGAAAAGATCAGCTTAGAAGAAAAATTGATTGCTGCAAATTCGCAGATTGAACAGTTAAAAGAACAGCAACTAGCCGATAAAACTAATTTCGAAAATCAGGTTCAGTTAGTAAATATTGAAAAAGAAAATATTCGAACCGAAAAAGACAGTTTGGCAATTCAACTTTCTAAAAAAGAGGTTGACTTTGAGAATCTTTGGGAACGCAATAAAGAACAAAAAGAAGAGGTCGAAAAACTACAAGATAAATTCACAAAAGAATTTGAAAATTTGGCCAACAAAATATTAGACGAAAAATCAAATAAATTTACTGAGCAAAATAAAGAAAACATGAAGAATATCTTGACACCGCTTCAAGATAAAATTCAATTATTTGAAAAAAAAGTGGAAGATACTCATAAAGAAAGTATTGATTACCATGCAGCTTTACGCCAACAAATTCTCGGTTTGCAGGAAATGAATATCCAAATGAGTAAGGAAACTATTAACTTAACTAAAGCACTAAAAGGCGATAGTAAAATACAAGGAAACTGGGGCGAACTGGTTTTGGAACGTGTTTTGGAAAAATCAGGATTAGAAAAAGGACGCGAATACGAGATACAAAAAGGGTTCACATTACAGGATGGCAGTCGGGTTTTTCCTGATGTAGTGATCAATTTACCTGACGGAAAAAAGATGATTATTGATTCTAAAGTTTCGCTTACGGCTTATGAAAAATATATCAATGAAGAAGATGACTTATTGAAAATTGGTTATTTAAAAGAACATGTGCTGTCAATAAAACGTCATGTAGAACAATTAGGCAATAAAAATTATCACGATTTATATCAAATAGAAAGTCCTGATTTTGTGTTGTTGTTTATTCCAATTGAACCTGCATTTGCTATGGCTCTTAATGAGGATACAAGTTTATACAATAGGGCTTTCGAAAAAAACATAGTTATTGTCACTCCAGCTACGCTACTTGCTACTTTACGCACCATAGATAGTATGTGGACCAATCAAAAACAACAGGAAAATGCTGTTGAAATAGCTAGACAAGCAGGTGCTTTATACGATAAATTTGAAGGTTTTGTGGCTGACTTAATTAAAATTGGTAGAAAAATTGACGAATCAAAAATCGAATATAGCGGTGCGATGAGTAAACTTGTGGAAGGAAAAGGTAACTTGATTGTAAGTGTTGAAAAATTAAAAAAAATGGGTGCTAAAGCAAAAAAATCTCTTCCAGAAAATATTCTGGAACGAGCAGAAAAAGATCAAAATCAACTTTTAAATTAAATAATAAATGAAGAAATTTTTATTAATTGTCGCTGCAATAGGTGTGCTAGCTCTCGTGTTGTATTTTACTTTTTTGAATACTGCCTCTTACAGTGAGGGAGTTCGCTCTGGCGAATTAATCAAAGTGAGTCATAAAGGTGTCGTGTTTAAAACATGGGAAGGCGAAATAAGTCAGGGAATTGCTGGTGCTCAAATTTTTGCGTTTTCTGTATTAGACAGTGAAAAAGAAGTGATTGCCAGTCTAAAAGAAATGGAAGGACAATATGTGCAAGTAAGCTACAAGGAGCGTTATAGAACGTTCCCGTGGTGGGGCGACACGCGCTATTTTATCAGTTCTGTCAAAAAAGTTAATTCACCGTTTAAAGTTAAGTAATGAATCGTATTTTTAAAACTGTTGCATCTTCAGACATTAGTATTTCACAACTAATGCTTCCCAGTCATTCCAACTTTAGCGGAAAAATTCATGGCGGTTTTGTATTATCGCTGCTCGATCAAATTGCATTTGCTTGTGCTTCTAAATTTTCTGGAAATTATTGCGTCACAGCTTCAGTAGATACTGTGAATTTTCTAAATCCTATCGAGGTAGGAGAACTAGTAACGATGAAAGCGAGTGTGAACTATGTAGGATCCAGTTCGATGATTGTAGGAATTAAAGTTGAGGCAGAAAATATACGAACAGCACAAATTAAACATTGTAATTCCTCTTATTTTACAATGGTTGCTAAAGACTCTGATGGAAATAAAGCAGCCGTTCCTGGATTAATTCTGTCTAATAGCAATGATTTGCGACGATTTTTAAATTGTGTCAAACAAATTGCTTTAAAAAAAGAAAAAGATTTACACGAGGAAATATTTGATTACACCTCAAAAGAGGCGATAAATAGTTTAACCAAATATAATGTGAAATTAGAGTTTTAACTTTTTAAGCCTTAATGGAGTTTATGCACAACTTAATTCACTTCTGATATTTCGCTAAATTTTTATTTTTATTTCTTTTTTTTATGGTTTGCTGCTATTTTTCGTAATTTTAGATAAATAACGCAATAACATCATGAGAAAAATTACTTTGTTGCTGCTATTTCTAATTACATTTACATCTAAGAGCCAAGAAAAAATGCATTCCACTACTGGAATCACATATTTTGAAGCTTCTATACCTTTATTTGAAGAAGTTAAAGCTGTCAATAAAAAAACTACCTGTACTTTAATTACTGCCACTGGCGACCTTAATTGTTGGCTCTCTGTAAAAGATTTTGAATTTAAAAGAAATTTGATGCAAGAACATTTCAATAGCATCTATATGGAAAGTAATCGTTATCCAAAAGCACTTTTTAAAGGGAGAATTGACAACTTCGACTTAAAAACCATTTCCTCAACCACCTCATTTTATCAAATAAGAGGCAAGATCACTGTAAAAGGCAGAACGAAAAATATCATTATTGAAGGATCGCTCAAGAAAGTAAATAATGCTTTAGAATTTAATGCTGAATTTCCATTAAACACTGATGATTTTCGTGTTGAAATTCCGTTTATCGTTCGTAATAAAATATCAAAAATCGTCACTACTCAAATTAATTGTGTGCTGAAGTAAAATTTACTTTGTAAGACAATCTTTCAATGCTTCGTCTAGCTTTGTGTATCTAAACTCAAAACCAGTTTGTTCAATTTTATCAGATGAAACTCGTCTTCCCGTTAGTACAATTTTGGACATTTCGCCTAAAGCTAATTTTAATAATAAAGCTGGAACATTTGGTAACCATATTTTATATCCAAAAAGCCCCGCTAATATTTGTGAAAAGCCTTTATTAGTCATGTTATCATTAATTGCGGCATTATAAGGTCCTGACATTTCAGTGTTTGTCAATGCGTGTAGGTAAATGGCACATAAATCATCAACATGAATCCACGGCATATATTGCTTTCCATTCCCTAATGCGGAACCTAACCGATACTTGAACAATGGAATTAATTTAATTAAAAAACCATCATTTTTCCCTAAGACTAATCCTGTTCTTATTTTTACAGTTCGAATGTTTAGATTTTCAATAAAATTTGTAGAATCTTCCCATTTTTGACAAGCGTAACCTAAAAAATCATTAGCTGGAGCATCATTTTCAGTACAAATTTCTTCGCCGTTTACCGCGCCGTAAAAGCCTATCGCCGAAGCTGAAATAAATGCATCAAGTTTCTTATTATTTTTTTTAATTGCTGAATATAGCAGTAAAGTGGATTGTTCCCTACTTTCTATAATTGCTTCTTTTCGTTTAGCAGTCCATCGTTTCTCAGCAATATTTTCACCTGCAAGGTGAATAATATAATCGGCTCTTACAACGCACTCCTCGTCGATAAATAGACTTTTAACATTCCATTTATAATAAAAAACATCTTTCTTATTTTTCTTTTTAGTTCTACTTAAAATAGAAACTGAAAATCCTTTTGCTAACAATAATGCTGTTAAGTGACTTCCTATAAATCCTGCGCCACCGCTAATTAATACGTTTTTTTTCATAAGACCGTAAAGCTAATCATTTTTTGATTGTATAAAATTATAATAAATTTTGTTTAACTTTATTAATATATCGTTAAACATTTATTACCTTTATACCCTAAATATAAATATAGCAAAAATGGCTACAAAAAAAACAAAAATAACGAAAGATAGAATAGTTTCTTTGTACATGGACTATGTATTAGAGAATAGCGAAAAACCAAAATCAGTTTATATTTTTACAAAAATGAACGATTTTTCAGAAACAGAATTCTATGCCTTTTTTGGTACTATTGAAAGTATTGAAAAAGAAATATTTAAAATGTTTGTTGAAAAAACAGTCGAATTACTTAGCCTAAATCAGGAGTATGAAACTTATGATATGAAAAGTAAAATGCTCAGTTTTTACTTTACATTTTTTGAAATTCTTACTGCTAATAGAAGTTATGTTGTTATGGTGCTAAAGGAGCATAATAATGATCTTAAAAAATTGAATCTTCTTGCGGGACTCAGAAAAAGCTTCAAAAGTTATTTAGCAGAAATTATTACTGACGACTTTAGAACACAACAAGAAAGCTTACAGAATTTTCAGGAAAAAGCATTTCAAGAGTCCTCGTGGTTTCAATTGCTTTTAACAATGAAATTTTGGCTTGATGATTCTTCACCGTCTTTTGAAAAAACAGACATTTATATTGAAAAATCAGTAAAAGCAAATTTTGAATTGATGAATATTGCCCCAATAGATAGCTTAATCGACTTTGGAAAATTCATTTTCAAAGAAAAAATATATAATAAATAATGAAAACCATAGACTATATCCCAACTTCAAAAATTGAAAGAGCGACAAAGCTTGTTCAAACTGGTGCAAAAGTGGGAGTAAATTACTTAAAATATTATGGTGAGAAAATCGTAAATTCTGATTTAACTCGCGATAAATTGAATGAAGATAATGCCGAAGATATTTATGACGGTTTAAAAAGCTTAAAAGGAAGCGCGCTGAAAGTAGCTCAAATGTTGAGTATGGACAAGAGTTTTTTGCCACAAGCGTACGTAGAGAAATTTTCACTGTCTCAATTTTCAGTTCCTCCACTTTCTGCTCCCCTAGTATTGAAAACGTTTAAAACAAATTTTGGCAAAACACCATTTGAAATTTTTGATGAATTTAATGCAACATCGGTAAATGCAGCAAGTATTGGTCAAGTACACGTTGCAATGAAAGATGGTAAAAAACTAGCGGTAAAAATTCAATATCCAGGAGTCGCAAATAGTATTTCGTCAGATTTATCAATGGTTAAGCCAATTGCGATTAGAATGTTTAATCTTCAAGGTAAAGATTCCGATAAGTATTTCAAGGAGGTTGAAGATAAACTTATTGAAGAAACCAATTATTCATTGGAACTAAAACAAAGTCAAGAGGTTGTTGACGCATGCAAAAAAATTGATAATCTAGTTTTTCCAAATTACTATTCGGAGTTTTCGTCAGAAAAAATTATTACGATGGACTGGATGACGGGAAAACACCTTTCAGAATTCACTAAAATTAATACAGATCAAACTGTTGCAGATAAAGTGGGTCAAGCTTTATGGGATTTTTACATGTACCAAATTCATATTTTGAAAAAAGTACACGCTGATCCACATCCTGGAAATTTTTTAGTAAATGATAAGAATCAACTTGTTGCACTTGATTTTGGCTGCATGAAAAAAATTCCTTTGGAATTTTATACACCTTATTTTGAACTGATAGATAAAAACGTCATCAATAACGCAGCAATTTTTAACGCGAAATTGTTTGAACTTGAGATTTTAAGAACAGATGATTCCAAAGAAGAAATAACGTATTTCACTGATATGTTTCATGATTTATTGTCTTTGTTTACAATGCCTTTTCAGGCGAAAACATTTGATTTCTCGGACCAAAGTTTTTTCGAAAGTATCGCACTTCTCGGAGAGCGATTTTCAAAAGATACGAACTTGAAAAAAATGAATGGAAATAGAGGTTCCAAACATTTTATCTATATGAATCGAACTTTCTTTGGATTATACAACTTGATGTTTGATTTGAAAGCAAAAGTAACAGTTAATGAATTTGAAAAATATAAGTAGTGAAAAAGCAAAATCTGCCTTCTAAATTGTGTCTGGTTTGCAACCGACCGTTTACTTGGCGGAAAAAATGGGAAAAAGTTTGGGATGAGGTAAAATATTGTAGTGAAAAATGCAGAAGAAACAAAAAGGATTAGTTTGGTTTAGAAATGACTTAAGAGTTAATGATAATGAATCTTTAACAAAGGCAATGGCTGAAAATGAAACAGTCTTGGCTGTTTATTATTTTGATCCAAGGCATTTTGAAGAAACAAAATTTGGATTTAAAAAAACGGAGAAGTTTAGAGCTAAATTTTTAATTGAAACTGTTACAGAATTAAAACAAAATCTCTCAAAACTGAACATCTCACTTTTGATTTACAACCAAAAACCTGAAGATTCTATTGTTAAAATATGTAAGGAGTTTGATATTCAAACTATTTATACTCAAGAAGAATGGACCAGCGAAGAGATGGAAGTTTTAACTAACGTTAAAAAAAGTATTCCTGAATCTACAATATTTAAAGCAACTTATAATCAGTTTTTGTTTCACCCTACGGATATCCCGTTTGAATTGAAGACAATTCCAAACGTGTTCACGCAGTTTAGAAACAAATGTGAAAAATATAGCAAGGTGAGAACAGAATTTGCTGTGAAACCGATGCCAATAGAAAATTTGCGAGAAAATCTTACTGATATACCTACAATGAAAATTTTAAGTTTTGAAGATTTTGAAATAGATTCTCGAACAGCATTCCCTTTTAAAGGTGGAGAAAATGAAGCATTAAAAAGATTAGAAAGTTATTTTTGGGAAACCGAAAAACTAAGTTTTTACAAAGTGACTCGCAATGGCTTAATTGGCGCTGATTTCAGTTCCAAATTTTCACCGTGGTTAGCCAATGGAAGTATTTCGGCAAAGACAATATATTGGGAAATTAAAAAATATGAAGAGCAAGTCGAAAAAAATGATTCCACTTATTGGTTAATATTTGAATTGATATGGAGAGATTATTTTAAATATGTTTCATTGAAAAATGGAAATTCAATTTTCAAAATTGGTGGCATATTAGACAAAAATTACGATTGGAAATCCAATAAATCAGCAATAGATAGTTGGATAAACGGAACGACGGCTGAACCTTTTGTTAATGCAAATATGATTGAATTGCAGCAAACGGGTTGGATGAGCAATAGAGGACGACAAAATGTAGGTTCTTATTTTGCCAAGAATCTGATTTTAGATTGGCGCATAGGAGCAGCATACTTTGAATCGATGCTAATTGATTATGATGTTCATAGTAATTATGGCAATTGGATGTACGTTTCCGGCGTTGGCAATGATCCAAGAGATCGTAAATTCAACATAAAGTTACAAGCTGAAAATTACGATGGACAATCGAAATTTCAAAAATTGTGGTTGCAACAAAAATTATTTTAAGAAAATGAATACTAACAAGAAAACAATTAATGTAGTTTGGTTCAAAAGAGACCTTCGTTTACAAGATAACGAAGCGATCTTTAATGCAATAAAAACAAATACACCTACTTTATTGCTTTTTGTATTTGAAAAATCTTTAGAACAAGATTCACATTACAGCGCAAGACATTGGAATTTTATCAAACAATCGCTAGTTGATGTTAACAAACAATTGGAGCAATGCAATACGCGTGTTTTAGCAGTTTCATCAGAAGTGCTTCAGGTTTTTAATATTCTTGAGGAAACTTATAAAATTGATACTGTATTTTCACATCAAGAAACAGGTTTAAAAATTACCTACGAGAGAGACAAAACATTTAAGAGATTTTGCAAAAACAATCAAATCAATTGGATTCAAAATATAAATAACGGAATTTTTAGAGGTTTAAAAGATAGAACTAGATGGGTTTCTGGTTGGGAAAATTACATGAACGAGCCCCTTTTGGATTTTAATCCAAAAGAAGGTCAATTTTTAACTGCGGACGCAATTACCGAATTGGAAAACGTCTTAGAAAAAACTAATTTAGAGACCACTCAAGATGCCATTTTTCAAAAAGGAGGCTCTACAATGGCAGGGAAATATTTAAAAACTTTCCTTGACGAACGTTATCATTTTTACAGTTACAACATTTCTAAACCATTATTATCTAGAAAAAGTTGTAGTCGCCTTTCACCATATATTGCATGGGGTAATTTATCTACGCGTCAAGTTTTGCAAAAAACAGCGACTTTCAGACTGACCTGCAAAGACAAAAAACAAATCGATTCTTTCGTTTCTAGATTGACGTGGCAAGCACATTTCATTCAAAAGTTTGAAATGGAGGAAATCATGGAATTTGAAAGTGTCAATAAGGGCTTTCACTCAATAAAAAAGAAACCAAATGAAAATCACATTGAAGCTTGGAAAAAAGGAATGACTGGATTTCCACTAGTAGATGCTTCGATGCGCTGTTTGAACGAAACAGGCTATTTGAATTTTAGAATGCGAGCCATGCTTGTTTCTTTTTTTACTCACAATCTATGGCAACCTTGGCAAGAAGCAACACAACATTTATCACAAAAATTCCTTGATTTTGAACCCGGGATTCATTTTCCGCAGTTGCAAATGCAAGCTGGCGAGACTGGAATTAATATGTTACGAATTTATAATCCTATTAAAAATAGTTATGAACACGATCCTGAAGGAGAATTTATAAAAAAATGGGTTCCTGAATTAGAGAATTTACCAAGAGTTTTTATTCATGAACCGTTTAAAATGACCTATCTAGATCAAAAATTTAATGATTTTGAAATAGGAATAAACTATCCCAAACCAATAGTCAACATGGAAAGAACAAGAAAATTTGCGAGTGATTTTCTATGGAAAATGAAAAAAGATCCGATGGTAAAGGAAGAAGCGTTGCGAATATTAAAATTGCATACGATGGCTGACATTGGTGACAGCGAATAAATTTTTTAAAAATAAAGATACTAGTTAATTAAAATTTTACAATTGTGACTGACAAAAAAGAACTCACAGATTTAGACAAAGACCGGATCATTGAAATGGCTTGGGAAGACAGAACAACATTTGATGCAATTTTACTTCAATTTGGCTTAAAAGAGCAAGAAGTTATTGACTTAATGCGCAACGAAATGAAACCTTCAAGTTTTAGAATGTGGCGACAACGAGTTCAAGGCCGTAAAACCAAACATGAAAAACTAAGAGACTTTAGAGAAGGACGCTTTAAATGCACAATGCAAAGACAAATAAATAATAATAAAATTTCTAAAAGGTAGTTTTTAGAAAAATAAAAAGAATATTTTAACAATCGATTGAATCAATAAATATGAAAAACATAGTAATCATTGGAGGTAGTAAAGGAATTGGTAACGCTATTTTGTTACAACAATTAGAAACTAACTTGGTTTACAACATCAGCAGAAACGCACCAGAAATCACACATCCAAATTTAACGCATTTTTCTATAAACGTTTTAGAAGAGGCATTGCCAGAAATAGAAAATGTTGACACTCTAATATATTGTCCAGGATCTATCAATTTGAAACCGATAAGCAGTTTAAGTATTGATGACTTCAAAAACGATTTTGAGATTAATGTAATTGGTGCAGTAAGAGCTATTCAAAAATATTTACCTGTTTTAAGAAAAGGAACCGATCCTTCGATTGTTCTTTTTAGCACCGTTGCAGCTAAATTAGGAATGCCGTTTCACGCAAGTATTGCTACTGCAAAAGCTGGAGTTGAAGGTTTAGTAAAATCACTGGGTGCTGAACTGGCTTCGGTTATTCGTATAAATGCGATCGCTCCTACTATTACCGAAACAACACTTGCAGCCGGAATATTGAGAAACGATCGAATGAAAGAAAATATGGTGGAACGTCATCCGATGAAAGGATATTTAAAACCTGAAGAAGTTGCGGCAATGGCTAATTTTTTAATTTCTGAAAATGCCAAATCAATTTCGGGACAAGTCTTTGAAATGGATTACGGTATTGTCACCTTTAAAATTTAATAATAATAATAATAATAATAATAATAATTGTATATAATAATTGAAAATAGAATAATGATAAAAGAAATAAAGAGCTACGAAAAGATCGATCAATACGATACTGAAATAACTGAAGTATTAGCTGATAGTTATAGAATTATAATTGAAAATTTGGGAGAGGATGTGACACGCGAAGGCTTAGAAAAAACTCCAGAACGCGTAGCTAAAGCAATGCAATATTTAACCCATGGTTACGGCTTAGATCCTTTAGAAATATTAAAATCAGCAATGTTTACTGAAGATCACCAACAAATGATTGTAGTAAAAGACATTGAAGTTTATTCTATGTGTGAGCACCACATGCTACCTTTTTTTGGAAAAGCACATGTGGCTTACATTCCAAATGGTAAAATTGTAGGATTGAGCAAAATTCCTAGAGTTGTTGATGCGTTTGCAAGAAGAATGCAGGTGCAAGAGCGTTTAACGGATCAAATTAAAAATTGCATTCAAGAAGCATTAAATCCGCTTGGAGTGGCTGTTATTATTGAAGCGCAACACATGTGCATGCAAATGCGTGGTATTCAGAAACAAAATTCGGTTACGACAACCTCTTCATTTACAGGGGCTTTTGAAAAAGACAAAACGAGAAAAGAGTTTATTAGCCTTGTTTCGAATAAATTGAGTTAACTTTATTTTTATAAAAATAGGATAGCGAATTAAAAAAAAACTTGAAGGCGCAAATATTAAAAGAACAATGTCATTTATTCCGGCATAAAATTTTATGATTTTGCGCCTTTTTGTTATAAATATAAAAAATGAAAATTCTCTTAACTGGCGCAACAGGTTACATCGGGAAGCGACTTTTACCTTACTTGGTTGGAGAAGGTCATACTGTAGTGTGCTGTGTAAGAGATAAAAATAGGTTTTACTGCCCTGATGAATTACAAGATCACGTTACTGTGATTGAAGTTGACTTTTTAAAAAAAGAAACACTTAGTTCAATCCCAGTTGATATTGATGCCGTTTATTATTTAATTCATTCAATGTCGGGTTCTGCTACTAATTTTAGCAAGTTGGAGAGTTTATCCGCTGAAAATTTTGTCACAAGAATAAACGAAACTGCTGCGCAACAAGTTATTTACTTAAGTGGAATTGTCAATGACAAATCGTTATCCAAACATTTATCATCTCGAAAAAAAGTAGAGGAAATTTTAAACACGGGTGCTTTTGCGTCAACAACTTTGCGAGCAGGAATAATTGTTGGGTCTGGAAGTGCATCATTTGACATTATTAGAGATTTAGTAAATAAATTACCGGTGATGATTACTCCAAAATGGTTGAATACTAAATGTCAGCCAATAGCAATTCCTGATGTTCTTGATTTTTTATCTAAATCTTTATTAAATCCCGCTACTTACAATCAAAGTTTTGATATAGGCGGACCAGATATTTTAACTTATAAGGAAATGCTTTTAGGATTTGCTGAGGCGAAAAACCTGAAAAGATGGATTTTTACAGTTCCTGTCATGACGCCAAAATTATCATCGTATTGGTTGTATTTTGTCACCTCAACCTCCTATAGACTTGCATCAGCTTTAGTCAGCAGTATGAAAGTAGAAGTGGTTTGCAGCGATACAAGAATTAATGAATTGCTAGATGTTACTCCTATGACATACAAACAAGGACTGTCGCGAGCCCTCATCAAAGTTGACGAAGATAAAGTTGCCTCAAGCTGGAAAGATTCTTTAGTAAGCGGTAGATTTAGCAGCAATTTATCAGAATACCTCAAAGTTCCTAAAAAAGATTGTTTCATCGATCGTCGTAAAATGGAAATTATTGACCGCGATTTTACAATTAACAGAATATGGTCTATAGGTGGTGAAACTGGTTGGTATTACGGAGACTGGCTTTGGAATTTAAGAGGATTTATTGACAAATTATATGGCGGTGTGGGTTCACGAAGAGGAAGAACTAATAGACATGATATACACTCAGGTGACGCTTTAGATTTTTGGCGTGTTTTATATGCTAATAAAGTGGAAGGAAAACTAATCTTGTTTGCAGAAATGAAATTACCTGGTGAAGCTTGGTTAGAATTTAAAATAATAAATGATACATTATATCAATCGGCAACGTTTAGACCAAAAGGAATTTGGGGAAAACTATACTGGTATTCTGTACTTCCGTTTCACGGATTTATTTTCCAAGGAATGTTAGAGAAATTAATAAAATAATTCTCTTAATTAATAAGTCATTTTATTTATTATTGTTTTGGCGCAAAGACCAAATGACACTATTTTTAGATAATTATGCCAAGCAAAACCAACACAAATTTTACAAATTTTCACAGACATTGAACAGTTGATAATTATAAATTTGAAGAAAAAACAGAAGTTACACTGATAATTTATCGGGAATTAAATTAATTTGTCTTTTATTATGCAAAAGCTGTTAACTTGAAAGACTAGCTATAACCTTTAATACCTCATTGCAAAAAATAGTTTTTTTTTATAAAATCATATTGAATCTCTCAAATCGAACACAAAAAAATCTTCGGTAATCTGTTCAATCTATGTTACAATATTTTCTACTTGATAATCCCCGCTTTGTAAGTTGCAATTGCTCTATCCCTCGCCATAGCGTGCTCGACCATTGGTTTTCCATATCCTAAATCAAATTCTTTTATCCATTTCCTAATGTAAATTCCTTTTTCATCAAATTTCTTTTGCTGAATTTCCGGATTAAATACTCTAAAATACGGAGCTGCATCGCAACCGGTTCCAGCTGCCCATTGCCAGTTTCCTACGTTTGAGGACATGTCATAATCCAGTAACTTCTCAGCAAAATAGGCCTCGCCCCACTGCCATTCGATCATTAAATGTTTACACAGAAAGCTAGCAGTTACCATCCGAACTCTATTGTGCATATAACCCGTTTCATTAAGTTGGCGCATTCCTGCATCAACCATGGGATAACCAGTTTTTCCTGCACACCAGCGCTTAAAATCATCTTCGTTATTACGCCATTGGATTCCATCATAGGCAGCCTTGAAATTGTGGTCTTTTACTTTAGGAAAACTATATAAAATTTGCTTAAAAAATTCTCTCCAAATTAACTCACTTAAAAAAACTTCATTTTTATGAAAAGCCCAATTAACTAATTTACGAACACTAACGGTCCCAAAACGCAAGTGCGGCGATAGATAAGAAGTTTTATCCATTGCAGGAAAATCTCTCGTGTCCTGATAATTAGCAATAAATTTAAGGTTGTGAGCTTTGACTTTAATACTACTCTCTTTAAATCCTATTTGTTCTAAAGTGGGGAAATCAAAACTATTTTTATGAAAATTAACAAAGAGCTCAGTTAAATCATACTCTTGAACTGGAGCTATGGATTTATACTTCTCTAACCATTTATTTTTAAAAGGAGTATAAACGGTGTATGGCAATCCATCGGCCTTGGTAACTTCTTTTTCTTCAAAAATTACTTGATCTTTGAAAGTATATAAACCGATACTATTTGACTCTAACAATTTAGATAAAGCATTGTCTCTTGCAGTAGCGTACGGTTCATAATCTTTATTAAAAAAGACTTTTTTAATATCAAATTCTTGTAAAAGTGATTCCCACACTTCTAACGTTTTTCCTTTTCTTACTAAAATTGAACTATGCAAATCAAGTAATTCTAAGTTGATCTTCGAGATATTCTCGTAAATGAAACTTACCCGAGCATCATCATTTGGTAATTTATCTAAAATTTCATCATCAAAAATAAACAATGGAATTACAGGATATTGTGATTGTAAAGCATGAAATAATCCTACATTGTCATCCAGACGCAAATCTCGTCTAAACCAGAAAAAAGAAACCGCTTGCTTGCTCATTATTTCCCATTAAACATTTCATCCACTTTAGTTACTCGATAAGCAAAGATGGATTTTAATTTATTTTTCACGACTAAAGTATTCATGATACGTCCAATAAAACCAAGTGGTAATCCGTAGTGAACTACATCAGTCATTTTTGTTCCAGTTGCTGTAGCTTCGAAAAAATGTTTGTGGTGCCAAAAGCTGTAAGGACCATACCGCTGTTCATCTATAAAATAACTATTTTCTTTTACGCAGGTAATTAATGTCATCCATGATAATGTAATTCCAAAAAGTGGGGTTACTTTATACTGAATAATTTGTCCAGGGTACATTGATTTTTGATCAAAATCAGTGATTTGAAAACCCATTCCTTCTGGCGTAATTTTTTGCAGGTTTCTTGGATTAGAAAAGAAAGCCCAGCATTCTTGAACGGTTGCATTCACATGTTGAACCGTTTCTTGTTTGTATATTTTCATGTTTGTGTTTTAAGGATAAGCTGCTCCTATTTATTTTTTTGTCCAATCGAGCGCAGTCGAGGTAATGAAATATTAATTAAAGGGTTTCGACTGCGCTCAACCTGACAAAAAAACAAACATTACAGTATTGAAATTTATAATTTTTCCTAATCATAAATTTGAGCGCTTTGATATTTCAATTAGCTATCAAATTTATCAGTTTTAAAAAATGTTCTTTTAAGGCTAAATAAAAAAAACGAAACCAGTTATTTTAACCTCGTTGTAATAATCGAAAAATGTAGCATTCTCGATTAAATATCTATATATAATAATATTTGAAAGGAACGAAAAGCATACCAAAACACTCTCCATATTCCTTACCTAAATGTTTATGATGCGCTTTATGTGCTTTTCTTAAACCTATCAAATACTTGTTGTTAGTATGTTTAAACCATTTAAAACGTTGGTGTATTAATACATCGTGAATCAAAAAATAGCATAATCCATAAAACATAATTCCTAAACCGATAAAGAATTTATAATTAAATGTATCTTCTACTCCAAAGTAAAAAAGTGCAATACTTGGAGCGGCAAAAATTATAAAGAAAACGTCATTTCGTTCAAAAATGTTAGCGTATTTAGGTTGGTGATGATCTGCATGAAAATACCACATTGAACCGTGCATTACATATTTGTGAGTTACCCATGTCACACATTCCATAATCAGGAAAGTACTAAGGAAAACCAAAAAAAATATCATTCTAATTTTAAATTTAATAACTGTTTAAAAAAACGCTACTATTTATACTAACTTCAATTTATAAGATACAAATGACTTAGCTAATAATCCAGCTTTAGTGTAGTTCGAAACTCGTATTCTTGCACTTCCTATTTCGTGACAAGGCGTGTTTTCTAACTTTTTGAGTAACTTTTTGTAATAAACAAAAGCGGTATAGACACCAAATTTAGCTTCAATAGGCAGTTTTACAATCCCTTGGAAAGCAATTCTAAAATCCTCTTCTATCTCGTTGATAATACTTGTCTTTGCATTTTCATCAAAAGAATTCAAATCAACTCCTGGGAAATAGTTCCTGTTTAAAACCAAATTATCATCCTTTAAATCACGAAGGAAATTTACCTTTTGAAACGCTGAACCTAAACGCATTGCTTCATCTTTCAACTGATTGTAACGCTCACTATCACCCGCTACAAAAACTTTGAGACACATTAACCCCACAACATCGGCAGAGCCATAAATGTAGGCATCATACTCTTCTTTACTGTGATAATCTGATTTTGTCAAATCTAATTTCATGCTACGCAAAAAAGCCTGTATTAAATCATCAGTGATATTGTACGATTTTACAGTTTGCTGAAAAGAATTTAAGATCGGGTTTAAACTTATTCCTCTGTTATAGGCTTTGTAATATTCCTCTTCAAACTCAGTGATCAGATCTTCTTTATCGAAACCGTGAAAACTATCTACGATTTCATCCGCAAAGCGAACAAATCCGTAAATGCTATAAATTGCATCTCTAATACTTGGCGAAAGCATATATACTGCCATTGAGAAAGAAGTACTGTAACTTGTAGTAACTAGCTTGCTACACTTAAAAGATACATCGTCAAATAATTGCTTCATATTATTGCTCTGAAAATTGCTTATTAATTAATTCCGACACTAATTTTCCAGAAATTAATGCAGGCGGAACGCCTGGACCGGGAACAGTTAATTGTCCTGTAAAATATAAATTATTAACTTTTTTACTCTTTAATTTTGGTCTTAAAAATGCGGTTTGTAACAAAGTATTTGCCATACCATAGGCATTTCCTTTGTACGAATTATATTCAGAAACAAAATCATTTTTGCAAAACGATTCTTTAAATATAATATTGTTTCTTACGCTTTGCTTGGTTAAAGATTCGAAGCGCTCTATTATTTTATCAAAATATTCTTCCCTCAACGCTTCGGTATCACTAATTCCAGGTGCTAAAGGTACAAGAAAAAAAGCAGACTCCATTCCTTCTGGTGCTGCAGTTTCATCAGTTATAGAGGGGAAATTAGCATAAAATAATGGCTCTTTTGGCCATTGTGGTTCATCGTAAATATCTTTAGCATGTTGATAAAAATCGACATCAAAAAATAATGCATGATGTGAAATGTTATCAATTTTTTTATTGAATCCTACATAAAACAACAAAGACGAAGGCGCAAAAACGCGGCTGTCCCAATATTTCTCTGAATAAGCACGATGTTCCTGATCTAACAAAGTTTCGGTATGATGGTAATCAGCGCCACTCAATATTACATCAGAATGAATTGTTTGTCCATTTACAACTATAGCTTTGGCAACTTTATTTTCTACGATTATTTTTTCAATATTTGCATTCGTTTCAAATTTTACGCCTAACTCTGTAGCTAAACTTTCCATAGCACGAACTACATCAAACATACCTGTTTTAGGATGCCACGTTCCCAATCCAAAATCAGCATAGTTCATAAAACTATAAAAGGAAGGCGTATCCGAAGGTTTTGCACCAAGAAACAAAACTGGAAATTCCAGAATTTGAATCAATCTCTTATTTTTGAATTTCTTTCGAACATCTTTACTGATATTACTAAAAAACTGCCCCACTTTCATTGCTGTTTGTGGTGTAATAAGCTCTAGTGCCGATACTCCTGGACGATAAACTAAGTCTTTTATCGCAATATCATAATTGCTTTTGGCCTCAGCCATAAAATTTTTAAGTAAGATACCACTACCCTTTTCAATATTTTCAAAAGTCCCTATGATTTCCTCTAAATTATCAGCAATTGTTATAAAATCATCAATGCCATAATAAACTCTATAGGCCGGAGATAACTTTATTAGTTCGTAATAATCCGTTGTTTCTTTTCCAAAATCAGCAAAAAAACGTTCAAATACGTCTGGCATCCAGTACCAACTTGGTCCCATATCAAAGGTAAATCCTTCCTTTTTCATTTGTCTGGCTCGTCCGCCAATACTTGCATTTTTCTCGTAAACGGTAACTTCATGTCCGCTTTTAGCTAGGTAGCAAGAAGCTGCCATGGCTGAAAATCCTGAGCCTATAATTGTAATTTTATTCTTCATCTTTTTAGCAAATGTGCTTTAACGATTAAACTAAATTTTAAATTCGATCTACTAATTCAGCAATGGAATTAAAGGTTGAAATTCTCTCGGGTAGTTTTTCTTGATTTATAAATTCAACTAATCGACCTATGTACCATAATTCTGTACTTTCGTCAAGTAACTCCTCTGTCATTTTCTGAATATACTCATTTAAAAAATCTCGCTCTGGTTGCACCGTAAGGTAAGAAACATAAACTATAGAATCAAAATGCTTTTTTAGCTCTTTCAAATTATCAATGGGCATGCTTTCTCCCAAGTAAACAGATTTATAACCTTGTAATAAAATTTCATAATTGAGATACATCAAACCTAATTCATGGATTTCATTCATGGGTAGTGAAAGTACAAAAACTTTATCCGTTTTAGTAGGTTGTAAAATTTGGACTTTCTCCGTATTTATTAAAACTTTTTGTTTAATCAGATATGTTATGAAATGTTCATGGGCAGGTGTTATGGTATCTGACTGCCACAATAGCCCCAATTCATTCATCAATGGTATAAAAACTTGATGAAAAATTTCTTTAAATGATTTTTCTGCTATTAACCAATTATAAGTTTTAAAAAATAATTGATGATCAAAATTCATCATAGCCATTTTCAATTCACTTATAGCATGACTTTTAGCCGTTTTGTTCGAAATTATTTCACGTACTAGTGACGGTATTTTATCTTGTGGATAAGTTGCTATTTTAGAAATTTTATACCCGTAATCGTGCAACAACGTTATGTTTAATAGCTTTTGTAAACTAGCCAGATCATATAAACGAATATTAGTGTCGGTGCGCATCGGCTGCAAAATGTCATATCTTTTTTCCCAGATCCTTATGGTATGTGCTTTTATACCTGAAAGGTTTTCTAAGTCCTTGATACTAAAGACATTTTTTATATTGTTCATCATTTTTTCGAATTTATTAAACAAAAGTAAAATAATTTTTTTACATATCCCATTAAATAGACTTTAAACTTTAAAAAAAGGTCAATTGTTTTTATAAAAACGTTAAACAAAATTATTGTTGGAGATTTACTCTTTTGACAAGAGATAAATATTTTTTGACCCTGAATATATTGGATTATTCCTAAATGTAAAAAACCTTAAATAACTGATCAGCCGTATCTTTTTTATGGAAAATTTAAATATTGTTTGTGCTAATTTAAGTTTACAAGTAAAAATCTCCTCATTACTATTTTTAATTTTGGTTCGGTAAAATAAATGGTACAAAAATCTTTTTTTATTTCATTAGTTGTCTGAAAAATAGGCTGTTAAATGAGAATGACTTTGATTTGGTCGCAAACACCAATGAAGATATGCGAATTCCTCCTGATCGATCGGTACCAATAAAAAAACAAATATTATCTGCATATAAAATGTCAATCACGGTTTTCACAACAATATAACTATCAGATATGATGAAGCTGCCACAAATTTATCTTGGACTCGAACTATAGATTTTTTTAAAAAAGAGCTAAAAAAAATTATTTTAAAAAAAAAATAAAAAAAAGTGGTAACAATTTTCATAGTTCTGAATCAAAAGAGAAATCTTAAAAATCATAATCATGAAAACATCAATTTTTATTTTAGTATTTGTTGGAATTCTTTTCACAACAAAATCATTTTCACAACAGTCGTTTGAAGTAGTTGTGAAAGGAGAAGGAGCTCCCGTTTTATTATTCCCTGGTTTTGGCTGTACCGGCCAAGTCTGGGATGAAACCGTGACAGAAATATCAAAAAGCAAAAAATGTTATATCTTTACTTTTGCTGGATTTGGTAAGGTAAAAGCAATTGAAAAACCTTGGTTTGCAACTATTAAAAACGATTTGGAAGATTATATTTCAAAAAATAATCTACAAAAATCGACTTTATTAGGACACAGCATTGGCGGAACATTAAGTTTATGGCTTGCATCAAGTAACCCAGACTGGTTTGACAAAATTATTTTAGTGGACGCTCTTCCCGCTTCGGCTGCGTTGATGATTCCTAATTATGATGGAACCGTAATTCCGTATGATAATCCTCAAAGTAAAAGTATGCTAACTATGACTACTGTTGAATTTGAAAAAAGTAACGATCAATCAGTGGGATATATGTGCAATAATAAGGAGAAGCAAAAACTTATCGCTACAATGATGAATCAATCAGACAGAAAAACTTTTGTTTACGGATATATTGACATGTTAAATCTAGATTTACGATCTGAACTTACAAAGATCAAAGTTCCTGTAACAATCTTAGCAGCGTCATTTCCCAATAAAGATATTGTTTCAAAAACATATCAAGCTCAATATAAAAATCTACCGCAAGTTAATGTGTTATACGCCGAAAACGCTGCCCATTTTGTAATGTATGACCAACCCGAATGGTTCATCAATCAATTAAATACAATCTTAAAATAACTTGGAACGAGATATTTTTTTTGATTCGCTATATAAATCGTACTTCCCAAAAGTGTATAGGCTTTGTAAAGGATACTTTAATGGTGATCATGATGTAGCTTCTGATGCGACACAAGAAATTTTCATCAAAGTTTGGGAGAACTTGCCCAAATTTAGAAATGAGTCCAATATTAGTACATGGATATTCAGGATTTCTTCCAATACTTGTTTACTGTATTTAAGAAAACAATCCTATAAAAAGGAAGTGCACTCTAATCAATTTGTTGAAAGGACAAATGAAGACTACGCGCAGGAGACCGACGAACAATTGTTACAGGTTTACGACTGTATTCAAAAACTAGAACCAACTAGCAAATTGATCATAATGATGGTTTTAGAGAGTGTACCTTACGATAAAATTGCCGAAATTATCGGTATTTCCGATAAAACGTTGCGGGTGCGAATCCATAGAATAAAAACAAAACTAACAAAATGTGTACAAAATGGAAAAATTTAACGACATCCAGTCTTTATGGACTAAGCAAGTTGATGCCTCACCCCCAAACGACAGTAATACATTGATAAAAGTCGCAAATCAAAAAATTAAGATTATAAAACGAAATCATGTCGGGACAATTGTGATACTTTCAGCAACGATTGCCGTTTTAGTCTACTATTATTTATGGCTATTTAATGCGGCTATTTCTAATAAAATCATAGGATTGCAGCTAATGATTTTTGTGTTAGTGGCAAGGGTAATCCTTGAGATCATAAGTATCATCCAATTCTATAAGATCGATTTTACAGCTGATTTCAAAAATTACACGAAACAATTAATGTCATTTTATAAATTAAGAAAAGCAATTCATTTCATACTAACTCCCATAATTTACATTGGTTACATTGTAGGTTTTACATCGATGTTGCCGTTGTTTAAAGAAAATTTTTCAACAGGCTTTTACATTTATATACTCGTAAGCGGTTTTGGATTCCTTATTTTGTTTAGCTACTTCTTGCTAAAAGTCATTAAAAAAGACATGAAAAATTTAGACGTTTTAAAACAGCTTGATTGAATCTGAGTAAAGAGAAAAGTTTTTTGATTACTATTACAACTTACGAACAACTATAAAAAGGAAATGTGAGTTTACAAATCTAAAGCAATAGCGTCTTTAATGATATTGCTTTAGGTTTGACAGTTTATATTTAACATGATCTCTATTTTTAGTAAAATGACCAAATACTAAGGTACTGTGCATTTTTTCTACCTAAATCCCACGGTTGAAACCGTGGATTATAATTGAAAGTTTTACTGAGCAATAAATTACTGTTTAGTGATCGAGCAATAGTATTAAGCAACTACTTTGTCATACTCAGTAAACATAGATTTTTATATAGAAGTTATTATTAATAATTTATGATTTGCGAAAAAAATGTGGAAAATAAATTCCGAATCACAATAAATTCAAATTCTAATCAAAAAATATTTATGTTATATTTGATATTTGCAAGAATAAAAACTTTTAGAAATTAAAATGTATGGCTTCGGGAATTTTTGCATTACTAGATGATATTGCAGCGTTAATGGACGATGTTGTATTAATGAGTAAAATTGCTACCAAAAAAACGGCAGCCATTTTAGGTGATGATCTTGCGGTAAATGCGGAAAAAGCATCAGGATTTGTCTCCTCACGAGAAATTCCAGTATTATGGGCAATTATGAAAGGCTCTTTTCTAAACAAGTTAATCATATTGCCATTTGCTTTCTTGCTGAGTTATTTTATACCGTGGCTCATTACCGTTGTTTTGATATTAGGAGCTGTATATCTCGCCTATGAAGCGGCCGAAAAAATTTACGAATACTTTGTACCACATAAACACGAAGCCATTAAAACAGAAGCTGATGCCTTAACGCCAGAACAAGTTTTAGCAAGGGAAAAGGAAAAAATTAAAGCAGCCGTAGTTACTGATTTTATTCTCTCTATAGAAATTGTGATTATTGCGCTTGGAAGTGTTATCGGAAAACCTATTTCAACCCAAATTATCGCTGTTTCTTTTGTAGCTGTTGTGGCAACAATTGGAGTTTACGGAATTGTCGCTGCCATAGTGCGAATGGACGATTTTGGAATGTTATTAGTTGCCAGAAAATCTAAAACATCAAAATTTATAGGTAAACAATTAATACAATTACTTCCTAAAGTCATTAAAACATTAGCTTTTGTGGGTACTATTGCTTTAATACTTGTCGCTGGCGGTATTTTTATGCACAATATCAAACCATTACATTACGTATTAGAAAGCTTACCACTGCTTGTAGGCGAATTCATTGCTGGAATAATTGGCGCAGTAATATCCTTTGTGGCTGTAAAAGGAATTATGGTTTTATGGAGGAAGATAAAAGGAAAATAGTCAGAGCTCAAAATCTCATAATCTAACTTTCGAAGACTACAGATTTCCTTTAACCGTTTTCGCCACGACAACCGAGCTTTACGTTTCACTCTTTTGATTTTTTTTCACAACACAAATACATTTCCACTGCTAATGCAGTTCATCAAATTCGTATGCAAAACAGAAAGTAATGAGATAATATCACGTAAAATTGCGGTAAGTGTGAAAATTTTCCTTTTGATCGATAATCAAAAAAGAGAATTGAGAAGACTCAAATTTATAATTAGCATTATATTCTAAATTTAATTAATAATCGTTATTATTCGATTGTGATATTGTTGCCGAAACCTCGAGAGATTATCCATGATTCTAAAATATCTCAATTTACTTGCAATTGCGCGAAATTTTCTGCCATTTCGATTGGGTAGATCGCGGATAATCTAAGCTTTTTAGTTGAACACAATTTTTTTGAGAAAAAAATTACCTTTCAATTAACCGTAAATTTCCAATCTTGTTGCCTACTGTTATTTGCTGAACTTTTGTACGATTGAGATGACTATAAAAGGAATACAGGTTGCCGCAGTGCAAACTTTAGTTATTACTAAAAAAGGTACTATTGATCATTTAAATTTAAGAAAAAAGAGTACTAAATAAATTACGAATTACAATAAAATCGGAGTCTGATCAGAGGAATTTTTTAGC
The DNA here is from genome assembly GCF_900129585.1 of Flavobacterium micromati. GTDB lineage: Bacteria > Bacteroidota > Bacteroidia > Flavobacteriales > Flavobacteriaceae > Flavobacterium > Flavobacterium micromati. Next base: position 109,790 of record NZ_FQWF01000002.1, read on the forward strand.
TATATTTGGATTTTAAAAAAGTAAAAATATTAGAATTAAAATATATGGCATCAGGATTTTTTGCATTGTTGGATGATATCGCAGTACTCATGGATGACGTTGTGGTAATGAGTAAGATTGCTACAAAAAAAACTGCGGGAATATTAGGAGATGACTTAGCTGTAAATGCCGAAAAAGCATCAGGTTTTGTTTCCTCAAGAGAAATTCCGGTTTTGTGGGCCATTACCAAAGGCTCTTTTATAAACAAAATAATTATTTTACCCCTCGCCTTTTTATTAAGCTATTATGCACCAACGGTTGTCACAGTAATATTAGTCTTGGGTGCTGTTTATCTAGCCTATGAAGCGGCCGAAAAAATATACGAATATATTGTGCCTCACAAGCACACCGTAATCTCAACGGACGAAGTTACCTTATCTCCTGAGGAAATTGTTGCGATAGAGAAAGCTAAAATAAAATCGGCTGTTGTAACTGACTTTATATTATCAGTTGAAATTGTAATTATAGCGTTAGGTAGTGTTTTAGGAAAACCCATTTCTACGCAAATTATTGTAGTTAGTTTTATCGCCTTGCTAGCTACAGTGGGAGTTTACGGCATTGTAGCTGCTATTGTACGCATGGACGACTTAGGTCTTATCTTGACTGCAAAGAAAAGTGCCACCTCAAAATTTATTGGTAATTTACTAATACGAGCGCTTCCATTAATTATAAAAGGACTTGCATTTGTGGGAACGATCGCGCTTGTTCTAGTAGCCGGCGGGATATTTGTGCATGAGATAGAACAAATTCATCATTTAGTTGAAGGTTTACCGTCTATAGTTGGCGAATTCATAGCCGGACTCGTGGGCGGAATCATCGCCTTTTTAATTGTAAAAGGTTTTATGATGATTTGGGCGAAGGTAAAAGGGAAGTAAAAATGATTTAAATTATATGAAAAGTGGAAATGCTAGGTTTCCACTTTTTTTGTGTTTTATGCGAAAGAAATACAGTATTTTTTCACAGTATTTCAGATATGTTCTAAGGTTTTCCGCATTTTTCTTTCGTTTCCTTTTTCCTATATTTACAACTTTGCAATTTTTAATTTAATAATTAGCGCACAAAACTTACTTTAATGGATAACCTTATTGAAAATTTCTCTATAAAATCAGTTACTGATTTTTTTAAAAATAAAATTTCTGCCTTCTCTCCAAATAGCGAGAACCTAGACTACATATTGAAAGATGCCGATTTTGTTAATTTCTCAAACCTACAAAAAACAGGAGAAGTTGAATTCAATAACTCTGACGAACTAATTGTTTTTACTTGTAAATTTCAAGGAGTATTATCAGAACGTTCTTCAAAGAAAAAACAGTTCGAAATTGCCAAAAAAGTCCTGAAAGAAGATTTTAAAGATGGTGCTATTTTTATTTTCTATGATGATAATGATTGCTTCCGATTTTCTTTCATTCGTAAAAATTATGGTAATAAGGACCAAAAATTCTCCAACTGGAAACGTTACACCTACTTTGTTGATCCAGCAAGAACCAACAAAACGTTCAAGAACAGAATTAACGGCTGCAATTTTAGTTCGTTAGAAGATATTCAAGAAGCATTTAGTGTTGAAAAATTAAACAAGAAATTCTACGAAGAAATTGCCACTGCTTTTTATGGTCTTATCGGTGGTAAAGTGAGCATCAACAAAAAAGAAGTTTCATTTGATGCCAAGTTGCAGCTACCATCAACACCTGTTGAGAATAGAAAAGTATATCAAGAATTTGCAGTTAGATTAATTGGTAGAACAATTTTCTGTTGGTTTCTAAAAAATAAGAAGTCTGATAGCGGCATCCCATTAATTCCCGAAGAATGGCTTTCGTCAAATATGGTAATAAGCGTTAACAACGACCAACACAATTACTACCATTCCATTCTTGAAAAGCTGTTTTTTTTAGTGCTAAACAAAAAGCACGAAGACAGAAAACCCTATGTTTTGCCTAACAATCACGAGTTTGTTCCGTTCCTAAACGGTGGCCTTTTTGAAGCACAAGACGATGACTTTTTTCCAAAAGACAGCAAAGGCATACATAGTCAAAATTTTGCATTAAACATTCCCAATCAATGGTTTCAGGATTTTTTCGAAACATTAGAACAATATAATTTTACTATTGATGAAAACAGCATCAATGATTTTGAAGTAAGTATTGACCCGGAAATGCTAGGTACAATATTCGAAAATCTATTGGCAGAGATTGACCCTGATACTGAAAAAAGTGCCCGTAAATCAACAGGTAGTTTCTATACACCGCGTGAAATTGTTGATTATATGGTCGAACAATCACTATTGCAATACATTAAGACCAAAACAAATATCGAGGATGAAGAACAGTTAGAAGTATTGCTAAAAGACGATACCGAAAACCCATTCAACGAGAAACAAACCATTGCCATATTAGAAGCGTTAAGCGAAGTCAAAATTTTAGATCCAGCTTGTGGTTCGGGTGCGTTCCCAATGGGCGTATTGCATAAAATTATTGCACTACTTAAAAAACTAGATAAAGGTGCCGTGTGGTGGAAAGCAAAACAATTAGAAAAAATTGATAATGCTTTGGTTAAAAAAACAATGGAAGCTAAACTTGACAATGCCAATAGCGATTATATCCGTAAACTAGGCGTTATACAACACTCAATTTATGGTGTGGATATTCAGCCTATTGCTGCCGAAATCTCTAAATTAAGAAGTTTTCTTTCGTTGATTATTGATGAAAATATTGATGACAACCATCCGGATGGTAACAGAGGAATTGTACCATTGCCTAATTTAGAATTTAAATTTGTCACAGCAAATACTTTAAATGGTTTGTCAGCCGAAAAACAACAAACTACTTTTGACTTTGGTGAAAATGAAGAAATATTAGTTGAATTACAGAAAATAAGAAATTCGTATTTACAAGCTAGCCCTGAAGAAAAATCGGCTTTAAAGAAGAATTTTAAAACAGTTCAAAACAAAATTAACAAGACGAACAACACTAATAATTTATCAGCTCGTGAAAGTCAATTATATCATTGGGAACCATTTAGTAATGACAGTTCCGCTTGGTTTGACCCTGACTGGATGTTTGGAGTTAAAAACTTCGATTTAGTTATTGGTAATCCACCATATTCAATAATTTTTGACAAAGTGATAAAAAAGAATTACGATAATAATTTTGTAGTTTTTAAAAGGAATAATGACATTTATACAGCATTTTATGAGAGAGGTGTTAAAATGTTAAATAAATCTGGTTTGATTAGCTATATAACTCCTAATACATTTTTAAATGGGGATTACTATAAAGAATTAAGAAAATTTCTTTCACATTCAACTAAAATTATTGAAATTTTTGATTTTAAACAATCAAAGGTTTTTCAAGACCCAACAGTTTATGTGTGTATTTTTATTTCTCAAAAATCAGCTGAAATTAAAAATTATGATACTAATTTAAAGATTATTAATTCAGATATAAATGACTATCAATTAATTAATTTAAAAATTGAAAGAAATAGCGATAAAAAATTTAAACCTTCTAATTTAATTATAGACAAAATATTTAATAATAAAAATGTTTCATTATTAGATAATGAATTTTATGTTAAGGATGTTGGGTTTAATTATTGGAGCATTGGCAAAGGAAAGAAAAGAGATGGTAATTCAATTGGAGATAGAATTTTATACTCTGGCGAAAAACAATTTGACATAGACAAATCTTACATTAAGGGTAGAGACATTGACAAGTATCATTTATCTGAACCTAGTAATTTTTTAAAACATAATTTTCAAGATTTTTTAGTAGATAAGGTTGATGTGTTTAGGTACAGCGAGGATTTTTTATTAAAAACTCCAAAATTAATCTACAGGCAAACATCAAATAGAATAATTGCAACAATTGACTACAAACAAAATTTAGTTGATAAGACAATTCATATAATTGTACCAAAAACAAACAAACCTATCTTTGACTTGATTTGTTTATGTGGTTTAATAAATTCTAAATTATACGATTATTTATATAAATATATTTCTCAAGAAACTGATGGTAGAGCATTTGCTCAAGTTAAAACAATATACCTGAAACAATTTCCAGTTCTTTTGATTAAAAAAGATTTAGAGGATGAAATAGTATCGATGATCAATATTATTCTTGATAAGAAAAATCAAAACGGCGACACTAGTGATTTAGAAGATAAAATAGATCTAATGGTTTACAAACTCTACGAGCTTACTTATGATGAGGTTTTGATAGTTGAGCCTGCATTTGGGTTGAGTGAGCAGGTGTATAATACCTATAAAATTTAGTGATATGGCAAATAAGTACATAGTAATTATAGAAAATAAAAAGAACAACAATCCATATCGTAAGGCAGATAATGATTTTTTAGATGATGTAGCACAAGACTATTTTGATAATTTTTATACAATCAGCAATAACTTAAAAAACAGCTATCAAAATAATATTATTCAACTAGCTATTAATTCATTTATTATTTCATCCAATTTAGAACTTGATATTTTGCTAGCCGAAATTCAAAAAAATACTGAAAGTTATAGCTCTTACAATGCCAATGAATTTCAAATATACGTAACTAAAATTAGCCACTTCAAACATTCAACCACCAGAGAAAAAGAAGTGGAACTACAATATATTTTGCAAAAATCACAATAGTAAATAGATTAAAATAAAATAGGTAATACAATGAACAGCTACATCAATCGTTTAACAGAAACAAAATTGTATTTAGAAGATATTCAATCCGAATTTCCAAATTCAGTTCTCTGGGAAATGCTCCATAGAGCAAGTTGGCATTACAAGATAGATTGGATAATGTGGATTGACCAAAACAAAGACTTTATCCAAAAAATAAAATCTTTACCTTTTGAAGCTATTATAACTGAAGAAATAAGAGGCGAGTTTTATAAAACGGTTGAAGAAATAATAAAAAGTAGAAAATGAACATTAACTAAACATAATAATTTACAAATTCTACGAGCTTACTTATGCAGAAGTATTGATAGTTGACCCTGCATTTGGGTTAAGTGAGCAAGAGTATAATTAGTATACGTACTAAAAAGTTAATAAATAAGTCAAAAATAATCTAAACGTTAACACCAGTAAACAAAGGGGTTTTAATGATTTTACCATGATGTTACCCTCATCAATGAGGGGAACATACAAAAGTTATTAACATTTTTTGCAATTATTGATAAAAATTAGTATTGTCCAAAACTAAGCTAAAAGTATAATGAAAGATTTAACAATTTCCAATATAGACCGCCAAAACATACTAAACAATTATGTAGTGCTAACACAATTGCAAGACTACATAGGGCTACCAGGTATGTATTATAACGAGCAGTATTATTTTACAAAGCAGCAATTAGCAGACTTTTATCAAATAGATATAGTAACTATTGAACGTTATCTGGAAGGCAATGAAGAAGAACTAAAACATAATGGCTATAAAGTAATCAAAGGTAAAGTACTAAAAGAAGTTAAAGAACAATTTGGTCCTATCTTAAACATTCCTAGCAAAACATCACAATTGGGCTTATTCAATTTTCGCTCACTTTTAAACATTGGAATGCTACTGGTAGAAAGCGAAATGGCAAAAGCACTTCGTAGCAAAATGTTAGATATTGTTATTGATAGTCTAAACCAAAAAACAGGTGGTTCTACTAAATACATCAACCAACGCGATGAAGATTTTTTAAATGCAATTCTCAAAGAACCACAGTATCGTAAAGAGTTTACAAATGCTTTGAACGAGTATCTTGATTTGGGTGCTTTCAAATATTCCTATTATACCGATAAAATATACCAAGCCGTTTTCAAAGAAAAATCAGAAGAGTACAAACGAATTTTGAAGTTAGAAGCTAAAGACAACGTACGAGATACAATGTATGCCGAAGTTTTAAAACTAATAGCTTCTTTTGAAACAGGTATGGCTCACGAAATGAAATTACTTTCAGAGAAAGAAGGTAGAAAAATTACAAAGGTAGAAATGGATAACTTGCTAATAAGTTTTGCAATACATCCACTATATAAACCATTGATAGATGATGCTCGAACCAAAATGGCAACCAGAGATTATGGTTTCCGCAGAGTATTACACGATAATCTGGAGCAGTACATTGATACAGTTTCCAAAACTGATTTCGATAGATTTTTGGGTGAAAAAAGTAAAACACTCGAAGAGCGTATTGACGAAAATATTGATGTGTTCAAAAGACTTAAAAATAGATAAAGATGGCATACAATTATTTTGATGTCGACTATGCGATAAAAGAACACGACTATATTATTGAAAAGTCAGGTGGTTTGTCCGGAATAAAAGACAAAGGGCATTTAGAAGCAGTTTTAGATTTTGTGCAAAGCGATATGTATTATCCAACATTTGAAGAAAAAGCGGCTTATCTTTTTTATGCATTAAATAAAAATCACGCATTTACAGATGGAAATAAAAGAGCTTCCATAGTATTAACGGCTTACTTTTTCGAATTAAACCAATTAGATTTTATCGTAGGTCGGTTTATAAGAGAAATAGAAAATATAGCGGTTGACGTAGCAGATAATGCGATTGATAGAGATTTGCTTTTTGAAATTATAACTTCATTTATTTACGAAGATGATTTTAGTATAGAATTAAAAATGAAAATTATTGAAGCAAAAACAATTCATTTAGAAAATAAAACACTTTTAGAAAATGACAATAACCAACACCAAGAGTAACAATAATTATATTGAGCAAATAATGCAATATAATCAATAGTATGGACAATAGAATGCGCAATATTAATTAAAATAAGAGTTTAAGTAAATTACAACGATGGCAAACAATTTCATAACCAATAATAAAACTCATAAATCACTAAAAGGACGATTAAATACATTAATCGGAATTAGTGACGAACTTAAATTTCTAGTAGGTTTCTTCTATTTTTCGGGTTGGCAAGAACTTTTTGAAAATCTAAAAAAGAACGAAAATTTAACCTTAAAATTATTGGTAGGTTTACAAGTAGACCAAATCCTAAATAAAATTGTAGAACACGGCAGTCAAGAAGAAGAGTTATCACAAGACGACCAGTTCAACCAGTTTATGACTTCAATGGGTAATGCCATTAACAACGAAGAAATGGACACAGAAGCATTCTACAACCAAGTAGAATTCTTTTTGCAAATGCTAAACGAAAAACGATTGACTATTCGTAAAACCGAAAACTCAAACCACGCCAAATTATACCTATTCCGTTTAAACGAGGAACAGGCAGAAATACAAGCAATGTCTGGTCAATTTATAACAGGAAGTAGTAATTTAACACGTGCGGGTTTATCAGGTCAAGAAGAATTTAATGTCGAGATAAAAGATTATGGTTTCAACGATGCAGAAACATATTTTGATGAACTTTGGGAACGAGCTATTCCAATTTCAGAAATCGAAAACAGAAAAGAATTCCTAATTCAATTCATTCAACACAAATCACAAGCAGCTTCTGTAACACCATTTGAAGCCTATGTTTTAATCTTAAAAACCTATTTAGACCTTCAACAACAAAAACAAATTAAACCCGAAGTAGAAAATCTATTGGAGGAAATTGGATATAAAAAATACAGTTATCAAACCGATGCAGTAAACCAAGCATTATCAATAATAGAAGAATACAACGGCGTTATTATTGCCGATGTGGTAGGTTTAGGAAAATCGGTAATTGCTTCTTTAATAGCCAAAAATTTAGGTAAAAGAGGAATGGTTATTTGTCCTCCAGGACTTATAGGTGACAAGACATATAGCTCGGGTTGGTGGGGATATATCAACGATTTTAAACTATACGATTGGGAAGTAGAAAGTCGTGGTAAATTAGAAGATTTGGCAGACACTATCCAAACCAAAGGAATTGAAGTAGTAATTGTCGATGAAGCACATTATTTTAGAAACCAAGATACTGCCGATTATGAAGCATTACTTACTATTTGTAGAGACAGAACTGTTATTTTATTAACGGCTACACCATTTAATAATTCTCCTGCGGATATATTTTCATTGTTGAAATTATTTATTGTTCCGGGTAAATCTGGGATAACTATTGATGACAATTTAGAAGGATTGTTTCGTGGATTTAATTACAAATACAAACGCCTTTCAGACATCATCAAAAATTGGAATTCAAATAAACCACAAAAAAGACAAAAAGCAGAAGCACTTTATGTTACAATGCTAAACAAGGAATTACCAGTTGATATTTATATTGTAAGACACGAAACCAAAATATTAGCCAATCAAATTAAAAATATAATTGCATCAGTTGTAATTCGTAGAAACCGTTTGGATTTAAAGGAAGATTACGTTTATAAAGCTGAAGTTGGTGATTTATCAATAGTAAAAGACCCAGTGGAATTATTTTATCATTTAACACACGAACAAAGTACATTTTATGACAGAATTCTAAACGAATATTTTGAAGAAAACGGAAGGTTCAAAGGGGCAATTTACCAACCTTTCAGTTATGAAAAAATTGTTGATGAAGAAAAATTAGACGAACAAGGAAACAGACAATTCCAACAACAACAAAACTTATTTGACTTTATGAGACGTTTATTGGTAAAACGTTTCGAAAGTTCTTTTGGAGCGTTCAGTCAATCCATCGATAGATTTTTACAAGTACATATATTGGTTAGAGATTTTATTGAAAAATCAAATGGTAAATACATATTAGATAGAGGTTTAATAGATAAAATTAAATCGTATGACGAAGATGATATTGATAGAGTTTTAGGTGAATATTCTAAAGACTTATTAAACAAAAAAGTACCTAAAAACAATACGGTTTATGATGTAAATGATTTTCAACGTAAAACGGAGTTTCTGCAAGATATAGAAAATGATATAGTGGTATTTCAGGAAATTCAAGCCCAATTAAAAGTCTTGAAAATTGTAGATAATGATCCAAAAAGAGAACGTATTGCGGAAGAAATAAAAGCAGTTCTAGCAGCTGATAAAAACAGAAAAGTGATATTGTTTTCAGAATATGTCGATACAATAAAACATTTAGAACCTTATTTCCGTGAAAAATTCGGAATAAGATTGTTAGTTTGTGATGGAAAGGTCTCAAAAGAATTAGCTAAAAACTTAAACACAGATTACAATGCGCAATACAAAGGAACTCAAACCAACCATTTTGATGTATTGCTAACCAGTGACAAGCTTTCAGAAGGATTTAATTTGAACCGAGCTGGAGTAATTGTCAATTATGATATTCCTTGGAACCCAACAAGAGTAATACAAAGAGTTGGTCGTATCAATCGTATCGGAACTAAAGTATTTGATGAATTGTATATCTATAACTTCTTTCCATCGGAAATAGGTGCTGATATAGTAAAATCAAGAGAGATAGCAGCTCAAAAAATGTTCTTAATTCACAGTTCATTGGGTGAAGATGCCAAAATGTTTGATGAAGAAGAGGAGCCAACAGCATCAGGACTATTCAATAAATTAAATCAAAACCCGGATGAAGGAGGCGAAGTAAACACATCAACTCATATCAGAAATACATACAAGGATATTGAAGAGAAATATCCAGAGGTTATCAAAAAAATTAGCAATTTACCAACAAGAGTAAAAACAAGTAAGGCATTTGATAAATACCAATTGAATGTATTAAGAAAAAAAGGATTAAGTCTATTTGCTCAAATTATTGAAAAGGAAGAAGGAATTCATACGAATATTACAGAAGTAACATTTGAAGAGTTAGTAGTTCATTCACAATGTGAATTCGATGAAAACAAATTACCATTATCAAAAGATTTTTGGAATAATTATGAAAATATTAAAACCTTCAAACCCAATTACAAAACAGGTAGAAGTGATATTGCTTTGGAATCAAAAGCATTAGAAAATTTAAAAGTATATTTGAAAGTATTGGCAGGTAATGAAGAAAGCTTAGCAAACTTCGTAAAAATGCTAATAAAGGATTTAAAAAAATACCATACACTTTCAGTAAGAACACTTGGCAGATTAGGAAGAAAAACAATTGATATAAAATCAAGCGAAAAAGAAATTAAAGCACTAACCAACGAGATTAATTGGGTTAGAAACCATTTTGGAGATGATTATTTAGATAGAATTTTAAAAAGAGTAGACAATCAAAAAAATGAGGTAATTATTGCGGTGGAGAATAAAATTAATATCTAAAACCAGATAACTAATTAAATTATTTAGTAAAAATTTGTTTAACTTTATTTGTTGATGATGTCTCACAATAAATTATGTATTGGATTTTAAATTTACATTATTTAACTTTACAGAAAGTTGTTTAACTACGAATTTCATTTCAAAAAAATGAATCATTCTGATAAACCCTAAAAAAAATTGGAATGAAAGAATATAAGAGATCGCTGGACCAACAAAAAATTATTGATTCAATGAGCAAAGTATACGAGAAACTAATCGAGTTCAAAAAGAAGTCAAATAGTGAATTAATCATCATGAAGGACAATAAAATAGTTAGCGTTAAGCCATGAAGAAACACAAAAAAAGCCCCAATTAAGGGGCTTTTTTACTATCTATATTTCAAGTATTATTTACTCAAATACATTTTTCTTCTCGAATACAATTCATAAAACTGATCGTCTTTCAAGTCATCAATAAACAAGATGCTTTCTCCTGTTGATTTCATCTCTGGGCCTAATGCCTTGTTGACATTATGGAACTTACTGAAAGAGAAAACCGGTTGCTTGATTGCATATCCTTTTAATTGCGGGTTGAAAGTAAAATCAGTTACTTTATTGTGACCTAACATCACTTTTGTCGCATAATTCACATACGGTTCGCCATACGCTTTTGCGATAAATGGAACGGTACGAGACGCTCTTGGATTGGCTTCAATGATATAAACGATTTCGTCTTTTATAGCAAACTGTATATTAATTAAACCTACTGTTCGCAAGGCCAACGCTATTTTCTTCGTATGATCTTTTATTTGTTGCATTACAAGTTCGCCTAAGTTGAATGGTGGCAACGTAGCATTACTATCGCCTGAATGCACTCCGCAAGGTTCTATGTGCTCCATAATTCCTATGATATACACATTTTCACCATCGCAAATGGCATCTGCTTCAGCTTCAATAGCACCATCAAGATAATGGTCTAAAAGCAATTTATTCCCTGGAATAGTTTTCAATAAATTAATAACGTGCTCTTCGAGTTCTTGCTTGTTGATTACAATTTTCATTCCCTGACCACCTAACACATACGACGGACGAATCAATAATGGAAAGTCTAAAGTATCTGCTAAAGCAGAAGCTTCATCAGCAGTTTCAGCAATCCCAAATTGTGGAAACGGAATATCTAATTCAGTTAGCAATTCAGAGAAACGGCCTCTATCTTCGGCTAAATCCAAAGCATCAAAGCTTGTTCCTATAATTTTGATTCCATATTTAGACAATTTTTCTGCTAATTTTAAAGCGGTTTGTCCGCCCAGTTGTACGATAACGCCTTCTGGTTTTTCATGTTGGATAATATCGTAAATATGTTCCCAAAAAACCGGTTCGAAGTACAATTTATCGGCGGTGTCAAAGTCAGTCGAAACTGTTTCTGGATTACAGTTAATCATGATCGTTTCATAGCCACATTCTTTGGCGGCAAGCACACCATGCACACATGAATAATCAAACTCAATTCCTTGTCCAATTCTATTTGGCCCTGAGCCAAGAACTACAATTTTCTTTTTATCAGTAACAATACTTTCGTTATCAACGTAACGTGTTCCGTCTGCTTTTTCAATTTCAGCTTCAAAAGTCGAATAGTAATATGGTGTTTTTGCTTTAAATTCGGCTGCACACGTATCTACTAATTTGAAAACTCTGTTAATATTCATGTCCATTCGCAGCGTATGAACCTGACTTTCAAGACAACCCATCATGTGCGCAATTTGTCTGTCGGCAAATCCTTTTTGCTTCGCTTCCAGCAATATTTCTCTTGGTAAAGAATCAATTTTATAATTAGAAATTTCTTTTTCTAAAGTGTAAAGCTCTTCATATTGCTTCAAAAACCACATATCAATTTTTGTGATTTCATGAATACGACTCAATGGAATTCCAAGAGCGATTGCATCATAAATCACAAAAACACGATCCCAACTCGCATAAGTTAGTTTCTCAATAATTTGCTCGTAGTTTGTATATCCTTTTCCGTCTGCTCCTAACCCATTTCTTTTTATTTCCAATGATTGAGTAGCTTTGTGTAACGCTTCTTGGAACGAACGTCCAATTCCCATTACTTCCCCCACGGATTTCATTTGAAGTCCTAAAGTTCTGTCGGCGCCCTCAAATTTATCGAAGTTCCAACGTGGAATTTTCACAATCACATAATCTAATGTCGGTTCGAATAAAGCAGAAGTTGATTTGGTGATTTGGTTTTGCAATTCATCTAAATAGTATCCTAGCGCCAATTTAGAAGCAATTTTTGCAATAGGATAACCAGTCGCTTTTGATGCTAATGCAGAAGAACGCGACACACGAGGATTAATTTCAATGGCTACAATATCTTCTTTTTCGTCAGGCGAAACGGCAAATTGCACATTACAACCTCCTGCAAAATTCCCAATACTGCGCATCATCAAAATGGCATAATCACGCATTCTTTGAAAAGTACGATCCGATAATGTCATTGCTGGAGCAACCGTAATCGAATCACCAGTGTGGATTCCCATGGGATCCATATTTTCAATTGAACAGATAATGACAACATTGTCGTTCTTGTCTCTCAACAATTCCAACTCATATTCTTTCCAACCCATTAAAGCTTTGTCAATTAAAACCTCATGGATAGGTGACGCTTCTAAACCTCGAGTTAAAAGTTCATTAAAATCTTCTTTCTTGTAGACAATCGCGGCTCCAGTTCCACCAAGGGTAAACGAAGGACGAATCACTAATGGAAACCCAAATTCCTGCGCAATTTCTTTTCCTCTTAAATACGAAGTACAAATTTCGGCAGGTGCAGAAGGGACATTTATTTTTTTAAGCAACTGTTTGAACTGCTCTCTGTCTTCGGTAATGTTGATGGCGTTAACGTCAACACCTATCATTTTTACTCCAAAATCAGCCCAAATTCCTTTCTCATCCGCTTCTAAACACAAGTTTAAAGCGGTTTGTCCGCCCATTGTAGGCAAAACCGAATCGATTTGTGGATGTGCTTTTAAGATTTCAATAATGGATTTTGTAGTCAGCGGTTTCAAATAGATATGATCGGCCATCGATGGATCGGTCATAATTGTAGCTGGATTCGAATTGATTAAGATGACCTCAATTCCCTCTTCACGAATAGAACGAGCTGATTGTGATCCTGCATAATCAAATTCACAGGCTTGACCAATAACAATAGGCCCTGAACCTATTATCAAAACGGATTTAATGGATGTGTCTTTTGGCATTTTGTAGTGTGTTGTGTAGTTGTAGTATTTTATCGTAACTGTAAATTCTGTTTTTTAGTAGCCTAGTAGGCTGATTTTAAGACATTACGAGCCGACAAGGTATAAAAAAAGGCGATACTAAAAAAAGTAACGCCTTATTTATGTTTAAAAAAAACATTATTTTTTGTGTCTTGGTTCACAAGAAACAGTCAATTTATGTCTTCCTTTAGCTCTTCTTCTAGCAAGAACTTTTCTTCCATTCGCAGAAGCCATTCTGTCCATAAATCCGTGCTTATTTCTTCTTTTTCTTTTCGATGGTTGAAACGTTCTTTTGCTCATTGCTTTGTATCTTTAAAATCTTATTTATAGCTCTTCTTAATTTGGATACCGTTACCCGAAATCCGAGTGCAAATATACAAAGACTTTTTTTCCTCACAAGTAGTTTTGTAAAAATATTTTCAATTCATTTTACTATATTTGTGATCTTAAAATAATCACAACATGTTTCACAGAAATATTAAACTTATTCTAGCCGGACTTATTATTGTTACTGGCGTTTGGCAATTTACAGAGAACAATATTGGCAACGGAATTTTCCTTTTACTAATAAGTGCATTCCCTATTTTCCTTTATTTCAAAAATGAATTTATTCTTTTAGCTTTTTTAAAACTAAGAAAACAAGATTTTGAAGGTGCTAAAAAATGGTTGGCTTACATAAAAAATCCAGAAACTGCTTTAATACAAAAGCAACAAGGTTACTTTAACTATTTACATGGAATTATGCTTTCTCAAACAAATATTATTCAAGCGGAGAAATATTTCAAGAAAGCAATCGCATTAGGATTATCTATGGATATGGATTTGGCTGTAGCCAAATTAAATCTAGCTGGCGTTGCAATGTCCCGAAGAAGAAAACTAGAAGCTACTACTTTGTTAAACGAAGCAAAAAAGCTTGACAAACAAAATATGTTGAAAGAGCAAATCACAATGATGAAAGATCAAATGAAAAAATTATAGTTTTTAAAAGAGCCAAATGTTTGACATTTGGCTCTTTTTTTATAATCAAATCAATATCCACTTAAGGGAATTTCGATTTGGTATTTGTTACTAGTATTGTTTAACAATCTTGTTTCCCGGAGCCAAGGATTGTGAATCTTCAAAATTTTATAATTGATCCCTTGACTATTAGCAAAATCAGCCAAATCGGTAATAGAACTATCAATTATAATTTTTTGAGTTGGCAAAGATTCATATAAATCCTCGGATGCAATAGCAAAACCATATTTTTGCGGATTTTGCATAATTCCTTTTAAGGCTAAAATCCTAAAAACATAGCGAGCCGTTTCTTCGGTGAGAAGTAAATCATAATAATTAGATACTTTTTGAATCGAAATTTGTTTATTTACACCGCCCATTCCGCCGTTATAAGAGGCTGCGGCCAAAGTCCATGTACCAAATTTAGCTTTTGCTTTTAGCAAATAAGTGCATGCCGCTTGAGTTGATTTTTCTAAATCATAACGTTGATCCACATTTTCATTGACTTCCATTCCGAGTTCTCTAGCCGTTTCTGGCATGAATTGCCAAATACCTCTCGCTCCTGCTGATGAAACTGCATTGACCAGTCCACTTTCGATAACTGCTAAATATTTAAAATCATCAGGAATACCGTTCTTTTTTAAAATAGGCTCAATTACAGGAAAAGCACGATTTGCTCTTTTTATAGCCAAAATAGTGGAAGAGTGTAGATTTACATTTATCAGCAACTCTCGATCCATACGCTCTTTAACATCTGATATTTTCATCGGTGTTTCTTCCGCTGCAAAATCCAATTTCATTGGTAAAATATAACCAATTTCATTGGTAATATCTTTATTTTCTTTAGAATTTGATGCGGCAAAAATAAATATTCCACTGACAAAAATCACGATCAGGATTATTGCAACTTTATTAATTAATTTCATCTTTTCTATTATTTTAATTTCATGTAATCATAAAAGTACATTTATTTCTTTTCTGCTGCTAATATTATCGATGGTAGATTTTCGTTAAGCCATTTATATTTACTTAAAATCATGATGTGAGTTCCGCCTTTTACAACAATACACTTGTTTATATATTTGATAGGGAAAACATCATCGGTATCGCCGTGAATATGAATTACATTTTCATCAATTACTGTTCTATCCCATAAAATTATTTGTTCTACCGCCCATTTCAAATAGCGAATATCGCGCACTGCTAGAAATTTTTCATATAATTTAAGTCGTTTGTTAATAGTTGCACCAAACGAAAATTTAGCTAAATTTTCGATGTTCAAAATTAAACTCATTGGAATAAACTTATAAGCTTTAGTAGTTTTAGCCAATTTAAATCTTCTAGGAAATTCGAGATTACTTTTTACACTTGAAATAATAATTACTTTTTTAGCGTCAACAAAACGAGCCATTTCTTGAACTAAAATTCCACCAAATGAAACTCCAATTAACACTGGATTTGGATGTTTTATATTATTCGCAATACGCTCTGCGTAATTCTTTAAAGATTCGTGATCAAATGGTATTTCCCATTTTAATAGATGTACTTCAAAATCGGCTTCTGGCAGAATGATTCTTTCAAAAATGGAAGTGCTTGCTGCCAATCCTGGCATCATATAAACGTGTATTTTACTCATAGTGTTTTTAACGATTTTATAACGTTATTCCGTTTTATAATCTCGAATTTTGCCTAAAATTAAATTTTTATTTTAAACTTTCCCCACTTTCTTTTTTAATTAGTGATACTTTATGACAACACAACTTTATCCATCAAGCTCAAGAGGCACGGCCGATTACGGTTGGCTCAAAGCCAATTTCTCCTTTTCTTTCGGAAATTATCACAATCCTAACCGCATGCAATTTGGACTGCTTCGCGTTCTCAATGACGACATGATCGACGGCGGAACAGGCTTTGGCACACATGGTCACGCAAATATGGAAATTATTACAATTCCACTTGAAGGTGCGCTAAAGCACCGCGATAGCATGGGTAATGATGGAATTATTCGCTTTGGTGAAGTGCAGGTTATGAGTGCGGGTAGCGGGATAGAACATTCTGAAATGAATGCTAGTGAAACCGATAAGACAAAAATGCTACAATTATGGGTATTCCCTGATAGAGAAAATGTAAGTCCGAGATATGACCAAAAATCATTTGATATTGATAATCAAATCAATACCTTTGTAAACATTGTTTCGCCAAATGATATGAACGATGGAAATGCACTTTGGGTTTACCAAAAAACCTTTTTTCACTTAGGGATTTTCGATAGCAATACTCAATCGACCTATACAGTTCGAATTCCTGAAAATGGTGTCTATTTATTTTTAATCGAAGGCGAAATAGAAATTAATAACCAAGTTTTGAAGGCAAGAGATGCCATGGGAATAACCGATTTTGAGTCATTTGAAATTAAAGTTGTTTCCAAATCAAAAATACTTTTGGTAGAAGTACCAATGAATTAGATTTAAATATTATGAATGTAGAGCACCCTATGGAAATCAAAGACAACACTTTTTCAAGACAATTTGAGACTACAGTAAACGAGGGATTAATTACAGTTGAATATTCTTTTCAAGAGAAAAAAATATTTTTAACAAAAATAAACGTTCCAGAAGGATTTGAAAACGAAGAAGTTATTTCTGATTTCCTAAAAAACATTATGGAAATCGCGACCGAACGAAAATTGAAAGTAGTTCCTATCCTTCCTAAAATAGTAGTTTTTTTTAAAAAGAATCCCATTTATAAAGAGCTGCTTCCCCCAGGAATAAGACTATAAAAAAAGCGACTGTATCCTAAAATACAGTCGCTTTTTCTTTAAATGCATAAAACAAAATTAATAACACATTTTGTTACTTCCTTTTAGCCAACGATAAACCTTGCTGCATAGTCGGCCTGATTGGATCTGCAAAAAACTACACAATAATTCAAGAAATATTTATGTACTTAAATTGTTTATTAAATACTTCAAAACTTTTGTAATTGAAATCAGAATACGTAACCATACCTCTTTGAAATAGAATCGTACTGATAAACCAATAGTTACATAAATAACCCTGTAAAAAATTCAGCATGATTTAATGAAATTAGACCTTTAAAGGCTAAATCAGTTGTTCATTTAAAAGAAAAAACATAATAACAACAATTATTGAGAAAAACTCAATATCTTTTTAGTTGTTTAAACAACCTTATTATGGAAACTATTTATTCTATTGAAAATCTGCATACTATATTATCAGGAAGAACTCACTCTGCTTTCAATAGAGCACTACTGTCTAATTTCAGAAAAAACAATATCCTATTAACTAGAGAACAGTGGACGATTTTGGGCGTTTTATGGAAAAATGACGGCTGTACACAACAAACCTTAGCAAATCAAACCTCCACAGACAAACCTGGTATAACGCGCTTAATTGATAATTTAGAAAAAGAAAACCTAGTAGAACGACATCCTGACACCAATGACAAACGATTGAAATTAATTTATCTCACACCCAAGGGAAAATCAATTGAAGAAGAAGTATTGAATGTCGTCAATCAAACTCTCACTGAGGCAGTAAAAGATATTGAATCCGAAAGGCTTCAAATAGTAAAAGAAACTTTCCAACAGATCTATGATAATTTAGAAACAAAAAAATAAGATGAAAAAATATTTAGCCCTTTCCGTCCTTCTGCTATTTTCATTTACGACCAGTTATGCTCAAATAGAAGTTTCAACTTCCTTGCAAGAAGCAGTTCAAAAAGCAATTGAAAAGAACAGTTCTATAAAAAATAAAGAACTCGAAATCGAAAAACTAAACCTTCAGGAAAAGAGCGTTTGGAATAAATATATCCCAACTGTTGAAGCGAGTGCTATTTATTCTTATTATGATAATAAAACTACGATAGATCTTCCCACCACGACAGTGCCCATTATTAATAATCCGCTGTTTGAAGGCAAATCAACTTTCGATAATTATGGAAACATTTTTAATGGAGGTTTGATGGCAAAAACCGTTCTATTTAGCGGCATGCAAATTCCTAACGGGGCCAAAGCGCTGAAACAAAAAGCCATAGGAACGGAATACCTCAAAGAATCAGAAAAAGACGTTATTATAAAAGACGTCATTAATACTTTTGACCAAATTGCTTTATTAAATGAAGTGGAAAAACTCCTAAATGATAGTGAAAAAAGACTGGAAACAGAAACCAAAAGAGTTTCAAAAGCTATCGAACAAGGTCTTGCTATTCCTTATGACAGAGATAAAATAAAATTAGCTTCATTAGAATTGGGCTCAAAAAGAGTAGAACTAGAAGGAAAACGCAAACTAGTCTATAGAAAAATCCGCTATCTTACTGGCTTTAAGGATTCAGAGATAAATACTGTTCAATATAATTTGGTTCCTTATCTAATTACAGCAGACAAATTAAATACCGAAAACAAACAGGAAATTAAAGCCTTAGAATCATTCAAGTTGGCGTACGAATATTTGTTAAAGAAAGAAAAAGGCACTTATCTTCCTACTTTAGGCGTTTTTGGAGGAGTCACTCATTCTAGTCTATTTAATGCAAATACGACAACTCCTATAATCACCGGCATAAATGCTGCGCTCTATTTAGGCTTAAATGAATTGACAATAAGTCCAAATTGGATGATTGGAGCAGGAATGAAATGGGAAGTATTTGCCGGTTTTGAACGAAAACACAAAGTTCATGAAGCCAAGATAAACATCGAACAAGTTCAAAACCAAATTGATGATACCAAAGAAAAATTGCAATTGCTCCTAGAAAACAACCTAGTAAACTATTCTGTTTTGAATCAAAAACTAGAAATAGTCTCGCAACAAGATAAAATCGCCAGTAACAATTTGAACTTAGCCATCAAACAATATAAAGAGGGCCTAATAAATATTTCTGAGCGTTTAGAAGCCGAAAATGATTCTTACAAAGCATCGCTAAACAAAATAAACACACTCATAGAGCAGCGATTGGCAGCTATTGAAACAATTATAGCAACAGGTGAATTAACAAAACATATTTCAAATTAAATGCAAGAAGCTATGAAAAAAATGATCACTTTGGTGGCAATCTCAACTTTACTTATGGGTTGTGGAAAATCAAAAAACGAGACTCAAATTCAAGGAAAGGTTGAAAAGGAACAAATTGCAGTCGTCAGTAAGATTCCCGGAAAGATTGTAAAAATATTTGTAAAAGAAGGTGATGTGGTAAAAAAAGGAGATACACTTGCCCTCCTTGACATTCCAGAAGTTGACGCAAAAAAGAATCAGGCAGAAGGCGCAGTTACCTCAGCAAGAGCGCAGTACAATATGGCTGTAAAAGGAGCAACTGAAAATCAGATTAAACAACTTGAAGCCAAAAAACAAGGACTAAAAGAACAATATGACTTTGCTCAAAAATCCATAAAACGTTTGAGTAATATGCTCAAAGACTCCTTGGTTTCACAACAAACTTATGATGAAACATTTGCCAAAAATCAAGGGGCACAGGCTCAATATGCAGCAGTGCAAGCAGAATTAGACGAAGCAAAAAGAGGCGGACGAATTGAGCAACAAACTATGGCTCTTGGCCAACAAGACAAGGCTATTGGCGCATTACAGGAAGTAGAAACTGCTGACAAAGAACGCTATATCCTTGCTCCCCAAGATATGAGTATCGAAACCATTACATTAAACTTGGGCGAGCTTGCATTACCGGGCTATACTTTGTTTAACGGTTATATAACGGATAGTATTTACTTCCGTTTTACCGTCGCGGAAAGCCAATTGGATAAAGTAAAAAAAGGACAGGAAATAACAGTTCATGTTCCCTACAAAAAGAAAGACCTTAAAGGAACTGTCACTATAATAAAACAATTAGGAGCTTATGGAAATATTGCAACTGCTTATCCTGATTATGAAATACAGGAAAGTTTGTTCGAAATAAAAGTAACTCCTTCGAATGGCGAAGAAGCAAAAGACCTGATTACAAAAACCACTGTAACTTTATCCCTATAAATTATGCAAAACTTCCTGTCACTTCTCAAAAGAGAATTCAAACTCTTTTGGCAGAATAAAGTACTACGATTGCTTTTTATTGGAGCCCCATTGCTTTATGGTATTTTGTTAGGCTACGTTTATGGCAAGGGAAAAGTAACTGATTTACCCATTATTGTGGTCGATGAAGATCGCAGTGAAATGAGTTCAAAAGCATTGCAAATGTTTGACGATAATGAAGTCCTTAATATCACTTCATTATTATATGACCAAAGTAATCTTTCCCAAATCGCCATAGACAAAGAAGCGGCATGCGTAGTGATTATTCCCAAGGGATTCGAAAAAATGGTATTGACAAAAAAATATCCTGAAATTGTAACGATTGTAAATACCTCAAATGTTTTAACTGCCAATTATGCTTCTACGGCTTTGCAAGTTTGTTTAGGGACCTTAAAAGCTGGAATCCAAATAGAAACGTTACGCAAACAAGGAGTACCGGAAAATTTGGTTGCAACACAATACGAACCGTTTAAAACAACATTCGTAAAAAAGTTCAATCGAAGTACGAACTACATGTATTTTCTTTGGCCTGGAGTATTAGCAGCTGTTTTGCAACAAGTTTTATTACTGGGTTTAGCGTTGGCATTTGCATCAGAATATGAAAATGGTACCTTCAAGGA
This sequence comes from Flavobacterium micromati, assembly GCF_900129585.1. Taxonomy (GTDB): domain Bacteria; phylum Bacteroidota; class Bacteroidia; order Flavobacteriales; family Flavobacteriaceae; genus Flavobacterium; species Flavobacterium micromati. Next base: position 130,891 of record NZ_FQWF01000002.1, read on the forward strand.
ATTAGTTGAAAAATGTCCCTCGTTACTAAAATTAATGAGCGTGAAAATTATTCCTTATTTGATTATGAGCTTCGGACTGTGGCTATTGTATTGGTTATTTACTTTGTGGTTCAGAATTCCTTTCTATGACAATCTGCTTCCGCTTACGTTTGTCGCAGGAATATTTGTGATTTCTGTGTGCTTCATCGGAATTTTAGTCAGTATTCTGGTTCCGAACCAGCTAAAAGCAACTGAGATCTTAATGGTAATTGCTACACCGAGTTTTATTTTAAGCGGTTTTACCTGGCCTTTAAGTCAGATGCCTGTTTGGGTCCAAGACATAGCCAATTGCATTCCTTTAACCCATTTCTTAAAAGCTTTCCGGGTTTTAATTATCGAAAACGGTACACTTTCACAAACTTATAGCTCTATCTGGAATATGATCGTGATAGGCCTAGTTTGCGGTTTTTTAGCATATATCGCTCTGTATTTCAAAAGAAAAAACATCCTAAAGGAAATTTAATTCCCTACTTTACTAAACACAAAAGGCATAAGAATTCACTTATGCCTTTTTTATATCTATAAACAGTTATTCAAAATCTATTTTCTAAACACTACTTCTCGATCTCTTTCATGCTATCTATCTTCTTGTGCGCCAAGAAACCCGTGATATCTTCAAAATGCTCCACTACTCTTTTATTTCCAAACTCAAAAACCTTTGTCGCTAATCCGTCAAGGAAATCCCTGTCGTGAGAAACTAAGATTAAAGTTCCATCAAAATCACGTAACGCATCTTTGATAATATCTTTAGTTTTCATGTCCAAGTGATTCGAAGGTTCATCCAGAATCAATAAGTTTACTGGTTCCAGCAACAATTTAATCATCGCTAAACGTGTTTTTTCTCCACCAGAAAGCACTTTTACTTTTTTAGTCACATCATCACCATGAAACATAAAAGCGCCTAAAATATCTTTGATTTTTGTTCGAACATCACCAACGGCAATATCATCAATAGTTTCAAAAATAGTAGCATTTTCATTTAGTAATGACGCCTGATTTTGTGCAAAATACCCAATTTGAGCGTTGTGGCCTATCTCAAGACTACCACCATTTATTTCGATTTGCTTCATGATGGCTTTGATCATCGTTGATTTTCCTTCACCATTTTTGCCTACAAAAGCTACTTTTTCGCCTCTTTCAATAACGATATTTGCATCTTTAAAAACTACATGATCTCCATAAGATTTTGATAAATCTTTTACAATTACCGGATATTGACCAGAACGAACTGCAGCTGGAAATTTAAGTTTTAGCGCCGAAGTATCGACTTCATCAACTTGAACGATAACTAATTTTTCTAACATTTTAACGCGTGATTGAACCGCGTCTGTTTTAGAAAAAGTACCTTTAAATCGGTCGATAAAAGTTCTATTATCAGCAATCATTCGCTGCTGTTCATCGTACGCTTTTTGTTGATGCATTCTACGATCCTTTCGCAACTCCAAATAATGAGTATACTTTGCTTTATAATCGTAAATACGACCCATAGTAACTTCGATCGTTCGATTCGTGATATTATCGACAAAAGTCTTGTCGTGTGAAATTACCACAACGGCCTTAGCTGAATTAATCAAGAAATCCTCAAGCCATTGAATACTTTCAATATCCATGTGATTTGTAGGTTCATCTAGCAAAATTAAGTCTGGTTTTTGCAAAAGGATTTTTGCGAGTTCAATACGCATTCTCCAACCACCTGAAAATTCAGAGGTTTGACGGGTAAAATCTTCGCGCATAAATCCTAAGCCAACTAGTATTTTCTCGACTTCAGCTTCATAATTCACTTCTTCAATCGCGTAAAATTTCTCACTAAGGTCAGAAACTCGTTCGATTAATTTCATGTAAGCATCACTCTCATAGTCCGTTCTAATGGTCAATTGTTCGTTGATTTCGTCAATTTCTGCTTTCATCGAAAAAATTTCGCCAAAAGCTTTAGAAGTTTCTTCCATTACGGTTGCGCCATCAGTAGTCAATAAGTGTTGAGGCAAATAAGCCACAATCGCATCTTTTGGTGCCGATATATTTCCTGTTGAAGGTTTGCTTTGCCCAGCGATAATCTTAAGTAGCGTAGATTTTCCTGCTCCATTTTTGCCCATCAAGGCAATTTTATCATTTTCATTTATTGCAAAAGAAACATCACTAAAAAGCGTTGTGCCACCAAACTGCACAGAAATATCGTTAACTGTAATCATTGAATTGTTGATTTGAAGATTCGGCTTTTCGTTACTCTAAAAACCGATTTGTTATAAAAAGTGCAAAGATAGATTAATTAGTAATTTGTTTGCTAAAAAATAAAAGCTTCTAAAAACAGATTAAATTCTGCTTATTAGAAGCTGTTAAGCTATTAGTTAATAAATTATTTCTCGTCATTCTTTTTATTAATAGAATTCCAAATATGGGCATTAGACACTCCAATATCATCAGGATGAAAAACAGGGTCATTTCCGGCTTTTCGTTGTTTTTCGTAATCTTTCAACGCTAACAATGCTGGTTTCTGTAAAAGAAGAATGGCAATAATATTGAACCAAGCCATTAATCCTACTCCTAAGTCGCCTATGTTCCAAGCTAGTTTAGCTTGATTGATAGAACCATAAATAATAACTACCATCATCAATACTTTCAGCAAATGAGTATAAATAGGAGATTTTAAATTCCTAGTTAAATAAGAAATGTTTGTCTCGGCTATATAGTAGTAAGCTAACAAGGTCGTAAAAGCGAAGAAAAACAACGCTATAGCAACAAAATAGGAACCAAAACCAGGCAAAACACTATCCATTGCTATTTGAGTAAATCCAGCACCCGCCGAAACATTTTGGGCTCCAGAAAATAAATACTCAGTAGCTCCATCCGGACCTAAAACTGGATTGATCACGTTGTATTTTCCGGTGATGAGTAACATAAATCCTGTGGCTGAACACACTAATAAAGTATCAATATATACTGAAAATGACTGAACTAAACCTTGTTTAGTAGGATGTGAAACATTTGCGGCAGCAGCAATATGTGGTGCAGTTCCTTGACCTGCTTCATTTGAATAAATCCCTCTTTTTACTCCCCATTGGATTGCCAAGCCAAAAACCGCTCCAAATCCAGCTTCCATGTCAAAAGCACTTTTAAAAACAAGAGCTACAACACCTGGAAGTTTATCAATATCAATTGCAATGATTACTAATACAATTACAATGTACGCAATCGCCATTAGTGGGACAACAAATTCAGTAACCTTTGCGATTCTTTTTACACCACCAAAAACGATGGCACCAAATATTAGAGCCACTACTAATCCTGATTTCCAAGTATCTATTTCAAATGCATTTTGTATTCCATCTGCAACAGAATTAGCTTGAACACCCGGTAATAAGAACCCTGCAGAAATGATAGAAACGACCGCAAAAAGGACACTAAACCATTTTACGCCCAATCCTCTTTCAATATAAAAAGCTGGTCCTCCACGAAATTCTCCCAAATGCTTTTCCTTGTAAATTTGAGCTAAAGTAGCCTCCACAAAAGCGGTACTTGCTCCAAAAAAAGCAACCATCCACATCCAAAATAATGCTCCAGGTCCTCCAAAAGCTATTGCCGTAGCAACGCCTGCGATATTTCCGGTACCTACTCTACCCGCTAATGACATTGACAACGCCTGAAAAGAAGAAACCCCAGATTCAGAACTTTTACCGTCAAATAATAACCTAAACATCTCCTTAATATGACGTAGCTGTAGAAAACGAGTCCTAACAGAAAAATACAAACCCGTCCCTAAACACAAAATAATTAATGCATTACTCCACACAATACTATTCAATATCCCAATAATCTCTTCCATAAATCTCTTACTTTATTACTAATTTAAACGGAGTAGATTGTACTCGTTTTTAATTATTTTTATAAAAATAAAGCTTTAAGTTAAAAAAAACTAACTCTGAGGCTCTAAAAGGGAATTGATGAATAAAAGAGAGTTGTACTAAATCCCTAAAAAGTTAAAAATAAAGAATACAACCAGAACATAAGTTGGTAATTAAATGCTTAATTGTACAAATTATTGAATAGTTGTAAAAATAAATGAAAAAAAATAAACTGAATCCATAAATCAATTTCTTTGCAAGTATTCCTTTTTAAATCTATTGTTGGTGCAACAATACAATATGATTACAGATTAGTTAAACGTGCTTACTTTTAGTTATGGTATTCCATATATGTGCATTATGCACTCCAATATCGTTGGGGTTAAAAGTAGGATCTAGTCCCAGCTTCTTTTGCTTTTCATAATCTTTTAAGGCAGCCAATGCTGGTTTTTGTAACAAAATAATTGCCACGATATTAAACCAAGCCATTAATCCAACACCAATATCACCAATATCCCAAGCTAATTTTGCTTGATTGATTGAACCATACATAATCACAAGCATCATAATTGCTTTCAATGCATAATTATAAACAGGCGATTCAAATTTTCTTGTCAAATAAGAGACATTAGTTTCAGCAATATAATAGTAGGCAATAATAGTTGTAAAAGCGAAGAAAAATAAAGCTACCGCAACAAAGTAAGATCCAAAACCAGGGAAAACACTATCCATTGCACTTTGTGTAAAACCAGGTCCCACAGCAACATTTTGCGCACCAGAGTATAAAAATTCATTTGTATTCGAAGATCCAAAAGCTGGATTGTAAACATTATACTTCCCAGTTATCAATAGCATAAATCCAGTTGCTGAGCAAACTAACAGCGTATCAATATAAACTGAAAAAGACTGCACTAATCCTTGTTTCACAGGATGCGAAACATTTGCGGCAGCGGCAATATGAGGAGCAGTTCCCTGACCCGCTTCATTAGAATAAATCCCTCTTTTTACGCCCCATTGAATTGCTAAGCCAAATACAGCTCCAAAACCAGCATCCATATTAAAAGCACTTTTAAATACTAGCGCAATTACATCAGGAAGTTGTTTTATATCAATTGCGATTATTATAACGGCAATCAATATATATCCTATTGCCATAAAAGGAACAATATATTCGGTGAATTTGGCAATTCTTTTTACACCACCAAAAACAATAGCGGCAAAGATCAAAACAACACCTAATCCAGTAATCCATGTATCTAATTGAAAAGCATTTTTAATCCCATCAGCAACTGAATTTGCCTGAACTCCTGGTAATAAGATACCAGCAGAGATCACAGAAACGATTGCAAATAGTACACCAAACCATTTCACTCCTAATCCACGTTCGATATAAAAAGCAGGACCTCCACGAAATTCTCCTAAATGTTTTTCTTTATAAATTTGGGCTAATGTTGCTTCAATGAATGCGGTGCTTGCTCCAAGAAATGCGACTAACCACATCCAGAACATTGCTCCTGGACCACCAAATGCAATGGCAGTTGCAACACCTGCGATATTTCCAGTACCCACTCTACCCGCTAATGACATCGATAAAGCCTGAAAAGAAGAAACACCAGATTCAGTACTTTTTCCGTCAAATAACAAGCGAAACATTTCCTTGAAATGCCGCACTTGCAGAAATCGGGTACGATACGAAAAATACAGCCCTGTCCCTAAACATAATATAATCAATGCATTACTCCAAACAATTGCATTAACAGCAGCAACAAAATCCTCCATAAATTCAGTTTTGTAAATATTCTAAGAGATCAATAAAACAATTGATTTATCCTTTTCTATCTAATTTTTTGTTATTTAATATTTCTAAAATTTGCTTACCTAAATGATATTCTTGGCATATTCCACAGTCGAAGACATACAGATCAATGATAATTCACTTTGATTTAAAAAAAATAATGCTACCACTTAAATTTTTACAGTATTCGTGGGGCGTTTTCTTTACTATTTTTCGCTAAAACTAAAACATACCAATAAAAAAAACTAGCGTAGAACAAATAAAAAAACGATTTCTAAATTAACGTACTAGAAATCAACTCGTAATGAACTATATTAATTTTAGTTTATAGCTAGACTATTAAGAAATAACCTCGCTATTATCAACTTGCGCTAGTAAGTACAAGGCATAAAAAAACTGTCTCTTCGCAAAGTAGACAGTTTTAGGTTTGATTTTTTTTATTGCTGAATTATTCTTTTCGCCACTTTTTACTTTCCTCAAAAATATGTTCCAAGATAGCTGCTTCTCTTTCATCAAATTCAATTCCGCGGCGACTCATTACCAGTCTGGCAGTCTCAAAAGCTTTTTTAGTTAAGTAAGTCGTAAATCCAGCAGCTCCGCCCCATGAAAAACTTGGTACAAAATTTCGAGGAAACCCACTTCCAAAAATATTTGCACTCACGCCAACCACTGTTCCTGTGTTAAACATGGTATTAATTCCGCATTTACTATGATCCCCCATCATCAAGCCACAAAACTGAAGTCCTGTTTTTGCAAATCCTTCGGTTTCATAACTCCATAATTTTACTTCTTCGTAATTGTTTTTCAGATTAGAATTATTCGTATCAGCGCCTAAGTTACACCATTCACCAATAACAGAATCGCCTAGATATCCTTCGTGTCCTTTATTGGCATGAGCAAAAAGAACGGCATTTTTTACTTCACCACCAATTCTTGAATACGGCCCAACTGTTGTAGCGCCATACACTTTAGATCCCATTTTCACTTGGGCATTTTCGCATAAAGCAAATGGTCCTCTAATAACAGATCCTTCCATAATTTCAGAATCCTTACCTATATATATCGGTCCAGCAGAAGCGTTAAGAGTTACGAATTCTAATGTTGCTCCGTCTTCGATGAAGATATTTTCAGCAGCAATAACATTAACACTTTTAGGAATTGGCTGTGACTTTCTGTCTTCGGTTAGGTAATCAAAATCCTCTTGTATTGCCAAATTGTTTTTCGAAAAAATGTCCCAAGTGTTTTTCACTGTGATACAATCTTCTTCAAATTCTAAAATTTCGTAAGTGTCAAAATCTACTTCTTCTTGCTCATCATTAGTGTAAAAAGCAATAACTTCATCTCCCTTAAAAATAGCCTGATTTGTCTCCAAATTACTTACCATTTCAGTCAAGATAGCATTAGGCAAGAACGAAGCATTGATCATCACATTTTCTTCTAATTCAACCATTGGATATTTCTCAGATAAATATTCCTCTGTTAATGTCGTTGTCGTAGAACCCAAACGCAATTCCCATTTTTGACGAATAGTCATAATTCCAATTAGGATATCAGCAACTGGACGTGTAAAAGTAAAAGGCAACAGTGCGTTTCTTGCTGGGCCATCAAAGAGGATATAATTCATAAAAAAGATATATTATAGGTTTGTTTTAGATACTTTTCAGAACACAAAAATAATTATAAAAAATAGTTTTATGTTTTAATTAAACCAGAAAGTTAAAAGCTTTTGGTTTACTGCAAAAATAAAAGCCACGCTTTTAGGCGTGGCTTTATTATATTCATCAACATGCTACAATTATTTAGCGTGTTTAGCGTATTTAGTTTTGAATTTATCAATACGTCCTGCAGTATCAATAAGTTTAGATTTCCCTGTGTAAAAAGGGTGAGAAGTTCTAGAGATTTCCATTTTTACAACTGGATATTCAACACCATCGTGAGTTATAGTTTCTTTAGTATCTGCAGTAGATTTAGTGATAAAAACTTCGTCATTTGACATGTCTTTAAATGCAACTAATCTGTAATTTTCTGGGTGAATTCCTTGTTTCATCTTGTTGATCTTTTTTATTTGTTGATTATAACTTGTCTTGAAGCTTTTCCTGTAACAGAAAAGGTATAAACTCGCTACAACCTTTTGATTTACATTATTATTTTGAGTCTGCAAATTTACAATTATTTTTCAATAAACAATTCATTGAGTCATTTTTTTTTATAATCGTTAATAGTAATTTTTAGATGGCTATATATTGGGAATTGTTATATTTGTGGCTTAATAAATGAAGTTAAAAATGGAAAAAAAAATATCCCCAGCAAAATCTGGACTAATATTCGGTGTTTTATTTGGCGTAATAATGGTTTTAGAGTTTGTCATAATGTATACCATCGGCATGAAATCTCTCGTTGGAACAAGTGTAGGTATGGTTGTAAATGTTGCTAATTATTTAATCTTACCGTTCTTATTTATTTATCTAGGATGCAATAATTATAAAAAAAACATAAATAATGGGTTTATATCTTTTGGCGAATGCTTAAAAACTGGAGTTTCAATAACTTTTGTTGCGGCTTTGATTTACGCCATTTTTAGCGTTATTTTCAATTTAATTTTTCCAGAATTTATCGCTGAAATGCTTTCAATATCAAAAAGTGAAATGATCAAGACAACACCTAATATAACGAGTGAACAACTAGAATTAGGATTAAATATGATTGAAAAATTCATGAATCCGCTAATTGTTTTTCCCGTTACTCTTGCCATGTATTCCTTTTTTGGATTGATTTATTCACTAATTGTAGGTGTAATTGTAAAGAACGAAAATCCGCAAAGTCTCTAATTAAATGAATTTATCCATACTTATACCTCTTCTTAACGAAGAGGAATCACTTAAAGAATTGTACACTTGGATCATAAAAGTGATGCAAGAACATAACTATGCGTACGAAATTATTTTTCTCGATGATGGAAGCACTGATAGTTCTTGGGCTATAATTGAAGAATTTGCTCAAGATAATAGTAATGTGAAAGGGATTCGTTTCATGAAAAACTTTGGAAAATCGCAAGCTTTGCATGCTGGTTTTGCTAAAGCGCAAGGTGACGTAATTATTACTATGGATGCTGATTTACAAGACAGTCCAGAAGAAATTCCGGGATTATATGAAATGATTGTAAATGGCAAATATGATTTGGTTTCCGGTTGGAAAAAAAAGCGATATGATTCTGTTGTCGCTAAGAATCTACCCTCAAAATTATTCAATTGGGCTGCGAGAAAAACATCGGGAGTTGAATTGAATGATTTTAATTGCGGACTCAAAGCTTACAAAAACATTGTGGTAAAAAACATTGAAGTTTCTGGTGAGATGCACCGCTATATTCCTGTATTGGCAAAGAATGCTGGTTTTGGAAAAATTGGTGAAAAAGTGGTTCAGCATCAAGCTAGAAAATATGGCGAAACTAAATTTGGAATGGAACGTTTTATCAACGGATTTCTGGATTTAATTACGATATGGTTTTTATCCCGTTTTGGCAAACGACCAATGCACTTGTTTGGCGCTTTAGGCTCGGTAATGTTTATTATTGGTTTTATGCTTGCAGGCTTCATCGGTATTTCAAAACTATACTATATGTATAATGACATGCGATATAGCTTAGTTACTAACAATCCGTGGTTTTTTATCGCATTAACATCAATGATTTTGGGAACACAATTGTTTTTAGCTGGATTTCTGGGCGAAATAATTTTACGTACCAAAAATAATGAGGAACGGTATAAAGTGGCTTCCGAAGTTAATTTTATATAATTAAAACTTCTTGTTGAAAGAATATGGATATATAAAAAGCTATGTATGGAAATTGAAATCATCAAAAATAAAATCTTTGAAATTCGCGGCTGTCATGCTTGATTTTGATTTAGCGGCTTTGTATCTTGTAGATAATAAAAGACTTAAAGCTTCTGTAAGAAGAAATATAAGTCGTTTCCCAGAAGATTTTATGTTTGAGCTTACAAAAATTGAGTTTGATAACTTGAGGACTAAATTTTCGTCCTCAAGTTATGGAGGTGTAAGATACATGCCATTTGCTTTTACAGAACATGGAATTGCAATGCTTTCTAGTGTTTTGAATAGTGAAAAAGCAATAGAAGTCAACATTTCAATTATTAGAGCGTTTGTAACTTTCAGACAGTTCTCATTAACGTATAGCGAATTAAAAGATAGAATTTTAGCCATAGAAAATCAGTTTCCAGATATCTATAAAGCGTTAAATTATTTAGTTGATAAAGACAGCGACACTAAAAAACACATAGAGAGAAACAAAATAGGATATAAAAAATAAAGTTCTTGATTAATTAACTAGCCCTGAAGTAGCGGCATCCTTTTTCTTTTTTTCTTAAAAAAGAAAAAGATACAGCGTCTCGAAGCTTCGGAAACAGGATAAGCTCCTAAAACTTAAACTAAAAAAAATATAAAATGGAAATCAAACAAAACATTTTAGACGCATTAAATGAATGGCTTACGCCAACATTTGACAACGAAACTCAAGAAGCAGTAAAGGAACTAATGACAACTTCTCCGGTAGAACTAGTAGAAAGTTTCTATAAAAATTTAGAGTTTGGAACTGGCGGAATGCGCGGTGTTATGGGCGTTGGTAACAATCGTATCAATAAATACACGCTTGGAAAAAGTACCCAAGGTCTTTCTAATTATATGCATAAAGTTTTCCCAAACAAGGATTTGAAAGTTGCAATTGCTTATGATTGCCGACACAACAGTAAATCGTTGGCAAAAGTTGTTGCTGATGTTTTTACTGCCAATGGGATTTCGGTGTACTTATTTTCAGATTTACGACCAACTCCTGAGCTATCATTTACTGTAAAACATTTAGGTTGCCAAGCTGGAATCGTGCTCACCGCTTCTCACAATCCGCCGGAATACAATGGTTACAAAGTGTACTGGGAAGATGGTGGGCAAATAGTGCCGCCAGAAGATGAAGCTATAATTAACACTATTGAAAATTTGAATTACAGTGAAATCAAGTTCGATGCTAATGACAATTTGATACACTATATAGATATCGAAGTTGATAAAGCTTTTATCAAATCATCGATTGAAAATGCAAGTTTTAATACACCGGCTGCAGCCAAAGAAAATCTAAATATTGTTTTTACATCATTACACGGAACTTCTATCACGTTAGTTCCTGACACTTTATCGCAAGCTGGATATACTAATGTGAACATTGTTCCAGAGCAAGCAGTTCCAAATGGCGATTTCCCAACTGTAAAATCTCCAAATCCAGAGGAGCCAGAAGCTTTATCAATGGCAACTGCATTAGCTGATAAATTGCAAGCTGATATTGTGATTGGGACTGATCCTGATTGCGATCGTTTAGGTGTTGCCGTTCGAAATAACGAGGGACAAATGACGTTGTTAAATGGAAATCAAACGATGATTTTAATGACTGCTTTTTTATTAGAACAATGGAAAAAAGCAGATAAAATTACTGGTAAACAGTTTGTAGGATCCACTATAGTTTCCACACCTATGATGATGGAATTAGCGACAAACTACGTCGTAGAATGCAAAGTAGGATTGACTGGTTTCAAATGGATTGCTAAAATGATCAAGGATTTCCCAGAGTTAGAATTTATAGGTGGCGGCGAAGAAAGTTTTGGCTTTATGGTGGGTGATGCTGTTCGTGATAAGGATGCGGTTGCAGCAACTCTATTGATATGTGAAATGGCGGCTCAAGCCAAAGCAAAAGGAAGTTCGATTTACAAAGAACTACTGAAATTGTATGTTGACAACGGATTTTACAAAGAGCATTTGGTTTCGTTAACCAAAAAAGGAATCGACGGGTTGCTGGAAATTGGTCAAATGATGATTGACATGAGAGAAAATCCATTGAAAGAAATTAACGGACAAAGAGTTATTATACTTGAAGACTATCAATCATCAACTGCTAAAAACTTATTGGATGGAACGGAAACTTTAATGGATATTCCAAAATCGAATGTATTGATTTATTACACTGAGGATGGTTCCAAAATTTGTGCAAGACCAAGCGGAACCGAACCAAAAATTAAATTTTATATAAGTGTAAACACCGAATTAGAAGATGTGCAAGATTTTGATGAAGTCGAAAGTATTTTAGATAACAAAATAAAAAATATCATTGCAGCGATGCAATTGAACTAAATTTACAAGTGGAAAAATTGGATACAAATGACGCTCCAAAACTATTAGAATCAATAATTGGTTTAATAGATCAAACGCGTAATTAAGTAGCCAAAACTGTCCATCAAGAACTCAAGTTATTGTATTGGAATATTGAAAAAACTATCAACGAAGAGGTTTTAAATAATGATAGAGCCTATTATGGAAAGAAATTAATTCCCGTATTAAGTGAAGCACTTACTGAAAAATATGGAGTGGGTTTCAACAAAAGAAATTTACAAAGCTTAATTAAATACTCTAATAGATGACCTTGCAATTGCGCACACAGCGCCTGCAAAATTGAGCTGGTCACACATTAGGAATTTCATTTACATCACCAACACTGCTAAAATGGAGTTTTATATTCAAGTGCCTATCTGAAAAAATGAATAATTCTCACTTAAGCGCAAATAAAAGTTGCAGAATAACTGACACTGTTTCCTGAAAAAAGAATATTATTAGAAAAAGCTATAGCCATAGCAGAACACAACAATAAAAAATAAATGAGCAATCTCAAGAAATTATTACCTTATACAAAACCCTATAAATCGCACATCATTTGGAATGTGATTTATAACATTTTATACGCTTTGTTTAGCACTATTTCAATGCTTACGCTACTTCCCGTTATGGACGTACTTTTTGGGAAAACAAAAACAGTGCTTATAAAACCAATTTACTCAGGAATAGGCGATATAAAACAATTTGGAACAGATTATATGCACTTCCAAATTTCTACATTGACAAAAGGAAACAGCATTGAAGTTGCCTTATTATTTGTAGTTCTTTTGATAATGACAACATTTCTATTTAAAAACTTATTCAATTATTTGGCGTCTTACCATATCATGCATCTTAAAAACGGCGTGTTAAAGGATTTGCGGAAATCAATGTATAATAAAATTATAGAATTACCAATTTCGTTCTATTCGGAGAAACGAAAAGGAGATATTATGGCTCGAATGCTAGGAGATGTAAATGAGGTACAAAACTCCTTTTTTTCGATTTTAGAATTGATAATAAAAGAACCTTTAACTATTATTTTTGCGCTTGTTACAATGTTTATCATTAGCACTAAACTAACGTTATTCGTTTTAATTTTTTTACCAATATCAGGATATATCATTTCCAAATTAGCGAAAAATTTAAGAGCACAATCATTAGAGGCGCAACGAGAAAGTGGATTTTTAATATCCATAGTTGATGAAACTTTGGGCGGATTGAAAGTAATTAAAAGCTACAATGCCGAACCCAATTTTAAAAGCAGATTCAATGATTCCGTAACACGATTATTAGATTTATCCAACAGCATAGGCGGTAGAAATAATTTAGCTACGCCATTAAGTGAGTTTCTGGGTGTAACAACTATCGCAATTTTACTTTTTTACGGGGGTAACTTGGTTTTAATTGAAAAAACTTTGGATGGATCATCATTCATTGTTTATCTAACATTAGCATTTAATATTTTAACTCCGGCAAAAGCAATTTCTAAAGCTTCGTATGCTGTAAAAAATGGTTTAGCTGCGGCAGAGCGTGTTTTTGAAGTTCTAGAAGTTGAAAACGAAATAACATCTAAAGAAAATGCTGTTCAGAAAAATTCTTTTGAATCGGATATTACGATAAAAAATATCAACTTTAAATATGAAGATGAGAACGTTCTAAAAAACTTTTCACTGCAAGTCAAAAAAGGTCAAACGATCGCGCTTGTGGGACAATCAGGAAGTGGAAAAAGTACGATTGCCAATTTATTAACTCGATTCTACGATGTCAACGAAGGAACAATTACGATTGATGGAATAGACATAAAAGACCTGCATTTGCAATCGCTACGCGGTTTAATGGGACTTGTTACGCAAGACAGTATTTTATTTAATGATACGATTAAAGCTAATATTTCTTTAGGACAACTTGATGCAACTGATGAGGAAATTATCGAAGCTTTGAAAATTGCGAATGCTTATGAATTTGTAAAAGATTTACCAAAAGGAATTCACACCAACATTGGCGACAGCGGAAACAAGCTTTCTGGTGGACAAAAACAAAGATTGTCAATAGCGAGAGCGGTTTTGAAAAACCCGCCAATTATGATTTTGGACGAGGCTACCTCAGCATTAGATACTGAAAGTGAAAAATTTGTGCAAGTTGCATTAGAAAATATGATGCAAAATAGAACTTCTATTGTCATTGCGCACAGACTTTCCACTATTCAAAAAGCAGATACGATTGTGGTAATGCAAAAAGGAAAAATTGTAGAACAAGGCAATCACGAAGAATTAATTGCAATGAACGGAGTTTATAATAAATTAGTAAGCTTACAATCTTTGGAATAGAAAAAGAGTTTGGAGCTGTTTACTTATTTTAAAAATTAAAAAATGTACATCAACAATCCATGCATTAAGCTTCCCAATGATACAAATACCGTTGTATGGAAATATCTTGATTTGTCAAAATTTTTAGATTTACTACTATCGCATAAACTATTCATGTCGCGCTCAGATAAATTTGAGGATCAGTATGAAGGTACTTTTAGCGAACCAACATTTGAGGAAATCAAGAAGCTTGCAATAGATAATCCTGATTTTTTAAATCACTACAAAACGCACAGAGAAAAAGTAGCAGTTAGTAGTTGGCATATAAATGAATACGAATCATTTGCGATGTGGCAAATTTTTACACAAAACAGTGAAGGATTAGCTATTCAATCCACTATTGGTCGCTTGCAGCGATCATTACGTCCTGAAACTGATTTTGAGCAATACATTGGCGAAGTTAACTACATTGATTACAAGAAGGAACTCATTCCGTTTGATGATTCATTTTTCCCTTTTTTGTTTAAACGAAAGAGTTTTCAATATGAACGAGAAGTTCGCGTTATTACTGATATTGGCGAAAGCGACCTACAAATTAATGAGGGATTAAAGATTAGTGTGGATATAAACGAACTGATCGAAAAGATATACATACACCCGAAATCAGAAAACTGGTATAAAAACTTGGTGATTCAATTAGTGAAACAATTGGGATTTAAATTTACTATTGAAAAATCAGATTTAGAAAGTGATATTTTGATTTAATTTCGAACTATCACTCTTAGGCTTCATCCTTTTATTTTGAAATCCTTTTTGAACTTTAAGCAATTGCATTCTTTTCATTTTCAGTAATATTTCTGCATCATCTTGGCCTTCACTTGAAGCGATGCCAAAAAATTAGATAAGTAGTTCCATCTTTTTAATAAAATTTTAAAAAAAATCCATTTGGACGAAACTTGACCTATTTTGCAAATCAATAAATCTGGAATCTGTGCGATTTTAAAGCAACCCTTACTATTGACTAATTAAATTAAACAACCTAGAGGTAATTGCATTTCACTTAAATTAGTAGAAGAAAAAAAAATAATACTAGCACAATAGTTTTTTTTTAAATAATTGAGAGTTATTTAGCATAATAATGTATTTTAGCCGCAAAATATTAACAAATTAAGCATTACAAAAAATGGAACATAATGATCTCAAAAACTTGACTAACGAAGATTTAGAAATAGAATTTAAAAAAAGAAAATCAGCTCGCACATTTGCTGGTTTTTATACTGGGATGTTTATTGGTATTGCAGTTTGGAGTACCGTAAAAAACGGATTCGGCTTGTTGACTTTTTTACCTATTCTGGTATCATATTTTTTTAGAAAAACGAGCACGAATTATAATGAAATCAAACAAGAAATGGCAATTAGAAAAAGCACCTTGTAAACTACCTTTAAACTATTGCAAATCAAAAAAATTAATCAGCTATCAAATTTAAACCAACTCAAAATTATGAAAAAAAATACCTTGGCAGAAATATCAAATGAAGAACTTTTAAAAAAAAGAGATTTGATGAAAGGAGTAACAATTGGGTTTTCGATTATATACCTTTTTGTCCTGGCTTTCATCCTTTATCTTGTCTTGACAAGAGGCTTTAAAAACATTTCACCTGTCGTATTATTTACTCCTGTCTTTATTTGCACTATAACATTAATGCCATTCCTAATCTATTTTGGAATGTTGAAAAAAGAAATGAAATCCAGACAACTTTAATTCACCTCACAATCAATGGAACAAAATTGTCAAAACTGCAGCACTCTAATTCTTAATAATTTCTGCGATAATTGTGGACAGAAAAAATTTAAAAAAATAGACCGAAAATACATTTGGGATGAGATTCAATACACTTTCTTACATACCAATAAAGGATTTCTATATTCGATAAAAAACATTATCAAGAATCCAGGGAAAACAGCGAGAGCGTTCATTGACGGAAATAGAGTAAATCATTATAAACCAATATTGTTGGTATTTGTGTTAAGTGGTATCTCCACTTTTATCTCGGTAAAAATAATTGGTTTCGAAAAAATCATGAGTGCATTTTATGCGAAGGAAACTCTCAACTCTGGATATATGAATGATGTAATAACTTCTCTTAAAAGCTATAATTCAATTTTGATGCTATTGTTTGTTCCCGTCTTTGCATTAACGACCAAACTTGCATTTAGAAAATGGGGAAATAACTATTATGAACACATGGTAATGAATGCTTATATTGTTTGCGTTTACACTCTCTTTAGCATTATGATAATTAGTCCGTTACTCTATCTTTTCAAAAATAATATGGACTATTTTACAGTGATCTCAAGTTTGACAATGTTAAGTGTTCCTTTTATTTTAATTTGGTTTTTTAAAGGATTTTATCCAGACAAGTCACTAAAAAGTATTTTTGGTAGTGTACTTATAACTTTTACTTTTTTATCTGTTTTGTTTTTACTTTTAATGGTACTTGCGGTTATTGGAGGTGTTATTTATGCCATGGTCGCTGGACCGGAAGCACTAGAGTATTTCAAGCCTAAACAATAATTATAAGTATATATTTAAAGCGAATAATTATAAAAAAAACCTAGTTGTTTGAACAATTAAAACAGCTAGGTTTTGAATTTTGATATTGAAATCGAAAAATCAGACTTGGAAAGTGAGATTTTAATCTAACATTTTTATACAGGCTCATAACTAATCGCTTCCCATTCCTTTTTTGATAAGTCGATGTAGTAATAATTTACTACATCTTTCTTGTCAAATTGGCCGTTTTTATTCGTATCCTCAACTGTTCTATAATACAATCTGTTTTTAGATTCGATCAATTTCCAATCGATTAATTCCTGAAAATCAATTGAAATTTTCGTGAATTTTTCGCCACTTATTTTACTTAAGTACAGTGCTTTTATATCACTAGTGTCCAGTTTTCCATCTTTGTTAGTGTCGATGTCAAACATTGTATAAACCATAATTTGATTATTTGTTCTTTCAGCAACTTTTTTTAAATAAGTGGCAGTTTGAATTAAAACTGGTTTTTCAGTCAATTTTTTAATAGAATCGGAATCGATTTTTTGAAATTTAATATTTTGTAAAAAACCAGTAATTTCAAATTCCCCATAATTCGATATAGTGAAACTCAAGTCATTTACACTTGACGAACCATACCGAGCCTTAGTTCCTTTTTCCCGAATACTTAAATCGGCAATTGGATGAAGTAAATAGTCAGTTCCCTCCATTTGCAGTGGTAAATCAGCGATTTGTATCTGTGATGAATCCGATCTCGCCACTAATTTTTCTTTTGCATTTTGGTCGTAAGTCACTTTTGGTTTTTCAACTTCCTCTTTGCAACTTGCTAAAAGTAAAACTGCTATTGCTATAAATGTAAAATGTAATTTTTTCATGATTTGATACTATTAAAATTCAAATGTAGTCATTTTAAAAAAATGGCAACATTATTCAAGACCTGATTTGCAAAATTAAACTAAACTCAAAAAGTTAAATATAAGTGCTAGTAATCTTCAGTTACAACTTAGCTGTCAGTTTTATATTAAAAACACGCGTTGTCATAAAATTCGGAATTGCATACTGATTTTTTGAGTAAACATCTCTCACCCATGTGTTAGTAATTGCATTTTGATTATTAAAAAGATTGAATATTTCCAATCCAATAGCTAATTCTTTGAAATCTTTGAATAACTTATTTTTTATTTCTCCCGATGTGTTATCAATAAAAACTTTTGAAAAACCTACATCCACTCGGCGATAATCATTCAATCTGTTTTGGTACAAGTAAGGATCAGTATAAGATGGCGATCCACCGGGCAATCCTGTATTATAAACTAAATTTAAATACAATTTTATGCTAGGAATATTTGGCATATAATCTTGAAATAAAAGCGCAAATTTCAATCGCTGATCTGTCGGTCTTGCAATAAAACCTCTGTCATTACTATTTTCCTCTGTTTTTAAATAACCAAAACTAATCCATGATTCTGTTCCTGGAACAAATTCACCATTTAACCGCAAATCTAAGCCTTGGGCGAAAGCCGTAGCATTGTTATTAGCAGCATAACGCAACCGAACGTTGTCTATTGTATACGTATTGACATCAGTCAATGATTTATAATACAGTTCTGAAACGAGTTTAAAAGGCCGACTCCACATTTTAAAACTAAAATCATTCGCCAGCACAAAATGAATAGATTGTTGCGCTTTCGTATTGGGTTGCACCATTCCCGCAGCATCTCTTAATTCTCTGTAAAATGGCGGCTGATGGTAAAATCCACCTGAAAATCTAAAAAGCATATCCCTATCCCAATTCGGTTTTATGGCAAATTGCGCTCTTGGACTAAAAGTAGTTTGAGATCTTGAAGCTGTTGCGGCTCCCTGAACTTCCCAATTGTGCATCCTAACGCCAGCATTATACCAAACTTCACTCGATCCAATTAATGATTTTAAACTCCATTGCGCGTAACCAGAAAATCTATTGATTGTATTAAAATTCGTAGCACGTATGTTTTGAAAAGGAATAAGCGGTCCCGTGTAAGGTGAATATGGTTGGTCATTTCTGGGCAAATCAATAATGGGAGGATTTAAAGAAAACCCCGCTGAATCTATGACCTCCCACTCTATTACTCGGTCTCTAATAGATTCTCTCGTGTATTTAATTCCCCATTCAATTTGGCTTTCTTTCCAATCGTGAAAACCTTTGATTTCTGTATTTACGATTAATGCATCCAAATCGTTTCGAGCGTGATTTAGCTGCGAGCCTATTCCCCTAGTAAACGAAACCTCTCCAAAAGTTTCTGAACCAATGCTAGCATCCACTTCGCCTAATCTATACTGCGCAAAAATATCAAAATATTCTTGTTCTAAAGTGTGAAAAGCGGAACCAATAAACTTCAAAGTGAAATTATCAGATACATTAAAAGTTGTTTTTATTGCTCCAAAATAAGTATCGTATTTATCCTTTTCCTGACCTTGATAAAAAACAGTTAGCGCTAAAGGATTACTTATAGTTCCAAAATTAGTTTGCCGCGTAAGAGGCTGAAATTGGTATTTATTTTGCGAAATGTTGCCCAGAAAACTCCATTGCCACCTAGCCGAAGATTGATAGTTAATATTCGTTTGGATATCAGCAAACGAAGGTGTAAAATTAGTTTGTGTCTCTTGGCTGTTTACCAAAAGGCTGTTGTTGCGGTATCGTATTCCTGTTACTGCTGACCACTTCTTATCTTTAGAAACCGCATCGACAGCAACGCTTCCACCAAGGAAACTGGCTTCGAGGCTTGCGCCAAATTGAATTGGCTTTCTGTACGTGATATCGAGAACAGATGATAATTTATCGCCAAATTTAGCTTGGAAACCACCAGCTGAGAAATCAACGTTTTGGACTAAATCAGTGTTTGTAAAACTCAATCCCTCTTGCTGCCCAGAGCGAATAAGAAAAGGACGATACACTTCAATTTCATTGACATAAACTAGATTTTCATCATAATTCCCTCCACGAACGGCATATTGAGTACTCAATTCGTTATTAGAGTTTACGCCAGGCAAAGACTTTAATATGTTTTCAATTCCAGCATTAGCTCCTGGAATCTTCCGAATTATTTCGGGTTCAATCGTTGTAACACCTTGTGTTATTTTTCTGTTTTTAGCTGAAACGATAACTTCACCCATTTGCTCCTCTTGATCGCTCATAACGGGATTGAACTCTTTTTGCTCATTTGCATTAAAAGTAAAACTCATCGTGATTTTTTTTAACGAAATGTGGGTAAAAACAACTACTACTTTCTGATTAGCGGGAATTTTCAAATCGTAAAAACCATTACTATTAGACTGTGAAATGACATTAAGACAAGAAACATTGACATTTTCAACTGGTTGTTTATTTTTGTCTAAAATAACCCCTCTAACCCTAGCAGTTTGTGCAGACAGAGTTAAAGTTGCTAAAAACAAAAAGAAAACTGATACAAATTGATGTGCGCTCAAAGGTTTTACTTTTTATTTTTTTTGATTTCTAAAAAATTTTGTTTCAAAGGTAGTTGAATTGCCTACATTATCAGTGACAACTACTATCAAATCATTGGCACCTTCAGCCACAATTCCATCATCAAAGTAGTGCGTTATTTTTCTAGTTTTGTTATCGTATTCCATCAAAATCCACTTCCCGTTTAAATAACCATTATATGATTTTATTCCAGATCGCTCATCATAAATTGAAAGTTGAATCGTTTTTTGAGCGCTAATCCATTTTCCTTCTATCGGTGTAGCAATACTTATTTTAGGTGCAATAGTGTCAGAAACTAAAGCATACTTTCCAAGAATTTTTACTTTCGTATTAAAATTGTTATCGGTTCTGTAGGTTGAATTATAAATTATTCTTTTGCCATCAATTCTGGCTATAAACATTTTTTCTTTCTGAGCTTCAGTTGAAATAGAATCTTGAATTGTTACAGTAAAATTAGTATGAGCTGGAACTGTATCATCATGCAATGTCATTGTATCATTTGCAACAGCAAAATTAAACTCAAAATCATCATAAAAAGTATTAGCTGGAAAAAATACTGACATATTCTTTAACGCAAAATTACTGTCTTTATTCGCTTTGATAAAATAATTTGACTGTACAAGTTCTTTGCTAATAACCGTTGGTACTAAATCATATTGAATAGGAACAGAAATCACTTTTGAGTTACCAAATAAATCAGACACCTCGATCCGATAAATTGAAGCTAAATTGGGAGAAACTTGTAAAATACCGTTATTCTCAGCCGCTTTTATAATGCTCAAATTATAAGGATTTTTCATAAATAGTTTCTGAACACGCTGCTTGGTCTGTTTATACCGAGAGTAATCTATTAATGTATTGATATACCTCATTTCATCAAATGAGTAAGTTGTGAATTCGTAACCAAAATTTGGCTGACCGTTATAAAACGACTGAACTTTATACACTCCATTATTATTAAATGAAACATCATCGGTATCAAACGTAGAAATTCCAAAACCTATTGTTCCGTTTGCAACCACTTTTTCAGCAATATAAGTTCCATCTTTTTGAAGGGCAACATTAAGTAATACTGGACGTTTAGCACGATTTACAGTCGTATTTATATCTAAAGGGTAAACGTAAACACTAGAAATGGTGGGTTTCTTAGTGTCTTTTATAAAATTATTGTATCCAAAAAACATTGGATTAATTACAAACTCTGACGCAGTATCTCTAAACTCAAAATGTAAATGAGGTCCTTCAGAAGCGCCAGTATTTCCAGAAAAACCAATTACCTGACCTTTAGTGACCATCATTTCATCTGGTTTGAAGAACATTTCAATTTCAAAATTTTCTTCTTTGTAATGAATTTTCTTAATGTAATTTTCTATGTCGCCATTCGTCTTTTTTAAATGACCATAAACAGAAGTGTAACCATTAGGATGGTTTATGTAAATTGTTTTTCCATTGCCAAAAGTAGAAATCTTGATTCTCGAAATGTAACCATCAGCCACGCTGTAAACATTTAAGCCTTCTTTTTGTTGCGTCTTTAAATCGAAACCAGCATGAAAATGATTGGGTCTCAACTCACCAAAGTTTCCTGATAATTGCATCGGAATATCTAAGGGCGACCTAAAATAATCCTTTGGATAATCTACTTGTGCAAAAACTGCAATATTAAAAATTAGAAAAAATAAAGAAAATTTCATTGTTTTACATTTTTGCTAAGATAAAAAAAGTATTCAAAAAAGTACAAAAAAAAAGAATTTACAACAATTTGATTTATAATTATTTAACTAATTTTAGGCAAAAAAAATAATAAAATATTGCAAAATTAAAAAGGAATACTAACTTTGTATGATTAAGTAATGAATACGAGATATAATGAGTATAATTGCAGAAATTCTTGATACTCTTGAAATTAAAGTTCAAAACCTTTTCATAAAAATGAAAATTTTAGAGCAAAATAATCAAGATTTGAAAGATGAAATAATTAAAACTGCAACCGTCTTAAAAGCTCAATCAGAAGAGATTGAAGCTCTTAAAAAGCAATACGAAACACTCAAAATAGCCAATTCATTATTAGGCAGTGATAATAATAAAAGAGATACAAAGTTTAAAATAAATTCATTAATTCGCGAAATTGATTATTGTATAGCGCAGCTATCAGATTAATAAAAGATATGGACGAAAAGCTTAAAATTAAAATATCAATTGCAGATAGGGTTTATCCTTTAACGGTAGATTTATCGCAAGAAGAAGGATTGAGAAGTGCTTCAAAAAAAATTGATAAAATGATTAAGCAATTTGAAGAAAACTACGCGGTGCGAGATAAACAGGATGTTTTAGCGATGTGCGCTTTACAATTTGCCTCGCAAACAGAGCAAAAACAAATTGATAAAACCATTGATGGAGAAGCAACCATAGAAAGAATTAAAAAAATCAATGCAATTTTAGATCAATATCTCGACAAATAAACGTTCTTTACAAAAACTAAGATACTGCCTACATTAGTTCACATTTGGTAAACTCAACACTAACAATTTAGAATGAGCAAATCATCACTACTAAAGCATGCCACGCTTCGGCGAGGAAACTTGAACAGTGAGTTAGCTCAAAACTTGTCTTTTCGAGTTTATTCAATCATACTGATGTAGGCTTTTTTTATATATAAATTTTAAACAAACATGGACAACATACTAACGATCGTTATTGCAGGAATAATAGGCATTGTGGCGGGTTTTGCAATCGCAAAATTGATAGAGAAAAGCAATATTTCTAACTTAATTAATAATTCAAAAAAAGAGGCAGCCTCTATTTTGAAAGATGCCAATCTGGAAGCCGAAAATATTAAAAAAGATAAAATTCTTCAAGCAAAAGAAAAATTTATCGAATTAAAAGCAGATCACGAACAAGTAATATTGTCACGAGATAAAAAAGTAGCTGAAATAGAGAAAAGGGTTCGCGATAAGGAATCTCAAATTTCTAATGAATTATCAAAAGCTAGAAAAGTAAATGATGACTTTGAATCCAAGAGTTTAGAATTCAGTACTAAAATTGAAAATTTAGACAAAAAACAATTTGAAGTTGATAAACTGCACAAAACTCAGCTGCAACAACTAGAAGTTATTTCAGGTTTATCAGCTGAAGAAGCTAAAAACCAATTAGTGGAAGGACTAAAAGCCGAAGCAAAAAGCAAAGCAATGTCCCATATTCAAGATACTATTGAGGAAGCTAAACTTACTGCTCAGCAAGAGGCCAAAAAAATTATCATAAATACGATACAGAGAGTTGGAACAGAAGAAGCGGTCGAAAACTGTGTTTCTGTTTTTAACATTGAATCTGATGATGTTAAAGGTAGAATTATTGGTAGAGAAGGACGAAATATACGCGCATTAGAAGCGGCAACTGGAGTAGAAATTATTGTAGATGATACACCAGAGGCTATCATTTTATCTTGTTTTGATCCAGTTCGTAGAGAAATAGCACGTTTAGCATTGCATAAATTAGTAACTGACGGTAGGATTCACCCAGCGCGTATTGAAGAAGTTGTTGCAAAAACAGCGAAACAAATCGACGATGAAATTATAGAAGTTGGTAAACGTACCGTAATTGACTTAGGGATTCACGGCTTGCATCCTGAATTAATAAAAGTGGTAGGACGCATGAAATACCGTTCTTCTTACGGACAAAATTTATTGCAGCACTCGCGTGAAGTATCAAAACTATGCGGAATTATGGCTGCTGAACTTGGACTGAATGTAAAACTGGCCAAAAGAGCAGGTTTATTGCACGATATAGGTAAAGTACCAGATGCAGAAAGTGATTTACCACACGCTTTGTTAGGAATGCAATGGGCTGAAAAATACGGAGAAAAAGAAGAAGTTTGTAACGCTATAGGTGCGCACCACGATGAAATAGAAATGAAATCGTTATTGTCTCCAATTATTCAGGTTTGTGATGCTATATCGGGTGCGAGACCAGGTGCTAGAAGACAAGTATTGGATTCGTACATTCAAAGATTAAAAGATCTTGAAGAAGTAGCATACGGATTTACCGGAGTAAAAAATGCGTACGCTATTCAAGCTGGTAGAGAACTTCGTGTTATCGTGGAAAGCGAAAAGGTTTCAGATGAAAACGCAGCGACATTATCATTTGAAATCTCACAAAAAATCCAAACCGAAATGACTTATCCAGGGCAGGTAAAAGTTACGGTAATTAGAGAAACAAGAGCTGTGAATATTGCAAAATAATTCTCCCAGAGTCACTAAAAAAGAAGAAAACAAAAAAAGACCTAATGAATTTTGATTCAATAGGTCTTTTTTTTGCCTTTTCATTTCTGTAAAAACGCTTACTATTTATGGCTTCTTTTAAATGACTTTACGCGTTTTTTCTGGGGTGAAATGAATGCAACACGTTGGTCAAAAACTTTCTGTCAAGATGCACGTAGATTTCAGTTGTTGTTATCGATTCATGACCTAACATTAATTGTATAGACCGCAAGTCGGCACCGTTTTCTAATAAATGTGTTGCAAACGAATGGCGCAAAGTATGCGGACTTATAGTTTTATTTAATTTTATTTTGACAGCTAAATTTTTGATAATAGTAAAAATCATTGCACGCGTTAGCTGTCGTCCTCGCCTATTCAAAAACAAAGTATCTTCATACCCTTTTTGAATATTTACATGAATTCTCACTGTTTCTCGATACATTTCGATGTATTTCTGGGTCACTTCGCTAATAGGAACAAAGCGTTGTTTATTTCCTTTTCCCGTGATTTTAATAAACCCTTCTTCAAAAAACAAGTCTGAGTTTTTCAAAGTTATCAATTCTGAGACCCGCAAACCGCAACCGTATAGTGTTTCAATCATAGCCCGATTGCGTTCGCCTTCACTTGAAGATAAATCAATTGCCGCAATGAGATTGTCAATTTCTTCAACTGATAAAGTGTCTGGAAGTTTCCGACCCGTTTTAGGCGAATCTATAAGTTCCAACGGATTGTTCGACCTAAGATCTTCGAATATTAAATAACTAAAAAAACTTTTTAATCCAGATATTATTCTGGATTGCGAGCGTGTATTTACCTGTTTTGACACAGCGTAGATAAACTGCTGCACTGATTCTTCGGTAATTTTTATTGGTGATACATCAATTTTATTTTCTTTTAAAAATGAAACTAAGCGCTCTATGTCGTACGAATAATTTTCGATCGTATTTTTAGACAAACCACGCTCAATTCTTAAATATGATTGAAAGTTTTTTATGTGTATAATCCATTCCATGTTGACAAAGGAACGCTTTTTAATCATAAAAAAACCTCCCAAGTTGGGAGGTTTTAATTGTACGGTATATTTTTCAATTAGAATCCGTAACCAAGAGCAAATCCGAAGTTAGGTAAAACACCACTAGCTTTTAAAGTAGAGAATGATGAATCTGAATTTTTATAATTAAAGTTGTTATACGCTAAACCTAAGTTTAGATCTAAAGAAAAACCACTTTCCCAAATCCACTGATAACCGCCTTTAGCACCAACTTTAAACGCACCAAAATTCGTTTCATTTGTAGATGAATTCATATTTCCTTGATCATCAAAGGAAAAACTATTCTCTATTTCAACTTTTCCAGCTGAATATCCTGCCTGACCTCCCGCATAAAAACCTCGTAATGCTTCATTAAAATAATAACGGTATTGAACTTCACCACCAAAATTTGAATATTTTGCATCTCCAATTTTAAATCCACCAATTCCAGCTCCAACAACGAAAGATGAGTTTTCTCCTAATTTATGCTCGAAGCTAACTAAATCAGTACCACCTAATATTGAAAGCGGATTAACCTTAACAACATTTTCTTGTGCACTTACAAATCCAAAAGCCATTACTGCAATTGCTGATAAAATAATTTTCTTCATTTTTATATTTTTAAATATTTAGAGCGCTAACATACATATAACCTTGTTAATATAAACTAACTTTTTACAAAAATTTTAAGAAAAAAAATAAAAATAATAACTGGTTTTTACGACAAATGTTATCTAAAATATTAATTTACATTGTATTATAAACTTATCATATCACTAAAATTAGTGATAAAAAATTGAGACAAAATAATGTAGAATTTGAAAGAAAATATTTATGTTTAAAATTTTATTTAAAAAATTAAAAAAATAAAATAGCAGAAAACTTTAAATTAAATACCAGCTAAAGAAACGCTAATAATTCTAAAAACTCATTTCTTGAAATTGAATACCATTTTTAAAAGATATTTAAATGTAGTTGTTTTATTTTACTTTTATAAATAGAATTATTTATTACCTTGCAATAATTTTGAAATAAACTAGTTTAAAGTAAGAGTCCTATTTCAATTATTAATAACCATTAACAAACAAATTATGAAAAAAATAATTCTAACTGCAGTTGTTATTTTTGCAGCATCTTTAAGCTCTCAAGCACAATTAGTAAAATTTGGTATCAAAGCGGGTTTAAATTACGCTAATCAAACAGGTAGTGATATTAACATCACAGCTGCTAATTATGACAATGAAGCTATAACCAGTTATCATGCTGGTTTAATCGCAGAAATTACACTTACTGAGGGTTTCGCTATACAGCCTGAATTGTTATATTCTACTCAAGGGGCAACTTATAAAAACGCAGCGGAAGAGTTTACAAATAAATTGGGATACCTTTCTATTCCTGTTCTTGCTAAATTCAGTCTTAACAAAAGCATTAGTTTAGATCTTGGTCCTCAAGCTTCCTTTTTATTAAGTGAAAGAAAAAATGTAAACTTTAAAGAATCTGAAACTTTTGAATTTGGAGTTGTAGGTGGATTAACTTTAAATATAACAAAAAGTATCTTTGTTCAAGGTCGCTACGTTTTAGGTTTGACCGAAGCTACTCAAGATGCAACTGTTAAAAATTCAGTTGTTCAAGTTTCAGCTGGATTTAAATTCTAAAATTTAGAAAAAAAAAAAAAAAATCAGGAACCGTTCTATAATTAGAACGGTTTTTTTATTTTTACAAAAACAGGAATTATGAAAATCAGTATCATCAATGGACCCAATTTAAATCTTCTCGGCAAACGCGAACCAGAAGTTTATGGAAACTTAACTTTTGAAGAATATTTTACCACTTTGCAGATAAAATTTCCGGCAATCGAATTTACTTATTTCCAAAGCAATATTGAGGGAGAATTAATTGATAAAATACAGGAACTTGGGTTTTCATTTGATGGAATTATTTTAAACGCTGCTGCTTACACCCACACATCAATAGGAATTGGAGATGCAGTAAAAGCAATAACAACTCCAGTTATTGAAGTGCATATTTCTAATACCTTTTCTCGTGAAAGTTTTAGACATCAATCTTATATTTCAGGCAATGCCAAAGGAGTAATTTTAGGCTTTGGCTTAAAAAGTTACGAACTAGCAGTTCAGTCATTTTTATAAAACGCCGAGGTATCTCCTTTCGATACAAATATTTAACAAATAATTAATATACTGTTTTTAAAGTTCTTCTATTTTTGTGAGAGAAAAAACTTTCATGAAAAAATATTGTTTATTACTTCTTTTTTTAGGTTCTTTTGCGATTCAAGCACAACTAAAAGGCACCGTTACTGATGACAAAGGAAATCCTCTCCCATTTGTTACTATTTTCCAGCAAGACACTTACAATGGCACAACGTCAAATGAATTAGGCTCTTACGAATTCAATTTGCGGAAAAAAGAAAAGCCAACTGTTGTTTTTCAGTTTTTAGGTTTTAAAACTCAAAAAGTTACAATAGATATTGATAAGCTTCCTTACATTTTAAATATAAAAATGGTTGAAGAAAGTTTTTCACTTAATGAAGTTGTAATAAACAACAAAGTTAATCCAGCCCTAGCCATCATTAAGAACGCAATTGCTAACAGAAAACAAAATACAGAAAAGATCAATAGGTTTAATGCCGATTTCTATTCCAGAGGGATTTTTAAATTAAAAAATGCGCCAAAAAAAATCTTAGGACAAAAAATTGGCGATCTAAACGGCGCTTTAGATTCTACAGGAACGGGAATTATTTCATTATCGGAAACGTTTTCAAAAATATCATTTGAAAAACCAGATAACTTAAAAGAAGTGGTTACTGCATCTAAAGTTAGCGGAAAAGATAATGGCTACAGCTATAATACCGCTCGTTCTTCTTTTTACGATTTTTATGATAATGCCATTGATTTTGGGGTTCAAATGATCTCTCCAATTGCTACTAATGCATTCAATTATTATAATTATAAATTGGAAAGTACCTTTTTTGACGAAAATAAAAAGATGATCAACAAGATAAAAGTAAATGCAAAGCGAGACAGTGAACCTGTTTTTGAAGGTTACATTTACATTGTAGAAGATTCTTGGGCCATTTATGCTGTAGATTTGGATATAAAAGGCTATCGAATGAAAGAGGAATTTTTAGATGTAATGACGCTAAAGCAAAATTTTAGTTATAACAACAGCAATAAAATCTGGGCAAAAAATACGCAAAGCCTTGAAATCACAGCTGGAGCATTTGGAATAAAATTTTCAGGAAAATATAATTATGTGTACAGCAACTATGAATTTATTGATTCTTTTGTTCCCAAAACGTTTACCAATGAAATTACGCGAATTGAAATAAATGCAAATAAGAAAGACACACTTTTTTGGAACGCAAACAGACCTATTCCGTTAACATTGGAGGAAACCACGGATTACGTTCGAAAAGATAGTATTTACAAAGTGCGAAATTCTCAAAAATATCTCGATTCAGTTGACACAAAAGAGAATAAATTCAAAATCCTAAAATTACTCACTGGCTACACTTTTAAAAACAGTTCCGAAAAATATAGTCTCGCTTACGAAGGATTATTGAGTTTAGGTTCGCTTAGTTTTAATACCGTACAAGGCTATAATTTTGATTCAGGATTTAAATATACCAATTATAAAAACCAAGAAACAACTGGAAAATATACTTCAGTAAGCACCAAATTTAATTATGGTTTTGCTGATGATCGTTTGCGCGTAACTGGGCAGTTTATCCACCGATTTAACAATCAAAATTATGCGACTTTGTATCTGACAGGAGGAAGTTCTGTAAAGCAATTTAATGCCAATGAGCCTATTAGTAAGATCATCAATAGTATTAGTTCGCTTGCTTTTAAAAACAACTTTATGAAACTATATAATTTAGAGGCCGCCGCAATAGGTTACACGCGAGACATTGCCAATGGTGTAAATATAAATGGGAAAGTAGAATACCAGCAGCGTAAACCGCTATTTAACAATACTGATTACTCGACTTTTAAAAGAGATGACCTATATACTAGCAATAACCCACTGGCACCAAATGATTTTATAACATCTCCTTTTGAGCAACATCATTTGACCAAATTAAATTTGCTTGCAAGAATTAATTTTGGCAACACCTATTCTTCGCGCCCCGATGGAAAGTTTAATATTCGAAATGAAAAATACCCCACGCTCTATGTAGGTTATGAAAAAGCTGTCGCTGCAAGTGAAAATAAATATGAGTTTGATCAAATAAGTACCAGAGTTACTTACGATTTAAAACTAGCAAATAAGGGACTTTTAGGTTTTAATCTAAAAGCTGGTAAATTTTTCAATGCCGAAAACATTGCTTTTATAGACTTTAAACATTTTAATGGAAATCTAACCCGAGTAGGTCAAACAGAACGCTATTTGAATGTATTTAATTTGCTGCCGTATTATTCAAACAGTACTAATGATCGCTACTTTGAATTTCATAGTGAGTACAATGATAGAGGTTTTATAATGAATAAAATTCCACTGTTGAACAAGCTTAAATCGACCTTAAATATTGGTGCTCATGCGCTCTCAACCTCTAATAACAAAACTTACACTGAATTTACAGTTGGCTTAGACAATTTAGGATTTGGCAAATTTAAGATGCTCCGTTTAGATTACGTTCGTTCCTATCAAAATGGCTTTCAAGGTGACGGAGTTGTTTTTGGGCTAAAATTTTTAAATATATTGGAGTAATAGAATAATTATAGAAAACCGATTTTAAATTAAATATTTACCTCTCAATAATTATCTCCAGCATGAAATTATTTTTAAACTGGAGATAATTTATATCCAATATTAGCACTAAAATTTAAATTCAATATGAAAGCAAGTGTATTTGTTATAGTGCAAAAGTCTCAATGCTCAAGAGCAACTTAATTGAGACACATTCATCAGCATTACAACTTAAAATTAGATTATAAACTTATCTACTGCAATACTAATTTTTATAATAATCTATTCATTAGGTTCAATGTGGATCAAAACTTGACCTAATTCTGTAATGCGTTCGCGTAAAGTATCTTTCAGTTTATGAGCTAGATCATGACCTTCTTTTACTGTGATCTTAGAATCAACGGTTGCATGCAAATCGACGTGATATTGCATACCTGCTTTTCTAATAAAACATTTTTCAGTGCCTATAATCCCATTTACTTCTAATGATACTTCTCTAATTTGAGCAATCAAATCATCATACAAATGTTCATCCATTATTTCGCCTAAAGCGGGTCGGAAAATTTTGTAACTATTATAAACAATAAATCCGGATGCAAATAGCGCAGCCCAATCATCAGCTGATTCAAAACCAGTTCCAAAAAATAACGCTACCGAAATTCCAATAAAAGCAGCCACTGAAGTGATTGCATCACTCCGATGGTGCCATGCATCGGCTTTTAAAGAAGAACTATTGGTTTGAATACTTCGTTTCATCACAACTCGAAAGGAGTATTCTTTCCAAATAATTATCGCGCTTAATACAATTAATGTCCAGGGTTCTGGTAATTGATGCGGCGTTTGTATGTTTTGAATACTTTCATACGCAATAATCACAGCCGACGAAATTAGAAAACCAACTACAATAAAAGTAATCAAAGGCTCAGCTCTTCCGTGCCCGTACGGGTGATTATCATCGGCAGGTTTATTAGAATATTTTATACCAAACAAAACTAAAAGAGATGCGAAAATATCAGTTGTCGATTCAATTGCATCTGCAATCAAAGCATAGGAATTTCCAAAAAAACCAGCAAGACCTTTAATAATGGCCAAAGCTGAATTTCCGATAATACTGAAATATGTTGCTCTAATTGCTGTTTTTTCGCTTGTCATGCGTTATTTTTATATGATGTATTAAAAATAAAATCGTTTAAATAAACTAAGCAAGATTTAAAAATAAAATCTTTATTGGTTTATTTAAACGAAATTTTAAATGATTTATGTTATTTATTCCCGCACAATGTGAGCGCCAATAGCTCTCAATCGTTCGTCTATGCGTTCATATCCACGATCGATTTGTTCAATATTTTGAATTGTACTTGTACCTTTTGCGGAAAGCGCTGCGATCAGCAATGAAATTCCAGCACGAATATCTGGTGATGACATTGTAGTTGCTTTTAATTGTGATTCAAAATTATGTCCCATAACAACCGCCCGATGGGGATCGCACAACATTATTTTAGCACCCATATCAATCAACTTATCCACAAAAAATAATCTACTTTCAAACATTTTTTGATGAATTAGCACATCTCCTTTTGCCTGAGTTGCAACTACTAGAACGATACTCAATAAATCTGGCGTAAATCCAGGCCATGGTGCATCAGCAATAGTTAATATAGAACCATCAATATCTGTTTTTACCTCATATCCATCAACGTGAGCAGGAATGTAAATATCATCTCCTCTTCGTTCTAATGTGATTCCTAATTTTCTAAAGGTATTTGGGATTAATCCTAAGTTATCCCAACTCACATTCTTAATTGTAATTTCTGATTTTGTCATAGCAGCTAGACCAATCCAGCTTCCTATTTCGATCATGTCTGGAAGAATTCGGTGCTCGCAACCACCTAAGTTTTGTACACCTTCAATAGTCAATAAGTTAGAACCCACACCAGATATTTTAGCACCCATAGAATTCAGCATCTTACATAATTGTTGCAAGTAAGGTTCGCAAGCTGCGTTGTATAGCGTTGTAACACCTTTAGCTAAAACTGCCGCCATAACAATATTTGCAGTGCCAGTTACAGATGCTTCGTCTAATAGCATATCGGAACCTGTTAATCCTTTTGGTGCTTCTACTCCATAAAAGTGATCTTCTCTATTATATCTAAATGTAGCTCCAAGATTGATAAATCCTTCAAAATGCGTATCTAATCTTCTGCGTCCTATTTTATCTCCACCTGGTTTTGGAATATAACCTTTTCCAAAACGCGCTAACAATGGACCAACAATCATAATCGAACCTCTCAACGAACCGCCTTCTTTTTTAAAAGCTTCGGTTTCTAAATACTGCATATTTACATCGTCAGCTTGAAAAGTATAAGAACCATGCGCTGTTTTTTCAATTTTAACTCCTAAATTTCCTAAAAGAGTAATTAATTTATTAATATCGATAATATCAGGAATATTATTGATCATCACTTTTTCAGCTGTTAAAAGAACAGCACATAATATTTGCAGCGCTTCATTTTTAGCTCCTTGAGGTGTAATTTCTCCTTTTAGGCTAATTCCTCCTTCTATTTTAAATATTCCCATTCTGTTTTAATTTATAGGTTACGGGTTCCAAATTAAAAAAACTTTAATTCTTTACCAATAACAATTTTATAAAGGTTTTCTGTTTTGATTTTTATGAACTGGATTTGGTTTTCCAGTTTTACTATTTTTATTACTCAGAATTTTTGGCTGACCAACAGGTAAAATTTTATTTGAAACGCGCTTGTTAGTACGCAACAAATCAGTAGTGTTCAATAATTCTTCCTCACTTTGAATCAAATTTAATTTACCATCAGACAGTTCAAATAAATGTTCGAAAATTACATCATCTTTTACGGTGTCTTTATTCCAACTTAAATATGATTTTTTCATGTGATTAGCGATAACTTTTACCAAAGCATTTTTCATATCACCGTCCTCCCACTTATTAGCCACATCAATCATGTACTTTATGTTGTTGCCATAAAATCTATATTTTGGAAAATTTTGAGGGTATTTTAAAACATCTGGTTTTAATTGCAAAACTTCGCGCGACGGAATAGGATATGGAGAGTCAGCAACTAACTTAAAATCGGACATGATAAAAAGCTGATCCCACAATTTATGCTGAAAATCAGGAACGTCGCGTAAATGAGGATTTAAACTTCCCATCACCTGAATAATGTATTTTGCCGCTTTGTTGCGCTCAATATCATCTTCAATTTGAGTTGCTTGATCGATCAATTTTTGCAAATGACGGCCATATTCTGGAATGAGTAAATGTGATCGCTCTGCATTATATTCCAAATGATGAACCACATCGTTTGAGTTTTCTTTAATATATTTTGAATTCATATTTGGATGTATATTTTAAATTTTAACGATAAAAGTCTAAACAATGCTTCTTAGCCAAAATATCTTTTAAAATTATTTTTATTTAAAGGGAGACGATACCTTCAATTGTAGAAACTTCTAGGTATTTTTCTACTATTTCTTGTGAATCTTTCATCGTAACATCAACAGATATACTAGTGTATTTTCCGGTTTTTGATTTTTTTGTATTAATGACAGCACCCATACAATCAAAGGCATGTTCAACTCGTTCTACATTGTCATTTACAGTAGGTACAATAAATTTAAACAAATAAATCGTTGGCCAAGTATTACTCATATCCAACTCTACTTTTAATCTATCGTAAAATTCTTTTGTTTTTTGATCCATTATTTATTTGAAAAGAAAAGCAAAGATACAGTTTCGAAAGCAAAATATGAATTTTGGATATATTTTTTTACTTCTGCCAATTTATAAGCTTTGATTTTTTTAAATACCAATTAATTAAAGTAATTTTGCGCCTTATTTTTAAAAAGTGCAGAAGAAAATTATAGTTATTATCGGCGGTCCCGGAACAGGTAAAACCACTATTATAGATGGGTTAGTCGATAAAGGGCATTGTTGTTATCCAGAAATTTCTAGAGAAGTAACATTAGAAGCTAAAAAACAAGGAATTGAACAATTATTTCTTGAAAAACCTTTACTATTTAGCGAATTACTGCTGGAAGGAAGAAAAAAACAATTTCAAAATGCGACAGACGAAGCCCATGAAGTTGTATTTATTGACCGCGGAATTCCAGATGTGCTAGCTTACATGCACTACATAGGCGATAGTTATCCTGCAACTTTTGATCACGCTTGTCGTGAACATAAATACTCAAAAATATTTCTCCTTCCGCCGTGGGAAGAAATTTATATCAGCGATGATGCGCGTTACGAAAATTTTGAACAAGCAAAACTAATCTACTCTCATCTTGTGGAAACTTATCAAAATTACGGTTACGAATTGATAGAAGTACCAAAAGACACGATGAATAACAGAATTCTTTTTATCTTAGATGAAATTTCTAAATAAACCTCGGTTAAATATTGTGTAATTGAGCTTGTTTTTTACTGAATTGAAAACTGTAATTTATGCTAGAAGCATTAGCGCTACTTCAAAAATACTGGAAACACGATAAATTTAGATCACTCCAAAACGAAATAATCGCATCAGTTTTGAGCGGTCAAGACACTTTTGCATTGATGCCAACTGGTGGCGGAAAATCAGTTTGTTTCCAAATTCCAGCTTTGATGAACGATGGAATTTGTTTAGTTGTTTCGCCTTTGGTCGCATTAATGAAAGACCAAGTAGCCAATTTGCAGCAGCGAAATATCAAAGCAATTGCCCTTACAGGAGGAATCAGATCAGAGGAAATGATTGACTTGCTTGATAATTGCCAATTTGGAAATTACAAATTTCTTTATCTATCTCCAGAACGTTTGCAATCCGACTGGATTTTAGAGCGGATAAAAAGTTTACCTATTAATTTAATTACCATTGACGAAGCACATTGTGTATCTCAATGGGGACATGATTTTCGTCCTGCCTATTTAAAAATTTCATTACTTAAAAAGCATTTTCCAAAAACGCCTTTCCTCGCATTAACCGCTACTGCAACTCCAAGAGTAAAAACCGATATTATAACCGAGTTAGGATTACATAATCCTCAAATATTTGAGAAATCATTTGCTAGAGAGAATATTGCATATATGGTTTTTGAACTTGAAGATAAAATTTTTAGAATAGAACAAATTCTTAAAAAAAACCCCGAACCTTCTATTATTTACGTTCGAAATAGAAAATCGTGTTTAGATATTTCGTCTCAATTACAGTCATTAGGTTTTAAAGCAACATATTATCATGGAGGACTTTCGTCCAAAGAAAAAGATAAAAATATGCAATCTTGGATGAATGAAGACGTTCAAATTATTGTCGCTACAAATGCTTTTGGAATGGGGATTGACAAAGCCAATGTTAAAACAGTAATTCATATTCAATTACCAGAAAATATAGAGAATTAT
Organism: Flavobacterium micromati; assembly: GCF_900129585.1. Taxonomy (GTDB): domain Bacteria; phylum Bacteroidota; class Bacteroidia; order Flavobacteriales; family Flavobacteriaceae; genus Flavobacterium; species Flavobacterium micromati. The sequence continues at coordinate 166,518 of NZ_FQWF01000002.1, forward strand.
TATCAAGAAGCTGGGCGCGCTGGACGAAATGGAGAAAGAGCTTTTGCGATTCTTTTGACCAGTCCATCTGATATTATTCAAGCAAAGAATCAGTTTATCAATATTTTACCTGATAAAAAGTTTTTAAATTTAATGTATCTTAAACTAAATAATTATTTCCAAGTTGCTTACGGAGAAGGAATTAATGAGCAGTTTACATTCAATTTACATCATTTTTGTTTACGATATGAATTTCCTACGTTGAAAACGTATAATGCACTACAGTTTTTAGATCGGCAAGGAATTATCACTTTGTCTCAAGAATTTAGCGAAAAAATCACACTGCAGTTTCTTATTCCGTCTAAAGAAGTGATTCGATATGTGAGCTTAAATGTAAATGATGAAGAAATAATTCTAGCTATTTTACGCACCTATCCTGGAATTTATGAAATGCAAACTGCTTTTAACTTACAATTAATTGCAAAAAAATCAAATCATAAAGAAGCGGAAATTCTGGCTGTTTTAAAGAAATTAAAAGAAAAAGAAATTATAGAATATCACTCCAAAAATAACGATGCTACCATTTTATTCAATGAAGTGCGAGAAGATGAGCGAACTATTAGTCGAGTTTCAAAACATTTGGAAAACCAAAATCTTCTAAAAAAAGAGCAATTACAAGCTGTTTATCATTATATAAATGAAAGAGCGATTTGTAAAAATAAGTTGATTTTAAATTATTTTGGTGAAAAAATAATTACTGATTGTGGTATTTGCTCCTTTTGCATCACAAAGAAAATTAAGAAAAAAGATGTTACTTTATTGTCTAAAGAAATTATTACATTACTTAAAATCGAAGACTTAAACTCAAGAGATATTCAAAATAAAACAAAAAATAATCCAGAGGACGTTATCTTTGTACTGCAGGAATTATTAGAAAACGATTTTATTTTGGTTAAACCAAATAATAAATATACACTGAAATCATAATGGAAAAAGTACGAATTGTTTTTATGGGAACCCCAGAATTTGCGGTCGGAATTCTAGAAACTATAATTAAAAATAATTATGAAGTTGTTGGCGTTATCACCGCAGCTGATAAACCGGCTGGGCGTGGACAAAAAATAAAATATTCAGCCGTAAAAGAATTTGCAATAGCAAATAATCTAACTTTATTACAGCCAACCAACTTAAAAGATGAAAGTTTTTTACTAGACTTAAAGGCTTTGAATGCTAATTTACAAATTGTGGTGGCTTTTAGAATGTTGCCAAAAGTAGTTTGGGAAATGCCATTTTTAGGAACATTTAATCTTCATGCGTCCATATTACCTAATTACCGCGGTGCAGCACCTATTAATTGGGCGATTATTAATGGAGAGACAAAAACTGGTGTTACTACTTTCTTTATAGATGACAAAATCGATACCGGAGCGATGATATTAAGCTCAGAAATACCGATAGATAATGACGAAAATGCAGGACAATTGCACGATCGGTTAATGTTTTTAGGAAGTTCAACTGTTATTGATACGTTGAAATTAATAGAACAAGGATCTGTAAAAACCATAATCCAGACAGACAATACTGAAGTAAAGACTGCTTATAAGCTCGATAAGGAGAATTGTAAAATTGATTGGTCTAAATCAGCAGTTGAAATAAACAATTTAATTCGCGGTTTGAGCCCCTATCCTGCAGCTTGGTGTTTTTTTAGAGACCTTATTGAGGAATGGAATGTTAAAATTTATGAAAGCAAGATTATTTCTGATCAGCATGCTCATGCGATTGGCACTTTGATTTGTACCAAAAAAGAAATTAAGGTTGCAGTAAAAGAGGGATTTATTCAAATACTGCAATTGCAATTAGCGGGTAAAAAGAAAATGAGCGCTTCAGAATTACTAAATGGAATGAAATTTTCTGCAGAAGTAAAAGCATACTGACTCCACTAAACAAAGGACTTTTTAGCTTTTAATGCAAAAATTCTTTCTTTTATGAACAAAAAATATAAGTTATTAACAAATTAAATTAAAATACCATAAAATACTTGCAAAGGCCGTTATTCCTATTAAATTTGTGTATTAACAATATTGTATAACCAACAATTAATAACTATTTATTATGAACAAATCAGAATTAATCGATGCTATTGCTGCAGATGCAGGAATCACAAAAGCTGCAGCTAAACTAGCTTTAGAGTCATTTTTAGGAAACGTAGGAGGGACTTTAAAAAAAGGTGGTAGAGTTTCTTTAGTAGGTTTCGGATCATGGTCTGTTTCTGCAAGAGCTGCCAGAGATGGTAGAAACCCTCAAACAGGAAAAACGATCCAAATCGCTGCTAAAAATGTAGTGAAGTTTAAAGCAGGTGCAGAATTAGAAGGTGCAGTAAACTAATTTAAGTTCCTACTATATAAACAAAACCTCCCCTTCGGGAGGTTTTTTTATGTGTTTCAACGATTATATTTGGCATCCTTATAATAAAAAACTTAACTTTAATAAAAAATCGAATCCAATGATTAGAGATAAGTTAAAAAAAGGCTATTTGCTTATTGCTGAGCCAACGATTATCGGAGATGTGTCATTTAATAGATCAGTAATTTTATTAGCGGATTATAATGAGGAGGGATCTATTGGTTTCATCATAAATAAGCCGTTAAAGTACACTATTCAAGATTTAATTCCAGAGATCGAGGCCCGATTTAAGATTTATAATGGTGGACCTGTTGAACAAGACAACCTTTATTTTATTCACAATATTCCTGAATTGATCCCTAATAGTATTGAGATCTCTAACGGAATATATTGGGGAGGTGATTTTGAATCGGCAAAAGAGCTAATCAATAAAGGCGAAATAAGCAATAACAATATTCGTTTCTTTTTAGGTTACACTGGCTGGCACGAAAAACAGTTAGAAAGCGAAATGGAAAGTAATTCTTGGATTATTAACTCGAACAGTTATAAAAATAAAATAATAGGAAAATCAGCAACTCATTTCTGGAAGGAGCAAATTAAGGAACTTGGTGGCGATTATCTGATATGGTTAAATGCTCCTGAAAATCCTTACCTTAATTAAATACTGCTAATCATTTCGTTTAATTTTTCCAATAATTCTATCGATTTATTTGTAGCAAAACTTTTTTTACGATACTGCGTAATAGGCTGAATTCCCTTTATAACATTGGTAATAAATAGCTCATCGGCTTTTTGAAGATCAAATGGAGAAATTACTTCCTCAACTACCTCTAAATTTTCTATTTTTTTAGCCACATTCAAAACTTGTTTTCTCATAACGCCATTAAGACATCCTTCAGAAATAGGCGGAGTGATTAATTTATTTCCTAAAAGCATAAAAATATTCCCTTGCAATGCTTCCACAACATTCTTACTATCGTTTAATAACAAACAATTGTCCAAGCCATTTTCAGATGCAAAAATACTTCCTGTAATATTTATTATCTTATTAGTTGTTTTTATCGATGAAAGTAATTGCTTAGTTATGTAAAAGTCTTTGTACAAATCGACCTCGTAATTAATTTTCTCTATTGTGTATAAAGTATTTTCGAGGGCTACAGCACTAATTAAAAAAGATATTGAATTATTTCTTGGTAAATAATAACCTCCGTCATTTCGATAAACAGTAATTCGAGCACGAGATGAAGACTGTATTGAATTTGCATTTACAACAGAAAGAATCTGTTCTTCAAGATACTCCATCGTAAAATTCATTGGAATTTCCATTCGAACTACTCGCATTGATGACATTAGCCTAAAATAATGATCTTCTAAAAAAAGAATTTTATTATTTAGTATTTTGATTGTCTCAAAAACCCCGTCACCATATAAAAAAGCACGATTATTTGTAAGCACAGTAGCATCCTGAGACACGATATTTCCATTAAAATTAATCATAAAAAAAGCCCTAATTAATATTTAGGGCAAATATAAGTTATAAAATAGGATTTATCTATACAGATCCTATGAGATGTTTTAAATCTGAAATTTGATTTTCCCATAATAAAGTTGCTTCGTCTACCTCATCTTGCTCAGCAAAATCTACAACCATCAACGAAACATCTTTAGTAAGCTCATCAACTAAGATATGTAGCTCAAAAAAATATTCCGTATCGTTCCCGCTATCATCAACCCATTTAAATTTTACTTTTTCGCCAGTTTTCTTTGAAGCGAGTCTCGCCTTTTCTTCGGAGTCATTCCAAATAAAGGTAAAAAATTCACCACGTGAATTTACATTATCAGCAAACCATTCAGACAACCCTGATGGCGTTGATATATATTGATATAATAATTGAGGCGAGGAATTTATGGGGAACTCGATTTCGTAACGTACTTTCTGGTCCATGAGCTGCATTTAATTTTCCCGAAATATATAGAATAAAACTACAAGAAAAAAGCCTTTTAAGAAATATTTTTTTTTCTTTAAAATATGTTTGCACGCTTTAATAAAATATCTATATTTGCACCCGCGTTCAAGGCAGTGTTCTTGGATATTTGGCGAGGTAGCTCAGTCGGTTAGAGCGCAGGATTCATAACCCTGAGGTCACGAGTTCAAATCTCGTTCTCGCTACACAAACAAACCCTTAAACATCAACTGTTTAAGGGTTTTTTCATTTAAATAAATTCGTCACTCCATGACAAATTGGAGTGACGAATATACAAAAAACGAACGTGTTATCACCTTAATAATGTGAACAATACACCTTACAGACCGCAGGAATATTACTGTTCAGTCTTCGTAAGAGTATTATAATTTATAAACTCATACCCTTTTTTAAAAGAAAGGATTTATAATTTGGACAGAATTACTTAATCTTAATATTTTACATAAATAAAACAGTTTTGATAAAATTATTTCATTCAAACTAAACAAGACTATTTCCTAATTTCATTTGATTTTAGATTGATTCATGTTTACAACTAAGCTTTTTAAAGTTATTTACTTAAATTATCATTCAGGACTGAATCGCTATTATCTAATCAGTTGCTAAAATTTTATTTATATTCATTTCACATAATTAAGTCCATAACAATAAGTATTTTTTCTCTAAATTGATAAAAAACAAGTTCTTTTCACCAGATATAAGTATTTTTCACTTATTTTTGAATAATCAATTTTCACCAATAGACATGATTACTAATCAATTTTCACTAAAAATAAGTGTTTTTCACGGTCGTAAAGCACCTGAAGAAGGAATACTGGTAGGTTATGGTGCTTTAATAGAAGCTTTAACTCTCGCTATGCCATTCCCAAATCGTTTATCATTGATAAGTACTAAAAAACGTCAATATAAAACTGATCATTGGCAAGTGCTTACTTCGCGTCACGAACCAGAAGACACTCTTTATAAACAATTAGTATTTGCTTTAAAATACGAAGGAATAAATTTATTGTTTTTTAAAAAACTATTTGAACAACTATCAGAAGAAACCATAACTTCCGTGGTGCAAATAGAGCCGCAAGGACAATACAGTCGTAAAGTTTGGTTCTTATACGAATGGCTTATGGGGAAGTCACTTCCAATTCCAGATTTAAATAAAGGAAATTTCATTACTCTAATTGATGAAGATATACAATTTGCTTTGCCTATAAGTACAAATTCCAGCCGCCATCGTATAAAAAACAACTTGCCTGGTACTGTTGATTTTTGTCCGCTAATATTTAAAACTCCAAAGTTGAATGACTATATAGCTGATGATCTTTCCCATAAAAAAAATAGTTATTTAAACGCAATTCGCAAAGACGTACTACAACGAGCATCAGCATTTTTGTTGCTAAAAGATTCCAAAGCATCTTTTACCATAGAAGGAGAAACCCCCTCTAATAATAGAGCAATTAGGTGGGGAAAAGCCATAGGTCAAGCAGGTTCAAAACCATTAGAAAAAGAGGAACTATTGCGATTACAGCAAATAGTGATAGAAAATAGTCGCTTCCTAAAAATGGGCTTTAGAGATGAAGGTGGCTTTGTAGGAGAACATGACAGAACAAACGGAGAACCAATGCCAGAACATATTTCAGCAAAATGGCAAGATATCGAAAAGTTGATAGACGGATTAATTGCAAGTTATAAAAACATTGAAGAAACTGGCTTTAATGCTGTTTTGGCAGCTGCAAAAATAGCTTTTGGATTTATTTTTATTCATCCTTTTGTAGATGGCAACGGAAGAATACACCGATATATAATACATCATATTTTAACCAAAATGCAATTTGCACAACAAGGAATAATCTTCCCGGTGTCTGCTTCTATTTTAAATCATATTGACGATTATAGAATCGTATTAGAATCTTATTCACATCCATTATTGGACTTTATAGAATGGAAAACTACAGAATCTAACAATGTAGCGGTATTGAACGAGACAATTGATTATTACCGCTATTTTGACGCAACAAAACAAGCAGAGTTCTTATTTGATTGCGTTAATGATACTATTGTAAATGTAATTCCCAATGAGGTAAACTATCTACAGAAATATGATGCTATGAAAAAATATTTGGATGATATTTTTCAAATGCCAGACAAAACAGTTGCATTACTAACTCGGTTTTTAGAACAAAATAATGGGATACTTTCAAAAAGAGCTCTAGAAAAAGAGTTTAATGTCCTATCTGAAATTGAGATAAAGGAAATTGAAGAAAATTACAATTCAATTTTTAATAATTAATTTTCATCACCACACTAGCTAAAACTTGTTTTAACAACCTTTTTACCCTTACTATTTCGACAAATAAAGGAGTGACGAAAAAGAGTGACGAAATCATCTTAAAACTAGTCAAAACAAGATTATCAATAAAACTAAATATTTAATTAACAACGTTTTATATATTTAAAAAATCATAAATCTGGGATTCATAACCCTGAGGTCACGGGTTCAAATCCCGTCCTCGCTACAAAACAAACCCTTAAACTTCAATTGTTTAAGGGTTTTTTGTTGAAATTCAGTTTTAATTAAATACAACTTTCATAATAATGCCAGCGAGAAATAAAATTCTACATCTGCACGTTTTGCATTAGTCACTCCACTCGTAAATTGTTCTTTTTAGCCGTATTTACTTTCTACACTTATCTTGTCTCTTTTTTCCTTAATTGATTTTAAGAAGTCTGTGGTCTTTCAAAATTTGTTGTAAAACTAAATAAATTGATCACTTTTTTTAAATAGATAGTGCGCTCTAGTAATTACAAACAATTAAAAAAAAATATTGTATTTGATGAAAAAAAAATATAATGGTAGACTTTACCGAAGTTATGTCAAGAGATTTAAAAAAACACTGAAACAGCGTACATGAAAAATTTAAAAATTAATTTTAAATTGCTAACTACGATAATTTTTTAAAATTGATTGCTATTCAAAAAAAAATAGGTTTCCTAGGATAGAAACCTACTGTTAATGGAATTAAATATTTAATTTAAAAATGATTTTTAGAGTCAAGTTCCTTAGAAAGGTCTTAGCTTTGTCGCAAAACTATTTTAAACTTCTTTTTCAAGCCCATTTTTAAGCTCATTCTTAAGCTCATTCTCAAGCTCACCTTTTTTAGAGATTTGTTTTTCTCTAACGGTTGGATAACTTTCTTCTCTTTGTTTGCTGTTGGAATAATAAATATTCCAAATAGTAAAGTACAGATAAATTGAAAAAATTATTGCTCCAATAATAAAAAACCCAATACTCATGTTGTTCTTCTTTGACGAATAGCTATTGCGAACAATAAAATTGTACCCGGCCAATGCGCTGAATATAAAGCTTCTTGTTCTCTTCCTAAAATACCCAATGTAATTGAATAGAGCATGCATATAAATGCTAATATGACAGGGTACCATGTAAAAATAAATAATTTCATCTTGTTTTGTTTATTAATTAGTTGTGAATTTAGTTAAAAAAAATTGTGAAAATTATTTTTTTTATTTTATTTAATAATTGTTTGATTACACAAGAAAATAAAAATAGTTAGTTTAAAATTATGTTTATATTTAGCAAACTCGCTTAACTTTTATTGCCGACGTTGCGATAAATGTCAAAATCATAAAATCTAAGTAAAATTTCTCCAATATATCATTTGTTAAGAGCGATGTGAGTAAATCTGTCTTAAATCCCAATTTTTTATTGATCTTCCTGATATTGGTTTTACGTAGGTTTTTGGGACGTTATTTATTCTTACATCATCCTCCAATTATAAATTGAGTAAATAATTTAATAATTACAACTATCAGTATTTTGGTTCTTTGTATAATGATAAATTTGTAGAAAATGCTCAGATATAAACGTAAAGAAGCCTACTACAAATTAGAAAATATCTTGACTTGCTAGAATAACAAAAAAAAGACTAACGAAAATATTAAAAACAGCAAAACTTAAATTTATATAAAAAAACCTCGATTTAAAAATAATTAATCTAAAGTGAGATTATAAATTTGCGATCCATAACCCCAAAGCCACGGGTTCAATTTTTAATCAGTACAAAGTTTTTCTTCATACAATCATTTCCAGTATTTTAAGTACCTATTGCATTTGCATTCGCCCTTCCTATAAAACCAAACTATTTTAAACCAAAAATCTTTACTGGAAGAATTCTGAAAATATTAAATGATTTGTTTAACCAAAAAATCCCATTTGATGCTAATCGCTCCTATTGTTTAGAAGCTTAGCGTTTTTGGGCAAAGTTTGAAAACTGGAATTATCAATAAACGTATTGTCATAGAACTGAAAAAAAAATCTCACGGAAAGACTTCTATGGGAAACCCAGTTCTTTACTAGTTTTGTCTTAAAAAAATATTCCACACCTTATACGTAATAAAAATGGTTTGTTAAAATTTGAAAATAAATAAAACAATAACGTTCTCAAGATTTTTGAAAATCAAAGTTTAGTTATAATTAAGTAGACAGTCGATTAAAAATTAAACGATTTATAAAGATTAATGTCTTTTTGCATGAAAGTTCAGCACTGGCGTATTTAAAAGCCAGACCTTTAAATAAAAAAGAATTTCTAAAATTCATTATAAAAAAGTGTTTAGTATTAAATTGACACATTTAAATTTAAAAAACTACGAAATTTTCGTACTATCATCTTTGAATATTGGTTTCATTTCAGTATTTTTGTTTTAATAAATTAAAAAAAATATGAAAGATCTTATTGAAAAAATCAACGCTGAATTTGAAACATTTAAAACAGAAACTGTTTCATTGACAGAAAAAGGAGTTAAAGCTGCTGGAGCAAGAGCTCGTAAATCAACTTTAGAGCTTGAGAAAATGCTTAAAGAATTTAGAAAAGTTTCAATAGAAGAGGCAAAAAAATAATTTCCTGAAAAGCAATTTATATATAAAGCTAACCATCTTGGTTGGCTTTATTTATTTTTACTCATTGAAATGGAAGTTGATTTTGGATACATCAAGTACCTCTATTCGTAGTTTCTAAAGTCGATTAATGTCCTAAAATTTATTTGGCTTTCATTCGTATTTAAAATGAATTCCGACTTTAATTTTACAATAATCAAAACAAAAAACCCCTAAAATCCGAAGATCTTGGGGTTTTTCTCTCTACAATTATAATTTAAAAAGCAGTTGCCTTCCATTATCTATCGCACAATTATCGACATTTCAACACGTCTTGCTTGCTCTGCTGTTGACTTTCGATCTTCACCTTTAAAAGAAGTTAGAATTCTACTTGCCTGTATTTTGTTGTTGATGAACGCTTTTTCAACAGATTCTGCCCTTCGCATGGATAACTGCTTGTTGTAATTAACACTGCCTACAGGACTGGCCCAACCTTCAAGTAAAATTTTTGCTTCTGGATATTGAATCAAAATTTGTGTTAGATCTTGCACATATTTTAAATACTCAGCCTCAAGCGATTCTGAATTGTTGGCAAAATACACTTGCTGCCTAAAATAAGTTCTGTTTTTATCTGATGATCCACTTTTAATTTTGGAATTCATTTTTGATTCCAAACTATCCATTTGTCGTCTTACATCATTCAATCTAGAATTGACATTTTTTAATGAATCGGCTAAAGAACCATTATTACTAAGGCTAGTTCTTCCATTTTCAACAGCCTTCAAAGAATCAATTTTCCGCTGTAAGTCTTTAATTTTACTATTGTTTGATGGAATAACTGTTGTTGCATTATTACCATTTGGATTATACATTGGGCTCGTAGCAGCATTACCAGGCATAATGATAGTCGAATTGTCTCTCGCCATAGAAGGAAATCTACTGTCTCGCGGACTTAAATTATCAATTCGCTGGTTTAAGTACCTAATTTCCCTCAGTAATTGTTCATTCGTAATGTTATACTGACCGTAATTCTCCGCAGGATAACGTTGTTGATAATTTGATCTTAACTCAGACAAATTTGATTTGTTTTGATTATTTTCTCTCTCTTTTAATTGAGAGCGTCTAGCATCCGCCACCGTGCTCAAAAAAGAGTTCAGTTCAGATTTTGTCATTACAATTTTACTCTTCGTAGGACTCTTTTCGCTTTGCGCAAAAAGAGCCATTGAAAATAACATACATACAAAAAGTACTATTGTTTTTACTTTATCTAGCGTGTTTACTTCTAGCATCCTATTAAAATTTTAGTTTATAGCCTATAGATATTCTGTGTATATCAACAAAATTGTGCGCTGTATAATCAGCAAACAACTTACCACCAAATACATTAAATGTTGTACCTAAAACTAAGTTAGGAGCAAAAGTACTTTCACCAGCAACATCATTGTATCCAAGTCCTAATCCAGCGTAAGGCTCTAAAATAACGCCCGCGTCAACTTTAAAAGGTAAAACTACGTTTGCGTTTACTCCAAATCCAGTATTTTTGCCTGGCGCTAAATATAAGTCGGGCATGAATTTAAACGGAGAATTGGTAAAGGCATAATTGCCTCTTAAACCTACAATCATTGCGACATCGCTAGCTATTGCAACACCTGTGAACACTGATAATCCTTCATTAACTACCCATCCAGCCGCCATTCCTTGATTAGCAGTATCAGTTTTAACCACGGTATTTCCATCCACATCAGTTGTTACACTAGTTTGTGCAGGTTGAATCATTTGTGGAGCTACCGGTGCGGTTTGACCTGATGATATTACAACAGTTTTATCTTCATTTTGCGCTTGTGGAGCATTATTTAAATTATCAATCCTATCAGTATTTCTATCTATTTTTTTATCTAGTTCGTTTAATTTATCAAGAATTTTTTGTGAAGCATCTTCTTGACGATCTGGTGAAAGATTTTGTCTATAAGTTCCCGTATTAATTTGTAGTAACAAACTTTCTAAACGATCCATACGATCCTCGATAGATTGTGGTTTACGAGATTCCTCATCAACACCTTGTATAACTTTTTCAATTAACTCTTCTAATTCTTTAGGAGTCATTTCTACTCGTGATTCAAGTTTTTCCGCTTTTACTGTTGAGGTAGATTCCTGACCATCATTCAATTTGCGATCTAAATCTTTTTTCTCCTCTATAATTTCAACCGCTTTTTTAGTGTCATTATTTTTATACGCCTCAGATAATTCAGACTGTAATTGATCTATTCGATCTTGATACACCTGCGTTCTATCATCTACTCTTCGATCTACTGTATTCTGCAGAATTTGATCAGTATCAGCGGCTCTTTTTCCTAATTGAAAACGAAGCCCAACGCTGTACATTGCATGCTGTCTAAGCTCATCTGGAGAGATAGTATTTTGAAGATCGTCTCCATCGCGTCTAGAAGTAAACATTAAATTAGCATCACCAAATGCCTCAAGATTTCTACCAAGAGGGACATTCAAGCCTAGACCACCTTTTGCAAAATACCCAGAAGCGGCTGCCGTTAATCCATTTTTACCTGTATAACTATTTTGATTAACATTTAAATATCCTCCACCTACGCTTATGTAAGGAACTAAACCACGGGAAACATTCAGTTTAGCAATAAAGTCTCCACCATACATTGCCACATCATCAAAATCAAATGATATTTTTTCATTTTGTGTAGCTTGGTAAAAATAACCTCTTACACCGATGTAATTATTTAGATCAAAACCTACTTTTCCTCCCAGAAAGTAAGAGTCACGTAAATTACTAGCATTATCAAAGTTCACATAAGCTCCAGATGGTTCAAAAATTAATTTAAATCCACCCAAACCACCAGAAAATTTATTTCTATAAGCCCGATCTAATGCACTTAATTCTTCTGGAGCGCGACCGCCAAGATATAGTTGTAAACCAGCTAAAACTGACCAATTGTACATTCTAGAATTATTGTTGTCATTTAACCAATCTTCAATATCACTTTGATCTTGGCCATCTTGAAATAAGACTGAAGCAGGATTCATATTAAAAACTGTGTTTTTAGCTTCTAAATTTAAAAACAAACGGGTACCAAGCTTAATTTGTGTACCTAATCCTAAACCAACATAAATTTGCTCTGATTTTTGCTCATTTGATGGCGCATTAGCAGCAGCAATATCTACCTTTAATTTTTGCACACCCGCACCTAAGGTTATATAAGGTACAAAAGTACCGCGTGTTGGAATATTAGCTTTGAATTCTCCACCAATACGTTCAATGTCTACGCTTCTAGAATTAAAATTATTGACAAAATCATCTGAAAATACGTTAAAACCATCTACTGTATTCTTTAGATCTGCTGATCTCTCGTAAATACCCCGAAGTTCAATTGCTTCACCAAATCCAAAACCCACTCTACCACCATACATAACACCATCTTCAATTGCAGTGTTTTTGTCAAACCAATTATAACTCGCTGTAGGCTGAAGCGTTACTGTCACATCTTTCATTTGCGCCTGTACATTTGCTCCAAGAAAAGCGAAAGTACAAATTGTAAAAATTTTCTTCATATCATTAAAATTTATATTAATAAAATTGTACCTCATTAATTCCTTATCTTTTTAGTTTAAGATTAACAAGCTTACAGCTAAAACAAATAATTCATTTTCGTACTAATTATTTTTTTTTAGAGACCAAATTTCTATTTATAACCTGGAAATGAAAATAAGATTAAACGTAGAGTTAAATTTTTTTCCACTTTATATTGAAAATGCGAAAAAAGGATTTTAATAACAACACTTCATCAGGCATTCTCTACTATAATTATAATTTTGGAAGAAAAAAAATTAGTTAATTTATTGATTTTGCTATGGTACAAAGATAAATCAAGTAATATCCTAGTTTTTTATAGGATTCAAGAAGATACTTATACAATTTACTTATGAAAACTTTATGATTTAAACTGCAACTTAATCGATCGTCTTTAGTGATGTAAGGGAAGAAAAGTGATTCTAATTAACTAAGAACCTTAAAATAATGCCTATTCCAGTTAAGAATTTATATAAAGTATTTATGGTTGGATAAAATTATTGACAATAACAATTTACTATAATCACATTTAAAACCATCAAGATAAAAAAATAGTAACAATCGTACCAATTGGATTTTTTAGTGTTGCTGTAAGTGCGCATGAGTTTAAAGCTGTAGTAAAGGATAAAACCAAGATTAGAATCTTGTTGTGCAAAAAAAGATAGCAAGTCAAAGGCGATGACGGCTGACGAAGTAGCTAGGTGTCAAGCTCAAAGCAAATCAGACGGAAAAAAATGCGAAACAGGATCAGGTAAAAAATGTTAGTTTAGAATATTCAAGGATCTTAAAATACAAATGCCGCTGAAATATCAGCGGCATTTTTCTTTATAAATTTATGTAATATTAAAAAAATAATTATCGGAATAATGCAAAACATAATTGTTTTTAAATGATTCCGAATTTTAACCCCGACTGGGCTTAACTAACTTAATGCTCTTAATGGTTTAGGAAAATCTATTAGTTGGAATAGCTAGATTTTTACCAAATTGTAAATGATGCAAATTACTTGATTCTAACACTCCACTCAAAATCCATTTCAGAAACTTGAATTCCTTTTTCATCAGTTGCAATAGACTTCATCCAGAAGGTTTGCCCTTCTCCTGTTGCGATTGTTTCTTCAATTGCTTTTTCAATAAGATGACCATCGTTACAAACAAATGTTATTCTTCCAGTTGCCTTTTTTGTAAAATTGCTTTTATTATTAGCAACCAACATTGATATTTTTCTACCGCTCTTTTGAATTTGGAACATCACTAACGCGCCAGTTGATAGCTCAGCAGCCATTGCTTGCACTGCAAAATACATTGAGTTGAAAGGATTTTGATTGATCCAGCGGTGTTTGACAGATACTGCGCATTTATTTTCATCGATTGCTTTTACACGAACTCCGCAAATAAATGCGGACGGCAATTTAAATAATAGAAATTGATTGAGTTTAGACGCTGTAAGTTTCATTATCAGTAGATTTTTTGCTAAAATACAAAATAATACTATGCATACATAATAATATAATATGTTAAAAATAAGTTAATTTATAGTACTATGCGAAACAAGATACTGTCTTTTAAATATATATTTGCATAAGAAATTACTAGGTAAGCTATCAGGAATTTAATACTACGTTTCAATCATCATTAAAAATCAAAAAAATGGAATCAACAACTGAAAAAAACATCGCTACTTTTACTCATTTGAGTACATTAACTCAATATTTTATCCCGTTTGGGAATTATATTTTTCCCATAATTTTATGGAGCACTAAAAAAGAGCAGTCGGAATTTGTGGATCATCACGGTAAACAAGTGCTCAATTTTCAATTGAGTTTATTACTTTATTCTCTCGTATTACTTATGATTGCAATTCCTTCTTTTCTAATTTCGGTATTTAATAATATGTCATTAAACGCTTTGATAAACGATCACGATTTAAATATATCTAATTTTAATTTTGAAGGTAATATTATTCTGCTAACACTGGGATTACTTTGCATATTGCTTTTTGGGTTTTTGAAAGTGGCTGAGTTTTTTCTAATCATTTACGCTTCTGTAAAAACCTCAAACGGCGAAAAATACCAATATCCAATTACGATTTCTTTTATAAAATAGATAAAAATCACAATTAAGAAAATAGACGTCATTATCCAGTAAATACCCTAGCCCTGATTGAAATGAAAATCCTTTTTTCTCGCTGCGGCGAAAAAAAAGATTGTAATGGAAAGCGGGAAATAGCTCCAAAAAAAGAATCAAGTCATCATCAAGCCAGATAATCGAGCTGGCAAATCAATCAAAAAATGAACAGTTTAATCAACTAAAAAACAAAAAATTGAATTATGAACATTGAAAACACAAAAGCTCAAATGCGCAAAGGTGTTCTCGAGTTTTGCATCCTATCGGTATTGAAAGAGAAAGATGCATACACATCGGAAATATTAGACACTTTAAAAAACGCAAAATTGTTAGTCGTGGAAGGAACGATTTATCCATTGCTAACCCGACTCAAAAACGACGGTTTACTCAGCTATCGCTGGGAAGAATCAACTTCAGGACCACCTAGAAAATATTACGGTCTCACTGAAATAGGACAAACATTTTTAAACGAACTAGATAGTACTTGGACTGAATTATCCGATGCTGTAAACCTTATAACCAACCAAAAACAATAGTCATGAACAAAACTGTAAATATAAACATAGGCGGAATGTTTTTTCATATTGATGAAGATGCATACCAAAAATTAACCCGCTATTTTGATGCTATAAAACGCTCTTTGTCCAACTCATCTGGGCATGACGAAATCATTAAAGACATTGAAATGCGCGTTTCGGAATTATTGCACGAGAAGCAATTGAGTGATAAACACGTAATAGGTTTGAAAGATGTTGATGAAGTTATTGCGGTAATGGGACAACCAGAAGATTACATTATTGAAGATAATAATGCTGCAGAACCTCATTACAGCTCAACTTCAAGAAGGACTAAAAAACTATATCGAGATAAGGAAAAAGGTATGATTGGTGGTGTATCATCCGGTTTAGGATATTATTTTGGGATTGATGCGGTGTGGATTAGGATTGTCCTGATTCTATTAGTTTTTGCTGGTTTCGGAACAGGAATTTTAGCGTATATCATACTTTGGATTGTCACTCCAGAAGCCATCACTACATCAGAAAAACTGGAAATGACGGGAGAACCCGTCACGATTTCGAATATCGAAAAAAAAGTAAGAGCCGAATTTGATACTGTTTCTGATAAATTCAAAAATGTGGATTATGACAAATACGGAAACCAAATAAAGACGGGTGCTGAGAAATTTGGAAGCTCGTTCAGTGATTTTATAATGACTGTTTTTAAAATTTTCGCGAAATTCTTAGGGGTGATTTTAATTTTTACGGGTATTGCCACTTTAGTTTCCCTTTTAATTGCTGTTTTCACTGTGGGATCCTCTGATTTTATTAATGTTCCATGGCAAAATTTTATAGAAGCAGGAAATTTTACTGATTATCCTATTTGGGCCTTTGGACTTTTAATGTTCTTTGCCATTGGAATACCTTTCTTTTTTCTAACAATATTAGGTTTTAAATTACTTGCACCCAATATAAAATCAGTTGGAAATATTGTAAAATATACCTTGCTTGCGCTATGGCTTATCGCAGTATCTCTAGCAATATCTATTGGAATTAAACAAGCTAGTGCGTTTACAGTTGATGGTAGAATGGTCAAAAAAGAAACAATTAACATAAATCCTACTGACACACTTTTTATTAAATTTATACACAATGATTATTTTGCCAAAAATTTGGACGATCGCAATGATTTTATGGTCACTCAAGATTCCACAGGCACAGATATTATCTACTCAAATGAAGTAAGTTTAAAAATCGAAAGAACAGATGAAAAATCACCTTATATCCAAATCGAAAAACAAGCAAAAGGAAAATCATTATCAGAAGCTAAGAAGAGAGCCGAGCAAATAAAATACGGTTATAGAATTGAGGGTAGTCGATTAATTTTTGACAATTATTTAATAACTGATTTAAAAAACAAATACCGAGATCAAGAAATTGAAATCATATTATTTTTACCAAAAGGTACTCTGGTTAAACCAGACGATTCCATGCAAAATTACAATCGAACTGATAGCGATTACCTTATATGGAATCCGGGATCTAGCAATGAGGTTTTTAGAGTTGAAGACAACATAATGAGGTGTACAAACTGTGTGACTGATGAAAACAAGCAAAACAATAGTAATGAAGCTGCGGATAGCACACAAACTTCCATCACAATAGATGAAAATGGAGTTTCTATAAAAGGGGACACTATTATTGAATCTAAGAAAAAATTCAAGGGACTGACTATAAACAAAGATGGAATAATAATTAAAACCAATTAGTTATGTTAAAAATAATCACAATGATCACAAAATTTATTTTGGTGGCATTAACAGCACTACTTTTTTCATCATGCAATCATTCTGTCAATTGGAACACAATAGAAGGGAGTGGAAATGTAACGACTGAAAAAAGAACAATAGAGGGTAAATTCACAAATGTGGAAGTAAATAATGGAATTGATCTGACTATTGAACAATCACAAACTACTGAAATAATAGTAGAGGCCGATGATAATTTACAGGAACATATCACAACTACAATCGAAAATGGAACACTTATCATTTCCTGTGACAAAAATTCATTAATAGATTTAACCTCAAAAAAAGTAACAGTAAAAATGCCTATTATTGAAGCGCTGGAAGCAACAAGCAGTTCTACTATATCAAGCGCAAACACATTGATGGGTGAAAATATTACAATACACAGTTCAAGCGGTGCAACGATTGAAATAGACCTTGAAGCGGATACAATTATATGTGACAGCAGTAGCGGAAGTGATATCACTATTAACGGAAAAGCGCTTGAACTAAAAACAACTGCCTCTAGTGGAAGCGACATCAAAGCAATTAATCTATTAGCTAATAATGTAACAGCCGATGTTTCAAGTGGCGCAAGCATTAGCGTGCATGCGATTGTGAACTTGAACGCACAAGCATCAAGCGGAGGAGATATTAAGTATGCAGTTGAACCAAAAAAAACTGTAAAATATGTTAGCTCTGGAGGAAGTATCAAAAAAGGATAACATTTTTATTCCAAATACTATAAAATCATCCATCGTAAATGGATGATTTTTTTATATTTGTGAATACATTTAAATAAACTAAAATGAAAAAACACTTTACTCTATTACTAGTCGTCTTGTTTACAACAGTACTATTGGCACAATCAAAGGAAAAAATAAAAGGTTCAAAAATTGTAACAATTGCGAGTAGAGAAATTGGTGATTTTGAAGCGTTAGTAGTTGAAGATAATTTAGAAATAAGTCTGGAACGTGGCGAGAAGGCGGAAATCAAAATTGAAGCTGATGAAAACTTACATGAAATTATTGTAGCAGAAGTATCTACTAATACGTTGCGTATTCATACTACAAAACAAGCTATAAATTTTAAGAAACTATTGATACGAGTAACTTACACTGATAAACTGAATTTTATTACTGCCAAAAATGAAACCGTTATCAATGCAATTCAAGAACTTTTACTGGATTCCATTACTTTAAAAGCCGAGGATGAATCCAAATTATTTATTAATGCCAGCGTAACTAACTTTATTCTTGAAGCCGATGGTAAATCTAAAACGGAATTGAACTTAAAGTCTACAACTGCCAAAATCGGATTACTTAAGAATTCGACTTTGAAAGCATTAATTAACACAGTCGATTTAAAAATAGACCAATATCAAAAATCAATTGCAACGCTAGAGGGAGCCTCTGAAAACGTTATAATTCGTGTAGATAATAACTCCGCTTTTATTGGAAATAAGTTTACCACTAAAAAAGCTGAAATCACTACTGAAAGTTATACGAACTGCAGTTTATTTGTTGAAAACGCGGTTATAATAACGGCAACGGATAAATCGGAAATTCAACTTTTAGGCTCACCAAAAATCGAGATACAAAAATTTCTGGATGAAGCAAAGTTATTTAAGAAATTGAAATAGAATAAAATGAGTGCGCGGTATTAGTAGTACATATAATCTTGACAATTTGTTTACCTGATTAAAAAAATACTTAAATAAAAAGAGTCCCAATTTTTTAAAATTGAGACTCTTTTTATTAAGCTTATCTTTTATAATTATTCTTTAGCAGCCAAATATCTTTCAGCATCTAAGGCAGCCATGCATCCTGTTCCAGCAGCAGTAATTGCCTGACGATAAACATGATCGGCAGCGTCACCAGATACAAAAACACCTTCAACATTCGTTCTTGAACTTCCCGGAGTATTCACAATATAACCTGTTTCGTCTAATGTGATATAATCCTTAAAAATATCTGTATTGGGAGTGTGACCAATAGCAACGAAGAAACCAGTCGCTTCAATGTCAAAAGTTTCTCCAGTTGTTTTATTCAGTGCTCTCACGCCTGTAACCACTTGGTCATCACCTAAAACTTCTACAGTATCGTGGTTCATTAGGATAGTAATGTTTTCTGTTTTACGAACGCGGGCTTCCATGATTTTAGAAGCTCTAAATTTTTCGCTACGAACTAACATTGTTACTTTCTTGCACAATTTAGATAAATAGTGAGCCTCTTCACAAGCTGAATCCCCTGCTCCAACGATTACTACTTCCTGATTTCTATAGAAAAAACCGTCGCAAACTGCACAAGCAGAAACGCCACCACCCATTTTTAAGTAATGTTGCTCTGATGGCAACCCTAAGTATTTAGCTGAAGCTCCAGTAGAAATAATCACTGTTTCACAATGCAATTCTTTTTCGTCATTGATCCACACTTTAAAAACATCACCAGAAAAATCAACTTTAGTAGCCCAACCATCCCGCACATCAGTACCAAAACGTTGTGCCTGAGCTTGTAAACCCACCATCATTTCTGGACCTGTAATTCCCTCGGGATTTCCGGGCCAGTTTTCTACTTCGTTAGTTGTTGTAAGTTGGCCTCCAGGCTGAATTCCTTGGTATAAAACTGGAAACATATTAGCTCTAGCGGCATAAATTCCAGCAGTGTAACCTGCAGGACCAGAACCTATAATAAGACATTTAATTTTCTCGATTGTATCTGACATAGTAGAATTATTTCATTTTTGATGGTGCAAAAATAAGATATAATTACTGTAAAAAACAGGTTCAAGTATCAGTTTTAATTATTGTCTAATAAAAAATTTCCTTGTGTAATAAAATAGAAAGGATTTTTTGCCTGATTGCCAGAGTTGATTCCAAAAAACGGAAATTCAAATCTGCGCCACCCTTTAGGTAAGATATGTAACGTTTTGCTAAGCTTGGATTTTAAAATCTTAACTCTTTAGATCTTATACTTATTAACCTTAAAATCTTTAGGTATTAAGGTAGATAAAATGCCATACTTTTTAGAAAATTAACATCACAAGGTTTGCTAATAAATGAGTAATCTGCCCGATATAAAACATTGGTATTCTGTGATGGTTCACTTTTAGGAAGGCGTAATTAGCCAACTAGTTCGAATTATTTTTTTCGGTAATTCAATGGAAACATCTTCTAACCCTTATCCATAATTAGTTTTTCATATTATGTTTGTCTCATCTCCTTATATTCCGTCTCAATTAAAGCTAAATATATAAACCCCGCCAGAATATCTGACAGGGTCAACTTTAACTTATTCAATATTATTAATTTCCTTCACTGAGTGAAAAACTGCCATCACCACTAAAGTTAGTTAACGTAATGGTGACGGTCCAAATCCCAGACGTACCTGACGATGTAACACCATCTATAGAATCAGGTTCAGTATCGCTATTAATTGTGCGATTGAGTACGATATTCCCCTTAGAATCCTCCACTATCATGACAAAGGTACCTTTCGAAGTTGCTGTGATATCAGCATTGTAGTCAGCCGTGTTGAGTTTGTTGTTCCAAATAAATGAACGAGATACGGTGCCTACGTTACCTGTAAAACTTGCATCAATATCGCCATTAAAATCTGATCTATCGCCATTCAGTAATGTTCCATTCACAGATACCCTTGCAAAGGTGTCGTCATCATTGCTGCACGCCACAAAAAATACTACTGCAACTAAAAGCGCTGCTATTTTTAAAAATCCTCTACTTTTCATAAAAAAATATTTTAATTAATTGTATTTAAATATAACGGCACATAAAGAATCATATTGGATAATAAATTCTCCTATGAAGTACAACTATTGCTCATTTAAGTTGCCACAAGATAAAATCTCATAAAAAAAATTACGAAATAAGTAGTTGTTATACAATGTATTTTCAGTTTACGAAAAGTAACTTAAGCCTTTCTGTAAGTAAATTTTGTTTTACAATAAGTTGATTTTTGGGATGTTAAAGTTTTCATCCGTTTTATTTTAAAAATTAAAACCTAAGTTAAATCATTGCATTAGGTCACATTTTTTATGTACTGTAGAACTCGGTAACTAAATGAGTCACATTTAAATCAAACCAAATAAAATGATTACCTCAAAATTACAAAATGCCAATAATCATTTAATAAACAAGCTTTTATAACTATTTGATTTATTAAAAAGCCGGTGTGGCAGAGTTGATTCCAAAAAATGGAAATTCAAATCTGCGACCTTCCTGATTTTTAATTGGGACGTAATAACTACATTTTCTTTAAAATCAATTCCGTTATTTTCACACTAATTTTTTCCATTTCTTTATTTCTTACGCGCAAACAATTCCTTGGATTTTAAATTCAAATGACTAAAAATAAACAAATTCGCAATCATTATAAATTGCTGTAAAACCATCATGCAAACTCAAATGACGCTGTGATCTTTTTAGTAAAATCAGGGAAGTACAACCAACTTAATATGCGCGAATTGCATTTGAATAGAGAATTTAGACTTAAAACATAATTTTAGCGCATAAAAAAACCTTCTTGGTTTACAAGAAGGTTTTTGTCGGGGTGGCAGGATTCGAACCTGCGGCCTCCTGCTCCCAAAGCAGGCGCGATAACCGAGCTACGCTACACCCCGAAAGCGGGTGCAAATATACAATTATTTTTTGCATCTACAAGCTATTTGAGAAAATTAGAATCAAAATTAACTTTATGATTCAGTTTAGTTTTCCTTGTAAAAATAACTTTAATCATCGTCATAATAAATAGTTTCTGGATCTCTATAAATTTCTAAAATACCTGAAACGGTCTAGCTGGTTTAGCTCTTAAAAAATCTAATGATTAAAAGAAATTGAAATGAATACACACCATGCAATCCAACATTATCAATTGTTAACAAAATAGATTTTCATAAACCATAAATAATTGTATTTTTACGCTTCAAAAATTACACGACAAATGGGCAAAATCATTGCGATTGCTAATCAAAAAGGAGGCGTTGGAAAGACTACAACATCAGTTAATCTTGCTGCTTCATTAGGGGTTTTAGAAAAAAAAGTACTTCTTATCGATGCTGATCCACAGGCAAATGCCAGTTCTGGTTTAGGTATTGATGTTGATTCAGTTGAAATTGGGACCTACCAAATTTTAGAACACAGTCACGCTCCAAGAGAGGCTATCATTCAATGTTCGGCTCCAAATGTCGATGTTATTCCCGCTCATATTGACCTTGTTGCAATCGAAATCGAATTGGTAGACAAGGAGAATAGAGAATATATGTTCAAAAAAGCATTAGAAAGTGTAAAAGACGACTACGATTACATTATTATTGATTGTGCTCCGTCTTTAGGACTTCTGACTGTAAACGCCCTGACAGCTGCTGATTCGGTAATTATTCCTATCCAATGTGAATATTTTGCATTAGAAGGTTTAGGGAAATTATTGAATACAATTAAAAGTATCCAAAAAATTCACAACCCAGATCTAGATATTGAAGGTTTGCTTTTGACAATGTTTGATTCTAGATTGCGTTTATCCAATCAAGTTGTTGAAGAAGTTCAGAAGCATTTTAATGACATGGTTTTTACAACTATCATTCAACGCAATGTAAAGCTAAGTGAAGCACCAAGTTTTGGCGAAAGTATCATAAACTATGATGCAACCAGTAAAGGAGCAGTCAATTATCTTGACTTAGCGCAAGAGATTATAAAGAAAAATAGCAAATAATTTTATGGCACAAGCAATAAAAAAACAAGCCCTTGGAAGAGGATTATCGGCATTATTAAAAGATCCAGAAAACGATATAAAATCTGTTGATGATAAAAATGCAGATAAAGTTGTAGGAAATATTATTGAGCTTGATATTACAGCTATTGAAATAAATCCGTTCCAACCTAGAAGTAATTTTAATGAAGAATCACTAAGAGAATTAGCTACTTCAATAAAAGAATTAGGTGTTATTCAGCCTATTACTGTTCGGAAATTAGAATTTAATAAATACCAGTTAATCTCAGGAGAACGTCGTCTCCGAGCCTCTACTTTGGTAGGAATAACTACTGTTCCAGCTTACATTCGAATTGCAAATGACAACGAATCACTTGTTATGGCGCTTGTCGAGAATATACAACGTCATGATTTAGATCCAATAGAAATTGCACTTTCATATCAACGCTTAATTGATGAAATTCAATTGACTCAGGAACAAATGAGTGATCGTGTGGGTAAAAAAAGATCTACAATTGCTAACTATTTGCGACTTTTAAAACTAGATCCAATAATCCAAACTGGGATTCGGGATGGTTTTATAAGTATGGGTCACGGTCGTGCGATTATAAATGTCGAAGATCAAGACGTTCAAACTGATATTTATCAAAAAATAGTTAGTCGAAATTTATCAGTTCGGGATACCGAAGCCTTGGTCAAAAACTACCAAGAAAGTTTAAAACCAAAAACAGCTGGAAAACCAAAAGCAACTTCTTTTGAAATTCCCGACGATCAGAAAAGTACATTTACTAACTATTTTGGAACCAAAGTAGACGTAAAGGTGGCAGGAAATGGAAAAGGAAAAATTACGATTCCATTCCATTCAGAAGAAGACTTCAACAGAATTATCAAATTAATAAACGGATAGTGAATAAGTTTATTTTCACAATATTTATTTTTTTAAATATAGGAACTGCAACTGTTTTTGCCCAAGAAAAAACAACTGCAGTTCTTGTAGCAAAAGACACTTTAAAATCAAATGATATCGATCCTTTGACTCCAGCTAAAGCAGCTTTTTACTCTGCTATACTGCCTGGTTTAGGTCAAGCATACAATAAAAAATATTGGAAAATACCGCTTGTATATGGTGCTTTAGGAACGAGTATTTACTTTTATATTGATAACAATAGACAATATATACAGCTACGAGATGCTTATAAACGTAGACTAGAAGGATACACTGACGATAAATTTGCTTTTTTAAGCGATTCTAGATTAATAACTGCACAAAGGGGTTATCAACGTAACCGCGATTTATCCGCATTACTTACAGTTGCACTTTATGCTTTAAATATTATAGACGCCAATGTGGATGCCGCTTTACTCCAATTTAACGTTGATGAAAATATATCTATCCGCCCTACAATTTATCCAAATGATGTAACATTTAAAACAAATGTTGGACTAACACTTAATTATA
Source organism: Flavobacterium micromati (assembly GCF_900129585.1). GTDB lineage: Bacteria > Bacteroidota > Bacteroidia > Flavobacteriales > Flavobacteriaceae > Flavobacterium > Flavobacterium micromati. The sequence continues at coordinate 190,957 of NZ_FQWF01000002.1, forward strand.
ATTTCTAGTTTACTTTAAAACTACACTTGAATAAAATAAACCTACTTACCATGTCATTACTTAATAAAATAGGAAAAAAAATGTTTTTTATGATCGTTACAGTTTTACTGATAATGACCTTAATTAATTATTCAAATTTTGAAAGATTTAATGTTATCAGGATGAATGAATTCTTTTCTGGATTTTTTGCAGGAACTTTATTAGCTCTTTTGATTGCAGGGATGCTCAATTACACTAAAATAAAAAATAAATAAATGAAAATTGCGCTTTTAGGATATGGGAAAATGGGTCAAGTAATTGAGCGAATAGCGCTTGAAAGAGGACACGAAATCGTTTTGAAAAAGGACGAAAATAATACTTTTGAAGGTCTTTCCCTTGCTGATGTTGCAATCGATTTTAGTATTCCAACGGCTGCAGTAACTAATATTTCAAGCTGTTTCAATAACAATGTTCCAGTAATATCAGGAACAACTGGTTGGCTGGAGCACTATGATGAAATGGTGGCACTTTGTAAAGCTACAAAAGGGGCGTTCATTTCTAGTTCTAATTTTAGTTTAGGTGTAAATGTATTCTTTGAAATCAACGAATATTTAGCAAAAATCATGTCTAAGTTTGATTCGTATTCGGTTACAATGGAGGAAATTCATCATACTCAAAAACTAGATGCACCTAGTGGAACTGCAATTTCATTAGCTAAAGGGGTGATTGAAAACAGTTCCTATACTAATTGGACACTGGAAATTCCCGACAGTAATCAAATTCACATTGAAGCAAAACGAATAGAAAATATTCCAGGAACACATACTGTAAGATACAATTCACCCGTAGATGCAATAGAAATTAAACACACAGCGCACAATCGCGAGGGTTTTGCACTAGGAGCTATAATTGCCGCCGAGTGGCTTGTGGGAAAACAAGGGGTTTACACAATGAAAGACGTTCTTGAATTGCAAAGTTTACAATAAAAAAAAGAGAATAATTCAAGAGATTTCTAAATTTTAGTTTTTCAGTTAACAGTAATTAGAGCGATTATTAGTTTGCACTAATTTTAAAAATTATCACTTAAAAAAAATAACGTATTATGTCTACATATCAATGGTTTGTGTTTTTCTTACTTATCCAAATTATTCATTTTCTTGGAACATGGAAATTATATAAGAGCGCAGGTAGGAAAAGCTGGGAAGCTGCCATTCCCGTTTACAATGCCATCGTTTTGATGAAAATAATTAAACGTCCTACTTGGTGGACTATTTTATTATTCGTTCCAATTATCAATTTGATTATTTTTCCTGTAATCTGGGTCGAGACTTTACGAAGCTTTGGAAAAAGATCAACATTAGACACTTTTTTAGGCATTGTAACTCTTGGACTTTATATTTATTACGTCAATTACACTCAAAAGTTAAATTACGTTGCTGATAGAAGTTTGATTCCTCAAAATAAAACTGCCGATACTATCAGTTCGTTACTTTTTGCAGTAATTGTCGCAACTCTTGTACATACGTACCTAATTCAGCCGTTTACTATACCAACTTCGTCATTAGAAAAATCATTGTTAGTAGGTGACTTTTTATTTGTGAGCAAGATGAATTACGGAGCTAGAGTTCCTATGACTACGATTGCATTACCTATGGTTCACGATTCGATTCCGTTTACAAAATTAAAATCGTACTTGATTAAACCACAGTTACCTTATATGAGATTGCCAGGAATTCAAAACATTGATCGTACAGATATTGTTGTTTTCAATTGGCCTGTGGATACCGTGTTTAAGTTTTTTGACACATCAAAAAGACGCGCATATAAACCGGTTGATAAAAAATCAAACTATGTTAAAAGATGCGTAGGAATTCCAGGAGATAATTTATTAATCAAAGATGGGATTATTTACATTGATGGAAAAATTTTGCAATTAACAGAAAGAGCTAAACCTCAGTTTTCTTATAAAGTTGCTTTTGATGGTAAAACACCAGTAAATCTTGAATATTTATTCCAAGATTTAAGTATCACCGATCCGGCGTTTTTTACAAACGACACGAAGAGAGATACCCTGTTTTTGAGCGCACTAACTGAAATTGGCGCTGAACGTTTTAAAAATACACCAGGAATAACCGCGGTTATTAGACAAATTTCAACTGCAGCTGATTTTAGCGTTTTCCCTCACAATAATAAATGGAATCGCGATAATTATGGTCCTATTTATATTCCTGAACAAGGAAAAACAGTTCCTTTAAATGCGGAAACATTGCCATTTTACAAAGCAATCATAACTGATTATGAAAATAACGATTTAAAAGTAAATGGTTCAGAGATTCGAATAAATGGTAAAATTGCTACTAGTTACACTTTTGGACAAAATTATTATTGGATGATGGGAGATAACCGCCACAATTCAGAAGATAGCCGTTACTGGGGATTTGTACCTCAAAACCACATTGTAGGAAAACCTGTTTTTATCTGGCTAAGTGTTGACCCAAATGGAAAAGGATTAAACAAAATACGTTGGGACAGAGTTTTTACAACAGTGAGTGGCGAAGGTCAACCACAATCGTACTTTAAATTATTTTTACTTGGGCTGGTAATCTTTTTTGTAGGAGAATATTTCTGGAAAAAGAGAAAAGCGGCGAAAATTTAAATAAAATTAAAAGTTTAAGGTTTTAAATAAAATTAGAACCTTAGACTTTTTGCTTTAAATAAATCAACATGAACACTTTAATACATCCCTGTTATTTTCCATCAATCAGTCATTTTGTAGCACTCGCACAATCGGAGGAAGTTACATTTGAAGTTGCCGATAATTTTCAAAAACAAACCAACAGAAATCGAACCTATATTTACAGCCCAAACGGAATTCAGTTATTGAATATTCCAATAAAACACTGTAAAGACTCGCGTCAGAAAACGAAAGACGTTAGAATTGAACCCGACTTCGACTGGCAGAAACAGCATTTTAAATCGCTTGAAGCCGCTTACAGAAGCTCACCATTCTTTGAATTTTTTGAAGCTGATATTCGTCCTATTTTTGAAAAAAAACACGAATTTCTACTGGATTTGAACTTTGAATCATTAGAAATTGTTTTCAAATGTTTGCGAATGAAAGTTGAATTTAATAAAACAGCTGAATATTTCACGCATGTAGACTCTACTAAAACGGATTTTAGAAATTTAGTTGAAGGTAAAAAAGATAGTTCCACATTTACAAAATACACCCAAGTTTTTGATGATAAACATGGATTTATTAATAATCTAAGCGTTCTTGATTTAATCTTTAATGAAGGTAAATATGCTATGGATTATTTAAAAGAACAAACGCTGATAGTTAAATAGATACTTTTTAAGGATTAAAGGATCATAATTTGGGCGTGTTCGCCGCGGCGAACTGGGCTTTACGTTCCCGCTTTTTTTTATAAAGCGATAAAAATCGCATCATAAAAAAAAAGCTCCACTTCAATCCCTCACGCAAAAAATCGTGAAAAGAAAAATTTGCTTTTATTCATAAGTCAAACGCGCCATGATAGGAAAGTGATCTGAGTTTATAAAGTCGGGGAAATTTTCAAAATTTTTAACAGTCATTTTTTCATCGGCAAAAATATAATCAATGCGAGCTGGATAATATCTGAATTTATAGGTTGCTCCAAATCCTGTACCAGCTTCTTCAAAACCATCCTTCATATTACCTTTGATACTTCTGTAAACATACGAAAAGGCACTGTTATTCATATCACCACAAATAATAGTAGGATAAATCGATTTTAATTTATGTTCCCTCAAAATTTCTGCTTGCTGCTGCTGCTGTTTAAAAGCTTTACTTATTCTATTTAAAAGTTTTTGTGATTTCTGCTGATTGATCACATCGATATTTTCATCGATTTCATTCACATCAGGTGATATTTTTATCGATTGTAAATGCATATTGTAAACTCTGATAATATCCTTACCTTTTTTTATATCAGCATAGACAACATTGTTACTTGAATTTGGAAAAATAATATTTCCTTGATTTATAATCGGGAATTTAGAAAAAATAGCTTGACCAGATTTTATTTGGTTTCCAGTGGTGTAAATATATCGATGTCGATACACTTTTAAATCAATATTAGCTGAAGGAGCGTATTCCTGAATGCATAAAATATCAGGATTTTTGTCATTGATAAAATCCACTATATCCGAAGGTACATCATCACGATCAATCCAATTGAAAACATTCAGCAATCGCACATTGTAACTCATTACGGTAAAGTCTTTTTCTTCAATTACAAAAGTAGCTGCAGAAAATTTGTAGAATTTATTGATAAATGTAATTCCTAGCAATAGAACTAAACCAGATACGATCAATCTCTTTTTAAATTGCACTGCCCAGTACACAAAAAACATCGCATTAAGTATAAAGAAAATAGGCATAAAAAGCGTTAGAACAGATAAAATTGGAAATGATTTAGGAGCTAAAAAAGGTAAGACGTACGCGATAAAAGTCACAAGAATAACAACAATATTTAGAAAAAACATTCCTTTGTTAAACCATGATAAATTTTTCATTCTACTATTTTTTATTTTTACAAAAAATTCTTTTTGGATTTTACTTACCAACTTTAAACAAAAATTCTTTTTCCTCTTTCGTCAAACTGTCATACCCAGATTGACTTATTTTATCCAATATATCATCAATTTGTTGCTGTGATTTGTCCTTTGTAATAATTTTCGAAACGCTTTTTTCAATTGGTTTGCTATAATTTTTATGTACTTTTCTAAAAGGTGTCGATTCCTTTTTTTGAAACAGAGTAGCAAAAAAATTTAAAACCGAAGAGACAATTTTACTTAGATCAAATCCACTTTCTAGCAATTTAATGAATATAAATCCAAACAAAGCTCCCGCAAGATGAGAAATATGTCCGCCCATATTTTCAGATCGAATTTGCATTAAATCAATAATCAGAATTACCGCTGTGACATGCCACAACTTTACATTTCCAATTATCAGTAATCTAAGTTCCATCATTGGATTATAAGTGGTTGTTGCAACTAATATCGCCATTATTGCGGCAGAGGCACCAACAAGGGGAGCACTAATATTAAGAACATAAAAGATTAAAACATAACTAACACCAGCAAAAATAGCACTTAATACATACAAACCTAATAATTGCTTTCCTGTAAAATAAGTCATAAACAATCGGCCTGCAAAATTCAGCACTAACAAGTTAAAAATGATATGCATTATTCCTGCATGAAAAAAAGCGTAGGTCAGCAAAGACCATGGTTTCCAAATCAGATTTGCAGGATTAGAGGACAAACTTACATATTGAACATAATCAATATCAATTCCTACTAGAGATAAAAGTCCAAACAGTGCCCACGGAAGTACAAACAAAGCAGCATTCCAAAAGATGAGCTGCGTTACAATCCCTCCTACTTTATATTGTAATTTTATGTCGTCAATTATATCCATACTTTTATTCAATTTAAAATTAAATTCTAGTTCCAGCGATTATCATTAAACTGATTTTTTTTCCAATACCACATAATTATAAAACCAAACAAAGCGCCACCAACGTGCGCAAAATGTGCAATTCCGCCACCTCCAAAAATAGACTTTCCAGAAATCCCTAAATACAAATCAATTAAAACAATACCCGGAACAAAATATTTAGCTTTTATTGGAACAGGAATAAACAATAAGGCTAATTCAGCGTTAGGAAACATAAAGGCAAATGCGACAATCGTTCCATATATTGCACCTGATGCTCCCACCGCAGTTCCTGCATAAGCACTAGTGAATTTATTAAAATCAGATACGGTGAGCAATTCTTGCCAACCTGTATTAATTTTTCCTTCGCTTAATATTTGTAAAATGTCTTGCTTTGAAAATCCATTAGCGATGAGCGTATTCAAACCATCCTGAAAATAATAGTAATTTACAGAAGTATGTACCAAAGCCGCTCCTAAACCGCATGAAATATAGAAAAATAGGAATTTTTTACTCCCCCAAACGTTTTCTAAAGCTGATCCAAACGAATATAAAGCAAACATATTAAAAAGAATATGCATTAAGCCGCCATGCATAAACATGTGTGATAGTATTTGCCAATACTCAAAACCAGGGTTTTCTGGAAAATACAATGCTAAATATTTATAGGCAACATCGCCTAAAAAAAGGGTTCCAACAAAAAACAAAACATTTATAATTACTAATTGTTTTACGGTTTCAGTGACGTTTCTCATAATGCAAATTTTTTATCTAAATCTTCCACACGCATCGTGATGAAAGTGGGTTTATGAAATGGCGATACATTGGGATCTTTACAGGCAAAAAGCCCATTAACCAAGTTTTCTTGTTCTTTTTCAGTTAAGTATGATCCTGTTTTTACAGCTAAACTTTTAGCCATTGATTTAGCGATCGAATCATTTTGACTAAAACTACTTTCTGGAATTCCATCTTGTAAATCGTTTAATAACTGCTCTAAAACTATTGAAACTTCACTCTCCGTTACATTTACAGGAATTCCTGATATAACTATATGATCCGTATCATTTTCTTCAAATACAAATCCAGTATTTATTAATGAAAGTTGTAATCCAGAGATCAGTTCCATTTCACTACTTGAATAAAACAAATTCAATGGAAACAACAACTGCTGACTCGATGCCTGTTTTACCGTCATATTCAGTAAAAATTGCTCATACAAAACCCGCTGATGCGCGCGCTGCTGATCTACAATTACCATTCCTGATTTGATTGACGAAATAATGTATTTTTTATGAATTTGATACGTTTTATGAACAGAATTTTCTACTTCTTCATCTTGAAACAATGAAGAAGTAATTTCTTCATTTTCAAATGTTAGGTGTTGACTTTCGTTTGGATTCTCGTCTAATCCCACATATAAGCTTTCCCAATTAGCCGTTGATTCTGGTTTCTTATAAGTTGAAAATTGCTTGCTTGGCCTTTCTTCAGAAAACGGATTAAAATTTCCATCAACCTGAATTGTAGGTGTCGCGCCGTCAAAATCTTTATAATGATAAGGTGTATCTAAATTTGAATCCCTATCAAAATCTAAAACTGGTGCAACATTAAACTGACCTAAACCATGTTTAATAGAAGCCCGTAAGATGGCGTATAATGCTTGTTCATCATCGAACTTAATTTCGGTTTTAGTGGGATGAATATTAATATCAATAGTATGGGGTGGCAATGTAAGATTTAAAAAATAACTAGGTTGTGCACCGTCTTTTAAAATTCCATCATAAGCAGCCATCACCGCATGATGCAAATAGCCACTTTTTATAAATCGGTCGTTGACAAAGAAAAACTGCTCACCCCTACTTTTCTTGGCAAATTCAGGTTTGCTTACAAATCCTTCAATAGTTACAATTTCTGTTTCCTCTTGAACTGGTATCAGCTTTTCATTGGTTTTACCCGCAAAAACAGCAACAATTCGCTGGCGTGAAGTTGCTGGAGCTAAATTGAACATTTCACTACCGTTATGATAAAAAGTAAAATGAATTTTTGGGTGGGCCAATGCTATACGCTGAAATTCATCAACAACATGGCGGTATTCCACCGTATCTGATTTCAGGAAATTACGCCTTGCAGGAATATTAAAGAATAAATTTTTAACAGCAAAAGAAGTTCCTTTAGGCAAAACAGCCGCATCTTGGGATATAAATTTACTACCTTCAATAATTATATGATTTCCCAGTTCCTCCTGATCTTGCTTAGTTTTCATCTCCACATGTGCAATTGCGGCAATTGATGCTAATGCCTCACCTCGAAAACCTTTTGTATGCAATGAAAATAAATCCTCTGCCTGACGGATCTTAGATGTAGCATGACGCTCAAAACACAATCGAGCATCAGTAACACTCATTCCTAAACCATTATCAATGACTTGTACCAATGCTTTTCCAGCATCTTTTATGATCAATTTGATATCTGTTGCACGCGCATCAACTGCATTTTCAAGTAACTCTTTCACCACCGAAGCGGGTCTTTGAACTACTTCACCAGCAGCAATCTGATTCGCGACATGATCAGGAAGTAATTGAATAATACTCGACATTAATGAATTGGGTTTAGAATTTTGAGTTAATATTTTTAAAACGTAGCAATGCAAATTTAATGAATTTCCATTCGCAATAGTAGCTTATTAAGTCATAATTAAAACAAAAAACCTACACTATTGAAAACAGTATAGGTTTGTTAATTTATAAACATTTCAACTATTTATTCCTTCAATTCTAATGGCAGGTTTTCTATTTGTAAAGCTCCTGATGATAATAAATGTTGATCATCTATTTGATGTGTAAACGAAGCTTGCTGACGAATGTATGCCATCTTTATAGCTGCAATAGCGGCTTCGGTACCTTTATTGCCATGGATTCCTCCACTTCGATCAATGGATTGTTGCATTGTATTATCAGTCAAAACACAAAAGATAACAGGAATATCAGTTTGAACATTTAAATCTTTAATTCCTTGGGTTACTCCTTCACAAACAAAATCAAAATGCTTAGTTTGCCCTTGAATTACGCATCCAATAGCAATAACAGCATCAACATTTTGCGTTTGTAACATTTTTTTTGAGCCATAAATAAGTTCAAAACTTCCTGGAACATTCCACCTAATAATATGATGAGCTGGAACTTGGTTTTCTAATAATGCTTTAACAGCTCCTTTACAAAGTCCTTCGGTAATAGTCTCATTCCATTCTGAAACAACAATCCCAAACCGAAAATCTTTCGCATTTGGGATTGAATTTTTGTCGTACTCAGATAAATTTTTATTTACAGTAGCCATTTGATTGTCGTTTTAAATTTCAGAGTTATATTTTGTCATGTTAAAGGTAGCATTTTGAAATCAAAAATATACTCCCGCGCATCACCAATCTAAAATCCTTATTTACTATTGCGCTAATCCTATTAACACATCAATTGAAGCTGCTTCTGGTGATGCGTCATAATTTTCCTTAATATCAGTAAAATATTTTAGGGCATCTGCTTTATTTCCTAGAGTTAGAGCTACTTTTCCAGCTTTTAATAAAAAACGTGGCGTAGTAAAATCATTTTTATTTGACTCCGCAGCTTTTAGGTAATTTTCTAAAGCTTCTTTCGGCTGGTTCTTTTCAGAGTATGCATCTCCAATCGCTCCTTTTGCTAAAGCTCCTAAAACAATATCATCTGAATTGAATTTACTTAAATAATCAATTGCTTCAGTATATTTTCCCGTATTCAAATAAGCAATTCCAGCATAATAATTTGCTAAATTTCCAGCGTCTGTGCCTGAATATTCATCGGCTATCTTCAAAAATCCAAATTTCCCTTCAGATCCATTTAATGATAATTTATATAAAGAATCACTTGACACGCCATCAGTTGCTTTTTGAAAATTTTGCTGCGCAACAAACATTTCATTAGCGGCTTCTTCTTGTTGTGGCGCTGCAATAAATCGTTGGTATCCTAAATAACCAATCATGATAATAGCAGTTGCGGCAACCAATCCAATAATGATTTTTTGATTTTTAGCAACCCAATCCTCAGTTATTGTCGCTGTTTCATCTAATTTTGAAAAAACTTCAGCTGTTGTGCTGTCTTTGTCATCGATTACTTTTGCTTCAATTCCTTCTTCGTTAACCTCTTTTTCTTTTGGTGCTTTATATCCTCGTTTATTGTACGTTGCCATTTTTTATAATTTAGTGAAGCGCAAAAATAAAATTTTTATTCAAACTCACGCAAGAAATATGCTTTTATATTAAAAAAAAATGCTACAATCGAAACTTTCGGTGAACTATCGCATTAAATAATTTGAGAATGCATTCAAAAAGTATTTAATTTCGAAAATTTTCGATAATTTGCGCTCTTATTGAAAAAACTTCGCACAATTAGCAAAGTTCTCAATATCAGCCAGTCCACTCATGTATTTAAAAAGTATTTCATTATTTAATTATAAGAATTTTGCTGAAGCAAACTTCGACTTCGACCGAAAGATAAATTGTTTTGTAGGCAAAAACGGAATTGGAAAGACCAATGTTCTGGATGCTATCTATCATTTATCCTATGGGAAAAGCTACTTTAATCCGTTAGCCGTTCAAAATATAAAGCATGGCGAAGAGTTCTTTGTAATTGATGCCGAGTTTGAAAAAAAGGAACGAATTGAACAAATTGTTTGTAGTTTAAAAAAAGGTCAGAAAAAAATATTAAAGCGTAATGGCAAAGCATACGATAAATTTTCAGACCACATCGGGTTTATTCCTCTTGTGATAATTTCTCCAGCAGATAGAGATCTAATTGTAGAAGGCAGCGAAACCCGACGCAAATTTATGGACAGTGTGATTTCACAGTTGGATTCACAATATTTAAAACAACTTATTCAGTACCAAAAAGTAATTAGTCAGCGCAATGCATTGCTGAAATATTTTGCTTTAAATCATGTTTTTGAAAACGATACATTATCTATATATAATGAGCAGCTAATCATCTATGGAAAATATATCTTTGAAAAACGAAAAGAATTTATTGAACAATTTATCCCTACTTTTAACAAACACCATCAAGCGATAACGGGTTCAGAAGAAACGGTTCAATTAGTTTACGAAAGTCATTTGCACGAAAAAGATTTATTAATCCTTTTACAAGAAAATATAAATAAAGATAGAGCATTACATTATACTAGCGTGGGCATTCATAAAGACGATCTTGCATTTGAAATTGATAATCATCCCATAAAGAAATTTGGTTCACAAGGTCAGCAAAAATCGTATTTGATCGCTCTTAAATTAGCACAATTTGAATTTTTAAAAAAGCAAAGCGGTGTAAAACCATTACTGTTATTTGATGATATTTTTGATAAATTAGACGAAAGTCGGGTCAGTAAAATAATAGAAATGGTCAATAGCGATACTTTTGGACAGCTTTTTATATCAGACACACACCCCGAGCGCACTGAAAATATCTTAAAATCGACAAATCAATCTTATAAAATTTTTAATTTGTAACTTTTTTTTATTGATCCCAAAGATTTTGAAGCTCAATAATTAACTACTTTTACACAATCAATTTTAAATATAATAACCTTGAAATTTAATCCAATATTACTAGTAATTGTATCTTTTATACTATTTTCATGTAATGGTCAAACAGCAAATAATAGCCAAATTTTAGATGCTAAAACCTTTTCAGAAAAAATTGTTGCCACGCCAAATGCCCAAATTCTAGATGTCAGAACTGCAACTGAATTTTCATCAGATCATATTGATCAGGCTGTAAATGCTGACTGGCTAGGAAATAATTTCATTGATGGCACCAGCAAATTAGATAGAACTAAACCTCTATTTGTTTACTGTAAAAGTGGTGTAAGAAGTCAAAGCGCTGCAACAAAATTAGAAGAATTGGGCTTTACTAAAATTTATCTCTTGCAAGGCGGGATTTTGAAATGGGATGCAGCAGGTTTGTCAAAACCTAGTACTGAAGCAATAGGAATGACAGCGCGAGAATATAGTGAATTACTAAATTCTGATAAAAAAGTGCTGATTAATTTCTACGCGGAATGGTGTGCACCTTGCAAAAAAATGGCTCCTTACGTCAAAACAATGCAAACTGAATTTGCTGACAACGTAACAATTATCAGATTGGATGCCGACAAAAATAAAACGCTCATGAACGAAATGAAAATTAGTGAACTTCCCACCTTACTTTTATATGACAAGAAAGAAATAAAATGGAGACAATCTGGTTTTGTTAGCGAAGATGATTTACGAAAACAAATACAATAGTTACGATGCTTTCAAAAGACACACTTCAATTCTTAGATGATTTAAAAGCTAATAACAATCGGGATTGGTTTTTAGAAAATAAAAAAAGATACGAGATTTTTAAAAATGATTATTTACAAACAGCTAATGATTTGCTAGATGCTTTAAAGCCGCTCGATCCATCACTAGAAATGCTAGAAGGTAAAAAGTGCACTTTTAGAATCAATCGTGATATTCGGTTTTCAAAAGACAAAACACCTTATAAAACGCATTTAAGTTTTTGGTTTTCATCTGGAGCCAAAGGTCAAAATCGTTCCGGATATTATATTCATCTAGAGAAAGGAGCAAGTTTTATTGCCGGTGGATTGTATTGTCCAGAAGCAGGTGATTTAAAAAAGATACGCAAAGAAATCGCCTTTTTTTATGATGATTTAGAAGCAATTCTTGATGAAAAGGATTTTAAAAGAGAATTTACCGATTTTGCTCGGGAGGAAAAAAACACATTGAAAAATCCGCCAAGAGGATATGAAAAAGAGCATCCCGCAATTGATTTACTAAAATTAAAAAGCTTTGAATCAGCACAAAAAATTGAAATAACAGCAGCTACAAAAAAAGATTTTGTTGCTGTAATGAGCCAAAAATTAATCGTTTTAAAACCTTTAAACGATTTTCTCAACCGCGCTTTAACTTCTGAGTAATTTACGTAGGATCGATGAAAAAAAAGAAAATACTTTTTCTTGGCGAATCATTTCGAGCGGATGCCATAACATGGATAAATGGCCTAAGGGAATTTGGCGATTTCGAAATTATAACTTGGGAATTAAAAACGCCCAGTAATAATAAAACGAACCGCATTTTGAGATTACTAGAATTTATCTTCGCTGTTTTCAAAATAAAAAAAATAATTAAAACAGAGAATCCTGATATGGTTATCGCTGAACGCACAACTAGTTATGGTTTTCTAGCGGCAATGACAGGAATACATCCAATGGCAATCGCACAGCAAGGTCAAACTGATTTGTGGCCTGCAAAGACCGTTACAATTCCTTTTAAAAAGTTAATTCAGGGTTATGCTTTTAATCAAGCAGATTTAATTCATGCTTGGGGTGAAGTGATGACACTTACGATGAAAGAATCAAATGTTGATATGAATAAAGTGTTGGTTTTACCAAAGGGAATTGATTTAGATGTCTTTGCAAATCAGAATAACGCTAATCCACAAAAAATTTGTGCCATCGTTACAAGATCTCTTTTACCTGAATACCGTCACGATATTATTTTAAAAGCTTTTGGTGTTTTAAATAGAGAAGGAATTGACTTTTTACTAATTGTTGTTGGCGACGGAACGCAACTTCCTATTTTAAAACAGTTAGCAAGACAAATTAAAATACATGAAAAAGTGATTTTTACGGGTCGAATCCCAAATACGCAATTACCACAATTATTACAAGAGTCCAATATTTACATTAGCATGCCAACAACTGAAGGAGTTTCGGCATCTTTATTTGAAGCAATGGCTTGTAATTGCTATCCAATAGTGACTGATATCGCAGGAAATAGAAATTGGATCCAGCACCGTGAAAATGGAAATTTAGTTCCAGTTGATGATTGTAACGCTCTTGCGGAAGAACTTATTTGGTCTTTTGAAAATAAAACTCATAGAGAACAAGCGGTTCTAATAAATAGAAAAACCGTTGAACATAAAGCTAATTACAAAACAAACATGAAAATTATTTCCAATAAATATCACAATTTAATCAATTTATATACTACTAAGTAAATATGTGCGGAATTAATGGAATTTTACACTTGCAATCGCAAAAAAATGTTGACGAACGTGTTTTACTTAAAATGCGCGATTCGCTTGAACATCGAGGCCCAGACGACAAAGGATTTTTTATAGATAAAAACATTGGATTGGGACATAGACGTCTTTCCATCCTCGATACTTCAACTGCCGGACATCAGCCTTTTTTATCAGAAAACGGACGATATGTGCTGACTTATAACGGAGAAATTTACAATTTTACAACATTTTACTCCGAATTGAAAAGTAACGGTTTCAATATTAAAACATCGTCGGATACCGAGGTTTTAATGAAATTATTTGAGTTGTATGGCGTAAATATGTTTCATCGCCTCAACGGAATGTTTGCTTTTGCGATTTGGGATAAATTAGAAAAAAAACTTACTGTCGTTCGGGATCGAATGGGTGTAAAACCACTATATTATTCTTTTTACAACGAAACTTTTTATTTTGCATCAGAGCAAAAAGCACTTTTTACTGCTGGTATTCCACTAAAAATAGCGCAAAACGGTTTAGAAGAATATATTTTCAATCGGTTTGTTGCTGGAGAAAATACGATGTATCAAAATATATACAAGTTACTTCCGGGACATTTTATGACAATACCTGAAAGCGGAAAAGTTACCACCACAAAATGGTGGAATCTAAAAGAAGAAATTCTCAATCAGTCTGAAATAAAAAATCCCGTTGAATGGTTTCGTGAAACATTTGACGACGCAGTGAGTTTGCGCATGGTAAGTGATGTTCCTGTTGGGGTTTTATTAAGTGGCGGACTTGATTCTTCATCAATTATAGCGTCGCTGCATCAGCAAAAATTCCAAGATATTCAAGCTTTTAATATGGGTTTTGAGGAGAAGAAACACAATGAAGCTCACTTAGCAGAACTACTAGCTCACAAAATGGATTATGGATTTCATACGATGCAACTGCAAAATCAAGATCTTTTTGACAAATTAATGAGTGCCACTTATTTTCAAGACGAACCAGTTATGCATCTAAGTGAGCCACATATTTTAGCAGTTGCTCAAATGGCAAGACCTAAAGTTAAAGTGTTATTATCAGGCGAAGGCGCAGATGAACTTATGGGCGGATATGTACGCTACAAACCATTAAAATATCCTACATTACTTCAGTCCATTGCCACCGTTAGTAATTCCTCCTTTTTGCAAAATAAACCGCGCTATGAAAAACTAGCCCGTTACTCACAAATTGAAACAAATTCGGATTTAATTTTATTTAACGGCTGCAATATTTATCCAAAAGATATAGCGGAAAATTTTGGAATAAATGCACCACCAAAAAACGAATATCGCAAGCAACTTTACAAGGAAGCAAAGTCTCTCTATCCAAAAAATCTGCGAAGGCAAGCACTTTACTTTGACCAACATACCTATTTATGTTCACTTCTTGATCGAAATGACCGCTGTACAATGGGTGCTTCAATAGAATGCAGAGAGCCATTTCTAGACCCAAGATTAATTATTGGACTGGGATCGCTGGATGACAATTGGCTTTTTAAAGGAAAAAAATGGAAATATATCTTGAAAAAATCGATGGAGGATCGTTTGCCTAAAGAAATCCTCAAATTTAAGAAAGTAGGTCTCAGTGCACCATGGGGAGATTATATCACTCAAAGTCCAGCTTTTAAAGATGAATTGGAGTCTTTTAAAAAAAGTGATGTTTTCAAAATGCCTTACTTTGAGCACATCAATATAAAGAAATTAGTGCAACAATTACAAAATGGCGACACTCAAATGACACCTTACATAATGCCACTATTCATGATGCATATCTGGATGAAAACCTATACAACTAAATTTTAATTCTTACTTTTGAATTCAGATTCAAAAAAGCGCAATTTTCATGGAAATCCAGTATCAATATTCGTTAAAAAACCTTAATACTTTTGGCATTGAAGCCAAAGCAAAGCAGTTTATAGCCGTTCACTCTATTGAGGAATTACAATTAGTTTTAGATCAAAACAAAACGCAAAAAAAATTCATTTTAGGCGGTGGTAGTAATATGCTTTTGACAAAAGATATTGACGCTTTAGTGATTCACATAGATTTAAAGGGAATAAAAATTATTGATGAGGATGAAAATTATGTTTGGGTAGAAAGTCAAGCTGGCGAAAACTGGCATGAATTTGTACTTTACACTATCGATCACAATTTTGGCGGATTAGAAAACATGTCGCTCATTCCGGGAAATGTAGGTACAACGCCTGTGCAAAATATAGGTGCTTATGGAACTGAAATCAAGGACACTTTTGTTTCGTGTCAAGCTGTAGCAATAGATAGCCAAGAAACTAAAACTTTTACTAAAGAAGAATGTAGTTTTGGCTACAGAGAAAGTATCTTTAAAAATGAAGTAAAAGATCACTACATAATTACGTCAGTAGTTTTTAAATTGACTAAAAAGGATCACAAAATCAACACTTCTTATGGAGATATAATTGCTGAGTTGGCTAAGAATAAGATCACGAAGCCATCATTAAAAGACGTTAGTGATGCAGTAATTGCGATCAGAAAAAGTAAATTACCAGATCCAAAAGAGCTTGGAAATAGCGGTAGTTTTTTTAAAAATCCTATTCTACTAAAATCGGAATTTGAAAAAATTCATAAGCAATTTCCTGAAATGAAATACTACGATATTTCAGAAACCGAGGTAAAAGTTCCGGCAGGTTGGCTTATTGAACAAGCCGGATTTAAGGGAAAGCGTTTTGGTGACGCAGGGATTCATAAAAATCAAGCCTTAGTTTTAGTAAATTATGGCAATGCAACTGGGCAAGAAATTCTAGAAATTTCGAGAAACATTCAAGATACAATATTTAAAAAATTTGGTATTTATATTGAAGCTGAAGTAAATGTGATTTAAGTTCTTGCATTCCATATTTAGTTCAAATAAGAAGTAGAAGATAAATTTATTTCAAATTGTCAATATCTAAATGTTATTTTAACAATACTTGGTCACAGGCTCAAGCTATTTACTCCAGCAATCTATAAAAAACGAAAATCAGCAAAAAATTAAAAAATTTCTTCAATAAAATAGCTTTCTTCTTATACTCATTCTCAACAATGTCGCGTTCTATACAGTAAATATTGCTTTGAAATTGGTGAAATTTATAAAAGTCCAGCATCTTTAATACAGAGAAGATCATAGAACAATTTACACTTCCATTTTTTTTCAGGTCAAGACCATATTTAAGAGTATTTTCAAAAACTTACAGGAATATTTCGTCCTCTTGAACTATTATGAGAAAACTCGATCATTTTCGTTGTAAAATTTAGGATTCACCCTTTGGTCATTTCAATCATATGATCAATTACATGAATGTGTTCGTGCTGAGGGCTAAACATAACAATTTCTGCATCTGCAATGACCTTAACATTATGCCCTGCTGGCCAATAAAAAAGATCGTTTGAATTTACGGTCTCTTCTGCTCCGCTAGCATCTGTAGTAGTTACTTGACCACTCACGATATATCCCCAATGTGGACACTGGCATAAATTTCCTTCTAGTCCTATAAATAAGGGAGTAGTATCGACTCCCTGAGCAAGGCTAAAATACTCGCCGCTAATCTTACCAAAACCAGTAGCATCTCCAAAATCAGTTTTTACTCTAAGAACAGCTCCGGGAATTTGCATTTTCACATCAATCTCATCTTTAGCAATTTTCATAATTTCATTTGTTTTAATTATATTTATCAAGGAAAGCAGAAAGTGTTTCATTATACTCCATTATGGACAAAAACCATTTGTTAGAATAAAATAAAAATTTTCATACTACACATCCAAGATAGATAAATAAATCTGATTATCAACACTTTAAAAAAAAATATAATTATAAAACAGCTTCTCAGTGTAACTTAGTTAACATATCCAAGAGAAAAAGTTGTTCTACCCATTTGTTAGTTTTGTAGTCAATGAAAAACTATTTACTTATCTTCGTTTTTTTGAAGCGAAAAAAAACAGTCGATTAGTCGCTATTAAAAATTGACTAAAAACAACCTTAAAAATGCATCAACACAAAGATGTTTTGCAGTTCATTTAAGAGGGAAAATGAAAATTATAGCGGTAAAAAGCTTAATCGAATCCATAAAAAAACTATTTTATAAGTACAAAAAAATACTAAGAACTTTGTTCATGTAAAAATTTATTTGAAAACCCATTATTTAATTGTGAGGTTTCCTTGCATTAAAAATTGAAATAATCGAGAACCAAGCTAAAAAAAAATCTTAAAAAGGAAAAAAGAAAATCATTACACCATAATTTCTACGTCAGAAAAAATAACTGAATCAAAAATAGTTATTACAAATAAGATGAGAAAATAGAGAGTATAAATTCTTTTCGAAATTCACATATTCTCTTTAACAATTCCTATTTGTATTCATACCTTTGCACCTCCCGAAATTTCGGGCATTTAAAAACTCACTAAACTCAAAATGCTTATACTTATTCTTTACTTTTTTATTATTATCGTTGCAGTTCAAATTTTGTTTTACCTTGGAATCTTTGGAAAATTTGCTTTCGCGAAAGCACAAATTATAACTCCAAAAATAGTTTCTATTTCAGTAATAGTTTGCGCCAAAAATGAAGCAGAAAATGTTAGCAATTTTATTCCATTGTTAATAGAACAAGATTACCCTGATTTTGAAATTGTTTTGATTGACGACGCATCAAGCGACAATACTTTAGAAATTTTTGAAACGTATGAAAAACAGCATTCTAATATTCGTTTAGTAAAAGTTCAAAATAATGAAGCTTTTTGGGGAAACAAAAAGTACGCGTTAACTCTCGGAATAAAAGCCGCCCAAAAAGAATACCTGTTATTCACAGATGCTGATTGTTATCCTACTTCTAAGGATTGGATTACTGCAATGAGTTCGCAAATCACGATGCAAAAAACTATTGTTTTAGGCTACGGTAAATATGAGACAATTGCTAATTCCTATTTAAATAAAGTAATTCGTTTTGAGACTTTAATCACCGCAATTCAGTATTTTTCATGGGCAAAAACGGGACGCGCATACATGGGAGTTGGAAGAAATTTAGCCTATAAAAAAGAAGAGTTTTATAATGTAAACGGCTTTATTTCTCATATTCATGTTCGCTCTGGTGATGATGATTTATTCATCAATGAAGCTGCTAAATCTAGAAATACAACAATTGTATACGCTGCTGAAAGTTTCACACTTTCAAAACCTAAAACGACTTATAAAGAGTGGTTCATACAGAAAAGACGTCACATCGCTACTGCAAATTATTATAAAACATTTGATAAAATTCAACTTGGAGTCTTCTACTTTTCCCAATTTTTATTTTTAATATTGCCAATAATTTTATTATTATGGGAATTTGAATGGATTCTTGTACTAAGTTTGATAGGACTTCGTTATTTAGTAACGTGGTTAGTGATAGGATTTTCGGCTGCAAAATTAAAAGAAAAAGATGTCGTTTATTTGTATCCAATAATTGAACTGACGCTCGTACTTACTCAAATAAATATTTTTATCACAAACGTATTCTCAAAACCAGTACAGTGGAAGTAAAACAACAAATAGAAAAGGCAAAACAAGGCGATCAAGTGGCCTTCACTTTTCTATTGAATCACTATTGGAATGAAGTTTATGGTTTCATGCTTAAGCGTACCGAAAATGAAACTACTGCCGAAGACATTACCATTGAAACTTTCTCGAAAGCGTTTGACAAAATAATCACTTACAACCCCGAATTTCAATTCAATACTTGGCTTATCGCTATTGCAAAAAACGTACATATTGATTTATTACGCAAAAGAAAAGCCAGTCTTTTTATTGAAATCACTGACGACGAAAACCAACAAGCTTATAATATCGCAGATACAACTCCATCTGCCGAAGATGAATTAATCACTGAGCAAAATCTTTCACTCTTACTGCAGTATATTAAAGAACTAAAACCGCATTATCAGGAGGTAATTCAGTTACGGTATTTTCAAGAGTTGAGTTACCAAGAAATCGCTACTAAAATCGATGAACCATTAAGTAATGTGAAAGTCAAATTGCTTCGCGCCAAAAAACTACTGGCTGAAATTATACGAAACAAACGGTAAAATTCATTATCGGGAAGAATTTAATTAAACAACTACTATTTTGCTAATAATATTTTTTTATCTTTAAGAAAAAAAATAAAATATTGATACTAAAATTCTTATTTATGCGTTGGTAATTAAAACACCGTTTGCTTATGATGTGAATGCTACTTAACCATTAAAAACCACACATTATGTCAAAATTAAGTATTTACGAAACCGGCTGGATTGATTTAGTTTTTCAAGACAGAAACAAAAAGTACGGCGCATATCAATTGCGTCAAGATAGCGCAAAAACTTCATTTTTAGCGCTTTTTACTGGAGTGGCACTTCTATTTGGAGCAATGACAATCCCTAAAATTTTAAATTACATTAATCCTGATGTGCAAGTAATTACAATTACACCAGAAATTATTGATAAAATTGTCCAATTATCTAGTGTAAAACCAAACGAGCCTAAACCGATGGAAACACTTCCGGCGGTAAAAAGTATCCCAGCAACAGAAATTGTCAAAACGATACAATTGCGCAATCCTGAAATTGTTGAAGCGACTACAGCCACACCAGATATTGCAAAAAATATTGATTATAAAAATACAACAACTTTAGCTAATGATGGATCAGGAATAACAGGTTTAAATCCTGCTCCTGCTGATGGAAATGGCGCATCAATAAATCCTATTGCTGTAGCATATAACGAAAATAACATTGTCAATAGCGGAGTACTTGATAAACTACCAGAATTTCCTGGAGGCATCAGTAAATTTTATTCCTATGTAGGTAATAATTTTGAAAAACCAGAAATCGAAAATACTACAAATACTATGCGCATTTTTGTTTCGTTTGTCATCGAAAAAGATGGAAAAATGACTGATATTCAAGTTTTAAAAGATCCTGGCTACGGTTTGGGAAAAGAAGCTATTAGAGTGCTAAAATCATTGCGAACTAAATGGATTCCCGGAATGCTCGGAGGCAAAGCGGTTCGCACTGCATATAACTTACCTATTTCGGTGCAAATGCAGTAATTAATAATATGAAATTTTAAAAGCAGTATCGCAAGATGCTGCTTTTTTAGTTTGATCTATATTATCTTTTCTTGTAGTTTAGTTTTTTATGGCTCAAACTTGTTGGCCTTTATCAACAATTATTTTTTATGATAAATCTACAAAGCAGAAAACGTTTAGTGCAACTTACTAGTTTTTTAAAAAAAACGAACTTTAGGACTTCAAAACGTATATTAGAGCTCTGATGATCCCGAAGCGTCTGGAGATATCCTCGCAGTGCAACGGAGAAATAATGGCGAAAGCAGGACCATTTAAAAATGAAAAAATAAAAACAGCTGCTCCTAAAAGAACTATTGAATTTTGTTTAAATAAAAGCGCAAACCATTGAACAAATAAACTACATTCCTTATCTTTGCAGTCTTAAAAATAATATATGGAAACTGTTTTAGAAAATACTTTAGCTGTTACAACCCTCAATAAAACTGAACAACCATTAGCCAAGCCAAAATGGTTGAAGGTAAAACTTCCAATAGGCCAGAAATATACTGAACTCCGCAGTTTAGTTGATAAATATAGCTTGAATACAATATGTACTTCAGGCAGTTGCCCTAATATGGGCGAATGCTGGGGCGAAGGAACGGCGACATTTATGATATTAGGAAATATATGTACGCGTTCATGCGGTTTTTGTGGTGTAAAAACGGGACGACCTGAAACGGTTGATTGGGATGAACCAGAGAAAGTGGCGCGTTCTATCAAAATCATGAAGATAAAACATGCCGTAATTACCAGCGTGGATAGAGATGACTTGAAAGATGGCGGTTCTATCATTTGGATTGAGACGGTAAAAGCCATTAGAAGAATGAATCCTACTACTACGCTAGAAACATTGATTCCTGACTTTCAAGGCAATGAAAGAAATATTGATCGCATTGTCGAGGCTAACCCTGAAGTAGTTTCACATAATGTAGAAACTGTGCGTAGGTTGACTCGTGAAGTGCGAATTCAAGCAAAATATGATAAAAGTTTAGAAGTTTTACGCTATTTAAAAGAAAAAGGAATTAATAGAACTAAGTCGGGGATTATGCTTGGCCTAGGTGAACTTGAAGAGGAAGTGTATCAAACGATGCGTGATTTACGCGCTGTAAATGTTGATATTGTAACAATTGGACAGTACTTGCAACCTAGTAAAAAACACTTGCCAGTTAAAGAATTTATTACTCCTGAACAATTCGAAAAATATGAAAAGTATGGTTTAGAACTTGGTTTCCGTCACGTTGAAAGCGGACCATTAGTGCGATCATCATACAAAGCTCAAAAACATATTCTATAATCCTCTACCACTTAAAAAGGAAAAAAATTAAAAAATTGAAAACAAGAATTGCTATTAACGGTTTTGGAAGAATAGGACGAAATTTATTTAGATTACTTATAAACCATCCCGAAATTGAAGTCATTGCCATAAATGATGTTGCTAACACAAAAACAATGGCTCATTTAATAAAATACGATAGTATTCACGGGGTTTTACCATATACTGTGAGCAGTGATGACAAGGGGATTATTGTTGATGGAAAACAGTATTTATTTTTTCATGAAAAGAAGATTATTAATCTTGACTGGAAAAGTATTAACATTGATTACGTTATTGAATCAACGGGGAAATTCAAAACATTTGATGAATTGAATGCGCATATTTTGGCTGGTGCCAAAAAAGTAATTCTTTCTGCTCCCTCTGAATGTGACTCTATAAAAACGGTAGTTCTTGGTGTGAATGACAAAATCCTTGATGGCACCGAAACAATAATTTCTAACGCTAGTTGTACTACAAATAATGCCGCACCAATGATGAAAGTTATTGATGAACTTTGTGGAATAAAGCAAGCATATATTACAACAATTCATTCTTATACAACAGATCAAAGTTTGCACGATCAACCGCACAAAGACTTACGTCGAGCGCGCGGCGCGAGTCAGTCTATAGTTCCTACAACAACAGGCGCTGCAAAAGCTTTGACAAAAATATTCCCAGAATTCGAAGGGAAAATTGGCGGTTGCGGTATAAGAGTACCGGTTCCCGATGGTTCTTTGACTGATATCACCTTTAATGTAAATAGAGCGGTTACTATTGAAGAAATAAATTTAGCATTTAAAACTGCGGCAAACACTACGCTAAAAGGCATTTTAGAATACACTGAAGATCCAATTGTGTCCGTCGATGTTATTGGCAATAGAAATTCATGTATATTTGATGCACAACTAACCTCCGTTATCGAAAAAATGGTAAAAGTAGTAGGTTGGTACGATAATGAAATAGGATATTCCTCTAGAATTATTGACTTAATTAAATTGACAAACATCAAAAGCAAATAAAAAAAACCGGTAGCAAATGAAATGGATCTGTGTTTACTTACTTTTTTTAAACACAATATTGTACTCTCAAAAATCAGAGAGTGCAGATCGCTTTGCGTACTATAGCGGATCAAATTACCCTGTTGTTATAAATAATAATTATAGAGAGGCTTTAGCACTAACGAAGAAAGCGATTATTGCAGCAGAAGAGAAGGATAATAATGCTGTCCAAGCTTCTGAAAATTATAAATTAGGAAAGTTATATTTTAACATAAATAAGTACAACGATGCTATCGCATCACTATCAAAAAGTATTGTTTTGTTTTCGAAACAAGAACAAAACACAAAACAAGCAGCAGCATATTACACGTTAGGTTTATGTTTTATGGCTACAAAAAATTTCGAGCGAGCTAATCTCTACTTTAATATCAGCAAAGTAATTCTTACGTTTCTTGATGCAAAAGAAGCACTACCACTAATTAGTTTACAAAAAGGTAAAATTTATGCTGCTAAAAACAGAATGGATCTTGCGTTGCCAATTTTCAAAGCTATACTTGTATTGCCAAATGATCTTATAGTTTTAGATACTAGATCGGAGGCTTTTTATCAGATGGGCGTAATTGAAGAAAAAAATAACCGCCTTTTCTTAGCTAACAATTATTTTAAAAAAGGTTTGCAATTAAATGGATTTTCAGAAAATTTTGAACAAAGATCTAAGTTATTACTTGCACTGAGTAACGTTTTTGAGAGAATGCTAGATAAAAAAACGGCGTATTCTTATTTAAAGCAACATATCAATGTCAACGAGAGCATTTCTATAAGAAACAGTTTACGACTTGGAATAGATGACTACACAAAATTTCAAGAGGCAGAAAGCTTAAAGGAAGTTATTAAAACTGCACAAGCAATAAAAGAGCAAGAGAAAACCGCTAAATTCTCTAAACTGATTAGTATTTTTGCTATTGCTATCATTTCAATTTTGTCTTTGTTGAGTCTTTCCTTATATAAAAACAACAAAATAAGAATTCAGTCTAACTTATTACTTCAAGATAAGAATAACGAATTAGAAATTGCGAAGAATAAAGCGGAAAAGGCATCGCAGGCAAGGGCAGAGTTTCTCTCAACAGTAAGCCACGAACTTCGCACACCGTTGAACGCAATTAACGGAATTGCACATTTATTACTAGAGGAAAATCCCCGAAAAACTCAAATGGATTATTTATCTTCTCTAAAATTTTCTGGAGATTATTTAACAAGATTTATTAATGAAATCTTAGAAATAAATAAAATTGAATCTCACAGCACCCAAATCGAGGAAATAAATTTTGATTTAAAAGTACTTTTATCAGGTATTCGAAATTCGCTAAAAGAGCTCGCTTTAACCAATAAAAATAGTTTGATTTTCGAAATTGATCGTGCGATTCCAGATTATTTGATTGGTGATCCAACTAAATTGTCTCAAATAATTTTAAACTTAATAAATAATGCTTTAAAATTTAGTAAAAATGGTGAAGTTAAAGTAATTGTAAAACAAACCGACAGTTCTGAAGAGGAGGCAAATTTATATTTTGAAATCAGCGATACGGGTATTGGGATACCAGAAGATAAATTAGAAAGTGTTTTCGAAAGTTTTTCTCAAGGTTCAATCGAAGTTAACCGTAAATATGGTGGAACAGGATTAGGATTAACGATTGTCAAGAAATTAATAAAAATACTTGGTGGAAAAATAAGCGTAAAAAGTGTTGTAAATCAAGGTAGTACGTTTTCGTTTAACTTAGCTTTTCAAATTGGTGAGCAGCTATTACCTGTGGTTAAACTGTCAAAAATTGATTATAATGAAAAACTAAAAAATAAAAAAATATTATTAGTTGAAGATAATAAAATCAACCAAATGATTACCAAAAAAATGCTTCACAATAAAAATATAATTTGTGAAATCATTGACAATGGTGAAGATGCAATTCATTCAGCGAGACATAATAAATTTGATTTGATTTTGATGGATGTTCATCTCCCAGGAATTAACGGAACGATTGCAGCAGAAATGATTCGCAATTTTGATAAAATTACTCCTATAATTGCTTTGACTGCCATATCACTTCACGAAAACAGAGAAATGTTATTATCCTTTGGAATGAATGAAGTGATCACAAAACCGTTCATCCCAGAGGAATTTTATACTGTAATTGCTGAGCACATTTAAAATTCTAGTAGTTTAGAATTAACTCCTTAATTAAACTTCTAACTTTTGGTTCTGCGGCTTTAGCAGCTTCTAAAACTTCATCATGAGAGATTGTACCGATACTTTCTTCGTTACCCATATCCGTAATTACTGATATTCCAAAAGTTTCTAAATCCATATGACGCGCAACAATAACTTCTGGAACAGTTGACATTCCTACGCAGTCAGCACCGAGAATTTTTACCATTTTATATTCGGCTAATGTTTCAAATGTTGGTCCTTGCAATCCTAAATATATTCCCTCCTGCACCTCAATATTTAGCTGTTGCGCTAACTCAGTTGTTTTCGCAATCATTTTTCTAGAATACGGTTCGCTCATATTTACAAATCGCGGTCCAAAACGTTCGTCATTTTTTCCACGTAAAGGGTGTTCTGGTGTCATATTAATGTGATCTGTAATCATAACAATGGAGCCCACTTTATAATTTGGATTTACACCACCGGATGCATTAGAAACTACTAATTTCTGCACACCTAAAAATTTCATCACACGCACTGGAAAAGTAACTTCGGTCATCGAATATCCTTCATAAAAATGAAATCTTCCTTGCATTGCCACTACTTTTTTATCGCCAATTGTTCCAAAAACTAACGCACCTTTATGACCTTGAACAGTTGATACCGGAAAATTTGGAATTTCATCGTAAGGCAAAGAATGTTCTACGTTCATTTCTTCAGTAAAACTGCCTAATCCCGATCCTAATATTACACCATATTCTGGCTTGAAATTGATTTTCTCGTTAATAAAATTAACGGTTTCTTGAACTTGTTCCCACATAATTTAAAATTGTTTTATCAAAATTATCCCCCGAGGATGCAGATTTGGAAAGAAAACGACTTTGTATTGGTAAATAAAAAAGTTGTCCGCCTGGTAAAATTCCTTTTAATCTTACATAATCTTTCTCGGTCGAAATAATGATTTTGTTTTGAGCTAAATTTTTAATTTTTAAAATGTCTTTATCTGTAAAATGATGATGATCTGGAAAAGACAAACAGATATCATTTTTATTATCAAAAAAGGCAAAAAATGAATCTGGCTTTGCAATTCCTGCAAGTAGTACTTTGGGAGTTGTTTTAATTTCATCAACTTTCACTTTGCGACTTTCGCTTAGGATAAAATTATCATAACTGATAAAAGTAAAATATAATTCTTGTTTTTCGGAAAGTTTTAACTTATTTCTGATCATTTGTTGTTCCTCAATTGAAAGCGAGGAAGGGCATTTTGTAACAATAATTATAGAGGCTCGCTGAGCACCACTGCTACTTTCACGTAAGTTTCCGGTGGGCAAAATAAAATCATTTACATAAAGATCTCCGTACGAAGTTAGTAAAATGTATAATCCTGCTTTGACTTTTCGGTGTTGAAAAGCGTCGTCCAGCAAAATAATGTCTGGTTTGTTTTTTTGCAAAAGCAATTGTTCGATACCTTTTTTTCGATCGGCATCAACTGCAACTTGAATATTTGGGAATTTATTAAAAAATTGAAAAGGCTCGTCACCTAGAATTGCTGCAGTAGTATTGGTTTGTGCCAAAATAAAACCAGAAGATTGCCTTTTATAACCCCGACTTAGAGTTGCAACTTTATATTTATCACACAGCAACCGAATCAAATATTCAATTTGAGGAGTTTTACCAGTGCCTCCAACACTTAGATTCCCAACAGCAATAATAGGCACATCAAATGAATGTGATTTTAAAATATCATTATCAAATAGAATATTCCGAATACACGTAATCAAACCATATAAAATGGAGAAAGGAAAGAGTATTTTTCTAAGAAAGTTCATAGCGCGAAAATAGCAATTTGATCTGAAACGACGAATTTAATCCTTTTTATTTCATCAAATGATTTATATTTGGTCTTGTTGTTTTTACATTTCATTCTTAGCTTTAGTAAAACTTTCTACACAGCCAATTGCAAAAAAATGATAAAGCAAAAGGCGTTACTGAAAATGCAAAAGCAAGAAAAAAAGGTGTAGCTGTTATTATAAATGCGAGATTAGGAAAAAACTGCGAAAAATACAAATACGGGCGAAAGTTTTTATGGGATACAAAGGGCAAATTGAACACCTAAATATACGATTGACTGTTATAAAATTGAAAATAATAATTTTACTATAAAATGAAAATAAAAGAAATTATAGCTGTACTTGAAGAAATGGCACCACTCGCCTATGCCGAAGATTTTGACAACGTTGGTTTATTAATTGGTGATCAAGAATCAGAAGCGACCGGAATATTAGTTTGTCATGATGCATTAGAAAATATAATTGATGAGGCAATAGCTAAGCAATGTAATTTGGTTGTCTGTTTTCATCCAATTTTATTTTCTGGATTGAAAAAAATTACGGGTAAAAATTATGTAGAACGTGCGGTGATAAAAGCAATAAAAAATGATGTTGCCATTTATGCTATCCACACCGCTTTAGACAATCATCAATATGGAGTCAATAAAATTTTCTGTGATGCTTTAGGTTTAGTAAACAATAAAGTTCTAATTCCCAAACAGCGTTTTATTAAGAAATTAATAACTTTCACTATTCCTGAAAATGCGGAACAAGTTAGGAACGCTTTATTTGCTGCTGGAGCTGGAAATATAGGAAATTATGAAAATTGCAGCTTTAATTCAAAGGGCATAGGGACTTTTAAGGGTAATGAACAAAGCGATCCAAAAATAGGGGAACGATTTGAATTTGTTCAAACTGAAGAAATCAAAATTGAAGTCACTTTCGAAAAACATCGAGAAATTGAAATTTTGAAAGCCTTGTTTCAAAGTCATGTTTATGAAGAAGTCGCTTATGAAATTTATGATTTACAAAACGAACATCAAAACATTGGACTAGGAATGATGGGTGAATTGGAAATCCCAATGCAAGAGCAAGACTTTTTACTATTTGTAAAAGAAAAAATGCAAGCTGATGGAATTCGCCATTCTAGCTTTTTAGGCAAACAAGTAAAAAAAGTAGCTGTTTTAGGGGGAGCTGGAAGTTTTGCAATAAAAAATGCAATTCAAGCTGGAGCTGACGTCTTTTTAACTGCTGATTTAAAGTACCATCAGTTTTATGAAGCCGAAAACAGGCTTTTATTAGCCGATATTGGACATTTTGAAAGCGAACGCTATACAAAAAATTATATTGTAGAGTATCTTCGAAAAAAAATCCTTAATTTTGCAGTTATTTTAGCAGAAGAAAATTCAAATCCAGTTAAGTACTTATAGAATATGGCGAATACGAAAGAATTAAGTGTTGAGGACAAGTTAAGAGCGATTTACGATTTACAACTGATTGACTCTAGAATTGACGAAATTAGAAATGTAAGAGGAGAACTTCCTTTAGAGGTAGAAGATTTAGAAGATGAAGTGGCTGGTTTAAGCACACGATCAGAGAAATTGAAGGGAGAGCTTGAGGTTGTCGAGAATCTGATCAAAGTAAAAAAGAATGCCATTGATGAGCATAAAGAAGCCATCAAAAAATATACTAAGCAGCAAGAAACTGTTCGCAACAACAGAGAATTTAATTCGTTGACTAAAGAAGTTGAATTTCAAGAATTAGAAATTCAATTGTCTGAAAAGCAAATTAAAGAAATGAAAGCTTCTATTGAACACAAGAAAGAAGTGATTTTAAATTCTAAAGAGAAATTAGAAGCAAAATCAAATCACTTGAAACACAAAAAATCAGAGCTAGATGCTATAATGGCAGAAACGGCAAAAGAAGAGGCATTTTTATCAGAGAAATCAGCAGAATATCAAGATTTAATTGAAGAGCGCTTATTGAAAGCTTACACTAGAATTAGATCAAGTGTTCGTAACGGATTAGCTGTTGTTTCAATTGAAAGAGGTGCATCTGCAGGGTCGTTTTTTACAATCCCGCCACAAACACAGGTTGAAATTGCTTCGCGAAAGAAAATTATAACAGATGAGCATTCTGGAAGAATTTTGGTCGATAGCACATTAGCCGATGAAGAAAAAGAAAAAATGGAGCAACTATTTGCTAAGTTTTAAATAATTTAGGTCCCGACTCAGATCGGGACTTTTTTTATATAATATTAGTCTGCAATGCAGACTTTTTTCGTTTTGCACGTTTGATAAATTTATACATGAAAAAAACATTTTATTTTTTATTGACTAAATCAGTAGGGACTTATATTAACATGCTGATGTACCTATTTCCAAAAAAGGCGATCCAAATTGCACACGGTCATTTTAGCGAACCTAAAAAGGGTAAAATTACTGCAAGTAATCTTCCTAAAACATTACAAACTGCTATTTTAGAAACTATTGTTGAAAATGGAAATGTAATTCAGACTTACATTTGGAAAGGGAATGAAAACATTATTATGCTGATACATGGCTGGGAAAGCAACTCTTCTCGATGGAAAAAAATGCTGCCTTATTTAATACAATCAAGGAGTACAGTAATTGCAATAGATGGCCCAGGCCAGGGATTGTCGAACGGCAAAGAATTCACAGTTCCAAAATATGCTGAATTTATTGATATTGTTGCAAAAAGATATTCACCTCAATATTTAATTGGACATTCTATGGGAGGACAAACCAGCTTGTATTATCAATATAAATATCAAAATCCGACTATTCAAAAAATGGTTATTCTAGGTGCTCCAAGTGATTTTACAATCATTTTAGCTAACTTTATTAACCTCCTAAGTTTAAATAAAAAAGTTACGAAATCACTAGAAAATAAATATACAAAAGTTTTAGATCTTGATTTAAAGGAGTTTGCTTCTAAGCAATTTGTCTCAAAAATAAAAGTAAAAGGTTTATTAGCGCATGATATTGATGACACTGTTGTTTTATTTAGCGAAGGAAAAAAAATTGCCGACGCATGGAAAGATGTTCAATTTGAGCAAACCAAAGGATTAGGTCATAAATTGCATGACGCTGATTTATATGAAAAAGTGAGTAAGTTCCTCTTCAGCAAAACTTAATCGAATTTAAATTTGTAACTAAATAAGTTTTTATCTAGTCAGCAAATTATCTATTTTTCTAATTAACTAATTTTCTAATTACCTATTTTTGCACCATGGAAGAAAATCTAAAACGGCTCAATAAATTTATAGGCGAAACAGGCTTTTGCTCTCGTCGTGAAGCCGATAAAATAATTGAAGAAGGTAGAGTAACCATTAACGGAATTGTTCCTGAACTCGGGACAAAGGTTTCACCTGATGATGAAGTGCGCATCGATGGGAAATTAATTCGTGAAAAAAATGAGAAACCTGTTTACCTTGCTTTTAATAAGCCCGTTGGGATTGAATGCACGACAAATTTAGAAGTTCGTAATAATATTGTAGATTATATTAATTATCCATCACGTATTTTCCCTATTGGTCGTTTAGATAAAGCATCGGAAGGATTAATTTTTATGACCAATGATGGCGATATCGTTAATAAAATATTACGTGCTAGAAACAATCACGAAAAAGAATATACAGTAACTTTAAATAAATTAATCACAGATCGTTTTATTGAAAAAATGGGGAATGGAATTCCTATTTTGGATACCGTTACTAAAAAATGCAAAGTAGAAAAAATCAGTTCCACTACTTTTAAAATTATTTTGACGCAAGGCTTAAATCGCCAAATTAGAAGGATGACAGAATATCTAGGTTATGACGTCGTTGCTTTAAAACGCATCCGAATTATCAACATTTCATTAGATGTTCCCGTGGGAAGGTTTCGTGATTTAACCGATGCGGAGATTAAAGAGTTAAATGAACTTATTGAGCCTTCCAGTAAAACTGAAGAAGCAAGCCTACCTAAACCGGAACCTGTTGTAAAAAGAAGAACCGAATTTATAAAAAGAGACGATCCAAGGTTTAAAAAGAGAGGTGATTATTGATAGTACAAAAAAAGCGTTTCAATGGTTTGAAACGCTTTTAAATATAACAATTATCCGCAAAAAACTCTATTTATTACGTCTCATTTCCCGTGCTAAAAGTGTGTTTTTCAATAACATTGCAATAGTCATAGGTCCCACTCCACCTGGAACTGGAGTAATAAACGATGATTTTTTACTCACTTCTTCAAAATCTACATCACCTGTAATTACATATCCTTTTTCATTAGATTCATCTGGGACACGAGTGATACCTACATCAATTACTACTACGCCATCTTTCACCATATTAGCTTTTAAATAATTAGGAACACCAAGTGCTGTAATAATGATATCTGCTTGAATGGTAATGTCTTCAATATTTTTAGTGTAACTGTGTGTAAGTGTAACGGTTGAATTCCCAGGAAACCCTTTTCTTCCCATTAATATACTCATTGGTCTTCCTACAATATGACTTCGTCCAATAACTACTGTATGTTTTCCTTTAGTTTCTACTCCGTATCTTTCTAATAATTCTAATATCCCGAAAGGCGTTGCTGGAATAAACGTGCTCATGTCTAAGGCCATTTTGCCAAAATTCTCTGGATGAAAACCATCCACATCTTTGTTTGGATCAACGGCCATTAATACTTTTTGTTCGTTGATCTGCTCTGGTAAAGGCAACTGCACAATGAAGCCATCTATTTCATCATTATCATTTAATTCCTTTATTTTTTTCAGTAATTCAACTTCAGTGATAGTGCTTGGCATTTTTACTAATGTAGATTCAAAACCAACTCTTTCGCAAGCTTTGACTTTACTTCCCACATACGTTAAACTTGCGCCATCGTTACCAACAATTATGGCTGCTAAATGGGGAACTTTTTCCCCTTTATCCTTCATCTTTTGAACTTCGACAGCGATTTCAATTTTTATGTCTTCTGCCGTTTTTTTCCCGTCTAGTAGTTGCATTTTGATTTTAGTTTAAAACACGAATCTGTTTTATTTTAATTCTTTTGGAACTTACAATAAATACATCTTCATTGAATATAGTTGTAGTTGTTTGTCAAAAAAAATAAGGTTTAAAGTTTCATTAATGAAAGTTTAAACCTTAGATAAGTATTATCTCATTCCGGGCATTCCTCCTGGCATTCCGCCTTTCATTCCACCCATCATTTTCATTAAGTTTTTCCCACCAGGACCTTGCATCATTTTCATCATCTTGCTCATTTGCTCAAACTGCTTCATCAATTGATTTACTTGTTCAATCTTCGTTCCAGATCCTTTAGCAATTCGCGCTTTTCTTTTCACGTCAATTAAAGTCGGCTTACTTCTTTCAATGGGAGTCATAGAATGAATAATTGCCTCAATGTGTTTGAAAGCATCGTCTTCTATTTCTACATCTTTCATGGCTTTTGATGCACCTGGTATCATTCCTACCAAGTCTTTCATATTACCCATTTTCTTTACCTGCTGAATTTGAGAAAGGAAATCATCAAAACCAAATTCATTTTTGGCAATTTTCTTTTGGATTTTTCTAGCTTCATCTTCATCAAATTGTTCCTGAGCTCTTTCGACCAAAGTTACAACGTCACCCATTCCTAAAATTCTTTCGGCCATACGAATAGGATAGAAAACATCAATAGCATCCATCTTTTCGCCTGTACCTACAAATTTAATAGGTTTATTAACAATGGTTTTTATCGAAAGTGCCGCTCCACCACGTGTATCACCATCTAATTTAGTTAAGATGACACCATCAAAATTCAATCTATCGTTAAATATTTTTGCTGTATTTACAGCATCTTGACCTGTCATTGCATCCACTACAAATAAGGTTTCATGCGGTTGAATCGCTTTATGAACGCGTTCAATTTCGTTCATCATTTCCTCATCAACAGCTAGACGGCCGGCAGTATCGACAATAACAACATTAAATCCATTTGCTTTAGCGTGTTTGATTGCGTTTTGAGCAATTTCAACTGGATTTTTATTTTCTGGTTCAGAGTAGACTTCAACACCTATCGAATCTCCTACAACATATAATTGCTGAATCGCAGCCGGACGATAAATATCACAAGCAACTAATAAGGGTTTTTTATTTTTTTTATTAAGAAGATAATTAGCTAATTTTCCAGAGAAAGTTGTTTTTCCTGAACCTTGCAGTCCAGACATCAAAATAACCGTTGGATTTCCAGAAAGATTGATTCCTGCAACATCTCCACCCATTAATTCTGTTAGTTCATCTTTAACAAGCTTTACTAACAACTGCCCCGGCTGAAGAGTTGTAAGTACATCTTGACCTAGCGCTTTTTCTTTAACTTTTGTGGTAAAATCTTTAGCTATTTTAAAGTTAACATCGGCGTCAAGCAGAGCTCTACGAACTTCCTTCAGAGTATCGGCTACATTTATCTCCGTGATTTTTCCGTGACCTTTTAATATATGAAAGGCTTTGTCTAATTTATCGCTTAAATTATCGAACATAGTATTGATTTATTTTGAATTGCAAATATAAACTAAATAGGTAATTAGGCAATTAGATAAATTAGATAATTGCTGGCTGTTTTAATAGTTTTTTGACCAAAAAAAATTGATTTTGCGCTAATTCCAAAATCAAAAGTTTGTGTAAATGGCTAGGACTTTCTACGAAGAACACTAATTTGTTACTATTAGTTCCAATATGTAACAAGAGCGTTTTGACAATTAAAAACTGAAAAACACAACCTTAAAGTTGGAAACGTTGAGGAGCGGACAAGATGTTTAAGACAAACTACTTACCAATAAAAAAGCAGCAATTGCGGGTTTTACTGGAACTTTAGAAGGCCAAAATGCTATTCAAACTTCGCTAATTGCCGAAGTTGCTTTCACTTATTTTGAATTACTAGCACTTAACAATGAGTTGGATATCATGAGAAACAATCATTATACAACAAGCGACACTGGATATTATCCGTGTAAAAAAAGAAGCAGCTGTTTTAAATGAACTACCGGTAAAACAATTTGAAGGCCAAGTTTCAAACTCAAAAGGTTTTGAATTTGAAATTCTCCAGCAAATTACAATAGTTGAGAATAAACTGAATTTCTTGTGTCGTCAATTCCCAACAACGATTGTGCGGAATAAAAGTAAATTTAATACTTACGATACTGTTGCGATTAATTTGGGAATACCTTCACAATTACTTCAAAACAGACCTGATATCAGGCACCCAGAATTGGAATTAGCGGCTTCTAAATTTGATGTAAAATCAGTCAAAGCAGCTTTTTATCCGTCATTTGTGATGAATGGAAGTATAGGTTATCAGGCATTCAATACTGCATTGCTATTTCAGTCACCACAATCATTAGCATACACTATTTTTGGAAATTTGACTGCTCCCTTATTAAATCGGAGTGCCATTAAAGCAAAATTTAATACTGCAAAAGCAAAGCAAACAGAAGCCTTGCTGAACTACCAAAAAATTATTTTGAATGGATATGTAGAAGTGGCCAACGAAATATGGAACATTAATAATCTAGAAAAATTATATGAGTTAAAAAACCAAGAAGTATATTTTTATACTCAATCAACTGAGATTGCTAATGATTTATTTGAGTCTGGTAGAGCAACCCATTTAGAGGTTTTGTTGACCCAGCGCACTGCATTAGAGTCAAAGATCAATTTAATTACTACAAAAAAAATGCAGCATCAAGCAATAATTAATTTGTATAAAGCATTAGGCGGTGGCTGGCAGTAAAAAGAATACGACTTGGACATATTATATTCTAGGAAATTTTAATCATACAATTTTAAGATTTCCTAGAATTTATAAATTTTGATCAGTTATAATTGTAATATCTCAATTTTTAAAATATTCATCTTTTGTAAATCTAACTTTTTTAGAAACTGCAGAAATGAAGAAGATCTATAATATATTATCAAATCTCAAAACATCTTAGCTATTTGTAAAAAAGTTAAAATTAATAATTGTTGGATTACTTGAATGTAAAAATTAAAACTTTTACTTCTGTTTGAATTACAACTTCAAAAACAATACTCTTTTAAACGAAAACTTATTATTGAGAATTCTGAGTAATCATTTATATCTAAAAAAAAAGAGATTCAACTTTCGTTGAATCTCTTTTTTTATCTATTCTAAAAACTTTATTTTAAGCTTCTAAATGTGAATTTTCAACTCTTTTCTTATCTTCTTTAGAAATTGTATCCACTAGTATTGGAGTAGCTATAAATAATGAAGAATAAGTACCTACTAAAATACCAATCAACATCGCAAATATAAATCCTCTAATAGATTCTCCTCCAAAGATGAACATAATTAATAAAACCACAATCATTGTCAACGATGTATTAATGGTTCTAGACATTGTAGTATTAACTGACTGGTTTACAATTTCAGAGAAATTACCTTTTGTTTTTCCAGCTAGAAATTCACGAACTCTATCAAATACAATAACGGTGTCATTCATTGAATATCCAATAACAGTAAGGATTGCAGCGATAAAATGCTGATCAATCTCCATTCCAAAAGGCATGAATTTATAACACAGAGAGTAAATTCCTAATACAAAAATAACATCATGCGCAACAGCAGCAATTGCACCTAAACTATACTGCCATTTTCTATAACTGATCATTAAATATAAGAATACCAAAGCCATTGCTCCTATTACAGCCCAATAAGCATTAGTTTTAATATCTTCTGCAACTGTTGGCCCTACTTTAGACGCTTGCAAAATTCCTAGATTTTTTCCATCATAGGCATTTACAAATTTTTCGTAAGTCATATTAGCAGAAAAATGCTTTTTTAAAGTTGTGAACAACAATTTATTTACTTCTTCATCAGCTTTACTTCCTGACTCTTGTACTTTATATTTAGTAGTAATTTTTAATTGGTTATCACTACCAAAAACTTTTACTTCAGCACTGCCATCAAATACTTGCGCTAATTCTGCTTTTACAGTTTCAGTTTCAATTGGTTTTTCAAAACGCACTTGGAAAGTTCTTCCACCTACAAAATCGACTCCTTGATCTAAACCATTAATTGCCAATGATGAAAAACTTACTATTACAATAATTGAAGAAATGATATACGTCATTTTCTTTTTGCCTAGGAAATCAAAATTAAACTTAGTGAACATATTCTTAGAGAAATTGGTCACAAATGTCAAATTATTCTTTTTGTTAATGTTCCAGTCAATAAATATTCGAGCTATAAAAATAGAGGTAAACAATGAAGTTACAATACCAATTAACAACGTAGTAGCAAAACCTTTAATAGGCCCTGAACCAAATATAAATAAGACAGCTCCAGTTAAAATGTGCGTCACATTTGCATCAGTAATCGATGACATTGCACCGGTCCAACTATATGAAGTTTTAATAGCTTGCTCAAGTGTTTTACCATCTCTTAACTCTTCCTTCGCCCTTTCATAGATAATAATATTCGCATCTACAGCAGTACCCATTGTTAAAACGATACCAGCAATTCCAGGTAAAGTTAGCACTGCACCAATACTTGCAAGAATTCCAAATAAGAAAAGTAAGTTAACCGCCAATGCAATATTAGCGTACCAACCCGCTTTACCATAATAAATCATCATCCAAAGTGAAACGATAAGTAATCCTATGATTGCAGAATTTGTACCGTTATCAATAGCTTCTTGTCCTAATGATGGTCCTACCACTTCTGACTGAACGATATCAGCAGCAGCTGGTAATTTACCTGCTCTTAAAACATTCGCTAAATCTTTAGTTTGTGTTACATCAAATGCACCAGAAATTTCAGATCTTCCACCTGAAATTGGTCCACTAGAAACTCCTGGAGCAGAATAAACGACATCATCAAGAACGATAGCAATATTACTTTTTTGAGTATATGCCCTTCCTGTTAACTCTTCCCAAGATTTTGCTCCTTGCCCATTCATTTGCATAGAAACAGCTGGTTTTCCCAATTGGTCAAAAGTATCACTTGCATCAGTTACAACACCACCGCTCATTGCAGGAACATTATCTCTATTTCCTTTTAATGCATACAATTCTACAGCATCGATATCTTTACCTTTTTCGTCTTTTATAGGAGTTGGAATACCCCAAACAAATTTAGCATAACGTTGATCTCCAGCTAACAAAATTCTAATGTCAGCTCTTTTCAAATAACCATTTACAACAGCAGTGTCTTTTGGTGAAAATAAACCTAAAACAGGACCGCCACCTTGACCAATTATTTTATCTAATAATGGATTATTTCCTTTTGAAGCAACAGCTGAATCTTTACCGTCAGACAATAAGGCACTTAACGAGTCTTTGACAACCGGTTTTACCTCAGTAGTTTTAATCTCCGTTTTTTTCAATGTCTCATTAGCAGCCATCAAGAAATTCCCTATCTCTTCAATTTTATAGGTTTCCCAAAACTCTAATTGAGCTGTACTTTGTAATAACTTTTTGATTCTATCAACATCTTTAGCACCTGGAAGTTCTACTAGAATTCTTCCTGATTCTCCTAATTTTTGAATGTTAGGCTGTGTTACACCAAATTTATCGATACGTTTTCTAAGTACTCCAAAAGCACTTTCTACCGATTCATCAACTTTTCTAGAGATTACCTTTTTTACATCTGCATCCGACATTTGGAAATCAACACCACCTTCACCTTGCAAACTTCTGTTTGCAAAAATATCGGGAGAAGCAAGCTTTACAGTTCCTTTTGAATTTGCATCAAAAGCGTCGTAAAAAGCATCTAGATAAGTTTGATTTCCTTTTTGATTTGCAGTTGCATCAGCCAAAGACTTGTTGAAAACTGGGTTTTTAGAATTATTAGATAATCCTTTTAATATGTCTTTAACTGAAATTTGAAGAATAACATTTATTCCTCCTTCTAAGTCAAGACCTTTGTTGATTTGTTTATCACTAACTTCATTGAAAGTAAAATTGGTAAAACCGAGATTAAATACGCTCTCCTTACCTATGGAGTCTAAATATTTAACTTCCTTTTCAGAATCTCCATTAGCAAAAGATTTTGCATCGTTTTTTACTTTACTTGCAACAAAAGTGAAAGAAAGTTGGTAAATACTCACCAATGCAAATAGAATTGCGAAAAATTTAATAAGTCCTTTATTCTGCATTATTACTAAAAATTAATTATTTTTTATTTATTTATTTTTGCTTTAAACCCTATACAGCAACGTTTTATATTTCTTTATACTAATCGAAAGAAATCCAGCAAGTCGCATAATTTTTTTTAAACCGAGCAAATATATAATTAACGCTAAGATTAACCAATTTATTTATTCATTAATCTCAAGAAAAAAGACTGCAAAGTTGCAGTCTTCCATTTCTATTGCGTAATTATTATACTAAAATCGTTTTTAAGGCGTCATTCATTTGTCTAACAGCGTCTGCGCTTTTAGCAAATAATGCTTTTTCAGTTTCATCAAGTTCGATGGCTAAAATTTCTTCTATTCCATTTTTACCAATGATACATGGAACACCAATACAGATATCATTTTGTCCATACTCGCCTTCTACAAAAACAGAACAAGCAATCATTTTCTTTTGATCGTTCAAAATACTATCTACTAAAAAAGCAACTGAAGCTCCAGGAGCATACCAAGCTGATGTTCCTAAAAGTCCAGTAAGGGTTGCGCCTCCTACCATGGTATCAGCAGCAACTTTTTGTAATTGTTCTTCTGAAAGAAATTGAGAAACTGGAATTCCGTTATATGAAGCTAAACGAGTTAATGGAATCATAGTCGTATCACCATGCCCACCAATAACCATTGCTGAAATATCATTTGCTGGTTTATCCAAAGCCAACGACAAATAGGTTCTAAAACGAGAGCTGTCTAAAGCACCACCCATTCCAATAATTCTGTTTTTTGGCAATCCAGTAGATTTCAATGCTAAATAAGTCATTGTATCCATAGGATTAGAAACTACCACAATAATTGTATCTGGAGAATGTTTTAATACATTTTCAGCTACAGTTTTTACAATACCTGCATTAATTCCTATCAATTCTTCTCTAGTCATTCCCGGTTTTCTTGGAATTCCTGATGTAATTACGACTACATCACTTCCAGCAGTTTTCGAGTAATCGTTAGTAACCCCTGATACTTTTGTATTAAAACCTGTATTAGTGGCACATTGCATAATATCTAATGCTTTACCCTCAGCAAAACCTTCCTTAATATCGAGCAACACAACTTCACTAGCAATTCCTCGATAAGAAATCACATCTGCACAAGTTGCGCCTACATTTCCTGCGCCTACAATGGTAACTTTCATATTTTAAAGTTTATTCGGTTATAATTAAATTTAGTTAATATTTTTATTTAATTTCTTTTCAGCTGCAAACGACTATTTATCGTTAGGCATCAATATTTGCATAAACGGCATTCTTCTCTATAAATTCTCTTCTTGGTGGAACCTCATCGCCCATCAACATAGAGAAAACTCTATCGGCCTCAGCTAAACTGTCAATGGTCACTTGACGTAAAGTTCTAAAGTTAGGATCCATAGTTGTTTCCCACAATTGTTCGGCATTCATTTCC
This sequence comes from Flavobacterium micromati, assembly GCF_900129585.1. Lineage (GTDB taxonomy): Bacteria > Bacteroidota > Bacteroidia > Flavobacteriales > Flavobacteriaceae > Flavobacterium > Flavobacterium micromati. The sequence continues at coordinate 230,556 of NZ_FQWF01000002.1, forward strand.
CCAAGACCTTTGTAACGTTGAATTCCTGCGCTTCCGCCCATTCTTTCATTTGCTTGATCACGTTGTAAGTCATTCCAAGCATATTCTTTTTTGTTTCCTTTTTTAACTAAATATAAAGGTGGTGCTGCAATATAAATGTGACCATGCTCGATTAATTCCTTCATAAATCTAAAGAAGAATGTCAAAATCAATGTAGAGATGTGACTACCATCGACATCGGCATCACACATAATGATTACTTTATGGTAGCGTAGTTTAGAAATATTTAAGGCTTTACTATCTTCTTCGGTACCAACAGTAACTCCAAGAGCAGTAAATATGTTTCGAATCTCTTCGTTTTCAAAAACTTTATGATGCATTGCTTTCTCCACATTCAAAATCTTACCACGCAATGGTAAAATTGCCTGAAAAGCACGATCACGTCCCTGTTTTGCTGTTCCACCAGCCGAATCTCCCTCTACAAGATATACTTCACATTTTGCAGGATCTTGTTCTGAACAATCCGATAATTTCCCTGGTAATCCACCGCCACCCATTACGGTTTTACGTTGCACCATTTCACGAGCTTTCTTAGCAGCATGACGCGCCTGAGCAGCAAGAATTACTTTTTGAACAATGATTCGAGCATCATTTGGATTTTCTTCCAAATAATTTTCAATCATTTCCGAAACTGCTTGCGAAACCGGAGAAACAACTTCCCTATTACCCAGTTTAGTCTTGGTTTGTCCTTCAAATTGTGGTTCCTGAACTTTTACAGAAATAATAGCTGTAAGTCCCTCACGGAAATCATCTCCTGAAATATCAAATTTTAATTTGTCTAACATTCCAGAGGCATCTGCGTATTTTTTCAAAGATCTTGTAAGACCTGTTCTAAAACCTTGCAAATGCGTTCCTCCTTCGTGTGTGTTGATATTGTTTACGTAAGAGAATATATTTTCAGTATAACTAGTGTTGTAAATTAATGCCACCTCAACCGGAACTTCTCCTTTTTCATTATCCATAGAAATTACGTGTGCAATGATAGGCTCACGGTTTCCATCTAAGTATCTAATATATTCCTTTAAACCCTCATCAGAATGAAAAATTTCAGAGACGAAATTTCCATCTTTATCCAATTCTCTTTTATCGGTAAAAGTGACCGTAATCCCTTTGTTCAGATAAGACAATTCACGCATTCTCGCCGATAAAGTATCGTAAGAATACTCTACTGTTTGAGTAAAAATAGTTGGATCAGGATAAAAAGTAACAATCGTTCCTCTTTTAGTAGTTTCCCCTATTTGTTTAACAGGATACAATGCTTTTCCCTTTTCGTATTCTTGCTCGTATATTTTACCATCACTACTATGAACAGTTGCTCTTAGATGATTTGATAAAGCATTTACCACAGAAACACCCACACCGTGAAGTCCACCAGATACTTTATAAGAATCTTTATCAAATTTCCCTCCAGCACCAATTTTGGTCATTACCACTTCAAGTGCTGAAACACCTTCTTTTTTATGAATACCAACAGGAATTCCACGACCGTTATCCTCAACTGTGATCGATCCATCTTCATTGATATCCACTATAATTGTGTCACAATGGCCTCCCATTGCTTCATCAATTGAGTTATCTACTACTTCATAAACTAAATGGTGTAACCCACGAACTCCCACATCTCCAATATACATCGACGGGCGCATTCTTACATGCTCCATTCCTTCTAATGCCTGAATACTATCCGCTGAATAACTGTCCTTCTTGATTTCTTCGCTCATATTTTCAATTCTAAAAAAATGTAATTTTTGTCTAACAGGCAAATATATAAAAACGCAATTTATATAACCGTTAAAATCCTTTTTAAAGCCTTTAAGTTATTAACATTTGTTCAGTTAAAACTAAAAAAAAAACTTCTAAATTTGAAAGCATTTTCGATCGTTTTGTATCGTTTATGGAATTATTAATTGTCTACAATTGCTTTAGCAATTTTCTTATCCTTTTAAACACCACGGCATTTACTCGTACTACAAGAATTAAGGATTTGTTAATATTTTACAATCAATTTTATAACCTTTTATAAAGCAGCAACTTGCATGTAAAATCTATTATAAATTGATCGATAAAGGATCTGTTTTTTATTGCAATTATATTTTGTAGACTGCAAATGATTTCCAAAATAGCCGCTTCTATTGAACAATATCAGTGTTAGCTATTTTTTCTGTCTCCTCGATGTTCTACTAACTTTTATATTTAAAAATATTAATTATTCTTGTAGTTTATCAATCAACAAAATTAGTTTTTCTACTACAATATATTATTTTCCCAGATTTTAGGGATAATATTTACTTTTTAAATATAGATTTGGATTAGTCCTTGCCATTTGCTCCCAAAGATTATTACCGTTAGATAAGTAGTTTTGCGAAGCATAGTTTCTAAATCCTTGTACAGCATCTTGCTCTAGGCTATCTTTTTCGGTCATAAAATAATCAGTGCCAAAAAGAATTTGGTTGCCGTAAGTTTGTTTAGCTTCTTTCAAAAAAACATCATACAATAAATTATTTCCGTTCTTTTTTTCTAATGCTTCTGCCACGTTATACGAAATATCAGCGTAAACATTAGGATGTTGCGCCATTAAGTTTTGAACTTGATTAAACCAATTTATTTTTGCCACACCGTAAGGTGCTTTTTGTTCATTGTCTTTCTCTAAACCCAGCGAAGCTCTGATTTGGTTGACGCCTCCATAATGTGCGAAACATATTTTGAGTTTATCGGGACGGTTTGCAAAATAATTCAACATCGATTGATAGGAATAGGGCTCCAGAAAATACGAACACGATTTACGACAATTTGCTTTACGATTTAGGTTCAACTTGCGAGAAATCCATTTTCCTTCTTCTATAAATTTTGGAACAATGTAGCGTTGATTTGCATACACATCAAAAATATTCAAATTATTACTAATGTAATTTTTATCAAAATTATAGATTCCGCCTAAATAATAGCAATGTGACATCACAGGTACACCATTTTCAGCCGCCCACTCAAAGGTTTCTTTAAGTTTCTCATCGAAAATATAATGTCCAGTGCTGCAATAAATTTTTAACCCGTGGAACGGATAAACTTGGGTTCCACCTACTTCGATTTTGGTTTCAAAATAGCTTTCAACTGTTTTTCTTATTTCGGTGCCGTTACTTTTCCACCTTGGGTCAAGCCCAAAAAACGGTAAGATATCATTGGGATACGTTTTTTTGATACTTAGCACCTCTTCTATTTGACCTTCAAAACCACTGATTGATCTTCCTACTCCGAGATATTCTAGATTTTGACACAGCGTAATAAATTGCATCGTTTCATTAGGATAACGGGACATCAGATTTTCAAAAACGGTGATTTGGTCGCTGCTTTTTCCAATTTGTAAAAAAGTTGCATATCGCTTAAACATTCCTGAATTAAGTTTTGCTGCTTGACGAATTACCCATGCGCCTGCCTCAGTATTAGTAAACGTATCAACGCGCTTTGCTAAAAAAGCCGGCATATACAACTGCAAAAAATCTTTCGGTGCATTATGCATTGTAAATATGTGCGTGTGTGCATTTTTATATTTATCATTCATGACTTAGACTTTTTTAATTATGGTACTAGTAACGGTTGTTGCTTTTTTAAGTAAATCAAACCAAAAAGGAGCGCCAATGCTAGCGGCAAAGGCCGAAATTATAAAGCCAAGTATTTTAAATAGTATGGCGGCAAGAGGAATGCCAAAAAAAATAAGACCTCCGGAATTTTTAGGTGCTTTTTGCGTACCATCTGTTTTACTAATTACAGCGTTTTGCTGAATTATATTAGAATTCACTTTCATCGTTTCACGAAAAGCTTGATCCCATCCAATAGGTAATTCGAGATCGTTTTTTAAACTATCCATTTGTTTTGCTAGTCCTGCAATGTTTGCTTTTGTGTCGATCAATGCCAATGAATCTGTTTGTGTAACTTCAGTTACTGTATTGTATTTAACACTAAAAGCCTCTAATTGCAATTTATTTTTAGCGTAAAATTCTATCATTGCTATCCTAGCGGTGGGATTTCCTTTGTAATATTCAAACAACGCAACGCTATCGACATTAGCAGCTAATGCAACAAGAAATCCAACCGCAAATAAGCGTTTTTGAGATAATTTTTTATACCAAGCCGATGTTCTGTTGTTGAATTGCTCAAACCAAATTGTAAGTTCATCGATGAGAATACTGTAAATTTTTTCTTCGTTAAAAGATTGATTTTCAATCCCCTTTATTTTAGCCTTATCGAAAGTTTTACGTAGCATTACGATAACATCACTTTGTCCTAAATTAGTTGTCGCAAAATCAAAATCGTTTAATAATTTCTGCTGAAAGAGGGCAGCTTGATTTGGATGATTAAATTTCAAAATTTTCGCAGCTTGACAATTTGCAACTATATCAACCAATACTTCGGCCATTGTTTTGGGATCGATTCCAACCGGCGGTGCTTTTTCAGATTTAGTAAATAATTTGATAGAGCTGTGATTGTAAATCAAAATTCCCCAATTAATTTGATTAGATCCATCAAATAATTTTTCGTTGATTTTGGTTCTGTAGAAACGACCTCTTTCACTTTTTAAGCGTACTATAACTTCATGAATCATACTGCACAATAAGGCGAAGAGCGCCCAGCTTATAATTACTGATATTGCGACTTGAACAATGGTTGAAGAAAAAAAACCTATTTCCATATTTCCATTAATTTATGTTTATAACTCTATTTAATCAATTTAGAATTTTAATTTGACTATAAAATTAGCTTGCCACTTTCAAGATGCGTTACATAATCCAGAGCCAGTTCATTACACTTTTTCTTGACATTCATTAAATCAGAGCAAAAAAATGTCGGTTTTTAAAACACATTAGAAATATATGAACACGAAAGTTTTTGCTATATTTTTGTAATTAAAGGACTTACTTGCTTTATGTATTGAAATTAAAAGTTTAAGTTCGTAAACATCGAACTAAATAGTTCTAATAATTTCAATAAAATAATACAATTGAACCCTCAAATTTTTTAAAAATAAAATATATAGATTGTGTTGTTTAGCTTTTAAAATTTTATTCCATCTTAATCCCATTAGAAAATCAATGCCTGTAACGATGATGCAAATTTTAGCTAACTAATTAACTATTATGATGTTAAGAGCGAATAAAAGTAATAAAAAATAGTTTATTTCTTTAAAATTATGAAATATATTTAGCTAAATTAGATAGTTTCCCTTAGTAAATTGATCGAGCGGTAAAGATCAAGCCTTGCTTTTATTAGTTTTTAATTTAGAGCTTATAAAAGATAAAAATGAAATCCTGCGATGAGTTAGCAGTTGCCCAGATATAAAGGAACAAAGTGCAGAAACCATGTCCAATAACGGACGATTATTTAAAACTTGACTTACGATAAGAATGACAATTCAAATTATTATTTTAAATTTCATTGTTATTTTTAGCAATTCCAAAATCAGCTTGAACATGAGCCGCATTAGCTCTACCGCTTGGATCAAGATTTTCTTGCCATTTTGGAATCCATTTTCTAACTGTTTGCGCAGCGCTGACTTGTGGAAAATATTTATTAAAAATAGATCTGTAGAGGTATGCTTCTTTTGTTGTGGGTGTATTGTAAAAAAATTCGGTTGGGGCGCCTAATAATTGCTCATCACTTACTTGAGTTGCACAGTACTTTATCATCTGATCAATCCAATTATAGCCAACTCCATCAGAAAATTGTTCTTTTTGTCGCCATAAAACTTCATTCGGCAAATATGGATCTTCTGGTGTATCAAATGCCTTTCGCAATATATATTTTTCTTTGCCACCATACGTTTTCGGCATTTTTTCTTCAGCTTTTATTCGAATCGCGACATCTAAGAATTCTTTATCTAAAAACGGAACTCTAGTTTCAAGGCCATGAGCCATAGTAGATTTGTCAGCTCTTAGCAAATCAGCGGTAAATAATTTTTGTACACGTTCGATGGTTTCTTTTTGAAAATCTTCAGCTGATGGCGCGTTTCCAAAATACAAATAACCACCAAAAATCTCATCGGCTCCTTCTCCTGAAAGCACCACTTTTATTCCTAAGTCAGCAATTACTTTGGACAGAAAGTACATTGGAACACTTGCTCTAATTGTTGTTACATCATAGGTTTCCAAATGCCAAATTAATTTATCTAATATTTCAAAACCTTCCTCAACTGCGAAATAAATTTCATGATGTTCCGTTCCTAAAAAATCAGCTACTGTTTTAGCTGCTTTAACATCTGGCGCATCTGAGCTTAATCCTATAGAGAATGAATGTAATTTTTGTCCGCTCTTCGCTAGAAGTCTAGATGCAATTGCAGTTGTTAGAGATGAGTCTAAACCGCCAGAAAGTAGCACTCCAATGGGCACATCACTCATTAAACGCTTTCGCACAGAATTAGTTAATGTTTCCCTTATAAGATCCAAGTTAAGCTCCAAATCGGCTTTATTAAAATCTTCAAATTCTGGATTATGATACTTTACAAAACCCGTTTTTTGGGTGTAATAATGTCCGGGCGGAAAAGTAGAAAGCGTTTTGACCTGATCTGCGATAGATTTCATTTCAGAGGCAAAATAAATCCGACCTCTTTCATCCAGACCATAATATAAAGGTTTAACGCCCATTGGGTCTCTTGCAACCATAAAATCGTTGCCATCAACTACAACAAAAGCCCAATCACCATCAAGCATATTACAAAAACCATAATTAAATTCCTCGTACAAATGAACAATAACCTCCGAATCTGATTTGGTTTTAAAAATATGATCTTTTAAAATTCCATCTCGTAATTCTTGATGATTGTAAATTTCTCCATTGTGAATTACGTATGCAGTTCTACTACCTTTTATTGGTTGTTTTCCAGAATGAAGATCAATAATTGACAAACGTTCGTGACTTAAAATATGGCCGTTTTCAGTTATTAGCAAATCACTTTCATCAGGTCCACGATGTGCCATTCTTTTTGAAAGTTCTCTAAACAATTGTTCTTCTTTTCCTTTGCCAATAATAGCTAATATTCCACACATAACTCTTCAATTTTTATTTAATACAATTCTTCAAATATGCGATAGCAACTATAAGTATTAAACACAAATAGTGCATCAAGTTACTTTTTAAAACAAAAACTTCGCATTTTAATATAACATGTAACTGTAGTAACATTTAAAAATACTATATGATCTTTTATAAAGCAGTTCTTCTATTTAACTTTACTGCCCTTTATAAAAGTAGTAACAGCTTTCAATTTCACTAATTTATTTTCTGCAATTTTCATTAAATCTTGATCAAAAATTACAAAATCTGCCCATTTGCCAACTTCTAAACTTCCCTTTTCTTTTTCTTCAAAATTAGAGAAGGCTGCCCAAATTGTCATTCCTTTCAAAGTTTCAGTTCTGGTTAGCGCGTTTTCAATTTGAAATCCACCTTTCGGATATTCTTTGCTATCTTTTCTCGCTACGGCAGCATGAAAAGTCAACATAGGATTTACCTCTTCTACAGGAAAATCAGTTCCTAAAGCGACTATTCCCGCTTTTTGAAGTAATTTTTTATAAGCATAAGCATTTTTAATTCTCTGTTTCCCCAATCGATCTTCTGCCCAATACATATCTGAAGTGGCGTGTGTAGGCTGAACCGAAGGAATAATTCCGAGTTTGAAATAATCAAAATCAGCCTCACGCAATACTTGTGCATGTTCAATTTTCCATCGGCGGTCTTTTTTATTGGTTAGCACTTCTTTATATATTTTTAAAATCACTGTATTTGCCGAATCGCCAATAGCGTGTGTATTCAACTGAAAATTAGAAGCTGCAATTTGTAGAGCAACAGCCTTTAATGCTGGTCCTTTTGCCAGTAAAGCTCCATATTGTTTTGCTTGATCAGAATACGGTTTGTGCATACAAGCGCCGCGAGAACCAAGTGCGCCATCACCGTACATTTTAAAAGAGCGCACGTTTAAATTATCGGTTTTATAAATTCCTTTTTTAAAGTACAAATCCATATTTTTTTGATTCGCAGTAAGCATAGCATAAATATTGATTTTAAGTAGTTTTACTTTTTGCAAACTATCCATTAGATGAATAATATCTGGATCTAATCCTGCGTCATTGACTGTGGTCAGACCATAATCGAACATCACTTTTTCGGCATCTAATAATGCTGCTATTTGGATTTTCCGATTTGGTTTAGGAATTATTTTAAACACTAATTCCATCGGATTATCAACTAAAATACCCGTTGGTTCGCCGTTAGCAATTTCGATTTGACCACCATCGGCATTTGTATCTTTTGTAATTCCCGCTAATTTCAGAGCGCTACTATTCACGATGATTGCATGTCCATCTATTCTATTTAACACCACTGGAATATTTGGAAATGCTGCATCTAAATCAGCTTTTGTTGGGAACTTTTTTATTTCCCAATCGTTTTGATCCCAACCATTTCCCACGATAAATGCTGGGTTTTTATTTTTTTGAAAATCTTTTAAACGAGTTATGATTTCATCCATGCTTTTTGTACCACGTAGATCTGCTTCTTGCAAACTCAAACCGAAATTATAAAAATGGCAATGCGCATCAATTAAACCGGGATAAATAAATTTTCCTTTTGCCTCAATTGTATTTTTAGATTTATACTTTTTAGTGATTTCATCATCAGTTCCAACTGCTACTATTTTTCCATCTTGGATTGCGATGGCTTCAGCAGTGCTAAATGTATCATTAACGGTATAAATTTTGGCGTTTTTAATTATAGTATCAACATCAATTTTACTTTCTTGATTACAAGAAATCAATAAAATTAAAGCAAAAAAGAAGGGAATAGATTTCATATTTAACAGTTTATTTAGGCTAATATAAAAAACTGCTTTCAATTTTGATCATTTGAAGAGAAATAAACAATAAATTCCAGTTAAAAATGAGTCCTCTATCTTATTACCATAAAAAAAATGCTCTCAATTTTGAGAGCATTTAGGGTTTTTCAACTGCGAAAGAACTGCTTTTTTAAATTATTCTAGTAAAATATTTTTAGCAATCTTATCAAATTTTCCATTCATATCTATCGTTAGCCGTTTTTCTTGTTGAAAATTTGAGATACACTACTTTTTCCTCCCATGATTCCGACCAAATCTTTCTGTTTAAAGTTCATTTCCTCCACTCTAATCTACATTGCTTCAATTTGGTTCGGAGTGTCAATAGGGAAGTGCTTATTTTCATAATTATCAATTAGCATCGTCAAAATTTCCGCTTCATCTCCTTCAATTGAAATAGAAGCGGCATCAAAAATAACTTCAAGTCTTTTGAGAGCTTTCTCGTAATCATTTTCTTTTTTAATAGATGTAATTTCCATAATTTTAAATTGTGCCTGTGCTTAGTTTATCACATAAACATATCCCAGCAAAATCATTCATCAAAGGAGGAAAGGTTACAAATTGAGAATCGTTTTAAACTAAAGGATTTTTACTGGTATGTAAAATAGTAAGAATTATAATTTTGTTGTTGTTGTTGTTGTTGTTGTTGTTGTTGTTGTTGTTGTTATTGTTATCAAATTGATAATGTACACCAAAAGGGAATATTTTTGTAAACGCTACTCTTGTGTTTCTGTATTTTACTTCAAATAAAAGTGGATTTACACTAATATAACTAATCGTTTCTTTTACAGCTAAAGAAAAACGTTTTTCTAATCCTGCTTGTTGTTCTTTGTACCATTTTTTATTTTTTCTAATGTCGTTTTCAGCATCAGTATGATAAATTATTTGGTATTTCATATTTCTTCGTCTAACACATCAAATAAGTATTCAATAGATTTAAACTTCTCAGGATTATTTAAATCGGATAAACGAGCATCTAAAATATCTTTTTGCCATTCAGGCAACTCTTCATTGACGTTTTCAATACTTGGGTAACTTTTTTTAATGCTTTCCCAATCTTCTATAGCAACTACAACAGCGGTCTTATTACCTAAATTATCTGATATATACTGAACATTCATAATAATTGGATTAAAATAACTTTCTCAAAGATAAGAAAAAATTTAATGCCTTAAATTGTATTTTCAACCAAAGAGATCTATAGTCTTCTAGAAATAGCAATTTCAAATAAAATGCAAAAGTCTTTGTAAAAACAAATGTACAATCATAGATAATATTACAGGAATTGTTTTATTAGCATTGTTTTATTTGCGCTTGATTGCGAGCGCAACAATAATTTCGGTGCTTTCAGCTTACCGATGCTCGGATTTGTCGAAAACTATAGTATCGATTTCTAATTTGATAGCGCAAGTTTTCAATCCGCACGCAAAAGCAAAAGCATCAACTAGCAACACCATAATACAAAACTAAAAAACCGAGCGATTGCTCGGTTTTTGTATAATTCTAATCAATTATTTATTTCCACATTGAATTAGAAGTTTATTACATTAGGCTTTAACATAAGCATCATCATGTACGCTTGCCACTGCTCTACCAGATGGATCATTCATATTTTTAAAAGCTTCATCCCATTCTAAGGCAATTTTTGTACTACAAGCCACACTCGCTTCCTGCGGAACACATAAAGCGGCAGCATCACTAGGGAAATGATCATGGAAAATAGAACGGTAATAGTATTCCTCTTTGGATGTTGGCGTTTGCAGTGGAAACTTATATTTAGCATTTGCCAACTGTTCATCTGAGATTTCAACAGCAACTGTTGCTTTTAAAGTGTCAATCCAGCTGTATCCTACACCATCACTAAACTGTTCTTTTTGTCTCCAAGCTACACTTGGCGGAAGCATTTCTTCAAAAGCTTTACGAAGCACCCATTTTTCCATTGGATGCTCCTTGTTTATCATTTTATCTTGTGGATTAATTCGCATGGCTACATCCATAAATTCTTTATCTAAAAAGGGTACACGCCCTTCAATTCCCCAAGCTGCTAAACTTTTATTAGCACGCAAACAGTCATACATGTGTAATTTCCCTAATTTACGAACGTTTTCTTCGTGAAATTCTCTTGCATTAGGTGCTTTGTGGAAGTATAAATATCCTCCAAAAAGTTCATCGGCTCCTTCACCAGATAACACCATTTTAATTCCCATCGATTTTATAACTCTGGCCATTAACCACATTGGGATGGATGCTCTTATAGTTGTAACATCGTAAGTTTCTAGGTTGTAAATTACATCTCTAATGGCGTCCAAACCTTCTTGAATGGTGAATTTAATTTCGTGATGAATGGTTTTGATATGATCTGCAACAATTTGCGCTGCTGCTAAATCTGGAGACCCTTCTAATCCCACCGAGAAGGAATGCAACTGAGGATACCAAGCATCAGCAACATCGCCAGATTCAATTCGTTTTTGCGCATATTTTTTGGCCACAGCCGAAGTAATAGACGAATCTAAACCCCCTGAAAGAAGCACTCCGTAAGGCACATCACTCATTAATTGCCTGTGAACCGCTGCCTCTAGTGCTATTTTTATATCTGTAATATTTGTTTCGTTATCTTTTACAGCATCATAATCCGTCCATTCTCTTTTGTACCACTGAACAAATTCTCCGTCTGTACTTGTCATGTAATGTCCTGGAGGAAACAACTGGATTTTTGTACAATATCCTTCAAGTGCTTTCAACTCTGAAGCCACATAAAAAGTTCCGTGCTCGTCCCAACCAATATATAATGGAATAATCCCCATGTGATCGCGGGCGACAAAATATTCATCTTTGTCCACATCATAAATTGCAAATCCAAATATTCCGTTCATTTCATCTAGGAAATGAGGTCCTTTTTCTTTGTACAACGCCAATATAACTTCGCAATCACTCTCGGTTTGAAAGTTGTATTTACCTTCAAATTGTTTGCGCAGTTCTCTGTGGTTGTAAATTTCGCCGTTAGCTGCCAGAACTAATTTTCCATCTTCGCTAAACAAAGGTTGTTTTCCAGAAGCGGGATCAACTATTGCCAACCTTTCATGAGATAAAATCGCTTTTTCATTACTAAAAATTCCACTCCAATCCGGTCCACGGTGACGAATAATTTTAGACATTTCTAAGACTTTTGGTCTCAAAGTTTCAGCGTTTTGCTTTAAATCAAAGGCACATACTATTCCGCACATAACTATATATTTTTAAGAGATTTGTTTATTTTGATAGGGCAAAGATGTCGATACAGTTTAAATCGGAAAACATAAACTTTAATATTGGTTACAAATGGCAAACAAAAAATACTATTTACATTAAAAATGTAATTAAATGATAAATTAAATAGAGTTAAAGTGAAAAATTGTTAAAACAAATATTATCGGATCTTTAAAATGCCATGGCTGACATTATGTTTTTTTGAAACAATAAAAAATCGCGCGAGTTGCAGTGCTTTACAATGAATTTGCAATAGCTGCATACAATAAAAGTTGAATCGAAATTAGTTTAGACAGCATATTGATGGAATTACACCCACCAAATTATTTACTTTATAATTTATCTAATTTCCTCCACCAAATACTTCGTTCCATTAATCTCAAAAGTAAAACCTTCTTGATTACTCAGCAGTTTGTTTCCCAATGGAGATTGCGGAGAAAGCGCAATAACATTAATCCCATCAACCGTGATTTTTGGCAATGCCACGCTTAGGTACAAGTAAATCCCATTTGCCTTTACTAAACTTCCTAAAATAATTGTTTTAGAATCATGAGAACTATCAATTTTATCTAAGATTGCTTTTTGATCTAAAACTTCTCTCAATTTTCTATTGATTTTTTCCTGCTCAATGTGCATCATCGACAGTGCGGTTTCATGTTTATCTCCAGCGGAACCTTTGGCATCATTTTTAGAATCCTCAGTTAATGCCGCAATCATATCTTTAAAAACATCGATTCTATCTTGTACCAATTGTAAATATTGTAGGTGTATTTTATATTTAAAAGTCATGATTTTTTGTTTTATTAATCTTTAAAGGTATTTAAAAGAGAAGTTTATTTTGCAAAAAAAATCTTTTTTTCTGTCTTTTAAAATCTAAGATCAATCTGTGTATTTACAGAACTATTTTTTTGAAAATCCAGATATACTTTTCAATAACTTTCGAAAGTAATTTTTAACTTTACAAACTAAAATTAAATTTTAACCATTAACATATTAAAAAATTATGAGAAAATCCACATTTATTGCCACAGCTGTCTGCTCACTGACAATACTTTTATCGATTGATGCCAACGCACAAAAATTTCCAGATCTTGATAAAAGTCCGCTCGATGCTGCATGGTATCCTAATGATTATAAAGAAACGAATAAAGCAGCTAGAATAATTTATGGCCGTCCACAGCTTAAAGGACGGAGCGTTAATGAACTTGCGCCAAATGGTAAAGTTTGGAGAACTGGAGCTAATGAAGCTGCCGAAATTACCTTTTACACCGATATGGTTTTAGACAAAACTAAAATTGCCGCAGGAGTTTATACGCTTTACACAATTCCTGGGGAAAAAGAATGGACTGTTATCATAAACAAAGACAAAAACGTTTGGGGAGCTTATACTTATAATGCTAAAAACGATGTAGCCCGTTTGTCAATTCCTACTACCACAGCGGCTGATTCCCTCGAAGCTTTTTCAATGGTTTTCACTAAAGCTGATAAAGGTGTTGTGCTAAATATAGGTTGGGGAACAATGAGACTTGCTGTTCCTTTTACCAATTAATAAACGAACTCTACAAAAAAACAGACTATCTAATTAAGGTAGTCTGTTTTTTTATGCATATTAAAAATAATTTCTGATTTAAAAATCAAATTTATAATTAGCACCTAGAAGTATTTGAAACCTTTGAACTGGAAAATTCAACCATTGTTGGTAACCATTGTTTGTAATATTGTTTGCTCTAATAAAAGCAGTTAAACGATCACTATAATTATAACCAACATTGGCATTTACATCAAAAAATGATTTTAAAACTATTGGAGCAGCATTATTAACAAAAGCAGTATTCACTTGAAATTCCTTGCGCTCGCCCACATAGAAAACATTAGCGCCCGCAAACCATTTTTCAGTTATTTTAAAATCGAGACTTGAATTAATTCTTACAGCAGGTAAATTCCATGCTTCACTTTCAAAATCAGTTGTAAAACTTCTAAAGCTTCCATTGATTCCGAAAGTGACATTTTCAGAAAAATCAGCTTTCACTTCGCCGTACAAATTCAATGTTCGCACGTTATCATAAACCACTTGAAAAGAATTTCCAAAAGCATAATTCTCATTAGAGCTGTTTTCAGTATAATCATTACTTTTAAACAATGCTTTATTTCTTTCGTTTAAATAAGATCCTTTGATATTATAACTTACAGTATTGGTCAATTTACCTTTTAAACCCGCAAAAACATCATACTGCTGATCTGTTGGTGCGATCATTAAGGTTGGTGACAAGAACGGATTTACATCAACAAAATCTTGATAGGAATTTTGTCTTAAATCTCCCTCGGCGCCAGCGTAGAAAATCATTAAATCTCCCACAACTTTATAAGATGCATTGAACTTAGGGTAAATTAATAATCTGTTATTGTTGTTTTCAATGTCCATACTATAAAACACTGCCGCACCAATATTTAAAGTCCAATCCTCTTTTAACATTACAAAACTAGGCGAAACTCCTAGATTTGTGAAACCATATTTTAGCGGCTGAATCATATTGAGATAATTTTTTTCGAAACTTCCTTGAACATAATCTACAATTAAATCAGTTTTTACAGCGCTGTCCATTACGTCAAACTCAACCGTTGGTTTGGCATAAAATCGGTTTTCAGCTGAGTTATAGATATCTGTAAAGCGACTAAATTTAGCACTCATATTTTTTAAGATACTTTCATTAAATTCGACTTTTCCAGCTAATGAAAAAGTGCTGTAGGATTGCCTTGTATCAATTTCATTGAGCAAAGATCTTCGATCCTGAGGCGAAAGTACGCTACCAAAATCGGTTGGAATTCCATACCAATTAACAATTTGGTTTTTCACTCCTAAATCGATGTTCCACGATACTTCTTTTTGATTCGAACCATACATTAAATTTAGCGATGTGTCATAAAATTTATCATCAAGTTCCACTTCTTGTATACCGCCTTGAGACGAATGATGACGAAACATTCCACCTACATAGTCAGTATTGTTGAGATCGTAATTTACAAATAATTCTCCTACTAGTGTGCCATAATTCCCCACGCCCAGAGTAGCATAGTTTTTATATAAATAGGCTTGCTTTTCTTTTTCGACACCTTCGGCTTTTCCTTTAGACGGTGTAAAAGTAGAAGCAACAGGAAATGAAAAAATAGAATACTTTACAGTTTCCTTTTTAGTCGTAATCTCGTCATCTAAATCGGCAATTTCTTTCACTTTGGATGCATCCGAAATTTTTGGCGTGTAAGGCTTAACCACGTTTACCGTTTCAGTTGCGATTTGTTTTTTGTCTTGTGCAAATGAAAATTGACAGACAAGCATGAGTACTAATCCAAACCCAACTTTTTTAGTAACTTTATCAGTCATAAAAATGGTTTTTTTATTTAATACAGTTCTTATTTTGAAATCTTTAATTGTCATGTTATATTTTTTTACTTTTTAAGTATGTATCTCCTTACTATTAAACTGACCATTCCCCTTTAGCAATGAATTTTATTTTTCCACCTATTCTAATGTCAAAGTGATCCTCTGAAAACATTCCGTTAAAATAGATTTGGGAGGGTCTATTAATAAAATCGCCTTGATAATTAATTGTTTTTATTTCTGAAGAATGGTATTTTAAAAGAAACGCCTGTAAACACGAACTAGCGCTTCCCGTCGCGGCATCTTCTACCAGTTGGTTATTTTCTATGCAAAACATTCTGCTGCTTAATTTTTCATCTTCTAAACAAAAGAAATATAAAGCTCTATGATTTGTGACACAGTTTGTGCGCATCCAAATATCCATTTTGTCTTTGTCCAAATTTAAATTTTCTAAAATTTTTAAACTTTTCAAAGCAACAATAACAAATGCGCTACCTGTCGAAACTTCTTGAATGGAAAATCTAGAATCAAAATCATCCACAGTTAGATTACTAAATAATAAAAAATCTTCTTTATTTGAGCTGTTTAAAAATTCTGGCTGTGCGGCTTGTAGCCAAACCAAATCTGTTTCTTGAAAAACTGGAATATGACCTATTGGAACTGATATAGTAATCTCCTGAGGATTATTTTCTAACACCTTGTTCATCAAAACCCATGATGTACCTATAATAGGATGACCAGCAAATTGCATTTCATGTTGAGGAGTAAAAATTCTAATAGTTGCCATTGCACTTTCAGGAAATAACGCAGTGACAAATGTGCTTTCAGCAAAATTAATTTCTCGTGTGATTTTAAGCATCTCTTCATCACTTAATTTCTCAGCATCTAAAAACACAGCAAGTTGATTACCTGCATATTTATTTTCTGCAAAAACATCAACTATATAAAAGGGTATTGTCATTGTTTAATGATTTGTAAAATGGATTTTAGAAATTTATCTATGAGCGTATTTTCAAAAACTCATACAACTTAATTTATTTTTCTATCGATGAATTAGTTTTTGATTCTTCCGCTTTAATAGCGCTTAGCGTAGTTTTAGCTTCAGCGACAACCTCTGGAAAATCAGTGAAATTTTTGATTACATTTTCTAAAATATAGGTCGCTTGAAAGCTATCTTTCAGTCCGTAGAAATTTTTTGCCATCAGAACTAATCCTTTGGCGCCGTAAAATTTATAGCTAGAATAATTCTTTGCTAATTTTTGCACCGCTACATTTGATGCCTCGTAATTTGATTCTTTATTTTTGAAAAATGCGTCGTAATATAAGGCTTCAGCAGCTAACTCGCCTTTGGCACTTGCCATAACTTTGGCGTAAGCAACTTTGGCTTTGGCTTCATCTCCAGTTTCCATAGCAGCGCGGGCAATAATAATTTGCGCATCACTTTTTACTTTATCATCTGCTTTAGGATTTTCCAAGACTTTTTCGGCATAAATTACTGAGTTTAAAAAATCTTTTTTATCATAATACGACTTCATCAAATTAGATTGAGCATACGTTTTATTTTGCGCAACATCTGCTTCATTTTCTAAACGCAAAAGGATAGTAATTGCTTTATCAGTTTGTTTATCCTTGAGAAAAATTTGCGCTAGTCGCGATAAAGACTGCTCTGTAAATTCGCTTGAAGATTGCGCGATAATATATTCATAGTATACAATTGCTTTGTTTAAAGAACCTTCGGCAAAGTAAGATTGACCAAGATAATAATTAGCTTTCAAAGCATGTAGGCCTCGTGGAAATTGGCTTACATAACTATTAAATCCGGCAATAGCTTGCTTGCTATTCCCTTGCTGGAATTGTTTTTCAGCAGCTTCGAAGGTATCATTGTCTAATTCAACATCAGTTACTGCTACAAAATCTAAAGTGCGTACCCAAGTTGCATATTCATCAACTCTACCGCCGTCTACATAAATTAACCTTGCCGTTGCAACCGCTTCAAGTGCTTCAGGAGTACGTGGGAAATCAGCAGCGACTTTTTTAAATTTCACCAAAGCCTGATCGTTTTTATCAGTATTGTAATACACTAATCCTTGGCGCAAAATTGCTCTGGAAGTAAACAATCCCTTTTTAAATTCAACATTCAAGCGCTCATAAGTTTTTATAGCCAAGTCGTTTTTATCGTCAGCAACATAAGTGTTGGCCAATTCAAATAGTGCATCATCTTTATATTCAGATTTTGGGTACAGTTGTACAAATGAATTTAGTTCGGCTATTTTTTTATCATTTTCACCCAAAAATCCATAAGAAATTGCTTTTTGAAAATAAGCATAATCCGCGTCAATACTTTTAGATGCAATTACCTTATTATAAGCGTCCATTGCCTCACTATATTTTGAAGTAACAAAACGACAATCCGCTAAACGCAAATACGAATCATTCAATCGAACTTTATCACCGGGTGATTTTGCTATCTGACTTTCAAAAAAGTTTCCTGCTTGATCGTACTCCTTCAATTTAAAATAGCAATAAGCAATATTGTAATTATGGTTTTTATATTCGGGGGTTTTTGAAGCTAAAGTAGAACTTGCAAATTGCTTGTAACTCAATAATGCCTCTTTGAAATCATTTAAAACATATTCTGATTCTCCTCGCCAAAAAGTGGCTCTGCTAGTAAAAACCGGATCTTTTTGTTCAGTTGTCGCTTTGGTAAACATTTTTAAGGCTTCTTGATAATTTCCATCAGTATATAATTCCAGTCCTCTGTAAAAAAGCACTTTTTGAAACGCTAGTTTGTTTTCTGGTGATTTATTTTTCTCTAATAAAACCAAAGCTTCTTTGTAGTTCTTAGAAGAAATATACGAATCTATGATTAATTTTTCAATCTCTTGACGATTAGAATTTTCAGGATATTTGTTCAAGAACGCTTGTAAAATTGCAGGCACGCTTTGATACGCATTGCCTAATTCATAGCTCAGTTTAGCATAATTTAAACTGGCATCTTCTTGTATGGCCAAGTCAAAATCCATTTCAGAAGCATTTTTAAAAGCGTTTAAAGCTTCTTGCTTTTTATTAGTATTTAAATAACTTTCACCTAAATGATAATAAGCATTTTGAGCAACAAAATCATTCCCACCAACAATTTTATTGAACTGTGAAATGGCATTTTCATAATCTTTCTGTTTGTAATAGGCGTATCCTAATTGATAATAATCTGTATTATTCCACCTTCCTTTTTTGCCTTTGTAAGCAACTAAAAACGGAATTGCAGCATCGTATTTTTTTAAGTTAAAATAGCTTTCGCCAATGATTTTATTCAGCTCTGATTTTTCTAGAGGTGTTGACTTGGCCATTGCTTTTGAACCTAAATCAATTGCTTTTTCGAAATTACCAAGTTTAAAATTCATGTCGGCTTGATAATACGACAGTTTTTCTTTATACTTTTCTTCTCCTGAAACCTCGTCAAAATACTTTGTTGCCTGTTTGTAATCATCACCTTCATAAGCCATAAAACCAAGATAGTATTTAGCTTGCGACCCATATTCAGCGGAGTTGATGACCTTATTAAAATACGTCGTAGCTTCTTTTTTCTTTTTGGCATTAAAAAAGCTATATCCTTTTTGGAAATTATATTTTTCTTGATCATTGCGGCTCAAACTACTTTCATCAACTTTTTCAAACCATTGTAAAGCTTGTGGATAATTGCCTTGTTTAAAATGAAATTGTGCTACTTCGATGTAAGCTTGATTTTGTTTCACACTCGTGGGATAATCCGAAACAAATTGCTCCATTAGTTCATCTCCATTTGCCTGATTGGTTCTAATAGCACAATTAGCAGCGTAATATGCACAATCTGATTTTAGCTCTTCGGTTGCAGCAGTTTCTTTGACTTTATTGAATAAAAGTTGTGCCGATGCATATTGTTGTTCCTTAAACAATGCTACAGCTTTGTTAAAATCTTTTGACTCATGTGTGTAAATCGTCGATTTTTGTGCCGTAACTGACAAAGAAAATATAAATAGTAAAAAGAAGAAGTTCCAAGAAAATATCCGCATTGTGTTTGTATTTAAAGAATTCAAATATATTATATTTTGAATGCTATAACGAATCAAAACTTACTTTTATTATGAAAATGCCAACAACTGTTTGCATTTCTATATTACAAAATGATACTTTTTTGAGAATCAAATAACTGTATTTCATTTTCTCTGTTTTTTAAGATTCTGTTTAATACAATAGAATTTATTTTGAATAGAACCGTTATCTTATTACTTTTACCCCATAAACAAATGCAAATTATGTCACAATCCGTACTGTCTTTAAAAAATGTAACTATTTATCAAGAATCAAAATCTGTTTTATCAGAGGTAAACTTAGAGGTAAATCACGGAGAATTTCTTTACATCATAGGAAAAACAGGTTCCGGCAAAAGTAGTTTGATGAAAACTTTGTACGCTGAGCTTGCTTTAACTGAAGGATCAGGCAGCGTTGTGGGATTTGATTTAGCTTCTTTAAAAGAAAATGATATTCCATTTTTAAGAAGAAAAATTGGAATTGTTTTTCAAGATTTCAAATTGCTTCCAGATCGTACAGTAGATGAGAACATGTTATTTGTGCTCAAAGCCACAGGCTGGGAAGACAAAATTGAAATGCAAAATAAAATTGACGAAGTATTGAGTAAGGTAGGTATGAAAGATTTTGGTAAAAAAATGCCACATCAACTTTCTGGTGGAGAACAACAACGTGTGGCAATTGCTCGTGCTTTATTGAATGATCCAGAATTAATCTTAGCTGATGAGCCTACAGGAAATTTAGACCCACAAACTAGTGTTGAAGTGCTCGAAGTACTTAAAAAAATCAATGCTAATGGTAAAACGATTATTATGGTAACGCACGATTACGCATTGTTGATGAAATTCCCTTTCAAAACTTTAAAGTGTGAAGACACTAAAATGTTTGAAGTAATTCAGCAGAGAGCGGTTTAATGTTATCGATTTTAATTACGATTTATAACTATAATCTTTTGCCACTTGTAAAAGAACTTCATCGTGAATGTTTGCAATTAGGTATTGTTTTTGAAATTTTAACGCAAGATGATGCATCGAATTCATTACATAACATAAAGAATATTGAAATTAATAAACTACCTCATTGTAGTTATTGTTCTTTAGAGGAAAATGTTGGTTATCGTGAAAATAAGAATATTTTAGTAAGTAAA
Source organism: Flavobacterium micromati (assembly GCF_900129585.1). GTDB lineage: Bacteria > Bacteroidota > Bacteroidia > Flavobacteriales > Flavobacteriaceae > Flavobacterium > Flavobacterium micromati. The sequence continues at coordinate 251,301 of NZ_FQWF01000002.1, forward strand.
TCAAAGTACGATATTTTACTAATTCTAGATGGAGATTGTATATTACCCAACGCCAATTTCATTAAAAATTATATAGATCACATTGATGATTTTGAAGTAATTTACGGAGGCCGAATTCATGCGCAAAATCCTCCTTCGGCTACGCAATTGCTTCGGTGGAAATACGGCAAGTTTATGGAAGATCAAACCGTAGCACAAAGAGAAAAAAATACTTATGGTGCAACATTGTTCAATAATACTTTGATAAAAAAAGCAATTTTCAATTTAATAAAGTTCGATAGCTCTTTTAAAAAATATGGTAATGATGATACTTTATTTTCATTTGAATTGCAGAAACGAAATGTACAAATAAAACATATCTATAATCCAGTTCAACATGATGACATTGATACAAATGTTATTTACTTGGAAAAAACAAAACATTCCTTAGAGAATTTGAAATTACTTTATCAAAAACAACTTATTCCTCAAGATTACAGCAAAATGTTGCGTTTAACTTCAAAATTACATCGTTATAAACTAACCTATCCTTTGAGCATATTTTATACAATTTTTGGAAAATTAGTTGAAAATAATCTAAAAGGAAACAATCCTTCACTGCTTGTATTTAATGTTTTCCGACTCAGTTTTTTCAGCAAATTATATATGAAATGAAAATTCTTTTAGTTGATAACTTTAGTAGTGAGAATATTATTGGAAATATATTGTTTTTAACAAAAAATGTAGCTAAATGCCTTTATTTTCGGTCATAATCCCATTGTATAACAAAGAAAATTTCATTCAAAATACTTTACAAAGTGTTTTGGATCAATCTTTTGTTGATTTTGAAATAATTATTGTAAACGATGGATCAACTGATAAAAGCGAAGAGATTGTTTTAGCGTTTACCGATCCTCGCATCACTTATTTTTCAAAACTAAATGAAGGAGTTTCAGCGGCACGAAATTACGGAATTCAGCAATCTAAAGGAATTTATGTTGCTTTTTTAGATGGTGATGATTTATGGTTCCCCCAGCATTTAGAGACTTTGCATGCGCTGATTGTAAAAAATCCAAAGGCGGGAATTTTTGCTGCTCGATATCAATTAATTTTTCAAAATCAAAGTATTTATATTCCAAAATTCAGCACCATCCCTGAAAATTATAGCGGAATTATATCCGATTATTTTGAATCTAGTTTGCAATATGCCGTAGCAACCTCTTCTAGTATTGCAATTCCAAAAGCGGTTTTTAAAAATGTAGGTTATTTTGATACTGAAATCAACGTTGGCGAAGATACTGATATGTGGACACGAATTGCTTTACAATATTCAGTAGCTATTACTAATGAAGTTACAGTTTCTTATTTACATTATGTCCAAAATAGTTTATCTAAACAATCGATTTTAAATAAAAAAATTAAGGATTTTACTTTTTATAAAGAAGCTGAAAAACAAAATTCTAGTCTCAAAAAATATCAAGATCTATATCGATTGGAATATGCGTTACAATACAAAATGGCAAATAAACATCAAATTGCAAACCTACTATATGCCGAAATAGAGCCAAAAAGCATACGACTAAAAAATAAAATATTGTTCTTTACGCCAAAAATAATTTTGATTTTACTCAAAAAGTTTAAAATTTTTCTTCGAAACAATGGAATCGAATTTTCTATTTATCACTAATTAATTGATGAGCTAAAAAATCGTCAAAATCTCTAATATAATCATCTTCATCAAAAACGGCAGAAGCAATAACTAAACATACACTTCCTGACGAAAAATTATTAAGCTCTCGCCAAATTTCCTGATTAATTAACAATCCTTGAAAAGGTTTATTTAAAGTTATTGTTTGTTGCTCTTTCCCATCAGCCATTACTACATCAAAACTACCGCTAAGAGCAACAAGAAATTCTTTTTGTTCTTTATGCGAATGTCCTCCACGTTCGGCAGCACTTGGCACATCATATAAATAATATACACGCTTCATCTCAAAAGGCAAGATATCGAGTTCAATAACAGATAAATTCCCTCGAATATCTTCAATTTTTGGAATCGAAATTAATTCTATATTCATTTTAATTAGTTTTGTTTTTTAGTAAATCAATCCATTTTTTACAAATATTTTCAGATGAAAATTTTGCTATAGAAGCCTTTGCATTGTTTTTGCACGATGTGTAAAGTGGAGTTTCATTTACCATTCTATTCATAGCTGCTTTTAATGCTTCAAAATTCTGATTTTCTACTAATAATCCATTCCTTTCATCTACAATCATTTCACTAGGTCCATTTTCACAGTCAAAAGAAATAGCTGGCGTTCCCACTGATAAAGCCTCTAAAATGACCATCCCAAATCCTTCATATTGACTTGTTAAGATTAAAAACATAGCTTCTTTACAATACAAAAGTATATTTTCCTTAAAACCTAAAAGATGAATATAATTTGAATAGGAGCTTTCTAGTATTTGTATTCGCAATCGCTCTTGTTCTTCGCCATTGCCTAAAATTACTAAGTGAATTTCGTTTCTTGGCAAGTCACTGTTACAATAGATTTCAATCAATTTATCAAACTGTTTCATCGCTACTAATCTCCCTATTGCTATGCAATACTTGAATTGAATAATTGAATCTGTTCTTTCAGAATCTACTTTGTTTAGAGAAATTGAATTCGGTATAACAACGCCTTTTTCAAAATTATACTGTTTTTTAATTTTGTTATTCATTTCAACTGAAACCGAGACTATTTTATAAACTTTAATAAAAATTTGCTTTGCAACCCATTTTTTTGAAGTGAGATAGTGTGCTAATTTACTACTGTGAATGGTATAAATAATTTTAAAACTAGAATAGATATAGTATAAAAAAGCCAATTCCATCCAAGGATTGATTCGGTAACGAAAATCAATGATATGATCAAATTGATGCTTGTTTAAATACTTTTTTAGTTTAAAATATTTCTGGAATTTAGAATACATTCCTAGATTAACTAGTGTACCGTAATAGGCATAAGCTACTTTATTTTCTAAAATTATTACGTGAACTTCAAAATCAGAATCGCTCAACACCTCAGATAATGAAGCAAACGCACGTTCCAATCCGCCATCGGCTAATGTATATCCTACTAGCGCTATTTTATTCTTTTTACCTTGCTTTACCAATCGTGAATTATTAGATTCGTAACAAATATAAAACTCTTACTTCAACATTATGCACAACAATCCGCTAGTTTCCGTAATTTGTTTGTGTTATAATCACGCACCATTTGTTGTTGAGGCTTTGGAATCAGTATTAAATCAAACCTATACAAATGTAGAATTAATTATAGCTGACGATTTTAGTACTGATAACTCAACAGAGATAATTATGAATTGGTTAAAAAATCACCCTGAAATTTCGTTTATTTTGAATTCTCAAAATATCGGAAACACAAAAACCTTTAACAAGGGTTTGAAATTAGCGAATGGAGAATATATAATTGATCTTGCCGCTGATGACGTTTTGACACGCGACTGCATTGCGAATCAATTAAAAGGTTTTGCAGAAAGCAAATATAAAAATCTAGGTTTAGTTTACGGTAATGCAGAATGGATCTCAGAAACAGGAAAACACATTCACAACTATTTTGAAACTGATAAAAATGGAAAAGGATTAGTCTCTCAACCCACCGGCGATATCTATATTAATTTACTCAATGGCAAAACGAAACTTTGCTCCGTGGCTGCTCTTGTAAAACGCGAAGTTTTTGATCAACTCAATGGTTACGATGAAAACCTAGCGTATGAAGATTATGATTTGTGGATTCGTGCGGCGAGAAATTATAATTTTGATTATATCGATGAAATTTTAGTTCAAAAAAGAATCTTAGACAATTCAATGTATACGTTATTATTACAAAGAAATAATTCAAGGACTCGTCGTTTCAACTACTCCACTTATGTTGTTTTAAAGAAAGCATTTGTTTTAAACCGCAACAAAGCTGAATTTAAAGCGATGTTAAAACGCATTCGTACAGAAATGAAAGTGACTATTCATACTCGAGATTTTCAATTATTAGTGAATTATATTTTTTTGGATATTCAAGTGCGTTTGAAAGTAAGTAGTTTTATTTAGATCTCCATTTATCTTTAATTTTTCGGCAATATTCATTAACATTAATTCTTTTGTTTAATTCCGCATAGGATAAATAAATAGATGCTATACACAAAACGCCAAGAAACCAGATAGCATAAGGGTAATCAATCAAAACAACTGTAGCAGATGCTATAGCCCCTAGAATAACAGACTTGAAAATAATTTCTAAGGTGTTTTTACGAAAACTGAACTGAAATTTATTTTTGACTACTCTGTAAACATAACAACTATATAAGATGTAATTTAATAAAGTAGCTAGGCCAATTCCTAGTAAGTCTAGATACTCATACAATAGTATGGTGAGAGTTATATTAAGTAAATGACTGAATATTTCTTGTTGAAGATAAAGTTTTTTTTCTCCTTTTGCCAAAATTATAAATGCAAGCGGCCACATAATGGCTTTTATTATGACAGCTAACAAGGCGAATTTCAGAATTAGAACTACATCAAGAAATTCTTTAGAATATAATAATTTAATGATAAAAGGCGCAAGAAAATAAAATCCGATAATAAGCGGAGTGATCAGTATTAGTCCAATTTCAATTTGATCATTTACCATGCTTTTTACTTGTAAATTGTCATCTTGCGCATTAGTTAATCTTGGGTAAAAATCAGTGGACATTGCAGTAAAAATCATCCCAGTATAAGTCACTAATAAAGTTGAAGAGACTACATACAAACCCAAAACTGTATTTGATTCATTCTGAAAATTAAAATACAATGCAAGTAAATAAGAAATGAAATGTCCTATAATCACATTTACCGATAATAATAAACCTAATTGGATCATTTCCACACCACGTAAAACAGTTTCACTTACACTGATTTGAACAGGAATTGTTTCAATTTTTTTTGCAAAAAACCAATTGATTAAATAATTCAGAATCGTTGTTAAAATTAAAACAGCAACAATTCCGTCCAATCTAAAATAATAGTAAATTGGAATAGAAACGGCAGTAACTGAAATAGCGTAAATAACTGATGAAATAGCAATAGCTTTCATTGAACGAGTGGCTTGCAAAATCACCATTTTTTCAACAGCTAAACTTGAAAAAATAAAATTTATAGATAGGACAAGAAACCAATTTACATATTCAGTCGACCCAAAAGTCCATATACTTAAGGGTTTTGCTAAAAAAAAACAGATTAGCACGCCTAGAATACCGCTTGCAATTGACCATCTCCTAAGTACTATTATTGTTTTTGAAAATTCCTCTTGATTTCTATTAGAATGTGCAATAGCCACCATTCTTACGCCGCTTATGTTAATTCCAAAAGAGGTAATGGATGAAATAATAGCTAGCGTATTTTGTAAAATTCCTATAATCCCTATTCCTGTTGTTCCCAAGAATACAGCGATAAATTTAGAGCCTACCAATCCTACAAGAATTCTCAGTACCTGCGAAAAGCCAAAAACTCCTGTAGCTTTCAAAATGATTTTATGACTTTGATTCGTTTCTATTTGTGTTATTTGGTTTATAGATTTCTATTACTGTTGTGCCTTTGGTTTTAGTGACATAAAATGAAATCATTCGTTTCATTTATGTCTTTATATATCTTAGTTAATAATATGTAGAAAAGATAACCATGAAATTTAATGCAGTCTAATCTAATCAAAAATATTCAAATTAAAATTTATTTAAAATTTCAATAATATAATCTACCTCACTCATCGTAATCACTGGATTTACTGGCAAGCTCAACACTTCATCATGAATTTTTTCAGTTATGGGTAGAGATAAAAGATTATATTGTTTTAAAGCTTTTTGCTTGTGAGGCGGCACGGGATAATGAATTACAGTTTGAATACCGTTTTCGCTCAAATAATTTTGTAATTCAGCTCTGTTGCTTGTGCGAATCACAAACAAGTGAAAAACATGATTTGCAGAATTATCATAAAAAGGCAACGTAATCTTATCATTTTTGATTTCAGCAATATATCGCCTTGCAATCACGCGTCGCTTTTCATTGTCAGCATCTAAATGCGGTAATTTCACGTTTAGGAAAGCCGCTTGAATTTCGTCTAATCTTGAGTTTACTCCAATATAATCATTGTAATATTTAGTTTCAGAACCATAATTACGCAATGACCGAATCACCTTCGCCAATTCTGAATCATTTGTAACCACAGCGCCTGCGTCACCTAATGCTCCTAAATTTTTCCCGGGATAAAAACTGTAAGCGATTGCAGATTGTTGATTAACGATTTTTGATTTTTGATTTGCTTCTAATTCTACATCGGAATTTGGAATTTTAGTATTGGAAATTGTGACAGCCCCATGAGCTTGAGCTGCATCTTCAATTACTAGTAGATTATTTTCAAAAGCAATTATGTTTATTGCATCCATTTCAGCCAACTGCCCGTATATGTGAACCGCTAAAATAGCTTTCGTTTTTTGAGTGATTTTTTCAACAATCAACTCTGGATTTATGTTGTAAGTTTCTAATTTTGGCTCGACCAAAACTGGAACTAAATCAGCTTGTAAAATAGCGAGAATACTAGCAACATAAGTATTTGCTGGCACAATAACTTCGTCGCCTTCGTTCAATTTTCCTAGTTGAATATATCCTTTAAAAATCAATACCAATGCATCTAAACCATTTCCCGTTCCAATGCAGTGTTTTGTTCCGCAATAGTGAGCAAAATTATTTTCAAATGTCTCCACTTCGTTCCCTAAAATGTACCAACCACCTTCCAAAACCGATTTCAATTTTTCTTGAAAAGCTGTTTCGTAAGGTTCATTGATCTTTTTTAAATCGAGAAATGGTATCATACTAAATTCATTTTATAAAAATCCTGACTGTAAACTGAGCAACCTAATTCTTCTTTTTGTTTTAATAGTCCTGCACTATATCCTTTTTCATTATCGTCGTTTACAATTCCCATATCAAAAAAAAGTTTTCCACTATCCTTATACGTTCGTATTAAATTTATAAGTAAATAATCCAGTGCACGTAAGCGCTCCCCTTTTTCAGTAGTAGCTCCATACTGCGATTTTATAACTGATTCTGATTCAAATATCGTAATTCCAGCAACAATATCATTCTCATGATAAACGGAAAACTGTTTAATATTTTCGGGGAAACTTTTCTTTAATTTTGCTATTTCTAATAAACTGTGAACGGGCTTAGCATTGTGCTTTTTTAATAATCGAGGTTGTAAAACAAGGTTCCAAAAAGAATCAAAATTTTGTTCCTCTATTATTTCCAAATCAAGTTCCTCTACTCTTCTAAAATGCTTCAACTTACTTTTTGAAATTGTCAATGGTTGAGAAAGATTTACAGCCAAATTCATTTCTTTCCGATCTAAATAAGCTCCCTTTTTTAGTAGAAAAAAATCAATTTCACTATTGCCGATAGGAAAATAAAAAGATGGAATTGGTTTGAAATAAAAAGCAGAAAAATCATTATTACTGAGATAAGAAAGTATTGTATCTAGGATAGTGCCTATTACTTCTCCATTAGTTTTTTTTAAATAAACTAATCCTCCATAAGTCAAACCTTGATGAGAATAAATCGTGCTTCCAACTCGGTTAGCAGGCAAAACAGCAATTAATTTTTGATTATCATAAACCATCAGTGAAAAATCATCAAATCGATCTTTATGGTATTCCATAAAATCACGATGAAATAAAAAAGTAGCATTCTTGGCTTCACTTACAAAGTCATTCCATTTTAAATAATCACTTTGCTGGTATTGTTTGACGAAATAATTTTTCACGATTTGCTTTTAAACTTTGGAAAATTAAGCATTTTTTATTTATTCTCTATCGCAGGCAAATACCATTTATATTTTACAGCCATTAATCGAATGGAAATAATGACAAGCGAAGTGGTTAGGTATAGAACATCGTTTTCCAAATTCATTTTTCGAAGTATAAAGAACACAATTCCGCCTAGAATACATATTGTGGCATAAATTTCCCTTCTAAAAATTACTGGAATTTCATTGCACAAAATATCACGAATAACGCCTCCAAAACAAGCTGTCATGGTTCCTAAAGCTATACAAATAATGGGGTGAAGACCAATATTAATTCCTTTTTCAAGACCTATTAATGTAAAAACACCCAATCCTATCGTGTCAAATAAAAATAAAGAAGTTCGCAACCGGTCGAATTTTTTTCTAAATAATATGGCCAAAATAAATCCCACACTAATTACATAAACATATTTAAAATCAAGCATCCATCCTACGGGCGTTCTCCCAATCATGATATCGCGCAAGGTTCCGCCGCCAACTGCCGTTACAAATGCAATGATAAAAACGCCAAAAGGATCCAGCTTTTTATTCATAGCTGTCAACGCGCCAGACATAGCAAAAGCCATTGTACCGATAATATCTAATAATTGAAACATTTAAAGAGGAATTTTTAATTTCATATAATTGCGCAAAAATAAAGAAAATAGCTGGCAAATCAATTGGAAACTACTGTAAATGCCGATTCTATTAGTGAGAATGAAATTTTGTAAACCTAAAATATAAACTGGAATTTGTATGTGTATATTTGTGCCTATTAATTCAATAATTGTACGTTTTGAAACAAATCACTTCAATACAAAATTCATTTATCAAATCGTTAGTCCAATTACAGGAAAAAGCGAAAGCCCGTAGGCAATCAGGAACATTTTTAATGGAGGGAAAACGTGAAATTTCAATTGCGGTTAAAGGCGGTTATGAAATAGAAACACTATTGTTTTTACCTGAAATATGTTCAGAAGCTGATGCACATGCGTTATCGAAAAATGCTGAGGTGATCGAAATCAATAAGGAAGTATATCAAAAATTAGCGTATCGAGATACCACTGAAGGTATTTTGGCTGTAGCCAAAACAAAAATGCTAAAACTATCTGATTTAAAATTGTCAATAAATCCACTGATTTTAGTCGCAGAAGCTCCAGAAAAACCAGGAAATATTGGTGCATTACTGCGTACTGCCGATGCGGCAAATCTCGATGCTGTGATTATTGCCAATCCAAAAAGTGATTTATACAACCCTAATATCGTGCGTTCTAGCGTAGGCTGCCTTTTTACAAACCAAATTGCAACTGGAACAACATCGGAGATTATCGCATTTTTAAAAGAGCGAAAAATCAATTTTTATTGCGCTACTTTACAAAATTCGACTGGATATCATACCCAAGATTACACCACACCCACTGCATTAGTAGTTGGCACAGAAGCCACTGGTTTAACGGATGAATGGCGCAAAGAAGCCACAAAAAATATTATAATTCCCATGCAAGGCGAAATTGATTCGATGAATGTTTCGGTTGCAGCAGCGATTTTAATCTTTGAAGCCAAAAGGCAAAGAGGGTTTTGATTTTTGATTGAAGATTTTAGATTGAAGATTTTAGATTGAAGATTTCAGATTGAAGATTTGAGATTGAGGATTGAGGATTGAAGATTACAGATTGCAGATTGGAGATTGGAGATTGAAGATTGTTTTTAGATTGCAGATTTTAAGGAATACAGAATGAATCACAAATTACGAATTATGAAAAAATATACACTTGCAATACTACTTTTAGTCGCTCTAAATACCAATAGTTATGCACAAATTAGTTCATTACAAATAGATGAATTAGTGGAAAGAACTCTAAAAACTTTTACTGTTCCGGGGATTGCAGTTGCGATTGTGAAAGATGGAAAAATAATCCATTCGAAAGGATATGGTGTTAAATCTATTTTGACAAATGAAAAAGTAGATGCAAATACACTTTTTGGAATCGCTTCAAACAGTAAAGCATTTACCAGCGCGGCTTTGGCAATGCTTGTTGACGAAGGCAAAATAAACTGGGATGATAAAGTCGTTCAATATCTACCTAATTTCAAAATGTATAATGAATATGTAACAAATGAATTTACAATTCGGGATTTATTAACGCACCGCAGCGGATTGGGCCTTGGTGCGGGTGATTTAATGATCTGGCCAGACGGAAGCGATTTCACTGCAAAAGATATCGTTCAAAATTTACAGTATTTAAGACCTGTTTCGGCTTTTAGAACACAGTACGATTATGATAATTTACTTTATATTGTTGCTGGAGAAGTGATTCAAGTGGCTAGTGGTATAAGCTGGTGCGATTTTATAGAAAAACGAATCATGCAACCTTTAGAAATGAACAATAGTGCTGCTTCTTATTTGAGACTTGTAGATTCTACTAACATTATTGCACCTCACGTTCCTATAAATGGAAAATTAAAAGTTATCAAGCGTTATCAAAACCAACTTTTTGATGCCGCAGCAGGAATTTATTCTAGTGTAAATGATTTGAGTAAATGGACGATTATACAATTAAATAATGGACAATTTGGACCTAGTAATCAGCAATTATTTTCTAAAAAAGAGCATAATGAAATGTGGCAATTGCAGACTATCATTCCTGTAAATCCAAAACCTCCATATAACACCCATTTTAGCGGTTACGGACTAGGTTGGTTTTTAAGTGATGTAAAGGGATACAAGCAAGTAAGTCATACCGGCGGTTTAGAAGGAATTGTAACTCAGGTAACGCTAATGCCAGAATTAAATTTGGGAATTATTGTTTTAACAAATCAACAATCTGGCGCTGCATTTAGAGCAATCACAAATACCATAAAAGACAGTTATTTAGGAATAACATCAGAAGATTATGTCGCTACTTACAGCGCAAGTTTGAAGACAAATGAAGCTAATGCAGATAAAAAAACAGATGAAGTTTGGGCAGCAGTTGCAAAAAACAAAAAAGAAAAAAGAAAGATAGATTTCAAAACAATCGTAGGCACTTACACTGACAATTGGTTTGGGGATATTGTTCTTTCAGAGAAACAAGGGAAATTATATTTTGCCTCAAAACGTTCTCCACAACTTTCAGGCGAAGTTTTTTTCTATACAGAAAATAATTACGTAGTAAAATGGAATAATGCTTATTTCCATGCCGATGCGCATTTATTTATTGAGTGTGATGCATCAGGAAAAGCAGTTCGATTGACTATGAAAGCAATTTCTGAATTAACAGATTTTAGTTATGATTTTCATGATTTAGATTTTAGATTGTCTTCTAAGTAAACGGTCTCTTTTACAATAGAAATAATTTTGATTGTGGAATTGAAAATACGAATCGTTCTTGTTAATTTCTTTTTTTGCGTTAGGGATAAAAGTGGAAATCCTTTTTTATTGTGGAGCGCGAGCGGAATAATAAAAAAGATTGAAACGGATAGCCCGATTCGCCGCGGCGAAAACGCCCAAATAAAATCATAATACTCTGTGTTTACCCTTGTGTATATCCTAAATAATCTCTATTTTTAAAAAATGAACCGTGCTGTTATGATAGAAATCGATTTAGAAAAGGAAAACAAAGCAATTGCTCAAGAATATAAGGAATTGCTGCGCATAAGTTATCAAACTTTGACAGCTGAGGATAAAAAACTTATCCGTAAAGCTTTTGATGTCTCAGTTGAGGCGCACAAAGAACAACGAAGAAAATCAGGTGAAGCTTACATCTTTCATCCTATTGCTGTTGCAAAAATTGTAGCTTCGGAAATAGGTTTAGGAGCAACATCGATTGCCGCAGCTTTACTGCATGACGTTGTAGAAGACACGGACTTAACTGTTCATGATATTGAACGCATGTTTAATTCTAAAGTGGCACAACTTGTTGAAGGATTGACTAAAATATCGATGGTTCAAAAAGATTTGAATATGTCAATGCAAGCGGAAAATTTTCGCAAAATGATTTTGACGTTGAACGATGATGTACGTGTTATTTTGATTAAACTGGCTGATCGTTTGCACAACATGCAAACTATGGACTCCATGCGCGAAGACAAACAAACTAAAATCGCATCAGAGACTTTATACATTTACGCTCCATTGGCTCATAGACTCGGTTTGTATAATATCAAGACTAAGTTAGAGGATTTAGGATTAAAATATACTGAACCAGTTATTTACAATGATATCATTAGTAAAATTAAAGAAACTAAAGAGGAGCAAGATGATTATATCAAATCTATTTCTGAAGTACTCAAAAAATCATTGAATGACGAGGGCGTTGAATACATTATAAAAGGTCGCCCAAAATCTATATATTCTATTCGGAGAAAAATGCTAGCTCAAAACGTAAGTTTCGAGGAGGTGTATGATAAATTTGCTTTACGAATTGTCTATAAAGCAAATCAGCATGATGAAAAATTTATCGCTTGGAAAATTTATTCGATCGTCACTGATCATTATAGACCGAGTCCTAGCCGATTGCGTGACTGGATTTCGTCGCCAAAATCAACTGGTTATGAAGCACTTCACATCACGGTGATGGGGCCAAAAGGTCGCTGGGTAGAGGTACAAGTGCGGAGTGAACGAATGGATGAAATAGCTGAAAAAGGATATGCCGCTCACTATAAATATAAAAATGGCGCTACCGAAGAAAGCGGTTTAGATGTTTGGCTTAATTTACTAAAAGAAGCATTAGAAAATTCAGAGACGAACGCGGTTGATTTTGTTGAAGATTTTAAAATGAATTTGTATTCCAAAGAAATTTTTGTTTTTACACCAAAGGGCGAAATTAAATCATTGCCAAAAGGTGCTACATCACTGGATTTTGCATTCAGTATTCACTCGGAAATAGGAATCAGGACTAGAGGCACTCGTGTAAACGGTAAATTAGTTCCATTAAATTTTGAACTAAAAAGTGGTGACCAAATTGAAGTTATTACTTCTCAGCATCAAAAACCGACCATTAACTGGATCGATTATGTAACTACTTCCAGAGCGAAAACGAAGATTAAAAATGTTTTAAATGAAAACACCAAAAAAATTGGTGAAGAAGGGAAAGAATTATTGACCCGTAAATTAAAACATTTAAAAATAACAATGAGCGAGCAGGTTATAAATGAACTTGTTAATTTTTTTAAATTAAAAACAAGTTTAGATCTTTTTTATCGAGTTGGAATTGGTGCTATTGAAAATCAGCAGTTGAAGGATTTCGCTGCCCAAAAAAGCAACACTTTCATCAATTTCTTTAAGAATAAAATGAAGCGCTCTTCAAGCAATACAGCCGATGAAGACATACACCGACCGATAGTTAACAGCAATTATGATGTACTTGTTTTTGGCAAAGACCAAGATAAACTAGATTATAAATTGTCGCCTTGCTGCAATCCTATTCCTGGTGATGACGTTTTTGGGTTTGTAACGATTAATGAAGGGATAAAAGTGCACAAAAAAGATTGCCCAAATGCTATAGGAATGCAATCAAACTACGCCTATAGGATTATGCTAGCTAAGTGGATCGATTCTTCACAAGAAGAATTTAAGGCGATTATTAATGTTACAGGTATGGACGTTTTAGGACTTACAAATCAGTTAACTAAAGTAATTTCAAATAATATGCATGTCAATATTCAAAGTATAGCTTTGAGCACTGATGCTGGGATTTTTAACGGCCAAATTACTGTCATTGTACAAAACAACACTATTTTAAAAAAAATGATTACCAATATCAAAAAAATTGACGGGGTAGACAAAGTGACGAGAGAATATAAGACCTAGAGTAAGACTGATGTTTACTTTTAGAAATACAAATTGAACAAACTTCAAACATAACAAACCGGAAGCTTTAAACTTTAAACTAAAAATTTTATCTTTGCCAGCATATGACACTTATTTCCATAGATAACAGCAAAAACCAAGAAATTGTAAAAAATGTTTTTACAATGTATCTTGAGAAAAAAGGACATCGCAAAACGCCAGAACGTTATGCAATCCTTCAGGAAATTTACGATAGCGAAGAACATTTTGATGTGGAAAATCTTTACATCAAGATGAAAAATAAAAACTACCGCGTGAGTAGAGCAACGCTTTATAACACTATTGAATTGTTGCTAGATTGCGCACTAGTAAGAAAACACCAGTTTGGACAAAATCAAGCACATTATGAAAAATCATACTTTGACAAACAGCATGATCATATTATCATGACTGACACTGGTGAAGTAATTGAGTTTTGTGATCCTCGAATTCAAACTATAAAAAAAACTATTGAGGAAATTTTTGATATCGAAATCACGAATCACTCTTTGTATTTATACGGCATCAAGAAGCCTAAAACCGATTTGGAATAACAACTTTACAAACATAAAATTAACTACAAATAACACATAGAATGACCGTAGATTTATTACTAGGATTACAATGGGGAGATGAAGGAAAAGGTAAAATTGTTGACGTTCTTACTTCAAAATACGATATTATTGCTCGTTTTCAAGGCGGACCTAATGCTGGACACACCTTAGAATTTGACGGTATAAAACATGTACTAAGAACCATTCCTTCTGGAATTTTTCACGGCAACAACATTAACATTATTGGTAATGGAGTTGTAATCGATCCTGTAGTTTTTAAAAGTGAAGTTGATGGTCTAGCCAAATTTAATTTGGATTTAAAATCAAAATTAATTATTTCAAGAAAAGCTCATTTAATTTTACCAACGCACCGTTTATTAGACGCTGTATCAGAAGCTTCAAAAGGAAAAGCAAAAATAGGTTCAACACTTAAAGGAATTGGTCCAACATACATGGACAAAACGGGTAGAAACGGAATTCGCGTTGGTGACATCGAACTAGAAGATTTTGCTGATCGTTATAGAGCTCTCGCTGATAAACATGAAGCCATGATCGCATTTTATGATGTGGACATTCAATATAATCTACCAGAATTAGAAAAGGAATTTTTTGAGGCGATCGAAGACTTAAAAAAATTAGATTTTATTGATAGCGAAGAATATTTGCACCAAGCTCAAAAAGCTGGTAAATCAATATTGTGTGAAGGTGCACAAGGTTCTTTGCTTGATGTTGATTTTGGAACTTATCCATTTGTAACCTCGTCAAATACTACAGCAGCTGGTGCTTGTACTGGTTTGGGAATTGCTCCAAATAAAATTAAAGAAGTTTATGGAATCTTCAAAGCTTACGTTACACGGGTTGGTAGCGGACCTTTCCCAACAGAACTTTTTGATCAAGATGGAATAACGATGGCTAGTGTAGGAAATGAATTTGGATCAGTTACAGGAAGACAAAGACGTTGCGGATGGTTAGATTTAGTTGCGCTTAAATACGCGGTTCAAGTCAATGGTGTCACGCAGTTAATGATGATGAAAGGCGATGTACTTTCAGGATTTGAAACTTTAAAAGTTTGCACAGACTACAATTATAAAGGAGAGAAAATTTCTCATTTTCCATATAATATTGAACCAGAAAATGTAACTCCTGTTTATAAAGAATTTAAAGGATGGAAACAAGATTTAACGGGTATGACAACTTACGATGAATTACCTATTGAATTAAAAGAATATATCGAATTCATTGAAAAAGAAGTCGAAGTTCCTATCAAAATTGTTTCGGTGGGACCAGATAGAAAGCAAACCATTCTAAAATAATATCTTAAACGCTCTGAAATTCAGAGCGTTTTTTTTTCTAAAAATAGCTATCTTTTATTTAGTTTTTAAAATTGTCAGAATTAAATAACTTTACTTTTATGGTCACACGCAAAATCTTACCATTCCATTTTTTAATTATATGCGGTTTAAGTATTTTCTTTTCTTGCAAGACTGACAATGACGACATTATTTTGAATAATTCCTCTCAAAAATATAGTGTTACAGGATCAAAAATACTTGAAGAAACAAAACCCATTCAACTTATTGGTTCAAATTCTTTTCACACGTTTTCTCCTGGAAGTACTGCTATGAATAGCTGGAACATCGATGTTGCAAGGGAATTTATTGGCAACAGTAAGGAAAATCCTTTAACCGGGAGTCCAATAAAAGATTCAAATGGTGCTTATTTGCATTCGTTACAAAGTGTTGTCGACGGTAATAGAATAAATAATAGAATCACAATTTTATGTGGGTTTGGCTGGGACGGAACTACCGTTACAGAATTTACTGGGAAAAGCCCCTCACAAACCTATTGGTGGAATGCATATAAAACAAAATTGCAGCAGTGGGCAAACCATTTTAAAAACCAACAAGATGTATGGATTGAAGTGTGGAATGAACCCTACAGATACGATAGAGCGGATGGATACACCGATGAAATTTGGGAGAAAGATATGAATGAATTGGTTGCGCAAATCCGAAATACAGGAAATTCTAATATAATTTTAGTCCCTTGTGCAGAGCAAGGTCAGGACGAAAGTGTACTAATAAATAAAGGAAAATTATTTTTGACAAATAAAGAAAATATAATTTTTGATATTCACGCTTATGAAAAATGGCTTTTAGATACTGATGTTTCTATTAATAATCGCTTGGATCAGCTAAAACAGCGAAATTTACCAATCTTTATCGGTGAAATAGCACCTATGAATGCTGGGATTTTAATGAATCCGAAATCATTTCTAGATATTATATCCAATCGTGGTATTTCTGTTTGCGGTTGGGTTTGGAAGAACGACGAGAATGATCAAAATGCTTTGCTAACGAAATCAGGTTTACCAAATAACAACAACAATAATAATTGGGGAACTATCTATAAAAATCTAGCTGTAAAGTCACGTAATCCCTAAGTTTAAAAACATCTGAATTAATTATTTTTAAATGAAAAATCCATCAATTAAAATTCAAAAAACCGAATTGCTTTCTGATAACCATTATGTTTTAAATAAGGTGACTTTTGATTATCAAAAAAAAGATGAGTCTTGGATATCTCATAAAAGAGAAGTGTATGATAGAGGAAATGGCGCTGCTATTTTACTTTACAATTTACAGCAGAAAACAATTCTTTTAACACGGCAGTTTAGATTGCCTACCTATTTAAATGGCAACAAATCAGGTATGATGATCGAAGTTTGTGCAGGATTGTTAGATCAAGACAGTCCTGAACAATGCATAATAAGAGAAACTGAAGAAGAAACTGGATATAGAATTGCTAAGGTGAAAAAAATAATGGAAACGTATACGTCTCCTGGAGCAGTAACTGAAATTTTACATTTATTTATCGGAGAATATGATGAGTCTATGAAAGTCACTGAAGGTGGTGGCTTAGAATCAGAACAAGAGAATATTGACGTGATAGAATTGTTATTTGACGAAGCATATATCAAGATCGGCAACGGAGAAATTAATGATGCAAAAACAGTAATTTTATTACAGTATGCCAAGATCAATTTGGATTTGTAATTTTATAAAGTTTGTGTATTTATTTATTTGGTTGCGGTGTCATTCTTAAATATGGCTTAATTACTTCGCACCCTTTTGGAAACTTCTCAGCAATGTCTTCATCTTTTATAGACGACGAAATTACTACTTTATCGCCGTCTTTCCAGTTAGCGGGTGTTGCAACGCTATAATTAGCTGTTAATTGTAGGCTATCAATTACACGTAGCAACTCATCAAAATTTCTTCCGGTAGAAGCTGGATAATTCAATGTTAATTTAACCTTTTTGTCAGGACTTATAATAAATACAGATCGAACGGTAAAACTGTCACTTGCATTGGGATGCATCATATCATATAATTCCGCTATTCGCTTGTCTTCATCAGCAATTATAGGAAAGTTAACTATAGTGTGTTGCGTTTCATTAATATCATTAATCCACTTCAGGTGTGATTCTACCCCATCAACACTTAATGCGATTACCTTCACATTTCGTTTTTCAAACTCAGGATAATAGTTAGCTACTGTGCCTAATTCAGTTGTGCAAACTGGCGTGAAATCAGCAGGATGCGAAAATAATATACACCATGAGTCGCCAATCCATTCGTGAAATTTTATTTTTCCCATTGAAGTTTCTGCTTCAAAATCAGGGGCGATATCGCCTAATCGTACTGTTGCCATAATAATTAATTTAAGTAATTAATAAAAATGTAAGTTATTGAAATTTACCTTATAAAGTTGAAAACTAGACTTAAAAGTTTATTAATTATTTAGTTGGAAGAGAGCATTTGATTAAAAAAAATATTCTTTACAGTTTAAATAACCTAGCTCTGATCGTCCCGAAATTTCGGGAGCATCTCACGCATTTTCTTTATGGATCTAGTGAAGACCAGGATTATACTCCAAAAAAAATCTAATTTATCTCTTTTTTAAATTAGGTAAAAAGAAAGCAATAATTCCTATCAACGGCAAGTAAGCGCAAAGATAATACACGTACGTTATGCTGGTATGATCAGCAAGATTTCCTAATAAAGCTGACCCTAAGCCACCCATTCCAAAAGCAAAACCATAAAAAAGTCCTGAAACCATTCCGAGTTTTTTTGGTAATAATTCCTGTGCATACACTAAAATAGCAGGAAAAGCGGAAGAAATAATAAGTCCGATTACAACAGATAATACTCCAGTCCAAAATAAATCGACAAATGGTAACAATAACGTGAAAGGTGCTGCTCCCAAAACGGAAAACCAGATCACATATTTTCTACCAAACTTATCACCTAGCGGCCCACCAATTAGTGTTCCAACGGCGCAGGACGCTAAAAATAAAACCAAATGAAATTGGGCATCTTGGACAGATAAATTGAATTTTTCCATTAAGTAAAAGGTAAAATAGCTAGACATGCTAGACATGTAAACAAATTTTGAGAAAATCAAAACCAATAAAATTATAACAGAGATAACAATTTTACTTTGGGACAAATTAGGCAATTCTATTATGGCTTTTTTAGTGCGCCCTAAACTAAGATGATTTTGATACCAAAAAGCGATTTGTCTCAAAACAAATAATCCAACGACAGATGCGGCTAAAAACCAAATAATATATTGTTGCGAATTTGGAACTACAATTAATGCTACTAACAAAGGTCCTATTGCTGTACCGACGTTTCCGCCTAATTGAAATATTGATTGAGCCAAACCTCGTTTTCCTCCAGACGCTAAAAATGAGATTCTAGAAGCTTCCGGATGAAAAATTGACGAGCCTATTCCAACCAATATTACCGAAACGATAATCATAGAAAAGCTAGAAGCATAAGCTAATGATACGATTCCTAACGAGGTAAAAATCATTCCAAAAATTTGAGAAAAAGGTTTTGGCTTTTTATCTGTATACAATCCTACTAAAGGCTGTAACAACGATCCTGCTAATTGGTAAGCCAATGTTATTAATCCAATTTGGGTAAAAGTTAAATTGTAATTTTCTTTTAAAATCGGATATGCTGCTGGAATCACAGCTTGCAATAAATCATTTATTAAATGAGCAAATGCTATCGAGAATAGAATAGGATAAACGGTTTGTTGTGCTTGGACTGTATTGTCAGCTTTAAGGGTGTTAGCAGCGAAAAAATTCATTTTTTTATAAAACTTGATTAATAATTAAAGTGTAAAAATCACTTTTAAATTTGCAATATAAAATACCAGATGGTTAGAGTTATAAATGATATAGGAATCCCATAACCTATCATCATACTACTCAACTTTGGTTTTAAACCATGAGAGGAAGCTAATATACTGGCCGTAATCATAGGCGCCATAGCTGATTCCATTATTGTAACTTCAATAGCTTTTGAATCCTGCTGCAAAATTACGACGTATAGTAAATAGATAAATGCCGGAGTCAATACTAATTTGTATAAAAGTCCTAACCCTAAAAATCTCCAGTGCTGACTTTTGCTGTCAAATTGCAGTTGCAAGCCCACAGAAAACATTGCCAGTGGAGTCATTAAGCTGCCCGCTTTTTGAAAGAAAAACTGCAAATAAGCATCAAAATCATAATTTAAAAAATTCATTCCACAAGCAATAATAAAAGCAATGAATGGAGGAAAAAAGGCAATTTTTTTTATGATTTGAATGCCATTTGGTTTGCCTCTTGAATAAACTGCGGCTATCAAAATTGCGAATGTAGAAAGAATCACAAATGAACCTGGCTGATCTACTAAAATGGCTGTTTTTAACCCATCAGTTCCGTAAAGAGCTTCAATTATGGGATAACCTAAAAATGAAGTGTTGCCTAGACCAGCCGTTATAATTAAGCAACCAATAAGCTTTCTAGACCAACCGAATTTCTTGCCCAAAAAAGTAAAGACCAAATAAGATCCACCAAATGTGATCCAAGCTGCACCAATAGGAAATAATAGGTCTTTACTGACTTCGATTTTAGGAATATAGTACAAGGCAATCGCTGGAAGGCAAAAATAAATTACAACTTTATTAAGGAACTTATAAATAGAAACTGGAAATCCCTTTACGTTTTGAAGAATGAGACCTAAAATTAAGAAAAAGAAAATTATTATGAAATTATACATATACTTATGAACCTGAAAAGATTTTAAATTTTTTAAATTTTTTAAATTGTAGTTGTGTGATGCAAAAATTGTTCTAGTTTGAAGCACTCTTGTATGCCTACAATGAAACACAAATAGTAATTTTTTTAATTGCGAAATACAGTACGATTTATCATTACAGAACTTTAAACACTACAACTACCGCGATTAATTAATACACGGATTCAATATGATATTCCCTTTCATTAAACTTAAATACTGACCCTTTTTTCAGTCCTCGCATAGATGCATAAATTGGAGCCTTAGTCGAGATTCCGAAAACCGTCATATCTTGAACTTTTATTTCCTCGATTGAAACAGAGACATAAAAAGTAAGCTTATCAGTAACAACCAGCGCGCCCAGTTCAACTACAGAACTTTCTTTATTGGAATTTATTGTTTTTAATAATTCCATTTCATGTTTTGCAAAGTCTAGTTCTTTTCCTACCGCGTTTAATAATTCTATTTTACCGGCAGCGCGACTTTCTGTTTGGCTCGGTGAGTGATCAAATTCAAAAACGTCAGACTCCATAGACTCTAACCGACTTTTAAAATTATCGATCAAGTCCTTTTGCTTTTTCAGGCAAGCATCAAGAATTAGATTTTTAGGGATTATCATTTGTTTTTTAGTTTAATTCTCGGTTTTTACAATTGTATAAATATAAGGCATTTTAAACGAGAATCATTCCAATCGTGTTCAAAATAGAAAGTTATAAATTACGGCTCGTTTAAAAAAGACAAAACCATAACTAAATTTAAATTTTGGAAATAAAATTAATAGCTATAATACTTAAATTACGTTTGTAATCACACTATTGCATTAGCTACTGCTATTTATTCTTGCAGTATAATAAAACCATTTTTTACAAGATATTTTACTTATTTTTACGTTTAAAATAATTCGTTTTGTCAAACAAAAAGTCCCTTCGCAGCGCTCTAACTGAAAAACCAGGAGTTCCAACTATAGAAATTGTTAGCGCAATTGCAGTTGGCACTATTCAGCACTTTAGAAAAATACAACCTTCAATAAACGATTTGGTTGTAGGCATTTTAGCGAGAAATATAACAACTTTGAGTCGGGCAATAACCTTAGTCGAAAGTACTAATTCTATTCATTTGGCCAAAGCCAATGAGGTTATCAACGCTTGTTTACCGTATGCAGGAAAATCAATGAGAATAGGAATTACTGGAGTTCCTGGTGTCGGCAAAAGTACGTTTATAGAGGCTTTTGGAAAAATTTTGACAAGTTTAGGTAAAAAAGTAGCTGTTTTGGCAGTTGATCCTAGCAGCACAATAAGTCACGGAAGTATTCTAGGTGATAAAACTAGGATGGAGGAATTAGTTAAAGATAAAAATGCTTACATACGTCCTTCGGCTTCTGGCGAAACGCTTGGAGGTGTTGCTCGAAAAACCAGAGAAACGATAACGCTGTGTGAAGCCGCTGGTTTTGATACGATAATTATTGAAACCGTTGGCGTAGGCCAAAGCGAAACTGCTGTTCACAGTATGGTAGATTTCTTTTTATTGCTAAAAATATCAGGTGCTGGTGACGAACTACAAGGAATTAAACGCGGAATTATGGAAATGGCTGACGCAATTGTTATTAACAAAGCGGATGGCGATAATATAAAGAAAGCACAATTTGCAAAAATGGAATTCAATCGAGCGTTACACCTTTTTCCAGCGAAAAATTCTGGCTGGACACCTACAACTTCAACTTGCAGTTCTATAACACATGAGGGAATTTCAACCGTTTGGGAAACCATAGAACAATTTCTCATCTTGACAAAAGAAAACAACTCGTTCTATACCAAAAGAAAAGAACAAAATCAGTACTGGATGTTAGAAACCATTAACGAGTATTTAAAAACTAGTTTCTACAACCAAAGTGAAATTCAAAATCTTTTAGAATCGACAAAGAAGGCCGTGCAAAATGATGAAATTTCGCCTTTTGCAGCTGCTCAATTATTACTAGATAAATATTTTCACACAGCTGACTCGAACAAAAAAGAAAACTAAAAACGTTTCTGATTTTCAGACAATTGATTTTAAGATATTTTACACCAAAAAGTCTTTGAAATTACTGTCATGTTTTTGTCAAATCAAGCGCAGTCGAGATTACGAACGACTTACAAATAACGTTTCGTGATTGATTACAATCATTGTAACGTGCTCAACCTGACAAATTTCAATTCTTTTTAACAGTAAATTCAAAATATAAATGGTATTATCAAATTAGCGATTTATTTTTACCAAAAAAGAAACGCTAGACTAGCTAGCGTTTTAAAATTGTGTTCATTATAAAATTTATTCAGTCAAAAACTCATCAAAAGTTTTAAGAGTAAATAGAACTTTACTTTCTTCATTTTGCTTTTTATAAGCAAGTTGATGTTTGGTTTTTAAAGCTTTAAATTCATTGATTGCATTATCAAAACGCGATTTTATCACCTCCATATTTTCTAGTTGAGACGGTGACGGAGCCGTAAAATTAGATGCAACTGTAGCGTAAAGCTCCCCTAGTTTTTCTCGCAACTGTGGCTCAGCCGCTCCTACGTAATTGTCGCCAGTAGTTACCACCATTTTAGCTTTCAGCGTTTCAAAGGCAGTTTTTATTTTTGTTCCTTCCTTAGAAAACTTTTTATTTTTCTCCATCAGTTGTTCCAATAATTTAACCGTTTCATCTATTTCATAGACAGTGTAAGCTAACTCCTCATTCATATTAAATAATAGGCGAGTTGTTTCCTTTTGTTTTAATCTGTCGGCTGCAGCAATACTACTTTTTGGATCATTAAGTACCTTAATGTTGTGGGTAAACACCTCTTTCCCTTTGGTTAATAC
The DNA here is from genome assembly GCF_900129585.1 of Flavobacterium micromati. GTDB lineage: Bacteria > Bacteroidota > Bacteroidia > Flavobacteriales > Flavobacteriaceae > Flavobacterium > Flavobacterium micromati. Next base: position 274,489 of record NZ_FQWF01000002.1, read on the forward strand.
CACTTTATACGTTCCTTCTTGAACTCTAGGTGCTGTAAAACCAGAATATGAAAGTGTTTTTCCTGCAGCTATTTTAGGGAATTTCATATTGTAATTCCAGTTCACGACATTGATTCCTTTTTGTTTACCTGGCGATAAACTGGTAATTTTTTCTCCATTTTCATTATGGATTTCCAAATCCATTTTACCTAAAGTATGACGTTTCTTAAGATAATAAATAATTTGAGCACTTGATGATGGGTTGTTACCTACAAACTCTAATTCAGTGGAAGTACCTCCAAAATTAGATTGCTCTTCGATTACTGCTGGTTTTAGGTCAAAGAAATGAATATTTTGAGCTAATGCTTCTTGCGTTATTTGTCGCAGTGGACTTATATCGTCAAGAACAATGATTCCGCGACCGTGCGTAGCCATAACTAAATCATTCGTTTTTTTGTGCAATTCCATATAATGTATGGCAACTGAAGGCATGTTATTTGTAAAATGGGACCAATTCACTCCACCATCTACAGTAGTGTATAAGCCCTTTTCAGTTCCTAAAAACAACAAATTTTCATTTTTGAAATCTTCCTGAATGTTTCGCACAAAACCATCAATGTCAGCAGAGATTATTGATTTCCACGTTTTACCAAAATCGTTAGTCTTGTAAGTGTATGGCGTGTAATCATTGCTGGAATGTCCTTCAAAAACGGCATAGGCAGTTCCCTCTCCAAAAACGCTGGCTTCAATATGATAACACCAAGTGTTTTTTGGTAAACCTGCAATATTTGCGACAACATTTGTCCATAATTTCCCACCATCTTTAGTTACTTGGATATTACCATCATCAGTACCAGCCCAAATTACTTTTTCATTCAACGGAGATTCCGCAATAGTAAAAATGGTACAATGATTTTCGGCACCAGAATTGTCTTTAGACAAACCTCCAGAGTTTTCTTGATTCATTTTTAACGGATTATTCGTAGTCAAGTCAGGAGAAATTTTCTGCCATGTTCTACCCATATCCTCTGATTTATGAACAAATTGACTTCCCATATAAAATCGATCACCCTGTTTATTGCTGATTTCCATTGGAGCATTCCAGTTAAAACGCAATTTGGGATCCCCTTTTACTGCTAAAGGCTGAACGGTAATAAGTTCTTGTGTGTCTAAATTATAACGCCAAACATTTTCGGCACCTTGCATTTCACTATAAATAATGTTTTTTGTAGGATGTTTTGCAACTCTAAAACCATCCCCTTGACCTATCCGAGTCCAATCTCTAGCTTCAATTCCTCCCGGACTTTTACTTGGACCATACCAAGTACCATTATCCTGTAAACCGCCGTAAACATTATAAGGCTCTTTATCGTCTATGGTAACATGATAAAATTGGGAAACTGGCAAATTACTTACCATTTCCATCGTGCTTCCTGTATCCCAGCTTCTATACACGCCTCCATCAGTCGCACAATAAATCCTGTTACTGTCATTTACATCAAAAGCAATATCATGAATATCGGCATGCATGTACCCCAAGTTTTTGAAAGTCTTCCCACCATCACGGCTTATGGATCCACTTAATCCCGCTTTGACTACTATTTCCGGATTTTTTGGATCAATTACAATTCTCGAAAAATAGAAAGGTCTTACGACTAAACCAAAATCACTATTTAAAAGCTTCCAATTTGCTCCTGCATCATCAGAGCGATAGAGACCATTTTGGTTACTATTTTCTGTTTCTAATACGGAGTATAATATATTCGTATTAGAGGGAGCAACGGCTATTGCTATTCTGCCTAATTTCCCTTTTGGGAAACCGTTTTGGATTTTATTCCAAGTTTTTCCTGCATCTATTGATTTATAAAGTCCCGATTGTGTTCCCCCAGAACTGAAAGACCAACCCGTTCTTCTAAATTCCCAAAAACTAGCATACATAATGTCCGCGTTTTTAGGATCGATAATTAAGTCAGAACAACCTGTTTTCGCGTCAACATAAAATACTTTTTGCCACGTAGTTCCACCGTCGATGGTTTTATAAACGCCTCTTTCATCGCTGTCGCCCCACAACGCGCCCAAGACTCCAACCCAAACGATATCGCCGTTTTTGGGATCAACAATTATAGACGAAATACGATCTGATTTTGGCAGACCCATATTTTTCCAGTTTTGACCTCCATCGGTACTTTTATATATTCCGTCGCCCATGGAAACACTATTTCGAGTCCAAACCTCGCCGGTTCCAACCCAAATATTCTGATCTGGTTTAGAGGCATCTATTGCCACACAGCCTATAGATTGTATGTGATCATCAAAAATTGAGGCAAATGATGCACCACCGTCGCTACTTTTCCAAACTCCACCGCCAGCTGTGGCAGTGTACATGATTTTATTATTGGTAGGATGCATCTCTAAATCGGTAATTCTTCCGCTCATAAGTGCTGGACCGAGATGTCTCGCTTTCATATCACCAAACAATTCTTTGCCTTTAAGAACTATCTTGTCTTGCGCCATTATTGATGTTGCCGATAGTAATGAAATAAAAGCAAAAACTAAATTTATCTTTTTCATATCTTGATTATTTTAAAAAAAAACCCTTAACAAAAGTCAAGGATTATTTGATATAGTTTATACTATTTTTCTACTGGCATTACAAAAGCTGCATCAGCAACAACAGGATTCAAAGTGACTTTTTTAATTTTCATTTCTTGTCCTCCCATGTTCATTGCAAAAGGAAAAAAGAGACCATCTACTTCCTGATAATCGCTCATGGTTGAAACTGATTTCTGTCCTTTAGCTGGACCTTGTTTTACTTCTGTCTCTGTTGCGATTGCTAAGTTATTTTCAGTATCAAAAAAATAATATGAAATATCATCTGTTTTAACGCCATCAACGGTGACAGGTTTTTTAGTGAATTTTACCTTATAACATTCTGTCCCTTCTTTAGTTTCTTTACCTACAAATTCTGCCAAATATCCCTTAGACTTGTAATCTAACATTGCATCAGGAAAATCGTTATTGCTCAATAAAGCATTTGCTGTGGTTTCTGCATCTGCTTTTTCAGCCTTCATTGTCATAAAACTGGTGTTCCAAATTGTTTTTCCATCAGAGGCCATTTGGGTAATTTCTTTTCCCTGCAGATTTATTTTTACGTACATCTTTCCACCTGTTAATTGTACCAATTCAACGGGAATTTCCATTCCACCGCCATTTGTTGTCATTTCCATTTTAACACCCTTTAGAGATTTCAATTTCTCAGCACCACCAATAGTAGTAATATACTTATTGATAATCTCATCTGCATTTTGTGCAAATGTCGCAGTCGAAACCACGGTAAAAAGGAATGTCGCTAAGAATAATTTTGTTGCTTTCATAATTTTTTGTGTTTAGTTAAAATTGTTAGTAGTAAAATTACTAATTTGTTACAATTTCTTTATAAAATAATTGTATTTTTTGAAAAACATTTTAATGTTTCGGCTTGTAAAAAAAAATAGCTAACAAGGAAGAAATTTTATCCTTGTTAGCCACTTTGTAATTCTTAAAATTATAACCTTGCTTTCACTCCTTTATGAAATGGTAATAGTAAACGTGTTTACATATTACTTTTGCAATTTAAAATAATAACATTATTGCTACTATGTTCATTACTCTTTCTCATAACGCTCCATTTCCCTATCGTAAAAATCATTTGCAAGTACTATCAAACCTTCCATTTCAGTATTTAATTCTCCTTCATCAAGATCTTCTGCTTCTTCTATGAACTCCACCTCATCATCTTTTAAATTAATGATAAATCTGGGATAATCAAGATGTATTATAAAAATGTCTTCAGGAAAATCAGTGTTGTCGCCTAGTAAAAATTTTGGTAATTCCATAATATACTTATTTATTAATGCTTTTTTGTTCTGCGTCTAAAATTAATTTTTTAGTTAATCTTGCAAAGCGAATATACAAAAATATTGCTGCTGCGGTTAATCCTGCTAAAAGTCCGATCCAAATTCCCATTGCTTTCAAGTTAGTATATAAACCTAAGTAAATAGAAATTGGAAAACCAATAATCCAATAGGCTACAAAAGTAATATACATGGGTATTTTTACATCTTGCAAACCTCGTAATGCTCCTAGAACAACGACTTGAATTCCGTCCGAAATTTGAAAAAATGCTGCTACAAATAAAAGTTGCGACGCTATATAAATAACTTCTTGAGTTTCTACAAGGTGATTTACATCATTGACATCTACGAAAATTCGAGGTAAATATTGGTAAAAAACCATAAAAATTAGTGCAAAAACAATCTCAACTAATATCGCCAACAAAAATATCGATCGAGCCACTACTTGCAATTTTACAAAATCCATACGTCCTTTTTGATTGCCTACTCTAATCATTACAGCCACACTTAAACCCATGGCAAACATAAAGGTAAGCGAGGCCAAGCTTAGCGCAATTTGATTTGCTGCCTGACTGGTAGTTCCTAAAAGTCCCGAAAGCCACACTGCTGCAGTGAATAATCCTACTTCAAAAAACATTTGCATCGCTGATGGAAAACCTAAGTCTACAATTTTGCGAAGCATTTTAGTTTTAATCTCTTTAAAACTGAAATTTGTAAAATAAGGATGGAATTTTGGCTTTAAAGCCAAAACATAGTGCATGTAAATTAACATCACAATACGAGAAACAATAGTACCAATAGCAGCTCCAACAATGCCCATTTTAGGAAAAAACCAAATCCCATAAATCAAAAAATAATTGATAACTACGTTTACTATATTGCCTATAATAGTTGCCCACATTGAATATTTAGTTTCCGACTTCCCGTCAGCAAATTGCTTGTAACCTTGAAAAATAATCAGTGGAATTAGGGAAAAAGCAACGATATCAAGATAAGGCTTTGCCATTTCGACAACAATATCAGGTTGACCCATAAACGAGATAAGCGGTTTAAAAAAGAAGATTATTAAAAATAATGTAATTCCTAAAACCGAACATAAGAACAAACCATGATGAAATACGCTGCGTCCTTCATCAATGTCATTCTTTCCGTCAGCCTCAGCGGCTAATGGCGTTATCGCTGTCGAAAATCCAATTCCTAACGACATAGCAATAAAAATAAAACTATTTCCGAGAGAAACTGCAGCTAGTTCTGTAGGGCCAAGCTTTCCTACCATAATATTATCTACAATTCCAACTATTGTATGTCCAAGCATTCCTAAAATTATAGGATAAGCTAATCGCAAATTATAAGAAAACTCTTTTGTATACTGGGATAAATTCACTTTTTATTATTTTTTGTGCAAAGGTAATTCTAACATTTGAATTGTGTCGTTACGATTGAATTTTTAAGCTAAATATTTTTTTGAATAAAAATCCTTACCAATAATTCTATAACAAAGTCGTCAAATTCTATAACATTGTCGTTAGATGTAGTTTTACATTTGCATGGTTGTTAAACGCAACACAAAACTAAATAAATAAAATATCTTAAACACGAATTATGAAAATTGGAGGAAGAATTAAAATTGCATTTACACTTACAGTAGCATTATTTTTTGCTAGTCAAACACAAGCTCAAGAAGTTACAAATTACGATCAAGGATTTCGTTTAGGCTTTGGTATTAACGGTGGAGTACCGACTGACGAAAATGTTTATAATTATGCACTAGGAGCTGATGTGAGATTACAATACGATCTTACTAAAAGATATTCAGCAGTTTTAAGCACCGGGTTTACTAATTTGTTCATTAGCAACAATAGACCAGATTTAGGATTTATTCCAATCAAAGCGGGTTTCAAAGCGTTTGTGTGGGACGATCAATTTTATGTTTTAGGTGAAGTTGGTGGTGGTATTGCAGTAACTAATAATGTTAAACAAGACACTTATATTTGGGCTCCTGGATTTGGATATGCTGGAAAAGATATTGATATCAGTTTGCGTTACGAGGCTTACACTGATTACGATACTGAACAAATTGCATTACGAATTGCTTACGGTTTTAAACTGTAATTTTTTAAAAATTGACAACAAAATGCGCTGAATTTCAGCGCATTTTTTATTTATTCCTTTTCTAATATTTCTTTGTAGATATTAATATTGGACTTCACTTTGTCATCCAATTCTGACTCTTTAATGTCTGTATATTTTTTCATTTCCTCCCAAATTATTTTACCCACAATATACCGAGCCATTTCCTTGTCGTCAGCTGGAATTACATACCAAGGATTATTGGTAGTTGATGTTTGATTTATTGCCTCTTCATAAAAATTCATGTATTGATCCCAGTGCTCTCTTTCCTTTAAATCGCCAACAGAAAATTTCCAATTGTGTTTTCCTTTTTCTAAGCGACGAAACAACCGCTGTCTTTGCTCTTCCTTACTTATATTCAAAAAAAACTTTATCACAATGGTGCCGTTTTGACTGATGTGTTTTTCAAAATTTCGAATTTGCTCCATTCGATTTTCCCAGAATTTTGGCGTTATATCGTCAACTTTTTCTATTCCTGGTAAATTTTCTTTTAAAATATATTCTGGATGAACTCGAGTAACCAAAACATTTTCATAATGCGTTCTATTAAAAATTGCAAACTTACCTTTTTCTGGCAAGGCCAAATAATGCCGCCATAAATAATCATGTTCCAACTCATTAGGCTGCGGAGTTTTAAAACTATGCACCACTACTCCACGCGAATTAAATCCATTAAAAACCTCCCGAATTAAACTGTCCTTACCAGAAGTGTCCATTCCTTGAAGGCAAATTAACACACCATATCGATTGTGCGCATACATTATGTCTTGTAACTCGCTCAGTTTTTCACTTACGTTTTCTAACTTTTCTTCTTTTACATTATCACTTTCATTGATCTCTAAATTTGTTGTTAATTGCGACAACTTAATTTTATTAGCTACTTTAAAATCATCGGGGATTATAGACTTCATAAGAAATAATTTAAATTTGTAAAGTCAAATATAACGAAATTTATAACTTATTCCTGCTCAGTACTGCACCCATGGTAAAAAGCGTTAGAGGTTTCTAAATTTTGGGATTATCAGCGCAAGCATTTTACAAAACAAACATAAATGGAAAAATTACAACTCGAATCACTTTTCAAAATTAATGGTATTGGTTCTGCTTCAGGACTTATTTACAAAAATAATTCGCTTTTGATTATTGGAGATAACAGCGGCTTTCTTTATGAATACCAAATCGATTCGAAAGATTTAAAACGGCATCCACTAATTGAAAATCCAACTGAAAATATCCTCAAAAAAGACAAACCAGATTATGAAGCAATCACCAATTTTAGCGAAGACCTTTATATTTTTGGTTCAGGTTCTACTAATATGAGAAATTCAATGGTTCATTTAAATGCAAGTAGCAAGAAAGTAATCGGCATCAATAATTTGAGTGAATTATATGCAGCAATGCAAGATTTAGCGAAAGTAAACGCTGAAGATTTTAATCTTGAGGGCGCGATCTACAATGGAAAAACTTGGTTTTTATTTAACCGCGGTAACGGAGTCGCCAATAGGAATGTACTTTTTATAATCGAAGGTGAAAATCTACAAGATAAACTTTCAATTCGTTCTATTGATTACATTTTACCAGAATTACAAGGAATTCGCACGAGCTTTACAGATGCCATTATAGTTGACAGCATTATTTATTTTTTGGCAACAGCCGAAGACACAGCATCCACTTATGATGACGGCGAAGTTTTAGGAAGTATTATCGGCGGAATAGACTTAAAAACGATGCAAATCAGTTTTACAGAAAAAATAAGCGATAGTCATAAGTTTGAAGGCTTAACTTTGTACAGTCAATCTACGGAAAAAATTGAATTTTTACTTTGTGAAGATACAGACACAGAAGTTTTAGAAACATACATTTACAAGTTAAGCATTGATATAGAGTTGTTACAGAAGTAATGTCTGTTCTATATATGTAACAATTTACAAAAAAATAGACTAACAGATAAAATAAAAAAGCAAGACCAAATGAAAAAAATATTTCTAACCTTAATAGTTGTTTCCGCGCTTTGTAGTTGTAAACCATCGGGAACTGCGACTGCTTCAAAATCGAAAGTCGAAACTATTGATGTTGCGATCAACTTAATTGAAATTAAGGACGATAAAGTAATGGTTACCGTAACAGCTCCAAAATTTAGTACCGAGGAAGTAACTTATAGCATGCCAAAGATTGTTCCTGGAACTTATTCAGAAGATGATTACGGAAAATATATTGATGATTTTAAAGCATTTGATAACAAAGGAATTGTTTTACCAACAACCAAATCAGATGAAAATACTTGGATTATCAAAGACGCCAAAAATGTGGCGAAAGTGACTTATTTAGTTAACGATACATTTGATACTGAAAAAGGAAGTGGTTTTGGTAACGATGATATTTTTTCTCCAGCAGGAACTAACATTGATGCTGATAAAAATTTCATGCTGAATATGCACGGTTTTGTAGGTTATTTTCAAGACAAAAAAGATCTTCATTATAACGTAACTATTTCCCACCCAGAAACACTTTGGGGAGCAACCTCTATGACGGATCTCGATGCAAGCACTACAAATGATATTTTTAAAACATCCCGTTATGCTGAATTAGTTGAGAATCCTATTATGTATGCTAAACCTGACTATACTACTTTCACGGTCGATGGAATGGAAATATTGATTGGTGTTTACTCACCCACTGGTAAAGTAACTGCCGAAAGTATTACTCCTGAAATGAAGAGCATGATGACGGCTCAGAAAACTTTTCTAGGAAAAATCAATGCAACAAAAAAATACACCGTGCTATTGTATTTATCAACAATGACAGCAACTGATGCGAAAGGTTTTGGTGCTTTAGAGCATCCTACCGCAACTACAGTTGTAATGCCAGAAATGCTTCCTAAGGAAGAGTTGCTAAAATCAATGATTGATGTGGTTTCTCATGAATTTTTTCATATAGTAACACCGTTGTCAGTTCATTCAAAGGAGATTCACGATTTTGATTACAATGCTCCAAAGATGTCGCAACATCTATGGATGTATGAAGGAGTTACTGAATATTTTGCAAATTTATTTCAAATCAACCAAGGATTAATTACTGAAGATGATTTTTATAAAAGAATGGCGGAAAAAATTGAACGTGCAAATGCGATGAATGATACTATGCCATTTACAACGATGAGCACAAATGTTTTGACTGAGCCGTATAAAGAACAATATTTGAACGTTTATGAAAAAGGAGCACTTATAGGAATGTGTCTGGATATTATTATCAGAGAAAAAAGTAATGGCGAAAGAGGAATTCTAGATCTAATGCAAAAATTATCAAATGAATACGGTGCTTCAAAACCATTCAATGACAATGAGCTTTTTGCTAAGATCACAACGTTTACTTATCCTGAGGTAGGAGCATTTCTAGAAAAACATGTTGCTGGTGAAACTCCTATTCCTTATGATTTATATTTATCGAAAGTAGGAATCACTAAAACAACTAAAAAAGAACCTACAAATGTTTTCTTGAAAGGACAAATGCCCTACATAACCGTGGATCAGCAAACCAAAGAAATCATCGTAATTCCCAATATGGAATTAAATGATTTTTACAAAAATTTAGACTTAAAAGGAGGAGATATTTTAGTAGCAATAAATGATAAACCATATTCATTGGAAAATATCTACGAAATGATAACGGTAAGTCAAACCTGGAAAGAAGGAGATGCAATCACGGTAAAAATAAAACGTAATGGCAACGAAAAGTTATTAAAAGGAATAGTAAAACTTCCATACGAGGATAAAGAAGGACTTAGCTATACTGACACAACAAAAAAAGCACAAAAAGAAGCCTGGTTAAAAGGATAAAACAATATATTTTTCAGAATACCCAATTTAGAAATAGATTGGGTTTTTTTTTGCTAATTTTATTTTGCAACAGTAAAAATTCCAACAATTTTCTCTATTTTGCGGCACAATTTGATCATCGATTTACGTACGCGATTTGGTTTATGATAGATTGAGAATATTTATAAAATAATGAACTAACAAAAAACAAATTAAACTCCAGATGAAAAAATCGATTATTGCCTTTGCTGCTTTACTACTAGTATTTGCTTGTAGCAAAAATGAACAAAAAGGTAACCTGCATATTACAGGAAATATTAAAGGATTAAAAAAAGGAACACTATACATTCAACGTATTGTAGATACATCCTTAATTATCATAGATACAATAGCAATTGATGGCAGTTCGGCCTTTGAAAGTCATCTCGATCTAAAATCTCCAGAAATGCTATATATGTTTTTAGACCGCGGTACTACTAATTCATTAGACAACAACTTATCGTTTTTTGCTGAACCTGGAAATTTAACGATAAATACTAGTTTAGATAATTATATTGCTGATGCGAAAATTACGGGTTCGAAAAACAACGAAATTTTTGAGGAATATAAAAAGATAAATAGCAGATTTAATGATACTAACCTTTCAATGATTGAACAAAAATTTAATGCGATCAAAAGTAACAATAGCAAAGCAGTCGATAGTATTAATGCCAAACAAAATTCAAATATTAAAAGAAAATATTTATTCGCTACTAATTTTGCTTTGAATAATCGAAACTATGAGGTGGCTCCATATATTGCATTATCTGAGATATATGATATTAATATTAGATTTTTAGATACTATACAAAAAGCGATGTCGCCTAAAGTAGCAAAGTCACTTTACGGAAAAAAATTAACTCAATATGTGGCTACTGTAAAAAGTCAAAATTAAATACGAGTGATATATAAATCAAGGTTATTTTTTCCCATTATGAAAATTAAGCTGCTTTAATCCTCAACTTAACGTAATCATCTTAGTGGTTTTATAGATTTATGCTTGACTGATATTTGATGTATGCATAAATCTTTTTCTACTTAAATAAAAATTAAATTTTAGAAACCATCTTGTGTATCGCAAGATGGTTTTTTATTCTAGAGAATTTTTCATTTTCAAAATGGCATAAAAACAAAAAACCACCTAACAAAAGTTAAGTGGTTTTATTAAGAGCCGGCGGAGGGACTCGAACCCACGACCTGCTGATTACAAATCAGCTGCTCTAGCCAACTGAGCTACGCTGGCGACTCATTACGGGTGCAAATATAAGATTGAATTTCTGTTTTACAAAACAAATTCAGTCTTTTTTTGCTTTTTTTTTGCCTACAAATCGTTGATTTTAGCAATCAATTGATTAGCAGTTTGTTCCAACTCAACATTGATTTGCTTGAAGTGTGCTTTTTTATCTTCTACTTTTTTTGCGTTTACTTTTGTGATTAAAGTATCAAAAGAAGCGATAGCTTCGTCAATTAATGCATTAGTTTCTGTAGTTGGTTTTCCTGTAGTAGAAATTTCAAACAAGTAAACTGCTTCAATAATATCTCCTAAAACGTAGTTGATGTCTTTTTTTAAATTCTTAACGTTTGCCATTTTTATTTTTTTAAAATTTGATTTTTAATTTGCGTCTGCAAAAGTACATATAATCTTTCTATTACCGACTATGAAATCTCCAAAATAGAAAGTTTCTGCAAAAAACAAACAGAAGAAAAAGCGATATCGTCAATGAACAATGGAAAATAAATTTTTACATTTAAGAAATGTAAATTTCTAAAATTGAAGCTTTTCCGCTTAAATGGAACGAATTCAAAGCAGCAGGCATTAGAACCGTATCGCCTTTTTTATATTGAAACTTAGATTCAGAAGTTGTTATTTCGAAATTCCCTTCTATGCACATGTAAACTGTAAATGATTCTCCAGATTTAGAAATAGAAATTTTACCATCTAGTGGAATAAAATTAGTTGTGAAATAAGGACAATCTACAACAGCATTTGACTCATTTACATTTGTTGTATATTCCTTTTTAGTTTCTACAGTGTTGTAATTAATGGCTTCAAGTGCTAAATCAACATGTAATTCTCTTGTATTTCCTGTAACATCTACTCTATCAAAGTCGTACAAACGATAAGTGATGTCTGATGTTTGTTGGATTTCTGCAACGACTAATCCAGCTCCAATAGCGTGAACAGTTCCTGTTTCTAAGAAGAAAACATCTCCTGACTTCACTTTGACATCATTTAGCAGAGAAAGTAACGATTTGTTGTTTAGACTTTCTAAATATTGTTCAGCATTAGAATTTTCTTTAAACCCGACAATAATCCGAGAATCAGTATCAGCTTGCATGATGTACCACATTTCTGTTTTGCCAAAAGAATTATGGCGTTTTTTAGCCAATGCATCATCTGGATGAACTTGGATAGACAAATCCTCACGCGCATCTAAGTATTTAAAAAGAAGTGGAAACTCCATTCCAAAACGAGTGTAAACGGCCGTTCCTAATATTTCATTTGGAAATTCATTAATTATATCTATTAATGATTTACCAATCGATTCGCCATGTGAAACCACACTTACATCGCCTTTCACAGTTGATAACTCCCAGCTTTCGCCAATAGTCTTTGACGGAATTGCTTTGTTTAAAACGGTTTTTAGTTTTTCTCCGCCCCAAATTCTTTCTTTGAAAATAGGGTTGAACTGTAAAGGATAAAATTTCATAACTTATATTTTAAAATTGTGACTTCAATCATCATTACATTATCAAATTAAAATGCTCTTAATTCACTTTTAAAGCAGTAGAATTAAGAGCAAAATAGACTGTTACTAGCAAAATTGACTATTGTGAGATAGGCAATTTATGATACTAATTTTTTTATTGCTTGCAATGCTTTAGGAATATGTTTTGCAGCTAACATGCTGTCAAAAATCATTTTTATCACACCGTTTTTATCAGTTACGTAAGTTACTCTTCCTGGGAGTAAACCAAACATACCTGTTGGCACTCCAAATGCTTTTCTAATCTTTTTGTCAAAATCCGACAAAAGAATAAATGGCAATTTAAATTGTTTACTAAATTTAAGATGGGAAGCAACCGTATCACTACTTATTCCAATAACCTCAGCACCAAGATCTTTAAAATCTTCGTACTGATCTCTAAAACTACAGGCTTGCGTTGTGCAACCTGGAGTATTATCTTTTGGATAAAAATAAATAACTAATGGTTTTTGTCCAACAATGTTTTGACTATCAAAGTCAGTTCCGTTCGCATCTTTTGCTGTAAAATTTGGAATTTTGTCGCCTATTTTTAGTTCCATTATTCTCCTTTATACGTTACAAAATTACGAGGTGTTTCATACAAAACAACTTCCAATTCAAATTCAGGTTTGATTCTTTTTCTAATTTTATTCCAAATAACAACTACTATATTTTCAGCAGTTGGATTTAAATCTTTAAAATCAGGAACGTCTAAATTTAAATTTTTGTGGTCAAATTGATTTTCTACGTCTTCTTTAATAATATCGCTTAAAAACTTCACATCCATAACATAGCCTGTCTCTGGATCGATTTCTCCGGTGACGCTTACAGTTAAATCGTAGTTATGACCGTGAAAATTAGGGTTATTGCATTTTCCAAAAATGGCATCATTTTTTTCAAAAGTCCAATCTTTCCTGTATAATCTGTGTGCCGCATTGAAATGCGCTTTTCTTGAAATTGTAACTTTCATAAAATTGTGTAAATAAGATAATTTATATTCCGTCTTCTGGTAGTAAAGGGCTTTTATGTTCTTCTAAAAAATGATAAAATTCGTCAAAAATGATTTTGAACCAAACTGTGTATAAATCTGGTTGCTGTTCCATATCATTCTTCACATCTTCTATTTTCATCCATTTCCAGCTTTCAACTTCTTCTGGATTTATTGTCGGTTGATCATTATAATAACCAATCATAACGTGATCTAATTCATGCTCAGTCAAACCGTTATCAAAAGGAGCTTTGTAAATAAAATGAAACAGTTCTTTAAGATCCGTCTTAAAACCCATTTCTTCAAATAATCGGCGGCTTCCGGCCTGAATATTGGTTTCGCCTTCACGCTGATGACTGCAACAAGTATTAGTCCATAAAAGTGGAGAATGGTATTTTAACTGTGCTCTTTGTTGTAACATAATTTCGTTTTTGCTGTTTAAAACAAAAACAGAAAAAGCACGATGTAAAACTGCTTTTTCATGCGCTTCAAGCTTTGGCATCAGCCCAATTTGCTCATCGTTCTCATTAACTAAGATTACGTTTTCTTCTGTCATATTAATGTATTTCAGGTCAAAAATACAAAAAATAAATGAGGATAAGTGCCTTTAACGTTCTGTTTCGAATTGTTGACGTTTGCTTATTAGCCTATTGTCAAAATGAGGACAAACCTTCTTTTTCAAAAGAATCTCCGTATTTTTACTGAAATCGCTATACAACATTATGGAAACAATCATCATCCGAAAAGCAAACCTCGACGATTTAAATAAACTATTACTTTTTGAACAAGAAATTATTGAAACTGAACGACCCTTCGATCCCACGTTAAAAGAGGAAAAAATCCATTATTATGACATAGAAAAAATGATTCTAGCAACTGATGTAGAAATACTTGTAGCTGAAATTAATTCGGAAATTGTGGGTTCTGGATATGCAAGAATAGAGGTGGCACAACCCTACTTACAACACTTTAAGTATGCATACCTCGGATTTATGTTTACCGAGGAACGCTTTAGAGGAAAAGGAATAAATGCAAAAATAATCGATGCATTGGTTAACTGGTGTGCACTTATAGACGTGTTCGAAATTAGATTAGATGTTTACAGCCAAAATGCTTCGGCCATTAAAGCTTATGAAAAGGCAGGTTTTTCAAAACATCTCTTAAACATGCGCAAGGCTTTGTAAACATACTGTTCGGTATAAGAAAAATCCAAAGTAGACTTTTACTCGTAGATAGCAATAAAACTTCTTAAACAACTGTTATTTCGAATAGCAGAAAAGAGTGTTTTTATAAAAATCACTTTACATTTGATTCACTAAAAAGAATAGTTATGAAAACAAAAAAAATCCAACTTATTTATCTTTTACTTTTTTTACCCTTTTTTATGTTTACTGCTTGCGGGCAAAGCATGAAAAAACAAAATAATATCAAAAATAAAATAACAATGCAAAATAAAATTGAGAAACCTGGTAATCCATATTATTCAAATACGGATACTGCAAAATTAAATATTACTGACGCTGAATGGAAAAAAGTACTTCCCGAAGATGTTTATAAAGTGACTCGTAATGCCGATACAGAACGACCATTTACAGGTAAATACTGGAACACTGACGAAAAAGGAACCTATTATTGCGCCGCTTGTGGAAATTTATTATTTCGTTCTGGAGCTAAATTTTCTAGTAATTGTGGCTGGCCGAGCTTTTTTGAACAAGAAAATAAAAACAGTGTCGTTTATAAAACAGACAAATCATTTGGAATGGAACGAATTGAAGCCCTCTGCGGGAGATGTGATGGTCATTTAGGTCATCTTTTTGACGACGGTCCTGAACCTACAGGTAAAAGATATTGTATGAATTCAATTGCACTTGATTTTATTCCAGACAGTAAAAAATAAAAAAGATTGAAATATTGACTTAATTCAAAATATGTCGATTGGCTTAAATACTTAGAAATAAAGCTACAGAAGATTAAATTCACAACCGCCTTGTTAATAAAAGCAAGGCGGTTTTTTTTATTGAGTTTAAAATTATAACAATTAAAACTCAACATATAATTGTGAAATACAAAATTTGCACGGGGAAAAGCTAAACTTTTTTAATTTCAATCACAATCATTCTAATTCTGCTTTTGTATTTTATTTATTTTAGTGCTTCAGCAATCATCAGAGCACATTTTTCTCCATCAATTGCCGCCGATATTATTCCGCCAGCGTATCCAGCTCCTTCTCCGCAGGGATACAATCCCTTAATTTGTAAATGTTCGTAAGTATATAAGTCTCTCGGAATTCGAACTGGCGATGAAGTTCTAGATTCTGGAGCATGAATAATTGCTTCATTAGTCAAATAACCCCGCATTGATTTTCCAAATTCAGTAAAACCTTCTCTTAATATTTGAGTTAGATATTCAGGAAAAACCTGACCCATTTCTATCGAAGTTGTTCCTGGAACGTAGGATGTTTTAGGAATTTCAGACGAAACTCTCTTTTGAGTAAAATCGATCATACGCTGCGCCGGAGCTTTTTGCGTTTGCCCGGCTAAATCCCATGCTTTTTGTTCAATACTTTTTTGGAATTCCATTCCGGCCAAAGCACCAAATTTAGCATAAGGCTTGAAATCCTCTAATTTCAACTCGATTACAATTCCAGAATTCGCTGTAGCCTGATCTCTTTTAGATGGAGACCATCCATTAGTAACTACTTCTCCTGGACTTGTAGCGCAAGGTGCAATTACCCCGCCCGGACACATACAAAAAGAATACATTCCGCGACCATTGACTTGCTTTACAATAGAGTAAGGTGCAGGAGGTAAATGTTCACCACGATAATCACAACTGTATTGAATACTATCAATTAACGATTGTGGATGTTCAGCTCTAACGCCTAAGGCAAAAGGTTTAGCTTCAATAAAAACCTCTTTTCGATCTAATAATTCATAAATATCGCGTGCAGAATGTCCAGTTGCAAGAATCAATTTGTTGGCAAGAATTGTATCTCCTTTTTGAGTGACAATTCCTTCAACTTCATTATTTTTGATTAAAATATCGGTGAGTCGCGTTTCAAATAAAACTTGTCCTCCAAATTCAATGATTTTTTCTCTAATGTCCTGAATGATCTGCGGTAATTTATTTGTACCAATGTGTGGATGTGCGTCGACCAAAATATCTGGAGTAGCTCCAAATGCAACAAATAATTCAAGGATCCGAGTGACATCACCTCGCTTTTTAGATCTTGTGTACAACTTTCCGTCAGAATAAGTCCCTGCACCGCCTTCGCCAAAACAATAATTAGAATCCTCATTTACAATATGATCCACATTGATGGCTTTCAAATCACGACGACGACCACGGACTTCTTTTCCTCGTTCAACTACTATAGGTTTCAAACCCAATTCTATCAATTGTAAAGCAGCAAACAATCCAGCTGGACCAGCTCCTACAACAATCACTTCTTGGGCATTCGCCACATTTTTATAATCAGGAATTTGGAATTTAGTTTCTTGAAATGGTTCTCCCTTTAAATAAATCACTACTTTTAAATTGATTCGCACTGTTTTCTGACGTGCATCAATAGATCGTTTTAAGATAGAAACATGCTGAATTTCATTTACCGAAACTTTAAGTTGTTTTGATAAATGTTCTTTTAACAACAATTCATTAGCAGCTATTTCCGGGGTAACTTGTAGAAGAAGTTCTTGTGGCATAAATTAAAATTAGGGGAAAAGTTTATAAATATTTTCTCTTTTTACAAAACGTTCCATTTCAATTTTTTTTCCATTATAATAAAATCCCAGTCTATATTTTCCCAACCGAAATCGATACGCTTCTGGATGTCCTTTTAACTTTTTTATATTAGGAACTTCTAATAAAGAATATGCATTTTTAAACAAGTTAATCGATTCTAAAAGTTGTTTTTTCAATGTATTATCACTTATTTTTTGAATGTCTTTAAGAAACATTTTCGAATACTCAACTATCATGTTTTTAAAACTGCAAAAATCTCTTCTTCTGAAACTTTATCGTCTCGATCGGATTCCTGCATTAACAATAAAAGTCCAATATCCTCTTTTTCTTCGTTAGTTAAATTTCTAAAACGATCAAGTTCCTGATTTTTAACATACGTTTGAACTGCATTTTCTATTAATGCTTTTACACTTAAATTTTTAAAAATAGCAATGAATTTTAACTTAGTGAGGGTTTTTTGATCTAAATCAATTAGTTTTCTCATTATAAATATTTTTAGCAAATATATATAATATATACACAGCACATTAGAACTGTTCGATTTATTTTATAAATTTGCGTTTCAAAACATCAAAATGAAAAAAATAAAATTAATATGGGATTTCCGTGGGCCTGCGTCGGCAAAAACAGCAGAACACCACGAAATTCATTTAAAAGAATATATTACAGTCGAAAAATTACCACTGAACATAACAGGTTTTGAAATTCAAAGCGAAATGCAAGCAATTGCTTTTATGGTAGTAACCGATGAAAATATGATTGATGTTCGCGATGCTTTAAAACCTCATCGAGGTGAAGTTTATGAAGGCTAAATTTGAACAAAAAAATTCCAAATTCCAACTTTGTAACATATTAGAATTTGGAATTTGGCTTTGAGCTTTTAGTAATTAGGTTTTGCTAATTTAAATTTTAGCATTTGGAATTTGAAATTTGGACTTTAATTTTGGAATTTGGAATTTCAATTTTGGAATTTAATTTTTAAAATTTGGAATTTAATTTTTGGACTTTCAATTTTGGAATTTAATTTTTGGAATTTAATTTTTAGAATTTGAATTTAATTCGCAACTTCGCTAATAAACTTGATTCGCATCAATCGCAATTCATGCACATCATAATCACCATCAAATTCTTTGAGTGCTCTTTCAATACTATCTGATTCTGATTCCATGAAATAATCATGAATTTCTTCTTGCTGATCATCATCCAGCATATCATCTACCCAATATTTAATATTCAACTTGGTTCCCGAATAAACAATTTGCTCCATTTCTTTGATCAAGGCATCCATATTTAAGCCTTTTGCAGAAGCAATATCTTTAAGGGATAATTTTCGATCTATATTTTGAATAATATAAAGTTTGTTGACTGAATTCGTTCCTGTGGATTTGACTACTAAATCGTCTGGACGAGTTATATCATTATCATTAACATAACTATTAATTAACTCGAGAAATTCCTTTCCATATTTTTTTGCTTTGCCTTCGCCAACTCCATGAATATTGATCATTTCGAATTGCGAAATAGGATATTTTAACGCCATATCTTCTAGGGAAGGGTCTTGGAAAACCACAAATGGTGGAACTCCTACTTTTTTAGCAACCTTTTTACGTAGATCACGCAACATTCCCATCAAAACTTCGTCAGCAACTGCTGATGATTTAGCTGCAGAAACAATCGCTTCATCAACCGTTTCATTATATTCATGATCCTCAGACATCATAAAAGAATGCGGATTTGCAATGAAATCCAAACCTTTTTGAGTTATTTTAACAATCCCGTAAGTCTCAATATCTTTTGACAAAAATCCCGAAACTAATACTTGACGCAACAATGCCATCCAATATTTCTCATCATGATCTGCACCACATCCAAAAAATGTTTGAACATCTGTTCTATGCGCTTTTATTACGGCATTTACGCGCCCTATTAAAGTAAAAACAACTTCTTTTGATTTGTATAAATGCTTTGTGTCTCGCACTACTTGGAGCAATTTAACAACTTGTTCTTGGGCTTCCACTTTAGTTTTTGGATTGCGCACATTGTCATCCATATCAGCTCCTTCGCCAGTAATATCATCAAATTCTTCTCCGAAATAATGAAGCAAAAATTTACGTCGTGACATTGAGGTTTCGGCGTAAGCCACAACTTCTTGCAACAATGCAAATCCAATTTCTTGTTCAGCAACAGGTTTGCCCGACATGAATTTCTCTAATTTCTCGACATCTTTATAGGAATAATAAGCTAAACAATGACCTTCACCGCCGTCTCGACCACCGCGACCTGTTTCTTGATAATAACTTTCAAGTGATTTTGGAATATCGTGATGAATTACAAATCTCACATCAGGTTTGTCAATTCCCATTCCAAAAGCAATTGTTGCCACTACGACATCCACATCTTCCATCAGGAACATATCTTGATGTCTAGCTCGAGTTTTAGCATCTAAACCAGCGTGGTAAGGAACTGCACTTATGCCATTGACTTGCAAAACTTCGGCGATCGCCTCCACTTTCTTTCGACTGAGGCAATATATAATCCCTGATTTTCCTTTGTGCTGTTTGATGAAACGAATAATATCCGATTCAATATTTTTAGTTTTTGTACGTACTTCGTAGTACAAATTAGGTCTATTGAACGATGCCTTAAAAGTGGTAGCGTCAACCATATCAAGATTTTTAAGAATATCTTCTTGAACTTTAGGCGTTGCAGTGGCGGTTAAACCAATAATAGGAACATCACCTAATTGTTTTATGATATGTTTTAGATTTCTATATTCTGGTCTAAAATCATGACCCCATTCAGAAATACAATGGGCTTCATCAATAGCAACGAAAGAGATTTTGACATTTTTAAGAAAATTGACATATTCCTCCTTTGTTAACGATTCGGGCGCTACATAAAGTAGTTTGGTAAGTCCTGAGGTAATATCCGCTTTAACTTGAGTGATTTCAGTTTTATTGAGCGAAGAGTTTAAAACATGCGCAACTCCGTTTTCAGTAGATAAACTTCGTATTGCATCAACCTGATTTTTCATTAAAGCAATTAATGGAGAAACTACTATGGCTGTTCCTTCCTGCATCAAAGCGGGTAATTGATAACAAAGTGATTTTCCGCCACCTGTAGGCATGATCACAAACGTATTCTGTTTATTGAGAATAGTTCTTATCACTTGTTCTTGTAATCCTTTGAATTGGCCAAAGCCAAAATACTTCTTTAATTCTTTATGGATGTCAATTTCGTTTGGATTCATTCTTTAATGTGTGGTAATTTGTTTAAATTTGCGACATCTAAAGATACAAATTTCTTTTAAACTCACAAATTTAAATATTCTGTTTTGATTACAAGAGAAAATACATTGGCTAGCGCCAAAAAAACAATCTTATCGGAAAGCCAATCT
This sequence comes from Flavobacterium micromati, assembly GCF_900129585.1. Classification (GTDB taxonomy): domain Bacteria; phylum Bacteroidota; class Bacteroidia; order Flavobacteriales; family Flavobacteriaceae; genus Flavobacterium; species Flavobacterium micromati. The sequence continues at coordinate 295,218 of NZ_FQWF01000002.1, forward strand.
ATCGCAAAACTAGCTGATTATCTGGATGAAAACTTTGTAGAGGCTACAAAAAAAATATATAACTCAAAAGGCCGATTAGTAATCACAGGAATAGGTAAAAGTGCTATTATTGCTCAAAAGATCGTAGCTTCATTCAATTCTACGGGAACTCCAGCGCTATTTTTACATGCTTCGGAAGCAATTCACGGCGATTTAGGAATGATTCAAAATGAAGATGTTATTATTTGTATCTCAAAAAGTGGTAATAGTCCAGAGATAAAAGTACTTGTTCCTTTGCTTAAAAGATTTGGAAATAGCTTAATTGCAATAACTGGAAATATGACGTCTTTTTTAGCAAAAGGATCAGATATTGTACTTAACACCACAGTTGATTCTGAGGCGTGTCCTAATAATTTAGCTCCTACTAACAGCACAACTGCGCAATTAGTTATGGGTGACGCACTTGTCGTTTGCCTTATGGAAATGCGAGATTTTCAACCGCAGGATTTTGCTATTTATCATCCAGGCGGTGCACTAGGGAAAAAATTATTGCTGAAAGTAAAAGAGATGCTGGAAAACTCCCTAAAACCTATGGTAGGTCCAGACGCTGCAATAAAAAAAGTTATTTTTGAAATCTCTGAAAAGCGTCTTGGAGTTACAGCGGTAGTTGAAAATGAAAAAGTAATAGGCATAATTACCGATGGTGATATCCGAAGAATGTTGAACGATAGAGACACCTTTACAGATTTGACAGCAAGAGATATTATGACAAAAAATCCGAAAATGACATCATCAAATGCTATGGTTGTTGAAGCACTAAATATAATGGAAGACTTTTCAATCACGCAATTAGTTGTTGTTGATGATGGCGAATACAAAGGAGTGTTGCATTTACATGATATTTTAAAAGAAGGAATAGTATAATGGCTAAAAAAAACTTAAACGAAATGTCGTTTTTAGATCATCTTGAAGAATTAAGATGGTTATTAGTAAGAAGCACAGTTGCAATATTGATCTTAGCTACTTTCACTTTTTTTATAAGTGATTATATATTTGATGTTATCATTTTTGGACCAACTACTCCAAATTTTGTCACTTATCGCTTTTTTTGCGACTTGTCAAATCAATTGGGTTTTGCAGAGAATATATGTGTGACTGAAATGCCTTTCATTATTCAAAACGTAAATATGGAAGGCCAAATAAATGTGCTGATTTGGACTTGTATAACCGCTGGATTCATTCTTGGATTTCCGTTTATATTATGGGAAGTTTGGAAATTTATCAGTCCGGCATTATATACAACAGAAAAAAAACACGCTAAACTCTTTATCTTTTCCTCATCGCTTTTATTTTTTATTGGCGTTTTGTTTGGGTACTTCGTAATTGTACCTATGTCAGTAAACTTTTTTGCTACGTTTACAATTAGTGATGTAGTAAAAAATCAGTTCAGCGTTGATTCCTATATTGGATTGGTAAAAACCAGTGTAATAGCTTGCGGATTATTTTTTGAGTTACCAATAATTATTTATTTCCTGACAAAATTAGGTTTAGTAACTCCGGTTTTCTTGAGGAAATACTGGAAATATGCAGTAATTATAATTCTTATTGTGGCGGCAATTGTTACACCACCAGATGTTGTAAGTCAAATTATAGTAACAATTCCAATGTTGTTGATTTATGAATTGAGTATCTTAATTTCAAAAATAGTAGTAAAAAATCAAAATAAATTAAATGGCTGATATAATAGAAGAATTCAATGAATATCGTTCTAGAATGAACGAAAAATTACTGGCAGACAATAATAAAATTGTGAAGCGCATTTTTAATTTGGATACCAATGCTTACGCTGCGGGCGCATTAGACGTGAAAACTAAAGAGTTACTTGGACTAGTAGCATCAGCAGTTTTACGTTGTGATGATTGCGTAAAATACCATTTAGAAACGAGCCACAAAGAAGGCGTTACCAAAGAAGAAATGATGGAAGCCATGGGAATTGCTACGCTTGTGGGCGGAACAATTGTTGTGCCACATTTGCGCCGTGCATACGAATTTTGGGAAGCGTTAGAAGAAAGTGCAACTAAATAATTTTTTAAGAAGTAAAACGGTTTCTTTGTTTATTCGTTTATGTGATTAATAAACATTTAAACTACTGAACAGTTCAACAACAATTAAACGGTCAAGCAGTTAAACGCCTAACTAATTAAGCTTTAAACAAATAAAACATCAAACGATGAAATTAAGAGCCGAGAATCTTGTCAAAACTTACAAAGGACGCAGTGTTGTCAAAGGGATTTCGGTGGAAGTGAACCAGGGCGAAATTGTTGGACTTCTAGGTCCAAACGGCGCTGGGAAAACTACATCTTTCTATATGATTGTAGGATTAGTAAAACCAAATTCAGGTCATATATTTCTCGATGATTTAGACATTACTGATTACCCAATGTACAAAAGAGCACAACAGGGAATAGGTTATTTAGCACAAGAAGCATCTGTATTTAGAAAATTGAGTATTGAAGATAATATTTTAAGCGTTTTACAGCTAACAAAATTGTCAAAAGCAGAGCAAGAAGCTAAAATGGAAAGCTTAATTGACGAATTTAGCTTGGAACACATTCGCACTAATCGCGGTGATTTACTTTCAGGGGGAGAAAGACGGCGAACTGAAATTGCGCGTTGTCTGGCTACAGATCCAAAATTTATACTTTTAGATGAGCCTTTTGCTGGCGTAGATCCAGTTGCTGTGGAAGATATTCAGCGCATTGTTGCGCAGCTGAAAAATAAGAATATCGGAATTTTAATTACAGACCATAACGTTCAGGAAACACTCGCCATTACTGACAAAACGTATTTGATGTTTGAAGGCGGAATTTTGAAAGCAGGAATTCCAGAAGAATTAGTAGAGGACGAAATGGTTAGACGGGTATATTTAGGACAAAATTTTGAATTGCGAAAAAAGAAATTAGAATTTTAATTTTACGAAAAATTAATCTTCAAATAAAGAAGAAAAGCGCTAAAAAAATGATTTGGATGAATAAAAATTAATCTTAACAAGCTGAGAAATGTCAAATAATAAAGAACCTTCCGATGAAACTAAAAGCAGATGGCATCAAGATCCAAACAATTGGTTTTTGGTGCTATTTTATTTTAACAAAGAAGACAAACGCATTTTTCCACCGAAGAGAATTGCGTGGATGGGTTGGACGATAAATTTTGCAAATCCTTTTTCGGTTGGAGTTTTGTTGTTTTTTTTGTTTCTCGTTTTTATAATGGTTTCATTAAAATAGCACTTTTTAAAAACTATCATTCCACCGTTATAAATTGAAGCTGCTGTAAATCTCCATTGTAAATATTCACGTCAACATTTCCTATAATTCCCGGAATTGCTGCTTTCTCTGTGAATTGCCAAAAAAGCCAATCATTTTCAATTTGCTCTCGATAGAAATTATAATTGGCAATCCAAAAAAGATAATCAGAAAACTCCTCTTTTAAAAAATCATCATAATACCGCTCTCCTGAATAAATTATTGGCTTTACTCCATAATGAGATTCTACTGCGTTCAACCAGCGTCGCAATCCAATTTTCAAGTTGGCAATCGACTGATTTTTAGGTAATTTTTCAATATCAAGTACAGGTGGTAAATCTCCTTTTTGCAATTTTACCGTTTTAATAAATAACGCCGCTTGTTCTAGCGAGTTTTCATTAGGTCTGTAATAGTGATAAGCTCCGCGAATCATTCTATTTTCTTTGGCGCCAAGCCAATTTCTTTTAAATTGACGATCGGGACGATCCATACCCACGGTTGCACGAATAAAAACAAAGTGTAAAGGATATTTATTTTCAATGGTATCTACGTATGACCAACTAATTTTTCCCTGATATTCAGAAACATCAATCCCTATACTTTGACCTTCGCTTTTTTCCAAAACTTGAAAATTACGAACATCGGAAATTCTTTTTGCCTCGCTTGCTTCGGTCAGTGTTTTATTAGATTTAAAACTAAAATAATAAGCTAATCCTATTCTATAATGATAAGTAAGTCCGATAAATAAAAGCACAAGAAAAAAACCAATTACATATCGAAAAGTCTTTCCAGAAAAAAAAGCCCTATTTTTCTGAGACTTACGAACGACATTATTTCTTTTTCGGACAATTTTTTTTCTCATTCAAAAACCTACTTTTTAAGTAATTTATTATTTATGATCGAAAGTAAAACATAAAACAAAATCAGCAACGGAATTCCCAGATACTGAAAGAACATCAGTAGCAAAAGGGAACAAATTAAGAAAACGATTTGTAGCAGATTCTCTTTTAAGTTAAACTTTTTTATTTTTAACGAAAATAGCGGAATTTCAGCATTTAACATATATGCACTTAATAACGTGATTACCAATAAAAACCATTGATTGGTAAGCAATTCAATTACAAAAATGGAATCGGTAAATTTTAAAACGAGTGGTAAACTCAAAATAAAAAGCGCGTTTGCAGGCGTAGGCAAACCTATAAAAGAATCCGTTTGACGTGTATCAATATTAAAATTTGCTAAGCGGTAACAAGAACCCAATGTAATTATAAAACCTACATAAGGAAACCATTGTAAATATCCTTCTACCACTGGTGATAAATGGCTAACCATCATTTGAAACATCACTAATCCAGGAACCGCACCACTAGTTATCATGTCAGCTAAAGAATCAAGTTGTAATCCAAGCGGACTAGAAACTTTGAACAAACGAGCAAAAAAACCATCAAAAAAGTCTAGAAATATTCCTAAGCACACAAAGAAAAATGCCATTTCAAACTGCTTATTGAAAGCAAACATTAGCGCAATACAACCTGAAAAAAGATTGAGTAAAGTGATTACGTTTGGTACCTGTTTTTTGATATTCATGAGTGTAAGTTATATATTTTAGTGATGCTTTGCTCAAAATTAAACTTGGTAAAAGGGAATCAAAACATCAATGCTGGCAAATTTAATATAATAAGTTTAGCAGTGGTACGTTTTTCAATACAGATTTATCGCAGAAGTCTTTCTTTTTTAAAATGGTAGTTGATCAGCTGAAATTATTAGCACTGCAAAATTAAATTTATTGGTGAAAGCCTTACATAGTTTAGATTTTTTATTAGAAATTAATTTTTATTAGCAAAAGAAATAAATCACCTTAATAAAAAGTATATTTTTGATAAAAATTAAAAAAACGTTCCATTTTTACAGATGACAGCATTAAAAAGAAGCTTTTTAATTACAATTTTATTTCTAACTGCATTTTGCTATAGTCAGGCCGTTCGCAAGTATTCAAATGAATTTATGAATATTGGCGTTGATGCAGCTGCACTTGGAATGGCGAATACCGTTGTGGCTTCCACAAATGATGTTAATTCAGGTTACTGGAATCCAGCTGGACTTATTAAGCTTGAAGATCATCAGGCATCAGTAATGCATGCAAGCTATTTTGCTAATATTGCACAATATGACTATTTAGCTTACGCCAGTCCAATTGATGATCGCAGTGCATGGGGATTTTCGGTGATCCGTTTTGGGGTTGATGACATTTTAAATACAACTGAACTAATAGATAGCCAAGGCAATATTGACTACAACCGCATCAGTCTTTTTTCGACAGCTGATTATGGCTTTACTTTTTCTTATGCTCGAAAACTTCCCGTTCCCGGCTTCCAATATGGAGTAAATGCTAAGATCATCCGTCGTATTATAGGAGATTTTGCTAATTCATGGGGATTTGGTTTTGACGCAGGAATTCAATTTGAGAAAAATAACTGGCAATTTGGTTTGATGCTCCGCGATATAACCACAACGTATAATGTGTGGAGTATTGACGAAAAAGAATATCAAAAAATCGCAAATGCTATTCCGGGAGAAAATCAAGATTTACCTGAAAGCACTGAGATTACGATACCAAAAGCACAATTAGGGATTGCAAAGAAATTTATAATTAGATATGACTACAGTATTTTGGCTGCAGCCAATATGAACATGCGATTTGCTCAAACCAATGATATTATTTCTACAGATGTTTTGAGTATCGATCCAGCTTTAGGGCTTGAATTTGGTTACACAAATTTGGTTTTCGTTCGTGCGGGCGCGGGAAATTTTCAAAACATACAGCAATTAGACAATACCGAAAGAGTAGGTTTTCAACCTAACATAGGACTTGGTTTTAAATATAAAGGTGTGCAAATAGATTATGCGTTAACTGATTTAGGTAATCAAAGTGCCGCCTTGTATTCTAACATTTTTTCGGTAAAGGTCGATTTGGGATTGTTTAGAAGATAATTTTTCCAACTAAATAATTCTGCACAAACAAAATATAAATGCTATTAATCCATTGGTGTCGTAAAGACTCCAATTTTAAATTTTATCTGTGAATTTCATATCTATAAAAAATAAAATATTTTTTCTTTTCCTATTTTTAACTATTGTTACGAGTTATGGGCAAACTATTTCCTTGTCAAAAGATGCACATGTCAGCGTCCTTAGCTGTGGAACAGGAAATGAAGTGTATTCTCTTTTTGGACACACAGCACTACGAGTTCAAGATAGTTTAAATGGGATTGACTTAGTTTACAACTATGGAGCTTTTGATTTTAACACTCCAAATTTCATTATGAAATTTACCAAAGGAGACTTACAGTATTTTGCAGTAGTCAACTCGTTTAGTGATTTTATAAATCAATATCATTACGAAAAAAGAAGTGTTTACGAGCAAGAATTAGATATCGCAACAGAACTGAAACAACAACTTTTTGACAACCTCAACACTTCTCTTGTCTCAGGAGAGAGCAATTACACTTATAAATTTATTGATAAAAACTGTACCTCGATGGTTGTGGATATTGTCAATAAAACATTAGGAAGTACTGTTATTACAAAAAAAGAAGATACTAATCTCACCTATAGAAGTATTTTGTATCCTTACTTTGACGGACATTTTTATGAAAAATTAGGAACTAGTATCATTTTTGGTACCAAAGTAGATCAAAAAGGAACTCAAATTTTTCTACCACTTGAACTAAAGAAGAGTTTGGAAACAATTACTTTTCGTAATCAAATATTAGCAAAAGAAAGCAAAACATTGTTAGATTATAAAAATGAAGTTCCTTTTTCATGGTGGAACAACACCTATACTTATCTTATATTATTACTACTCATTATTAGTGTGAACAAGAAAAGTACATCACTATTTTACCTTAGTTTAATGGCAGTTATAGGTCTGTTTTTTGGCTTTGTTGGATTTTATTCCCAGCATCTCGAACTCGGTTATAACTATAATATTCTATTGTTTAATCCCGCTTTATTAGGACTATTATATTTATTTTGGACAAAAAACAGACAAGCACTTTATATATTAGCGCTTTTAAATCTACTTTGTCTAGTTGTGTATTTTTTGATTATAATCAACAAAGCGCATTTGATTTTAGTTTTACCATTGATTATAACAAACGCAATATTGATCAGTAGAATATTAATTGAGAATAGAAAGAGAATTCCAGTGATTATCTAGAAAAAAACACTGAAAAATTAAATTTAGTATTAAAAACGCAGTATAGATTGAGTCAATTATAAAGAGGGCATTTAGCAGAAACTTATATATTCTTAAATTTCATGTATGGTTTAAAGACAACAACATTTTATTTGACTACTTAAATTTTATTGTCCTCTATAAAATAATACAGTCGTTATTGTTTTAAAAGCAATGTTTAAATCTAGGTAAATACTACGATGTTTAATGTAATAAAGATCATATTGCAATTTTATCAAACTGTCATCGATACTTTCCCCGTAGGAATAATTAACTTGCGCCCAACCTGTAAGTCCTGGTTTTATCACATGTCGCGTTTCATAAAAAGGCATTATAGTAGCAATTTCTTTTACAAAAACTGGACGTTCAGGACGAGGTCCTATAACTGCCATGTCTCCTTTTAAAATATTGACAAACTGCGGAAACTCATCAATTCTAGTTTTGCGTAAAAACTTACCAAAGCTTGTTACACGCACATCATTAACGGAAGTAAACACAGCTCCATTTGCTTCTGCATTTTTAACCATTGTGCGAAATTTCAAGATTTTAAAAATGATTCCATCCATTCCGACGCGTTCTTGTGTATAAAATAGTTGTCCCCTATTTGCCATCGCATTTCCTACTAAAATTAACGGCAAAATTATCAAACCAATTCCTAAACCCACAAATGAGATTGCTATTTCGAAAATACGTACAATTATCAAGTAAAGTCTGTTTTGATTACTGCGGCTAAAAGGGAAAAAACGATAAAAATCTCTTGACATAAATTGGACTGGAATACGTTGCGTTATACTTTCATAAACTTGAGTATATTCTCGTATAATGTTTCCCGACTCTAATAGATGAAGTAACTGCTGGTACAAATCTGGCGTGATTCCGTCTGTTTTTTGTGAAGCAATCACAATTTCAACTTTGCCATTTTCCTTGACAAACGTAAACATATTATCTCGTTCAATACGTTGCACATGCTTATAATCAATAGTGTTTTCCTCGATCAAATCTGTACTTACGTAACCTATTATTTTATAATGTGGATCTATGTTCTCCAGACCCTCAATCAGTTCTTGCAGTTGATCTTGATCACATATTAAAATTGCTTTTTGAAAAAATCTATTAGACGCTAAAAATTTAACGTACATCATTCGCCACGTGAACAATGCCAAAAATGTAACTGCAAAAAATAATAAAATCTGGATTCGGTTTGAAGGTAATTGTGGGGAAAAAAATGGTGTCAAAAGATAAACTAAAACAGTAGTAGAAACCGTTAAAAGAATGCTTTTTAAAACTTGGAATTGATTACTAGCAACTTGGAGATTATACATTTCGAAAATTGACCCAAAAGCATTGATGTAAATACCTAGAACAATTGCCCAATAATAATTAGAGGCAGAAATAACAAAATAATCGAACTCAAAGAAAATTCCAGTGATATATAAAGCGACCAAAACAGATAATACATCAAAAATACGAAGAATCATTTTTCGCTCTGAAATTTCGAAGTGTATATTTGAAATGGAAAACATCTTTAACAATTTGCAATTGAACCGCAATTTACGGCTTTTGCTGATTATAATTTTAGAAACAATTCAATAATTAATAGACAAAATTTAATAAAAAGCCGATGATAAGGGATGTTTCAACAAAAAAGTAAGTAAAGATGTTGTAATTTAATAATTAAATGAAATTTTAGATTGAATTCATTATGAAATTACTAATTACATTAGAGGCATTAAAATAAAATGCATTATTGACACGATTAATCTTCCTTGCTTTTACGGAAACTAAATTGAACATTTAGTAGAGATAATGAATACACAAAAGCTGGAGCTGCAATGCGCATAGCAGCATGATTAATTGTTAAAAACCAAAAAGCAACAAAACACATTAGAAATAAGTTGAACTGATTTTCGATGTACAATAGTAAGGGTGTTATAATTAGTATTAATAATCCCATCACTCCCATCATTCCATGTTCTGCTAGTAAGCGCGTTATCTCATTGTGTGATGCGGCCTTTATACCCGTTTCTGCCTCTCGTGTTTCGGCGCCTTTACCAACACCAACACCAAAAACAGGATTTTTCAAAAACATATTAATTTCATTTTCTGCAATTTGCTCTCTACCAGTAAACTGACTTTTTTTTACTCGTCCTGCTGCATCTTGATTTGAATATCTTTTATCAATAAGTCCACCGGTTTGTAGAGAAGTATAAGTCCAAGTACCAACCATTGCAAACGCTACAAAAACAATAATAAAATTCATTTTTAATTTACCTCCTTGATTAGATTTGAAATATAAAAAAGTCAATAATAAAATAATCATAACAAATCCAGTGATCATTCCTCCACGAGAGAAAGTCAACATCCCGCGATATGTAATATTTAAAGCTAGAATCAAATTAACTGCGATTTGGAACTTAGTTTTAGATTCCAACATAAATCTAGAAAAGAAAATAAACATACCTAAACCTAATACGGTTGCGACTTGATTAGGTCCAAAGCCTCCAGAAGTCGTAAAATTAGATTCAGTTCCTGTAATTACTTCTTGCAGATTTGGTGTGTAAAATTTTAAATAAACTACGCAAGTAACGATAGGCAAACCCATACTGAGTAAAATCCTATTCATATCCGCAAGTAAGATCTTTCGTTTAAAAGTATAAAGAGATGCCAATGCTAAACACACCGGTCCCGAAAGATTAAATGCTATCGCTTTCCGAATGTCAGTATCAAAATTTAAAGAAGAAGTTGAAATAATTACACTAGGAACTAATAATAATATAAAAATCCAATAAGGCAGTGCTCCACGTGAAAATCCACTGTAATACATTCCTATCAACATAAAAAAGATCACGCCGTACTTAGAAATCTCGTATAGCGGATTCCCGCCAGTCATTCTCAGGAAAACTTCGCTTCCTACTATGTATGCCGCTGCAAGTAGCACTTCATTGTTTCTATTCTGTTTTTTTATGATATAAATAGTCCAAAAAATAAAAATAGAATAACCGTAAATTTTTGATGAAAAAGGCAATAAATAACCTAATGCACCAATTATTGTATGGAAAAGAATTAAATAGAGATAGGAAAGATCCTCTTTTTTCATTTTTAAGATTTAATTGACTTGTATTCTTGCAATAGTAATTGAATGATTTTTTCTTTAGAATACGTTTTCATCACTTTTTGGTGCAAATTTAAACCTATTTGCAGACGGATTTCAGCGTTACTGGTCAAAATATGAAGTTGCTCTTTTAACTCCTCCTTATCGTGAGGATGAAAAAGCAAACCAGAGAAATTATGTGAAATAAGTGTTGAACAATAACCAACATTAGTTGACAAAACTGCTAATTTTGCTAATCCATATTCTAGTAAGGCAACAGGAAAACCTTCATCTGTAGACGCAAGTATTCCAATTGTAGCTTGAGATAAAATATGCTGAATATCATTTTGAGCATCGTATATAAAAACAGAATCATGCAACTCATTACTATTTATATAGTCTTTTAACGCGCTGGAATAACCATCGTGAAAATCTTTTCCAATAAAGTGCATACTCCAACCTAGCTTGTATAATTGTAATTCATTGAATGCACAGAGAAGTGCAATATGATTTTTAGGCTTTTTTAGATTGGCTACACACACGAGCCGTTTTCCTAATTGTCCTCTCAGTACAGTTTGTCGAGAATTTAAATGAGGAACTTCTGCAAAGTTAGGTATGAAAACAACTTTTTTAGTAAATAAATTTCTTTCTGCCCATTTTTTCATTTTTGGATTCACAACAAAAATTGCTGAAAATGATAATGAAGCCATTACCAAAATAAGATTATTCGTTTTACTCTGTTTAACTCTGGCACCATAATGATCGTGCCAAATCAACTTGATAGTTGGATAAATCAATTTGAGTAAAAAAGCTGTAAAGAACGAGGTACCGTGCGCATGAACAATTTCAATTTTGTTCTTTCTAACGTAATTTCGGAGTTTTAATAAAGCGCTAAAATCTATTGCTCTTTTTTTGTTTAAAAATAAATAAGGAACATTTTTGTTGATTTGGTTTCGTAAGTTTCCCTCTTTTCGGGTTGCCACCAATGCCGAGAATTTGATTTCATTTGCTAAAGCATTTGCGTAACCAACAGCCATACGCTCTGCTCCGCCAGCATCGAGAGAGTCTATGATTTGAATAATGCGCATTACAGTAAAAGTTTTTTTATTTCTGATTCAAAAATGTCAGTTGTGTATTTTCGAGACCATTCTAGTCCACTACTTTGCTTCTCATCATAAAGACGTTGGTTATTTAAAACGCTTTCAATTTGCAAAACATCACTATCTAAATCCATATCAAGTAACACACCTCGATTTCCATTGTCTAGCATATAAGGGACACAAGATATTTTTGTAGCAATAGGAACGCAACCCCAAAACATTCCCTCCGCAATCACTTTCGGCCAGCCTTCACTGTCAGAAGGTAAAATTACAAAATGACTTTGCTGATACGCTTTTTGAATTGTTTCTTTTGTCTGATTTCCTTTAAATGTGATTCTATTTTGTAAATTGTTATCGCTACAGTATTTCTCTATTATATCTCTTTCATACCCATCTCCATAAAGCGTTAAAATAACATTATATCCTTTTTGGATTAATTTTTCAACTAGTCGAATAGCGTACAAAGGATTTTTTCCAGCGACTAGTGTACCTACAAAAACAAACTCAATGGCTTGGTTCAAGTTTCTTTTTTTGATTAATTTTTTGTCCGCTTCAGCATAAGTTGCTGTAAAAAATGGCTTTATATTTTTAGTAGTTCCCTCCCATTGGCCGTAAACCAAAACCTGCATGTTACGGGTTAAAAAAGTATTCGACAAAATCCATTGCTGCAATTTATAAGTCCACGGCTGATTTGATTTGGGATCCCAATTTCCGGCATATTTAGCTGTTTTGAATTTTGATGGAAATGCAATTTGGACTAGGCATCCTAGCAAACCAATATTCCCTGGACAGCGCAAATGAATATGATCAGCGTATTGCATTGCTTTATAAATTTGCAAACTGATTTTAGGGATTTTTATAACGCTATGAAATAATCCTTTTAAACTTAAAATATCGAACGTATTTATTGCAATAAAATTAATTTTTGGATGAGTGTAAGCCCTATCAACCGCAGTTATTTCTGTAGAACTTATTGGCGCCACTATTACTAATTCAAAAACATTTTTTGCCCAAATATTCATTTCATCAACATACGGCGCATAAGCAAAATATTGATTTTGCTCAATTACATGCGGAACATGAGTGATGATGGCGAATTTCATTATTGTTTGATTCTTGGTTTGTTGATTAGTAAGCTCCACCAACCTGCAGTTCGACCCACAGCTTCAGTGAAAGCCTCTTGGCGTGAGGTGCTGGTAAATGTATTGCTAAATCGAATCAATGTCAAAAGTATAGTAATTGAATGCCATTTTAGCTTATGTATTAATAATGGTTTAGGGTTTTTAGTGCGCCAAACGTACCATCCGTTCCTCACTACCATTTTCCCATATTGATATTGATTAGGTCTGCCAGAAGCATCATGATAATGATATAATTGCGCCGCAGTATTCAAATACAAATTTCCTGTTTTAGCCACTCGCAAAGTAAAATCAGCATCTTCATATAAACCGTATCCTTCAAAATAAGTAGAAAATTGCATGGTTTCAAATACTTTTTTCTTGAAAGAAGAAACACCACCCATCAGCATTTCAACTTGGTAAATTTTATTACTTGGAGGCAAGAAACCTACACTTCGACCATGCGAATATAACGATGAATATCCCGGCGGACAATTACTATCTAATCCTAGTTTTTTTCGCAATACAAAACGACTTCCATCTTTGCGCTTCCAACCATCATAATAATATTCATCTGATTTGGGTTTATAATCTAATCCTACAAATTCACATTTAGTTTCGTCAATAATATATCCGCCAACCCCGAGAGCTTCGGGATAAATAGTATACGTTTTTAATAATTCCTGAAAATAATTTTCTGTTAAAACCGTATCGTCATCCAAAAAACAAATTATATCAGCATCGATGTCAACTTTTTTAATTCCAAAATTCCTTTGTCTTGTCAAACCACGACATTCTTCTGGAACAAGAAAATAATTTAAATTAGTAAACCTATTTTGATCGAGAATATCTTTAGTTTCAGTGTTTGTAGAACCGTCAATTATTAAAATCTCATTTGGATACAAACTTTGGGTTGCGACTGATTGTAATAATTTCAGCAAAGGCAACGGGCGCATATATGTGCAAATAATTAAAGAAAATTTCATGATTTTGCTTTTAATTGATTAGCCCAGAACACACTTTGTTTCCATTGTTTTTGGAAATAAAGCAAGTAACTTAATGGATTTTTAATCTTTTGATGTTTGTAATATTTTAAAAACAAAGTTGTTTTGTAACCTAAAAGTTGCTGTTTTGTATTATTGCTGAGAATATACAACATAACGGTTGGCGAAGGCTTAGGTTGCACTTTATCATCTCGCCAAAGTAATTGTGGTTTTGTTCGGAAGCCACCAATTGGTGCTTTCAGATGCAGAATTTCAGGATGCGGCAAATACAAAACGTCGTGACCTTGATGTCGTAATTGCATGCCAAAATCATTGTCCTCGCCATAACCAAATTCAAATCCCATATTAAATTTGGTGTTTTGTAAAATTGCTGCTTTTACTAAACTGCATCCTGAACCAAAACTTCCCCATTGCATCACATTCTTATATATGTGATTCTCTCCTTTTTGCAAACAGCTAAGAGTTGCCATATTCGTTCCAAAATCTATTATCGTTTCAAGAGCATTATTTAAAAAGTCATTGGCAAGTTTGATGTCATCATCTGCTAGGAAAACCCATTCACTTTCAACTTGGCTTAAAGCCAAATTTCTAGCGTTACACGCACCAGCTTGATGAATAAAAAAATGTTGGATTTTAAAAGGCCACTTCTCGTTGTAGATATATTCTAAATTGCTTTTGCTTAATGGATCTGGATTTTGCTCGACGATTATGATTTTTTCAGGCAAATGTGTTTGAACTGCAAAGTCTTTTAGAACAACATACAAATAATCTTCTCTACCAATTGTAGGTATAATTACATCAACAGTTTTCTTATCAATAACCGTTTTAGACGATTTGATTGCAATGTGATCTAAATTAATTCTTCTACTATTTCTCTTCTTATAAAAAAACGAAAAAATCATTGGAAACAAAGGAAATTTTAAATCATAGATCAACATATTAAAAAACAATAAAAATAGCCATCTGGTTTTGTAATGTTGTTTTACAAACCGAAAAAGAGTGTAAATTGACGCGCTATTTTTAGAAAATATTTGTTGATTTTTTAAAAGTGCAGGTTCTGAGTAGCACAATAATCCGTATGGCATCGATAATTTAGCCACCGAGTTGAGATAGTAATCAAAGTCTTGCCCGGGCAAAATTTTATCCTTTATCGCGTTAATTACAGTTGCGTGAATAGCGCCTACTTCACAACACATCTGCCAAGTAGCAAAAGAAACTTTCTTATTGCTATTTGCAAATAAAGACTCTTCAACGTAGCCAATTTCATTGCCGATGTAACTTTGAGATGAATAGGAAAGCATCATTTTATTGTGATGCAATAACAAGGGTATTGCATCTAAATTCAAATTTTCTTTTAAAGCTATGTTACACCAAACTATTGTAGCATCAGGGAACTGCTGTGCTAAAACTGAAAGACCATTGGCAATTGTTCCATTAGAATTAAATGCTATTGACTGATTATCCGCTGTGATTATAGCAGAAATTTTAGAACCCGAATGATAAACTACAATCAAAACTTCTTTGTTACTGTTTTATAAAATGATAAGCTTTGTTTTGCAACAATCTCTATACTAAATCTCTCTAGTGCTTTTTTTCTGGCAGCGTCGCCAAATTGCCTTTGGAGATCATTGTTTATAAGTAAGGTAATTATTTTGTTTGCATATTCTAGATGATTTGTTGGATGCACCGAAAAACCATTAATACCATTATCTATCACTTCATTTGCCCAACCAATATTTGAAGCAACAATCGCCTTTTCCATTGCCATTGCCTCGATCCAAGAAACCGGTAACGCTTCCGCAAAAGAGGGAAAAACGCAAACTGCGGCTTTTTCAATGTGATTTTTGATCTCTTGATAAGGAATGCTTCCAATGAATTCTACCTGAGCTAGCGCTTCTTTAGTAAATAATGGCTGCATCATTTTCCAAGTAGATGAATTTCCCGAAATAATATCTGGAACATCTTTTCCAATCAATTTTAATTTAGCATTTGGAATTTTCAGTATAACCTGATTAAAAATTAACGGAAGTTCAAGCAAACCTTTTTTTCTAATTAAACTGCCAAAATATAGAATCTCATTCGACTCGAAATTTGGAATATTAGAACCATTTTGAGTAGACTTACTTTTAAATTTTTCGACATCAATTCCGTTAGGGATTGTGGTGAATTTTTTATCTAAATTAAAAACTTCATTAGTCAAATCGGCTGTAAACTGACTAACAGCTAACAATCCATCTGCTTTTTTCAGTGCTCTTTTTTCATGAAATTTATTGATCCACTTTACAGGACGCTGATCTAAATGACAAAAATAAGTATCTGAACCGTTTAACCGAATAACAACAGGACATTTTTCTGGTGTAATAAAGGAAGTGATTCCGGTCCAATCCGATGCTTCGACTACATCAATTTGTTTGTCATTGAATAAATCATCAATAATGCGTTCCAGTTTTTTTCGGGTAAGAAACCATGATAATCCTTTAAATTTGATGTTTTTAATTTGCTGAACTGCAATGCCATTGTCATCAAATAGCCGATCTTCGTTTTGACCATAAACTAAAACTCGAACTGTGCAACCTTCGGCCAAAAGACCAGTAGCCAAGTTCTTAATACTAGTTCCAATACCGCCTGAGCTTCCCGTGTAATCATGAGGATATTCCGGGGTTAAGAAAGCAATTTTCATTTTATATACTTATATTTTAACCCTTTCAAAGTTTAAAACTCTAAACGGGTTAACAAAAACGTTAAAAAAAATCTTTGATAATTCTTGATGTAAATAGTTTAGCTCCTTCGTTATTCATGTGCCCGCAGGACGAGAAATATTTATCGTTGTCAACTACGTTCTCATAATTATGGATTTCTGGATAAATCTTATTTGCTTTTTTAAAGTAGTCAAGTCCTTTCGTATTGCTGCACATTGGCGTCATCACGGCAATTAAATTGATTTTATTATCCGCGCAAATTTGTTTTATTTCTTCGTAATATTTGTTTTGAATTGGCTTTAAAGCGCTTAAATTATTTTTCATTTTGCCGTTGTTGCCTTTTAAAGCATAAAAACCTCCATTTTTTAATGTATTTGTTGGTTGGAAAGTTAAACACTTATACATCTCGCGAAAGCCTATCGAAGAATCAAATTTTAAATAGCGATAAAAAGGAATGTAAAACAATTCAGAAAAATCATCTTCCTGACTAAAATGATTTTCTATTAATCTAGAACTATGAATGTATGGCAAAAACTTAGATGCGATGCCTTCCGCTCTTTTTTCATTTGACAAATTGAGATCTGTTTCAATAATCACGTTTTGAATTTTATATTTTCTCTCAATCATCAGTTTTAGCAGTAAAGATGCTTCGAATAAATGACCTCCGCTCATCCCGTAATTAAACGCTTTTAATCCCTTTTCTTCAAATAATTGTGTCACAAAATGATTATTAGCTCTCGAAGATCCTAAAATAACCACATCGTAAATACGAGGCTTAGAATTATAAACATAATCAATTTTACCGCGATTTGATGCTTGTAAATAAACTACCGTGTATAAAACATCTAAAAGTGCTAATAGCAAAAGGATTAGTATTAAAACTTTGGCGGCAAAGCCTATGAATTTTTTCATTTAAGCGTTTATTTTTTCTTGACAACCTAATTACATTATAAATTATAAAACTAGAATTTTTCAAAGTATTATTTTATTTGAAAAAGCTATGTTTATTAAAATCTTACCACATAGAATCATAGATTTCTTAAATGTAGAAGGCATTTCATTTATGATAGAAAAAAATAGTCTAATTAGTGCTAAGATTGGATTTATCATTCTGATAAGATCTAATTTTTAACAATTTTAAATAATTTTCTGACCATAAGAATATCTGGTACTTGCGTTACTATTTTTATTCTATTGGTAATTTTCTATAATATTCGTTTACAAAAGTTTTTTGTCCTTCTCTAAAAATATTGAAACAATTAAAATTTATCAAAACACCTTTTGGAGATTTCAATAAATTCAAATGATTCAAAAGCTTAGCATCAAAAGCAGGATGCATTTCTGTAACAGCTTTTAATTCAACAACTATTAAACCTTCAACAAACAAATCACATCTAAAATCGCATTCCATCTCTTTCCCTTTAAAAACAACAGGAATTTTGAGTTCTGAAACAAAATTAATATTCCTCAATCTTAGCTCTTCTTTTAAACATTGGTGATAAACACTCTCTAGTAATCCTCTACCCATAATTTTATGAACTTCAATTGCTGCTCCAATTATTTTAAAGCTTAATTCGTTTAAATATTTCTGAGTAACCATCATAAATATATTTTAATTAGTTCATGAATTTATTTTTTTTTGGGATTCTCTTTTCTGTAAAAATGAAATGCCTTTTATTCATTCCCTCAATCCTATGATTCTATGTGGTTAAAAATCTTTCTTGTTTTATTCTTTTACTAAAGTTGTTTAAATGAAACAAACCGTTGCAACTTGTTTAAAACTCTCTTTTCTAGAAAAAATGAAATACCTTTTATTCATTCCCACAATCCTATGATTCTATGTGGCTAAAAATTCTTCTTATTTTTATTCTTTTACTAAAGTTGTTTAGATGAAACAAACCGTTGCACCTTTTTTAAAAACTCTGTTTTCTATAAAAAATGAAATGCCTTTTATTTATTAACACGATCCTATGATTCTATGTGGCTAAAAATTCTTCTTATTTTTATTCTTTTACTAATGCTGTTTCAATTAAACAAATTGTTTCAACTTATTTAAAAACTCTGTTTTCTATAAAAAATGGAATGCCTTTTATTTATTAACACGATCCTATGATTCTATGTGGCTAAAAATTCTTCTTATTTTTATTCTTTTACTAATGCTGTTTAGATGAAACAAACCGTTGCACCTTTTTTAAAAACTATGTTTTCTATAAAAAATGAAATGCCTTTTACTTATTAACACGATCCTATGATTCTATGTGGCTAAAAATTCTTCTTATTTTTATTCTTTTACTAATGCTGTTTCAATTAAACAAATTGTTTCAACTTGTTTAAAAACTCTCTTTTCTAAAAAAAATGAAATGCCTTTTATTTATTAACACGATCCTATGATTCTATGTTGTTAAAAATCTTTCTTGTTTTTATTCTTTTACTAAAGTTGTTTAGATGAAACATACCGTTGCACCATTTTAAAAACTATGTTTTCTATAAAAAATGAAATACCTTTTATTTATTAACAAGATCCTATGATTCTATGTGGCTAAAAATTCTTCTTATTTTTATTCTTTTACTAATGCTGTTTCAATTAAACAAATTGTTTCAACTTATTTAAAAACTCTCTTTTCTAAAAAAAATGAAATGCCTTTTATTTATTAACACGATCCTATGATTCTATGTGGCTAAAAATTCTTCTTATTTTTATTCTTTTACTAAAGTTGTTTAGATGAAACAAACCGTTGCACCTTTTTTACAAACTATAAATCTATAAAAAATAAAATGCCTTTTATTTATTAACACGATCCTATGATTCTATGTGGCTAAAAATCTTTCTTGTTTTTTAAAACTGAAAATAAATAAACTCCTTATAATCGCTAAATGTACCAAGCGCAACAATAGCAATCAAACAGAAACTTAATTTCAACCAAGAATTTTTTCCTGAAATAGGTTCAACCTGATTTTTAAAATTCCACTCTACAGCAACAAACGCAAAAATGATTAATAGCAATTCGTAATTATAACGCTCGTTTTCGAGATATTGCGCATCAAAACTGAGATTTGAAAACATCCGTTTGATGTAGTCAAAAGCATCTCCAATCGATTTTGCTCTAAAAAATATCCACGCTAAACAGGTCAATGCAAATGTGCTTAAAATGTTAAAAAAGACTCGCACCGAATTTAAATTCCACCTCAATGAAACCATTTCCATATTAGACCTATTCGTTTTTAGTACTAATAACGGCAGAAAATAAAGCGCATTTATAAATCCCCATGCGATAAAAGTCCAATTAGCGCCATGCCAAAAACCGCTCACTAAAAAAATTATAAAGGTGTTTCTAATTTTCATCGCCATTCCGCCACTACTTCCTCCTAGCGGAATGTATAAATAATCCCGAAACCAAGACGATAGCGAAATATGCCAGCGCCGCCAGAACTCGGCTATGTCTCGAGAGAAATAGGGATAATTAAAATTTCTAAGCAAGTCAATACCAAAAAGCTTGGACATTCCTAAAGCCATATCCGAATATCCTGAAAAATCACCATAGATTTGAAAAGCAAAATAAACAGCACCAAGTACTAATGACAGCGAATTCATCGATTCATGGTTGTCAAAAATAGCATTGGCATAAGTAGCGCAAGTATCTGCAATCACCACTTTTTTTACCAATCCCCAGATAAATTGAAAAACACCCTCCTTCGCTTTTTGAAAATCAAAGTCGCGTTTTACTTTTACTTGTGGTAATAAATGAGTTGCTCTTTCTATTGGTCCAGCAACCAGCAAAGGGAAATAACTAACAAACAACGAATAATCGACAAAGTTATATTCGGCTTTAATTCTTTTTAAATAAATGTCAATTACATAAGATAAACCGTGAAAAGTATAGAAAGAAATACCGACTGGAAGCAAGACGTTTAATAAAATCGGACTGGTTTGTAATCCAAATCCATTCATGAAATCAGAGAAAGAAGTGGAAAAAAAATTATAATATTTAAAAACACCCAAAAGACCAAGATTGATTGTAATGGTAAGCCAAAACCAAAATTTCCGAACGCTTTCTTTTTTTGCTTTCTCAATTTGGATTCCGGTGTAATAAACCAAAAAAGTCGAGAAAACCAGCAAGAATAAGAACCTCCAATCCCAACAAGAATAGAAGTAATAACTTGCAATTATTAAAATAGAGTTTTGGGTACTTTTATTTTTATTAAAAACAAACCAATATAAAATAAATACAATAGGAAGGAAAATGGCAAAAGAAAGGGAATTGAAGAACATCTTGAGTAATTGCGGGGCTTTATTATATTATTTTAAAGTGATTTTCTACCATTTGATTTAACGAAAAAGCATCTTCAACTAATAATCTTGTGTTTTTCGAAATCTTTTTTTCGCCCAAATATACTTTTTTTATTATGTCTTGTAGCATAAAACTGTTTTTTGCCTCAGTAATAAAACCATTGTCTCCATCAGTGATTACTTCTTTATTTCCACCTACATCAGTGGTAATTACAGGAACATTTGCAGCTAAACTTTCTAATATTGAAAGACTAAAACATTCCATGTGCGTGGGTTGTATCATATAATCATAATGACAAAACAGCTCATTTAAATTTGCGGAACTACCCATAAATTGAAAGTTTCTTTTTACTTCCCTATTTTTTGTTTGCATCATTAAAGCATCTTTAAGAGGCCCGTCTCCAAAAATAGCTATTTTAATTTCGCTTTTAATAGCATCTGGTAACTGAGAAACAGCGTCGATTAAATCCTGAATTCCTTTCGATTCTCTTAAATGCGAAGCAACTATAAACGTTGGATTAACCGTATTCCTAGTTGTTCGCACTTGTATATTATCGATCATAACGCCGTTGTAAATAGCGATCGTTTTGTGCTTTAAATAGTTACCAAAATCTTTAACAATCTCGTGAACGGTATAATTAGAGACGCCAATAAACAAATCAATATATCTCGAAAAGAGTATTCCTTTAACTCTTTTTTCTACTATTTTTTTTAATGAATATCCACTCAAAGGTCTTGGATTGTGATCTATTACAATAATTTTTACAGCTGACAACCTTTTGATTTTGTAAAAAAAAGGAGTGCATAATTCTACAAAATGAGTAATCACATGAGTGTAATTCGTTTTGTTTTCTTTGCAAAAAATCAGAAAAAAATTTTCAACATTTTGTTCTTTACTCTCGATTATTTTTAACTTAAAATATTCTCCATGCGTGGAATGATTTGGAAAAAACCAATCTACTTCCACATTATTCTGTTTGCATTTAGCGTCAAATTTCCAGAAAAAATGATCCATTCCGCCCACTCTTTCCGGCAGTAATTCATAGTTGCAAAGGATTGCTATTTTTTTATTTACGACCATTCCAAAAGTTTTTCAGCAATTCTTTTACCTGTATGGGGCAAAGGTTTGCTAACTTGCATTTCTAATAATTGCTTTCTATTCTCTGAATCCAGATTTGAATTTTCTAAGTACTCATTTATTGCTAAAATCAATTCTCCTTCGTTTTTTACAATTTTAGTAGCATTACTATTGACAACATTTGTAATATGTGCATAATTCAAAAATCGTTGATCATCATACAATCCGTTTTTAGCAGTACCAAAAACAGTATTTATTACTGGTTTGTCAAATTGCATAAAGTCTAGACTCATCGTAGACAACATATTTACATTCAAATCAGAATATGCTAAAATTGCTCTCAAGTCTTTTACATCTTCTATCGTTGGAACTCTTTGCGACCATTCTTCTTGATGACCTTCTCGCGATAAACTCCATTTAGGATAGTTCCATTTTATAAAAGGAAATTCCTTAACCAATTTAGCAAACCGAATTGGATCTTCTGCTGGCGAGGTTCTCACTAATAAATTGACTTTTTCTATTTTTCGATTTAAAATAGCAGCGGCAATAGTTTCAATATACAATTCGTCATTTTTACTAGTAGAAATATCGCCACAGCTGAAACAAATTGTTTTTTTGGATGCATCCAAAGCAAATTTAGACTGAAAATCTTCCTTACTAGAGTGATAACGTTCTAAAACATAAGGTTCAAATTGCGGTGTTCCCACAACTTCAATATTTTCTTTCTTGACTAATGTATAAAATTGCCTTAATTCACTCTTCATCAAATCACTCCAAACTAAATAAAAATTAAAATCAGCAGCCATCCGACCTTTAGAAGCCAAATTATCCCACGAAAAAATGAAGGATGCTGTCTTAATTTTCAATTGTTCTGCCTGATAAACTAGCGGCGCTATGTAAGGAGGACGTTGGTGTGTGAAAAATAATAAATCAATATTTTCTTTTTTTAATAACGCTTTGTATTGAACCGTAATTGGATGATTTTTAAAAGTTTGCTGTTGCCAAAAATTGAATCTGCTTATCCATTTTTCGGAATGAAGTTTAACAGCTATTTTAAAAATAAAACGGGTTGCATGACCTCTAACAGTTTTGAAATTAGAATTATTGGTGTGTAAGTTATCTTGAATACCAAAGTTGTCCTTTATGTGCAGTTTTAAATGCGCTATTTCTTTTACTTTTCTAAAAAACCAAGTTTTAAAAGTTTCTTCGAAAACACCCAATTCAATAATTTTTGAGTTTATAGCGAATGTTGAATAAACTTTGGATGGCAAAAAAGAGAGTATAACAACCTCATCGAATGTTTTTTCGGCTTCGGTTAAAAAATCACTTAAAATAAAATTTCTAAAACCTACGCCATCTGTAATTACAATGCCTAATTTTTTCATGCTATAATTCTATCTTAATCCTAAAAGCGGTACACTCTAAATATCCCTAAATTGTTTTTGTTGATTCAACTGCCAAATATCCGATTTTTCAAGATAATCTAGAAATAATTCAGCACTATTTCCATTACCAAAGTCACCATTTACTTTTTGAATTTCATGAGAATCAATGGATGATAATGCTTGCGTAATACTATTTTCTGAATAATCAGTATTTATGATATCAGCATTTACCGCTCTATTTTGCTGTCGTGTCCCTATGTTTATAATTGGAATTCCATAATATGGAGCTTCTCTAATTCCCGCACTACTATTTCCTATAAAGAATTGCGCATTTTTTAATAAGGTCATGAAATATTCAAATCGTAGCGATGGAAAAACACGAAAACGTTTGTTATTATTTAATTTTTGATAAGCATCAAGAATAAATTGACTTCCAAGGTCATTGTTGGGATAAATAACAACATAATTATGCTTGTCGGCTAATAAAGAATTTACAAATGTATTTGCGTAATGCTCCATCTGCTTGATTTCAGTTGTAACTGGATGAAACATAACAATAGCATAATTATAAAAAGGAATTTGATAATATTTTTTTACAATTTCTAAATGTGGTAATTCGTTAGAAAACATAATATCAATATCTGGGGAACCAATTGTAAAAATAGATTCCTTAATTTCTCCCATTTGTAATAATCTTTTCTCAGCCTCACTATTGGACACAAAATGAATGTGACTTAGTTTTGAAACGCTGTGACGAATCAGTTCGTCAACAGTGCCAGAAACTTCTCCCCCTTCAATGTGAGCAACTAAAATATTATTGAGCGAACCTACAATTGCTCCGGCCAGCGTTTCTACTCTATCACCGTGCACTACAATAATATCAGGAAGCACTGCTTTGCAATAGCTTGATAAACCTTCAATAGTTTTAGCAAGTGTTAGATCCATGGTTGACTCATGGGTATAATTTTCAAAAGTGTGTACATTTTTAAAGTTGCACCTTTCAATTTCAATTAACGTATAACCGTATAATTCTTGTAAATGCATCCCAGTTACAAAAACAAAAACTTCAAATAGCGGTTGCTTTTCAAGAATTTGGATTAATGGCTTTATTTTTCCAAAATCAGCACGCGTTCCTGTTAAGAAAAGTATTTTTTTCATTTTAATCTTGTAGTCTAATAAAGGATATTGATTTGTGAAGAAATATCTAAAGCTTCCTTCATTCCAAATTGATCTGCCTTGGAGCTTGTCACGTCGAGCGCAGTCGAGACGATTCATCATGAAATTAATCACAACAGCGCATAATCTCGACTTTAGTCTGCCTTGGAGCTTGTCACGTCGAGCGCAGTCGAGACGCTTCTCACTGTCGTCAATCTGATTGTAATTAATTTCGACATAAATCGATCTCGACTTTAGCCTGCCCTGAGCGATAGTTGAAGGGCTCAATCTCGACTGCGCTCGATTTGACAAAGACAATAGATTTTATTGTCACGTCGAGCGCAGTCGAGACGCTCCCACGTGAATCGCGGTCGAGACACTTTACAAATTGCCCTCGTCCTTCTCCGGACTGTATTTGTAATGAGTCGCATTCCTGCATTCCGATAAATTCTGTATTTGATCAAAATTTTCATCTATTAAAGCTTGCTTTTTAACTCTACTCCATTTCTTGATTTTTTTCTCAAATTCAATCGCTTGATTTGGTTCCGTAAAATCTTGACAAAAAGCTAACGTTACAGGTCTCCTAGAGTGAGTATAAGCATTTGGATATTTCCCCGCATTATGTTCTATAAGTCGTCTTTCAATATCCGAGGTTACTCCAACATAAAGTGAGCCATCGCTACATGATAAAATATACGTATAATAAAATTTCATGATTTAGATTATAAAATTACTTTTAATCCACCACTATTTCCAGTTGTACTTATGTAACCGACTTATGGTTATACTGTCACGTCGAGCGCAGTCGAGACGCTTCTCAAGGTGGTCAGTCTGATTGTAATTAATTTCAACACAAATCAATCTCGACTTTAGCCTTTCCTGAGCGATAGTCGAAGGGCTCAATCTCGACTGCGCTCGATTTGACAAAGACACATAATTAATTGTCACGTCAAGCGCAGTCGAGACGCTTCTCAAGGTGGTCAGTCTGATTGTAATTAATTTCAACACAAATCAATCTCGACTTTAGCCTGTCCTGAGCGATAGTCGAAGGGCTCAATCTCGACTGCGCTCGATTTGACAAAGACACCAGATTTTATTGTCACGTCGAGCGCAGTCGAGACGCTCCCGCGTGAATTAAATTGTAGACGTCACATCATCCCAATATAATTGTTCGTCATTTTCAATGTCTTTCAAAGCTATTTTTCCCAAGATTTCGTCGTAATGTACCGCAAGAATTTCTCCTGTTCCCGGACGCTTTACCCAGATATTTCCTTTGGAAAAAATATCCCCCTTTTTGATGCTCTGAATCGAACACACAGTTGCAAAAGCAAAATCTATTGTAACTTGTTCTTCTTTAGAAGGTTCTTTTGTTCCGCCGCGCATTTGCCAAATTTCATTGGTAGAAAGAATCAATTCGCGACTTGCATTTTCATCCATACTACACACGATATCTGGACCCGTTCGCTGCATTGTATCTGTAAAATGACGTTCTAAAATACTAGCTCCTAATGCCACAGCACCAAGACAAGCATTATTATTTAACGTGTGATCAGATAATCCAAATACTTTTTCTGGAAACGCCTGATGTAGCTGTGTCATAGCGCCCAAACGTACCAAATGTATCGGCGTTGGATATAAATTTGTAGTATGTAACAAAGCAACAGGAATGTTATACTTATCAAAAATTGCAACCGCTTTTTGTACACTTTCAATCGTATTCATGCCAGTACTCAAAATAACTGGTTTACCAAAAGTGGCTATATGTTCCAATAAAGGATAATTGTTACATTCACCAGAACCAATTTTGTAAGCTGGAATATCAAATTTTTTCAGTCGCTCAGCTGCCGCACGAGAAAAAGGTGTCGAAATAAAAATCATCCCTTTACTCTCTGTGTAGTTTTTTAGTTCTAATTCTTCCTCTTCATTGAGTGAACAACGTTCCATTATTTCATAAATAGAAACGGTAGCATTCCCTGGAATCACTTTTTTAGCAGCTCCACTCATTTCATCTGCCACAATATGGGTTTGGTGTTTTACCATCTCAACGCCCGCTCTTTTTGCTGCATCAACCATTTCTTTGGCTACAGCCAAAGATCCTTCATGATTAATCCCAATTTCAGCTATAACCAGTGGTGGATAGTCAGGCCCTATTTTTCGTCCGGCGATTTCTATGTATGGATTCATTTATTTAAAGTTTAAGCGGATTTATCAAAAAAAGTTTCAGTGTACGTAAAATAATCAGAGGTATCAATAGAGGAGGATGCAAAAAAAATATGATTATCTACATGCTGAAACTCATTTTTAAAAATTATTTTTACTGTTAAGAAATTATTAGAGTTTGAGGATGTAGACTGGAAGTGATTATGGATTTATTTTCCACTAATAATTCTTATTTTTCTTTTTATAAATGTTCCTACTTTTTGTTGAAACCAATATTTTCTCATCTGAAAAGTTGGATTTATAAAAAACAATTGTCCACCTCCTTTATAATTGTGGATATTTCCGCCTCCATGTCCATATGGCGAGTTTTTTTCGAGAGTGATCACATTTACATATAAACTTTTAGGGAATATATTTAAAATCTTTGCAGTTTGAGTTGCTCTATCCCCCTCTATAAATAATATTGTAGACTCCGCACAGTACTTCTCTATATCAACTAAAGATTCGTCTAAACCATCTACAATGATCAAATCAAATTTTTTGTTTTTAATATATTTTAATTCAGGAACAAGCGTTATTTTTTTAAAATGTTCAACATTATGAGGTAGAACCTCAAGACAAAAATCATTGTTTTCAGTTCCAAAATAATTAATGTTATTTATTTGATCAAATTTCAAAATTGTATCTGAAACTGAACCGATTCCCATTCCAAGTTCTAAAATATTTTTTACTTTAAAAGTGACAATTAATAGTAAAAGTGATTCTAAAGCAAATTCGCTAGCTATGTAGTCGCTACCTTTAAATGAACAAAACTTTTTATAATTTTCTACTGCAATTTTTTTAATTTTCATACGATATTTTAATGGTTTTTAACAAATTAGTTGCATAGTCAAAATCGTTCTTTGTATCGATATCTATCTCACCAAAAATATGATTTACAATGAAAGGATAAGCATCTTCTGTAATGATTTTATTATCGAGAATTGAGTTGGCTTTAGTAATGTATAGCAATCCATTTTCAAAAAATAACGGCTCTAAATCTTGGCTTCGCTGTCCTATTTTGTAATTAAAAGGTTCAAAACGATTTGCAGCAATAGTACCTAACTTTTTATGACTTTGTGTAACTGTAAATAAACTACGGCAATTTTCTTTTATGAAAACTTCAAAACAATCTTGCAACAAATTGACTGGCCTTAACGGATTAGTAGTTTGTAACAAAATAACATTCTCGATTGTATTGTCATTGATAGTCTCTAAACTATGTTTTAGTGCGGTAACAGTGGGCTCAAAATCTCCAGCTAAATCTGCAGGTCTGTCTATAACTTTAGCTCCATATTTTAAAGCGATCTCCTTAATTGTGACATCATCAGTAGATACGTAAATGTCATCTACAATAGTGCTATTGGCTAAAGCATAATTAATACTATGTGCTAACAACGGTGTACCTCCAAAATCCAGTATGTTTTTTTCGGGTAAGCGTTTTGAGCCACCACGAGCTGGAATTATTACGATAGTTTTCATATTAAAATTTTGGATTACTAAGTTGTTTCATTTTTAATAAAATACCAGAATTTACTGGAGCTCTAAATTTTAAAATTGTCGAAACTTTAGAGAAAACTACAACAATAGTTTTAAAAAATAGATTAAAGTAATGCCAATCTGTTAAAGCATATTTTTTAAAATTGTGCAAGTACAGTCTTATTATTTTAGGTAAAGGATAAGGATAATAAACCAAATAATAAAAAGTTGTGTTTTTTAGTTGCTTTTCAAATCTAAAATAATTCTGTTTATTTAATTTTCTTTCCGCAATATTGACCCGATGATTTACTTTTATTGCGTTAGTATATAAAATATCAAAACCCTCAGCTACAACTTCAATTGACAAACAGGATTCCTCTCCATAAATATCAATCCAAACTGGAAATCCGTTTGTCATATCGTAAACGGACTTTCGAATAGCAAATCCACTTCCAATAAATTCAGAACAAAAAAATTCGATATGCTTATTTTCTGATTGCTTGTATGCCTCTTCATCTGATGAAAATACACCTTTTATTTCTTCAAAAGCTAGAATTCCCAGTTTTGGATTCGCGTGGAAAAGAACTTCTATTTCCCATATAAAGTTTCTAGTTAGCGGATGCGCATCATCATCGAAACCAATTAGAATTTCAGATTTTGAAAGCGGATAAATTTGATGTCTCGCTGCCGATGCTCCAATAGACTTTTCTGAAATAAAAAACCTGACCCAGTTCAATTCATCAATAATACTATTCGAATCATCGGTACAACCATCGAGAAAAACTAAAACCTCAACCGTAGATTTATCAATTAATGAATCAATAATTCTTAAAGTTTTAAGTAATTCTTCTTTTCTGTTTTTAGAAACAATAAGTATTGAGGCTTGCATAAATTTGTATTTTCATCCTTTGCATTCTGCCATATAATTAAACAGATGACTACTGTAAACTTCTAATTATATTTTTCAAATTATCAGCTGATAAGTATTCGACTAAATCTTTCCTATTTAAGTTTAAATTATCTGGATTTACTTTCCATAGTTGATACAAATCTTCAATGATATTAGCAATTACAAAATCTTGATCAACTTCCGCGTAAAATGGATAATCGTTTCCTAACAATCTTCTTGTTTCACTATAATATGGAGCTAGTGATAATATTGCTTTGTTAGCTTCCACACAATGCGGGAATTTCGCAGGAAGAAAAGGACTAATCTCTGATTTTGATTCCAATATCACATTCACTGATGAATTTTTTTGTAGGTTATAAACGGTATCAAAAGCAATATTTCCATTATAAATATAAATTTCAGGATTATTATCTCCATATTCTTTAAGCATTACTGAATGATAAGAAGCATTTCCCAACAAAATTAGTTTCGAATCTTTTCTCGCCTCTGGATTATTTTTTAAAAATAACTTAAAACCTTCAATTAAGCCTTTTGGCGATCGTTGTTTCATTAAATTTCCAGCGTGCAAAATATTGAATTTTGTATTATCAAAATACTTAGGAAAACTGGTGCCTTGAATTTGATATTTTGCATTTTGATGCGGCATTATAATTCCTGTCTTTAAAAAATTATCAAAATAACTACCCATCCATTCCTTAAGCAACTGACTGGGAAATCCACTAAATTTTGCTTTCTCAGAAACAGATCGAAAAAAAGCTTCTTTTAGTTGATAACCAGGTTCAACCCAATTATAAGGTCGTGGATAATAATGAAAAGGATAGGGATCATGAATATATGCGAGCCATTTAGAATGGAGTTCTGGCATTTTTAAAATAGCATAATGCGGTCTAAAACTAGCTCCTTTACTTAATGTTATGACTAAATCAGGCTTAAAAGTGCTTTGTTTTAATGCTTTAAAAATACTGTTGGTATCGTTGAAAAAAGTAAACGAAAAGCCAAATATTTTTTCAAAAAACGGCATTAAGTTCCAACCGAAATTTCTAGCTAGAACACGTTGCGTACGGCTTAAAAAATAATAAGGACTAAATTTAATTTCTGGTATAGCAAAGCATAAAATGTCTGATAATTGAATGTTTTTTAGCGTGTAATGATACACCGAAACTTCAAATCCTGCGGACGCTAAATTTTGAATCATTGCTACATTAGCTTTAGAACCACTACTGTCCTCAATATTTATAGAATCAACTACTACTAAAATCTTCATTTTAGATTTTTTAGTAAGTAATCAACAATTTGTTGAGATGCATTGCCATTGCCGTAAGGATTATTCAAGTTTTCAAAACCATTAAAATTATTTAAAAGATCTTCAACAGTCTTTACAATTACAGCGGTGTCAGTTCCAACTAAAGTTGAAAACCCAGCTATAATTCCCTCCGGTCTTTCTGAAACTGTTCGAGTCACAATAACTGGTTTTCCTAATGATGGTGCTTCCTCTTGAATTCCTCCAGAATCAGTAATAATAATAAACGATTGCTTCATTAACCACACAAAGGCTGGGTAAGAAATAGGCGAAATTAATATAATGTTTTTCTGTTTAGACAATAAGTCATATACCACTTCTTTTATATTGGGATTTAAATGAACGGGATAAATAATAATTACATCGTCGCGCTTCGAGGTTTGTATTAGCGCTTCACAGAGATTTTTTATTCCCTCTCCAAAATTTTCACGGCGATGTCCCGTTACTAAAATTAACTTTTTATCTATTAAGATTACTTTCTTTAGATCTTCAATTTCTTGATGTTTGTAATTTTCTTTTTCGATTTTATTAATAGTCCAAAACAATGCGTCAATTACCGTATTTCCTGTCTCAATAATTGCTTTACTAGCTAAGCCTTCATTCAATAAATTTTGAGTTGCTGTATTCGTTGGTGTAAAGTGATAATCAGCAATTCTACTCGTTATTTGTCTATTTATTTCCTCGGGAAATGGAGATAGTTTCTTGTATGTTCTCAGTCCAGCCTCTACGTGACCTACCTTAATTCCTAAATGGAAAGCTGCTAAAGCCACCATTGTGGACGTAGTTGTATCGCCATGCACTAAGACTAGATCTGGTTTTTCTGTATTCAAAACATGATCAATACTTGCAAGAATGTTGGCACTTAACCCATTTAAGGTTTGATTAGGCTGCATTAAATCTAAATCATAATCAGGAATGATCTCAAAAAAATTTAAAACTTGATCCAGCATTTGGCGGTGTTGTGCCGTGACACACACTTTTACCTCAAAATTACTTTGCTGTAATTCATGATAAAGTGGTGCCATTTTTATAGCTTCGGGGCGTGTGCCAAAACACAGTAGAATTTTCATCATATTTTTTATAATCCTCTTTTCTTAATTCGGTAAACGTAAAGACGTAAAGGCAAAGTAACATAGAATAATTTCCATTTAATTTTCTCAAAAGTTGGCAAATCTAAAATCTTTAAAATCTTTTCAAATAAATTATACTCTGTAAATTCTATTGAAAGAGTAATAAAATAACGTTTTAAAGCAGCTGTGAGTAAACGTTTTTCTTTCAGATTTTGTGTTACCAATAAAATTGCTTCAGTGTAGGATTCTCTTCTAATGGGACTATTAGTATAAAATTCCGCAGTATTTGAATTAGAATGTTTTCTATTGTAATACAAAACATTGCTAATGATTACTCCTTTAAAATTTTCTGAAATTATCCGTATATAACATTCCCACTCTTCGGCGTACATCAAAGATTCATTAAAGCGAATGTTAGCAAAACATTCCTTTGTCCATAAAACAGTGCAAGACGCGAGACCAATTTCTTGAGTTATAACTTTTTTAATAGCATCTTTATTTATATTTCCTTCTACTATTATTTGAGTAGTAGCCATGTCAGGTCTTATATTTTGAAATGAATGCTTTTGATAATGACAGAAATCAGCATTATTTGATTTAATAACCGAAACAACTATTTTTAAGTTATCAGGATGAATAATATCGTCATCATCAAAAAAAATAATATATTCTCCTTTGGCTAGGTCTAGGCCATAATTTCTAGTTCCTGGCAAACCTTTCTGATAGTTGGCTGTCCTGCTATGATATGAAAATCTAGAATCATCATTTAATATAGGAGTAATTATTTCTAAAGTATTATCTGTTCCGCCGTCATCAATAATTAAACATTCCCAATTACTAAAACTTTGTTTTTGAATAGATCGCAACATTTCTGCAATAAAGTGAGCTCTATTATAGGTTGCCATGATTATAGTAACAATCATACTTTAAACTTTACAAGACTATAACCTTTATTAAAAAACTTATATGTGTAGTACCCAAAAAAAACCTTTATAAACTTTAAAAATAAATCTCTATTAATATTTATTTTTAAAAAATGAAATATTTCACTGGAAATTTTATACTTATTTAGTAAACACTCTCTTAACACTGGCACGAGCAAAATGTAAAATCTAAAATACATTTTATGGTTTAAAATTTTCATTTTTTTTAATAATAAAAAATGTTTCTTGTATACATAAAAAACTGAATTAAGTTGACTTTCATCACCCAGTTGGGCTAATGTTCCCAAAGAATCACCAATTCCATAAATATTATACAACAATAATGATTTTTCTAAAAAACCAATATTTGGGTTATTGTAAATATTTCTTAAATTAAAGTCCCAGTCATCCAATGTCTGAACAGATTCATCGAAATACTCCAACACAAAACTTTTTAACCATAGGGGACCACTTACATACCACGAAATATCTCCAAGGACATATGATTCTATTATATTATTTGAAAACACTTTATTGACATTAGTTATAATTTTTTTTTCTATTGAAAAAAAATCTAAAGGTGAAACTACAACATCATATTTTTTATCGTCAATGAGATCTACTTTGTCCTTCAAAAGATTTCGATACATTTTATCATCATCATCAAAAAACTGTACATATTTACCAACTGCATTTTTTAATCCAAAATTTCTACAAGTTGATGGTCCTTTCTTAGAATTTAGAGGTCTTTTAAAAAATTTTATTCTTGATTCGTAACTAATAAACTTCAATATGTTGTTGATATTTTCTTCATTACTGCCATCATCAACAATAATACATTCCCAGTTACTATATGTTTGTTTCATTACAGAGTCTAACGCCTCTTTCAGGAAATGAGCACGATTATATGTTGGGATAATTATTGAAATTAAAGAATCCATTTATTTAAAATTGCGAAAAATTTTATTTAAATTTCGAAAAAAAAAGTGTCCTAGCATATATGAGTTAGAAGTTTTATACCTCAGCGCTTCAATTTTTGATTTTTCAATTTCATCAAGAAAAAAATTTAAAGTTTTTTCATAATTTTTCATTGCTAAATCTTTATGCTTACTAAAAACATATTTTCTAATATTCTTTTGAAAAGCAATGGCTTTAGTGTTTCTAGAATTTTTTGTCAATCGATAATTAAATAAAATGCGTTCTAATACATGTATCTTATAACCTTTTTTTGCAATAGAAATATTGAACTCCCAATCTTCATAACCACTTTTCATTTGCAAATCATATCCTCCAACTTGTCTCCAAACCTCTTTTTTGAACAAACAGCTACCCATGGCATTATTGTAATATAAAATTTCATTGCTGTCTGAACCGGTTGGATGTGTTACATACAGCAAATCTCCACAAGAATTTACCACATTACTCCAACAAGTAATTAAAGCTATACTGTCATTTTCTATAATTTTTCTGTAAGCCAGAGCCAAAAAATCTGGTTCGAAATAATCATCACTGTCTAAAACTAAAATTAAATCTCCTTTTGCCTCTTCAATTCCTACATTTCTTGCAACACATACTCCTTGGTTTTCTTGAGTAATAATTTTGTCAACTTTAGCTTTTAATGTCGAAAGAACTTTTTTAGTTTTTGTATCAGAACCATCATCGACAATAATAACTTCTATATTATTATAGGTTTGATTTAAAGCTGAAGCTACAGCTTGTTCAATATATTGCCAATCATTATAGCAAGGAATTATAATTGATATCAGTTTATTTGACTTCATCTATTTGAAAAGTTGACTTAATTTAAACGCTTTAGTTGAATTACTTAGTTCCAATTTATAAAAATCTCGAAACTCTTTTACAATAGATTGTTTTTCATACTTCGATAAATTTAAAAAACTCAAGGTAGAATGACATAACATATCAAAATTGTGGTTGACAACATAAGGAAAACTACCAAAACGTGCTTGCATTGCACCAATATTATATCCCAAAACACAACAACCTCCGGCGACGGCTTCTAATGCAGTCATTGGACCGCCTTCACTTGTTGAAGTAACTAAGAAAACATCAACTCGCTCATAAAAAAAATGTGTTTGCAGTGGATTAATAAAGTTGCGATTAAATTCAACAAAGTTTTTAAGGTTCAGCTTATCAATTAATAATTCTAAATCTTCTAAATATGAAATATCACCATCGCCTTGAATAATTAATTTACATTTTTTGTTATTTTGGTTATTCAAAAAGTCTATTAGAAATAACATGTCTACAATATTTTTTTCTCTCGAAATCCTACCTAAATATCCAAAAACAAGATAATCCTTTTCAAATTTTTTTGGAGGTAAGTTTAAAAGGTTTGGTTCGTTAAAAATCATAATATCCATACATATTGTTTTTCTTAACAAGTTCTTTTCAATCCAAAATAACTTTTGCTCCTCGTTAAAAACTATAATATTATTAAATTTACTATAAATATTTTTTTGCGATGGTGGCAGTTGTTTATAATGCCACATTGTTATTTTGGCTATATATTTTTTTTTTTCATTATAAAAGTTAAACAAAGGAAAAAAATAACTGCAGTTAGTATAAGTCAACAAAAAAAAACTATTATATTTAATTGAAATAATCATCCAATAGAAATATTCCAAAAAATGAATTTTTAAACCACTTTTCTTAAATATTTTATTAAGGAACAAAACGCTTTTAGAGTTAAAAAAAATAGGATAATGTAATATTCTTATATTTTTGCTCCCTATAATTTCCTTAAAAAATTTATTTTTACATATTAGTGGTGTAAAAATAGTAACCGTTTTAAAACTATTGGTATTGTAAAAGTAGACGGCCATAATTAGTGCCTCTATTTCGGTTCCTCCAATATTATTCAAATATGGTGACGCCACTAAAAGATTTTTTGTCATAGCTTCATCGATCTAAGTAATGGGCACCGATTTTACAATTTATTTTTTTACTTTTTGAAATTTCACAGAAGATTTTTCGACTACTACCAAATTTCCTAATTGTAGACTTCAACTTTTTATAATCAAATGTTACAATAGATGAAAGCAAATCTTTTATCAATATTTTTGTTTGAAACCAAAATATATTAACTGTCGGTGTATAATTTACGTTTGCAAATTTTACCTGCAAATCTTTCGTGTAATCTTGAAAAAATCTTTCAGTGTAAATATATTGCTTATCATGGACCCTAATTTTACTATCATGCCGAATGAAAGATTTTGTCACAACTCCAATTTTAAGATTATGGAATAAAACTCGTTGACAATAATTATCGTCTTCACCATAATGCCAAAAAATTGGATCAAAACCTCCGATTTTCTTAATTGTATCAAGTGGCAACAGCCAAGCAGCTGCGCTGATAAATTCAAAATCATATATACTTTTTATTGATTTACCTATTATAAAATCACTATAAAAATGGGGGTTTTTAATATAATTTACAAAACTAGCAAAATATGTTTCTAATTTTTCTCCTTGTTTATTTAGATGAATAGGGCTCAAAATACCATAAGATCGATTTTTTTCAGAAATAGCTATTAATTCACTTAAAGTATTAATTTCTAAAAAAGCGTCCTGATTCATTAAGAACACGTATTGATAATTATTGTGTAAAGCAAATTGCAAACCAATATTGTTTCCTTTTCCAAAGCCTAAATTGACAGGAGATTCATGAAGAATGATTTTGCTTAAATAGTGTTTCTTCAAATGGGCTACAGTATCATCAGTGCTATTATTATCGATGATAAAAATATCTGGCAAAATATAACTTTTTAAAATGCTTTGCAAACATTCATCTATCCAGTTCACTCCGTTATAAGTAACGATTATAATTAATATTTTCATCAACTATCTTTTCTATAACTTTAACTACATCAATATCTACTAACACCAAAAAATAATTTTAAGACGATTCTCAAAATAAATTTTTTACTTTGCATTTTCTTTTGCCATTCATTCTCATTTTCATAAATCTGCGACCACAGATAATTGATAGATCCCATTTCTTTGATAAACAAATCAGCATGTTTTATGTTAACGTATTCAGTTGAAAATTTTAATTTTTCATTATTTAGTGATTTTACCATAGAAATTGGTTTTATTCTGTAATAAAAACAAACTTCATTTAATCGTTTTACTTGACCGCCATTTTTGAGGATGGCAATCCAAAACTCCCAATCTTCAATTCCATAAATTAGATTAACATCATACCCGCCACAGGACTCCCAATCGCTTTTTTTAAAAAAAGCACAACAAAATATCATGTTTTTTTTTGCAAGATTTTTTAGAGAAAATTCAGGTAAAATCCACTCACCCACTTCATCTCCAAATTTTTCAGCCTTACAGTAAACCACTTTTAGCTCAGAATCTTTCTTAAATTCATCTACGGCTAATGACAAATAGTTTGGTCCAATTCTATCATCAGCATCCAATGGCAAAATAAATTCTCCTTCTGCAATAGTAATTCCCGCGTTTCTGGCGCTACTTAACCCACCATTTTCTTTGTAAATATATTTAAATCGAGTATCTTTTTCCAGCCACTCTTGAGCAACTGCTTCCGTATTATCTGGACTTCCATCATTTACAATAATACATTCCCAACCCTGATAAGTCTGTTCCAACACCGATAACAAAGCCTCCGATAAATATTGGGCTTGGTTATAGCAGGGAACGATTATGGATACTAACGGATTATTCATTTTTTCTTAATTAGAATAAGCTATTTATGACAACAAAAAGTGTTCTAACGAAATAGTTTTTATCCCTTCGTGTGTGTTTCCAGAAAACGAATCAAGCGTAATGACTGTTTTTTGATAGTTGTCTTTGATATTTTTTAAATTTCCGAATTCTCGTTCTATCGTTTTAGTGTCGTTAATGGTCAAGGCGACTTGAAAATAATGTTTCTCGCCATTTTTTTCTGCAATAAAATCAATTTCACATACATTTAGAACCCCTACCACAACCGTATAGCCTTTGAATAACAACTGATTGTAAACCACATTTTCTACAATTTTACCTCGATCTTCTACCCGATAGCCCCATATTCCGTTGCGAATTCCTAAATTTTCGAAATAATATTTTTCTCCAATTTCAAAAATTCGTTTACCCACCATATCATATCTAGCTACTTTATGTACCAAAAAAGCGCTAATTAAGTAATGAGTATAAATTTGTACCTGATTGGCAGGCATATTGGTTTGTTGGGATTTCAAGAAATCGCTAATTTTTTTCACAGAAAAAATACTACCAATATTTCCTGCCAAAAACAAAACCAATTGTTCTAAAAAAGGAACATTCCTCACCGAGTACCTATTGATAATATCACGGTAAACAATAGTACCATAAATGTTTTTTAAATAGTCAAATACTATCGAATCTTCTAGTTCCAAATGCTTTAGATACGGGAGCCCACCATATTTCATATACTTTTCTACACTTATGGAACTCGTTTCTAGAGCATGAAAATCTAAAAACTCGACATAAGAAAGACTATAAACCACAATTTCGATAAACCTTCCGCTCAAATGCCCTGCAATGTCGCCAGACAATAAATTGGCATTGCTTCCGGTGCAATATAAATCTAAGTCTGAGTACAATAACAAGGAACGCAAGGCAGATTCAAAATTTTGAATGTCTTGAATTTCATCTATGAAAACGTAGGTTTTTTGATTTTCAGCTTTATTTTCTAAAACATATTGATGTAAATCTTCTGCTGTTTTTATAAACGAAAAGGCCAAATCTTCTTTGTTGATATAGAGTATGGCAACCGTTTTATCTTTTTGTAATAACTGTATCAATTGAAAAAGCAAATAGCTTTTCCCTACACGTCGTTGTCCAGTAAATACCTTAATTAAATTTTTACCAACAAAGGGCTTTACCTTATCGAGGTAATGCGTTCTATCGTTAATATTTAGCGGTATTTTATTCATTTTTACTATAGCTATGTTTACATCTTTTACACAAAAATACAAAAATAATAGACAAGCCTACAACTTCTGGCTAAAAATGTACTTTTTGAAGTTATGGCTATATTTTTTTGTAGTTTTCAAACTTCCGCTAAATATTGCGCTTGGTTGTAACAAGGAACGATGGTGGAGATTATGGGATTATTCATAAAATAATTCTCTGTATTTACTTTGAAACTTATTTATATTAAAATTAACTACTGCATGATCTCTCGCGTTGAGAGATAGATTAGTGTATAATTCTTTATTCTTTATAAGTTTAAAAATAATTGTTGAAGCAAAATTCAAAAAAGATTTTTTTTCAATTGACCCTATAAATCCATTTTGATAATTAATCAGATGCTCTGAAATACTTCCAACATCAGTTGCTAAAACTGGGATTCCTAATTCCATCGCTTCCATAACAACTAATGGAAAACCTTCACGACTTGAAGTAACTACTAAAAGTGAAATTTCAGAAAATTGTTCTCTAATCAATTCTTTGTTATTACAATTTTCAAAATAAATTACATCTGGAAATTCTTTTTTAAATAAAGCAAAATCATCTCCTATAATTTTTGCTTTAACTTGTGTCTGATTTACAATTTCAAAAAATAATTCTGGCCGTTTCTCCGGCGAATTCCTTCCTACATAACCAATAGTGAAATTTTCCCAACGTGAATTGATTTTATTTTGATAAAACTCTTTTATTTCAATTCCATTTGGTATTATTGAAATTCTTTTTAGTAATTCTTGATTTACATTATTTTTACAATATAACTGCTTATAATCTTCAAAAGTTTTTGAATTGATAACTATTCGCTTGTCTAATAAATTAACATGAGGTAAGGAGGCCATTTCAATCCCTTTTTCAGGAAAAGAAAAAGCATGAGTTAGATCGATAGTCTTACATTTCCCATTAAGTCTAGAGACAAAATTATAAAACAAACCACTATTACAACCAAATAAAGTTACATGAAAGATAGTTCCTAAAAATTGTATAAATTTAAAAGCATACATTCTCCTTTTTGCGCTAGTAATCAAAAAACAATAAGCACTATCCTCAAAATCCTTACCGATTTGATTCGAAGATGAATAATCAAAGAAAACAATTGGTTTGCTTGGTAAGGCTTTAATAATATTCAAATGCACACGCTCTGCACCACCAATATGGTGATGCGGAATAAAAAAGAAGAATAATTTACGTTTTTTTAACATATAAAAAAAATTAAAGATGATTAACTTCGTTATTTAAAATAGTAGTGCACATCTTGTTTAAATTATTTTTAAAAACAATATCCGAGAGAAATTCGTGATAGAATTGTTTTAAAAAAGCCCTATTCTCAATTTTGTAATTTTTGTTTACTAAATTTTTATTCATCAAAACTCCAATTATATTATCATAGTCAACAGAAATAATACCCCTTCGGTTTTTAAAAAAGGTATGCCCTTCACTTGTTGTCATGATTAACGGAGTACCAAGACATATACTTTCGATTACATTTAAATCAAAATAACTTTCCTTATTAAGTGAAATAACAAAATCAACACTATTAATCCAATCAAACGGTCTGTCAGTTATTCCAATATCATAAATATCTTTTCCAATAATTTTCTCCCCATTTCCTGCAATAATTAATCTAATGTCATCTCTAAAAGCAGATGCTTTTTTAAAAGATTCTATTAAAAAATAAAATCCTTTAATTTCATTTTTCCGCCCTATATATAATATATTTATTTTTTGATTATCTAATGGCAATACCACTTTGCTTTCTATTGGTTTTATCCCTGTGGTTAGAAATTTGATTTTATGCTTATCAGAGATGACTGAATTATAAATTACCATAGAATCTTCATTAGGAAAAACTAAATAATTAGCTCTTTTAAACGATATTTTTTCTATTTTTCTAACTAATAAATAATCATTAGCTCCATTCTTAAATCTTTCAGCAGATGGTAATTCAGGCGAATGACTTTGCAAAATTACAATTTGATCTTCATTTATTAAATGTAAAACATCGTACAGATCATAAACACTATGAAAATAAAAAAATTTAAATTCTTTACATTGTAATGAAATGAATTTTGTGTGCAAAGTCGAATTTACTAAATCGTTTTTTTTAAATCTATTTCTAAATTTATTTCGTATTTTTTCAATAATTGAAAATTGTTTCTTTGCAGTGAATACTGACTTCAAAAGAATTATATTGTCAGGTGTGTTTTTGTATAAACATTTATTATAATATCCTATTGGTCCACCTTCATTTTCATTGATAGGATAATCGCAAAAAACTAAGACTTTATCTTCAATCATCGTTACTTAATTTTTTTACTAAACTTAAAGCAGAAGCTATCACTTGGTGCATATCATAATAACGATACTCCGCTAATCTTCCTCCAAAAAACACACTCTTTTCTTTTAGTGCAAGATCTTTATATAGCTTACTTAAAACAGAATTCTTATCATCGTTTATTGGATAATATCTTTCATCACCCATCTGCCATTCTTTTGGATATTCTTTGGTAATGTACGTGGATTTTTGATTCCCAAATTCAAAATGTTTATGTTCAATTATTCGTGTATAAGGAACATTTTTATCTAAATAATTTACAACTGCATTGCCTTGATAATTTTCAATATTTATAGATTCATTATTAAAATCCAAGCTTCGATATTCTAATACTCCAAATTGATAATTATAAAAGGCATCTAGCGCCCCGGTATATACAATGTTTTTTGTTTGCTTAATCCATTGTTTTTTATCCGATAAAAAATCAACATTTGTTTTTACTTCTATTCCTTTTAACATATTTTCAATCATAGGCGTATAACCCCCAATTGGAATTCCTTGGTATTTGTCGCTAAAATAATTATTGTCATATGTAAATCTTAGAGGAAGCCTTTTAATAATAAATGCAGGTAAATCTAATGCAGACCTACCCCACTGTTTTTCTGTGTATCCTTTGATGAAAATTTCGTAAATATCCTTACCAACTAAACTTATTGCTTGTTCCTCTAGATTTTTTGGATTTTTAAAACCAAATTCTTTAATTTGTTTTTCAATTATTTCACGAGCTTCTGAAGGTTTGCTCACTCCCCATAATTGATAAAAAGTATTCATATTAAATGGTAGGTTATACAACTTATTCTTATGTAAACCTAGTGGAGAATTTGTATATCGATTAAACTCTGCATATTTATTTACATAGTTCCAAATGTTTTTATCATCTGTATGAAAAATATGCGCGCCATATTTATGAACATTAATTCCTTCAATAGATTCGGTGTAGACGTTTCCACCGATATGATTCCGCTTTTCAATCACTAGGCATTTAAAACCAGCATCGGTAAGTTCTCTTGCACACACTGAACCAAAAAGGCCTGAGCCAACAATTAAATAATCATATTGAATCATAAATCTATCTATTTGACCAGTCATTATTATTTAACAACATTCCTAAAATCCCATTTCCAGATAATTCGAACCGATTTTTAGGTTCTACAATAATTTTGATAAACCTATCATTTTTTTCATACAAATCATCACTCCTGCAAAAAACTCCTTCCAAATAATAAGTACCCGCTTTCAAAATGTCAATTGGTAGTTTAATTTTTACAAATGATCTATTATCGTCGTTTTTACAAAAATCCTCAAACGGAGACATAGAAACTAGTGCAGTACCATCCGCTGAAAAGATTGTAAAACCCAATGTATATCCTTTATAAAAACTCATAACTAAATCTACATAAAGAAAAACATTTAAATCTCGGATTTGAATTGAGCTCAAGATTTTTTGCTTTTCTTCGGAAAATAAATATAGTTTTTCGATATAATTATCTTTGATTTTTCCTTCGTAAATAGTTTTAATAATGTCAATATTTGAACTATTATAAAAATCTAACGCATTTGCAGTGCTACCCTCAAAAACCACCTTCCCATTCTCCAAAACAATTCCCCTCGTACACAAACTCTTCACCGCCGCCATATTATGACTCACAAATAAAACCGTTCTTCCTCCTTCTCGAGAAATATCCTGCATCTTCCCAATCGCTTTTTTCTGAAAATCAGCATCACCAACGGCTAAAACCTCATCAATTACTAAAATTTCTGGTTCTAGAAAAGCTGCTACTGCAAAAGCCAATCGCACCGTCATTCCCGAGCTGTAGCGTTTTACTGGTGTATCTATGTAACGCTCACAACCTGAGAAATCTATAATTTCATCTAGTTTTGAAGTGATTTCTTTTTTAGTCATTCCTAGAATGGCTCCGTTGAGATAGATATTTTCGCGCCCCGTCATTTCGCCATTAAATCCAGTTCCTACTTCTAGTAATGATGCAATACGTCCGCGGGATTTTATGCTTCCAGTTGTAGGCGCCGTAACTTTAGATAATATTTTTAAAAGAGTAGATTTTCCTGCGCCGTTTTTACCAATTATTCCTAATACTTCGCCCCGTTCTACTTCAAAATTAATGTCTTG
The DNA here is from genome assembly GCF_900129585.1 of Flavobacterium micromati. Classification (GTDB taxonomy): domain Bacteria; phylum Bacteroidota; class Bacteroidia; order Flavobacteriales; family Flavobacteriaceae; genus Flavobacterium; species Flavobacterium micromati. The sequence continues at coordinate 337,974 of NZ_FQWF01000002.1, forward strand.
AAGTGCCCATACATAATCACTAGATCCTTTTGTGCTTCGGTCATTAACATCGCCTATTTTTAGGTATGGATTTTCCTTGCCACGCACTTGATGCCACCAGCGGTTTAAGTCATGACTCAGCGTGCCAGTTCCCACTTGGCCCAAGCGGTATTGCTTAGAAATGTTTTCGGCTTTGAGAATGATGTCTTTCATTTTTTATTCGATGATCTAATTTGGAGAATCAATAACTATGGATAAATCTTGAATTTCGTTGTAACAGCTTTTCACTATTTAAGTTAGGAATAGCTAAATAATTTCTACCGCTTCGCACTCTGAATCCCAATTTGTATTGACACTAGATACTTTTAGTAACGATATTTTTTTTTTTAGAATTAAAAAAGTCAACTGCTTTTTAAATTCTAAAATGTGTTTTTTATTAAACTGTATCTATAAAACTCTTTTCTGTTTTATTAAAAATTAAAATACCCACTAATAACAAAACTAAGGTCACTATTGTTGTGTATGTCAATCCTAAAATAGAAATTTCGCCCACATTCAATAACATATATCGTGTTGTTTCAATTATATAAGCCAGCGGATTGTAATGAACGAGCCAAGCGTAATTTGGTATTTTTTCTTCAATTAACGATAAAGGATACATCACCGCCGAAATGTACATTAATAGCTGTACTCCAAAACCTATCAGATAACTAAAATCTCTATATTTTGTAACCAAAGATGAAATAAACATTCCTGATCCTAATCCTAAAACACCCATTAAAATAATCAGCAACGGGAAAAACACCACTGAAGGATTTAAGCTCACGGCCGCACCTTGCACGTAATAAAAAATATAAAAAACGATGAATATAAAAAATTGAATTCCGAACTTGATTAAATTAGAAACGACTATAGAAATAGGAACTATGAGTCTTGGGAAATATACTTTTCCAAAAATCCCTGCATTACTGCCAAAGGTATTTGAAGTTCCGGTAAGACAAGCTGTGAAATAATTCCAAATGGTGATTCCTGCTAAATTAAATAAAAATGGAGGAACGGTTCCGGTGCTAATCCCTGCTAAATTATTAAAAATAATAGTAAATGTAATTGAGGTAAATAAAGGTTGTATCAAGTACCAAAGTGGTCCTAAAACGGTTTGCTTGTACATTGTCACCACATCCCTTTTCACAAAAAGAAATAGCAAATCTCTGTATTGCCATACTTCCTTTAGATTAAGAGTGAAAAATTTATTTTTTGGCGTTATTTCGAACAACCAAGTGGTATTTTTTTGTTCTAAATTATTCATTTATTGCTACTGAATATTTCTCTTCGTGATTTTGACACTGGCATTGAAATGCTTTTGCATCGCAAGAAGTCTATATTAATTGGACAAATATAGTACTTTGAATTTGGGAATTTGCTTTAATTAATTATGAAATTTTCTTGGCACAAATTATTTTTTTTCGTCAATGCGCAATGTTATTTTCCGAAAATGTTTATTAAATGGATATTTTTGTCAAAATCAATTTAATGTTAAGTCCTTATTTCTTTTTAAATAGCCTAGAATGCGGAACCGATGAGGCTGGTCGTGGTTGCATCGCGGGACCTGTAACCGCAGCTGCAGTTACACTTCCGGCACATTTTACTAATAAATTTATAAAAGATAGTAAGCTTCTAAATGAAAAAAGTAGAATTGCATTACGACCTATTATTGAGGAACAAGCAATTTGTTTTTCAATAACACATATAGATCCTTTAGAAATTGATGCTATTAACATTTTGAATGCATCAATAAAAGCAATGCAAGAATGTATTAAAAAGCTAAAGCCACGACCTAAATATATTATTGTTGACGGAAATAGTTCTATCAATCACAGCCCAATACTTTGTCCAACCACCGGAATTATTACAAATACGGTAAAGAAATTCTCCGAAGATGGAGACAATTTTTTCAATAAAATACCTTTCAGTTGCATTGTAAAAGGAGATTCTAAATATATGAGTATTGCCGCAGCTTCTATTTTAGCAAAAACGTATCGGGATGATTATATGGACAAAATTCACTTGGAATTCCCCATGTACAATTGGAGGAAAAATAAAGGCTATCCCACTAAGGAACATCGAGAGGCCATAAAGAAATATGGTGTTACAAAATATCATCGAATGAGTTTTCGGTTGTTACCTGAGCAGCTAGAACTGGATTTTTAATCTTAGGAATTGATGTTTTTATTGCCGATAAGAAGCTAGATCAGTAATACACTTGAAATCACAGCTTTTTTGAGATTATTATCTTTCTAATCAAGGACGTTTAAAATGATTTAAGATTGTTGATTAACGATTTTTGATTGCAGATTTTTTACCCGTGAGACATTTGGAATTAAAGCTTTTTTTGAGATTATTATCTTTTTAATCAAGGACGCTCAAAATGATTTAAGATTGCTGATTAACGATTTTTGATTGCAGATTTTATACTCGTGAGACGCTTGGAATCAAAGCTTTTTTTGAGATTATTATCTTTCTAATCAAGCACTTTTAAAATGATTTAAGATTGTTGATTAACGATTTTTGATTGCAGATTTTTTTTGATTGTAGATTTTTTACCCGTGAGAAACTTGGAATTAAAGCTTTTTTTGAGATTATTATCTTTTTAATCAAGGACTTTTAAAATGATTTAAGATTGCTGATTAACGATTTTTGATTGCAGATTTTTCACCCGTGAGAAACTTAAAATTAAAGCTTTTTTTGAGATTATTATCTTTCTAATCAAGCACTTTTAAAATGATTTAAGATTGTTGATTAACGATTTTTGATTGCAGATTTTTTTTGATTGTAGATTTTTTACCCGTGAGAAACTTGGAATCAAAGCTTTTTTTGAGATTATTATCTTTTTAATCAAGGACTTTTAAAATGATTTAAGATTGCTGATTAACGATTTTTGATTGCAGATTTTTCACCCGTGAGAAACTTAAAATTAAAGCTTTTTTTGAGATTATGATCTTTCCTATCAAGGACTTTCAAAATGATTTAAGATTGTTGATTAACGATTTTTGATTGCAGATTTTTTTTGATTGCAGATTTTTTACCGTTGAGACGCTCGGAATCACAGCTTTTTTTGAGATTATTATCTTTTTTATCAAGGACGCTTAAAATGATTTAAGATTGTTGATTAACGATTTTTGATTGCAGATTTTTTTTGATTGCAGATTTTGATTTAAGACGAAAATTCAGCTTCAAATAATTCTTTAAAATGCTTGACGATTTTTTCTTTTACTTCGGATTCGTTCACTTTTTCAACTCCTAATTCTACATTTAACGAAGTCACTGCTTTTCCACGAATGCCACACGGTATGATATTATCAAAATAACCCAAATCAGCATTGACATTCAGTGCAAAGCCGTGCATGGTGACCCAGCGAGAAGCGCGAACGCCCATTGCACAAATTTTTCTCGCAAATGGTGTTCCTACACCTAGCCAAACTCCGGTTTCGCCTTCGCTTCGACCAGAAATTATTCCGTATTCAGCTAGTGTTAGGATAATTGCTTCTTCAAGAAATCGCAAGTATTTATGAATATCAGTAAAGAAATTTTCTAAGTCTAAAATAGGATACCCTACAATTTGTCCTGGCCCGTGGTAAGTAATATCACCACCGCGATTGATTTTATAGAAAGTGGCGCCTTTAGCTTCCAATTGCTTTTCTGACAGTAATAAATTACTTAGATCACCACTTTTTCCAAGTGTATAAACGTGAGGATGTTCTACAAAAAGGAAATGATTTGGTGTTGGTAGATTCAGTTCTTCTCTCCTATTTCTGATTTTTAAGTCAACAATTGCTTTGAATAACTCTTCCTGGTATTCCCAAGTTGCTTTATAGTCTTTGTTTCCTAAATCTTGAAGTTGGATCGTTTTATTCATTTGTAATTGTAGCGAACGCAATTCATTTTTCGTTCTGTTTTTGTGAGCTGCAAAAATACGATTATTTATTTTGTTTTGCCACAAAGGCGCAAAGACACTAAGGGATTTTTATAAAGAAAGTATACACAAACTTACGCTAATAAAAATTTCTTCTACTTTTATAAATTTTGAAAATTATCGGAAGATTTTTAAAATATTGACAAATCTAATTTGTGGTTTTTGATGTAATTAGGACTTCTACTTAATACTTACGCTTATTGTTTTTAAAATTAAATAACACTCGATAGATTTTAAAAATCAGCAAATTTATATTTAAAGACCATAAAAGTAAATGCTTTTATGCCATTGGCGCTTTGCGAAGTTGGAGACTTTATAACAGGATACTTTCTGCTAAACATAATACCAAAAGTCTTTGAAATTACTATCCTGTTTTTGTCAAATCGAGCGCAGTCGAGATTACGAACGATTTACAAACAACGTTTCGTGCTTCATCACAATCATGATGACGTGCTCAACCTGATAAATTTCAATTCTTTTTTACAGAAAATTCAAAACATAAATGGTATAATTTAGAACTGTAATAGCACTAAAGCCCCAGTCACGATAGACGGCTATCCTAGTATCCTTTCTTTTACGTATTTATTTCCTTTTTTTTAAGAGTTTTTTTAGTTGTTTTTTTCTTTTTAAAAAAATCACTTAAAGCTTTTTCTTCTTCTATTGTTAGAGAACCTATTCCACCAATCCTATCAATTTCTAAATCTGATTTTTTAGTTTTCATATGTAATTAATATTTTTTTTATTGGAATATGGAATTCGCATATCTTCATCGGTGTTTGCGACCAAATTTAGGTCATGCTCATTTCATAATTATTTATTTTGAAAATATTTGTTTATTAATTTCAATGCCGATTTTGTTTCAATTATCATAACTCTACCACCAAAATGAAAAGCTCCGAGAGTTTTTTCGTAATGTTCAACCAATTGTGATTTTGACAGAAAAGATATATTTCCATCGTGTCCGCGTTGAAAAGACAATTTACAAATATAAGCAACTAGATTCCCAGCAACACCAGTGTAAACTTTGCTTTGTCCTTTGTTGAATGGGGCATTTTCTAAAAGATGCATAAAAACGTGGTCTGACTTAACTTCTAAACTCACAAGACCTTGAATAATTGTCGAATTTCCAGCTATTGTAAGCTTATAAATATCTCTAACAGGATTCTTAAATTCTTCACTCCAACTGAAAAGCCATCCATTTTTCTTCGTTACAGATTTTAAATCAGTTTTTTGTAGAATAGAAATTTCAGTCTGAAAACTGTCACCAGTAATCACGTTTTCAATTGAGTTTGTTATTTTATCAATAATAAAATCTAATCCTAATTCTGCTTTTTTATCCATTCAGCTAATTTAAGGAATATAATCTTATTCGAAAAATATTCGGGGATTTCTGTGCTTTTTTTGGATTATGTCGTACACTCCGTGGCGAACGGCTGATGATCAAATTACTCATTATTTATTCTAAAACCACTTCAACTGCCGTAATTTCTGGATTTTGCAAACAGTCAGCTAATAAAAACTCAATTCTCAAGCTTTTTTTGTCTTCACTTATTATTGCCTGAGTATTTGAAACCGATTTTATTCTCCGCGGAAAATGGTAGTGTAGAACATACGATTGCACTATTTTAAAACCGGCTAATTGAGTTCTTAATTCTGGAATTTTTTGTTGCTGTTTCGCTAATTCTTCTTGATCAGTAATGATTATTTTTCTTTTAAAAGTACTTCCATCAAATGTGTAACTCACCTGATAGAAATGTTCCTCAGCAGCTAAAGCATAATTGTGTTTTAAATCATCCGCGTAATTTTCTATTTTGTCAAGATCAGGAACTGCTTCAATCTTATCGAATGTTTGGGTAATTGTAGTTCGGAATTCTTTTTCGAAAGAACTTTTTTTGATGTGAACCTTTACGTCTTTGAATTTGTTAAAAATCTCTTTTTCAGCAAGCGGAAGTTTTAAAAAATTCTCTGCATACTGAGTGATATATTCCTTAAAAACGTAGCTTGTGTCGACAAATTTTTCTTCAGAATTATAATTTTCACCCGCTAATTGCATGTAACTTTGTTCATCCCGAAGGCTTATTATTTCTATTGTTCCGCTTCCATCTGGGTTGATGTGAATGGTTTCGGTGACTTGGCAACTTACTATTAGTATCGAAATAATAAATAAGAAAAGGAAATTTTGAGTTTTCAAATTGTATTTGGTTTTATTAAATATTTAAAAACGAAGGTATGAACTTTGTGGGATTTATAGCCCAGATTGAAGTGGAAATCCTTTTTATTGCGAAAGCGAATAAAAAGATTGCAACGGAAAGCTGGAAAGAGCTCCAAAAAACCAATCTCATTTTGCAACTTTGCGACATATAGAGTATCTTTGCGCTCTTAAAAAAAAGCACAAAATGGCCTTATCAGAACAAGAAATTATCCGAAGAGAAAAACTTCAATCCTTACGCAACTTAGGAATCAATCCTTATCCTGCCAATCTTTTTCCTGTAAATCATACTTCCAAACAGATAAAAGAGCAGTTTGAAGATGATAAAAAGGTGACTGTTGCTGGGCGATTGATGAGTGTGAGAGATCAAGGAAAAGCTTGTTTTGCTGAGTTACAAGATAGCGAAGGACGAATCCAATTGTACTTGAACCGCGATGTTTTATGTCCTGGTGATGATAAAACGATGTACAATCAGGTATTTAAAAAATTAACTGATTTAGGTGATTTTATAGGTATTGAAGGTGAATTATTTACAACCATGGTTGGTGCTCAGTGTATTCGGGTGGATGTTTTTACTTTTTTGAGTAAAACATTGCGTCCGTTGCCATTGCCAAAAGTGGATGAAGATGGAAAAGTTCACGATGCATTCAATGATGCGGAACTGCGTTACAGAATGCGTTATGTGGATTTAACAGTAAATGAGCATGTAAAACAGACTTTTATTAAGCGTACCAAATTGTTTAATGCGATGCGTACTTTTTTTAATGACGCTGGTTATCTTGAAGTGGAAACTCCAGTTTTACAGCCTATTGCGGGTGGAGCGGCAGCACGTCCGTTTACAACGCATCACAACTCGCTTGACATTCCTTTGTACATGCGTATTGCCAATGAATTGTATTTAAAAAGATTGATTGTGGGCGGTTTTGACGGTGTTTATGAGTTTTCTAAAAATTTCCGAAACGAGGGAATGGATCGAACGCACAATCCCGAATTTACTGCAATGGAAATATATGTAGCTTACAAAGACTACAACTGGATGATGGAATTTGCCGAAGAACTGCTGGAATATTGCGCAGTTGCGGTAAATGGAACTTCGGACGTAATTTTTGGTGAAAACCAAATTAGTTTTAAAGCACCTTACGCTCGTGTGACCATGACGGATTCTATCAAGCATTTTACTGGTTTTGATATTTCTGGAAAAAGTGAAACAGAACTTTTTGATGCTGCAAGAGGCATGGGAATCGATGTTAATGCTACAATGGGGAAAGGAAAATTGATTGATGAAATTTTTGGTGCTAAATGCGAAGCAAATTATATTCAGCCCACTTTTATTACGGATTATCCAAAAGAAATGTCGCCTTTGTGTAAAGAACACCGCGATAATCCTGAATTAACGGAACGTTTTGAATTGATGGTTTGTGGTAAAGAAGTAGCAAACGCTTACTCCGAATTGAACGACCCGATTGATCAAAGAGCGCGTTTTGAAGATCAAATGCGCCTAGCTGAAAAAGGAGATGATGAAGCAACCGGAATTATAGATGAAGATTTCTTAAGAGCATTAGAATACGGAATGCCACCAACATCAGGAATGGGAATAGGAATGGATCGATTGATTATGTATTTAACAAATAATGCTTCGATTCAAGAAGTACTGTTGTTCCCACAAATGAGACCAGAGAAAAAACAAGTTCAGCTTGAAGAAGACGAGAAATTAATTGTGTCGATCTTGCAGGCTAATGCTAATGTAATGGAATTTGGAGCACTAAAAACCAAATCAGAATTGAGCGGTAAAAAATGGGATAAAGCTATGAAAAACTTATCAGCACTTGGAATGACTGAGGTTGTAGTTGAAGGTGATGTAAAGGCTTGTAGGTTGAAGGGATAGGTTATACTTGTTTATATTTATAAAAAACGGAGCTTCAAATAAAGCTCCGTTTTTTATATCCAACAATTCATTACTTTTAATAGAAAATTAATGTCATGGAAAATTTACTCACCCGCATAACAATAAATCCTGATATCTGTCATGGAAAGCCTACTTTGAGAAATATGAGATGGCCAGTTGAAGTAATTCTCGATCTGTTAAGTTCAGGAATGGAAACCGCTGATATTCTTGACGACCACCCAGAACTGGAAAGAGAAGACATTTTGGCTGCGTTACATTATGCTAAATTATCAATTTCGGGTGACATACCTAAAGAAGTGGGTTAATGGAATTTTTGTGTAATACACATATTCCTATAAAACTTGTAAAACTCCTCAACAATGTAAGTTTTTAGTGTGTACATGTCAATAATACACTTGACAAGTGGTTTATAACAGCTGCTGCTATTTCAAAATTTTCTGATTCAAAAAACCTCATTTTAATCACAAAAGATTTTGATTTTAAAAACTCTTTTTTAATCAATAAAAAGCCAAGAAAATTAATTAAAATCAATTTAGGAAATATATCAACTAATCAATTAATTGAACTTTTTGATCGCTTTATGCCTGAAATTGAATTAGTAGATAATAAGAACTTCCAATATATGATTGAAATTGAAAGTCAATTGATTAAAGTGACTACTGCTTAGGGTTGAATTAATATTAAAATATATTTGACATCACTGCGTTCAGTAAATCATTTAGATTACATAACTGTAAATAGCACTAACAATCCGAAAAGGTTAATAAAGTCATAAAATTCCTAGGAAGCCGAAAAAACAGCTATTTTTGTTTGAATAAAATTAAACCTACAAATTATGAAAAAAATTGTTTTATCAGCTTTTGCATTATTGTTTTTTGCCTTTGCTAGTGGTCAAGCCAAAGATGGTCAAGTATCCAAAGGAAAATGGCTTATTGAAGCCAACACTGGTTTTGGCGCTAATGTGGGATCAACTGCTTTGTATTTTAGTTCATCTGACGGTATTACTGCTTTTAACATTGGAGCCGAAGGTGGTTATTTTATCAAGGACAATCTAGCACTAAAGCTAGGATTAGGTTATGGAGAAATAGATGGCGCCGGCGAACCGATTGCTTACAAAATTGGAGCAAAATATTATTTTAAAAGCATGATTCCTATCGAGCTTTCTTATAATGGAGTTGGTTTTGGCGATGCAAATGCTAATCCTGCATTCGTAGGTGCACAAGTTGGTTACGCATTGTTTTTAGGCAAAAATGTCAGTATAGAACCTGGAATTCGTTATAATATCGCAACACACAAGCAATATTACGACAACAGTTTACAATTTAATATCGGGTTTGCGCTGCATTTTTAAAAAATATTTTAAACTAAAAAAGGAACTCAAATTGAGTTCCTTTTTGTAGCTACAAACTGTAATTGAAATTTAAACTCCATCTACAATTAGCAACTACATTTCCGCCAGTGAGATTTTGACTTATTGGCAACATTGCATTGGCACCTACAGAGAGTTTGTCCCTACCAACTTCGAAACCAAATTTACCAAAGAAAATATCGCCGCTTATTTTTCTCATTCTCTGATTGTACTGATAATTACTTTCATAAACTTCGCCAGCAAAGCCTAATTGCGGAACGATTGAAAAGCTATTTTTTTGATCTAAATAGAAAAAAGTCCCCGCGCAATTAAGCTGATTTTCAAAACGATAACTTTTTTGATTTTCTGTTTTTATTGCATAATTCAGTTTTAATAGCTTTAAGCCAATTGTAATTTTGGAATTTCGATTTTATTTAATTCCAATTCATAAAATTTAAACTGGTTTAAAATTTCGTTTTTTGTGGTTTTGAAAAAAACATTATTTGAAAACAAATCTTTATAATATCCAATTCCAATGACCAAATTATTTTTGAAGGCATTCCATTTTTTAATTTGCCCCGCGGTAATTTCGTCAGAAACAGAATTGATCTCGTTTTTTAAATAATCTATGTACATTTTCAATTCTTTAACAAATAAATTAGGACGATTTCCACCTCCTAAAATAAAGGTATTCCCATAAATATGTTTTACCATTGTGGCAAGCGAAACTTCATGGTCAAAATAGGCCATGTTGGGACCCGGGCAAATGATTACGCCTTGCGCTTGACCTTTAATTTTGATATCATTTTCAAGAAAAGACGCATTTGCTAAGCCTACGCAAAGACAGGCTTTCTCAGTTATACTATTTTTCTTTTTTTCGATAGCTTCCGCAGATAAAGATGCTACTTGCAGTTGCAATTCATCCAATTTCAAATCTTGGTATTTTTTAGAAGAAGTGCAAATTCCTTTCCCGTCAAATTCTTTACTGAGCGCCAAAAATCTCTTAGGACATGAACTTCCTGCTTTATTATCGTTGATCCGTTTTTGTTTTAACACCTCGTTTGTGGTTCCGCGTAACGTATTAAACGGAATGCCCAACGGCGATATATGACTTAAATATAAATCTGCTTCTTTGGCTGCAGCCAATAAACTTCTAGTATGCTTATCGACAGAAGTTGCTTCTGGCACTAATAAAAATGGAGAACCCCAACCTACTGAATCTACATTGTAATAATCTATCAAAAAATCATGCTCCTCAGCAGTTCCAATTCCCCCTTGCACCGTGATTTTCAAATCCAAAGGTTGTTGCGGGATGTGCATTTCTTTTTGTCCCAAAGCTTTAACCATCAATTCATGTGCTGATTGAATTAACTGCTCTTTTTTTTGTTTGAATTCCTCCAAAATTGGTCCCAACAAAAAACCTTCTGTTGCAAACGCATGTCCACCGCAGTTAAGCCCTGATTCAATTCTGTATTCAGAAACCCAAAGTCCTTTTTTGGCTAAAAAATTCCCTTGAATCATGGCCGAACGAAAATCACTAACTTTAAGCGTTATTTTCTTTTTCAGTTTATTGTTTATATCAGGAAAAAAAGCTGAAAAATTTTCAAAATAACTGTATAATCTTGGATTCATTCCCGCAGACAAGACAACTGAAGATTCCAGTGTGCTGTTAGCAAAACCGCGTAATGCAGCATGTGCATCGTTGAATGAAATAGGCAATTGCTCGTCATTAATAAAATTATCCTTATCTAGTTTAGTCATGATATTGACGTCAATATCGCCCGGATAAAGATTTTTCTCCAGATAATTTTTGATGTTTTCTTTGAAAGCGAAACCGTCTTCTAATAAGTTTTGTAATCCTGCTTTGATATCAGACTTATTAGGTAACGTCTCCATATAATTCTGTACAGCTACTTTACTCTCTGACAATTCTGCTTTGAAATTTTCAAACTTATTTTTAACGATTTTATCAACCAAATTCAAGTAGGAAGTGATGCGCTCTGCGCGGTAATCATGTATTTTTTTCGTAATTTCCTGATAAGGCATATTAAATTTTTCGCTGTAAAAAGCGTTCATTTTTTCTATAAGTTCATCGTCCATAATAGAAATTACTGATGATATTCCGTATTTTGCCACACGTATCGGACTATCAATAGTATAAGCAAGTCCCATTACGGGAATATGAAAAGTATGTATTGGTTTAAGTGTTGCCATGTAAATAATTTATTAGATAATTCACAAAATTCGAGATAATAAATCGATAAAAAACTGATAAATGTCATATTTGGTTACTATCCGTCAATTTATTTTAAAAAAAATATCAAGTTCTAAGATAGTATAACCAGGTATTATAGAAGTGAAAAACTATAAACTTTTGTTAACGTTTAAACTTTTAAAGTTCTCTGCCGTCTTATGCCTATAACTTTAAAAACTTGAAAATGAAAAAATTAATTATTACAGCGTTATTGGTTGTAGGAATGACCACTTATGCTCAGGATACAAAGGAGAGTTCAGAAAAAGCCAACATGGAAAGAATGACTCCGGAGCAACGTCAACAAAGACAGTTGAAAAAATTGACCACTGATCTAAATTTGAACAGTGAACAGCAAGTTCAAATTAAGCAACTCTTGGCAGAGCAATCCGTAAAAAGAGAAAATAGGATTGTTCAAAAAGAAGCATCAACAGAGGAAATGAGAAGTAAACGCGAATCTGCAAAAAACAAAATGCAAGAGGAAAAAATAGTTCTGGACGACAAAATGAAAGTTATTTTAACTCCAGAACAATTTATTACTTGGAAAGCCAATCAAGAAAAAATGAAGCAAAGGGCAGTAAGTCGCAACAAAGATAAACGCGGCACAAAAATGTAAAATTAAATCTAAAAGCTTCGGAAACAATCCGAAGCTTTTATTTTTTTTAAAATGTTTTAGAGACTTTATCAACGGCTTGTATGGTAAAATCTAAATCCTCATAAGAAAGTGCATCAGTGAGAAACCAACTTTCATAGGCTGACGGCGCTATGTATATTCCTTCATTTAATAATCCGTGAAAGAATTTCTTAAAGTTTTCATTATCTCCTTTAGCTGCCGATTTGAAATCAATTACTGGATTTGCGTCAAAGTGAACTGAAATCATAGATCCAATTCTATTGATTGTGAAATCTACGTTATTTGCTTTTAAAACCTTGTCCATTCCAGCATGTAAATAAGCTGTTTTTTCTTCTAAACTTTTAAATACATTTCGGTCGTTATTTAGGGATTGTAACATTGTTAATCCTGCAGCCATAGCTAATGGATTTCCTGATAAGGTTCCTGCTTGATACACGGGTCCAAGCGGAGCTAGATAATTCATAATTTCGGCACGGGCTGCAAAAGCTCCTACGGGTAAACCACCGCCTATTACTTTTCCAAAACAAACAATATCAGCATTTACGTTGAGTAATTCTTGAACACCGCCGGCCGCTAACCTGAATCCTGTCATAACCTCATCAAAGATTAATAAAATATCATTGTCAGTACACATTTGGCGCAAGCCTTCTAAAAAGCCTGCAACTGGTGGAATACAACCCATGTTTCCAGCAACTGGTTCCACAATGATACAAGCAATTTCATTTTTATTAGCTTCTATTAATAATGCTACATTTTCTAGATCATTGTAAGTTGCTAACAAGGTATCTTTTGCCGTTCCAGCAGTTACACCAGGACTATTAGGTGAGCCAAAGGTGACTGCTCCACTTCCAGCCTGAATCAAAAACGAATCAGAATGACCGTGATAACACCCAGCAAATTTGATTATTTTATCTTTGTTAGTAAATCCTCGCGCCAATCGCACTGCACTCATACAAGCTTCAGTTCCTGAATTCACAAATCGGATCTTATCAATATTTGGAACCATCGCAACTGCTAGAGCTGCAATTTGAGTTTCAAGTTCTGTTGGCATACCAAAAGAAGTTCCTAATTTAGCTTTCTCAATAACAGCTTGAACTACGGGCTCATAAGCATGTCCGAGAATCATTGGACCCCAAGAATTAATGTAATCTATTAATCGATTGCCATCTTCATCATATAGATACGCACCCTTAGCACTTTTTACAAAAATGGGAGTTCCACCTACTGCTTTAAAGGCTCTTACTGGCGAATTTACACCTCCTGGAATTACTTTTTCTGCTTCAGCAAAAAGCTGACTGCTTCTTTTGTATAACATTTATAAGTATATAAGTTATTGTTATTGAATTAATTTACTATCAGTTTCTGACCAATAGATAATGTATTGTCAGATAAATTATTTTTTTGCTTTAAATCTTCGACTTTTAATTCGAATTTTTTAGAAATCGAATACAATGTATCGCCTTTTTGAACTGTGTATGAAGCAAGTGAATTTCCTAAATTTTTAGATTCTAATTGCAATTCTTCTACTAATTGATCTTCGTTAAGAACGTAATTAACATCAATTACCTTGCTATCATATTGATGCAGATTGTAACGTTCAATATAGGAAATTAATTTATCTGGATATTTAGGATCAGTGGCGTAGCCCGCAGCACGTAGCCCGTGAGCCCAGGCTTTATAATCTCCTTTAGAATATTCAAAAAGCTTTGCATACCTACTTCTACCCGTTAAAAATACCGCATGGTCTTTGAATGATTCAGATGGATTACTATATTTTCGAAAACACTCTTGAGCTGAATCGTCGTCATGATTTACACTTTCACCAGTCCAGCCTGCATGACATTTTATACCAAAGTGATTATTAGAATTCTTGGCTAAATCGCCTTTTCCTGCCCCTGATTCCAAAATTCCTTGTGCCAAAATAATACTGGCAGGAATTCCGTATTGTTTCATGTTAGCCATAGCAATGTTTTTATATTGGTACACATACAACTTGATTATATCATTTGTAACTATTGTTCTTGACGTAGAAACAATCACTTCTGAGTTGTTAACTCTTGGGTTTTTTTTCGCGGAAGTAGAGGTGGTTGACCGAGTGCTTGTAAGATTTCTTGATTTTGTTTTCTTTGCGGAATTAATAGCTGCTGTTTTCGCTTGCGCTTTTTTAGAAGTAACAATGACTGGTTTTGACGTATTACATCCTATTAAAGTGATTGCTGTAATTAGTACTAGAATTTTTCTAACCATTGATTGCTATTGTTTGTAATTGTTTCTTTTTTAATTTAATATTCATTCCGCTAACCCCCTGAAGTCCTCCTGTGTGAATTAGTAAAATCTTGGAATTAGCAGCAAAATAATTATTATTTATCATATCGATAACGCCAAAAACCATCTTTGCAGTATAAACGGGATCTAGAGGGATTTGATTTTCAGTATAAAAGTGATTTATAAACGCAATTAACTCTTCGTTTACTTTTGCGTATCCGCCAAAATGGTAGTCTGTAATTAATTCCCAATTTACATTTTGCACAAAATTACGAATTTCATCTTTTAAAAAATCACCTTTTAGTGCTGGAAAGCCCAAAACTTTTTGATGCGGTAAAACACTATTTATAATTCCTGAAATTGTACCTCCAGTGCCTACTGCACAACAGATATAGTCAAATTCAGCATCATTTTTTGTCAAAATTTCTTCACAGCCTTTAATGGCTAACTCATTTGTTCCACCTTCAGGAATAAGATAAAATGAACCAAATTGCTCTTTTAGATTTTCCAAAAATGAAATTTCACTTTTCAATCGATAGTCTTCTCTGGAAACAAATTTAAAAAGCATTCCACAGTTTTGTGCAAATTTTAAAGTCGGATTTTCATCGATTTGATCAAATAGTTCATCTCCTCTAATAATTCCAAATGTTTTAATTCCATTTTCATATCCTGCATAGGCAACAGCTGCAATATGATTTGAAAAAGCACCACCAAAAGTAAGTATCGTGTCATGATTTTCAACTTTGGCTTGCAGCAAATTATATTTGAGTTTCCTGAATTTATTTCCCGATACAAAAGGGTGGAGTAAATCCTCTCTCTTAATTTGTATAGAAATAGAATTTGGGAACACAGAGATTAACTTTTGATTCAAAAGAATTAGATTTTAAACAAAGATAAAATTTTATATACAAAAAATGCAACCATTTAGATTGCATTAGTTTTTTGTGATAGCATTCTGTTAATTTTTAACTATTACTTTTTTTCCGAAAGTTTCTTTTTCTTTTGTCATAATTTTTGCAATATAAATACCATCTCCCAAACCAGCTGTCGAAAACTGATATGTCGAAGCAGCTCCTAAATCATTTTTAATAAAGATTAACTTTCCGGCAACATCATAGAAGCTGCAAGTGTTTATCTCTTTTAAGAACGGATTGTTAATTACTAAACTTTTGGCTGAGTTGTCTTGAAAAATGAGAAAGTTTTTTGCTGTCGCCTCTTCCACGGCCAGGGAGTTTTCTGTTTTAAATGTAATTTCGAACTGTGTATTGTTCTGTCCAGCGATCAATTCCAGTTCATAGAAATCATTTTTTATGTCATGATAAGTGTTATTCACTTTATCATGAAGGTAAACTGAATTTACGTCGGTAAAATTGATTATTTCTTTTACAGTAATTTTAAAATTAGCAGCATTAGTATTTTTAAAACCTAATGGAATTTTTTTATTTACATCAAAGTTTACTGTATTAATTACAAATTCTGAATTATCTATAACGAAATATACATCGGCTTGTGATGCATCACCAGAGGACAAAGCATCCATACCTCGATCAACACCGTCAGTAGCTTCTGGGATAGATGCAAGAACCAGTTGGCGCACTCCTTTATTATCCATTAAAGTGTTAAACCGAATTTGTGGTGTGGGTGTTACATTCACCGTGGTATAATCAAATCCCGATATAGATTGCATCTGATCCATATTAACACTTTGAATTTTATTTTTAGAGCTAGTTGTTCTTAAAACTGTTGACGAACCTGGAGTTTCTTTAACAAATATTCTGTAACTATTTTTCATTTCTATAAATCCGTTCATATTTCCTGCAATTAAAAAGCCTTGTCCAACTGGAACAAATCTCCTTTGATAAACTCCGCCCATTCCCGTGTTGGCAATTTGATTGCCCGCGCCGTCATAAGAGTAAAAAGTGGCAGGAGTGTAAATTCCTACACTACCTAAACTACCAGGGGCAAAAGTGCCATATCCGCCTTTATAGTCAGCGATAAAATGTGAATTTACAGTTGCGTCTTGCTCCCAAAAATACGCTATCCCAGTACAATTTGTTTGTTCTGCTAAAAAAGCAGATAAATCAATTGCAGATGGATATGGATTTCCAGTTAACGTAAATTGGGCAGGTTTTACTGGAATCAAAATAGTACCATCATTAGGTTTCCCCCTAAAATCATATTGCTGTGATCGCCCTGTTGGATTATTTGTACTTATTCCAGAGGTTCCTTTCATTGTAAATCCTTCCCCAACATTCAATGTAGAATTTGCACCAACTTGAATCCAACTCGAATAACTTGATGTGGCTATTAATTTATTAATCCAAAACGGTGCTATTGCTAACGGACTAGAAGTTCCATTGTAATTGTTATTTGGCAATATCAAAGGCTCATTAAAAGTAGTTACTCCAGTAACATCTTTAAGTTGGGTAATCCCAAATTGTGAATTACCAACTCCCGCAATATTTCTTCCCACAGGCGAACACCAGTAATTATAGTGAAAATTGTTAGTCGATCCTTCTTGCAAAATAGACAAGCTTCCCAGACCTGCATTAGTGCTGGTTACGGTTGAGCCTTGTAAAAGTTGGGCCCTATCTCTTAAATAAAAAATACTTGTTGCTGCTTGTAATTCCAAATTTTGTTTAATGTAAACCACTTCATTATTTGCGAAAACATAACTATTTGGACCAACAAACATTTGAGCACTGACTTGAAACTGAAATAAGAATACTGTTAACACTAATACTATTTTCTTGAGTAGTTTTGTTTTCATATTAGAATAAATTAAGATTTTAGGTGATAAAAGAATTTCAAATCCGTATTCCTTTCAGCTAAATTACAACAAAAAGAAAATACTAGAGCGTGACTTCAACGTTAAAAAGTATAATTAATCGATAAAAAGCATCTTTTTAGTAAACAATAAGGTAAATTCTTATGAATATTTATGGAGTAAAAATGAAGATTTTGAATTAAGAAATTTCTTGGTGAGTAGCGATTGCTTTATAAATAGGATAATATTACCACCAATGATAGAATATGATAATTAGGATAGAAAGAAAAAGTAATACAATTGTTACTTCAAATAAGTAAAAAACTGCCAAAATAAACGTTTTTCTATATAATTTAAGTCCGATTCATTAGCGTAAGCTTCACGTTCAAAACTGATATTTCTGTATGCTAGATTATGATTCTTATATTGACATAAACGAAAAAAATATTCTAGTAGGTACCAAATAAAAAATGGCAAGAATAATAATTCCAGCTGCTGACGCAAATGTATTTTTTCATGATTCATTAACACCGAATCATACTGATCGCTCCTATACTTAATTAAAACAAAAGGAAATATAGTTAATCCACGATAACCTTTTGGAATTAAATATTTAGTAACAATCAGAAACATTAGTGATAAAATTTATAAATTTGTAAAGAAAGATTGTGCATTTAAAAGGAATATATCAATTTTTGAATCAAAGTAAAATCAATCTACGTTGGTTTTACTATAAAATAATTTTAAACATGAATGACCAAAGTAACGAAAATAAGTTATTAGAAGGAGAAGATTTTTATTTCACAGCAGAAGGTTATAAATGTTTTACCGAAAAGCACCATTTAAAAAGAGGATATTGTTGTAAAAGTGGCTGCCGTCATTGTCCTTACGGATTTAATTCAAAGACAGGAACTATTAAAAAATAATTTTTAGGCGGTCACATCAAAACTGGCCGTCAAAGTTGCTGTTTTTGTTGAGCTATTCAGCTCAAAAAAGAGCTCAAAGAGTTGTTCAATTTTAAGGTAAACAAATAGCAGAAACGCAATGACTTTTCAAGACCAAATAAAGCAAGGAATTCCATCAGTATTACCTCAACCAAAACTTTACGAAAAGGAGATCAACCACGCGCCAAAGCGAAAAGATATTCTTTCGATAGAAGAAAAAAAATTAGCATTACGCAATGCTTTGCGGTATTTTGAGCCACAGCATCACGAAGAGCTGATAAAGGAATTTGCATCGGAATTAGAAAAATATGGTCGGATTTACATGTATCGTTTTCGTCCAGATTACGATATTTACGCAAGACCTATCAATGAATATCCTGGAAAATCAGACCAGGCAAAAGCAATCATGTTAATGATTCAAAATAATTTAGATCATGCCGTAGCACAACATCCACATGAATTAATAACTTATGGTGGTAATGGAGCTGTGTTTCAAAACTGGGCACAATACCTTTTGACGATGCAGTATTTATCTGAAATGACCGATGAGCAAACATTAACGATGTATTCTGGACATCCTATGGGATTGTTTCCTTCCCACAAAGAAGCGCCTCGCGTAGTGGTAACAAACGGAATGGTGATTCCTAATTATTCGAAACCCGATGACTGGGAACGAATGAATGCTTTAGGAGTTTCTCAATACGGACAGATGACCGCAGGAAGTTATATGTATATTGGTCCTCAAGGAATTGTACACGGAACAACAATAACGGTTTTGAACGCATTCCGTAAAATAAAAAGAAGTCCAAAAGGAGGTTTATTTGTAACCTCCGGCTTAGGAGGCATGAGTGGTGCACAACCAAAAGCGGGAAATATTGCAGGTTGCATAACTGTATGTGCCGAAGTAAATCGCAAAATTACGCATATTCGTCACAGTCAAGGATGGGTTGACGAAGTGATAGAAGACCTTAATGAATTGGTTTCGAGAGTAAATTTGGCGAAAGCCAATGAAGAAATCATATCCATAGCATATTTAGGAAATATAGTGGATGTATGGGAAAAATTTGATCAAGAAAACGTCCATGTAGATTTAGGATCAGACCAAACTTCACTCCATAATCCTTGGGCAGGGGGTTATTATCCAATTGGTTTTACCTTTGAACAATCGAATGATTTAATGGCTAATAATCCAACAAAATTTAAAGAAGAAGTTCAAAAAACATTGCGATTTCATGCCGATGCAATAAACAAACATACAGAAAAAGGAACCTATTTTTTTGATTATGGAAATGCTTTCTTGCTCGAAGCCTCAAGAGCTGGTGCCAAAATAATGGATGAAAATAATATCGATTTTAAATACAATAGTTATGTGCAGGATATTATGGGACCTATGTGTTTTGATTATGGTTTTGGTCCATTTCGATGGGTTTGTGCTTCAGGGAAACTAGAGGATTTAGTAAAAACGGATTTAATTGCGTGCCAAGTCCTACAAGAATTAGTTAAAACAGCTCCCGAAGAAATTCAGCAACAAATGCAGGATAATATTCAGTGGATAAAAGGTGCGCAAGAAAATAAATTGGTTGTAGGTTCGCAAGCTCGAATTCTTTACGCCGATGCAGAAGGTAGAGCAAAAATTGCAGAAGCGTTTAATCAGGCGATTGCCATTGGCGAAATTGGAATTATAATTTTAGGGAGAGATCATCATGATGTTTCTGGAACTGATTCGCCCTATCGAGAAACTTCAAATATTTATGATGGCTCAAAATTTACAGCTGACATGGCAATTCAAAACGTGATTGGAGATAGCTTTAGAGGTGCGACTTGGGTTTCTATTCATAACGGCGGAGGCGTTGGTTGGGGCGAGGTAATTAATGGTGGATTTGGTATGGTTCTTGATGGATCTCAAGAGGCTTCAAAACGACTAAAATCAATGCTTTTCTGGGATGTCAACAATGGAATTTCAAGAAGAAGTTGGGCACGAAATGACGGAGCAATTTTTGCGATAAAAAGAGCTATGGAGACGCAACCTTTATTAAAAGCTACACTCCCTAATGTAGTTGCTGAAGCTCTTTTTAATTTTTAACAAACAAATTTTGTAAACATAAATATATCTAATATACCCACTATGAAAACAATTAAATTACTCCCCGTATTTTTTCTTTTAGTATTTGCCTCCTGTAGCTCTGTTAGAGTATATTCTGATTTTGACAATAAAGTTGATTTTAAACAATATGGCACCTATGCTTTTTATAAAAACGGAATTGACAAAGCAGAAATTTCCCAATTAGATAAAAAGCGAATATTAAATGCCATTGATCGGGAGCTTTCTGCGAAGGGTATGGCAAAAAGCGACAATCCAGATTTATTAGTCAATATTTTTACTAAAGAAAGAGAGAAAATTGATGTGAACCAATTTAATATGGGTTGGGGTTACGGTTGGGGTATGGGATGGAATCCTTTTATGTGGGGCGGTCAAAATATGGCCACATCTTCAACTGAAGGAACATTATTCATCGATTTAATAGATGCGAAAAAGAAAGAATTGATTTGGCAAGGTGAAGGAATAGGTTACCTTAATCAAAATCGCACGGAGAAAGAAAAAAGAATTAACGAGTTTGTGGGTAAAATATTAGAACAATTTCCGCCTAAAGCAAAATAGTTTAACTCTTAGTTAAAACAAGAAAGCCTACCTTTGCGTAGGCTTTTTTTATACTTACTTATGGCACCACTAAACGACATTTTGACAATAGAAGATATTAAATTATTAGTTAACACTTTTTATTCTAAAGTTCAAAAAGACAACTTCATTGGACCAATTTTTAATGAAAAAATAGGCGATCGCTGGCCAGAACATTTAGAAAAAATGTATGGCTTTTGGGAAACTATTTTACTCGAAGTGCATTCGTATTCAGGAAGCCCGTTTCCGCCTCACAAACAATTACCTGTGTCCAAAGAACATTTTGATCGCTGGATGGAAATTTTTATACAAACAACAGATAGTTTATTCACAGGATCTTTAGCTGATGAAGCCAAGCTTCGTGCTAAAAACATGGCTGAAATGTTTAATTATAAAATTGATTACTTCCGCAACGCCGAAAAGAATCAAACGAACCATTCATAAAAATTTGGCTTATTCAATTGCAACAACTCGTTTTATGCGCAAATTAGTTTTCCCTTTTGTTTTTCCAGTTTTTCTTTTCTCGTGTTCCAATTTAAAACAAAGCATTGAAAACAAGTCGATTTCTAGTTTAAAACTACTTAGTTCTATTGAAATTCCTTTTGAAACACAATTTCAAAATACGAAAGTTGGCGGTTTATCTGGAATTGATTATGATTCAAAAAACGATCTATATTATTTAATTTGCGATGACCGCTCGGTGTTTAACGATTCGAGATTTTATACCGCTAAAATTCCACTCATTGAGAACAAAATACAGAGCATCGATTTCCAAAGTGTAATCACCTTAAAAAATGAAAGTGCAACTGCTTTTGGTAATTGGAACACAACTCCCAATACCTCAGCAGATCCCGAAGATATGCGCTACAACCCAAAAATAAATACGTTGCTTTGGAGCAGCGAAGGCGCTCGAGCTGTTACTGGCGACAAACAAGTCTTGCAAAATCCTTCATTAAATTTCACTGATTTAAATGGTAATTTTTAAGCACGATTGCCCTACCAGATAATTTAAAAATGCAACAAACTGAAAAAGGCCCCCGAAACAATGGAACTCTAGAAGGAATTACATTTGATTGGAAATTTAAAACGATATATACACATACCGAAGAACCGCTTTTTGAAGATGGCTCACAATCGAGTACCAGTTATGGCGGCTTGATTAGATTTTACCAATTTGATACTAAAACAAAAAAGAACACCGCTCAATTTGGCTATAAATTAGAACCAATTGCTCTTGAACCCAATCCAAAAGGGAGCTTTGCAGTCAATGGCGTTTCGGCAATTCAGTATTTTAGCAAAGATCAATTAATAGTAGTAGAGCGCTCTTACTCTACTGGAACGCAAGCCTGCACGATAAAACTATTTTTATGCGATTCAAAAAAGGCAACTAATGTCAAAAATTATCCTTCCTTACAAAACCAAAATCTTGAATTAGCTTCTAAAAAACTGATCCTAAACATTCATGACTTAGTTATTTTTATTGATAATGTGGAGGGAATTACTTTTGGCCCAAAACTGCCTATTGGCAATCAATCTTTAGTTTTGGTCTCTGATAATAATTTTTCAGAGAAGCAAAAAACGCAGGTTTTTTTGTTTGGTGTTGGAGTAGTTGTGAAACCTTTCAATTATTTTTTTTATTTTACACCAAAAATGGCCTTTAATTATCATTCATAAGAAAAATAAATCTTACAATACAAAGAAATTATTCTGGAAAGATAACTTCTCTACTAAACCTCGATTTCTTCGGTCCCCGCAATGACACATTAAAGCAGAAAAAAGTCTATCACATCACGATTTAGCTTATTGTACTATTCCCCTAGCCCAGATTGCAATGGAAAGCTTTTTGTAAAAGCTGTTTTAGTTTTTCTAGTTGCCGCAGAGCGACCGGAGGAAGCTCCTGCGGGAACTTTAAAAAAACAAACGGGTTTACAAAAACTTGCAATGAAAAGCGGGAAATAGCTCCTGAAATTCGTACTTTTGCAACTGAACTACAACGTTTTCGATATGAACTCAACTATAGAAAGTAATCCGTTATTAGACCGATTGCCACAGCATTTACGACAATTTATTAAGCCTCAAGATTATAGCGATTACACGCCTATAAACCAAGCGGTTTGGCGATATGTGATGCGTAAAAACGTGGCGTATTTATCAAAAGTAGCGCATAGTTCATACTTAGAAGGTTTGAAAAAGACTGGAATTGAAGTTGACAACATCCCGAGTATGTACGGAATGAATCGTATTTTGACCGAAATAGGTTGGGCCGCGGTTGCGGTGGACGGATTTATTCCGCCTAATGCTTTTATGGAATTTCAAGCGTATAATGTGCTTGTAATTGCCTCTGACATTCGCCAGCTCGAACATATAGAATACACTCCTGCACCAGATATTATTCATGAAGGTGCGGGTCACGCGCCCATCATTGCAAATCCTGAATATGCGGAATACCTGCGCCGTTTTGGAGAAATAGGCTGCAAGGCGCTTTCGTCACACAAGGACTACGAAATGTATGAAGCGATTCGATTGCTGTCAATTGTGAAAGAAGCTGAAGATACGCCGCAAGCTACAATTGATGCTGCTGAAAAAGCCGTGGAAAATTTACAAAATAACATGGGCGAATTATCTGAAATGGCCCAAATACGAAACCTACACTGGTGGACAGTAGAATACGGACTTATAGGAACGGTGGAAGATCCTAAGATTTACGGCGCTGGTTTGCTATCATCAATAGGTGAAAGTGCGCATTGCATGACTCCTGACGTCTCTAAAATTCGGTATGATATTTCGGCTGCGACTCAAAATTTTGATATTACTAAATTGCAACCGCAGTTGTATGTTACACCAACATTTGCGTATTTGAATTTGGTTTTAGAGGAATTTGCTAATAAAATGGCGTTGCGCACCGGAGGTTTGTCAGGTACCAAAAAACTGATTGATTCTAATGCTTTAGGAACGATTGAACTAAGTACTGGTTTACAAATTTCGGGCGTTTTCAGCTCGGTAATTGAGTTTGAAGGTAAACCTATTTACATTCAAACGACGGGAAAAACGGCTTTGGCTTACAGAGAAAAAGAACTGGTAGGTCATGGTATTTTGACACATCCAGAGGGTTTTGGTAGCCCGATAGGAAAACTACAAGGCATCAACCTTGCCATTGAAGACATGAGTCCAAAAGATTTAAATGCCTACAATATTCTGGAGTCTAAAACGGTGAAGCTGGAGTTTGAAGGTGGTATTACTGTTGAAGGTGAAATCATAACGGGTTCCAGAAACTTACAAGGTGAAATCATTATTATTCGATTTAAGAATTGCACAGTAACGCATGGCGAAACAATCTTGTTTCAACCAGAATGGGGCATTTATGACATGGCCGTGGGTAAGAAAGTGATTTCTGTTTTTTCAGGTGCTGCAGATGTGAATAGTTTTGACCTAAGATCACACCTTCCATCTAGCAAAACTATTAAAGCTAAACATTCAGCTGAGCGCGATAATTTAGAGATTTTGTACCAAACGGTTCGAAATAGTAGAGAAACCAATGACACGGGAACTCCATTAGCTCCAATTTTTGAGAATCTAAAATCAAATCACCCAAATGATTGGTTATTAGCTGTTGAAATAATCGAGCTTTTAAACGACAGAAATGAAACGCAATTGTTGCAAGAAATAATGGCTTATCTAGAAAAATTAAAAGAAAGTCGCCCAGAAATTTCAAAACTAATTACTAATGGCTTGGAATTAATTTTTGAAAAAGAGAGCGTTAGTTAAGAACGTTCTTTTTAATAAAAAATAATCCCTAGACCTTTATTTTAAGGCCTAGGAATTTTCTTGATTCTTTCAAAATAGTGCAAAAAAAAAGAACAGGAATAGTAGTACCTGTTCTTTATTTTTATAAAAATTTGATTTAAAATTTTTAAAGTTTGCTATATTATTATGGTTTTGTTACAATATTTTTATCAAGAATAACAGCAGTTTGTGCTAAGGCACGACCAGTTAATGTTGCGCCGGTAGCAAACGTGATACCTGTCTTAGATAATATTACACCATTAAATTGTGCTGTGGTACCAATACTCGCGGTGCCAGCAACCTGCCAGAAAATATTTTTAGCTTGGGCTCCGCCACTAAGCGTAATTTTTACTCCTGAACTTACGGTAAGGTCTCCCGCTATCTGGAATATCCAAACATCTGTGGCGCTTCCTGAAATTATTAAGTTTGTAGGCACAGTAACTGTGTTTGTCCATTTATAAAGTCCCTCAGTAAGTGTTTTTCCGCCTATATTACCAGTGCCAAGTTCAGAGAAATTAGGGGTAGGGCGTCCTGCTGCATCATTATAGGCAGTTGTCATATCATTTACTGCCGTTGTAAGATTAATTGATGTTGGGCTTACCATATCTGCGGCGTATATTTTTCCAGTTATTTGTGCCGAAGTTGCATATCCTGTGGCATTTGTTAAAGAAAGCCCAGTAATATATGATGTAGCTGCAGGACTCAATCCTAAATCACCTGTAATAATAGAGGTAGGACTATTGTTGATGGCTGTTTTTGCAAGGATAACATAATTACCCGCAGTTCCTAATCCAACAGCTGAAAGACCTTGTGCATTAATTCCAGTTGTAAAGTTCCAACTAGTATTAGCGCCAAGTGAAATACCTGTAGCGCTTTTTGCAGTAGCAGATATAGTCGCCGAATAAACAGTACCTGCAGTTAAAGGTTTTGAGGGTGTAAAGGTAGCTGTCGTTCCTGAATAACCAACAGTACCAAGAACTGGTGTCGTCCCTTGCTTTAAGGAAAAAGTAGTAGCATTAATTGTTTCTGGATCCATTGCCTCACTAAAAGAAAAAGATATTGTTTTGTTGAGTGCTACATTAGTTGCGTCGTTGATTGGACTTTTTGCAGTGATTGCAGGATTAGTAGGTGTCGATGTAGAAGTGTCATTATTATCACATCCTACTGTCAACATAACAGCTGACAAAATGATTGTTGAAAACACTTTTTTTAATTTATTCATTTGGGTCTTATTAATTTCCACTACTGGTGGACAGTTGCGGATAATTTCCACCCAGCAAAGCTAACAGTGTCTTTTTGCTACGTGTTACACAACTTTACCAAAATGGTATATAATTCCAATCTTGAGTTAAAATTAATTTTAAAAAATAGAGAATAATTAATATTAACAAAAATATTGGTACAGTCTATAAATCCAAATTACCGAGTTGCGGCCTTCATAAAACTTCCCAAAACGACCTTCCCTTTTAATTAAATTTCCCAAGATTTTTCACTTACATTTTTGGCACCCGTATTCCTTTTTTTGTCTAAAATATTAATTTACAGCTAATTATAATTTGAAAAAAGAAAATGTATCAGTAAAGTTAAAACAAAAACTAACAAAAATTAAGTATCTCTTTTATGCATTCAGGAGTTCCTATAAATAAGTTCAAAGTTTTCTAATTAGCATTTACACAATTTTTTTTTTTTAAAAGAATAATTTCTTCCCGCATTGAAGTTCTTAGTACAATTCTGGTTATGTCACTATGTTAGTTTTAGAGTAGTTTTCTACAGAGAGTATCTCTTCAACTATAAATAGTTTTTATTGCACTATACGGTTTATTATTCGATTTCAGGCAATAAACAGTGTTCAGGAAAAAGTTAGATGAATTATGCAGTGAATTTGGTACTTCAATTCTGCTTTCCTTTCTAATAATTCATGGCCTTTTTTTAATTTAAAGTCAAGGCGGATTTATTTTCATCCAATGTTTAGGATGAAATTAATTATACCATTTCTACTTAAATTTTAGAAATGAACTGCAAGACCAAAAACTTAAAAGATATAATTGCAACAGATTGTTCGTAAGAGATTTCATCAAAGATAATGTCAATAAAAATATTTATTTTTTAAAATTAGTTTTTAAATCACTTTCTTTTTCAATATCCTTTCCGTTATAAACCAGCTTCCAATTCATTGTTTTGGTTACAATGAGTATTTTAGAAAGCTCACTAATTAATCTGTTTTGAGCATTAGTTTTTAACCTTGATTTTTCAATTTTTTTAGCCAAATTAGCCTTCACCGATTTATTAATTTTGTTGTAATCATCGCCCGTAAAAGGATTTAACTGGCTTTGTTCTACATCATAAAACTGAATATCTGGACTAATTTTTATTTCTTCTTTAGGAATGCTTAAAATAGTAATGATCTTGTTTACCTCATCAATATCGTATTTCATTTTATGCAAATCATAAGAAACTGTGACATCAGCATTAACGATTATCAAAGCTTTTTTCTCAAAAGAAACCATGTCTAGTAAGTATTTCTGTTGGTTTTTATAAGTGATGACTTCAGAAAAATGCCCTTCGGTCACAATCAGTTTTCCAACATTCAGAATTTGTTGCTGAATAAGATTTGTATTGTGCGTGATGTCTTGCTCGTCATTTTTCTTAAAATCGCAAAATTTAAACAGTAAAAATATTCCACCAATAATTAATATCCCGATAAGTATTCTTTTAAGCATAACTAAAATTTAATGAATGAATATTGATTCTCCAATTTAGCGATTTTTTCTAAAAGTTTTGACTCAAACTTTAAATGACTTTCCGAGTTTGGATTAAAAGGTTTATGAGAAAGGCTTTTTTGAATGTTTGCAACTTCCTCCATTGTTGCTAAAGCAATTTCAGATATATAGGTTTGCTGGAATCGCTCCCAAATATAATCGATGGCTACCTTATTGGGATGCAACATATCTTCGGCATAAAAACGATAATCGCGCAGTTCATCCATCATGATTTCGTAAGAAGGAAAGAGCCCCCTAGCCCCCAAACGGGGAATAGAAGACGAATCTTTCAAAACTGTATGTAATGCGCTAATTAGATTGGCTTTACTCCATTGATTTTCTACAAATCCATCTTTTATATGACGAACTGGAGAAATAGTAAAAATGACACTGCAATTTGGATTTACACTTTCGATTAATTTAAGTGTATTTTCAATTGATTTTTGAATCGTTTCTACAGATAACAATTCTTTCGCAAACTCTTTCTGCGGCACCTTATGGCAATTGGCTACCATTTCGTTAGTTTCCAGATATCTATAAACCCATGATGTTCCGTAAGTAACAATTAGGTGTGTAGCTTGCTCCAGATCCTCTCTAATATTTTGAATGATTGAATTTAGAGACGCTATTAAATCTTCTTTATTTGGATTGCTTAGATCAGAATGCACATCAAAACAGTGCCAGCGTTCATTGTGATAAATAAGTTCGCTCTCACTAATTTGCTTTTTGGACAAGGCTAAATTAAGTAGTTTTTCAATCGCCAACGGATGGAATAAAATACCAAATGGATTACAACTATTTTGAAATTTAAAATAGTCCAGTCTCTCCGCAATATTTACCGCGAAGCAAGAACCTAATGACAGTATTTTGGAGGTATAGTCAATTTGAAATTTACTTTTAGGAATTGGGATTTGAGTTCTGAATTGCATATTTTAAAGTCCTTCTACACTCACATTAATTAAAAAATCTTGAATTTCTTGCTCACTCGGTGGAGTTGGAATTAAATAACTTACTTCCTCATCATAATTGATGCCTTTAAAATAGCCAAGTTGTATTTTAAAAAGTTTTTTAGAAAACTGATCGCCAAATAATAAAGTTGCGACCTCTGCAATTTCTTTAAAACAATAATAATCTTTCAAAATAAAATATAAATCAACATCATCTTTCCATTTTGCTCTCCGTCCCAGTGTGAAAGCTTTCATTGCAGCAAGTGTGAGCAAATCGGGCATTTTTATTATACCTTTAATTTGTGAATGAGTTGGAATTTTATGCGGTAAAGAAAAAAAAGTGAAATTAACATTATTTAAAACTAAGTTTAATTGCTCATAATTTTCGTAGCCAAATGGTCTAACCCCCTAATAATCGGACTTTAACATTTTAAGTTTTACAAACATACAAAATTAATAAATATCTTTGCCTTGCAAGGAACAAACGAAGG
>NZ_FQWF01000016.1 GCF_900129585.1 Flavobacterium micromati
TGACTTATTTTCAGGATAATTTTTTAAAAACAACCTGTATATAGGCAATGCCGACTGATATTTAAGGTTTTCTTAAAACTTTCGGATAGCAATGATGTTTTCTAACCAATTATAAAATTAAACTATTTTTTTTTCATTAAATTTCTCATTAATAAAATTATACAGTAAAAAACCAATTTGTCGGTAAAGGTAAAAAACGGTACTTTTAGTACCACCTACATTTATTTAAAGTTTATAAATTTGACTTGTAAACCTGATTGGTTTAGCTGTTAAAAAAGCATAAATAGGGTCGTAGAAATTAGTTGCAAATAATTTTGAAAACTACCTCGAGGATGTTCTTGCAATATTTTAACAACAGGGCGAAGAAATAACATAACAAGCTATTCCAACTTTCGTCCTTATAGCAACTATTGTTGTAAATGGGAGAAGCACCGTATATTATGAAAAATTTATTTTTAGGATTACTGATGTTAATAGGAGCTGCAAGTTTTGCAAACACTGAAGACCCAATTAAAAAACTTCCAATTGCGCCAGCGCCTAGTGAAAAGGTTCAAAAAAGTGACAAAATAATTATTGAACAAAAAGTTGCAGATGATACAATTTATTGTTCGATTAAAGTTAATGGCAACGAAGCTTCTTGTTGGTTATGCGATTGTAATGAACTCGCTAAAACGCTTAAATAAAAGCCAATAGGTATAATTAGTTATGATGGTAATGTGAATGTTTATCATTGCCTTTAGATTTTTGAACATCTCTAAAAAGAACCTGTTTTAGATTTTAATATCTGATAAAACAACTAAAATCAATGGTTTGGGATTTTATACTGTTTTCAAACAATAGCTTTTTTAGAGATGTTCTTTATTAAAATACGGAATAACAAATACAATTTTAACTAAGTATTAAATATGAAAAAATTAATAATAGGACTTATATTAATAAGCAATATCGCATTAAGCCAAAATAAAGATAAATCGGTGGATATCAAAGTTATTTATGAACACAGTTTTTTTAAAGGGATATTTAAAAATGAAGTTGAATTATATATCAAAGACAATATTTCGCAATTTTCTTATAATATAGATAAACAAGTAAAAGATAATGGTAATGGCAAATTTACCATGGCCGCTCTCAAATATATTAATAATTATAATCTGGATACTGCTATATTTAGAGAACAACGTAATATTAATAAAAAGTTAATAACTGCTGAATGGAAAAATGATTTTAAATGGGTAATTACAAAAGAAACTAAAATAATTAATGGATATAAGGCTATAAAAGCAAGCTCCTATTCTTATGAGGTTGATAAAAATGACCCTTATTATTTCGGGAAAGTATTTGCTTGGTTTACAACCGAAATCCCTTTATCAGCTGGTCCGGGAAGATACGCTGGATTACCGGGACTAATTTTAGAAATTGAATATGAAAATTCTAATTCAAAATATAAATTAAAAAGTATAGATTTTAAAAACAAAGAACTACTAAAAGATATTACAAAAGGAACAAAAGTTGATAAATTTGAAATTTTATATTCAAGAGAAAATTAATTAAAATGAATAGCAACAAAATAATCTTTTTGATTGTTTTCACTCTAATATCATTGGATACATATAGTCAAACCACAATTAAAGGTAGAGCTAAAGATGAAAACAATTCATCTTTAGCTGGTGTTAACGTAATTTTATACGAAAATAGCATAATAATAGAGTACACAAAATCAGATAGTATCGGGAATTTTCAACTGGAAAAACAATTGTTAGAGGGAATTTATTTAGTAGAAGGCAGAAAATTTGGTTATAAAAAGTTCAATCAAAACATTGTTGTTGGAACAGATACAAAGCAACTAATTAGTTTAGAAATTGTGCTTAACGGTTCAGAAATTATTGAACTCAAAGAAGTACAAATAGTGTCAAAACCGCCAATAATTGTAAAGAAAGACACCATAATTTATAACATTGACAAGCTGAAAGATGTTTACGACAACAATTTAGAACAGGTTCTAGCAAAAATTCAAGGCTTTAAAATTCAAGCCAACGGCGAAATTGAAGTTAACGGTAAAATTATCAGAAAAGTAATTATTGATGGCAAAGAAGTTTCGGATTTAGGAAGCGCATTATTAACGCAAACTTTATCGCCAAATGATATAAAAGAAATAGAGGTTCGATTTGATGAAAAAAACAACAAACTAAAAGAAAGTTTACTAGACGATGGCAAATTTGCAGTTTTAGACATAAAATTAAAGGAAGATTTAAACAAATCATTTTTTGGGAATATTCAAGGAAACTTTGGTTACCAAAACAATGAGAAATTTGGGGGATATTCCAATTTATTTTCCCTTAATAAAAAAGTAAACATTCAGGCTTCTGGCGAAAACACAAATTTTGGAAATAACAAAATTTCATTAGCGCAAATTCGGAACATTGGCGAGGAAGCAAATGCAAAAATAATGTCCTTACCCATTGATTACAATGAAGTTAAAAAACGGAAAGGTTTAAGTGACGAGTTATATGGATTTAATAATTTTACTCAAAACGATAATTCTATCTTAGGAATTTCAATAAACTATGTTATTGACGAAAAAACAGATTTGTTTATTGGTAGTTTCAATAACTATCATTTTATGAAAAACCAAAGTTTTACAAACCAATTCTATATCAATGATTTGATAAACAATATAGATTTAAATAATACTCAAAAGGAGTACAATTCAAAAAATAAAATACAACTTAAACATACATCAGACAAAATAAAATTAAAAACCGATCTAAATTATATTTGGTTTGAAAATAATTTGGACAATTTAAATCGTTCACAAAATCAAAACGATTTTCAAAATAAACATAATTCAAATAGTATGTTTTTTAACAATTCACTTGAATACGTTTTTAGCAAGAAAACAGGTTTAATTTCTAACATTTCTTTTTCTGATGAGAATTATGTATTGAATAATAATTTGCAAACCGACAATCTTAATGTAGCCAATTTTCTTGGCTCATCAATATTACAATCGCTATTTTCATTTAATCAAATAAATAGTAATACAGAACGTAATTTTGTGTCAGAGTTAAAGATAAATCAAAAGAGCAACTTCGGAAATCACTTTTTTGGTTATAAATATATGTCGAATTCATTGCAAAACGAAAAAAAATCAAGTAATTCAACAGATTTAAATTTTGATTTTTTGAATCCCAGACAAAAATTGTCATACAACACAAATTCATTATTGTATAATTATCAAAATTCAATTGGGTTGTTTATCCTTAACGCAAATATGGAACTATCAAAAATTGAGATTCCAGATGTCATTACAAAACCATCTTATTTTCAATACAATGTAAACATTATTTTTTCACCAAATGAATCTTCAAATTTCACCTTGATTGCATCAAATAATGTTGGTAAATTTCCATTAGAAAAAACGTTAAACGGTTTATATTTATCTAATTTTCAAACCATTTTTGAGCCGTCTTTGGGTTTAACACCAACAAATAATGAAATTTACTCAATCGCTTACTTCAAAATTTTTAAAGAATTTAAAGTAGAAATAACTTCTGCAATATTACATGGAAAAGCGAGAAATCTTGACAATCAATCTTTTTTAAATGATATTATATTACAGCAAGCAAATCAATTAGATAATAGCTACACAGCATTTTCTACAACTTTTGTAAAAAATTTTAAAAAACTTCCGTTTAAAATCACTTTTGAACCAGAAATATTAAACAATAAATCTAACTTTATATTTGAAAATATAATCAGAGAAAATTTTTCTGAACGATATTTGTTAGGTTTAAAAATCGACAGTAAACTTAAAGGAAATTTTGACTTTAATTATTTTTCAAAATACTCCCATTTTATCTTTAAAAACGACTTAAGCGATTTTAAAAATAACTTAGAGTTTATTAGTAATAGTATAACCTTGAAGTCTAATTTTTTTAATAAATCTCTGATCGTAATGAGTACTTATCGAAATGTATACTTTTTTAGCAATAAAGACAATTTTTCTAATTTAGATTTTTCGGTTAGTAAAAGAACAAATAAAATCAACTTCAGCTTAATGCTTTCAAATTTATTTAATGCGAATCAGTTTATTACAAAAGATTTTAATCAAGTAATTTTTACGGAGAATGAAAACGCGGTTTTTAGCAGATTTATCAATTTTGGAATCGAATATAAATTTAAATAAACATTGCAGCAAATAATGAAGTTCGTACAAACAAATCAATTGAATTTCAAACGAACATGATTTTGACTTCAGAAAAGTTAACTGCTGATGAAGATGATCAACGCATTTATTTAGGAAGGTTTGCTGTTTATGTTGATGGTGTTTACATCGGAATATATGACGTATATTTAGAGGTATAATAAGTTACAAGAATTCCCTTTTTCACTTTGCTGTTTAAGGGGATATTTAAATTTATTTTTAAAAATCAATCTTTATTATTAATACTATTTAACACTACTTTCAGGATGAAAAATCTATTAAAATTATTTAGCATGGTGATTATTTCAAACATTTCTATTGCACAGTCTTTCACCATTGAGTTTGAGAGGCGAGCAAACATTGAAAACCAACTTAAAAATGTTACAGATCCCGAAACAAGAAAAAGCGTGACTGCCTATTTGTCGAAACCGACCATTTTCTTTTTGTATTATAACAATGGGGAATCTTTGTACATGGAAGAAAGAGAAAAAATTTTAAACAATGAAGATTTGAAAATTGAAAATGAAAAAGTAAAAAAAATTGAAATTGGTAAAGATGGCGGTGGATTGTACAAAAATTTTAAAACTAAAGAATATCTTCATGAAGCGGATGTGTTAGGTAAAAAACTTCTGGTTGTCGATAAATTAGAAAAAATCAATTGGGAAATACTTGATGAAGAAAAAACAATAGGCACTTACAACTGTAAAAAAGCCAAAGCTACGATTAATAACGAAAGTATTATCGCTTGGTATTCAGACGAAATTGCTATCCAGGATGGTCCAAAAGACTTTTATGGTTTACCGGGTCTCATCATAGAATTGATTGCTGAAAAGCAAACTTATCATGCCATCAAAGTTACTGAAAATAAGGGTAAATTAGAAATTAAAAGGCCATTGAACGGTACTAAAGTTTCTAAAAAAGAATATTTAAAAATCGTAGAAGACAGAATAAATGAATTAAAAAGCGGTTTGGGAAATTCTTTGAGACAGTAAGGTATGAGATATTTTATTTCAATATTTTTATTTTCCCATTTTTGTTTTTCTCAAATCCCTGTAAGCGGTATTTTAAAAAACAAAGCCAACATTGAAATACCTTCGGCAACGCTTCAATTAATGGTTGACAATAAACTTATTGCATATTCAACATCTGACGAAGCTGGTTTTTTTGAAATAGCAGTTAGTAAAAATATTTTGGCCAAATACACGTTAAAAATTACACACGTACAGTACCACACTAAAATCATTGAAATCGCAAATATTAATGCAATATTGTTAATTGTTCTTGACGAAAAAGAAGTGGAATTAAAAGAAATTGTAATCCAAAGCAAATTAGCTGTTGCAAAAATCAAAGGCGATACTTTGCGTTATAATCTAAAAGCTTTGACTACTGGCAACGAAGAAAAATTAGTTGAAGTTCTAAGAAAACTCCCCGGCATTGAAGTAAATGAAGATGGTAAAATAATGTCTCAGGGAAAAGTGATTAATGACTTACTTGTAAATGGCAAAAAAATGTTTGGTGATAACCATAAGATTGCTACCGAAAATATTAATGCAGAAATGCTTGAAGGAATTGACGTGCTGAGCAATTATGAGAATTTTGCAGCGTTAAAAGAAATTGAAGGCAGCAACAAAACCGCTTTAAACATAAATATCAAAAAAGAATTTTTAGGCAAAATAACAGGTACTATTGATGCTTACACAGCGTACCTCAGTAGATATCAAGTAAACAGTAATTTATTTAAATTTAATGAAAAGATAAACGTTTCCGCAGTAGTAAATCTTAACAATACGGGTTTCCAGCCTTTGTCGATGAAAGATTATTTTTCGTTAAATAAAAGTGTGAGGCAAGAACTGAGAAATAACGATTCCTCAATTAACTCTTTGAAAACTAGTGACATACCTGTATTTTTATTATCTGATGATAATGTCAGCACAAAAGCCAATGAGTTTGTAGCGTTTGATTTTGCATATCAATCGACAAATAAACTATCGATAAATGGGTTTTCTATTTTTTCAAGATTAAGAACCACAGAAATTTCTCGGACAAATAAGGTTTTTTTTGATAATTCTTCAACATCCAATGTTTTAGAAAATATTTTTAGCAAAAATAATTTACTATACAATCAAACAAAAATAAATATTGATTACAAACAAAGCACAAATAATTTAGTGAACTATACTCTGTTATTTGACCCAAATGTCATCAATGCTTCAAATACAATTGGAAATAACTTAAATTCTACTCAAAACACGATTGGCGAAAGTATCGATAAAATAAATTATAAATTTGGTCATCAGCTTAGCTATATTAGTAAAATTGATAAAAACAAATTATTATCATTCAATTTGTTCCAAGAGTTCAACAAAAATCAGAGTGATATTGGGCTTGATGCTAACTATAATTTGTTTAATCTTAACAGCAATTTGACCCAAAATAATGTCGAAAAAAACAATGATTATGGTTTTTATAGTAAGCTTACAATAAAGAAAAAACAGCACTTGTATAAATTTAGTTTTGGCTATATTTTTGAAAATTCTAATTTTAATACTGGCATTGCACTTGGTGATAATCGAATAAATTTTACCTCAAATTACTTCACATCTGATATCAGTTTTCAAAAAAGCGAAGGGAAATTTAATTATAAGGCTAAATCGGAATTCAGGCATTACTTTCTGAAATTTGGTGATGAAAAAGGCGAAAATTCCTTTATTCTGCCCTCTTTTCTTTTTAAATATAATTTTAATCAAACGCATCATTTATTGGTAAATTATTCAAAAACTGTAGATGTATATTCGGCAAGAAATCTCAATGATAACAGTTTTTTCGAAAGCTTCAGAAATCTTTTTGCAAATTCAAATATCAATTATTCAACACCTATTACGCAACATATTTATGCTTTAAATTACTTTCAATTTGATCTTTACAACGGAATTGTCATAATGCTTAATTCATCCTACACTGTCTTTGGAAATAGGCTTTCAAATAATTCTGTAAATGCTGTAGATTTCATTCAAATACAACAAATAAACACGGAAAATCAATTTGCATGGAATAACTCAATCTCTTATGAGCATCGCATTTCGAAAATAAAAAACAAATTTAAAGTTTCGTTTAACTACATTAATTCCAATTTCGTCAATCAAATAAATTTTGTAAACAATACGCAGCTTACAGAATTATTTGGCATTAAAACATCGTTAATTAGCATTTTTAAAAATGAATATTTTAACTATGAATGTGGATTAAATTATCGCTATCAAACCAATAGTTTATCATTTCAAGGCACTAAAAATAAGATAATTCAACTCAATCCATTTCTTTCTTTTAATGGTAAAATCAATTCACAATTTTCTTATTTCATCGATAATTCCTTTGAAAAATTTAACACCGATAACCAATCCACTGATTTTTTTAATTTAAGTTTTAAGGTTAACTACAAAGCTAAAAAGTTTAAATATTGGTTTGAAGCGAACAATGTTTTAAACATTGAAAATGCACAGGTTATAAAATTCATCAGTTCTAATAATTTCACTTCTACAGAAATAATTGATAGGTTAGCGGGTTATATTGGTTTTGGAATTGGGTTTAACATAAAATAATTCTGAATGCCGTTCATAATAAATAGTCAAGGTATTAAATCATTTAGCCGATAAACTTCGATTTATTTTCTAGGAGGAAAAATATTAAAAATATATTGTTGTTAGTCAGTTTTTATTGGCAACAGCAGTAAATTGATTTACGTTTTGCACCTGTGATCGGGAATTTGTTTGGTGAAAATTGACTTATTACCTTTTCTGGAAAAATTTTTACTTGCTATTGCCTACAATCGTTGTTGTTCGGCTTTAACGAGTTTCTGCAACCAAATACAACCCGCAACCGAGAGTATTCCTAGTGTTCCCATCACAAACCAGTTGGTTTGATAACCAAAGTTGGCTATAATTTCAAGTCCCGTTTTTGAACTGGCAATGTGTGCTAAACTGAAACTCATTGTGAACAGCGCCATGTAGCGTCCTTCATGCCCTTTTGGTGCTCTGCTCAAAGCAAAAGAATTGGAAAATGGAAAAATGAACATTTCTCCAAAAGTGATAAAAAGAATACTCACAATTAGGGTCCCAGCCCAAACATTGATCAATAAAACATAAAAACTGATCGACATCAGCAAACAACCCCAAAGGATAATTTTAAGTTTGTCAATATTTTTGCGCTGGCTAATGCTTACAATTGGCATTTCAAGAAAGAAAATCAACAGGCCGTTTAATGATAATAAAAGGCCACTTTGGAATTCCGTAAGCCCAAATTTTTCATTGTGGTACAACGGCAATGTCGTGAAAAGTTGGAAGAAAAGCATGGCTGTGATAAAGCATACAAATAGAAAAATCCAGAATATTTTATCGGTGAAAACGGATGCTGGAATTTCGGTCACACTCTCGGAAACGTTCAAATCAGCTGGTTTTTTTCGCTCTTTTACAAGTACTGTAAAAATTAAAATTGACACAATACAAGAAGCTCCATCAACCCAAAAAAGTCCGCTGTATCCTAAATTCATAATGATTAATCCTCCTAAAGCAGGTCCGGCGGTAAAGCCTAAATTTACAGCAAGACGAACAAGAGTCAATGCTCTGGTTCGATTTTCGGGTTTGGCATAAGTGCCTAACGAAACAAACATGGCAGGACGAAACATATCAGCAACGGTCATTATAAGGAACATTGCAAAGCATAATCCCCAGAAAGTGCGCACATATTGTACGGCAAACAACAGCAACCCGCTGGTAAATAAGCTAAATACCATGATTTTATAAAATCCTATTTTATCAGAAAGTTTACCGCCAAGCCACGAACCTAACATAGAGCCAAAACCAAAACAGACCATAATCCAACCAACTTGTTCATAAGAAAAATTCAAATCTTCCTTTAAATATTTCGATAAAAACGGCAAAACCATTGTTCCCGCTCTGTTGATAAATGTGATTAAAGTCAAGATCCAGATTTCTCTGGTGAATCCTCGGTAATTATTGATGTAACGTTGAAAAGCAGTTTTGAGCATGAGGTAAATTTCTGTTTTGCAAAATTACAACCTTTTTCAGGAGCTTTTTCCAGCTATTCGTTACAATCTTATATTTTTTTAAAGAAAAAAAATATAAGGATTTTCACTACTATCTGGGCTAGAAATCGGAAATCTGAACCCATTTATTCCAAATATTATCTTTGTCGCTTTGTAACTTTTAAACTATTTTTGCATAAAATTATTCAATTGAAAACTCTTTTGCTTTTTATTTTTTTAGTACAAGCTAATTTTGGCTTTGGCCAAAATACTTATGATGTCTCGGCTGTAGCTAAATTTCAAAGGGAATTAAATGCTGAATATGCAGATGCTAAAACAAGTCCGCTCCTGGTAGAAGATTTAGTGGATTTTAAAAGTTTAGATTTCTATCCAGCTAATGAAACTTTTAATGTGGTGGCTAAGTTTGTGCGTACCAAAAACGAGAAGCCTTTTGAAATGAAAACCACTACCGATAGGAAACCGCTATATGTAAAATACGGCGAAGTTTATTTTACAATAAATGGTTCAGATTTTAAATTAAATGTATACCGAAATATTGCGCTTTCAAAGCAAAAGAAATACAAGAATCATTTGTTTTTACCTTTTTCTGATTTGACATCTGGCAAAGAAAGTTACATTGGAGGGAAATATATTGACCTAGAAACACCAAAAGGAAATACCATTCTCATTGACTTCAATACTTCATACAATCCCTATTGTGCTTATAATTCTAAATATTCTTGTCCAAAAGTACCTTTAGAAAATGATTTGAATATCGAAGTAAAAGCAGGCGTTAAAAAATTTCACGACTAATGGAATTTTTTAATTTACATACACACAAATACACAAATCAAGATTCTGTTTTAGAATTAGTCAATCAATATCCGCAGGAGTTTGACGGAGCAATTCAGTATTATTCTGTTGGAATTCATCCTTGGTATATTGTTAAAGATAGGGTAGAAGTAGATTTGGCAATAATTGAAAGTAAATTAAAAGAGCCCAATTGTTTAGCGATTGGTGAGTGCGGACTCGACAAACGAATTGAAATACCAATAGAATTGCAGCAAATGGTTTTTGAAAGACAGTTGCTTTTAGCACAAAAATATAATAAAGCGGTCGTCATTCATTGTGCAGCTGCATTTCAAGAGGTAATTGAAACTAAAAAGAGATTAAATATTTCAGTTCCAATGATAATTCATGGATTTTCTAAAAACGGTCAAGTTGCAAATCAGTTGATTGCAAATGGTTTTCACATTTCGTTTGGGAAATACTTATTACAAAAAAAAGAGTTAGAGGAAGTATTCATAAATATTCCAAACGACAGAATTTTTCTAGAGACAGATACAATTGAGGAAGGAATTGAAACCGTTTATCAATTAGCGGCAAACTATAAAGTAATCAGTGTTTTGAAGATACAGGAAATAATTAATAGCAATTTCGCAGAGGTATTCAATAAAACAATTAAATAGAAATCATTAGGTTCTAAGAACTTAAATAACAAAAAGTTGATAATGGCAAAGTGGTTAGAAAGAAGCGAACTATTGTTCAAAAAAGAAGGCTTAGATAAATTAAAAAATGCAAATATTTTAGTTGTAGGACTGGGCGGAGTAGGATCTTTTGCAGCCGAATTTTTAACACGAGCAGGAGTAGGGAATATGACAATTGTGGATGGAGACGTAATCGATATCACTAATATAAACAGACAGTTACCAGCATTACATTCCACCGTTGGACAATCCAAAGTTTCTTTAGTTGGTGACCGTTTACTAGACATTAATCCCGATTTAAATTTAACTCGAATAGCCGAATTCCTGTCGCCTGAACGTGCTTTTGAAATTGTTTCAGATGAATTTGATTATGTGTTAGATTGCATTGACAGCGTTACGCCAAAGTTAAATTTAATCATTGGCGCCAAACGAAAAAGAGTAAAAATAATCAGTTGTATGGGTGCAGGCGGAAAAATGGAAGCCTCAAAAGTAAAGGTATCTGATATTGGAAACACGCAGAACTGCTTTTTAGCAAAAACGATCAGGAGACGTTTAAAAGAGGTGAAAATTGATAAATTAAAGGTGGTTTTTTCATCGGAAATTCAAGATGAGACAAGTTTAAAAATGACCGATGGTTCTAATTATAAAAAATCATTCTACGGAACTAATAGTTACATGCCAGCATTATTTGGACTTTACGCAGCGGAAACAGTAATACGTTATTTGCTTAAAAAGGAGTGATTTTGGTTTAGTGTTCAGAGATTAGTGTTCTGAGTTTAGTGATTAGTGTTCAGTGACCTCTAATCTCAATTTTTCAAAATGTAAATTATTAAGAAATAGTTTTATTTTTAAACCATTAAGCAAATTAAGTTATATTGAGACTTAACTAATCTTAATTTTCTTAATGGTTTTAAATTTTCGATTATTTTTTAAGAAAGGCTTTTAGTACGCGTAAAAGTTGGTGTAACGAAAAAAAACTTCGTGTCTTTGCGCCTTTGTGGCAAAAAACATAAAGCGATTACTAACAGAAAAAATATTTCGTGTCTTTATGCCTTCGTGGCAAAAAACTTTTAGTAATTACTAACATATAAAAACTTTGGGTCTTTGTGCCTTTGCGGCAAAAAACATAAAGTAATTACTAACAGAAAAAAACTTTGTGTCTTTACACCTTAGTGGCAAAAAAACATAAAGCAATTACTAACATAAAAAAGACTCGTGTCTTTGCGCCTTTGTGGCAAAATAAAAAAATGATACAAACAGTAATTTTTGACATGGATGGTGTAATCGTCGATACAGAACCAGTGCACCGTTTTGCTTATTTTTCACAATTCAACGAATTAAATATTGATGTTACCGAAGAAATGTATACTTCTTTCACTGGTTTATCAACACGAAATACATTTCAGAAATTAAAAGAAATCTTTACTATCGAATATGAAGTAGAAGACTTAATTCAAAGGAAACGCATAATCTTTAATGATGCTTTTGATAGCAAAACGGATTTGGAATTACTAGAAGGTGTGGAAATCTTAATAAAAAATTTACATCAAAACGGAATGCAATTAATATTAGCATCGTCGGCTTCAAAAGTGACTATCTCGCGTGTTTTTAATAGATTTAAGCTGCATGATTATTTTACACATTTAATCAGTGGCGAGGATTTTCCAAAATCAAAACCACATCCAGCAATATTTGAACACGCTGCTAGTTTATCTAGTGCACCAAAGGAAAATTGCATAATAATAGAAGACAGTACTAACGGGGTTAAAGCTGCTAATGCGGCTGGAATTTTCTGTGTTGGTTACAATAGTTTGCATTCAAAAGCCCAAGATCTTTCATTAGCAAATATTGTTATTGACCATTTTGACGAATTAGATTTTGAAAAAGTAAAGAATATTCGATCTAAATTAAGAACTAATTAACACATTTACACTGCTGAATTTGTATTTTTGGAAATCACAAAAAAATCAATTAACAATGAAAAAAATAATTATTGTTTTAGCGATTATGCTAGCAAATTTCACAACTGAAGCACAAATAAAAACGCCTCAATCCAGTCCAAAAGCAACTATCATGCAGTCAGTTGGGCTTACTGATGTAGAAATTAATTATTCAAGACCAAGCGCGAGAGGAAGAGCAGTTTTTGGTAATTTGGTTCCTTTTGGAAAAGTATGGAGAACAGGAGCAAATGAAAATACAACAATATCTTTTAGCGATGATGTAATCATTGATGGGAAGACATTGACGAAGGGTAAATATTCATTGTTTACTATTCCAAAAATTGAAAGTTGGGAAATTATTTTCTACAAAACAACTGATAATTGGGGAAATCCAGAAGAGTGGAAAGAGGAAAATGTAGCACTTAAAACTACAGTAAAACCAGAGGTTTTAAATAAAAGTGCTGAAACATTGACTATTGCAATAAACGCTCTAGATAACAATTTTGCTTTTTTAGAAATGTCATGGGAAAACTCATTTGCATCGTTGAAATTTGAGGTTCCTACGCAACAAAAAGCTACAGCAAATATTGCAAAAGCTTTGTCAGGTCCAGCATCTGCTGATTATTTTGCTGCAGCGCAATTCTTGTTTCAGTCAAATGGAGATAATGTAAAAGCATTAGAATATATAAATAAATCTTTAGATATGTCTAAAGACAAACCATTTTGGTACAATCGCTTAAAATCATTAATTCAAGCAAAAGCTGGTGACAAAAAAGGAGCTATCGAAACTGCAAAAGCGTCTCTCGCAGCTGCTGAAACTGCAAAGAACCAAGATTATGTAAAAATGAATAAGGATAGTATTTCAGAGTGGAGCAGAAACTAAATTCTGACAATAATAAATTTAATAGAACCCGTTTCGGAATTGCGAAACGGGTTTTTTATTGTTATAAAGTGCACATGACCTCGCTTTGATCACAAACACCTATGAAGATATGTGAAACGAAATTCAACGACTCCAATAAAAAATATATAAGGAGTTAATTTCTCCCGTATGCATTGGAAGCAATAAAAAATAAATAGTATCTACATGACTGTAAATTTAATTGTGCGTAATATTAATTACTTTTTTAAATTTATTGTTTTGTTTCTTGTCAAATGGAGCGAAGTCGAGATTATGTATGACTCATAAAAAGGGTTTTGACTGCGCTAAACCTGACAAAAAAAATTAACTTCCCTTTACAGAATATTTAAAGGCTATTTGGTAGAAATCCTTTCTAGAAAGCATATAATCCTTAGCTTTATACTTCCAAATTAAAAGCCTTAACAGCGCAAATTTTTAAATCTGCGAATTTGCGGTTAATTATTTTCTGTTGAATTTTTAATTATACCATCACTGAATCTGGATCTCTAGCTTTATCATTTCTAAAAATAGTCCACTGAAGCAATAGCGAGATTATAATGGTAAGCATCGCACCTATAAAATTCAGCCATAAATAACCTAGTTTTTCCTGTCCGCTTGGATAAATGTAAATGGCATAATAATAAATAATAAAAATGGTGAGCTGACTTGTTAACGCACTATAAAAAATAGCTTTAGATTGGACATTTTTGATGTAAAAACCTACTAAAAAAATACCCAAAACTGTTCCATAAAAAATAGAACCAATGATATTTACTAATTGTATTAAATTTTCAAAAAGTGTTCCAACGCAAGCAAATAAAATCGCAATAATTCCCCATAATAGTGTAAATAATTTTGTTACTTGGAGATAATGTCGATCTGACTTTACTGTTGTGATATTGCGTTTGTAAATATCAATCGCTGTTGTCGATGCCAATGCATTTAATCCTGCAGCAGTAGATGACATTGCGGCTGAAATAATCACCGCCAGTAATAAACCAATAAGGCCTCTTGGTAGATAGTTCAGGATAAAATGAAAAAACACATAATCCTTATCGTTTGTTTCGCTATTTTTATCTGCTTTAAGGATAATTTCTTTAGCTCGATCTCGCAAATCTTTTTCTTTATTGGATAGGGCAACAAGCTCTTTTCGCAAAATTGGATTGTCGAAATCTTGATTCAATTGATCAATATAAAGTAGGTTAATTACTTTTTTATCTTCGGATAAATTGTCTAGTTTTTTTTCTAAAGCATTGTACTCTCCTTTGAAAGCTGATTTTTCAATCATCGCTTTATTATTTGGATTAAAATTCAAAGGAACAGGATTGAATTGGAAAAAGACAAAAACCATTACTCCAGTTAGCAAAATAAAAAACT
Source organism: Flavobacterium micromati (assembly GCF_900129585.1). Classification (GTDB taxonomy): domain Bacteria; phylum Bacteroidota; class Bacteroidia; order Flavobacteriales; family Flavobacteriaceae; genus Flavobacterium; species Flavobacterium micromati. The sequence goes on from NZ_FQWF01000016.1 coordinate 14,951, forward strand.
GCATGGGTACTTTTAAAAGTCCATTCATAATCAAACCCATTTGGCTCTCCTTTACTGATCGACCTGATAAATAACGCCCAACTTGCGATTGATCCGTTCCAAAATAAGCTAATGCTAAGAAAAACCCACCGGTGATTCCGCTCCAAAAAGTATATTTTTCTTCTGGATCAAACGAGAAATTGACGATATTCATTTTATCATTTGCACCAGCAATATGTAAAGCACTTGTAAAAGTCATATCATTCGGCAAGTAATGCAAAATAAAGAAAAAAGTGATAAACATTCCTGACATGATAACAAACATCTGCTGTTTTTGAGTGACATTTACAGCTTTGGTTCCACCAGAAAAAGTATATATGATAACCAAAACACCAATTATAATATTCATGTACGTTAGATTCCAACCTAATATTGCGGACAAAATTATAGCTGGCGCGTAAATAGTTAATCCTGTTCCTAATCCTCTTTGAAATAGAAATAGTATCGCTGCAAGTGATCTCGTTTTTAAATCAAATCTTTTTTCGAGGTATTCATACGCAGTATAAACTTTGTATTTATGGTACAAAGGAATGAAGGTAACGCAAATCACCACCATTGCTATAGGCAGTCCAAAGTAGAATTGCACAAAGCCCATTCCGTCATGATACGCTTGTCCTGGAGTAGAAAGAAAGGTAATAGCACTCGCTTGCGTAGCCATAACCGATAGTCCTACCACATGCCAAGGCGTTTCATTATTTCCTAAAATAAAATCTTCTACGTTTTTACTGCCTTTAGTTTTCCATGCACCATAAATTACAATAAATAACAGTGTAACTATAAGTATAATCCAATCAAATAACTGCATAATTTACGAGTATAATTTCATTATCAAACAAAAAATCAGAATGTAAATCGCATTGGCAATTAACACCCAAGTATAGTTTTTTGTCCAAGTTTTTCTTTTTTTTAATTCCATTTTTGTTAATTTATGCTTGTTTATTGAGCATCACTTTTTTCAGATGATTGTAACGAAATGATATTGGATAGCAATTTATAAGCTCCAGTGACTCCTTCGGGTAGTTCTCTAAAAAAACTTAAACCAGTGTAAACATAATGACCCTTTCCATAAGGTGCAATTAGTAATGCTCCATTTTTTGATGATTCTCCCTTATCATTCGAAGAAAGAATGGCAGTAAAGGCTTTGTCATAAACATTAGGATAATACAATCCTTGTTCTTGTTTCCAACCTTCAAAATCTTTTGTGGTGATTTTATTAGGATAATTTAAAACAGGATGATTTGGCGTCAAAAAACGGACTTCTGCGTTCTCCTCCGTGACGCGATCACGAGAAAGTTTCAACGGAAAAGGGGCGATTCTATCTGTTATTAAATCTCCCGCAGTATTGTATTGTACAACCATTGTTTTTCCCGATTTAACAAATTCAAAAAGAATATCTTGCTTAAAAGCTAGCGCTTTCACAGTATTGTAAGCGCGAACACCTGTCATTACTACTTCAAAATTCTCTAATTTTTCTCGTGTAATTTCTTCAGGACTCAATATTGTAACCGCGTAACCTAATTGCGTTAAACTCGCAGGGACTTCATCGCCAGCACCCATTATATAGGCAATTCGCTCGCCTTTAGTTTTTAAATCAGTTTTGATAACTTTTGCTTCTGCTGATTTTAGCACTTGCTGTTTGGTAATATGTTCGTAATTTATAAAAATTTGCTCTTTATCAAATCGTTTATCGCCAATGATTGCTACACTTTTGGCCACAGCTTCATCAGCTTTAGCTGGTGGAGTTACTTCAAAGGTCACAATTTGTTCTGTTCCTTTTTTGGCAATTTCAAACGGAATAGATTTTGGAGAAACGATCCAATTTTTAGGAAGTTCTAGTTCTAAATTACCTTTTACAACATCTTTGCCAGCTTTGATTTTTACTGCTACTTTTTTGCTTTTTGAATCCTTAAAAAGTAAAACTTTCTCAACTATAGAAGTAGTTACCGCTGGTACAATATCGAGATAATTGTACACTTCTCCTTTCACATCATCATTATATTTATAAATTACAGTCCGCTCATACGGAATTTCTATTTCATTCACCTTAATATTGAAAACTACTTTTACGTCACGAATTATGTCAGGAAGTCCAATATTTTGTTGGTCAATAACTGTATACATCCCCACTGTTCCATTGTCTTTTAAATAATAAGGTTGGGTATAATTAAGCGATTCGGGCAATTGTAAATCTAAATTTATTGTATTTGTTCTATTCGATTTTAAATCTAAATTTTGTAATGTTTGTTTCCCGTCTGGTAAAGTTGACACGCTACTTAATTTTATAAATGCGGCACTTCTATTAATGGCTTCTAATTTTAGTTTTAAATTACTTCCTGGAGTTACTTCCTGACTTTGCGCAGTCGCTTCAAGATATAAACCCGCACAAGCAGCAATAATTTCTTTAATTTCGGCTGATTTTAAAGGTTTCCAATGCTCTTCGTCAAGTGCTTGAATCATGGAATAGGCTTTAGCCAAATCTGGAATACTTTTCGAAGGATCATTGTGATTGAAATCAGATGCAATTTTTGTCAATAAGACTCCTATGCTTTTTCCATTTTTAACGCGGTTCCAAGAAGTATCAATACCGTCGAAAAGCGATTTTTTTTCAGTCAAAGGATCGCCATTTATGAATTCTAAATATTCTGTTTCTTCTCCTCGGGCTCCAGTGCTTCCAAAACCTTGTGATTGATGACGACTCCTGCTCAAAGCTGCAATTTCTTGATTTGATTTTCCTAAATCAGCATAATAAACACCAGTTTCTAATGCGATTAGGTTAGTTTTATCGGCTGCGTTAAATTTCTCGATCGTACCATAAAACCACCATGAGGTATTAAAAAACTGCCGTTTTGCTTGCCAAGGCTTTACATATTGCAATTGCTCTGGAAAGATAGCAGGGTTGTTAGCAAGCTTAAAACTTTCTACACTTAACATTGCTGATGCAGTGTGATGGCCGTGCGTTGTGCCTGGAGATTTATGGTCAAAACGATTTATTATTACATCTGGTTGAAATTTTCTGATAACCCAAATAACATCTGCTAACACTTTGTCTCTGTCCCAAATTTCTAATGTCTCAGTCGGATTTTTGGAAAAACCAAAATCATTAGCACGAGAAAAAAATTGCTCTCCACCATCAATTTTTCTGGCTTCAATAAGTTCTTGTGTACGTATTACTCCTAATAATTCTCGGAGTTGCGTGCCAATTAAGTTTTGACCACCATCACCGCGAGTCAATGATAAATAACCCGTTCTTGCTTTGACATCATTTGATAAATAGGAAATTAAACGTGTATTTTCGTCATCAGGATGCGCAGCAATATACAATGCAGTACCAAGAAAATTGAGCTTTTCTATCTGATTGTAAATTTCAACCGAATTTAATTTTTTTGGATTTTGAGCGGTGATTACCTGAACAAGTAAAAGCAACATTATAAGCGTGGATAGGTATTTTCTTTGCATTATTGTAAATTTAATTCGCGTAGCTCCAAATGTAGGAATTAAATAAATTTTTCTGAATTTTTTTTTATATTCTTTAACTAATGGATTATAATTACTTGAAAAGTTAGATAATGGTCATCTGAATTTTTAAATCTTTTTTAATTTGCGAAAAATATGTTTGTAGTAATTAATCCAAGCTGTTTATTTTCTTGCGTAAAAATAAAGTCAGTGTGTGCATCTATCTAAATTAAATGAGGTAGGATGATATTATTTAATTCTGACTACACATTCTTATAATAAGCTTTTATTGGCTCTATAAAATAAATAGTGAGAACTTCAGCAAATAATTTTCGGTAAAACTTATTCTAAAAGTTTGGACAAAAAATATTTTGATTTAAAACGATAAATAATTTTGGATCTTTTATATTGGTAAGAGTTACAACAAAGCAAATAAATCCTTCATATTATTTGGCATAGCTTGCATTATTACACTATTAGAATTTTTTGAAGAATTTTCAAATGCTAATGCGCCTAAATAATCTTTTGTAAGATTAAAAGTATTGACTTGCCAGTTCTCATTACTTTGAGCAAAATTAAAATCGATGCAATGTTGTCCATCTAAACAGGGAACATTTTTAAAATCCTCGTCAATACCTTTTCCTAATGCTTTTACAAATGCTTCTTTGCGCGTCCATGCGGTATAAAAGGAATGCGTTTTATTGATAGCATTTTGAATCGTTGAAATTTCTTTCTTTTCAAAAATAACAGGAAGAAGGTCTACGAAGTTGAAATCTTTAGACATATATTCAATATCTATTCCAACCTTTTTGCGTGAAATTGCTATAACTGTAAAGTCTTTAGAATGTGAAATATTGAAATGCAACCAAGGATGAGAAACTAAATATGGTTTTTTATTTGGATAAAAATCAAGATGAATATTTTTCACATCCATTTTAGTGTAAGCTGCTAGTACAAATTTTAGAATCGATCTATATATAATGAAATGGTTTTTATCTATTTCGTTGTAAAAGCGTGCAGCTCTATCAAGTTCCAAAAAATTGAGAAACTTAACTAAATCAATTTTCAAATGGTAAAAATCAGGTAAATGTATACTATAAATAACAATATCGTAAGCGTTTAAAGAATATTCTCTAATGGGGATCAATTTTGTGTCTTCAATGCAAGAAGTTGATATAATTACTCTAGATGTTTTCATGTTTTTTAATTAAAATTTCTTGTAACATTCTTGCTATAATTTTGTCATTTGGTGGAGCTACAATAGTAAGATGATTGCCTGCAATGTTGTGAATATTGACTCCGTTTAATGCTGCTTTTTTCCATCCTAAATGAGTAGGGTCTAATTTGTAATTCATATTATCGTTTGCTCGAAACAATTCCACTTCAAAAAACTGAGGAATAAGACAGTAGCGATCAACTAATTTTTCTACATGTCGATTTGCTTCTATAAATTTTTCTAATGCTGCCAATTCTTGATCAGTCATACTATCACGTAATCCAAAATATTTTTTTAGTAAGTACTCTTTTTTCGAGTTAATGTGCAATTTTATTGACGTCCAGCTCGTGATCATTTCCTTTAAAAAATCGAACCATTTACGAGTTTTATCATAAAATCGTATTAGTTTTTTTTGGGCATAAGAGTCATAATAATACGATGAATCAGCATAAGTGTCTAATAATGCAATAACACTTACCGTTTTTCCTTGATCCTTTAGTTGACGAGCCATTTCAAAAGCAACGATACCTCCAAACGAAAAACCAGCAACTGCATAAGGACCTTGCGGATTTACTTTTATAAGTGAATCTATGTAGCAAGCCGCCATAGATTCTATTGATTCAAACCAGTTTTCGTAACCATTAGGTCCAATTCCTTGAAAACCGTAAACTGGTTGATCTTCATCGAAATATTGAAGCACATCAGAAAAATTCAAAATATTAAGTCCAGCACCGTGTACAATGAATAAGGGAGTTTTACTTCCCTTTGGCTGCAGTAGTACTAAATGATCTGATAAAACTTCATCATCATTACTTAATAATTTAGCAAATTTTTCAATTGTTGAATGCTGAAACAATGCAGAAATTGGAATTTGTTTCCCGGTAATTTTCGCCACTTCCATCACAACTTTTACTGCTTTTATTGAATGTCCACCCAATTCGAAAAAATTACTGAAAATATCGATTTTCTCAAGATTTAGACTTTCTTTCCAGATACTAGCAACTATTTTTTCTTCCTTTGAGCGGGGAGCTCTGTACTGTCCTTTATTTTCTAAAGTGGCATTGTACTCTAACAAAGCTTTGCGATCTATTTTATCGTTTAGAGTGGTAGGCATTTTATCTAAGATATAGAAAACATTTGGTATCATAAAAGCGGGTAGATGCAATTCCAATTCATTTCGCCATAATCGAATCTGAACAAGTTCATCAGCGAATTGAAAATTTACTGTTAAAAAGGCAATAAGGCTATCGTTCTTAGCCATTACGATTGCCGATTTGACACCTTCAATTGCTGTTAAAGCAAGTTCCACTTCTCCAATTTCTATACGATGACCTCTAACTTTAACTTGATGATCAATACGACCAAGGCACATCAATTCATTTGTAGGTAAAAGTTTTCCTAAATCTCCTGAAAGATAAAGTATTGCATTTTTTTTATTAGAAAAGATATTAGGAATATATTTAGCAGCCGTTAATTCTGGTCTTCCCAAGTATCCAGTTCCAACACCATCCCCTCCAATAGCAATTTCACCTATTGCATTAGGTGGCAATAAGTTCATTTGTTCATCAACAATATAATATTGCATGTTAGCTATTGGACCTCCAATAGAAATTATTGTTTCTTCGTTTTTTATATGTTTACAAGAGGAAAATATGGTTACTTCGGTAGGTCCATATAATGTCCATAGTTCATCACTTCTATTGATGAGTTCTTTAGCAAGTTTAGCAGGTAGTGGTTCTCCGCAACACCATATTTTTATTGGTAATTTTTTTGACCACCCTGCATCTAAAAGCATTTGATAGGTAGTAGGTGTCGCCACAATTAAAGAAATCATTTCTTTCTCTAACATTTCATTAAAGAGTATTCCATCACTTGATGTCTCATGGTCAATCAAGACTAAAGTTGCTCCTATAAATAATGGGAAAAACAATTCAAAACTAGCGATGTCAAATGAAATTGTTGAGATAAAAGGTACTCTATCTTTTTCTATTATTCCTGGTTCTAATATCATAGAGTACAACAAATTAACAACATTCCTATTTGTGATTTTTGTACCCTTTGGTTTACCTGTAGAACCCGAGGTATACAAGAGATATAAAATATTTTCTGGATTTACGGCAGTTTGCAGTTTAGTTGATGGAAAATGATGTAACGATTGCATAGCGTCATCAATTAAAATTGTATTTGAACATTTTGGTAATGATAAAGACAATGATTTACTCGTTAACAAAAATTTAGCTTCGGAGTCTTCCATCATATATTCTATTCGCTTAATAGGATATTGATGATCTAAGGGAAGGTATGCTGCACCACATTGAATAATTGCTAATATCGCATAGACTAATTCTGGCGTTCTTGGGAAAGAAACAGCTATATAATCGCCAGATTTAACTCCTTGAGATTCTAAATAATGTGCAAATTGATTTACTTTAATGTGTAAATCTCTATACGATATTTTAGTGTCTTTATATTGCAGAGCAGTGTTATTGAATGAAATTTCTGTGCGATTACTCAATAGCTCAGTTAGTGAGACGGCAGGATATGAGGTCTCTGTATTATTCAAAATTCTATAGTTGTTTAAGAAATCACCATATAAAACTTCAGATAAGGGACTGTTTTGATTTGACATTAATTTTTGTAAGGTCTCTTCAAATGAAATCATCATTTTATTTATTGTTTCTTGCTTGAATAATGACGTATTGTAAGAACACTGAAAAGTTGGAATCTTTGCAACTATACAAACATGAAGCCTAATTTCAAAGGATGAGTATTTCCTAGGATTAATTCTAAATTCATAAGTAAGTCCGTTAAATAGAAACTCTTTTTCAATGTCCCGATTTAAATCAACGGTTAAAGCCACTGGTACAAGAGGAATTCGAGAAGGATCTCGAGCAATTGCCAACTTTTGAAGCAGATGACCAAAACTAACTTGATTGTGTTTATAGGCTTCTAATAATTGTCGATTTCTTAATTTTAAATACTCTAAGAAATTTTTGCTTGTGTCAATTTTACTTCGTATCGGGAGTAGGTTTGCAAAATCTCCTATCATATTCATCATTTCATATCTTCTGTTTCCTGATGTGGGAAATCCTATAACGATATCAGTTTCACCTGTGATTTTAGATAAAAAAACCTCAAATGCTGCAAGTACAGCTGCTGTTACAGTGCAGCATGTATTCTTTTCAAGCTGTTTCAGTGTATTTATAATATTATCATCAATCGTAAAATCAAATCTTTTACTATTGTAATTTCGTAACGTAGGTCTTTCATAATCTAAGGGCAATTCCATTTTGGGAATTGAGTCTTTGTATATGTTAAGCCAATAATCTTCTATCTGTTGATAATCATTATTTTGTGTCAACGCATTTATATTCAAAGCATATTCACTAAAAAGATCTGGTTTTGTTAAGTTTGGTAATGTATTTTCAATAAACGCGTTATAAAGTAGGCTGAGTTCTTTTATAATTAATGTAACACTCAAACCATCCCCAATAATATGATGGTACGTTAGTATCACAAAATTTTCTAAGTCATCGGTTTTAATTATTTTAACTTTAAATAAAGGTCCTTTAACGAGGTTGAAAAGTGCATCAACTTCTTCGTTAATTGTAATTTCTTTAGTCTCTTGCTTGTTGATCTTTGAAAAGTGAGAAAGATCAGAATGAGATATTTCGATTTTAAGATCTTTGTAAATATTCATAAAAATTCCATCCAAACTGAATGAAGCTCTTAAGCTTTGATGACGATTTACTAAAATATCTATTGCATCTTCGAATGCCTTTAGAACTAAATTTCCTGTAAATTTTATAGAATATGATAAATTATATGCCTTATTTGCATCAGCACCTCCAATTAAACAATCTGTCCATATTTCTAACTGTGCATTAGTAGTATGAATAATTGTTTCAATTTCTTTGGAATTATAATTGAATGGAGGTTTATTTTTATTTTGAGATTGATCAATCATATTATACTTCAATTTTATTGTTTTAAGATGTGTTGTACGATTGAATTACAAATTCTATAAAAAAACGCTGACTTTTCTCTTTCTTAATTTAGATATTTCATTTTTTTTCCAACTTATTATCTCAATTTTAAAAATTAATATTGCAGATGATGATGTCTTTTATCTAATAAATCTTGAAGAAGTCGAGCTAATATTTTATCATTTGGTGGCGATACAATATTTAAATGATCGCCTGGGATAAAATGGATATTGACTCCTTTTAAGGCTGCTTTTTTCCATCCTAGGTGATCAGGATCCGAATTGTAATTTTGATCATCTTTTGCGCGAAACAATTCTACCTCAAAATCTTGTGGAATAAGATGATAACGATCAACGATTTTATTTACCATCGCACTAGTTTCTATATATTTAGTAAATGCTACAGCTTCTTGCTCAGTCATAATATCTTTAAAGCCAAAATATTTTTTTAATATATATTCTCTTTTTGCATTAGAACGTAATTTTAAAGCTTTCCAACTTGTTAGTATTTCTTTCAAAAAAGTTAATCTCCGACGAGTAATATCTTTATATCTAATTATTTTTTTTTGCGAATATGAAGCATAGAAATAGGATGAATCTAGATAAGTGTCTAAGGCTGCAATAATGCTTACTACTTGTCCTTTCTGCCTTAATTGCCGAGCCATTTCAAAAGCAACTATACCTCCAAACGAAAAACCAGCTAAAGCATACGGCCCTTTTGGATTTATTTTTATAATTGAATCGATGTAGCGAGCTGCCATTTCTTCGATTGATTCAAACCAATTATCAAATCCGTTAGGTCCTATGCCTTGGAAACCATAAACAGGTTGATCTGCGTCAAAATTATGAATTACAGTCGCGAAATTTAAAATATTAAGTCCGCCACCATGAACCATAAAAAGCGGATTTTTGGTACCATTAGGTTTGATAGGAACTAAAAAGTCATGTATAATTTCGTTATTTGCAAGTAATAATTTGGCAAACTTTTCAACTGTAGAATGTTCAAATAATGAAGATAAAGGAATTTTTTTACCAGTGCGCTTTTCTAATTCAAACATTACTTTTACCGCTTTTAGGGAATGTCCGCCCATTTCAAAAAAATTATGAAAAATATCGATATCTTCTAGATTCAAATTCTCTTCCCAAATAGAAGCTACCAACTTTTCCTCTTCTGTTCTCGGAGCAGTGCGTTCTTTTTTATTCTCTGAAATAGATTTAAAATCTAATAATATTTTTTTGTCTATTTTGCCATTTACTGTAGTTGGCATGTTAGCCAGAATATGAAAAACATTTGGTACCATGAAATAAGGTAATTGCGATGATAATTCATCTCGCCATGACTGCACCATTTTAAGCTCGTCATTGTCTTTTTTTTCTACAACAATGAAAGCAATAAGTATGTCATCTTTAGCCAGTACAACTGCTGATTTGATGGATTGAAGTTTTATTAATGCATGTTCAATTTCTCCTAGTTCTATTCGATATCCCCTTACTTTAACTTGTTGATCTATTCTGCCTAAACATTGTATATGCCCGTTGGGTAAAAGCTTCCCTAAATCACCAGATAAATACATTTTACCAGATGATCCATTTTGAAAAGGATTGGAAATAAATCGTTCTTCGTTGAGTTCAGGTCGATTTAGATAACCCAAGGATACACCGTCTCCCGCAATCGCAATTTCTCCAATTTCACCTTGAGCTACAGGTATTCCTTTTGTATCCAATAAATAAATTTGAGTATTGGCAACGGGTTTTCCTATGGTTAGTGGGTCATCAGTACTATTAATTTGAGTCAGTGACGAACATACAGTAGTTTCTGTTGGCCCATAAATATTCCATAATTCACTACATAAAGAAAGTAATTTTTGTGCTAAAGGTTTTGGCACAAGTTCGCCACCAATTAGTGCTTTAATATTTAAAGGTTTTTCCCAACCTGTATCTATAAGGATTTGCCAAATACTTGGAGTTCCCCAAATTACTGTTATATTATCAGAGCTGGCTTTTTCAAGTAAAAGTTTTCCATTAAGGCGAATATTTTCATCAACAAGCACAACACATGCTCCAAAAAGTAGCGGCAGGTATATTTCCATTACCATCGCATCAAAAGAGATAGTTGTTGTTGCAAATACTTTATCTTTTGCATTAATTCCAGGAGCAGCAGCCATAGAATAAAGCAGGTTTATTACATTGCAATGCGCAACTTGAACCCCTTTTGGCTTTCCTGTAGAACCTGATGTATAAATTATATATGCTCGGGATTCTGCAGCAATTCTTTGATTTATGGGTTCTGCTGATAAATGTATTATGGCTTTTAAAATTTCTGCGATAGATAGTGAAATTACTTTTGTCGAAAAGTTTGTTTTTAAGTTTAAACCAATATAAAAAGAAGCATTAGAATCTTCTATGGTTAAATCTACTCTTGCATCAGGATATAAGGTGTCAATAGGGACATAAGAAGCACCGCATTGTAAAACTGCAAAAAGGCAAGCAATTAATTCAGGTGATCGATCCAATGAAACTGCAACAACCTGTCCAGGTCTCAAGCCCTGAGACCAAAGATAATTAGCTATTTGATTAATCATTTTTCCTAATTCGGCGTAAGAAAGTTTTTGATCATTATGCTCTAGCGCAATTGCATCCGGGGATATAGCAACTCTCTCCGCGAAAAGCTCGTGCAAAGTGCTTTTTGGGTAATTGCTTTTTATTGCGTTTGGTTCTATATATTGTTTCGTAAAATCTCGGGACGTAAGTTGGCCTAAAGTCTGTGATGGTTCTTCTACAATTTTTTGTATGATATTTTCAAATGAAACCATCATCTTTTTAACGGTTTCTACCTCAAAAAGATTCTCATTAAACGACCATTCAAAAACAAGACTTTGTTCAGTACCACTCACATTAAGAAAAATTTCAAAAGCTTCAAAGGCTTTAGGATTGCTTTTTAAATTAAATTTTAAATTAGAAAAATGAACTCCGTCAGTCATGCCTAAATCAATATTAAAAGCAATAGGAACCAAAGGAATTCGAGATGGGTCACGCGCAACATTTAGTTTTTGTAAAAGCTGTCCAAAACTTAATCGCGAATGATCATAAGCATCATAAAGTTCTGATTTTCTTATTTTCAAATAATCGGTAAACGATAGTTTAGCGTTTAGTTTACTTCTTAAAGGAAGCAAATTAGCACAATGTCCAATCAAATGATTCATTCCTGTTACTGGTTGTCCCGCAGAAGGAAGTCCAATTACTAAATCATCTTGACCTGTTAACTGATATATTAAAACTTCAAAACAAGTTAGCAAGGTTGTAACTAAACTTGATCCATTATTTAAACCAATCTGTTTGAGATTTGACAATAATTCAAAATCCGTTGCAAAATCAAGACGATGACCTTTAAAAGTTCTAAGTGCTGGTCTGGGATTATCAGTAGGTAAATTTACAATAGGTATTGAATTTTCATAAATGGAAGACCAGAACTTTTCAGTTGCTTTATTCTCGTCACTCACACCATATAATTTTTCTTCATTGGCATAGATGCTAAATGGAATAGGTGCTGGTAAGTTAGGTATTGTATTTTGAACACAAGCAGAATAAATACTTCCTAAATCTTGAAGCATTATTCCAATAGACCAACCATCACAAATAATATGATGTGCTGTAATAACCAGACTATGCCGATTATTAGAAAGCGTAATTAAACCCACTTTGATTAATGGTCCCTTATTGAGGTCAAACAAAAAATGCGCATCGTCATCGATATACTTTTCTAACGCTTTTGTTTGGTCGAGTTGCTCTAAAGAACTTATATCTATGTCACTAAGTTCTACTGTTAATTGTTTGCAAATAGAAATATAAACGCCATCGGTGCTAAAAGTAGCACGAAGTGCTTCATGTCTTTCAATTAATAATTGTACAGCTTGATTCATAGCCAGTGAATCCAGCAAACCTATGAAATCTAATGTAATAGATTCATTATAGGATCTTGACCCATCTTTTCCGCCTAAATAACAAGCGGTCCAAATCTCAGATTGCGCTATCGTAGTAAATACAACACTTTCTATTTCAGGGCCTGCAAAAGGATCAAATTTATTATTTAAATTTAGCATAGCGTTTGATTTTTTTTATGTAAAATGGCTATCACACTCAAATTATTTTTTTTAAAAGGCACTTTTATCATACGATGTTGAATTTTTAGGAAATAAAAAAGTTACAAACTTATTTTAACGTATTCGCCAGTTTTCTTAGAATCCGCTACAAACCAAGCTGGATTACCTTCTTGATCCCTCCCTAATCTTGCACCATAAACAGGTGGTTTGCTGATTATACCATTGCAGTTTATTTCTAGGTCGTTTACGTTATTTCTTTCTGATCTGTTATTTTTAAAAAATCCTGCGGTAACCATTATCTGAAGACATTTTTTAAATGCATTGATAATTTGTGTGAGATCTTCCTCTTTATAGACTGCGGTCAAAAAGCAAGGGAAACCATCCCAAATATGAATACCGTTCTCGCGTAGTAAAGTGAACAGCAGTTCTCCGTAAAGCACATCTTCATCAAACTTAAGTCTCCACAAGGAACCAAAATGATTAATTATCATTGGCAAACCTTTTTGCCTAAATTCCAAGTTTAATTCATCAGCGAAACAACTTGTCATATCAGTAAGTCTTTGTTGCAAAGCAGGGCCTTCTTCTTTTAATTTTAATAAAGAAGCTTTAGACGCAGCTAGAGCTAAAGGATGTCTTACGAAAGTGCCAGCAAAATAAGTAACTCCCACTTCTGGAATAGAATCATCCCCAAACTGCCAATGCCCACCATCTAGAGCATCCATATATTTTTGTTTGCCAACAATGGCACCAATTGAAAGGCCGCCGCCCATTACTTTCCCGTAAGTTGCAAGATCAGCTTGAATATTAAAAAGGGCTTGAGCACCTCCAGGATGCATTCGGAAACCAGTGATAACCTCATCAAAAATAAGTGCTATTTCAGATTTGCTTGTTAATTCTCTCAATTTATGTAAAAACTCTACTGGCTGAAATTCAGGTCTTCTACTTTGCACTGGTTCCACAAGTACAGCTGCTAATTCATCTGCTCTTTTTGCAATTATGTTTAGACTTTCTTCTGTGCCATATTCTAAAATTAACATGTTTTGAACAGCCTCAGGCATAATTCCTGGCGCTGCGGGAAAAGTTATCATTTTTTTTGAGCCTCGAACTAAAGCTTCATCATTTATACCGTGATAGGAACCAGAAAAGGCAACAATCAATGATCGACCACTCACAGTTCTAGCAATACGCATAGCGCCTAAGACCGCTTCAGAGCCAGTATTGCAAAGTGCAGCTCGTTCATGATTAGTGAATTCACAAAGCAATTCACAAACTTCACCCGCTAATGGGTGTTGAGGTCCTACTTCAAATCCATTTTCAACTTGGCTGTGCAATGCTTCTTTAATAAAGTCAGGTTGATGACCAAAAAAACAAGATCCAAATCCGTTAAGAGCGTCAATATATTCGTTGCCATCAATATCCCACAAGCGATTGCCTCTAGATTTTTCAATAACGATTGGATATACAATTTCTTTGGTTAATGGTTTAAATCCAGAAACAACTCTTGGATCTGCCATAAAACTTCTGTTTTTTTGCGTGTAAGCTTTACTTGCAGCTGTTTTTTTTGTGTAGCTGGAAATTAAATTATCGAGAAATTCCTTTTGAGAAGAACTCATTTCTTTTGCTTGTTTTTCAATTCTTGGAGACGCGCCAAAAGGTTTTTTATGTTCTACAATTTCTTCTGGTGTTCTTAAATCATCAGTTGTGTTTTTGAGAATAATAGATGATTTTGAAACTTCATTTATTTCTTGAATTATCACATTATTAGGCTGAGTTATATTGTTGCCTTGAAAAAGTTCCATTTGCTTTCCTAAGAGCTGAAGCTGTTGCGCTATCAATCCTAAAGTATTATTGTTATGACCGTTCAATGCAGGATGCACTGCGTTTTGCACAGGAAACGAAGTCGCAATTGAGTTGGAAACAGTTTCCGCTGGATTATTGTTACTGAACTCTTCTTTTGGAAGATTTTGATCAAGGTAATCCGCTAAAAGTGAAGGAGAACTAAATTCTTCATTAAGTTGTCGGAAGGTAATTGGAATTTTAAAATCTTTCTTTAAACTAATTGCAAGCTGAGTAAGCGATAAAGAATCTAATCCAAGATCTAGAAAACTTTGAGAAAAAGCATCAGCTGGGAAATCTATACCTGAAGTTTGATTAACAATTGAAGAAATTTTGTTAAGAATAGTAGTTTTTCTCATGGGTTTATTTTCATTTAGATTGCTAATTGAATTTTGTTCTTCTTTTATTATCGGGCTTGACTTTTGTTCTGGACAATTTGGTGGATCGATCCAACAAAGTTTGCGATCGAAAACATAACTTGGCAATTCTATTTTTTGCCTTATTTGCTTTTTATAAAAAGCATCCCAATCAGGCTCTATTCCTTTAAGCCATAATTCGCCTAACGAATTAAGTATTGTAGCATATTCATTGTCCTGTTCTTTAAATTGCATTAAACTTGCAAATGCAGGAATTACTTTTCCAGCTCCTTGTTGTTTTGTCAAAGTAATTAAAGTTTGACCTGGCCCCATTTCTAAAAATATAGGGTTATCTAGTTCTAGAAGTGATGCTGCGGCAGCTGCAAATTTTACCGTATTTCGTAAATGGTCCGACCAGTATTTTGAACTACTAGCTTCATCATCGGTAAGTTTTAATCCTGTAACCGACGAGATGATTGGCAAATTAGGCTTACTAAGAGTTATTTTTTTTACTTCTGCTTCGA
Organism: Flavobacterium micromati; assembly: GCF_900129585.1. GTDB lineage: Bacteria > Bacteroidota > Bacteroidia > Flavobacteriales > Flavobacteriaceae > Flavobacterium > Flavobacterium micromati. The sequence goes on from NZ_FQWF01000016.1 coordinate 30,460, forward strand.
ATAATTCTAAAATAGGATTCATCATAGCGGAATGAAACGCATGGCTGGTTAATAATAACTTATTTGCAATTTCCAAAACGTCTAGCGATGCAGCAAATTCTTTTACTATATGATTTTCACCTGCTACAACGCATAATAAATTTGAATTTATTGCTGCTATAGAAAGTGTATCTGGAATAATATTTTTTAATTTATCTTCGGTAAGCCTTACCGATAGCATACTTCCCTCTGGAAGTTGACTTACCAACCGACCTCTAATCGCAATTAAATGTAAAGCATCTTTTAAAGTAAATATTCCTGCGAGATGCGCTGCAACAAATTCGCCTATACTGTGCCCACATAATTTGGTAGGCTTGATTCCCCAACTTAACCATAGTTGAGATAAGGCATATTCAGTTACAAATAAAGCGGGCTGTGTGAATTGAGTATCTTTCAATTTAGCCTCTGTTTCTGCAGTGACCATTTCAGGATACAATATTTCAAGTATGTCTAATTTAAATTGGTCAAGTAAAATCTTGGCACATTGATCTACTGCCTCTCTGTAAACAGGCTCATTTTTATACAAATTCAAACCCATTTGCGAAAATTGAGATCCTTGACCAGGGAAAAGAAAAATAAGTTCGTTAGGTGCTATTGTCAAATGTGCATTTTTTACATTTTTCTTTTCTTTTGAAAGTAAATCTTGGCTAGCTTCAAAACAATTACTTGATAAAAGAAAACTTCTGTGTACAAAACTGTCGCGAGTTTTATTTAAGGAGTGCGAAACATCAGCTAATGTTAAATCAAGATTGGAATTAAGAAAATCCCCTAATTTAGTTTTAAAACCGTCTAAGCTGTTTTCTGATTTGGCAGACCACATTAATAATTGAAGTGGACGGCTTTTACCTGATATTTGTTGCTCTGCAGCATATTCTTCTACTATAACATGCACATTCGTACCTCCAACACCGAAGGAACTAACTCCAGCTCTTAAGGGCTCAATTGAATCCCACTTCATTAATTTTGAATTTACGTAAAACGGACTACTATCAAAATCGATTATTGGATTAGCTTTTTCAAATCCTAATGAAGGAGGTATCAACTTGTGATTCATAGCTAAGATTGTTTTGATCAATCCGGCCACTCCAGCGGCAGCAGTGAGATGCCCCATGTTACTTTTTATAGATCCAATTGCACAGAAACCATTTTTTGGCTGAGCGCCAAAAGCCATTTTCAGTCCTTCAATTTCAATAGGATCTCCAAGTGGCGTTGCGGTTCCGTGAGTTTCAATATAACTAATAGAATTAGGTTCAATTTGAGCATCTTGAATTGCTTTAGTAATAGCAATAGCTTGACCTTCTGTACTTGGCGCTGTAAAACTGCCTTTGCTTCCGCCATCATTTGTAACTCCTATTCCTTTTATAAGACCATATATTTTATCTCCATCTTTTTGCGCAGCTTCTAAATTTTTTAAAAGTACAACTCCAGCACCGTCACTAAACACAGTTCCCTTCCCTAATGAATCAAAAGAGCGGCAATGTCCGTCAGAACTTAACATAGAGCCTTCCTGATACAGATGTCCACTAAAAATAGGTGAAGTTACACTAGAGCCTCCAGCAATTGCAATGTCGCAATGGCCATTTCTTATAGATTCTACAGCTTCTGCAATAGCTAGGAGCGAAGTAGAGCAAGCAGAATAAATACTCACTGCTGGACCTTTTAAGTTTAAATGGTAAGCAGTTCTGGATGCTATATAATCTTTTTCATTGACTGTTTCTGCTTGAAGATATCCAACACTATCTAGCACTGCTGTATTAGGCAATATGTTTTTTTTATAATAAGTATTTGTTCCAACACCCGCATAAACACCTACACTTCTTTTGTAATGTTTAGGTAAGTAACCAGTTTGCTCCAGAACTTCCCACGCAATTTCTAAAAATAGTCGTATTTGTGGATCCATTACTTCAGCTAGTTTGGAGTTTATTCCAAAAAATGATGCATCAAATGTATTTGCGGAAGCTATAATGCCGCGGGCTCCAACGTAAAGCGGGTCATTTCGCAACGAATCTGGAATGCTTTCATCGAGCTCTTCCTTTTTAAAAAAACTAATAGTTTCTTTACCTTCTTGTAAAACAGTCCATAATTCATTTATTGTTTCTGCTCCAGGAAACCTGCCTGACATACCAATAATGGCTACATCGGCCGATTGTTTATTTATTTTCGCTTTTGAAAAATGAGACAAACTTGCTTTTTCTTGCATTTCTAGAAATTTACCAAGTATTGAGATCGTTGGGTATTGATACAAATTAGTAACCGATACATTTAAGTCGAGTCGTTTTCTAAGTAATGCAACAACTCGCTGGGTTAATAAAGATGTTCCACCCATCTCAAAAAAGTTATCATCGACTCCAATTATGGGAATCTGCAGTTGTTCACTCCAAATTTTTACGATTTGTTTTTCAATTTTCGTAGTTGCTTCTTTTAAAAGCGGTGCCGATTCTGGTCGAACATATTCTGGACGTGGTAAATTATTTTTATCGATTTTTCCGTTGGTTGTTATTGGAAAATCATTGACCCACATAATAAACGATGGTACCATAAATTCAGGCAGAAGTTTTTCAAGTTTTTGCCGAATGCTGTTTGTATCTTTTATAGTTCCATCAGCTTGTAAATAGGCAACCAAGTTAGGTTCTCCGCCTATGTGATTACTCACTAAAACTGTTGCTCTTTTTATTTCAGGCAAATTATTTATTACAGTCTCAATTTCTCCTAATTCTATTCGATGTCCTCTAACCTTAACTTGTTGATCAATCCTACCCAAACAGAGCAGATTTCCATCAGGTAACAACTTCCCTAAATCTCCTGACATATACATTTTACTATCTAATTCATTCTGAAATGGATTAGGAATAAATCGTTCTTCATTAAGCTCAGGTCGATTGAGATAACCCAAGGATACGCCGTCTCCCGCAATTGCTATTTCTCCAACTTCACCCTCGGCAACTTGCATTCCTAGAGAGTCTAACAAATGAATTTGAGTATTAGCTATTGGTTTTCCGATAGTTATTGGGTCATCCGTAATTTTAATTTGTGTGAGTAACGAGCAAACTGTAGTTTCTGTGGGTCCATAAATATTCCATAATTCATTGCAGAGCGAAAGTAATTTTTGTGCTAAAATTTTTGGTACAGGTTCACCACCAATTAGCGCTTTAATATTTAAAGATTTTTCCCAACCTGAATCGACAAGAATTTGCCAAATGCTAGGAGTTCCCCACATTACTGTTATATTGTCGGAGATAGCTTTTTCAAGTAAAAGTTTTCCATCTCTGCGAGTATCTTCGTCAACAAGTACTATGCAAGCTCCAAAAAGTAGCGGTAGGTAAATTTCCATCACCATGGCATCAAATGAAATAGTTGTAACCGCAAATATTTTATCTTCTGCACAAATTCGAGGAGCTAAAGCCATAGAATAAAGTAGATTAATTACCGTACAGTGAGCAACTTGCACTCCTTTTGGTATTCCAGTAGATCCAGATGTATAAATAATATAAGCGGGGGAATCTGATGGAATATTCAGTTTTAAAGATTCTGTAGATAAATACGTGACAGCATTTAAAATTTCATCAACAGAAACCAAAATTACTTTTGTAGTAAAGTTTTTTTTTGAGTTTAAACCAATGTAAAATGCAGCATTTGAATCCTCAATCGTCAGATCGACTCTGGCGTCAGGATACAAAGTATCAATTGGAACGTACGAGGCACCACATTGTAAAACTGCAAAAAGGCAAGCAATTAATTCAGGTGATCGATCTAGTGAAACAACTACAACCTGTTCAGGTCTCAAGCCCTGAGACCAAAGATAATTGGCTATTTGATTGATCATTTTTCCTAATCCATCATAAGAAAGTTTTTGATCCTTGAATTCAAGAGCAATTGCATTTGGACACACAGCAACTCTTTGCGCAAAAAGCTCGTGTAAAGTACTTTTTGGATACTGCATTTTTTGTCCAATCATTGGATTGTCTAAACTATTGTTTTTATGTCTTTCCATTTTAATTATATTAAAAATTAAGAAGAATCAAATAATACATTCAAAACTAAATCCAAAGACAATGTTGCGAAATAAATTCGCATTATTTTTTATTTAATATGGAAGTTTTGGGAAGATTTAAAATTAATTTGGCACCTCACTTTGATTTTCAATTGAATTATTTTGATATGTTAATTTTAAATAATTTATACAAAATAAGGAAAAAGTTTGAGTTATTAGTTACATTTTCTGTATAATACTAATATTAACGATGAATAGCCTATTTTAATGTAGATACGATAATTTTATTAAAAATGAACAGAGAATTTTAATAGTTTAATATTTTTAACAGCACTTTTACATCTAATTATTAAATTTTTTAACAGAAGAAAATCATTTTTATATACCCTTTTGTGTTCTTAAAATTTAGATGTATTGATTTTTCGAGATAATTTGGTTCGTAGAAGCAATAAACTAAAAATGAATTGTATAAACCATAAGCGAAACAATAGCTTCCTGATTATTTTAAGAATGATATTTTATTATATTGTATTTGCTTTTAAAGTCGGCAACGGACTTAAAAGCACAAAATTCTCGGCGAATAAAATACTAATTTGGATAATTAGTTTTGAATAATTGTGGTCAAACAATTAGTGGTTTCATCAATCTTAGTTTGCAATGATTTTATTCTGATAGTTTTAAGAATATTTTACTCTAGATATATGCATGTTTCTCATTTAACAGATTCTGAATCATTTTTGCTAATACTTTGTCGTGTGGGGGTGCTACAATCCCTAAATGATTACCAGAGATATTGTGAATTGTAATACCCTTTAATGCCGCTTTTTTCCATCCTAAGTGTGTTGAATCTAATTTGTAGTTGTCATCATCTTTTGAACGAAATAAATCTACGTTACAGTTTTGCGGTTTAAGGTGATAGCGATCAACAATTTTTTTAACCATGCTATCAGCTTCTATAAATTCCTTAAGTGCTAGTGCTTCTTGTTCAGTCATATTATCTTTTAGTCCAAAATACTTTTTTTGTAAATATTCTTTTTTTGAGCTTACACGCAATTTTAATGATTTCCAGCTTGTAAGCATTCCTGTTAAGTAATCTAATCGTCTATAAGTATGATCATAATATCTTACTACTCTTTTTTGCAAAGGAGATGCATAATAATACGATGAATCAACATACGTATCTAATAAAGCTATAATACTTACCGTTTTTCCTTGTTCTCTTAATTGGCGTGCAATTTCAAAAGCAACGATGCCTCCAAACGAAAATCCAGCAACTGCATAAGGTCCTTTGGGATTTATTTTTATAATTGACTCTATGTAGCAAGCTGCCATATCTTCGATAGATTCAAACCAATTATCATAGCCATTTGGGCCAATTCCCTGAAAACCATAAACGGGTTGGTTTTCATCAAAGTGATTAATTACGTGCGCAAAATTTAAGATATTAAGTCCCGCTCCATGAACTATAAAAAGAGGGGTTTTATTTCCGCTTGGTTTAAGTGGTACTAAAAAATTTGATAAAATTTCACTTTCAGTTTTTAATAATTTGGCAAATTTTTCAACAGTAGAATATTGGAATAAGGACGAAAGAGGAAATCGTTTGCCAGTATGTTTCTCTATTTCAATCATAACAGATACCGCCTTAATTGAATGTCCACCTATTTCGAAAAAATTACTAAAAATATCTATATTTTCAATATTTAAATTTTTTTTCCAAATAGTGGCAACTATTTTTTCTTCTTCTGTTCTGGGAGCAGTATATTCTTCTTTACATTTAAAATTTGATTTATATTGTAATAATGCTTTCCGATCTATTTTATCGTTTATGGTAGTTGGCATTTTGTCCAAAACATGAAAAACATCTGGAACCATAAAAGTGGGTAATTGTGAAGCCAATTCATTTCGCCATAACCGAATTAGATCAAGTTCGTTACTGTATTCAAAATCTGCTATAATAAAAGCAATTAAAATATCTGTTTCAGCTAAAACAACAGCCGATTTAATACCATCAATTGACATTAAAACATGTTCAATTTCTCCTAATTCTATGCGGTAACCCCGTACTTTTACTTGTTGATCTATTCTTCCTAGACATTGCAATTGACCATTAGGTGAAATTTTTCCTAAATCGCCAGAAAGGTACATTTTACGACCAGATTGAAAAGGATTATTTATAAAACGTTCATTTGTGAGTTCAGAGCGATTAACATATCCTAAAGACACTCCATCTCCAGCTATAACAATTTCTCCTACCTCACCTTGAATTACAGGTATTCCTTTTGGGTTCAAAATATAAATTTGAGTGTTGGCAATAGGTTTTCCGATTGTTATTGGATTATCATTTACTGAAATTTGAGTTAGGGCACAACATACGGTAGTTTCAGTGGGTCCATAAATGTTCCATAATTCACTGCATCGTGAAAGCAGTTCATGAGCCAAGTGCAATGGCACGGGTTCGCCACCAATAAGTGCTTTCATATTCAAGGGTATTTCCCATCCTGAATTTAGTAGAATTTGCCACATGCTTGGAGTTCCCCACATGACCGTGATTTTATCCTTTATAGCTTTTTTAAGTAAAAGCTGTCCATCGCTCCTAGTTTCGTCATCAACAAGCACAACACAAGCTCCAAAAAGTAGTGGTAAGTAGATTTCCATTACCATCGCATCAAATGCAATGGTTGTTAATGCAAATATTTTATCCTTTGCACTAATTCCTGGCTCTTTTGCCATCGAATAAATAAGGTTTATAACATTGCGATGAGCAACTTTAACGCCTTTTGGTTTTCCAGTAGATCCAGAGGTATAAATTATATATGCTGCAGATTTAGTTGAAACCTTAAGATTTACAGGTTCTGATGGGAAATCCAATATTGCATTTAATATTTCTCCGACAGAAAGAGAAATAACTTTGTTTGGCAAGTTCCTTTTTGTATCTAAACCTATATAAAAAGTAGCATCTGAATCTTCAATCATTAAATTTAGTCTTGCTTCAGGATACGAGATATCTATAGGAATATAACATGCACCACATTGCAAAACAGCGAAAAGGGAAGCTATTAATTCAGGGGATCTATCCAATGAAATAGCAACAGTTTGTCCAGGTCTCAAACCTTGAAACCAAAGATAATTTGCCATTTGATTTATCATTTTTCCTAATTCACGATAGGTGATTTTTTTATCATTAAACTCAAGTGCAATTGAACTAGGAAAAATCTCAACTCTTTTAGCAAAAAGTTCATGCAATGTGCTCTTGGGATAGCTGGTTAAGATTCCGCTTATTTCATTATAATCCTTTTTAAAATCTTGAAATGTAATTTGACTTATAGATTTTGAAGGGTCCTCAACAACTTTTTGTAATATTTTTTCAAATGTTATCATCATTTGATTTATCGTTTCTTGATTGAATAGAGTAGTATTATAAGTCCATTGAAATGATGGTCCATTTTTAGTCCTAAAAGCATGAAGTTGAATTTCAAAGGTTGCATATTGTCTTGGGTTAATTTTAAATTCATGAGAAAGACCTGAAAATGAAAACTCATTTTCGATATCTCTATTCAAATCGACAGTAAATACTATTGGTATTAAAGGAATTCTTGAAGGATCTCGCGCTATTGCAAAACTCTTAAGAAGATGCCCAAAAGTAACTTGCTGATGTTCATAAGCATCAAACAGTTGCGAATTTCTTTGTTTTAGATAGTTTAAGAAGCTAAGGTTTGGATCAACTTTACTGCGCAAAGGAAGTAGATTTACACAATCGCCGACTAATTGTCTCATATCGTATAATATATTTCCTGACGATGGAAATCCTACTACTAAATCATTTTGATTAGTAAGTTTGTATAAAAGAACTTCGAAAGCAGCAAGCAAAGTTGTAACTAAACTGCAACCATTACTAACTCCTATATTTTTTAATGCGTTTATAATTTTATCATCCAAAGGAAAATCCATGCGATGACAGTTATAGGTACGTACCTCAGGTCGAACGAAATCTAGTTTTAAGTCAATTGTGGGAACCGATTCCTTATAAATGTTTAGCCAAAAATCTTCTACAGGTTTGTACTCCCTACTTTCGATAAATGAATTAGTTTTTTCGGCAAATTCACTAAAACGTTCAGGATTAGGAAGTATTGGTGTTGCATTTTCTATGAATGCAGAATATAGTGTGCCGAGTTCTTCTAATATTATGTCAAAACTCAGTCCATCTCCAATAATATGATGGAATGTTAGAGTTAAAAGATATTCCAAATCCTCGATTTTTATTAAACTAACTCTAAATAAAGGACCGTTGACAAGGTCAAAAAGAGAATCAACTTCTTCTTTTATTACAGTATTAATGGAAACTTCTTTTTCAGGGAATATTTGATTAGAAAAATTAATATGAGAAATTTCGATATTGACATCGCTGTAAATACTCATAAAGCGCCCGTCAGGACTAAATGTAGCTCTCAAACATTCATGACGTTGCACTAAAGTCTTTACTGCTTGTTCAAGTTTATCAACTATTAACCTACCTTTAAATTTAATGGATACAGACAGGTTATAAGCTTTGTTAGCTTCATGGCCACCAAACATACAATCAGTCCATATTTCTAATTGTGAATTTGTAGCATAAATTACTCTTTCAATTTCAAGCGAAAATGGATTAAATAGAGTTTCAATTTGTAGTTCAGTTTGATCTTTCATGATTCTATTTTTTTTAAATGTGATTGTACCGTTTTTTACATTGACAATTTAAAATAGTAGTTAATTACTATGTTCATTTGGTTCTATGGACTTTATCTTCACAAAACTTCCTTTTTGGTTGGAATTTTCTATAAACCATGCAGGATATCCATTTTCATCTCGTCCCAATTTCCACCCTTTTACAGGAGATTCATTTGCCATTATAATGTACTTTTTTCCTGCTGGTTTGGTCTCAAATAACTGCTGACCACTATTCTTTGAAATATCAAAAAAATTTTTTTGTTTTCGATCACCATTTTTTTTGACTCGATTTTTAGTAGTAAAGTTATTGGAAAAAAAAGGATCTATTTTTGGATTATCTTTTATTGAATTTCCGTTTAATAAAGAGTTTTGATGAATTTGTAATTGGTCAATCTTATCATTCAAAAGCTGTATTTGATGAACGACTTGTTCTAATAAAATTTGATTGCTATTGGATGCAAATTGAATGTCATTTGTTAAATCTAGAGACTCAATATTTTGTTTATTAGGCCTTTCTATTACATTAGGAAATTCATCAGGATGCTCTTTGGGAAGATTTTTATTAATATAATCCGCTAAAAGCAATGGTGTTGGAAAACCTTCATTCAATTGTCTAAAAGTAATTGGTAAATCAAACTCTTTTTTCAATCTTCCTGATAATTGAGTAAGCGATAAAGAATCTAAACCTAGTTCTAAGAAAGTATTAATAGCTGATTCAGATTCATAAGTTATACCTGACGCACTGGTAATGATTTTTGCTATCTTAATAAGTATGGAATCTTTTCTTGTATCGTTTGTTTTGATACTTCTACTATCTGTTTTTAATATAACTTTGTCTGCATCTGAAACTAAAGGCATATTATTTGAGACCTGAACCTTTTGAATAACCTTTTTTTCAGCATTAATGAGAGGCTCAATCCAACAAGGTTTGCGATCAAAAACATAACTTGGCAAATCGACCTTTTGTCTTTGTTGTTTTTCATAAAAAGAATTCCAATCAGGGTTTACACCTCTGAGCCATAGCTCCCCTATGGCATTTAATAAAGTAGTATATTCGTTTTCTTTAACATCTTTAGAAAAAGTCAAACTAGGAAAAGCAGCTATAATTTTACCAGAAGCTTGCTGACGAGCTAAGGTAGTGAGGGTTTGACCTGGACCTACTTCTAATAATATATAATCATCTAATTCAAATGCGGTATCTATTGCATCTGCAAACCGTACTGTACTTTTTAAATGACTAACCCAATAAATGGGACTTATAGCTTCAATATCGGTAAGCCAAGTTCCTGAAACTGTCGAAATAATAGGCAATCTAGGAATATTTAGTTTTATTTTTTCTATTTCCTCTTTAAAAGATTCTAAAATAGGATCCATCATAAAAGAGTGAAATGCATGACTTGTGATAAGTATCTTATTTGGAATATCAAGATCTTCAAGTTCTTGATTAAAAATAGCTATGTCTTGATTTGTGCCTGAAACAACACAAAACTGATTTGAATTTATTGCAGCAACTGAAAGTGTTTCTGGGAGTAGTTCACGCAACCTTTCTATTGAAACGCGAACTGCCAGCATAGATCCAGTTGGTAATTGACTTATTAAACGACCCCGAACTGCGACTATGTGTAATGCATCTTTTAAATTTAGAATCCCTGCTAAATGTGCTGCAGTAAATTCTCCAATACTGTGACCGCAAAGGAAAGTCGGTTTTATTCCCCAACTCATCCATAACTGAGATAAAGCATATTCTGTAACGAATAAAGCGGGTTGTGTTAAGCGAGTATCTTTGAGAAGCGCTATGGCATCACTTGAATTAATTTCTGGATAGATTACGTGACGAATATCTAATTTTAAATCTTCCATCAATAGTTCAGCACATTTATCTACGGAATCACGATACACTTTCTCGTTATCATATAAAGTTTTGCCCATTTGCAAATATTGAGCTCCTTGTCCAGGAAAGAGAAATCCCATTTCAGTAGTTACACTCTTTAACTGGAAGGGTTTAGTATTTTTTGTTTTTTTAGAAAGTAATTTCTCAGCAGCATCATTCATAGAATCAGCTACTATAAAACTTCTATGACTAAACTCCTCTCTAGTTATGTTTAATGAATACGCTATGTCTGCCAAAGCTATGTTTTTCGATCTATCAATAAAATTACCCAACTCATTTTCGTAACCCAGTAAACTGTTTCGACTTTTTGCAGACCATAACAGTAATTGAAGAGGTCGTCCGCATGAAGATTTAGTAGGTTCTATATCATATTCTTCGACAATAACATGAACATTTGTGCTGCCGATGCCAAACGAACTCACTCCAGCTATTCTTTTACCATCCACATCCCAATCAATCAACTTGCGATTTATATAGAAAGGGCTATTTTCAAAATCTATATTTGGATTTGGAGTATTAAAACCCACCATGGGAGGTATTTGCTTATGGCGCATTGACAAAATTGTTTTAATCAAACCTGCAACACCGGCTGCAGCTGTGGTATGTCCCATATTACTTTTAATGGACCCTAACGCACAGTAACCATTTTTTTCTTGTTTGCCATAAGCTATTTTAAGTCCTTCTATTTCTATTGGGTCTCCAATAGGAGTTGCGGTACCGTGTGCTTCTAGATAACTAATAGTTGAAGGTAATATTTGTGCATCATTGAGCGCATTAATTATTGCTCCAGCTTGACCTTTAGAACTTGGAGCCATAAAACTGCCTTTGTCTCCTCCGTCATTATTTATACCCACTCCTTTTATTAGTCCATATATAATGTCTCCATCTCTTTGAGCATCTGCTAATCTTTTTAGTAAAACTACTCCAGCTCCATCACTAAAAACGGTACCTTTTCCAGAAGCCTCAAAAGGTCGAGTGCGTCCGTCTGGGCTTTTTATAAATCCATCGTCGTAAAGATGACCACTGTAAATTGGTGCAGTAACACTTGATCCTCCAGCAAGAGCGACATCACACATACCGGCTCTAATTGCTTTTACAGCTTCTGCAACTGCTAATAAAGAAGTTGAGCAGGCGGAATGTACGCTGACGGAAGGGCCTTTTAAATTTAAATGATATGAAGTACGAGGAGCAATAAAATCTTTTCCATTAACAGTATATATTTGTAATTCACCTATCTGATTTTTTAATTCATTGTTGTTAAATATATTATTTTCATAATAAGTATTGATTTCAGAGCCCGAATAGACTCCTATACTACCATTATAATGTTTAGGCAAATGTCCTGATTGTTCTAATGCTTCCCATGCAATCTCTAAAAATATCCTTATTTGAGGATCCATTGCTGCAGCAAGTTGTGGATTTAATCCAAAGAAATTAGCATCAAATGTTTTAGCAGAAGGCAAAAGTCCTCTTGCGCCAATATAAAGAGGGTCGCTACGAAGACTTTCAGGTAAACTGATATCTAATTCTTCTTTTGAAAAAAATGATATTGTTTCTTTCCCTTCCTTTATATTTTCCCATAATTCCGGTATAGAATCAGAACCAGGAAATCTCCCAGCCATACCAATTATTGCAATGTCTGTTGAATTTGTTTTTTCAATAGTTTTTTTCAATTCAAATAATTTTTCCTCGCTTCTATTCTCACCTAAAATAATAGAAAGTTCACCAATTGTAGGGTGAATATAAATTTTTGAAACAGGTAGCTCTATCAATAGGCGTTTTCTCGTCAATGAAGATACTTTTTGTGCTAAAATTGAACTACCGCCCATATCAAAAAAATTATCATCAATGCCAATATTTGGTATTTGCAATTCCTCACGCCAAATCTTTGCAATATCTTTTTCTAATTGAGTGTTGGGTTTCTTAAAAAGAGGGGCAGAAACAGGTCTTTTATATTTAAAAACGGGTAAGTTTTTTTTATCAATTTTTCCATTTGGAGTTATTGGAAAATCATCCACTAAAATGTATTTAGATGGTAATAATATTTCTGGTAAAATTTTTGAAAGTTCATTATGAATTAGCTTTTCATCTAGTAATTGCTCATCGCATTTTAAATAAGCCACAAGTTTATCTTCATTTCCAAAATACTTACTAACAATTACAGCGGATTGCTTTATGCCAAGAATACTATTCAAAGTAGCTTCTATTTCCCCTAATTCAATACGGTGTCCTCTTATCTTTACTTGATTGTCGATCCGTCCTAAGCATTGAAATTCTCCATTTGCTAATAATTTTCCTAGGTCTCCAGTACGGTAAAGAATAGAGTTTACTTTTTTTGAAAATGGATTTGGTATAAATTTTTCACTAGTAAGCTCAGGTCTTTTCCAATAACCTTGAGTAACACCGTCACCGCCAATAACAATTTCTCCAACTGATCCAGGTACAACAGCCTGTCCTTGTTCATTCAATAAGTAAATTTGAGTATTGCCAATAGGCAGCCCAATTGTGATTACCTCATCTTCTTCAAGAATTTGTTTAGTAATAGACCAAATCGTAGTTTCTGTTGGGCCATACATATTCCAAAGTGAATCACATTTTGAAATTAGCTGACGTGCAAGATTCAAAGGCATAGCTTCGCCACCACAAAGCGCTTTTAAAGCTAGCGGGGTTTCCCAGCCAGAATCCAGCAGCAATTGCCATGTAGTAGGAGTAGCCTGCAGTATAGTGATTTCTTTTTCTTTTAAAAGACGGAGTAAAATGTGACCATCACGTGTAGTCTCATAATCAGCAAAAACTAATGAAGCGCCTTTTATTAGGGGAAGAAACAATTCCAGACCTGCAATATCAAACGAAATTGTAGTAATTGACAATAATTTATCGTTTATATTTATTCCAGGTTTAAGCGCCATGCAAAAAATAAAGTTCACTAAATTCCTATGAGTTACAGCAACTCCTTTAGGTTTTCCAGTTGATCCAGAAGTATAAATTAAATAAGCAACTGCCTGATGGGGAACGGTAACTAAAATTCTCTTTTCAGGGAAATTATCAAGCACTGAAAATGCCTCTTCGATTAATATCGTTTTTGAACAATTTGGTCCCGAACTCAAAAGTGATGCTGTAGTTATTAAAAAACTAGCGTCACTATCTTGAAACATATAATCTAATCGTGCAGTTGGAAATTTTGGATCCAAAGGTAAATAAGCAGCTCCGCATTGTAATATAGCAAAAAGAGAAACAATTAATTTAGGAGATCGATCCAGAGAAACAGCAACAATTTGTCCAGGGCGTAAACCTTCTGCAAAAAAATAATTTGCCATTTGATTTACTAATTTTTCTAATTGCTTGTACGTCAACTGTTCACTATCATATTCAAGAGCTATCGAATTAGGAGATATTTCTGCTTGCTCAGCAAATAGCTGGTGCAGCGTGCTTTTGGGATACGCTATTTTAGCTCCACTTATCTCGTTTCCAAAACTGTTGTTGTTAGTTCCTTTCATTTTTGATTAATTAAAATTGAAGATTATTATTTTAATAAAATATTTTTTAAAATAAGTGACAACAAAATATTGAAGAATATAATTATAACTGAAAATTGGGGCCTTGTTTGAAATAGGTTAATAGTTTACATTATCATAAACTTGCTGCACAAAGAAGTTTTATTATGACAAAAAAAGTGGTGTTAGTAGAAACTCCAAAACTTTGTCTAAAAAGTCAATATTTATCAAATTAATGAAAAAAATATTATTAACACTTTTGTTTTCTATATAAAGCTTTTATTGTCGGTGAATTGCATTTTTTCTAGTGGTTTTTAAAAAAAACTGCGAATTTTGAAAGTATTTTTAAATAATAAAACCTGATTATTTCGCAACTAATTATATTTATACATACTTTTTCAAATATAGCGGCGTTACTGTAAAATAGTATTTCTGATGATTAAAAACATAAGTTATTTAATTCACAATTATTATTATTTAGGGGCTCAAATCTAATACGTAGATTGATTTTTGAATAAAATATATTAGTGGACATAAGTAAATAGTTACTAAATCGATCAATATTATGTAGTTAAGCAGATTTTATATTAATTATGACGGTTATTTTATGAATTTAAATATTTTTGCAAAACTAATATTTAAAAGTCCTTTTTACCGTGATGAACCTGCAATCAAAAAAAGTAAACCTACCATTACTGTTAATTTTGTTTTTTTCCTTGAAAGGAATTGGGCAAAATAACCAAGTTAATAGTAATGATATTATGGAGACAATAATTACGTCTGGTAATAATGCAACTGGAAGTTCTGGTTCTATTTCTTACTCAATAGGTCAAGTATTTTATACCTATATTGGACTAGAATCAGTCTATAACGTGGCTCAAGGTATACAGCATCAAGAATTAAATAAAAGCGAAAATATAGTAGAAGCTATTGAGGGGAAAGCCGAAGTATTTGTTTTCCCAAATCCAACTGCAGATTTTGTAAATGTGAATTTGAAAGGTTTTGATTTAGTAACAGGTCAACAATCTTATCAACTTTATAATTTGCAAGGAAGGTTGATAAAACAAAACACCATCAATCAAATTCAAAGCCAGATTAGTTTAAACAATCTAACCCCTTCTATTTACGTTCTTCGAATATACGTTAACAACAAAGTTTTAAACACATTTAAAATAATTAAACAATAAAATAATGAAGCAATCATTAATCATTCTATTTTTATTACTGGCTGTTTCAATAAAGCTATCTGCACAATCGCCAGAGAAAGTTAGTTATCAGGCAATTATTCGAGCACAAGATAATAGCTTGTTGCTAAATTCTAATGTAAGCCTCAAAATAATTATACATCAAGGTGCTGCTAACGGAACTGCTATTTATCAAGAGTCTCATTCTGTTACTTCAAATAATAATGGCTTAGTTTCACTTGAAATTGGGACGGGAAAAAATGTAACAGGTAATTTTAGCACAATACCTTGGCAAAATGGTTCTTACTTTATAGAAACACAGGTAGATATCGCTGGCGGAACTAATTACAATATCATTGGAATCACACAACTTCTAAGTGTTCCTTATGCATTACATTCAAAAACTGCCGATAGATTAGTAGGATCAACCACAACAAATACTGCAAAAGCCGCAATTATTTCATTTACAACTTCTAGAAATGTAGCGACAGGAGATATTAGTAATACAATTGAATGTACAACATCGTCCACCTTAACTTTAACTTCTGGGTTTAGCAGTATGGTAATAGGCGATACTATCAATTTAGAAGCTCACAACGGAGCTGTATTAACAATACTTCCATCAACAAACGTAACAATTAATTATGTTACTGCTAGTGCAAAGTTTACAAGTGCTGCAGGAAATGTACGATTTGGCTTACTTAGAAAATCAGGATTAAATTCTTATATAATATCAGGACAATGAAGTATTTAATTTATGTTTTACTCTTTTCACCTGGTGTTTTTTCACAAAATTACCAGTATGCAATTGAAGAGGCTCAAATTGAAATTCCAGTTTTACCAACAGGGGTAAATAACCAGTTAGAAGAAATTGAATATTTCAAAGCTTATTTATTACCAATTGCAAAAAAAGCAACTTTACAACAAGCTTTAGATACTTACGGCGCCGTCCGTTTAGAAAGAGGGGATTATTCAGGTGTTGACATAATAATGAAAACTAACCAAAGATTGTACGGACATCCTTCTTTAACCCAAGTCTCTAATATAACAATAGCTGCGGGAAGTACTAATGTGCATTTAGAAGATTTATTCCCAGTAGGTAAAGAGGTAACTTTTCAAGCAGGTGCGATTATTTCTAATTGTACACTTAAAACGATTAAGTGGTGCAATATTGTTGCAACTAATGCTAGGATTGAAAACAATCTATTTATAAATATTATGTCCTCTATAAATTTTAATTGTAGTCAATCAGGGTATTTTAGAAATAATAAAATTATCAAACATCAAGTACATGCATCTTCAAATATGCTTGTATTAAAAGGGAATAGTATTACACCTAGTTATGGTAATGTACATTTACATTCAAATTTTTTGACTCCTGCTGGCGACGCTACGGACATTGATAATTTACAGTCAATTACTTTTGTTGGTTTAGATAGTGAAGCATGGAATTTTAGCGGTACTGGAACAAAACCTATGTTAGTTATGCAAAACATGGGTGATGTAAAAATTACTGATTTTGGAGGTGGAAATGGATATTCAACAATTAAAACTCCAACTTTTGATATTGATGCTAATAACTTATTTTTTTTTAATAAGTACATTAAAAATCAGAGTACTCCTTTTATACCCCCGACTATAGCAGCAAAAACGAATGTGCTTTATTTTGCTGGAGAACATGATGACTATATCAGAAAATCTGGCAATGTGACCGGATTTGATTTGAAAGGACACTTTCAAGGTGCAGGAGCTAATAAAGATATAACATTGAATGGTGCAATTCAAAAATCTGCCATAGTACAAACGACATTGTCAAACGCTATATTGGGCACTCAGTATGCCCCCTTTGAGAGAACCATATGGGAAAAATTACCAGACCCATTAGGAACAAATTGGAAAACGGAGCGAGTGAATAAAACTGATCAAACTGATTTTATCCAAAATTTAATAAACAAAAATGGTATTGCTGAATTACCAGAAGGTATTTTTTATATTGGATCAACTTTATCCTTACCTATCAATGGAATAAATGGGATTATTGGATCTGGTACAGGAAAAACTGTAATTGTAGGGTTGACAGACACATTTCCTTTAATAACACTCAAGGAATCCCCTTCTGGTGATAATAATTTTATACTTTCTAATGTAACATTGCAAGGCGGAAATGCTGGTATATTTGCTCCTGATGAAATAGATCAAATTGCTTTTACAAACCTAAAATACGTAGTATTTAGAAATCAAAATTACGGGATTCATTTATATAGAAATTATGGACTAGACAACTGTTTCTTTGATAGTGTAAGTTTTCTCGATTGTAAGATTGGTTTTTTTCAAGACCCAAATCCAGCAAATAGTCAAAGTGATCCTGGATATGTTGATAAAGTTGTTTTCTACAATGGGCAGTATTTGAATTGTGGAACAGCAATCTCTATGAGAGCTACAAGAGCAGATAATCTAAATGCTTGGATTAATTGTAAATTTGATGGAAACTCATTAGCTATTGATATTTCAGGAAACAATTTTCCATTAGCGGCAAATTGCGATTTTACCAATCATACAGGACCAAATATTATACGCGATTCTCCTTTGGCATTGTACAGTTGTAATTTTTATAATAATGCGCCTACAGACGCTGTTTTTAGAGCTCAAGGAAGTTATTTGGAGGGCTGCAACCTGCTTGATAATGTCCCTGTGTTTTCCTCAACAGTTCATTACGGCATGAGTAATTATATTCTTAATTCAACGATAAAAGGTGATGTAATAAGGACTTATGGAATGACACAAGGTATTTTTGTAAATAGTAATTTACAGGCTAACCCTCAAATAAACAAATTACTGGTAAATGTCAAAGATAATGTTCCAACGGTAATTTTGAACACCACGCCAAATCCATATCCGCAACTTTTAGTCACTCATGGGAATTAAGGGTTAAAAAATTAAATTTATAAAAGTAGAGGCTATCTTAACAAAAATATTTATAATTAATCTACACTATCTTTTAAAGTGTATAAGTTGAAAGGTTAAGGCTTGGATTTTTAATTTGAGCCTTTCGACAAATATAAGGATAAATTGATTCTTATATTTAATACGATACTCCAATCTCTAATTGGCATAGTCCATTTTTTTATAGCCTCTCGTAAAGCAAGCAAAACAGATTTTAAAACTGCATCATCTGTGGGAAAAGGCATTTTGTTATTAGCATATTTTCTAATTTTACCATTTAGATTTTCTATTAAATTATTTGTGTAAATGATTTTTTCTAATTTCGACAAGAAAGTCAAAAAACTCGAATAATTCATCCCAGTTGTCTCGCCAATATTTTATTGCGTAAGAATATTAGGACTCCCATTTATCACCAAAATCGTTTAAAGCATATTCTTAAGCTTGTTTATTTGGCGCGTTATAACTGTGTTTCATACCACCAGCAAATGCCTTTCTGTCCTTTCAAACCACCTATTTACAAGTTTCTTATCTTATGAACCAAATGTATTTTGGTTTAGAATTGCGGAAAAACGCTTCGGATAGTTTGCGTAGATCCGTTCAAATTATTATTACTGTAATCAAAATATCCTCAACTCCACGCGCTTTTATATCTATTGAATCACTCATCCAAAAGCCAGAACTTCTATTCTGGATATTCCGGTTCAAACTGAACACACCATTCCGGTTCAAACTGAACAGGTGATTCCGGAGCAAAGTGAACACCCTATTCCGGTTTAAAGTGAACAGTTTTGATGATGATTTTTAGTTCTACTTTGTGATCAAATCACATAAGTATGGCCAATAAATCAATAGGATCAGTTATGATACGAGAAATCATCAGAATGAAAGACAACGGTCTTTCAAACAATCAAATATCTAAAAACCTTGGGAAATCAAGGACAACTATCATCAAATATCTTGGAGCTATTGCCGCTTCTGAGGTTTGTTTAAAGGAACTCCTTGAACTCAAAGGCGAAGATTTATCGGAGCTTTTTGAAGTTCCCAATGAGTTAAATCCTGTCAACAGAGAGCAGATTCACAAAGATTTATATTCCTTTTTTCCTTATCTCGAAAAGGAATTAAAACGTGTTGGTGTTACTCGTCATATTCTCTGGGGAGAGTATAAGGCAAAACACCCCGAAGGAGTCATGTATAGCCAATTCTGTGAGCATTACAAAAAATGGAGCCAAAAATCGGAAGGTTATATGCCTACTACCCACAAAGCAGGGGAAAAGCTTTTCATTGATTATGCTGGCAAGAAACTCCATATCATTGACAAGGAAACAGGCGAAATAAAGCCGGTGGAAGTCTTTGTTGCGACCCTAGGCTCAAGCCAATACACTTACGTGGAAGCCTCTTTTTCTCAACAGATACCCGATTTTATAGACAGTGTTCAAAATTGTCTGCATTATTTGGGAGGCGTTCCTGCTTGTATTATTCCTGATAATCTGAAATCGGCAGTAACCAAATCCAATAAATACGAACCCCATATAAACGAACAGTTTGCCTGCTTTGCTTCGCATTACAACACTTCAATAATGCCTGCCAGAGCCTTGAAGCCTAAGGACAAATCCTTTGTCGAAGGTGCCGTAAATATTACTTACACCCGCATCCATGCGGCTCTTCGAGATAAAGAATTTTACGGTATTACGGAATTGAATTTGGCTATAAAGGAGCTTCTTTTGATTTACAATCAAACCCCTTTTCAGAAAAAACAACACAGTCGTACCGGTCTTTTTTTAGAAATAGAGAAGGATGCTTTAAAGCCATTGCCTTTGGAGAAATACGAACTGAGAGACTATAAAATCGCTACAGTACAGAAGAATTGCCATGTCTATTATGCTGCTGATAAAAACTATTACAGCATACCCAATGCCTATATCGGAAAGAAAGTAAAGTTGATCCTTACCCAAAGCATAGTGGAAATCTACCATCACCAAGCCCGTATTGCTCTTCACCCGCGCAGTCGCAAGGCTTACCACTATGTGACCGTAAAGGAACATATGCCTGTGAGTCACACCTACAATGCCGATTGGAGTTCGGAATATTTTATCACTTGGGCGCAAAAAATAGGTCCTTGGACAAAGGAATACATTGAGAAAATATTGGATAAAAAACAGTATCCTGAACATAGTTATAAGAGTTGCTTGGGAATATTGAGCATGGCAGCTAAAATAGACAAAGAACGCCTGAATAATGCCTGTAAAAGGGCTCTAAGCTACGATGCAGTAAGCTATAATTCTATCAAAAATATTTTAGAGAGAGGACTTGATAAAGAAGAAGAACTGGATTTATTCAATGTCTCCTTATCTAATCATGACAATATCAGAGGGCCCGAATATTATGCTTAACATTTTAAATTAAATCAAAATATTAACACAAATGCCACTATCGAAAAGATGCAGAAAATGCGTTTAAACGGAATGAAACGAGCTTATGAATCTTCATTCGAAACCAGAAACCAAGGCACATTTACTAATGATGAGTTTATTGCCTGGCTCATTGAATCAGAAGATAATCACCGCAACAATAGCCGAACCGAGCGATTACTCAAAAATGCAAAGTTCCATTATCAAGCGTCTTTAGAGGAGATAAGCTATACCGATGATCACAATCTCGAGCGAAACCTTCTTACCCGTTTATCGGACTGCTCCTTTATTGACCGAAATGAAAATCTAATCATCACAGGCTGTACTGGAACAGGAAAGAGTTTTTTAGCAACAGCCTTGGGACACCAAAGCTGTATCAAAGGCTACAAAGTACTTTACTATAATTTGGGCAAACTATTCCAAAAATTAATCATGGCCAAAGCAGATGGCTCTTACATCAGGGAACTCACTAAGATCGAGAATCACGATTTGTTGATTATCGACGACTTTGGACTACAAGCCATCAATAATGAAAAACAGATGATCCTAATGGATTTGGTAGAGGATAGAAATCAAAAAAGGGCAACCATTTTTTGCTCACAGCTACCGGTGAAAAACTGGTATGATCTCATTGAAGAAAAGACAATCGCAGATGCTATTTTGGATCGAATTATCCACTCGGCAGTCCGCTTTGAACTCAAGGGAGAATCCATGAGAAAAAAAATGAAAAAACAATAAAAGTTTTTGTCTAATTTTAACCCAAGAAATCATCATCAAAACTACTGTACACTTTACTCCGGAATGAGGTGTCCACTTTCATCGGAATAGTCATATTCTTTCCAAACCACATTTTTAGAATGTCTTTCTTGCCATCGCCCTATAATCTAGCGGCAAGATAGATAGTTTTGTTAATCACTTTTGAGTTTTCACGAACTTTAAAAACAATCCCATCCATCCAAACAATTAAATATAAGTCTTCTAGAGGACGATTTTCCCAAGCAATAATTTCACTTGAAACAGCATTGGTTATTCTTGAAATTGTTGAAGTAGAAACATCTAAATCATACATTTCTCTGATTTGCTCTTCACTATCACTTACACTCATACCTTTGGCATAAAAAGAGATAATAATATTTTCCAAACCATCGATTATATTATGCCTTTTTGGCACTAATGCGGGCTCAAAAGTACCGTCTCTATCACGAGGAACTTTGATTACACTTTCTCCCATTGAAGATTTTATCTTCTTGGTTTGATGTCCATTACGATAATTACCTTCCTTGGTTTTTTGATGTTTTTCCGTATCAAGGTGGTCATCTAGTTCGGCTTCAAGCATGTGTTCTACCGCTCGCTTGTGCATTTGTTTGAAGAATGATGTTAAATCTTCTCCTGTTTTAAAAGACTTATAAAAGTCCTTGCTGTTCAATAATTCTTCTTTGTCTATCATAGCTGTATAAAATATAAAAATAGTTAAAAAGTTATTTCCGAAAAATTTTTTGAGCTTTAAGGGCTCAAAATTTTTCAGAATAACTTTTCAACTTACACAGTTAGTGAAACACTACCTTAAACTGGTATGCTTTAAAATCAATCATCGATCAGAACCAAAACCCCGCAAAGAAAACAATAGCGATGATAGCTACTTCTTTCTCGGCTTGGTATGAATTTAAAGAAATTATCAATTTACCATATATTAACTAGACTTAAGCCAATCCTATTTGTTGTTATTACTGAATCACTCATAGATATATTTTAAATATTTTTCAAATTTATCGCAGATTGTTGAATAGATTTTGCCAATTTTTAAGCTTTAATCTGAATAATAATATCTTTGAATGTGCGTTTTATATATTATTTGATCCTGATTTTTAGACTATTAAACAAATAATTTGAAAGATCTTCTTCATTACTTCTTGTTTTCTCAACCCTTGATTAGCGTGAATCATTAGATTTAATAATTGCGAATTTTAAAATTTTAATAAAATACCCTATTGCGATCTAGTAGTTAAAAAAAAAATTAAATTTCTTAAAATTGGTCTAACCCCCTAATAATCGGACTTTAACATTTTAAGTTTTACAAACATACAAAATTAATAAATATCTTTGCCTTGCAAGGAACAAACGAAGG
>NZ_FQWF01000001.1 GCF_900129585.1 Flavobacterium micromati
AGATAGGAAAGGATAAATAAATTTGTGAAAATGAAAACGATTTCGAAATCCTATGATTGAAATAACTTGCAATGGTTGCTAAAAATCCCAAGGTTGAAACCGTAGGGTTTGCTTGGGTTGAGAAATAAATTTGTGTAAATGAAATGAATCTTGAAATCGTAAAGCTGAAATTGCAAGTGCAAGTTGATGAAAATCCCACCTTTGCAACCGTGGGGTATGGTTGGGAAAGGAAAAATAACTTTATATAAATAAAATGATTCTTGAAATTGTACGGTGGAATAACTTAATCGTACCGGATGGCTTTTACGGGAGAAATTTTAGTGATTATATATGAGGGAATGAGCAGAACTGTGAAACAAATTAGTATAGTAAGCGCATTTAATAACATAATGTATCCCCAATTAAAGTAAACCGGAGCTTGATTCACATAGTAGTTTTCTGGGTTAAGTTTTATTATACCAAAATGTTGCTGCATTAACAATAGCAGTATTCCTATCAAGTTTCCCCAGAAAAGTCCCCTTGCAATTAGGTAAAGAGCATTGTAAAGAAATATTTTTCTAACGGACCAATTGTTTGCTCCCAATGCTTTGAGTATTCCAATCATTTGTGTGCGTTCCAAAATGAGCACTAATAATGCAACTACCATGTTTATTGTAGCCACAAGTATCATTACCACTAAAATTACAATAATATTGAAATCAAATAATTTAAGCCATTCAAATATATAATCGTACTTTTCTATTATTGTTTTAGTATCTAAGGTTGAGGAAGTTTGCGCATAAACCTGTTCTCCAGTATTTTTAATGTCATCAAAATCATTAATGAAAACTTCAAATGCTCCTACTTGATTTGCCGTCCATTTATTAATGCGTTGCAAATGCCGTATATCTCCTATTACATAAGTAGCGTCAAATTCTTGAAATCCTGAATTAAATATACCCGTGATTTTAAATCTTCGAATGTTAGGCAATTTATTTTGCTCTTCTTTAATAAAAAAAGTATTGAAGACATCACCTACTTTAAGATTTAGTCTATTAGCTAAAAATTGAGAAATTACGACTTCTGGATTAAGACTCTTTGATAAATCTGGCAATTTACCTGAAACTAAATATTCTTTTATATTATTCCACTTGTAGTCTTTGCCTACTCCTTTCAGAATTATTCCTTCAAATGCAGTTTCTGTTCGTATTATTCCGGCTTTAGTAGCTACTGCTTGAATATGATTTATTCCTGTAACAGAAGTAAAACTGGGATAAAAGTCT
The DNA here is from genome assembly GCF_900129585.1 of Flavobacterium micromati. Classification (GTDB taxonomy): domain Bacteria; phylum Bacteroidota; class Bacteroidia; order Flavobacteriales; family Flavobacteriaceae; genus Flavobacterium; species Flavobacterium micromati. The sequence continues at coordinate 1,263 of NZ_FQWF01000001.1, forward strand.
TGCTTTTTGGAAATGGGTGTTAAAGTAACTTCGGAAAGATTGTTATCATAGTTTGAAATAATAATATGTCCATTAAAAGCGGCAATTTTTTCACGGATTTTTTTTTGGAGACCTATTCCAGTTGCCACCGATATGATCATCATTATCATTCCAATTGCAATTGCGGCAATTGCAATTTTTATTATTGGTGCCGATATGCTGCTTTTGTAATGTTTTGCAGTGATTAGTCTCGTAGCGATAAAATATTCTAAATTCAAATGATTGTGTGTGAAATGACAATTTAATTACTAGCCATTAATGTTAAGCCCAAAAATACAGCTAAAACCTTTAAATGTCTAATTGATAGAACTAAAAATTTAAAGGAAAGATTATTATATCTTGTGAGCTAGTGATTATCATTATTTAGCGTTTTTCTATAATGGTAATCTTTTTTTCATTTCTTCAACAATGTTGAAAGCTGCGGGACAAATGCTCACATTTTTCAGAGTAAGATCTGTAATTTGTTGAAACTTTTTTCGATCAGTATGTGGAAATTCTCTGCATGCTTTTGGACGTACATCGTAGATCATACAAGCATTGTCTTGATCTAGAAAAGTGCAAGGTACACTTTGCAAAACGTAATCCTGATCCTCGTCAATACGTAAATACTGATCTATAAAGTGTTGTGGTTTTTGTCTTAAATATTTTGAAACACGTTCGATATCGGCTGACGTAAACAGCGGCCCTGTTGTTTTACAGCAATTTGCACATTTTAAACAATTTGTCTTTTTAAATTCAGCATCGTGCAAATCTTGCATTACGTAATCTAAATTTTTTGGTGTTTTCTTTTTTAACTTATCGAAATACTTTTTGTTTTCGATATGCTTATCTTTGGCTTCTTTAGGCAGGTCGTTTAAAGTTGGTTTCAATTTTACGTTTTAAAGTTGATGCTACAAAAGTAGGGACTACAACCTCTAAATGTCAAACAAATAACAAATAATTGAGAATTCCATTGCTTTTCACAATATTAGAATAGCTATTTCTCACACATACTTTATGAAAGATCTTTTTGGAAAAGCCATACTTGACTATCAAACTAATAATTCTCCTGAGGATTTAATTACAGAGACTTCCATTTCTGATGAAGACGAAATGTCTGTCAGCTACTTATTTCGCTCTTTTGAAGACATGCCAATACTTGAGCAAAAAGCAATGCTACTTTCAAAGGGTAAGATTCTAGATATTGGTTGCGGTGCAGGAAGTCACAGTTTGTATTTACAGAAGGAACGAAATTTAGAAGTAACTGCAATTGACATCTCTGAAAATGCAGTTAAAGCCTGTATACTTCGCGGTTTGCAAAATGTAAAAATTCAAAATATCCTTAAAATGGAATCTAATAATTCCGAAAATAAATTTGATACAATTTTATTACTTATGAATGGGACAGGGATTTTTGGCACACTAAAAAATACATCTCAATTTCTTCAAAAATTAAAATCCTTATTAAATCCTAATGGTCAAATCCTAATTGACAGTTCAGATATTATTTACATGTTTGATGAAGATGATGAGGGAGCGTTTGTAATTCCCGCAGATGGTTATTACGGAGAATTACAATTTACTGTAACTTATAAAGGAGAAAAAGAAGATTCTTTTCCATGGCTTTATCTTGATTACAACACGTTGCAAAATGCTGCTAATGACAATGGACTCAGGTGTAATTTAATTTTAGAAGGAGAACATTACGATTATTTAGCAAAGCTTTTCATTTAAATGATGAAAAAAATTAGATATTTCAATAAGGGCATTTATTTTTAATTATAAACCCCTTAATCATTTAAAAAGTTTAAGGGGTTTATAATTATTATGGAATATTTAAATATTTATGCGTTTGCAATGAAACTCTCCATTTCGGATTTTTCATTACATACTCTACAATAAAGGGTGTCATTTCCTCACTTTTACTCCATTCTGGCTGAAGAAATAAAATCGCCTTTGGATTCACTTTTTCTGCTTGCTCTTCTGCAAAGATAAAATCATGTTTATTGTAAATAATAACCTTTAACTCATTTGCATTATTGTACACAGTTTCTGTAGGTAACTTATTTTTCTTTGGCGAAAGACAAATCCAATCCCATGACCCAGATAAAGGGTAGGCGCCAGAAGTTTCAATATGAACTTTTAAATTGAGATTTTTTAGCCTCTGCGTAAGTAAACTCATATCCCACATTAAGGGCTCACCACCAGTTACAACAACCGTTTCCGAATATTTACTAGCATTATTGACTATCAAATCAATAGCTGTAGGCGGATGTAATTCGGCATTCCAACTTTCTTTGACATCACACCAATGACATCCAACGTCACATCCTCCAATTCTAATAAAATAAGCTGCTTTACCTGTATGAAAACCTTCTCCTTGAATGGTATAAAATTCCTCCATCAGAGGTAACATTGCTCCTCTATTAACTTCTAGTTGTACTTCTTTTGATAACATTGATTTAATTTAAAGTGCAAAGATAGGTAATTTGAAAAGGAACTTATTTGAAAAACGTAGTAATCTAAGAATGCGATAAACATATCTTAGAATTACTTTAAAATCACTTTAAAATGTAGAACAAATACCTTGGCGCGTAAAAAGTTTAATCAAAAAAAAACCGATAATCGCAAGATTATCGGTTTCAATACTTTTAAATAATTTACTTCAATATTTTAATAGATTCTGCTGCATAATTATTAGTTGGATCAATTGCCAAAGTCTTATTAAAAAACTCAATGGCTTTAAGTTTATTTGTATTAGCAAAACTCGCTGCCATGTTGTTGTAAGATTCAACAAATTTAGTTTTAACAGCTGGTTTGGCTATTTCTTCTGCACCAAGCGCGGTTGTTTTTGCAATATAATCTTCATAGTTTTTAACCATTAGATCATCCTTTTCTAACAATCTATTTGTTCTTGCTTTATATAAATACGCTTCTAAATAAATAGGTGATGCTACTAATACTTTGTCGAAAGCCGCATCGCCTTTTTGCAAAGCAACGATATCTACTTTCACATCTTTACCACTATTGGCATAATAATTTGCTAAACCAAAGTATACATTATCATCCAAAAAGCTTTTTGATTCCGGTGTACTTGCTCCAAATTCAAAAATACTTGCCGCTTCTTTATACATTTTTTGAGTAAAAAGATTTTTCCCAACTGCGCTTAATTCCTGCACAGCGAGCGGTTCCATTTCAATTGATTTTTTGATATCCATTAATCCTGTTTTAAACGCAGTTGAATCAATAGCTGTCCCTTCAGGATTAGTTCCTTTTTTAATTTTGGTTAAACCTAAGTATAAATAATCTAATGCGATAGGTTTGTTTCCAGGAGAATTAATAAAATTTTCTAAGGATTTAATAGCAACATCAACATTTCCATTTTTATAAGCTGAATAACCTAAATAACGATAGATTCTCGGATTTACTTTATCTAATTCGATCATTTTTTTTGCTTCAACCTCAAGAGCTACATAATCCTCAATCAAAATTAAGAAATCGGCACGACGCATTCTTGAATTAATAGAATAATCAGTTAAAGACATGTACTTATCATAATGACCAAGGGCGATTTTATAATTGGCTGCGGCTTGGGATGGCTTATTACGCGCGATTTTATAATAAGTTTCGGCTAATTCTCTATAAACGGGACCATAATTAGGATTTATAGCTATTACTTCATTGTAGGCTTTTGAAGCTTCATCATAAGATTTTGCGCCTTTCAATAAAACACCCAATTGCATTTTAGCTCTAAGCAAACTGCTATCTAATTGAAATGCACTTCGATAAGCTATAAAAGCTTCATTTTGCTTTCCCTCTCCGTAATATGCATCTCCTAATGCCAACTGCAATTGTGCATCTTGAGAATTAATAACAACTGCTTTGTTTAAAGTTGTTAACGCGTTTTTATAATCAGGTTTCTCAGCGTTCATATAAGCTCTTGCGATATAAATGAACTCCTGAAAATCTTTCCTTTTCATCTCTTTAGTTGCAAGTGCAAAATTAGCTTGCGCTGCTGGGACATTATTGGAATTAAGATCCATTTGACCTAAACCGATATAATTTAATTGGCCTTCATCAGATGCGGTTATACCCTTGTCAAAATAAATTTTAGCGGAATCCTGAATCTTTTGTGTTAAATAAACATTACCTAAGGTATAGAACGCCTCTCCGTTCGCAGGTTTATCTTTAATTATAGTTTTTAAAATTGTTTTTGCACTTTCAAATTGTTCGGCATCAACTGCTTTTTTAGCTTGATTAATGTCCTGCGCTTGTACCGTAAAAGCTGATGCTAAAATGGCAACACTTAAAATTGTTACTTTATTCATATTCATTGTAGTTAATTTATTTATCATCATTTTTGGATTTTGTTCTAATTAGAATCTTTCTGCCTGGGATGCGTATTGGTAGCAATCCTGATTTTAAAACTATTCTTTGTCCTACATCACCAGCAACGAATGAAGCGAAACCCATTCCTAATCCTGATGTGCCTTGACAATTAATTATAAACAAATCACGTGCCAAAGGATAAGATCCTTCCGCCAAATTATTTTGAGTTGGTGGAAAAAACGTTGTACTTCCCTTTCCTTGTACACTTAAAACATTAATATTTTCAACATATTTAATTATGTCAGTAGAAGGTTGATATAACCAATTGAGCCCAACAACACCTATCATTCCTTCATTTTCCGAAACAAATTTTATCACTTCTTTATTTGACTTATAAGAAAAGACATCTTTTTGTGGTAAGTTACTAATTCCAGCCAAATCAGTAATGTATCTTACAGTACTTGAGTTTGGATTATCAAACACCAATCCTTTTATTCTCCTTTGAGGTTTCCCTTGCATAAAGAGTATTACCTCAGCCAACGAAATTAACGTGTCTTTATTGCTTTTATTCGAAATAAAAGCAATAGCATCAGATGCTATTTGTGTGACTTTTGGCTTTATTTGCATTTTTTCAAAATGTGTTTTCTCCTCATCATTCAATTTCCGAGACAGAATAACGATACGAGAAGTGTCTTGAAGAAACGAACGAATTATTTCTTTTTCAGACTTTGCATCTATTACTATTTTAGCATTATACTGACCTTGAAAAACAGCTACCTGATCTTCAATTATTGGTAGAAAAGATTCATCAACTAATAAATTAGTGGTCCCTTTAATAATAGTTTCATTGTTGGAGTCTGCGTTTTTACAGCCAATAGCAAGTAACGCTATAACAAATCCTGAAAAGCAGGCGCGATTTAAAAAATAATTCATTATTTAGTCTTTATTATCAATTATTATGCGGTAGCATCGAACAAAAGAATATATGATTAACAGACATCCAAAAGCAATCCTATATTTATAATCCATATTAAGCGGAAAATTTTTCATAAATATAACAAATAATCCTAAAGCAAAATAAAGCAATAAAAACAAAATTGCCATAACTAGAAGAAATCGCTCTTTCGGCGATTTCTTCATAATATTGTCTAATATGTTATTTGGCATTAATCAGGTGATTGAATTGTTATTGGTAAAGAAAAAAGCACTCTTACAGGCTTACCATTTTGAACTCCTGGAGCCCATCTTGGCGATTTTTTCAATACTCTAATCGCTTCTTTTCCTGTCCCATAACCAATATCTCTAATAACTTTTATATCAGTCAAAGATCCATCTTTTTCTACAACAAAAGTTACATAAACTTTTCCTTTTAAACCTTCTTCTTCTGGTGTAACATAGTTACTACCTACAAATTTATAGAATTTCTCTATTCCCCCAGGAAAATCTGGTTTAACTTCAATACCAGCCGTATTATAAATTGTATTATCATCAGCTGCTTCTACTACTGCTGCCTTACCAGTTCCAACTGGCTCAACAGTTAAGATCGCATCTGGATCACCCTTTATAGTTACTGCACCCAACTTCTTCTCCTTAATTTCAATAATTTTAGGTGGCTCTTCAGTTACATCCTCTGCTTTCGCAACCACTGGCTTCACAAATTTTACTTGATCGACCTTTGGAGGAGGTGGAGGTGGTGGTGGAACATTTAACTTCGGTTTTTCTTGTTTTGGAGGCAATTTAATGGCGGTTAATTTAATATCCCGGTCCATATCTTTATCTTCGCCTTTAGGAATTAAGTTTATCAGAACAGGGGCAGCCACAGCAAGACCAAAAAAAACAGAACCAATAATTAGCGCTTTAATTGTAGTTTTTCTGTTTGACTTTCTTAACTGATAAGCTCCGTACGCTTTATTACGTCCTTCAAATACAATATCAAGCCATTGATTTTTTAATATGTCTAATTTCATTTTTCTTAATTATTAGGTTATTAAGAAAACAAGATTACTCTTGTTTTCCTTCTAACAATTTTGTTTCCTCAGGCGAAAAATCATTAACAATCGTGTAAGTAGGAACGTCAGAAATTGCCATTTCATCAAGGATGTCTATCACATTTTTGTAATTAGACTTCTTACTTGGTTTAATTATTACAATCATTCCCTGGTCAGGCTTGCCCTTTGCAGTTGAATATGCTAAAACTTCTTTCTTTCTTTTTAACAATTCTTGACGAATACCGTCTTTTCCAAAAACCAAATCTTTCGGACCTGCTAATGGAGTTGATAATAATCCCATGTAAAAAACTAACTTGTTATTATCTCCCAGCAAAACAGTCATAGTTCGATTTTCATCGACTTTAATATCTTCCCCTTTTTCGTTTTTATCTGGCAATCCCAAGCTCATCGATTGAGGTTTAGACAACGTAGTAGTAAGCATAAAGAATGTAATAAGCAAGAAAGCTAAATCAACCATTGCAGTTAAATCTACTTTTGCATTTGCCTTTTTACTTCTTACTTTTCCACCTTTTTTGCCTCCACCGTCGCCAGTATTTAATTCAGCCATTTTAGTGTCTTTTTTTTATTAAAAATCTTTTCCTCTTAAACCAGTAACTAAACTAAAGCTATTGATTTTTTGATTTTGTAAAATATCCATCACTTTTCTAATTGCTGGATATTCCTCTTTTGCATCACCTTTAATGGCAATTTGCAATTCCTTATCATTAATCTCGATATTAGCAAGTCGAGCATTACGAACCCAGTCTTGCAATTGATTATCTAAAGAATCCACAGGAATTCCCGGTTGATTTGCTTTGCTTCTATCAGCCGCTTTTAAATCGATTATCTGTTTAAGACTTTCAATTGGAACACCAAAGTCATCCATTAAGGCAAATTTTTCTTTATCTTCTTCTGAAAAAGCTACACCATATTTTTCACCCATTAATTGCAGGGTTTTTTTACGAATAGCTCTTCCTTTAAGATCAAAGAATACTTTTCCTTTACCCACAGTTAAAGTTGCTAAATCTGTTTCAGGTAATTTTGTCTGAACAGTTGAAGCGGGAGTATCTACAGGTAAAGCCTCTGGAATTTTAGCAGTAGATGTCATCACAAAAAAGGTAAGTAACAGGAATGCGACATCACACATCGCAGTCATGTCTGTTGACCCCGCATTTTTCTTTATAACTATTTTAGCCATTCTTTTAATTTTTTAATTGATACGAATATCAATATATTATTGCTTCAAACTTCCTCTGAATCTTCTGTAAGAATTTACAATTGAAACAGCAGCTTCATCAATTGAATAAGTTAAATCATCAATTTTAGAAGTAAAGAAATTATAAGAGATAATTGCAACAGCTGAAGTACCAATACCTGTAGCAGTATTAATAAGCGCTTCAGAAATACCAGCCGCAAGCGCAGCTTGATCAGGAGTTCCAGCAGCAGCTAGAGCACCAAAAGCTTTAATCATACCAGCAACCGTACCTAATAATCCAACAAGTGTACCTAAAGAAACTAATGACGAAATGATGGTCATGTTCTTTTGCAACATTGGCATTTCAAGAGAAGTAGCTTCTTCTATTTCTTTGTGAATAGTCTCAGCTGCTTCTTCACTATTGAAACCTTCTTTCTTAACTGCTTGATATTTTACTAATGCTGATTTAATCGCATTTGCAACAGAACCCTCTTGTTTGTCACATAAAATAATAGCGTCGTCAATCTCGCCAGTTTTGATACTCAACTGAATTTTTGTCATAAAAGCATCTAATTTAGTTTTGCCAGCTGCTTTAGATATTACAACAAATCTTTCAATAGAAAAAACAAGAACCATCAATAACATTCCTAGTAATATTGGAACAACAATTCCTCCATGGTAAACTTGTCCTAAAGTATTCAATGGAACTCCTGTTTCAGGATTTCCTCCTTCAAAATTCGAAGGATTTCCCATGATGAATTTCCAAATCAAAACTCCAACACCAATACATGCAGCAATAATCAGTCCTGAAACCATTCCTCCTCCGTTAGCCGTTTTTTCTTTTTTAACGTTTGCCATTTTTTTTAATTTTAATAGTTTTAAATAAATTATCTTAGTTATAATAACTTGTAGTGGAGCAAATTTATATTTTTAGTTTAAATAAAAAAACTTTTTTTTATATAATTACATTTAAATAAATTTTATAATCATTTTTATCGCATTTTTCGTTGCATTTTTGTTGAAATCTGCAGATATATTAGTTAGAATAGATGTAATAAAGTAACATTTTATGAATATTTAGAACAATTTTTTAAAATCAAAATTCTTTAAACGACCACGTAAATTTACTACATTAACAAGATAAAAGCAAGAAAAATGAATTTTATACTAAAATTGCTGATTTTGTAAAAAGCTAATAACCTGCCTCACGTTGAAAATCTATTAAATTACAAACAAATTACAGTCTTTCAACAACCACATACTCGAGGGTTACAGTTTTAAAGGAGAAAGTATTATTCTAGGCGGAGCGTTCTTGGAAGGAGAACCAATTGCATCGGCTTTGGTGCGAGTTCCTCTAAAAACTATGAATCGCCATGGATTAATTGCAGGAGCAACCGGAACTGGAAAAACAAAGACCATTCAAGTATTTTATTAACAGTTGTCCTTTTTTGGAAGTCCTTTTTTAGCGATGGATATTAAAGGCAATTTTAGTGGAATTGCTAAAGAAGGTCAAAACTATTGCATAAAAAAAATGAATCAACTAATAATCAGGTAAAAACCTCTGATTGTTGCTTCAAGTTAATTCATACAAATTCGAACAAACAACTGTTCAAAATTACAATTTTTTTAAAGCTTTACATTACTATTTCACTATCGATAAACCCTTATTTTCTATAGGAAACGTTAATAAAGAAGACTAACTTCTTAGCTATTTGTACCTTTGCGGTTCGAAAAGAAAGTAGATATGGAAATTCAAAAAAAAATTATAATTATTGGTGCGGGCTTTGCTGGTTTACGATTAGCGCAGGATCTAGAAAATACAGATTTTGACGTTTTATTAATCGACAAAAATAATTACCATCAATTTCAACCTTTAATGTATCAAGTTGCTACTGCAAGACTCGAACCTTCCAGTATTTCATTTCCTCTACGAAAAGTATTTCAGCACTCTAAAAACGTTCGAATTAGGATTGCTGACGTGCTTAGTGTGGATACTTCTAATAAAGTTTTAAAAACTTCAATAGCCGATTTTGATTATGATCATCTTGTAATAGCATTTGGATGCACAACCAATTATTTTGGAAATGCAGAAATAGAAAAATTTGCCTATCCTATGAAGTCTGTTCCAGAAGCCATTCAGCTTCGAAATGAAATTTTGCAAACTTTTGAGGATGCTTTAATTGCTACTCCCGAAGAATTTCAGGCCTTAATGAATTTTGTAGTCGTTGGAGGCGGACCAACAGGAGTGGAACTCGCAGGAGCTTTAGCAGAAATGAAAAAAAATATTCTCCCAAAAGATTACCCTGATAAAGATTTTTCCAAATTAACAATATATTTACTAGAGGGTTCTCCCAATGTTTTGAATCCCATGAGCGTTGATTCTCAAAAAATGGCGCGAAAGTATTTAGAAGAATTAGGCGTAATTGTAAAAACAAGTACGATTGTTAATCATTATGATGGCAAAAATGTTAGTCTGCTGAATGGGGAAATTATAAAATCTACTAATGTCATTTGGGCAGCAGGAATTATTGGCAACACACTCGAGGGAATTCCTTTAGAAAGCGTAACAAGAGGAAGTAGATTTATAGTTAATAGATTTAATAAGATTGAAAATCTAGAAAACGTTTATGCACTCGGCGATATTGCATTTATGACTACACCTAAATATCCTAACGGTCATCCTCAAGTGGCAAGTGTAGCAATTGAACAAGCAAAAATACTGGCCAAAAATTTCAAGCTCGGTAAAAAAAATAGAGCATTAATCGAATATGAATACCATGACAAAGGTGCCATGGCAACGGTAGGTAAGCGAAAAGCAGTTGTTGACTTACCCAAATTTAGTTTTCAAGGGCGATTGGCTTGGTTTACATGGATGTTTGTTCATTTAATGTTAATACTAAGTGTTAAGAATAAACTCTCCATTTTTGTAACTTGGATGTTTAGCTATTTTAGTAATGACAGTACTTTACGCGTAATGTTAAAACCATCTTCGAAAATTGAAAAATAACAAATTTATCCCATCAATTTTACTTCACTTTTAAATTTAAATTTACTGTAGCGTTTGTTTCTCGCTATTTATTTAGAAAAAAATAATCATTAATTAATTTTTGTTAAAATGCTACTATTTTAAAATGAAAAAATACTTTATCCAAACCAGTCCGTTCATTGTTCCTACAACCGATGGAAAATTAATTGAAGAGCACCACGGTTTAGCAACAACTCAAAATAAAGACATTTCTATTGCGCACATGATTGCTCCAGTAGCATGGAGTGAACCTTTTCAAACACCCGAATTTGACGAATATACCTATATTATTTCTGGAAAGAAACAATTTATTATTGAAGACGAAAAGATAATTTTAGAAGCTGGTCAATCTATAAAAATCGAATCCAATACTAGAGTGCAATATTCAAATCCCTTTGATAAACCTTGTGAATATATTGCTATTTGTACTCCTGCTTTCGATTTTAAGAAAGTGCATAGAGAATAGTAAATTAATCCTTTTTCATGTCTTTTAACAATCCTATTGCAAAATAACCAATAATTGCAACTGCGAATAGTATACAAATCCACATAAATGCTTTTGATTGCCAAAACGGTTTTTCAGAAGCATTTTTCTCTTTAATTTTAACTTTTTGTAGATCTGTAATCGTAGCTTGTAGATAATCCATTTTAGATTCTTTGATAAAACCTTCTAAATCATATTGTGGTTTTGAGAGCGTAGAATCAATTATAACCAGATATTTTTCGTTGGCCTTTAAATCAGATATTACAAACAATGAATTTTGAAGAACTTCAATTTTGGAAAACGCTAGGGGTTGATTGTCATGGTTTTCAATTTCTACAGTAAAATCTTTTTCGAAAAATCCGTCAATTAGAAATGAGGTCGATGAATTAGATTTAAATATAAAATCTGAAATATTTTATCTAAAATTTTTTGTCTATTTTATAATCTTTTTGAGTTCTATTACAAAATAGAAAAGCTTTCCTTGACAATAAGTAAGATCAAAATAATTTCACTTTTTTTAAGCAGATAAGAAAATTCGGCCCAACACATTTTTGTATAACTATTTCCCTCCTAGTCTTACAATTCATCAGAGAAAAAAATTATAGTCTGAGTTATAGAATAAAGTGATAATTAGTATCTGCAATTCCCGTTGATGTTAAAGTTTCTTTAAATTAAAAGTTCCAAAATTTTATCCTCAACGTCTTTTGAATCCCAAATCACTGCAATATTGTCCATTTCTAAAACCTTTTGCATAATTTCATTTTGGTACTCACCAATAGCCAAGGCTTCAGCGTAAGGCTGTAAACTAAAAGTTACTCGACTATATAAAGGCATCCATTTATCCGGATGTTTGTCTGAAAACCATTTTTCGATTTTCTTTTGTAACAAGAAATTTTCATCGGCTGTTTTAGCGCTCATTTCATTAAAATTTCGTTCCGCTAACTCAGCGATAGCATCGGCATTGGGTTTGCGTGATTTTTGATATTCAGAAAAAATAGTGTGCCAATCATCTCCATACTGAGAAATTAGTTCACTTAAAATCGTAATATCTTCAAAGCCAGCATTCATGCCTTGTCCGTAAAATGGCACTACTGCATGGGCAGCGTCGCCTATTAAAGCGACTTTGTCCTCATAAGTCCACGGATAACATTTCATTTTAACTAAATAACTCGTTGGATTCTTGAAAAAATCTTCTACTAAATCAGGGATGACAGCAGCGGTATCAGGAAAATAAGTAGCAAAGAAATCAACTAAAGATTTTTCATCTTGTAATTGCTCAAATGAGTTTTCTCCTTTAAACGGCATAAATAAAGTACAGGTAAAACTTCCATCAAGATTAGACAATCCCATTAGCATAAATTCGCCACGAGGCCAAATGTGTAATGAGTTTTTATCAATTTTATGACTTCCATCAGGATTAGCTGGAATATGTAATTCTTTGTAACCAATTTTCATGAATTCCTGCGAATAATCAAACATAGATTGACGTTGCATTTTGTGCCGAATTCTCGAGAAAGCTCCATCAGCTCCAAATACTTTATCAAATTTTATTTCAGTCCATTCGCCACGTTCGGTTTCTCCCGTATGTAAAGTTGCATTTGACAGAGTGACATCCCATATTTTTTGGTTAAAAAAGAATTCAACACCTGATTTTTCGGCCAGGTCAATCATTTTTCGGTTTAAAATCCCTCTCGAAAGTGAAAAAATAGCTTCCCCTTCCTTTCCATAATTTTGCGTTATATAACTACCATCTTGCAAGTGAATTCCTCTTTTATCAACTGGTATTCCGATACTGCGAATTTCGTCATCAAGACCAATGTCTTCGAGTGTTTTCCAGCCACGATTTGACATTACCAAGTTGATTGAACGACCAGAAAATTCAACATTACGAATGTCAGGACTTCTATCATAAACATGAACTGTGTGACCTAATTTTTTTAGATAGATTGCTAATAAAGTTCCAACTAATCCAGAACCGACAACCGCAATTTTTTGAGGAGTTTGCATTATATTTTTTTCAAAAGTTAAGCAAAACTACCACTTTATTATTTCGGAAACTTTAAAAGTCATTTCTTTTTAACGGGCTTGAACACTAATTTTGTTGAAGTTCTAACAATCTCCGCTTTATTGAGCAACATTCTTCTAAATTTACCTGCATTGTACAACTCAGCTTGATCGCTGTAATGAGCACTCAGTGGATTTCCTGATTGTCCAGTAGGTAAAATACTCCAGCTATTTTCAACATCCGAAAAATCAACGATCCGTCTGGTTGATGGGCCACCTTTTACTTCGTAGGTTCCGTCTCCCGTAAAATCAAAAAATAGATTATTGATTACTTCAGTAGCTCCAGAAACTTCAAAAGGACCAACATTAAAAATCCCTTTTAAAGCCGCCACTTTACCCAGCGGATGTTGGTGCTCAACAGTATGTACATTGTTCCATGTCCATTTTTCAACATCTGTTCCTAATTGTTCTTCTAACGCTACAATAGATTCTTTGAATGATTTTGAAACTATTTGAGTTCTATTTTCTTTTACATCTTTTGTATTTGTATTATCCCACCACAATGAATTTTCATTTTTGACTTGTCTGGCAACTATTTGTTTGATAATGTGTGTGCTAAGAAACATTTTAAAGTTTTCAGCACCAAGCTCATCTTCGAAAGTGTTTTTTAAATAGTTAAAAATCCATTTGTTATAAATTGTAGGAGCAACATCGTTAAGATTATTGGAGCCTTTCCATCTTTTGAGAATTTCTACTGCTTGCTGTTCATTTTGAGAAAGCAATTTTTCATCAAGATTCGAAAGTAAGTTTTTTACAACTTCTGGTGAAACAGAAGATGTGTTGTCAAAAAGCATATTACCAACAGAGGCCATATCCCAGTTTGACTTACGATCTAATAATTTAGTAATTCTTTTGGCACGATCTTCTGGGAGATAATAACCTGGATATAAAAATCCGTCAATTCGCTCTGGTTGATTGTTTGCGGAATAAACGTAGTTCCACTTTGGATTTTCAGCCGAAGGATTTTTGGAGAAATCCAAATATTCAGCAATATCATCTTTTCCTGTTGCACCATTTAAAATGAAATTTGGATTTACACCCTGATTGTGCTTGTATAATTTGCCAGTTGCCCACCAAGCCACATTTCCCTCAGCATCGCCGTACATTACATTTAATCCTGGAGCAGCAATAAGAGCTACTCCTTTCTGAAAATCTTGCTTACTTTTAGCGTGCGAAAGCATATAAACGGCATCTAAAATTTGGATGGGCTGTTGTGTGTAAATCCACGACATTGAAACGGGTTTATCTTTTTGCAGACCATCTACTAAATCATTTACAACTGGACCATGACGTGTTATTTTTAGATTTAAAAAAACATCAGCGCTATCTTTTACTTTTATCGTTTTTTTTAGTGTTTGATACGCACTGAAACCACTGGCTGTTTTATAACTATTATTATCTTTTGGGTTAATTTCTTCTTGATAAAAATCAATGTCATCGTTCTCAAACATTGTTAAACCGTATGCATATTCTCTATTATGTCCCAATAAAGGATACGGAGTACCCGCTAAATAAGACCCATATAATTCAAAATCAGGTGTAACTAAATGTGCTTCGTACCAAGTGCCTGGCTGTGAAAAGCCAATATGAGGATCATTAGCAAAAATAACTTTTCCTTTTTTCGTTTTCTTAGGAGCAAGTACCCAGCTATTACTTCCTATAAATGGGGAAATTGGTGACTCATCTAAGATTGCTACAATCGATTTTGAAATTGCAGCATATTGTTGTGATTTGTCCTTAGCATTTTTAATTCTTGTCGTATTATAGGAACTATCTAAACCAAATTCCTTTAGATATTCCATTCCATATTTATTACGAATATCCGTCATTAACGGATCTGACTTTTGAGCCATCGCAAAACTAAAGGACATATACCCAAAAATATTGTAAATGTCTTTAATTGTAAATTTTTCTTTTTTGATTCCAAGTAAACTAAACTCAACAGGCGTTGTTCCCTCTATGAGATATTGATTAATTCCGTCTAGGTATGACATTGTTAACTGGTAACTCTGACTGTTTTTATCTAATTTTGCAATTGCTTTTGCAGAAGCTTCCTCGATTCCAATCCCGGCAAAAAATTTATCATTCTTCAACGCAGCAGACCCAAATATTTCAGACAGCCTTCCTGGCGCTATGCGTCTCATCAATTCCATTTGCCACAATCGATCTTGCGCATGAACATAACCTAGAGCGACCATTGCGTCCTTAGATGATGATGCATAAATATGCGGAACACCAAAATCATCAAAATATACTGTTGTTTCCTTTTGAATGTTTGCAAGTTGTTGTTCGCCTTTGTATTTTGGTTTTGAATAAATTCCGTAAATAAATGCTGCAGTGATTATGAGTGCCATTATCAAAAATAATGTAAATGCGATTTTTTTGAGTATCTTCATTTTGTAAAAATTGAAAAACAAATATATATGATTTTAAGTTCCTGAATAGAAAACAGGAACTACTAAACGACTAAGGTTTCAAAATTATTTAATTTTTGTTTAATTTATTTTATACTTGGTTAAACAAAAAGTATCTTTGTTTGAAATTTACAAGAATATGAAACACATTTCAAGAGATGATATTTCTCAAATGGAGAAAATTGAAAGACTAAATTTAATCAACTCCTGCACTGGTTATAAATCGGCTAGTTTAATTGGAACAAAATCCTTAGACGGAAAGTCAAATGTTGCTATTTTTAGCAGTGTAACGCATTTAGGAAGTAATCCAGCTATGATTGGATTTATTATGCGTCCTACAACGGTTCCCCGTGGTACTTACAAAAACATTAAGGAAACTGGATATTTTACAGTAAATCATATCACAGTTGATATGATTGAGGACGCACATCACACCTCCGCTAACTATGATCTAGATATTTCTGAATTTGACAAAACAAATTTGGAGGAAGAATATAAAAATAACATTGCAACTCCGTTTGTAAAAGGGAGCCCAGTGCAATTATATTGTAAATATTTAAACGAATATTACATCAAAGAGAATGATACCATTCATGTAATCGCTTCAATCGAAAATTTATTTTTTGAAGAACAATTGGAACACAAAGATGGTTGGTTGCAGTTAGACAAGGGAAATGTTATTGCTATAAATGGTCTTGATGGGTATTGCTTACCCAAATTAATTGATCGGTATCAATATGCTCGAAAAGAAATTCCGTCAACTTCATTTTTCAAAAAATAAGAATGAAAAAACTCCGCTTAATCCTTGGTGATCAGCTAAATTTGACACATTCTTGGTTTCAAGAATGCGATGAAAATACCATTTATGTTTTAGCAGAAATGCGTCAGGAAACTGATTATGTAAAACATCATATCCAGAAAGTTGTGGCGTTTTTTCAATCGATGCGCAATTTTTACACAACCATAAAAGGTCAAGGACATCAGGCTATTTATTTTCAAATTACGGATGTCAAAAATCCTCAAGACTTAGAAAAACTCATTCTACTTTGCATCAAAAAATACTCCGCTGAAAAATTCGAATACCAGCTGCCAGATGAGTACCGCTTAGACGAGCAATTAAAAACTATTTGTTCCAATTTAAAAATTGAATCTGAAGCTTTTGATTCTGAGCATTTTTTTACGACTCGCAATGAGCTTTCTGATTTTTATGAAGGAAAGAAGTTGCTGTTGATGGAAAATTTTTATCGCAACATGCGAAAAAAACATCATATCTTGATGAATGGCTCAATTCCTGTGGGCAAGCAGTGGAATTTTGATGCTAGTAATCGCAAGAAATACAAAGGCGAAGTTCCTATTCCAGCAGAAAAAAATTTTCATGCAAACGTGTCAGAACTTGTTACGCAAATCAAAGAAGCTGGTATTAAAACTTTCGGGAATATTGATGAAAATAATTTTAGTTGGCCCACATCGAGAGAACAATCTCTTGTTGTTTTAGATTATTTCTGTAGCCATTTGTTGAAGCACTTTGGCGATTATGAAGATGCGATGCACACTGATGAAAAATTTCTTTTTCATTCCCGCTTGTCTTTTGCAATGAATAGTAAAATGCTTTCGCCAAAAGAAGTCATTGAAACCGTTGTTTCTTTTTATCATGCCAATGAAACTTACATTTCTATTTCACAAGTTGAAGGATTTGTGAGACAAATTTTAGGGTGGCGAGAATATATTAGAGGAATTTACTGGAAAGAAATGCCAAATTATTCCCAGATGAACGTTTTGAATAACACAAATAAACTGCCTGATTTTTTCTGGACAGGAAAAACTAAAATGAATTGCATGAGTCACGCCATCAATCAAAGTTTAGATGAAGCTTATGCCCATCACATTCAACGACTCATGGTAATTGGAAATTTTGCTTTGCTTACTCAAATACATCCTGATGAAGTAGATGCATGGTATTTAGGAGTTTATATCGATGCGATTGAATGGGTTGAAATGCCTAACACTCGAGGAATGTCACAATATGCAGATGGAGGTATTATTGCTACAAAGCCTTATGTATCTTCGGGCAGTTACATCAACAAAATGAGCAATAACTGCGCTAAATGTCATTACAATGTAAAGGAAAAATTTGGAGACAAGGCATGTCCTTTTAACACATTATACTGGAATTTTCTGGATGAAAAAAAGGAGTATTTTAAAGGAAATCAAAGAATGGCAATGATGTTGAATCTTTTAAACAAAATCAATCCAGAGGAATTGTATAAAATAAAAGTAAAGGCAAATGAGATAATTGATAATATGGATTCCTATTAACAAAAAAAAGAGTGTTTAAATTCATAACGAATTTAAACACTCTATAATTTTTAAAAAGACAAATTTAATCTTTTTTCTGCGCGTCTAATATAGCTCCTGTACCCGCACCTACTCCGGCACCAGCAACACCACCAATAATTGCACCTTGTACTTTTTTCTTGCTAATTATAGCTCCAGTCGCAGCACCAACACCTGCACCTATAACAGCGCCTTTAGCTGTATTGCTCCATCCTTTCTTTTTTGTAGTGGTACTTGTTGTAGTAGTTGTTGATCTTGGAGCTTGTTGATTAACAACAATAACTTCCTTTTTAGTTTCAACTTTCGCCTCTTCAATTTTGACCATTTCTTGTTGCATAGAATCAATGACTCTTTGTTTTTCAATAACCACGTTCATTGAATCTACAGTAGCTTTTTTTGCTGCTTGCACATCCATTTTTCCTTGATTTTGACACGATATCATTACTAATGACAATAGAAAAAAATATACTAATTTCATAATTTATTGAATTTGTTTTTAAATCGCAAAGTACGGCTTAATATTGTAAACTAGTGTTACACAATTAGCATTAATATTTACAAAGCGTTAAACACTAATTTTACTCATAATTCCCGCTTTCAATATTTGACCGAAATTATACATGTCCTCGTAAGATGTGTACAATGGAGCGGGCGCTAAGCGAATAACATTTGGTTCGCGCCAATCTGTAATTACACCATTTTTCATTAAATAATCAAACAAGCTTCTACCTTCGCCATGAAGCAAAACAGATAATTGGGAAGCTCTATCGGTGGGATTTGCTGGCGTAATAATTTCAAATGTACTATCTGTTTCTTTATCTATTTCGTGCAAAATGAATTCTAAATAAGAAGTTATTGAATCTCGTTTTTGCATTAAGGCGTCCATTCCTATTTCATCAAACATTTCAACTGAAGCTAAGTAAGGCGCTAAAGAAAGAATTGGTATATTGCTTATTTGCCAACCGTCGGCTCCATGAACCGGATCAAAAGTTTGTTCCATCTTGAAACGGCGTTCTTTATTGTGCCCCCACCATCCGGCAAATCGTGGTAACGTTGCGTCATTGTGATGTTTTTCATGAATAAAACAACCTGATGCGTTTCCAGGTCCTGAATTCATGTATTTATAACTGCACCAAGAAGCAAAATCTACGTTCCAATCGTGTAATTGTAATTTCACATTTCCTGCAGCATGTGCTAAGTCCCACCCAACACAAGCTCCTACTTTGTGACCTGCAGCAGTTATTGTTTTCATGTCAAACACTTGTCCTGTGTAATAATTTACACCACCAATTAAAACTAGAGCGAGTTCTTCACCTACTTCTTCAATTTTTGCTAAAACATCTTCTAAACGAATGTTGTGTTCGCCATCGCGTCGCTTAATTTCTACAATTGCATCTTCCCGTTTGTAACCGTGAAAATCAACTTGACTCTGAAACATATATTGATCTGATGGAAAAGCTTTTTCTTCACAAATAATTTTATATCTTTTTTTTGTTGGACGATAAAAAGAAACCATTAATAAATGAAGATTAACTGTAAGCGTATTCATTACTGTAACTTCACTTGGCAGAGCGCCAACAATTTTACTTAACGGTTCTGCAAAACGTTCATGGTAATCCCACCACGGTTTTTTAGCATAAAAATGTCCTTCAACAGCAAGATTTGCCCAATCATCCATTACCTCATCAACATACTTTTTAGTTCTTTTCGGCTGCAAACCGAGAGAATTTCCAGTGAAATAAATGACTTTTTTATCATTAACCTGAGGAAAAATAAATTCTTCTTGGTATTTATGTAGTATATCATTTGCATCAAGTTGCTGCGCAAATTCAAGTGTGTTTTTAAAATTCATAATTAATAAATTGAATGGTAAAAATACTAAAAAAAGAAAATAGAGCACAGATATTGGATTGAAGATTATGATTTAATTTCAGTTAGCGGACACTTTAAACTAGATTCATGGTCTAATAATTGATTACATTTGTTCAACTATCAACATATTTAACTATGCTTAAAAACAGTTTAAACGTAATTATAATTGCTATTGCCATTGTAATTTCTTCGTATTTATTTTCAAATGCTTTTCAAAATCGGAATAAAAGCAGTGACAATATCAGCGTTACTGGTTCTGGGAAAAAAGACTTTGTATCCGATTTAATTGTTTGGAGCGGCTCTTTCTCTAAAAAAAGCATGACTTTAAAAGAGGCATACTCTGAATTAGATTCTGATAGGGCAAAAATTAAAAGCTATATGTCAAGTAAAGGAATTGCTGCTAATGAAATGGTTTTCTCTGCTGTAAATTTTAATAAAGAGTTTGAAACTAGTTATTATGAAAATGGGACAATGAGACAGCAGACATTCACTGGATTTACTTTGACCCAAAGCGTAAATATACAGTCTAAAGAAGTAGATAAAATTGAAGAAATATCGAGACAATCCAGCGAATTGATCAATTCAGGAGTTGAATTTTACTCCTCACCTCCAGAATATTATTATACGAAACTAGCCGAATTAAAAATACAAATGATTGCTGAAGCCACAAAAGATGCTAGCTCCAGAGCCAAAAGTATTGCTGAAAATGCAAATGCTAGTTTGGGAAATCTTAAAAAATCGGATATGGGTGTTTTCCAAATTACAGGTCAAAACTCCTCGGAAGATTTTTCTTATGGGGGCTCTTTTAATACACAATCAAAAAACAAAACAGCTCATATTACAGTGAGACTTGCGTATCAGGTTGATTAAAGAATTTTGATTTTAGTTAAAGCAAAAAAAAATCTCGCCATTACTGACGAGATTTTTTTGTTTCTAAAAAGATTTCAGATTATATGATTAACATAGCATCACCGTATGAATAAAATTTATATTTTTCTTCGATTGCTTCAGCGTAAGCTCTTTTCATTAAATCATGACCACAAAATGCAGAAACCATCATTAACAATGTTGATTTTGGTGTATGAAAATTTGTAATCATGCAGGTTGGAATTGCAAAATCATGCGGAGGAAATACAAATTTATTAGTCCATCCGTCAAAAGGGTTTAACGTATTTTGAGAAGAAACTGAGCTTTCAACAGCACGCATTGAAGTTGTTCCTACAGTACAAATACGTTTCTTTTTGGCTTTAGCCTGATTTACAATGTCACACGCTTCTTGCGTTATTTTTAATTCCTCAGAATCCATTTTGTGTTTCGATAAATCCTCAACTTCCACTGGATTAAAAGTTCCTAACCCTACGTGAAGTGTTACTTCGGCAAAATTAATTCCTTTAATTTCTAATTTTTTCAACAAATGCTTCGAAAAGTGTAATCCTGCTGTTGGTGCAGCCACAGAACCTTCTTCTTTAGCATAAATAGTTTGGTAACGTTCCGCATCTTCTGGAGTTACATCTCTAGAAATGTATTTTGGGATTGGAGTTTCTCCAAGTTCCGTTAATTTATTTCTAAATTCTTCATACGAGCCATCATAAAGAAAACGCAATGTTCGTCCACGAGAAGTTGTATTATCAATGACCTCAGCGACTAAGGAATCATCATCGCCAAAATACAATTTGTTTCCAATTCTAATTTTACGTGCTGGGTCAACTAGCACATCCCAAAGTCTTTGTTCAGAATTCAGTTCTCTTAACAAGAAAACTTCGATTCTTGCTCCTGTTTTTTCTTTATTACCGTATAAGCGCGCTGGAAAAACTTTAGTATTATTTAGAATTAAAACATCTCCTTCGTCAAAATAATCGATAACGTCTTTAAACAATTTATGTTCAATAGTTTGTTTCTTACGATCAATAACCATTAAACGAGCTTCGTCTCTATTTTCAGCAGGATATTCTGCAAGTAGTTCTTTGGGTAAATCGAATTGAAAATGTGATAATTTCATATTAAATTTTGGATTTTAGATTTTAGATTTAGGATTTATTAGAATCCAAAAATCTTTCAGCTGCAAATATACGATTGTGAGATAGGCGTTGTCAAGTGTTTTGCTGTTTATTTTCAAAAGGAGCTGATTTACTGCGCTTTTAATAAAAGGTCGTTTTTTTTTACTGTGTCATAAAGACACAAATTAATTAAAAAGTTAACTTTTGATCGCTAGTTTTATTCCGAAATTTCAAAACCTAGGCTTTTTAAATCCTTCCAAAAATCAGGATACGATTTAGAAACTACCTCAGCATTTTCTATGATTATTGGTACTTTTATAGCTAATGGAGCAAAAGCCATTGCCATTCTATGATCGTTATAAGTTGCGATTTTTACATTTTGATTAATGCTATGGGAAGCGATCAATGTTAAACTATCATCAGTCACGGTGATCGTTGCACCTAACTTTGTCAACTCGATTCTTAAGGCTTCCAGCCTGTCGGTTTCTTTTATTTTTAAAGTATGAAGTCCTGTTAAATGGCATCCAATTCCTAATCCGAGACAAGTCATTACAATTGTTTGCGCAATATCTGGAGTGTTATTTAATTCGAAGTTTACGTCTGCTAATTGAAAATGCTGCTGTTTTGTAAGCGTGATTTTATTTTCTCCAAAATAAGTTTCCACGCCAAGTTTTTTATAAATAGCAACTAATTCTGAATCGCCTTGTAAACTATTTTCTTTATAACTAGTTAATGAAATAGTTGCTTGATCAGCCAAAGCGACCAAACTAAAAAAGTAAGAAGCGGAGCTCCAATCGGATTCCACAACCATTTCTTTAGCTTCAACTTCTTTCTTAGGAAACACAGTAATTACATTTCCATTAAAACTAGTTTGAATAGCTAAGTCATTTAGCAAAGCCAAAGTCATTTTGATATATGGAACCGAAGTGATTTCTCCTTCTAATTTCAATTCTAGTCCGTTTTCTAATTGTGGCGCAATTAATAACAAAGCTGAAATATATTGGCTACTCACATTAGCTTCAATTGCCACTTTAGAAGCTGTGATTTTTTTTCCTTCGATGCGAATTGGCGGATATCCAATCTCTTTTTCATAAGAAATTTTAGCACCCAATTGTTGTAATGCTTCTACCAAAACTTTTATTGGCCGTTCTTGCATTCTGCTCGAACCAGTCAAAACTACTTCACGTCCTTCTTGCACAGCAAAATAGGCGGTTAAAAAACGCATTGCCGTTCCTGCATGATGAATGTCAATTATTTCTTCGTTACCATTTAATGCTACTTGCATTACTTCACTATCATCAGAATTTGATGTATTTGCTAGCGTAACATTTGGAAACAATGCTTTTAATAACAGCAAGCGGTTGGTTTCGCTTTTAGAGCCAGTAATTGCAATTTCAGCTTTTAAATTTGAGTTGGAAGTTTGTAACAGTAAATCCATATTATGGTGATGAGTTAAAATGCAAAATTAAAATTACTATAATTCAAGTTCGCAATTTAACATTCCTCGTTTGTAATTCATAATTTATCGATGGCAAATTATTTGAGTTTTTCGTTGTTTTTGTGACGATCTTTATCTCTAATTGATTTCAAATCCATCTTTTTATCAAAAGCAGCTTGAAGATCAATTCCCGTTTGATTTGCCAAACATAAAACCACAAAAACAACGTCGGCTAGCTCTTCACCAAGATCTTTGTTTTTATCGCTTTCCTTTTCAGATTGTTCTCCGTAGCGCCGGGCAATAATTCGAGCAACTTCACCTACTTCTTCAGTAAGTTGTGCCATATTTGTAAGTTCGTTAAAGTACCGAACACCGTGTTCATTGATCCAATTATCTACGTCGAGTTGGGAGTTTTTTAGGTTCATAGTTGTGATTTTAGACAAATATACAATGCTAGAAGTCTACTGTATTACTTTTGCAAACTATTTCGATTAAAATCCTATTTGTAAATATTTTATTTAAAAACTTTTAAATTTAAAAAATTATGGAAAGAGTAAGAATTTTAAAATTGGATTTTCATCAGTTTATTTTATCTTTGAATATAAATAAAAACGGAAACGCAATTAATTTCTATTTATTCCCTCAACTCTAGAGCGTTACCAGTTTAAAATTTAGGTAGCCATTACCCATTATTTAGAAATGACAAAAACTTCCCAAAAAAAATTAAATCAATTAGAATCTACTGCAATTTGTGGCAATGACATTAGCTCATCGTGTTTATATGTTTCTGCTTTAACAATAGGTTTCGCAGGACAATATGCATGGATTTCATTACTCTTTGTTGGAGTAGTATTGTTTTTATTCCGAAAAATTTATGGCGAGGTAGTTGGCGCATTGCCATTAAACGGGGGTGCATATAATGTTTTACTAAACACGTCATCTAAAAGAATGGCGTCGATTGCAGCTGTACTGACAGTGCTTTCTTATATGGCAACTGCTGTTATTTCAGCATCAGAAGCCATGCATTATTTACATAATATTATTGATTCAATCTCTATTCCTATTGCAACAATTGTTGTTTTAGTATCCTTTACAGTTCTGGCTATTGTTGGAATTGGTGAATCAGCTAAAGTTGCCGTTGGTATCTTTATTTTTCACTTAATTTCTTTAATTTTACTGGTTGCAACTTCCATTTTGTTTGTTGTTTTCAATGGTTTACAAACTTTTCATCTCAACTGGGCAATCCCACTAACTACGCATAGCTTACTGTACACCTTGTTTTTGGGTTTTTCAGTTGCTATGTTAGGAATTTCCGGATTTGAAAGTTCTGCAAATTTTGTGGAAGAGCAACAAGCTGGAGTTTTCCCGAAAACATTGCGCAATATGTGGGTGATTGTTACTTTTTTTAACCCAGTTATTGCGTTATTATTAATTGCCATTATTCCTATTGCACAATTAGGAGATCATAAAGAATCATTATTAGCTTTTTTAGGGCACACCGCAGGAGGAAATTGGCTATCATTATTGATTTCAGTTGATGCCGTTTGTGTGCTATGCGGTGCCGTTTTGACCTCATTTGTAGGCGTAACTGGATTATTGAAAAGAATGACCTTAGATCGTATTTTACCCAACTATTTTTTAAAAGAAAATAAACGCGGATCTAATCACAGAATAATAATTAGCTTTTTAATTTTATGCATTTCTGTATTATTTGTTACTAAGGGAAATTTAGTGTCGTTAGCAGGTGTCTACACTTTTTCATTTCTTGCTGTTATGGCAATGTTTGGAATTGGAAATTTATTGCTGAAGTTTAAACGAAAAAAACTACCTCGTCCAGAAAAAGCGAAGGGACTATCTGTGATTTTAGCTATTTCGCTAATTATCGTGGCCTTTACCGGGAACTATATTTTAAATGAGAAATCATTCTTTACTTTCTTAAAATATTTAACTCCTGCGGTAGCTTTTATTTTCATTATGCTAAACAGATTAATTATCATTGAGTTTATAATAAAAGCAATGGAATATTTTTATAATCCACTGCGGAGATTTGTTGTGACGAGTAGTCTTTTTTTAAACAAACTTCATAATAATATTAATTCTCAAGAATTTGTTTTCTTTACAAAAGGGGATAATGTTGCTATTCTTAATAAAGTTATGCAATATGTTCAAAACAATGAAACCACTAAAAAACTTAAAATTGTTAATGTAATTCAAGAATCAAATTCAAATCTAAAATTAAAAATAGACTTAGAAGTTTTAGATCGAGCATATCCGGAAATCCATATTGAATTTATAGAAATCGAAGGAGTTTTTGGTCCTACATTAATAACCGAATTATCCGAAAAATGGAAAATCCCAAAAAACTTTATGTTTATAGGCTCCCCAGGAGATAAATTCTCCTATCGCGTGGCTGATTTAGGTGGTGTCCGATTGATAATGTAACTAACTTATTATGAAAGAAATTTTCAATTATACCATTTTTACTTTTGATGGTTTCACATTTAAAATTGCTACTTTAATTAAAATTGTTATTTTGTTTACAATAATCGCAGTAATTTTAAAACTAGTTCGCCTCAGTATTTACAAAACTGCGAGATTTGATCAAGCTAAAAAATTCTCAATTTATACGTTGACAAAGTATGTCATTATTATTTTCTCTATTATTTATGGCTTAAATGTGATTGGTTTCAACATCTCAGTTCTTTTAGCAGGATCTGCTGCGCTTTTAGTTGGATTTGGACTTGGAATGCAAAACTTGTTCAGCGACTACATTTCAGGACTGATAATTTTGATAGATTCTACAATTAGAGTTGGAGACATCCTTGAAATAAATGGATTGATTTGTACTGTTGAACAAATAAACTTGCGAACTACAACCGTTTATACAAGGGAAGATACTAGTATTATTTTACCTAATACAGATTTGACCCGAAATCAGTTGATAAACTGGACACATAGCGGCACTAATGCTCGTTTTGAAGTCTCCGTTGGCGTAGATTACAGCTCCGATGTCGAGCAAGTAATTGCTATTATGCTTAGTATTACGACAAATTTTGATCAAATAAAAAAAGAGCCACAAGCATTTGTTCGATTCAAGGAATTTGGTGATTCTTCTTTAAATTTTTCAATTTTCTTTTGGTCAGACGAAATTTTTAGGATCGAAAAAATAAAGAGCGACTACCGCATTGCGCTTTTCAAAGCTTTTAGAGAACACAATATTGGCATACCGTTTCCACAACGTGTGATTCACAATGCGAGTATTCAATAACTACTTTACTCTTTATTTTTACTATCAATCACAATTGTTACTGGACCATCGTTTAACAAAAGTACTTTCATATCAGCACCAAAAACTCCTGCTTGAACTTTTTTCTCTAAATTAAACTCTAATTTTTGAATAAATTTATCGTAAAGTGGTATAGCAATTTCTGGCTTAGAAGCTTTAATATAAGAAGGGCGATTACCTTTTTTAGTCAAGGAGTGTAACGTAAATTGGGAAACCACAATTACATCGCCACCAACGTCTTTTACGGATAAATTCATCACTTGATTCTCATCAGAAAAAATGCGCAAATTAGCAATCTTTTGGCAGAGCCAATCGATATCTTCTTGTGTGTCGGCATCTTCTATTCCCACTAAAAGCAATAAACCATTCTGGATTTCAGCTACTACTTTATTTTCAATAGTTACAGAGGCACAAGAAACTCTTTGAATTACTACTTTCATAGCCCCTTAACTCCAATGGAGCAATTACAATGTAAATAAAAATATTCAATCATATTTCAAAATGAATTAAACCGTAAAATACACTTAATTTAAACACCCCTAATTGAGTTCCCCCTTCGGGGGTTAGGGGGCTTTACTCCCTCGTTTTATCACTAATGATTCGGTCTTCATTATGAATATCAGTGCGGTAATTTTCATCATCGCCTTCTAGAATTTTTAAGTAGCTTCTATAGCGTGACCAAGCGATTTCATCTCTTTCTAAAGCTGCTTTTATTGCGCAATGAGGTTCGTCCTTATGTAAGCAATTATTGAACTTACATTGCTCTTTCAATTTGAAAAACTCGGGGAAATAACCACTGATCTCTTCTTTTTCCATATCTACAATTCCAAAACCTTTAATACCTGGAGTATCGATGATTTTGGCATCAAAAGACAAATCATACATTTCAGCAAAAGTCGTCGTGTGCTGTCCCTGCTTACTAGCTTCTGAAATAGTCTTTGTTTTTAAGTGTAAAGAAGGTTCCATGGCATTTACTAGTGTTGATTTTCCCACACCAGAATGCCCCGAAAACATGCTCACTTTACCAATCATCAGTTGTTTAAGTTCTTCCAGTCCTTTCATTTCGGTTGAAGAAACTCGCAAACACTTATACCCTATTTCTTGATAAACGTGTTGCATGTATAATTGTTCGTCAAGCGTAGCATCGTCAAAAGTATCTATTTTATTGAAAACTAGAATTGTTTCTATTCCGTACGCTTCTGCAGTTACCAAAAAACGATCTATAAAATTAAAAGTTGTAGGCGGATTATTGATAGTTATTAATAGAAAAACACGATCAATATTAGACGCAATAATATGCATTTGATGTGATAAATTCACTGATTTACGTACAATGTAGTTCTTTCTTTCGTGAATA
The DNA here is from genome assembly GCF_900129585.1 of Flavobacterium micromati. GTDB lineage: Bacteria > Bacteroidota > Bacteroidia > Flavobacteriales > Flavobacteriaceae > Flavobacterium > Flavobacterium micromati. Next base: position 29,064 of record NZ_FQWF01000001.1, read on the forward strand.
TTATGAATGGTTCCTGTAACAGTATCTGAGGATTCTTCAAGTTCATAATCGACAATATCGCCCACAGCAATAGGATTGGTGCTTTTAATTCCTTTAATTCGGAATTTACCTTTCATACGGCATTCGATAAAATCTCCTTGTTCAGATTTTACGGTGTACCAACTTCCTGTAGATTTATAAACGAGTCCTGTCATATAGGATTTATGATTGAAGATTAACAATTTTAGATCTGTGATGCAAATCTAGTAATTTGCAAAGATAAAGGATTTATGATTTAGGAATACTGATTTTAGACCTATGATTTTATAAGAATTCTTTAAATACAAAAATCCCAAAACAATAAGCTTTGGGATCCTAAAATTTGAGATCTGAAAAATCTTGAATCTTAATTTATTTAAGCATTCAGTATTTTTTCTTGGTGTCCTATACTTTCCTGGTGAATTGCTTTGAACATTCTTAGCACAAACTCTTCCGTCAAGCCTTTTGACTCTCCATCCAAAATCATTTTTCCTAATATTTCATTCCAACGATTGTTTTGCAATACAGCAACATTTGCTTCTTTTTTCACTTGGCCTATTTCATCTGCTACTTTCATTCTTTTACCCAAAAGCTCTATTAAAGTGGCATCCAAAACATCAATATTAGCCCTTAATTTTTTCATTTTTAGAGTAAATTCGTCTGAGACATCGTTCAATTTTCGAACTTTTAAATCAATAAAAATTTGCTTCAATGCATCTGGTGTTACCTGTTGTGCAGCATCACTCCAAGCATTATCCGGATCGATATGCGTTTCTATAATCATACCGTCATAATTTAAATCTAATGCTTGCTGAGTCACCTCCAGAATCATTTTGCGATCTCCAGTAATATGCGATGGATCTATGATTAAAGGTAAATCAGGAAATTTATTTTGCAACTCAATAGCAATTTGCCATTCTGGAATATTTCTATATTTTGTTTTTTCATAAGTCGAAAACCCTCTGTGAATTACCCCTAATTTCTCAATTCCAGCATTATATAAACGCTCTACACCACCTAACCACAAAGACAAATCTGGATTTACAGGATTTTTAACCAAAACAATTTTCTTAGTTCCTGCAAGTGCATCTGCAATTTCTTGAACTGCAAACGGATTTACTGTCGTTCTAGCCCCAATCCATAAAACGTCAATGTCATATTCTAGAGCCAGTTTTACATGAGTAGCATTTGCTACCTCTGTTCCCATCAATAATCCTGTTTGTTCCTTAGCTTTTTTCAACCATTTCAATCCTATTTCACCTACACCTTCAAATCCTCCGGGCCGTGTACGTGGTTTCCAAATACCTGCTCTAAAAATACTTACATCAGAATCTTTTAATTCGTGCGCTATTTTCAATACTTGTTCTTCTGTTTCAGCGCTGCAAGGTCCTGCTATGACAAGTGGATGAGTTAAATTAAACTCACTCAACCAGTTTCTCATTTCTTTTTTATTTTCCATTTTATCTAATTATTTATTTTTTTTAAGTCTAATTTCATTTATTAACAGCCTCTGCTTTTAAGGTTGAAGGACTCATCCCATTCAATATTTCTTTTATTCTATTTACACTTTCCATCTCTTCAAATATCGCATCATAATCCTCATTTACTAGCAAATCTTTAAATTGAGTGAGATTAGAAATATATTCCTCAAGTGTTTTCACGACTTGCTTTCTGTTCTGTTTAAAAATGGGTGTCCACATTGCAGGTGAACTCTTAGCTAATCGTACTGTACTCTCAAATCCTGAACCCGCCATATCAAATATGTCTTGCTCGTGTTTCTCTTTTTCAATAACGGTTTTACCCAACATAAAAGCCGAAATATGAGACAAATGCGACACATAAGCAATATGTTTGTCATGTGATTTTGGATCCATATATCTAATCCTCATCCCCATTTGCTTGAATAAATCTAGCGCTTTTTCTTGTAATTTGAAAGATGTTCTTTCAACCTCACAAATAATATTAGTTTTTCCTTGAAACAATCCGGTTATTGCTGCTGACGGTCCTGAGAATTCGGTTCCTGCAATGGGATGCGTAGCAATAAAATTTCTTCTTCTTGGATGATTTGAAACTGCTTCGCAAATAGGAATTTTAGTAGAACCCACTTCAAAAACGATCGTTTGGTCGCCAATCGCATCTAAAACTTTTGGTAAAACAGTCAGCGCCGCATCAACCGGAACCGAAACAATTACAAAATCAGCATTAGCTAAATCATCAAAAGTCGATCCAGCATCAATTACACCAAGAGCAATAGCTTCGTCCAAATGGCTTTCATTACTGTCAATCCCAAAAATCGTAGCTTCGGGACGCAGCGATTTAATGTCTAATACCATTGAACCGCCTATTAATCCTATTCCTATAACAAAAATCCTCTCCCCAACCCTCTCTAAAGGAAAGGAAGCCGGAACTTGAAATTTGTTTAAATTGCTCTCTATCATAATTACTATATTAGTTTCTCAAAGCCCGTCCTTCGCCGGGTTTGGGGAGGAATCTATCAATTGCTTCTTGCACTTTTTCTTCTTTTACACACAACGCAAATCGAATGTACCCCTCGCCATTACTCCCAAAAATAGTTCCGGGCGTAATAAATATTGATTTCTCATATAAGATTTTATCAATAAACTTTTCCGCTGATGTGATTCCGTCCGGTAATTTTGCCCAAACAAATAATCCAACGCCTTCTTTGTGTACTTCACAGCCCAACTTCTCTGCCAATAATTCAGTCAGAACGCGTCTTCTTTTATAAATTTCGTTCATCGCATCAAACCATGATTTGTCACTTTTTAAAGCTTCAATTGCTCCTTTTTGAATTCCAAAAAACATTCCGCTATCCATATTACTTTTTACTTTCAAAACGGCATCGATACAAGCAGCATTTCCTAAAACCATCCCAACTCTCCAGCCTGCCATGTTGAAAGTTTTACTTAACGAGTTCAATTCTAATGATACTTCTTCAGCTCCTTCCACTTGCAACAAACTCATTGGATTATCATTCAATACAAAACTATATGGATTGTCATTAACCAATAAAATTTGATGCTTTTTAGCAAAAGCCACCAGCTTTGAAAATAATTCTAAGCTTCCTCGAGCTCCTGTTGGCATATGCGGATACCCAATCCACATAATTTTCACTTTCGATAAATCTAATTTTTCTAAGGCTTCAAAATCAGGCTCCCAATTTGTGCGTTCTGTTAAATCATAAAATACTGGAACCGCCCCTACTAAATTTGTGACCGATGTGTAGGTAGGATATCCAGGATTTGGTATCAGGACATGGTCTCCTTCATTCAAAAAAGCTAGTGAAATATGCATAATTCCCTCTTTTGAACCCATCAATGGTAAGATTTCAACAGCGGGATTCAAGTCAACATTATAATTTTTTTTATAAAAATCAGCCATTCCTTGACGCAATTCAGGCAACCCTTGATAACTTTGATATTGATGTGCATTTGGATCACTCATGGCTAAACTCACCGCATCAACTACCGCTTGTGATGGCTGTAAGTCAGGACTTCCAATTCCCATATTGATAATGGGTTTCCCCTCAGAAGCAAGTTGTCTCACTTCTCTCAATTTACTAGAGAAATAATATTCTTCAATTGTATCTAAACGTTTAGCTGTTGTTATCATTTTGTGCTGATATTTTCATTTAATCAATCTTATACCTATTCCTTTTTTCTAGCTTAGTAGGACTCTTTTGTGTTTTTATACTCTCCTAAAACCTTAAAATACTCCGCCATAATTACTAACAAAGATTTTGCTTTGGAGTAATCTTCGTATTTTTCGAAAGTAACATCAACAAAAAAAGAATATTTCCAAGGTGTATCTATTTTTGGTAACGACTGGATTTTGGTCAAATTCAATTTGCAGTCACTCATTACATTCAAAACGGCGGCCAAACTCCCTCGTTTATGATCTAATTCAAACTTGATTGAAGCTCTTTGTATTTCATTTTCGGCAACGAACGAATTTTCTTTTTTAATTATAACAAAACGAGTCATATTATTTTTAATCGTTTGGATTTCTGGAGCTAGAATTTCCAAATCATACATTTCCGAAGCAGTTGTACTGGCGATTGCTGCAATTCCTTTAAGCTTATTTTCTTGGATTCTGCGCGCTGTTTCAGCAGTATCTTTATCTTCTACTAATTTAATTTTTGGATACTTTTTTAAGAAATCCATACATTGTAAAATAGCCATTGGGTGCGAATGTACTTCGTGAATATCTTCTATTTTCTGGCCTTTTAAAGCCATTAAATTCTGATGAATTTGTAAATAATGCTCTCCTATAATATGTAAATTATTTTTATCAATTAATGCATAATTTGGAATAATGGGCCCAGCAATCGAATTTTCTATCGCCATAATCGCTTGATCTGATTTGCCCGATAGTAAGCTGTCTACCAATTCCTCAAAAGACAAACACTCATCGACAATCACGTTTTGTTCATAATATTCCTGTGCCACCTGATGATGAAAAGATCCCTTTATTCCTTGAATTGCAACTTTGTTATTCATTTTTTTTAAATATTAGGCAAAAAAAAATCCCGATTCACATCGGGATTGTATACTATAATTATCAATTTAATTTTCTAATTAAATAACCATACGACAATCCCTATCCTGTTTCCAGAAAAAATAATAAGAATTGCTAAAATAAAATCGGTTACTTAACATTGTAGTACTTGTTTGTATTAAACTCTGTGCGAATGTATTAATTATTTCCACCTCTTCAAAAAAAAAGTCGCTTTTTTTTAAACAAAAAAAGAATTCTCGAGAAATCAATTATTAAAATGCACTATAATTAAAAAAATGACCAAAAAATACCATTTAAATTTTACTGCTGTATAATTTAGGATCTTTTGATCGTACATTTCAAAAAAACAAAACAGTAAAAAAACTAAGGAACAAGTTGACTTGAAAGCCATTTTTTACCTTCAGAAATTCGTGTTATTAACATTGCTGAAACCACATCGCCATTAGCGTTTAATAAAGTTGCCATAGGATCTACTAATGTTCCTACAATCATAGCTGCTGGTAATGCTTGTTCCATTGGAAATCCATAAATCGTAATTGCTAGTATTTCGCCTATGTAACCACCATTTGGAATTCCGCCTTCAACAACTGACACTATTATTGTAATCCCCAACGCAACAAGAAGAACGTAAGGATCTGTAAAATCCTTACCAAATATAGCAAAAATCACTGCAATTTTAATCACTGATGACATACTCGACCCGTCCTTGTGCAGCGGTGCGCCCAGCGGAATTGCAATATTTCTAATATAGGAGGGAATATGCATTTTAGTTGTTGCTTCTAAGTTTGCGGGAATGGTCGCAATACTGCTGCAAGTGCCTAGTGCGGTTAACGCTGGCGTTATGTTATTACTCCAGAATACTTTTATTCCTAGTTTTCCGCCAGCGACAAAAGCATAAAAAGTAAAAAACACAATAAAATAAAAGGCACAAACCGCATAATAAAGTCCAAGTGGTTTTGCGTAAGCTCCAAACAATTGAGGTCCAAAAATCCCCACTTGATAGGCAAAATAAGCACCCAAACCAATTGGCGCCATTTTCATTATAATATGTAACAATTGCTTCATTACTTCATCTCCGGATGTTAAAAAAGCTCTAAAACTAAATCCCTTTTCGCCTGAGCGTAAACTCGCAAACCCTACTAAAAAGGAAAATATAATGAGTGCCAACATACTTTTACGAGAAAGCAATTCATAAAAATCATTGGCCGTAAGCAACTGTGTGATTTGTGAACCAGAACTCAAGTCCTGAATACTTTCAAACGGAATTTTAGAAATAATAATTTCTTGATGAATAGGAAAAATTAACACCGCAACAATCATTAAAACAGCTGAAATAATCACCGTTGATAAAAAAACACCAATAACAACAACAAATAACTTTCCTAATTTTTCTGATCTTTCAAGATTTGAAATTGAAGATGCGATCGTAAAAAATATCAATGGGATAATCGCTGTAAATAATAAATTTAGAAATATATCGCCTAATGGCTTGATAATTTCTACGTCTTTCCCAAAAACTAAACCCAGAATACTGCCAGCTGAAATTCCACAGAGAAGCCAAATGATACTGCTGTACGTTTTAAATAGATTGTTCTTTTCCTTAATCATGTTATTTATAAATTGTCTTTATTTTTTTATAAATATATAAATCTAAATATCAAATACAATCTTTGACGAGAGAAAACTAATACCAATACGGTTTTACATAATAGAAGTTGAAAAATAATGTCCGTCCCGTTTTTCTTTTTACTTTTGCAACAAATAATTAGTTCATGTCAATAGAAGTAAACAATATATCTAAAAGTTATGGTGCTCAAAAAGCATTGGACAACATTTCATTTTCTGTAAATAAAGGGGAAATTGTTGGTTTCTTAGGTCCAAACGGAGCTGGAAAATCAACACTAATGAAAATCTTGACTACTTATATTAATGCTGATGAGGGTTCAGCTATTGTAAACGGACATGATGTAATTACCAACCAAAAAGCGGTTCAGCTTTCTATTGGTTATTTGCCAGAACATAATCCGCTGTATTTAGATCTATATGTGCGAGAATATTTAGCGTTTAATGCTGATGTTTACAAAGTAGCGAAATCTCGAATTGAAGAAGTAATTCAACTTACTGGTTTAGCAACTGAGAGTCATAAAAAAATTGCACAGCTTTCAAAAGGATACCGTCAGCGTGTAGGACTTGCTAATGCTTTATTGCACAATCCTGATGTTCTAATTCTAGATGAACCAACGACTGGTTTAGATCCAAACCAATTAATTGAAATACGAAATGTGATCAAAAATGCTGGGAAAGACAAAACTGTTTTTCTCTCCACTCATATTATGCAAGAGGTTGAGGCCATTTGCGACCGTGTAATTATCATTAATAATGGTAAAATTGTTGCCGATAAAAAATTAGATAAACTAATTTCTGCCGATAAGGAACAAGTAATTGAAGTCGAGTTTGATTATAAAATAGAGGAGCAAGTAATTGCTAAAATCGAAAATCTTACTTCATATAAAAATACTCATGACATGACATGGGAATTAACATTTCTAGCTGATAAAGATATGCGTCCAATAGTTTTTGATTTTGCTACAGCAAATGGATTAAAAACATTACAACTGAATCAAAAAAATAAAAATCTAGAAGCTGTTTTTAGAGAGATTACCAAGAAGTAAATTTTTAAATTTGTCTATAAATCTCAATTTTTTCTTTAGAAAGCCTTTGCTTTAGCCATAAAATTAGCTTTACTTGTGAACTTCTAGAAAGTTCTTTTTTACTTTTGTAAACCATAACGGGAACAACTTTCGCATTATTACTGTTTTCATCAAAAATGTGATTTGAAATCGAAAGATTTTCAATTTCAGGGAAAATAATTTTAGCTTCAGCCAAAATTGCCGCATTGTTATAAGAGTTTTTCTTTATTTGATTACTCAAGTTGGCGATAAGCACATCCTTTTTATTCAAGGTTGATTTTTCAAAATTGATTTGATTTGAAATGTATTTCTTGATATCTGTTGTGTCCTGTCTTATTCTCAGTTGCGTATTTTCGATTCCGTAAGTCTTTAATCTTTGGTTTAGTATTTTCAACTCATTGTCAGTTGTTTTCTTTGCTAGAAACACTAGTTCGATTTTCTTAGGGACAACGTTCGTTATAATTTTTTTGTAAAGAATTGTATACCCTTTATCTGTGAATTCATTTGTAATAAATCGCTCAATTTTTTGATTAAATTTTTTTTCCTCAATTAATATATATGCAAAATAAATGCTGGGAATAATCATCACTAAGATCAGAGACGTCATTGCATACTTTACCTTTTTTGCACGCTGTTCATCAACTTGCTTTACGGGCTTATATTTCAAATATTTTACAATTAAAAAGGTTGCAATACATATAAAAACACAGTTAATGGTGTATAAATAAATAGCTCCAAAAAAGTAACTGAAATTACCTACTGCTAAACCATAACCTGCCGTACAAAGTGGTGGCATTAAAGCTGTAGCAATGGCCACGCCCGGAATTGGATTTCCCTTTTCAACTCTTGTTATTGCAATAACACCTACTAATCCTCCAAAAAAAGCAATGAAAATATCATAAATATTAGGAGAAGTTCTAGACAGTATCTCTGATTGTGTTTCTTTAAATGGACTGAGATAAAAATAAAATGTTGAAACCGACAATCCTACTATTGTTGCAATTAGCAGATTTTTTAATGCTCTTTTAAGCAAATCGAAATCGTAAATTCCTAAACCAAAGCCGGCACCCACAATAGGACCCATTAATGGAGAAATAAGCATCGCTCCAATAATCACTGCGGTTGAATTGACATTTAAACCAATTGATGCAACCACAATAGCGCAAGCTAAAATCCAAAGATTTGAACCTCGAAATGAAATGTTAGCTTTTACATTTTCTAATACTTTATGTCTGTCCTCTTCTCCTGAATTAAGATTTATAAAACCTATAATTTTGTTTACCGTATCCCTCATCAAATTCGCATTTAGTGCTTTTAAAATTAGAAATAAAAAAGCAGATCAACTTTAATAATTTATGTAAGCAAATCTAATGCTATTTTTTCGAAAAAATTACAATGAAATTGGGACCACAGCTTATATTTACGGTTACATATTATATTTAAAATACACAAAATCTTTCTACAATATAAAAGCTATCCTAAAGCAGGATTTAAAGAGGTATTACGATTAAACCCAGATTATGTGTTTGTAAAAAATTTAAATGCATAATCCGAGTTTGAGTATGTGGTTAAAGATTTAAAAAAGTTGACTCGCAATTTGGCGAATATTCTCTGATTTCCCCATAGAATAATAATGCAAAACAGGAACGCCCGCTGCTTTCAGCTCCAGTGATTGCTGAATAGCCCATTCTATACCAACTTGCTTAATTGCAGCATTGTCTTTGCAATCATCAACTGCTTGAATAAGATCTTCTGGTAAATCAATACGGAAAATTTGAGGCAAAACCTGTAAATGTCTTTGTACCGCAAGTGGCTTAATGCCGGGTATAATAGGCACTGTAATTCCCATTTCGCGGGCTTTTGCAACAAACTGAAAATATTTTTCATTGTCAAAAAACATTTGAGTTACCACATAATCAGCTCCTGCATCGACTTTTTCTTTTAAGCGTTTTAAATCTGAAAGCAGTGATGGCGACTCTAAATGTTTTTCGGGATAACCCGCAACTCCAATACAAAAGTCAGATCTATTGTCAACATGAATTACATCATGCAAATACTTCCCTTCGTTCAATAATTTTATCTGCTGTACTAAATCTATGGCGTGGCAATTCCCACCCATTTTTGGCACAAAGGATTGCTCCTCTTTCATTGCATCGCCTCGCAAAGCCATTACATTGTTGATTCCTAAATAATGACAATCAACTAGCAAATACTCCGTTTCCTCTTTTGTAAAACCACCGCAAAGTACGTGTGGAACAGTATCGACATTGTATTTATGTTTGATTGAAGCACAAATTCCTAAGGTTCCAGGACGCATTCTTGTTAGCTTTTTGTCCAATAATCCATTGCCTTTATCAACATAAATAAACTCTTCACGAGAGGTAGTTACGTCAATAAATGGCGGTTTAAATTCCATTAACGGATCAATATTATCGTATAATTCCTGAATACTTTTCCCTTTTTGAGGCGGGATAATTTCAAAAGTAAATAATGTTTCTCCTTTGGCTTCTTCTATATGTTGGGTTACTTTCATAATCGTTCCCCGACCCCCCGCCACGGCGGGGGGAGAACTCGGGTAATTTTAATTGAACATTTTTTTATTCCTTTCTCAAATCCTCATCGCCGCGACGATAGGCTGGGTGGGGATTTTAATCTGCTATATTTGGACTCAACCACTTCGTCGCTACTTCAGTGGGCACGCTTCGTCTTTTAGCATAATCGATTACTTGATCCTCTTTTATTTTTCCAAGTCCAAAATATTTACTTTCTGGGTTTCCAAAATAATAACCTGAAACTGATGAAGCAGGCCACATTGCCATACTTTCAGTTAACGTCACTCCTATTTCTTCTTCCACATTTAGCAATTTCCAAATGGTAGGTTTCTCTAAATGATCTGGACAAGCAGGATAACCTGGTGCTGGACGAATTCCTTTGTACACTTCCTCAATCATTGCCTCCGTGCTTAAATTTTCATCGACCGCGTAACCCCAAATTTCTTTTCTGATTTTTTCATGCAGATATTCTGCGAAAGCTTCCGCAAAGCGGTCTGCTAATGCTTTGACCATAATTGAACTGTAATCGTCTAAATCCTTTTCAAATTCTGCCGCCCATTCATCCACACCAAAACCTGTCGTGACACAAAAACAGCCCATGTAATCAATCTTACCAGAATCTTTTGGCGCTATAAAATCAGCCAATGCAATGTTTGGCGCTCCTTTTGTTTTTTGAGATTGTTGACGGAGAGTCAAAAAAAGCCCCCTAACCCCCGAAGGGGGAACTATCATGTTAGTAGACAATTGTTTGCCAATACTCTGAATTGTTTCAAATAAATTGTTTAACACTTCTTTATTAGTATATCTAAAAACTTTAAACCCCTTAGATTCAAGCCAAATAGTTCTCTCTTTATCGTGTTCAATTTGTTCAGGTAAACTATGAATAGATCCATCCAGCTCTATAATTAGTCTTTTTTCTAAACATAAAAAGTCAACGATATAATCCCCTATGATATGTTGTCTTCTAAATTTGAAACCTTCTATTCCTTTATTAGACAAAACATTCCATAACATTTTCTCAGCTTCTGTTGGTTTGTTTCTCATTTCCTTCGCATTTTCTTTTAAAACATCATACAAAATAGGACTGGCTGTTTCCCAAGATTGCTTTTTTACCAATTCAGTAGCTCCCCCTTCGGGGGCGGGGGGGGCTTCGTATATCTCAATATCATCATCATTGACTTGGTTAGCCGGGAAAATTCCATAAATTCCTTTCGCAGTCAGTTTCTTTTCTTTCAAAATAACTTTTAACATGTCCTGTGCATCTACAAAAACAGAGGTAGCCTGCTCACCAACCACCTCATCAGTAAGAATAGCTGGGTATTTCCCAAACAATTGCCAAGTTCTAAAAAACGGTGTCCAATCGATATATGGAACTAAAACATCTAAATCAACTTCGATGGTTTTTGTTCCAATAAAATTAGGCTTCATCGGGTTGTAGTTTTCCCAATCCAATTGCAATTTGTTTTTCCGAGCTTGCTCGATTGTAAGGAAGTTTTTGTCGCGAGATCGATTCAAAAACGTCTCTCTGAAAGCGTCATACTCCGCTCGAATATCGCTTGCATATATTTTTTTATCTTTATTAAGTAAACTTCCAGCAACTGTTACTGCTCTAGAAGCATCGTTTACGTGAATAACGGTTTCTCTATATTGAGGTGCAATTTTCACGGCAGTATGTGCTCTTGATGTTGTTGCTCCACCAATCATTATTGGAATTTTCAACCCTCGTTTGTCTAATTCTTTGGCGAGATATACCATTTCGTCTAATGATGGTGTGATTAGTCCACTTAATCCAATAATATCCACGTTGTGTTCTATTGCAGCGGCAATAATTTTCTCTGGAGCTACCATTACACCAAGATCTACAATCTCATAATTATTACACGCCAACACCACCGACACAATGTTTTTTCCAATGTCGTGCACATCTCCTTTTACAGTTGCCATGAGGATTTTGCCAGCCCCCCCCGCCCCCGAAGGGGGAGCTATTAATAGTTCCGAAATTTTGTTTAGAACTTTCTCTAATTCTAATAAAACTTCATTATTTGTAAACCTTATAACTTGATACCCTTCATTATTTAACCATTTGGTTCTCTCATTATCACTGATTTTATTTTCTGGTAGTTGATGAATTGAACCGTCAACCTCAATAATTAAATTCTTCTTTAAGCATATGAATTCAGCAATGAAATTACCTATTATATGTTGTCGACGAAATTTAAAACCTTCCATTCCCTTCCCAGAAAGAACGTTCCACAACATTTTTTCGGCATCAGTGGGTTGATTTCGCATCCTTTTTGCAAACTCTTTCAACAGATTGTAATTAAGTGGATCGGCGGTTTCCCAATGCTGCGAGCTTTTAGCTCCCCCTTTGGGGGCGGGGGGGGCTTGGTTTATATATGGCAATAAATAAGCCACCGCTTTCTTCATTACCCGAGCTGATTTTACCACTTGCGGCAAAAACATTTTACCTGAACCAAATAAATCGCCAACTACGTTCATTCCCGCCATTAAGTTGATTTCGATAACTTCAATGGGTTTTGAAGCTGCCTGTCGTGCTTCTTCAACATCAATTTCTATAAATTCATCCACTCCTTTTACTAATGAATGCGTTAATCGTTCTTGAATAGTTCCTGAACGCCATTCTTGAATTGCTTTCTCAATGCTTTTTGTATCCCCTTTTACATTTTCAGCAAAATCCAATAAACGCTCCGTTGCATCATCGCGTCTGTTTAAAATTACATCTTCAACACGTTCCAAAAGATCCTTTGGAATTTCATCATAAATAGAAAGCATTTCTGGATTCACAATTCCCATTGTCATTCCGTTTTGAATGGCATGGTACAAAAAAACCGAGTGCATCGCTTCACGAACCGTGTCATTTCCTCTAAACGAAAAAGAAACATTACTTACACCTCCGCTAATATGTGCATGTGGAAGATTCTCGCGAACCCATTTTGTTCCTCTAAAGAAATCCAAAGCATTCAAGCGGTGCTCTTCCATTCCAGTTGCTACCGGAAATATGTTCAAATCAAAAATTATATCTTGAGCTGGAAAACCAACTTTATTTACCAAAATATCATACGAACGTTGACAAATTTCTACTCGACGCTCGTAATTATCCGCTTGCCCCGTTTCATCAAAAGCCATGATGATAACCGCAGCTCCATAGCGTTTGATTAATTTGGCGTGATGGATAAAAGCTTCTTCTCCCTCTTTTAACGAAATAGAATTTACCACACTCTTTCCTTGTACCACCTTCAAACCGGCTTCGATAATCTCCCATTTAGAGCTATCAATCATTATTGGAACCCGCGAAATATCAGGTTCGGCTGCAATTAAATTCAGGAATTTTGTCATCGCATATTCGCCATCCAGCATTCCTTCATCCATATTAATATCGATGATTTGAGCGCCGCCTTCCACTTGTTCTTTTGCAATACTTAGTGCTTCTTCGTATTTTTCTTCCTTTATTAACCGAAGGAATTTTCTAGAACCCGTAACATTTGTTCGTTCACCAATATTGACAAAAACGCTTTCCGGCGTAATAATCAAAGGCTCTAATCCCGCCAAAACAAGGTTTCTTCTAGTTTCTTTTTGTATCATTTTCTTTATTTTGAATTCTACACCATTTTCAAAATGAAATAGATTTGATCTTTATTTTTCTTCACCTTTTTCTGGGCGTGTCCCTTCAGTTGCTTCGTCGTTCCTCCCCGCAACTTCGGGTCGGGCTATTCGTTCCCGCTTTTTTTCTTGCAAAAAAGCAAGAAAAAAGAGCTCCACTGCTATCCCTCACGCGGTTTTGTGCTAACAACAATACTCTTTTTCTCATTCTTGTCATGCTGAGGAATGGGCACCATCTTGTTTCGCATTATTGTAATTCCACATTCTTGTTATTCTGCCATAGGAAGAATCTTTGTAAAGTGAACAACTTGATGAGATTGCTATAACTGTTCCCTAACGCTCGAATTTTCGTTAATTACAATGACAAAAGCACTTTTTTTATTCTCGAAAAAAGCTATAAATCTGCTCCCATTTTTTTTACATGGTTGCCGTTGAAACCCTCGGTTTATAATTCTTGGCGATATCTGCAATCAACTTAATATGTGCTGGTGTTGTTCCGCAGCAACCGCCTATGATGTTGACTAAATTGTCGTCTAAATATTCTTTGATGAATGCCTGCATTTGCTCTGGTGTTTCATCGTATTCTCCAAAAGCATTTGGCAATCCTGCGTTAGGATGTGCTGATACATTGAAAGAAGTATTCTGAGACAAAGTTTGCAAATACGGCTTCAACAAATCGGCTCCAAGAGCGCAATTAAAACCAACACTCAATAAGGGAATATGTGAAACCGAAACTAAGAAAGCTTCTACTGTTTGTCCTGAAAGTGTTCTCCCAGATGCATCGGTGATAGTTCCTGAAACCATGATTGGAATATCAATATTGCGCTCGTCTTTGACTTCTTCAATTGCGAAAAGTGCTGCTTTAGCATTTAACGTGTCGAAAATGGTTTCGACTAACAAAATATCGCTTCCGCCATCAATCAAAGCTTCTACTTGTTGCTTATATGCAATTCGCAAACCATCAAATGTTACAGCTCGGTAACCGGGATCGTTTACATCCGGCGACATACTTGCCGTACGGTTTGTTGGTCCTATGGAACCGGCCACAAAACGAGGTTTATCTGGATTCTTGGCGGTGAATTCATCGGCTACTTCGCGGGCGATTCGTGCGGATTCATAATTAAGTTCATAAACAATATCTTCGAGGTGGTAATCGGCCATGCCTATTGTTGTCCCTGAAAAAGTGTTGGTTTCAACGATATCTGCTCCCGCTTCAAAATAGGCTGCGTGAACTGCTCGAATCGCTTGCGGCTGAGTCAGCGACAATAAATCGTTATTGCCTTTAAGTGAATGTGGAAAATCTTTGAAACGTTCGCCGCGGAAATCCTCCTCCGAAAAATTGTAGCGTTGTAACATAGTTCCCATGGCTCCATCGAGTATGAGTATATTTTTTTTAATGGCTTCTTGGATGAGCTCCGATTTTCCGACAGGAACAACTCCCAAAATATCTTTTGAAATGGTTGACATAGCTTTTTATTACTTTAAAATCTCGATCAGCATCGCGATTTTTCTTTTGATTTATAATTACAAAAGTTCAATATATTAGCTCTTTAGCCCCGATTGCAGTGATATCCTTTTTTTATAAACCTTGCAAGGGTTTGTAAAAAAAGATATAGCGTAAAGCGGGAAAATTATTGGCAAAAAAGCCTAATAATTCGCTCTAAAAAATATAAAATGTTGTCGTGAAAAGTTTTGAGAAATACTTAGTAAGTATTCTTGTGTTATCTATCCTTGAATTACCGAAATAAATTCAATATCAAAGTAGAATGTAGCACCTTCTTTAAAGATAAAGGGTTGCTAAGGTTTCATTGGGTCTTTCCCTCCGCCTTTCGTGATAACGATCAATAAATATAGGAACACTGCAAAGTAAAGAAATAGCGTTAATAATTCCAAGTATTAACGCTATATTTTTTTACTGCTTTTGGTATAAGTTGTTAAACTATCGCTTTTACAACCGCTTTTGGCGCTTCTTTACGAGTTCCATCAAAGCCATCAACTCCTGAAACTGTGGTGTATTTCAAGACATATTTTTTACCTGGATTGATAATTTGATAAGCTGCTTGGCACATCAAAGTAGCTTCGTGGAAACCACAAAGAATCAATTTTAATTTTCCGGGATATGTATTCACATCTCCTATTGCAAAAATTCCTGGAATATTAGTTTGATAATCCAATGAGTTATTTACTTTGATTGCATTTTTTTCAATGTCTAATCCCCAGTTTCCTATAGGTCCTAATTTTGGCGTAAGTCCAAAAAGCGGAATAAAATAATCTGTTTCTATCGTTCTTCTTGCTCCATTTTCATCAAGAACAACTGACTCAATATGTTCAGCTCCATTGAGACCTACAACTTCGGCTGGTGTTATCAACCTGATTTTCCCAGCATCTTTTAATTCCTGTACTTTATCAACAGAATCCAATGCACCTCTAAATTCATTTCTTCTATGAATCAAAGTTACTTCGGAAGCAACATTTGAAAGAAAAATACTCCAGTCTAAGGCAGAGTCTCCACCACCTGAAATAACAACTCTTTTGTCTCTAAATTTTTCGGGGTTTTTGATAAAATACTTTATCCCTTTACCTTCATAAAAATTAATTCCGTCAATAAGTGGTTTTCTAGGTTCAAAACTTCCCAATCCTCCAGCAATAGCTACTACCGAAGCATGAATTTTTGTTCCTTTATTAGAGATAACAATAAAGCTTCCATCCTCTTGCTTGTCAATCGTTTCAGCACGTTCTCCAAGTGTAAATCCGGGCTCGAATTGCTTAATTTGCTCCATTAAATTATTCACTAAATCCCCTGCTAAAACTTCAGGAAATCCCGGGATATCGTAAATTGGTTTCTTTGGGTATAACTCTGATAATTGACCACCCACTTGTGGAAGTGCATCTAATATGTGGCATTTTAATTTCAATAATCCTGCTTCAAAAACTGCAAATAAACCTGTTGGTCCAGCTCCAATTATTAGTATGTCTGTTTTAATCATTCTTTATTTGTTTATTTATTTTCCCGTCTGCCTGCTGCAAAGGACGATCTGGCTTTGACGAAATTCGTTGTTGTTATTGTATTTAATGAATTATTTTTTTATCGTACAAAGTAAATACGATGTCTTTTAATTTTCAATGACAAATATCATAATATTACGTTTCAAAAAAAACACAAAGTTGTTATTAAGATCTATTACAATTTATAATGTGGTCTTACGTATTTTTTTCTGTTCCTCCTTGGCTGGCCAAAGAGACTTTTAATGCTTCTGTAATTTCATTCATTTTTTGTACTTTTTCTTCGAAATCCCCTTTCAAGGTTTTGCGATATTCATTCAAATTTTCAACCATTTTATTGATATCGTCTGGAATTACTTCCTCAAAAAATTCGCGCAATCGCTTGGCCGTTGTTGGTGACTTTCCGTTGGTTGAAATCGCAATTTTAACATTGCCTTTAGTTACAATTCCGCCCAAATAATAATCACATAATGGCGGTGTATCAGCAATGTTACAAATCAAGAATCTTTTTCTGCACAAATCATAAATCCTTTTGTTGACCTTTAAATCATCAGTACAAGCGATAACCATGTGGCGTTTACGAAGCATCCAGCGATTGAATTTTTTGTAAGTTAGTTTTACTGATAAATGACTTGCCGCCAAGGTTTCTAATTCAGGTAAAAATCGCGGTGCAACCACCTCAACAATTGCATTTGGACTTGATTTTAATAGAAATGACAACTTTTCTAAACCTACATTTCCTCCGCCCACAATAAGGGTACTGAGGTTTTGAAGTTTTAAAAATATTGGATACAGCTCATTCCTTTCCATAAACTAGCACCTTATTGTGTTGTGATTTCAATTCCGTGTAGAAAATGCTTCTTTTCTTACTATCTCCGACCACTTCGCCAATTACAATTATCGCGGGAGAACTTAAATTATTTTCAGCCACTATTTCTTGGATGGTGTCAACGGTTCCAATTCCGACTTTCTCTTGAGGTGTTGTTCCGTTTTGAATAATTGCAACGGGCATTCCCCCTTTAGATTCTTTTTGGAACAAAGCCACAATTTGATCTAATTTGCTCATTCCCATCAAAATAACGACTGTTGCAGTAGATTGCGCTGCCAAAGCTACATCTGCAGATAATTTACGTGCAGAAGTGGTTCCCGTTATAACCCAAAAGCTCTCTGAAACCCCTCTTTTTGTTAGCGAAATTCCTTGTGATGCGGGAACTGCAATCGATGATGAAATCCCAGGAACCACAAATGTAGGAATTCCGAAACTCTCTATGAATTCTATTTCTTCTATTCCTCTTCCAAAGATAAACGGATCTCCACCTTTCAGCCGAACCACATGACCATAAGTCAATGCATTATCCACAATTAATTGATTGATTTGGTCTTGCGTATATTCATGACAGCCTTTTCTTTTTCCAACAAATATTTTCAACGCTTTTTTAGGAGCATAGGATAAAAGTTCTTCATTTGCCAAAGCATCATACAAAACAACATTTGCTTCAGCCAATGCTTTTGCCCCTTTGATTGTCAGTAAATCGGGATCACCAGGACCAGCACCAACTAATGTGACTTGAGAATTTATTTTATTTTTCATCTAAAAGGTCTTTAGCTCTGAACGTTTCTATAGTTTCGAAAAAAGTGACTGCTTCGGCTAAATATTTTTTGGCGAAAGCCTCAGAAGGTTCATTTTGATTGATCTGAAATACTAGTTCTTTCAAACTGGTTTTTAAAGGAATTTTATTCGTTGCCACAAAAACAGTATCAAATAAATCGATTATTCCAGCTTGATGATTTGTTTTTTGATTTTCTGAAAGCAACAAAGCTTTGGATCCATTTACAAAACCTGCGTAAGCATGATAAATAGCATCCGACCATTTTTGTTCTGCGAAAGCTTCCTGCGCAAAAGTTAGTTTATCTTTGGCCTCTAATAATAAAGTTGCGACCAAATCAATAACTACACCCGCGCATTCTCCCACTCCCACCGCTTTTACGTAATTATCGGCATTTCCCCAATCAATAAAATCAGCTTCGGTAAGATTTGTTAAATGCGCTAAAGGTTTCAATAATTCGTAGAAATATTTCTCGCCTTTATCGTCATAATAGTTCAAGAAAGACAATCCGTTTGCATTCGCTTCAAAATCATTTAAGATAAAGCGCAATGCATCAGGTCCTCTTCGACTTGGAATTTTAATTACTTTGTCCGAAAAACGTCCTGCTCCGTTTCCTAAATTTCCTCCACCCAATAATACTTGAAGTGCCGGCGCCACTAGTTTCCCTGAATTGATAGACATTCCTTGGAAACCAATTTCTGCCATATTGTGTTGTCCACAAGCATTCATACAACCACTGATCTTAATAGTGATTTCTTTGTTGTTGCTGTATTGTGGATATTCTGCAGTTAAAACTCTTTCCAGTTCTACTGCGATTCCGGTGCTACTCGCAATTCCAAGATTACAAGTATCTGTTCCAGGACATGCAGTAACATCCGCCGTACTATCATACCCTATTGAAACCAAATCAAATTTGGCTAATTCTTGGTAGAAAAATTCCAAATTCTCTACTTTCACATTACGGATTAAAATATCCTGACGCAACGTAAAACGCAATTCGTTGGCTGCATAATTCTTTATTAAATCAGCCAATAATCTTGCTTTGTCGGTATAGAAATCTCCCAACAAAACTTTGATTCCAATAGCAACATAACCCGCTTGTTTTTGCAGGATCACATTTGTTTTTTTCCATTTTTCGAAAGCAGCGCTATCTTCAATTATAACTTTTGGTGCAATCAATAAAGGTTCAGGAATTGGTGCATCGAAATCTGTCGTATCGATTTCAACCACTTGATGTTGTAAGGCTAATTTCTCTTCGGCAACCAATTGTAGAAATTCATCTCGACCAATATCTTTAATTAAGAATTTCATGCGTGCTTTTAACCTTTTGGCTCTTTCGCCAAAACGATCAAATATTCGTAAAACGCCTTCTGTAGTTGGAATAATTTGGTTCACCGGAATGAATTCCGATAATAATTCAGCATGATTTGGTTGCGATCCTAATCCACCACCAAGCATTACTTTAAATCCTCTTTCTCCGTTTACAATTTTCGGAATAAATCCTAAATCATGAATAAAACTCAGCGCGGTGTCTTTATCTGAAGAAGAAAATGATATTTTAAATTTTCTTCCCATTTCTTGACACACCGGATTTCTTAATAAAAATTGAAACATGGCATACGCATAAGGCGAAACGTCAAACGGTTCGTCCACATCAATCCCCGCAGTTTCACTCGCCGTAATATTTCTCACGGTATTCCCACAAGCCTCTCGAAGGGTAACATCATCTTTCTCTAATTCAGCCCAAAGTTGTGGCGTTTTATCTAAACTCACATAGTGAATTTGAATATCCTGACGCGTTGTGATATGCAAACGCCCTGTAGAATACTCATCAGAAACTTTTGCAATACGCAATAATTGTTCGCTCGATACTTTACCAAAAGGCAATTTGATACGAATCATTTGTACGCCCTCCTGACGTTGTCCGTAAACACCGCGCGCTAAGCGCAGGCTACGAAAACGCTCATCATCAATTTTCCCATCACGGAATAAAGCAATTTTTCTCTCTAAATCGATAATGTCTTTTTGGACAATCGGATCCTCAATTTCGGTTCTAAAACTTTCCATAATATATTTGTTTTTCCTCCCCACAGCCCCCTCTAATGGAAGGGGAGCCGCAACTGAGAATTTATAATTGTGCTTTTTGTTCTCGAGCTGCGGCGGGCCTAAAGGGTTTTATTTTATAAAGCCAACTCCTGCCGTTGTGTTCGTTGCAACATCAATTAAAATAAAAGCTCCATTTGATTTGTTGTCATTATAGGCATCAAAATATATGGCTTTACTCAATTTAATATTTACTTCTCCTATTTCATTAATTGCCAATTGCGTTGCTGGAGTTGAACCTGAATAATCAGTTGCAATTACATTTTTCACACTTTCAATTTTCGCCAAAACTCGATTCGTATTATGCTGTATCAAATATTTTGTTCCAGCAACTAGTTTTTTACTGTCCATCCAGCAAACTGTGGAAGTGATCTCTTTTTCAATGTTAGGAAGCTCATTTGATTTTACAATCATATCGCCTCGTGCTACATTGATATCATTTTCTAATTCGATTGTGATGGAAGAACCTGCCGAAGCTTCGTTATATTTTTTATCGAAGAAATGAATATTAGTAACTTTAGATTCTGTCAAGGACGGAAGCACAGTAACTGCATCACCTACTTTTATTGCGTCTCCATATAATTTTCCTGCATAGCCTCTAAAATCATGGTATTCTTCGGTTTTTGGTCTGATAACCGTTTGAACTGGAAAACGAGCTTGACCTTTGTCATAAACATCTTTTGGTTCTAAAGCCTCTAGATATTCCAACACCGTTTGTCCATTATACCACGACATGTTTTCTGATTTGTCAACTACATTTCCTCCGTTAATAGCGCTTAAAGGAATATAGCTCACCGTTTGTTCTTTGAAAGTACTTTTAGCATTTAAAGCTTGGAAATCAGCTTTGATCTTATTGTAAACTTCCTCGGAATAATCCACTAAATCCATTTTATTCACCGCTACAATCACCTCTTTTACTCTCAATAAATTATTAATAAAAAAGTGACGGTACGTTTGCTCAATTACTCCTTTACGAGCATCAATCAAAATAATGGAAACCTGTGAAGTTGAAGCTCCGGTAACCATATTTCGTGTATATTCCACGTGACCAGGAGTGTCGGCAATGATGTAACTTTTTTTGGCTGTCGAAAAATAAATATGGGCTACATCTATAGTGATTCCTTGCTCTCTTTCGGCAACTAAACCATCTGTCGCTAAGGAAAAATCAAGATAATCATATCCTTTTTGCTTGCTGCTTTTTTCTATTGCTTCAATCTTATCTGTAGTCAATGATTTTGTATCATACAATAATCTGCCAATTAAGGTACTCTTTCCGTCATCTACACTTCCTGCTGTTGCTATTTTTAAAACTTCCATATTATTTATAAGTATTAAGATCGTAAGTGTTAAGTATCAAGATCGTAAGTTCAATAACTTACTTTTTATGTCTTACTCCTTAAAAATATCCTTGCTGTTTTCTTTTTTCCATAGCAGCTTCAGAACGTTTGTCATCTATCCTGGCTCCTCTTTCAGAAATCGTTGAAGTTCTAATCTCGCCAACTACTTCTTGAACAGTGGCTGCATACGAATCAACCGCCGCTGTGCAACTCATGTCACCAACAGTTCTAAAACGAACAATTCTTTCTTCGATTTCTTCATCTTCTTCTTGAAAAACAAAAGGAGAATGGGACCAGATTAATCCATCTCGCATAAATACTTTACGTTTGTGTGAAAAGTAAATTGATGGGATTTCGATTTGCTCTTGTTCGATATAACTCCAAACATCTAATTCAGTCCAATTAGAAATTGGAAACACACGAACGTTTTGACCATTTTCAATTTTTCCATTCAAAATATCAAACAATTCCGGACGTTGATTTTTTTCATCCCATTGACCAAAATCATCACGTACCGAGAAAATCCGTTCTTTAGCTCTTGCTTTTTCTTCGTCGCGACGCGCACCACCAATACAAGCATCAAATTTGAATTCTTCAATAGCATCCAAAAGTGTAGTTGTTTGCAAACTATTTCTACTCGAGTATTTTCCCGATTCTTCTACTACTTTACCTTCATCAATTGCATCTTGTACGTTACGAACAATTAGTTCCAAACCTAATTCAGCTACTAATTTATCTCTGAATTCAATTGTTTCAGGAAAATTATGTCCGGTATCAACGTGCAATAGTGGAAAAGGAATTTTTGCAGGGAAAAATGCTTTTTGAGCTAAACGCACCAATGTAATTGAATCTTTTCCACCAGAGAACAATAAAACTGGTTTGTCAAATTGAGAAATAACTTCTCTAAAAATGTATATCGCTTCGCTTTCTAAAGCGTTTGTATTTAATACTATGCTCATATAATAAGCCCCCTAACCCCCGAAGGGGGAACTGTTGGGGTATTTAATGGTTAATAATTTAATTTTTTTCTCTAATAATCCCCCCTTCGGGGGTTAGGGGGCTATGCAAACCGCATTCTTTATGACTGGATTCCCACCACCATCTTCCAGCTCTAATATCTTCGTCAGGAGTAATTGCTCTGGTACAAGGCGCACAACCTATACTTACAAATCCTTCTTTGTGAAGTGTATTTTGTGGCACTTCGTTCTTTTCTATATAATCTTGAACCTCTTTCAAAGTCCATTTTAATAACGGATTGAATTTGATGATGTCAAACTTTTCATCGTATTCAAAAAGATTTAAATCATTTCTGTTTTCTGATTGTTCTGCTCTTAATCCTGTAATCCAAATTTCATTTCCTTGCAGAGCCTTGGTCAACGGCGCAACTTTTCGAATAAAACAACATTCTTTTCTATTCTCTACTGATTCGTAAAAGCTGTTTGGACCTTTTTCATTTAATAGTGCTTCAACTGCAGGTGTTTCTGGAAAATAAGTTTTAATGTCTACTCTATATTTTTTCAATGTCTGCTGAAAAACATCATAGGTTTCTTGAAATAATCTTCCTGTATCGAGAGTAAAAATGGTAATTGGCAAATTATTTGTCGCAATCAAAGCCGTTATTACCTGATCCTCTTGCCCAAAAGAAGTTGAAAAAACCACTTTATCTTTGTATTCCTTGGCTAAAAAAGCAAGTGTTTCTTCTAGCGAAAAAGTTGCAGTTCTATTTAACAAAGTCTTTATAATTGCAATACTCATTATATTAATTTAGATAATGTTCGTAAACTCAAAACAATAATTAAAATTCCAACCAAAATCATCATCGGTTGTCTTTTGATTTTATTCACTAACAGAGCGGCAATTGGAGCGGCTATCACTCCTCCTAAAATTAATCCGATTATCACTTGCCATCCTTCAATTCCTCCAAAAATCATAAATGTAATTCCGCTAGCGAATGAAACTGCAAATTCCGCTGAATTAACAGAACCGATGGTATAACGAGGATTTCTGCCGTTTCCCAATAAAGTTGAAGTCACTATTGGCCCCCAACCGCCTCCTCCTACAGAATCCATAAATCCCCCAAAAGAGGCCAAAATACCTAAGCGTTTAGTTTTCTTTTTTATAATATTTTTTTGCATTCCTTTTCTAATAATGATGCAAGCTAATACAATCATATATACAGCAATAAATGGCTTAATCACATCGCCATCAATAACATCTGACAATAAATAGGCTCCAATGATTGATCCTAAAACACCTGGTATAAGCAAGTGTCTCACTAATTTTTTATTGATATTTCCAAATCGGTGATGTGAAATAGCCGATGCACCTGTGGTAAACATTTCAGCTACATGAACTCCTGTACTGCTCACCACTGGAGGCACTCCATACGCCAGTAAAAAAGAAGTTGAAGTTGCTCCATACCCCATTCCTAAAGTTCCATCTACCAATTGTGCAAAAACACCAATGGAGAAAAAGATTAAAAACTCAGTATTAAATCCCCCTACAAAACTATTCCATGAGAATTCAGCGTGATGATTATAAATCAAAGTCGCAATTAATCCCACCAATAAAAGAACAGGAACTGTCACCCACAAACGCTCTTTGACGCTTGTTTCGATTTTTGCGGCAATATTATTCTCTTTTAATTCCTGACTCATTTTATCTATCAACTTAATTAATTAAAATCTATTGCCCTATCGGAATAGTAGATTATTGCACAAAAGTAAAGATTTTAAATTAACTACAAAATTTATTTTGTGATAAATTGTCTAAAAAGCAATGTCCGCCAGCGTATTGTTTTCCAATATCATAAGTGTATTGTCGCGGACTTCTGTCATTAGCTTGCGCACTGCGCAAGTAGCTTCATCGGAGCAGTCGGCGCAAGGCTCATAAAAATTGTGGCTGGCACAAGGAAGTAATGCAATTGGCCCTTCGAGAATTCGATAGACATGAGCCATGTTAATATCTTTAGGTTCCTTGATTAAATAATAACCGCCACCTTTTCCTTTTTTGGCACCTAAAAATCCGGAGTGACGCAATAACAACAAAATGCTTTCTAAAAATTTCAACGAAATATTTTCACTTTTTGCAATATCAGCAATTGCGATTGGCGTACTGTCCTTTTGACGTGCCAAAAAAGTCAAAGCCTTTATTCCGTATTTTGTTTTTTTAGAGAGCATTTAAGTAGATTTATGATTGTTAAATGAGGATTAACGATTTTAGATCTTGAAAAATCATAATCCTGTTTTTTAACAATACAATTTTATAGCCCAAATCTACAATCTAAAATCGTTAATCCCAAATCTAAAATCTACGAAAGCGCCTGCTCTAAGTCGGCTATTACATCTTTTACAGTTTCTAATCCTACCGATATGCGGACTAAACCATCAGTAATGCTTACCGCTAAACGTTCATCAACTGATAATTTACTATGAGTTGTAGATGCGGGATGCGTTACAATTGTTCTAGTATCCCCAATATTAGCGGAAAGCGAGCACAATTGTATTTTGTCTAAGAAAGCTCTTCCTGCTTCTAATCCGCCTTTAATTTCAAAAGCAATAATATTTCCTCCTAAAAGCATTTGCTTTTTAGCGATTTCATATTTTGGATGTGATTTCAAGAACGGGTATTTTACACTGTTCACATTAGGATTCTTCTCTAAAAATTCAGCAACTATTAATGCATTTTCGCAATGTTTTTCTAAACGAACTGCTAGTGTTTCCAAACTTTTGGATAAAATCCAAGCATTGAATGGAGATAAAGCTGGACCTGTATTTCTAGAAAACAAGTAGATTTGACGTATTAAATCTTCACGTCCAACAGTAACACCGCCTAAAACTCTGCCTTGACCATCAATTAATTTAGTAGCCGAATGAATCACTAAATCAGCTCCCCATTTTACAGGTTGCTGGATATAAGGAGTTGCAAAACAGTTATCAATTACCAGAATTAAATTGTGCTTTTTAGCAATTACGCTCAACAGCTCCAAATCAATAATATCTACTGCTGGATTCGTTGGAGATTCAGCATATAGAATTTTAGTATTTGGCTTTATGAAACTTTCAATAGTTTCTGGCTCATTAATATCAAAATAAGAAGTTTGAATATTCCATTTTGGAAAATAAGTCATAAACAAAGCATGCGTAGAACCAAATACACTTCCTGCGGAAACGATATGATCGCCCGCATTTAACAAAGCTGCAAAAGTAGAAAACACAGCTGCCATTCCAGTCGCAAAAGCATAACCGGCTTCGGCACCTTCCATTTTGCATATCTTTTCTACAAACTCACTCGTATTGGGGTTGCTAAAACGGCTGTAAATATTTCTATCTTTTTCTTCCGTAAATGAAGCGCGCATGTCTTCAGCATCTTCAAAAACAAAACTAGATGATAAATACAAAGGAACAGAATGCTCCTGAAATTGAGTTCTTTCTAGTTGGGTGCGGATGGCTTGGGTTTCAAAACCGAATTCTGAATTGTTCATAATATATAAGCCCCCTAATCCCCTAAGTGGGAATTATTGCGGAGAATTTAATTGTTAATAGTCTGTTCTTATTTATTATCAATTTTCTAATTGACAAATTTTCTAATTTTCTAATTGTTTACCATTCAAAACAACTTTATAATGTATCGTGGCGGTTGGCTCTAATGTTTTAGAAACCGAACAGTATTTTTCAAAAGATAGTTGTGCGGCTTTTGCAGCTTTATCTTCTTTGATGTCGCCTTCTAAGTAAAAAACGATATGAATATTTTTAAAAGGTTTTGCCTCTTCTACTTGCACCCTCTCGCCTTCAACCTCAGCTTTGAAAGACGTAATTTCTTGCCTTTGTTTTTTTAAGATCGAAATCATATCAATGGCGCTACAAGCCGCAACACTCATCAATACTAATTCCATCGGACTCGCGCCTTTATCGTCTCCACCAAATTCGGGACGGCTATCCACATTTACAATATGTCCTCTTTCGTTTTTCAATTCGAAATGGAAGTTGTCATTTACTCTGTTTAATGTTACTTTCATAGTATCCCCTCCCCAACCCTTCCGCCGCGGCGGAAAGGAGCCAAGACTGGAGGTACGTCCCTTTTTTATTCATTTACATTCTTATAACACCAATAGAAAAAGCAATATTGAGATGAGGTAAAATATAAAATTAAACCATCCATCAATAAATAAGGACTTATCCATTGTCCAAAATGTATCAACACTGTTTCTTTTAAACGTGAGGTAGAAAATTTTACTTAGACCGTAGTAGATAAGTTGCACAATCAACGGAACAAATAAAGAATTGACTGCTGTGTCTTTACCAATATTGTTAAACAAACAAATTGATGCAATTAAAAACAATAGCACATTTACTACCAAAAGTCTAATAAACCAGATTCTACTGTCCAATTTACTTTTATTAAATACAAATACAAGAGTAACATTCATCCCAATTAAAATAAAAATAATATTCATATTGATGTTGTCTATTTTTCAATCTAAAATCAAAAATCGTTAATCTACAATCAAAAATCACTATCCTTTATCCGACAATCTCAAAAGATCACCAAAAACTCCCCTTGCGGTTACTGCTGATCCTGCGCCCGCGCCTTGAATGACTATTGGTCGATCTCCATAGGATTCGGTATAAATTTCGAAGAATGAATCAGACCCTTTCAAGCCGCCCAGAGCTGTATCTGAAGGTACGGAAACTAATTTTACTTCTAATATTCCTTTGTCATGTTGTAAATCTCCTGATAATTCTCCTATATATCGCAGGACATGATTTGGTTTTTGGTCTGCTTTTATTTTATTATAAATAGGATCAAATTCCTTTAATTTATTTAAGAAGTCAGCAACATTGCCTTCACGTAAATGTTCTGGAATAAGATTTTGAATTGCAATTTCATCAAATTCATTTTGCAAGTCTAATTCTCTCGCTAAAATCAGTAATTTTCTACCTACATCGTTTCCACATAAATCCTCTCTTGGATCCGGTTCTGTGTATCCGTTGTCAATTGCTTCTTTCAAAATTTCGCTAAATGGAACATCTTTTGCAGAGAAATTATTAAATAAATAACTTAAAGTTCCTGAGAAAACACCCTTAATTTTCGTGATATTTTCTCCAGAAAGATGCAGTAATTTTATCGTGTCAATCAATGGCAATCCTGCTCCCACATTAGTTTCATACAAATAATTTTTCTGGTTATCCGCTAAGGATTTTCGTAACTCTTTGTAAAACCCATAACTCAGGGTATTCGCAACTTTATTAGAAGAAATTAAATCAAAACTACTCTCTATAAGTGGAACATAATTCTTCACAAAGGTGGTGCTAGCGGTATTATCTATAGCAATTAAATTTTCTAAGTGATGTTCATTTGCATACGCGATTACATCATCAATTGTATAAGAAAACCCAGTGTTTTGAATTTCATTTTTCCAGTTTGTTGTTACTCCGTTTTTGTCTAATAGAATATTTTTAGAATTAGCAATTGCAAAAACATTCAGTTTAATATCTTTCCTTTTTTCTATTGCTTCCGCAGATGCTAATATTTGATTTATCAAAGTTCCTCCAACTAATCCATGACCAAAAATGGCAATATTAATCTTCTTTGAAACACCAAAAATCTCACCGTGAATCACATTTAGCGCCTTGTTCAACTGCGATTTATTCACAACCAAACTTACATTTTTCCCCGATATAGTATTGTTAAAAAGAATAGGAATAATTTTGTTTTTAATCAGTGCAGTGTAAGGCTTGTGAAAAGTGCTCAAATCCTGACCAATGATTGAAATCACAGAAACATTATCAGTGACCGTAATTTTATTAACGTCCTTAGAGTAAAAATCACTTTCAAATTCTTTCTCGAGTTCCATCATTGCTTTTGTCGCTTTATCAGCGGCAACCACTAAGCCAATTCCCCTTTCAGAAGATCCTTGCGAAATGATACTTACGCTAATATCATTATCGCCCATCACTCTAAAAATTCGAGCATCGACTCCGGTTTTTCCAAGCAATCCACGTCCTTCCAAATTTACCAATGCCACGTTTTCTAGCACTGAAAGCGTTTTAATTCCTTCTCCTTCCGCTTTAGAAGTTATCAAAGTTCCCTTATTTTGATAATTGAAAGTATTTAAAATACGAAGCGGGATGTTTTTTTCTAATAATGGAATTATGGTTTTAGCATGCAGAATTGTTGTCCCAAAATTCGCTAATTCATTCGCTTCATTAAAAGTTAAATGATCAATCTTCTTTGCATCAGAGACTAAATCAGGATTGGCTGTATAAATTCCGTCCACGTGCGTGTAACTTTGCAATTCTTCTGCATCTAGATAATTAGCTAATAAAGATGCGGTATAATTGCTACCGTTTCTGCCTAAGGTAGTTGTGTCATTATTACTATTAGAACCAATGAATCCAGTTACAATATTCACCGCAGCATCACTATTTTGCCTGAAATATTGAATAACATTTTTCTTCGAAAGTTGCTCGAGCGGTTGCGCATTTCCAAATTTAGAATCGGTTTTTATCAGTGTTCGAGTATCTGTGAAACGAGCTTCTATCCCATTTTTAATTAAAATAGCTGTAAGTAATTTGGCAGCAAGTACTTCCCCTTTTGATAAAACCTGATCTTTTATTTTCTCGCTATAATCACCAATGATACTTACTCCTTCAAATAATTTTTCTAAAACGGCAAATTCCTCTGTTAAATCTACATCTCGATAATCGTCTTGCTGGTACTCTTTAAAAGTTTTGAAAAGAGGTTTGTAATTATGGTTTTTTGACGCTAAATCTAATATCTCTTCCAGTTCATCAGTCGCGTTTCCTCTTGCTGATACGACAACTGCAATTTCTTCGCCTTCATTAATTTTGTCTGTAATAATAGTAAGTACTTTATTTATTCCATCGCCATTCGATAAAGATTTACCCCCAAATTTTAATATTTTCATTGTGTTGTTGTTTAGTCTAAAATATATCCTTGAGCAAGTTGTGTAATTGTTGATATTCGATCAAAAAAGCATCGTGCCCATGAATGGAAACCAATTCTTGATAGCTAACATTATTTTTGATTCCCTTTAATTCTTGATAAGTCAATTTATTTTGATCGGCAGTAAAAAACAAGTCAGAATCAATTCCGATGATGTGAATATCAGCTTCAATCTTGGAAGCTATGATCTCAAAGGTTTCTTTATTTCTAGTTATATCAATAGTTTTGAGTAGTTGATTCATCATTTTATATGAAGAAAGCTGAAAACGTTTTTGTAATTTCTGTCCATGATGTAGCAACCAACTCTCCACATTAAAAACTGCTAATTCATTATTGGTTGTTCGCTCAAATTTGGCTGTAAAAGATTCAGGAGTTCGATAACATAACATCGCATGGATTCTAGCATCTTCAATTGGTTTTGAAGAGTTATTTAAGATTTGCTCTTGCAAAAAGCAATTTGCAATCATCCAGTCTGTCGATTTCCAGTCGGTTGCAATCGGGATTAAATGTCGAGTGATTTTTGGTTCTAAAGCTGACATTTCCCAAGCAATTCCGCCACCTATAGAGCCACCTAGTATAGCATAAAGTTGTTTTATTTTAAGAAAGCGAATTCCCTCGAGAAAAATTCTAGCAATATCCCTAGCTTTAAAATCCTGATAATTTTCTATTATAAAACCATCAAAACCATTTCCAGGAACGTTAAATGCGAGAACTGAATATTTAGCCGTATCAATTGTTTTGTTTAGTCCAATCAAATCATTCCACCAACCGTTTTCACCTATTATTTGTGAATTTCCAGTGAGTGCGTGATTGACCAAAACAATTGGCGCAGAATGCAGCGCTGGTCCAAAAACTTGAAAACTTAAATTTAAGGTAGCATAAAAAGCACCATTTTCAGTGGTGAAATTATTTATTATAATAGATTGTTGTTTATTTTCCAATTTCAAATCTGTTATGATTTTTGATTTGTGTCTGGAAATATTAGAAAGAAAGCTAGCAGTAATCTAGACAAATTCTTAGTGTTATCTGCCCACGTGAAGCGTGGTAGAATGCAGCACCTTCTTCGATAAATCGAAGGGTTGCTAAGGCTTCATCGGGTCTAATCCCTCTGCCTTTCTTTATAACATTTCAATACGTTTGTGAACTTATGAATGCAAATTAAGCACAATTTTTTTTAACAACCAAATTTTTATACGCAATCGAAATAGCTGTCTTTTTTATCAAAAGATAAAAAAATAAATGAAAATTGTCGTCTTGACAGGAATTTGAAAAGATATTTTTCTATTCAAGCTCGTCAAAACGACAATTTGAAAACTTCTACTAGAAATTTCATGTCTGGAAATGATTCCGATTGGTTAAATGAACAGCGCATCATTTTCTTCAGAATACATTAAAAAAAGTAATGAACTAGATACGATTTTTTGTTGCAAATCATCATTTTTTGAAATTTCAAATCTCGGGTGAATCAATTTATTTGATTCCTGACTGATTTCTTTTGAATTACTTCGAGAAGTAAAATTCTTAAAACGCCTGAACGGCCTGACGAAAAAATTAGTTGCATTCATAACTGTTTGTTTTTAGATTGATAATTTGTTTTGTTCGTGTTACATTTAAATTTAATTACAAGCATTTATAAAAGGAAAAACCCTTTTAGAGCTGAATCCAAAAGGGTTTTAAGTTGTGCTATTAACTTATACTTTTGGCTGTCAACATACGTAAAAACTCCCTATGGCATTTACGCAAGTCAAGTTTTTGACTGAGATAATAATTCCTTTCTGTGTCATATTTTTATTCATGGCAAACTATTCTTTTTTTCTAAGAATGTATTTTAATTGTTCAAATTCAAAAAAAAAGCTTTCCGTTATTTGGGAAGCTTTTACATTATAATTTTGACATAAAATTATTTGGTAAGCGACCGGCAGGATATATAACAAAATACTTTAAACATTAAACGAATTTTAGAATTGATTTCCATTTTTCCTAATTTTAAATATTAAAATTGTTTCTAATATATCCGATAAGAATATGTTTTTTACTCTCCTTAAAGGAAGTCTTTTGTCAACTTATTGTATTCATATTAATGAGCCTTTTAATTTGGTCATCGTTTAAACAATTGTTTTTGTGCGCTTTATTAATTCGCTGTTTTAACGCTTCCCGTTTTTGTTGCATGTATGGGTATAATGATAATGAAATTTTATTTCCTGCATTTGATTTTTTATAATGCAATTTGTATTCTTTTATATAATTACCATAATCATCGAGATACTTATTCCATTTTTGATTCCCTTTTCTATTTTCTTTTTTGGCTTTGTTCTTAATTACCATCAGCTGTTCATTTGTTCCCATAAGATCATTATTTACAAAATTAGTTCGTTGATTTTATTGTCAAGATTGTAGAATTAGGAATATTAATACAATTTTTGCATAATTTTATTGTTGAGCAAATTTAATAAATCTGCTGCCTTAAAAACTTATAAAATTATTTATAAAACTTACACAACTTTGTCATTTGCAACTTTATTATCTAATTTTTCAATGTAAAAAAATTTTGTTTAATTCAATAAAATCCGTTTGATAAGAAAATGGAAATCACTACGAAACCTATTGTTTAGACAAGCTGAGATTGTTTAACACTCTCGAAAACTACTTTCAAATCATCGATTAAATCTTGAATATCCTCCAGACCTACAGACAATCTAATTAAATCTTGCGAAACGCCCGTTGCTATTTGCTCATCGGCAGATAATTGCTGATGCGTTGTGCTTGCTGGATGAATTATCAATGATTTGGTATCTCCAATATTGGCCAAAAGCGAAAACAGCTTAGTTTCATCAGCTACTTTTTTAGCGGCTTCAAATCCTCCTTTTAATCCAAAAGTAACAATACCACTTTGTCCTTTTGGTAAATATTCTAGCGCTAAATCGTAATATCTATTTGATTTCAACCCAGGATAATTTACCCAAGCTACCTCATCATGATTTTCTAACCAAGTTGCTAATTTTAATGCATTTTCACTATGTCGTTGAATTCTTATCGGTAAAGTTTCTAAACCCTGAATGATTTGGAACGCATTAAACGGACTCAAAGCTGCGCCAAAATCGCGCAATCCTTCAATTCGAACCTTGGCAATAAAAGCAGCTTGACCTAAAGCTTCATGATATATTAATCCATGATAACCAGCGGATGGCTCTGTAAATTCTGGGAATTTCCCATTAGACCAATCGAAATTTCCTGAATCAATAATAACACCTCCCAGCGAAGTTCCGTTTCCTGTTATGTATTTCGTCAAAGAATGAATTACAATATCAGCTCCATACTGAATTGGATTTAATAAATAAGGAGACGCAACGGTATTATCAACCATCAGCGGAACTTTGGCAGCTTTGGCCTCAGCCGAAATACTTTTTAGATCTAAAACATCTAGTTTTGGATTTCCAAGTGACTCTACAAAAATTGCTCTTGTATTTTCCTGAACAGCACTTTTAAAATTGTTAGAATCAGATGGATCAATAAATGTGGTTGTAATTCCAAGTCTAGGCAAAGTGACTTTTAGTAAATTATAGGTTCCGCCATATAAACTATTTGAAGCAACGATATGATCTCCGGCTTTCAATAAAACTAGTAAAGCAGTTGAAATTGCTGCAGTTCCAGATGCCGTGACTACAGCTCCTATTCCGCCTTCGAGTGCAGCTAATCGTTGTTCTAGAATGTCATTAGTAGGATTATTTAATCTAGTGTAAATAAATCCAGGCTCAGCTAAGCCAAAAAGATTTGCAGCATGATTAGAATTATTAAATACATAAGAACTCGTTTGATAAATGGGTACAGCTCTAGTTCCTGCATTTTTTGTTACGTCATGTCCTGCGTGTAATGCGTTTGTTTCAAATTTTTGTGTGCTCATAATTTTAGATTTTAATTTTAATTAGTTTATTGTTGTCAGTTATTTGTTTGTGAAAATTGATTTTTGTTTTAACACATGGCTTCGATCGTAATTTTAGTTCATAAAAAAACCCCTACTTTTAGCAGAGGTTTTACTGAAGTGTTTTAAATTTTAAAACTATTTTACAGCATGCTCTGCGGATGACTCCGACATTATGCAACACATTTTCATCATGATTGAATTCATTTTTAATTTTTAATTGAAACAAATTTGCAAACTATTTTTGAGTTAACCAAATAAAAATCAATTTAATTTACAAAGCCCATCGATTAAGTAGACTATGTTAAAAAATCTTTAATTACATTAAAAAGACAAAAGATTAATTTACAATTCAAAATCGTTTCATACATTTGCACCCGAATACAAGAGGAAAAATTTGAACTGATTGCAACCTCTTCATAATGAAAACTATTCATTGTGAATACTGAAAATCTTCAGTAGAAAAAATGCTAAAGCAGAAACTCTCCTTTAGCCCTTTTCAGCAATTATTTTTCCTCGTTTAATTTTAAAAATAATATTTATTATGGCTTATTTATTTACGTCAGAATCTGTTAGTGAGGGACACCCAGACAAAATTGCAGATCAAATTTCAGATGCATTAATTGATAACTTTTTAGCATTTGATGCTAATTCCAAAGTAGCTTGTGAAACATTAGTAACTACTGGTCAAGTAATTTTAGCCGGTGAAGTAAAATCAAATACGTACTTAGATGTACAACATATTGCTCGTGAAGTCATCAGAAAAATTGGTTACACGAAAAGCGAATACATGTTTGAAGCTAATTCATGCGGCATACTTTCGGCAATACACGAACAGTCTGCCGATATTAATCAAGGTGTAGACAGAGCTAATCCTGAAGAGCAAGGCGCTGGTGATCAAGGAATGATGTTTGGTTACGCAACAAATGAAACCGAAAATTACATGCCATTGGCGCTTGATTTATCGCATAAATTATTACAGGAATTAGCTGTTTTAAGACGTGAGAATAATGAAATCACCTATTTACGTCCAGATGCAAAATCTCAGGTAACTTTAGAATACAGTGATGACAATAAACCAACACGTATTGATGCAATTGTAATTTCGACTCAACACGATGATTTTGATGAAGAAGCTATAATGCTAGCAAAAATTAAAAAAGATCTTGTTGAAATTTTGATACCTCGAATAATCGCAAAAAATCCTGCACATGCTCATTTATTTAATGATGCTATTCAATATCATATAAATCCAACTGGGAAATTTGTAATTGGTGGACCACACGGAGATACTGGACTTACAGGAAGAAAAATTATTGTAGATACGTATGGAGGAAAAGGAGCTCACGGTGGTGGTGCTTTCTCTGGAAAAGATCCAAGTAAAGTAGATAGAAGTGCAGCTTATGCGACACGTCATATCGCTAAAAATCTAGTTGCAGCTGGTGTTGCCGATGAGATTTTAGTTCAGGTTTCGTATGCTATTGGCGTAGCAAAACCGATGGGTATTTTTATAGATACGTATGGAACATCAAAAGTTAACTTAACTAATGGAGAAATTGCGAAGAAAGTAGAAGCTATTTTTGATATGCGTCCTTACTTTATAGAGCAACGTTTGAAATTAAGAAATCCAATTTATAGCGAAACTGCGGCTTACGGCCACATGGGTCGTACGCCAGAAACAGTTACAAAAACATTTACCGCTCCAGGTGGATTAACTAAAACAGTTACAGTAGATTTATTTACGTGGGAGAAACTCGATTTTGTAGATCAAGTTAAAACCGCTTTTGGATTGTAATTCAATAGATACTTAAATTAAAAAAGGGGATTTTGTTAAAACAAAATCCCCTTTTTTAATTTCTAAATATTATACTTTAAAATAAAAGTAACAAACCTTGGCAAAATAACGTTTTCACTCGCGTTGTAACCATTTACATTAAAAGTATTATTTAATCTTGATCTTGTATTGAGTAGATTATTTGCTTGAATTCGATATTCAAACTTGGTGTCTTTTTTTATGTAGTTTAAGCTAGCGGTCATGATTTTGAAATCATTGGCTACACTAGTAGTTTCATTTTTAAATCGGTTAAAAGAATAATCCCAGTTGATATTTAAACCATTTAAGAAATAGTAATTCAATTTTACAGTTGGCGATTGTGTGGTGAAAAGCGTTGCTGCTTGCTCTGAAAAATTAATTCGGTAACCTAAATCTATGTTAGGATATTTTTTAAATTGCGTTGCTAGCGCCAGGTTGTATCCATGATTTACGTTTTCAATACCTTGTATAAATTCTTGAGTATTACCATTAATTAACCTTCTGTTTAAAACGAAATTTTTATTCCAACTTGCAGTAATTCCGCCCGTTACTTTGTAATACTTCTTAAAACTTTTGGAGTAAAATAGATTTCCGTTTAAAGTTTCATTTTCTGCATCTAAATTTAATCGGTCTGAAGTCGAGTAAATGCTTTGGAATAAAATACCATTAACAACCGGATTTTTAGTAGTTGTGTAAGCGATGTTACCAAATATCGTTGTGAAATTGTATAGATTATATTTAGAATAAACTAATCTATGGGTAGTGATTAACGAATTTTCTAATTGTGAATTACCTCTGGCAATACTATTAAAATTAGTAAATATGTAACCTTCTACTAATGAATTGACATCGTTAAAACCATTTTTTACATCAAAATTATATGTTAGATTCTCTGATTTTTTCAAATCCCATCGAGCAAACATATCAGGTAAAAACCGACTGAAATTTAATTGAAAAGGTGTGCTAAATTGTGTGTTGTCAGTATTGTATTGATGAACCGAAAATCCAGGATTGAAGGTAAACTTACCCACAATAAACTTGTAATGAAGTCCTAAAAAAACATCATTAAAATTATATCGTACATCGTTATTGTACGCATCCTCTTCAATTGGATTTACAGTATTGTCTTGTAGGATTTGTAAAATACTAGAATTATAACTTTGAAAAGCATTTGTATTTCCTAGAGTCACATTAAATATACTTTTATTAGAAACTTGATAGTAATAATCAATTTTAACATCAATTTTATTAGTTTTTACAAATCTGGATTGTTGTATGTTTAATGCGTTTTCATTAACAAAAATATTAGAGGGATCATCTGGATTTGATGACGTGCTATTTTGATATGGATTAATTGCAAGTTGGGGATTATAAAATGGATCTTCGTCCTCATATTGATGTTGCATTTCTACAACCCAAGTACTCTTTGGGTTTTGAGTGTAAAATAAATTTAAACTTTGGTTAAATGCTACTGGATCTTGCTTTTGGAATGAAATAATAGAATTGGAACTATTAAAAACAACTCCATTGTTTATCGAATTAAAATTTGTCTGGCTATTATCGATTTCTTCTTGACCATTTTTCCTAAAAAACACATCGTAATCAAGCTGGAAATTATCATTTGCCTTATACTTTGACCCAAGTTTTGAAATGAAAGCATTATTCCTAGAGTCGGTTCTATTATCTCTGTTTTCAAGAGTTGCGATTTCGGTTGTATTGGGTTGAAAAATAGCTCTTTCAGAATTAGTGATGGTCCGATTAAAAGTAGATGAATATGCGGCAAATCCAGTTACGTTCCATTTCTTTGAAAAAGATTGATTTATGTTTAAAGTTCCAAATTTATCACTTGCCTTTGCCACATTATCGACCCCAGAAAGACCAAAGAAATTTCGATTAAGCGTTAATGTAGTTCCGCTTCTACCAATTGTGTTTCTGGCACCACCTGTGATCCTGAAAAAATCTGCAGAGGTCAATGAAACTTCTCCAATATTATTAAAGTTTACGATAGAATTTATGCTTGTTTTGGGCGAATAATAAAACATTTTAGGATTGATAATATACCCTTTGTCATTAGCTAAACCACCACTCACATCCCCAAACCAAAACTTATCTTTTCCCTTTTTAAGTTTTATATTTAGAGCAATATCATCATTATTATTTTCAAGACCTTTCATTTGTGAAACCTCATTGAAATTACGCAAAACTTGAATTTTGTCTACAGCATCAGAAGGAATGTTTTTAGAACCTAATTTCGTATCGCCTTCCATAAATGGTTTACCATTTACAAATAACTTAGCCACTTTTTTACCCTCCACCTGAATTTGCCCATCTGGCATGACTTCAAAGCCAGGAAGTTTCTTAAAAACATCTTCTAGTTTTCGTTCTTCTCCCGTTTTAAAGGAATCTGCATTATAAATAATTGTATCGCCTTTGATAGAAACTGGCATTTCACGTACAATTTCAACACCGTCTAATTCAATCCCGCCAGCATCCATTATGATATTCTGAATTATGTTTTCCGCTTGTGTAATTACTGCAACTTCTTTATTTTGCATGCCAATGTAACTTAACTTGATCACATAAGCCGTTTTAGCTTTTAAATTCAAAACAAACTTGCCTTTATCAGTAGTTATTGCGTAAGCATCCATGGCTTTAGTAGCTTGATTAACCGCCATCACATTAGCCATTTCCAGTGGCATTTTTTCATTATCTAAAATCAAACCTTCAAAACGAATGTTTTGTGAATAAGAAACGGACACTAAAAATAGCATCACAAAAAGCAAGAAATTCTTCATTTAATAAAATATTTATTTAAAAATTGTTGAGAATTAGTTTTAACCTCCAAATCTCATTGGCATTCCACCAGTTGCTCCACGACCTTGATTCATTTCTCTAAAATCCTTCATCTTTTTGATCACGGTTTCATCGTAGTCTTTTTGAGAAATCACTTTCCCTTTAGTTGAAGCCTTAATTTCTACTTTATCTTTAGAATTTAAAACTACTTTAGAGCATAAAGTAATAGTTTTACCATCATTCACTTCTAATATTAAACCTGGCAGTCCCCAATAACTTTCTGGCCCTTGATTTACTGGGATTTCTGGCGTGTACCAAGCCGTAATCGTAATTTCTTTTGGTAATTCAATCGCATCCATGAAATTCGTTTTCTTTTCTTCTGTAGGTTTGGTAGGTTCTTTTTTACCCAATTCTTTTTTATCTTCTTCCTTTTTCGACTCTTCTTTTTTAGGTCGGAAGTTTCTAAAGTCACTGGTGCTTGGCGCTTTGACAGCAGTGGCTTTGTAACAAGTATAACCACCAATTATTCTAGTTTCCGACTCTAATTTCCAATTTAAATTTGTCAACGAGTCTTTTACTAAAAATTCTTTACCCATAAATTCTTTATCTACCGTATAAGATTTCTCTTTAACGTTTTTATATAAAGTTCCGCCGCCGCCAGTCATAGAACTCATCATTCTCATGCCAGCACTTGCTTGTGCAGAGGCCTCTAATTTCTCTTCTTCTTTGTAAATTGATGACGATTTATTGAAATTAAGAATGAATGTTTTTTCAAACATTTTTTTCATTCTTTCTTCAATCATTTTTTGTATGTCAGGAGTCATGTTTTTATTTCCTTCCATTTGAGTTTTAAAATCAGCGGTGCTCGTTTTAGACTCATATACTGCAATTCCTTGAAATTCTTGAGCTCGAAGCCCCACATACGAGGCTATGGCTAATACTAAAGTGAAAATAAGTTTATACATAGTTTTTGATTTATCAAATTAGAGTAAACTATTCTATTTTTGTTACAAGTTTTCTGTTAAATAAGGGTAAGACTAACAATTTTATAAATGGTTTAGTTGTAATTTCGCTTTCATGAAAAATGTAATATGTTTGTTATTTATTTTATCAGTCTCTGTTGTTTCAAGTCAGAACCAGAAAATAAATCCTACCAAAATAAGTACCATTCAATTTAATGGTGATGAGTTCTTAGGATACGATCCTTTTGGTTATCATTATTCGATACAAAACAATGTGTTTTCAAAAATTAACAGCAATGAGAATTTTGAATATAAAAATGTTGCGTTGGGTAGAATTACTAAAGTAGATCTTCAAAATCCTTTGAAAATTGTGCTGTTTTATGAAAATTTCAATACAATTGTCACTTTAGATAATCAATTAAATGAAAGTCAAAAAATCAATTTTTCAGATAGTGCGATTCCTATAGTTGCAACAGCAATTGGCATTGCGTCCCAAAACCGACTGTGGATTTCTAACAGTATGAATCAACAACTAGGACTTTATGATTATTTAAATAACCATTACAAAACTATTTCAGTTCCTTTTATCGAACCAAGTAAAATTTACGCATCTAATTTTAATTATTTTTATTGGATTGACACTAAAAATAATTTCTACAATTGTGATCTTTTTGGAAAAGTAACCTTCAAGGGATTAATTCCTGATTTTGATAGTATTTCGATTGTTAATGAAAGCAAATATATTTATGCTAAAAATTCGATTTTGACTTTAAAAGATTTAGAAAAAGATAAAAACTACGTAATAGAAATTTCAGAAAAATCGTTTAAAAATTTTTACTACAGAGACCAAATTTTATCTATTTTTACCAACGAAGGAATTACCAATTATAAAATCACAATACCATAATGCACATAGCAATAGCAGGAAATATCGGTTCTGGAAAAACTACTTTGACTCGTTTACTAGCGAAACAATTTAGATGGGAGCCGCATTATGAAGACGTCGTTGACAATCCATACTTAGATGATTTTTACCATCAAATGGAGCGATGGTCGTTTAATTTACAAATTTACTTCTTGAACAGTCGTTTTCGTCAAGTCATGCAAATTCGCGAAAGCGGTAAAAAAATCATACAAGACCGAACCATTTATGAAGATGCTCATATTTTTGCGCCTAATCTTTATGCGATGGGTTTGATGACCAATCGAGATTTTCAGAATTATTCATCGCTTTTTGAATTAATGGAATCTACGGTAAAAGCCCCTGATTTATTAATTTATTTGAGAAGTTCAATTCCAAATCTCGTGGGACAAATCCATAAAAGAGGACGCGAGTATGAAAACTCAATTTCTATTGATTATTTAAGTCGCTTAAACGAGCGTTACGAAGGATGGATCGAAACGTATGATAAGGGTAAATTAATGATAATTGATGTGGACAACATCAACTTTGTAGATAACCCTGAAGATTTAGGAATCATTTTCAATAGAATTGACGCTGAATTAAACGGGTTGTTTTAAACACAGATTTACACAGAGATAAAGCAGTCCGTAAAAATAAAAAATATGCCTCAAAAAGCTAGACACTATTTGAGGCATTTTTTTTCTTATCGATATGATTGTCATACAAGTTTTCAGAACTTCAAACGTATTTGAATAATCATAATTAGATCTTCAAACTTACAAAGATTTAAATTGCATTTCCTCTCGTGCTATTTGTCACGCCGGAAGCGTCTCATAAATCTTGCTCTATTAAAAAGATTTAAAATGCATTTTCTCTCGTGCTATTTGTCACGCTGGAAGCGTCTCATTAATGTTACTCTATTAAAAAGATTTAAAATGCATTTCCTCTCGTGCTATTTGTCACGCTGGAAGCGTCTCAGTCATGTCGCTCAATTATAATGATTTAAATTGCATTTCCTCTCGTGCTATTTGTCACGCTGGAAGCGTCTCATTAATGTCACTCAATTATAATGATTTAAAATGTATTTTCTCTCGTGCTATTTTTCACGCTAGAAGCATCTCATTGATGTTACTCTATTAAAAAAATTTAAATTGCATTTCCTCTCGTGCTATTTGTCACTCTGGAAGCGTCTCAGTCATGTCGCTATATTACAAAGATTTAAAATGCATTTCCTCTCGTGCTTTTTGTCACTCTAGAAGCGTCTCAGTTATGTTGCTCTATTAAAAAGATTTAAATTGTATTTCCTCTAGTGCTATTTGTCACGCTGGAAGCGTCTCAGTCATGTCGCTCTATTAAAAAGATTTAAATTGTATCAGGTAACTATTAAACAGATTAGAGTTTTAACAGAAACGCTTCATATTCCGGCTCCTATTTTAATTAAAGAATATGCACTAGAACAGTAATTTACATGTAGCAAATAAAAATGCCTCACTCTTAATTTCTAGAGTGAGGCATTTTTTGCAAACCTCTGTCAAGTTTTAAAACTTTGACAAAGGTTATTTAGATTTTATTTCAAAGCATCAATTTTTGCTTGAACTTCAACATCGGTTCCCTCAAAGTTTTGAACTTCTCTTTTACCGTTTATAATTGTAATTACAGTTGCTGTTGCTTTCCCATCAATATTTGATTTCTCAATTGAAACTTCTTTAGAACTACTTTGAGTTGTGACTGGCTCGGTAATTATTGTATCGCTTCCCTCTCCTAAAATTGGTGCAATTACTAAACCAATCAAACAAGTTAATTTGATTAAAATATTCATTGACGGTCCAGAAGTATCTTTAAATGGATCTCCCACGGTATCACCAGTTACAGCCGCTTTGTGAGCATCAGAACCTTTGTAGGTCATTTCGCCATTAATCATTACCCCAGCTTCGAATGATTTTTTAGCATTGTCCCAGGCACCACCAGCATTGTTTTGAAAAACAGCCCAAAGCACACCCGAAACGGTGACTCCAGCCATATAACCACCTAACATTTCAGCAATTAATTGATTGTTATCGGCATAAACTAATTTTCCGAGTAACACAACTGCAATAGGAAAACCAATTGTTAGAATTCCCGGTAACATCATTTCGCGTAAAGCGGCTTTGGTCGAAATATCAACGCATTTTGCATATTCAGGCTTGGCGGTTCCTTCCATAATTCCGGGGATTTCTCTAAACTGACGACGCACTTCATAAACCATGTCCATAGCTGCTTTCCCCACAGAGTTCATCGCTAGAGCAGAGAAAACTACAGGAATCATTCCGCCCACAAATAGCATCGCTAATACGGGTGCTTTAAAAATATTGATTCCGTCAATTCCTGTAAACGTTACATAAGCCGCAAACAAAGCCAGTGAAGTCAATGCAGCCGAAGCAATTGCAAATCCTTTTCCAGTTGCTGCCGTTGTGTTGCCTACGGAGTCCAAAATATCAGTTCTCATGCGCACTTCTTTTGGCAACTCACTCATTTCTGCAATTCCTCCAGCGTTATCGGATATTGGTCCAAAAGCATCAATTGCCAGTTGCATTGCCGTAGTTGCCATCATTGCTGAAGCTGCTAATGCCACACCGTAAAATCCTGCAAATGCATACGAAGTCCATATTGCTGCTGCAAATAGCAAGACCGTTGGAAAAGTAGAAATCATTCCTGTTGCTAAACCAGCAATTACATTTGTCCCAGCACCAGTAGATGATTTTTGAACAATCGCCATAACGGGTTTTGTACCTAATCCTGTGTAATATTCGGTTACTGATGAAATAACCGCGCCCACTACTAAACCAACAATTGTTGCATAGAAAACACGCATTGAAGAAATTTCTTTAGTTCCTTCGCCAAAGAAATCCATTTTCATAGTTTCTGGCAACATGTATTGCACTAAAAAGAAACAAGCTACAGCCGTCAAAATAATTGAAGCCCAGTTTCCTATATTCAACGCTTTTTGCACTTGAGCCTCTTTAGCATTTTCATCGGTAATTTTTACTAACAAGGTTCCTATAATTGAGAACAATATCCCAAAACCAGCGATTGCCATTGGTAATAATATAGGACCTATTCCACCAAAAGCATCTTGAATATTTCCACCCATGTCTTTGATTACGTAATTTCCCAAAACCATCGCAGCTAGAACTGTAGCCACATAAGAACCAAATAAATCGGCTCCCATTCCTGCAACGTCGCCCACATTATCGCCCACATTATCCGCAATTGTTGCGGGATTACGAGGATCGTCCTCAGGAATTCCAGCTTCAACTTTACCTACTAAATCAGCCCCAACATCGGCAGCCTTCGTATAAATTCCACCACCAACTCTAGCAAAAAGCGCAATTGATTCTGCTCCAAGGGAGAAACCAGCTAAAGTTTCAAGCACAATAGTCATATCGGCTGTTGAAGTCCAAACGCCGTTCATAAAAAAGTGAAAGAAAGCAATAAAAAAAGTTGTTAAACCTAAAACAGCTAGACCGGCAACGCCTAATCCCATCACCGTTCCACCACCAAAAGAGACTTTTAGTGCTTGCGGTAAACTGGTACGTGCGGCTTGAGTAGTTCTAACATTTGTTTTGGTTGCTATTTTCATTCCCATATTTCCCGCAAGTGCTGAGAAAAATGCTCCAAAAACGAAAGCAACAACTATTAATATATGTGTAGTAGGAACAATAAATGAAATTCCGGCTAATACAGCACTGGCGCCTATAACAAAAAAAGTTAGTAATCGATATTCCGCCTTTAAAAAAGCTATAGCTCCTTCATAAATGTAATCTGAAATCTCCTTCATTTTTCCATCTCCCGGATCTTGTTTTAGAACCCATTGTCTTTTGGCAAACATAAAGGCTAATCCAATAAAGGCCATAGCAATTGGCAAGTAAATCATTATTGTATTCATAATTTCATTTTGGTTTTTGGTTAAACTAATAATGTATCTGAACGAAAATAAACAAAAAAGCAACACTCTTGACGGAGTATTGCTTTTTTGTTTATAAAATTTAAAATTTAATTACTTTATACTAAATAATCCTTTTGGTTTATTTTCAATTTGATCAAAACGCTCCGTGCATTCTTTAATGATGGCGTAAGCTTCTTTTACATCTCCCCAACCACCTACATCTACTCGCTTATTTTCAAGATCTTTAT
Source organism: Flavobacterium micromati (assembly GCF_900129585.1). GTDB lineage: Bacteria > Bacteroidota > Bacteroidia > Flavobacteriales > Flavobacteriaceae > Flavobacterium > Flavobacterium micromati. The sequence goes on from NZ_FQWF01000001.1 coordinate 73,063, forward strand.
AAACTTGGAAAAAATGCTCAATCTCCTTCAATAAATGCGGATTCATATCTGAAAGGTCATTTAGTGAGTTCCAAATTGGATCTGAAACTGGAACGCAAATTACCTTTTCATCCGGTCCTTTATCATCAGCCATGTGGAAAACACCAATAGGTTTAACTTCCATTACGCATCCCGGGAAAGTTGGTTCGTTTACTAAAACTAGCACGTCTAGTGGATCACCATCTAAAGCCAAAGTTTCAGGGATAAATCCGTAATCAGCTGGATACATCATTGAAGAGAATAACATTCTATCAAAACGCATTCTTTTTATTTCGAAATCATATTCGTATTTATTTCTACTTCCTCTAGGTATTTCGATTAAAACATCGAAAGTTTTTAATTTGTCTGCCGTCATTGTCTTTTATCTTATCTATAATTTTGCGAGCAAAAGTAACTAATCTAACTGGCTATTACAATAAAAACTATTGATTTCAATTTATAAACATGAGCACGCAAAAACTAAGAATAAAACACGGTATTCACTTACGTCACTAAAATTAAATTAGACAGAAACTTTAAATAAGAAATGACATTGTTTTTTGATAGAATTCGGCTGGATTTTCGGCGTGAAGCCAATGTCCTGCATCTGGAATTGTTTTAATAATTGCGTTTGGGAACTGTTTTTTTATATCAGCGAAGTCACTATCCAAAATATATCTAGAATTCCCACCACGAATAAACAATGTTGGGTTATTAAAAATCAAGTCGGTGGATAATTCCATTCCAATTTCGTCAATTTTTTCATTGAAAACCGCTAAGTTAAATCGAAAAGCCAGTTGCGCTGGCTCCCGCCAAAATAAACTTTTCATTAAAAACTGTCTTGTTCCAAAATCAGTAATGTATTCTGAAAGCGTGTCTTCTACTGCAGATCGGCTTGGTTTAGTAGAAAAATCTACTGCATTTAATCCCGCTAAAATATCTTGATGGTGCTGCGGATATAATTTTGGACCAATATCAGCAACAATTAATTTAGCGACTAAGTCAGGATGTTTAGCTGCTAATAACATGGCCACTTTTCCACCCATCGAATGACCAATTATAAATATGTTTTCTAATTCATGGATGCGGCAATACTCCGCAACATCTTGAACCATGACTTCGTAACTAAAGTCTTCAGAATGCAAACTTCGGCCGTGATTGCGTAAATCGAGATTGTGAAGTTGAAAATCAGCTGAAAATTGTGAGGCCAATGTTTTCCAATTGTCAGACATTCCAAGAAATCCGTGAAGGATTAGAAGTGGTTGTCCTGTGCCAATTATATTTGAATATAACATTTTTTAATTTTAATAATGTTGAACAACAAATATAACAATTGAATTTTTATTTTTACTGACTAGGTTTTGAAGATATTTACAAAAATATCATTAAAAGTGGGTATTGCACAAAATTATTAATTACTTAATTTTGCAGCGCTATTAAAATTAAACAATATTTGTTTCCCAACATTAATAGTAAAAATCAGTAAATAAAAAACTATGATTAAAAAATTCCTTCTACTAGGACTTGTTGTCGCTCAAATGACAACTTCATGTAGCAATGATGACACCGAAAACAGTCAAACAAGCTCAGAGAACCTAAATGATCAAGTTGCAAACTTGATGAAACAACCTTATTCTAAACTAACTCCAGCAGAGCAAAAAGTAAAACTTGAAGCTGAGGCAAATGCAATGTTAGTTCAAATGAATAAATCGAAAACTTCTGGAGCCGTTGAAGCGATCCAAAATTTAGGAAATTTATTAGATGTTAATTCAGTTGATATATTTAGCGGTAAGAATAATAATAAAATTGCAGACATCCTAAATGTCTCAGGTGTTTATGGTATTTACACATGGAATAGCACTAACAAATTATGGATTAAAACGATTTCAACCACTGAGCTAAAGTTTGTTTTTCCTGCGAAAGCCTCTCAAACATTAAACAATGCTGTACTGTCTTCTACTGCAGTTTCATCTGATATAAAAGTAAAACTTTCAGACACCAATGGAAACTGGGTATACAATCCAAACACTCAGGCTTACACGCAAACGCCTGCGATAAATGATGAATTTTACTTACCTACTTCAGTTGATGCCATCTTAACTATTGATAAAGCCCAAGCAGCAACTTTTGTAACTAAAGCTAAATACTCAAATGGAAAAGAAACTCCAGATGAATCAAGCTTTAAAATGGTATTAAATGATGGTTATACTTTCGAGATTAGTGGCAAAAAAGGAGATCCAAATTCAGCTCAATCGATATTTACTTACAATAACAAAAATCTAATAAAATTTACTGCTGGCAGTACTGCAAAGATTGATGCGTTGTTAGAAGATGATGTATTAGTTTCTTATCGAGGAAAAGCTAATGGGCTTGTTGAGCTTATGGATAATTTTATAATCGTAGCTGATTTAGATTTGGCTACGTCAGGAAAAGAAGACGAAGCTTTAGAAAAAAGTTTGATTTACCCACCAGAACTTGACTACTCAGATCCTAAAGCGGACTGGAAAGGTTACTTTACTGCTTGGAATAATTATGATAAAAAAGAAGTAGACGGGAGCGTTGCAAACTATAATAAAAACATGAAGTTAATTTTGGTTTCTAAAAAAGATGGAACTAAAATTGCTGATGTTGTTTCCCGAGCAGAAAAAGGATATGCCTCCACCCTTAACTTGCCAATTTGGAATTCGACAGACAAATATTGGGATTGGTGGAGTGACAAAGGGGAATTATTTACTCAGCAATATTATGATGAAGTATTTTACCTAAAATTCAACGACGATACAGAAGTAGAAATGAGTGCCTATTTTTCAACTGGATTTGATGATTTAGAAAAAAAATTCGAAGATTTTTTAAAGTCTTTTGAAAGATAGATTTCTTTAAAAACTAGATTAAAACCAAACTGAATACTTTTTCAGTTTGGTTTTACTTTTTTGCAGCAGTTCTAACTATAAGTGTACTTTGACCGTAACCCGTCCAAAGCCCTAAACCACCAGATATGTTTGATTTTAAGCTCGTATTTGAAGGATAAATTGGATTTCTACCATTTACTATTTCGTTTTGCCAGCTATTCCAAAAATCAAAAGCTTCCTTATTTAAAGTTTTTAACTTTACATAAATTAAATCACCATCAGTAAAGTAAGGCTTGAATTTCGTTTTAGGAAAAATCAATATCCCTCTATTTATTTGTATAGAAACTGCGCTTGAAGTGAATCTATCATCATTGAGATTTCCGTAAAAAGCAGGTACAAAAATAGGTTCCTCTTTATCGATTCTTGTTGTTATTTGATAGTAATTCTTCTCTAAAACGGGGTCGTTGAAGGTTATAAACACATAACCTGTTGTATCTTGTGTATTCTCCTTAATGTACGTTGCAGTTTTTAAAGCAACTGTTTTAGGGATTATTGTTGTTGCTTGAATTGTTCGATCTAAATATTCTATTTTCAAAGAGTAATTTTTTCCTGACTCTCCAACTAATTCACTGCCGTAATAAACAAATGGTGGAATTCGGCTGTTATTCCTTTTCAATCTAAGAATTTCCTCCTTTTGTCCATCGGAAACAGTTACTTTCGCTGACCTAATCACATTATTTAAAATTGTAGTTGAGTCAACTGAAGCTGCAATGGGAATACTGGTAGACAATATCACTTGTGCATAATCGCCGGATTCAATCCATCCTTCAACCACAATTTTAGATTCTAATTGGGTACTATTTTCAAAATCATTGTGGTTGCAACTTATTAAAAGCAAACAAAAAATCAATAAAACAAATTGTTTCATAATCATCTAAAATTTAAATCTCCAGCTTACTGAAGGTAAAATGGAGTATAAGGTTTTTCTTTCTGGGGTAACTTCTATTTTTTGCTTTTCCGAATCAATTGAAACATTCAAAACGGTGTATATTGGATTTACGATATTAAAAGTATTGAATATTGCAAAATTAAGAGCACTTTCCTTGTCTGATTTTTTTATAAAAAAATAGTTAATAGATAAGTCAGTGCGAATATAATTTGGCATTTGTGCATTATTATATTTACCATATTCCTTTACTGGATTATTATTTATAAAGTACCACGATGTAGGTGTTGTAAAACGATTTCCAGAGCTAAAGATTTGTGTTAATCCAAAATTCCATTTTGGATTTAAATCATAAGTCACTGCTAGTGCCAAATTATGTCTACGATCAAATTTAGCAAAATACTGCTCTCCAGCATTTATTTTATCAAATCGACGATTTGCCCAACTTAAAGTATAACTCAGCCAACCTTTAAAATTACCATAATCTTTTTTTAGCATCGATTCTAAACCATAAGACTTTCCGTTTCCAACTATAACATCATTTTTAAAAGATGATATTTCATTAAATTGTGTCACCCCATAAGGGTATTCGATCAAATTATTCATTGTCCTATAAAAGCTGCTTAGTGAAAGGTCCAGCTGTTTTTTTAATTTTTGATTATACCCCATTGAGAATTCATTTGAAGATTGAGCAGGTATTCCATCAGAACTTGCTACCCAAAAATCAGTTGGAATTCCAACACTAGATGTTGTGATCAGATTTAAGTATTGATTCTGAAGCGTATAAGAAACAAAAAAAGAAGTTTTTTCCTGAGGAATATAATTTAATAGTATTCTTGGTTCTGCACGAAAGTAAGATGTCTTTCCGTTAATAGACGAATAATAATTAATTCGCAAACCCAATTCAGTGAAAATCTTATCAGATAAACTTGGTTTTGCATTGACATATACCGCCAGATTATTTGCTCTATTGATTACTGATTGCTGATTGATACCGTTAGAACTTAGATTACTAACTTCTATTTTTTGCGGTTGCAACTCATAAGTGCTCCATTGCATACCTGTTTCGTAGGATGTATCTCCAATCGAATACGTTACTGCATTAGAAAATCCATAATCTTTAATCATCGAAGATATTCGCATTTGTACAGTTGCTTGTTCCAAATTGAGGCTATTTTCATATTTAGAAAAATAAACTAAATTAGTCATGACAATTCTGTCGGATAATTGATACCGCCAATTAGGTGAAATGGTAGTATTACTCCATTTCAAATTTGCATTGAGTGCGAGATTTGAATCTGATATTCGTAAGACATCACCGCTTGTAAAAGCATCGATTGTCAGCATGCTACTTTTTTTAAAAGCAGCAATAAAAGTCAAGTTACTATCACCAAAAGTGTATCGTAAATCCTTAACATCACTATTCTCATTATTATCAAAAGAACCTATTAAAGGAGCGATAATTTCGTCTATATATGTTTTTCTGCTGGAAATGTAAAAGCCCATTGCGGGGCTTATTGGCACTGCAAAGGTCGCTTGAGAAGCTAACAATCCTAAATTCCCTTTTACAGAAAATTTAGTTGGTATACTTTTATTATTTAAGACGGCAACTGTAGCACTTAATCTTCCTCCGTTTCTTGCATTTGAATTAGATTTATCAAAATGAACTTCTTGAACATGGTCTGCATTATAAAAAGGGAAAACACCCAGTAAATGAGCCATTCCATATATCGGAGCATCTGCATAAAGCATTAAATTATGTCCTGGTTCACTACCTCTAACGTATAAATAGCCATTTGCATCACCAGAATTTTGTACTCCAGGGGTAAGTTGTAATAACTTAATAATATCCGGAACTCCCATTATAGAAGGTATGGATGCTAGTTTTTCCGGAATAAAAGATAAAGTGTTTCCTGAGGAAACGGAAATCATTTTTTTTGACCTTGACAAAACGACAACTTCTTTTAAAGAACTGCTTTCATTTTCCAAAATAAAGTTCAGCAATGTATTTCTTTCAAAGTATTTGTTTACATTTTTTGAAATAAAACCAACACAATGTACTTCAACGGTATAAAAATCATTTGGTAAATCAATTTTGTAAGCGCCATTATCATCCGTTGTGACGTTATAACTTTTGGTTTTCGAAATAAATAATAAATCAGCATTAAAAACAGCTTTTTGATCGTTATTTTTTACAAAACCTTCTATAGTATTTGCGGACTGTGCTGGAATCTTAATACTAAATAACAAAAAAGAAAATAATATAAATGCTTTCAATAGTTCATTTTTAAGAAAGCGCTAAAGTAAGCATTTTCAGTAAAAATTACTAGTTTTAAACGTATTTGATCTTACTAAATATTAATAAAAACAGCACGAAAATAGTTGTTCTTTCGGTGCTGTTTATTCCATTGTAATTAACAAAGTAGAGATTACTAATTATATCCCGCCGACGGTTCAAAAAAAGTATTGTAACAAATAGCGCAACCATTCTGTAACGCTTGCAAAAGATTGTCTCGCCTAATTATTTTATTTTAATTTTTGTAAATACATATTTATTACGTTATCTAAACCTAAATATAATGCTTCACAAATGAGCGCATGACCAATAGAAACTTCCAGCAAATTTGGAATATTTTGTTTAAAAAACTGAATGTTATCTAAACTCAGATCGTGACCTGCATTGATTCCAAGCTCAAGTTCATTCGCAAAAATAGCTGCGTTCACGTACGGATCAATACCTCTATGATTGCCCAAACCATATTGATGAGCAAAAGCTTCGGTGTATAATTCTATTCGATCCGTACCCGTTTTTTTAGCTCCTTCAATCATTTCTTTAACTGGATCTACAAAAATAGAGGTGCGAATTCCGTTGCTCTGAAATTCTTGAATCATTTCGGTTAGATAGGCTTGGTTTTTTACCGTGTCCCATCCTGCTGACGAAGTAATGGCACCAATCGCATCTGGAACTAAAGTTACTTGCTCTGGTCTACATTCTAATACTAAATCGATAAAATTATGTTGCGGATTTCCTTCAATATTAAATTCCGTATAAACAACTGCTTTCAAATCACGGGCATCTTGGTAACGGATGTGACGCTCATCAGGACGAGGATGAATTGTGATTCCTTGCGCACCAAATTTTTGAATATCGGTCGCTACTTTCAGTAAATTAGGGGCATTTTGACCACGTGCATTACGCAACGTGGCTATTTTATTGATATTTACACTTAACTTTGTCATTAAAATTCATTTAAATTTTGATAGTATTATTTACTTAGAGCAAAAATACAAAGTTAAATCTAGGAGTTTTTGCTTAATTTTGATTATTTTGCATCAAATATCGCCCATTACTTTATGACAGAAATAACAGAATATATTACCAATGATTTTAAAGCAATTGACAGTCAAGATTCAATCTCCACTGTACAGTCGTTTTTTGACGATTTGCATTTTTCGCATTTTCCAATAATCGAAGAAGGAATCTATATTGGAAGTATTGCATCAGAAGACTTACAAACATTTGATATTGAAAAAAAAGTAATTGATTACAAGTTTACCCTCGAAGGTTTTTTTGCTCGAACGACTACAATCTGGCTTGATGTACTTGAAATATTTGCAAAAAATCATACCAATTTAGTTCCCGTTTTAGATGAAAGCAACGCCTACGTAGGTTATTATGAAATTGAAGATATCATGAAGTTTTTTCATGAAACCCCCTTTTTGAAAGAACCAGGGAGTATATTAATTGTAAAAAAATCAGCAGTTGAATACTCAATGAGTCAAATAACTCAAATTATAGAAAGTAATAATGGCAAATTATTAGGAGTCTTCATTTCTGATTTAGATGCACAAAATGTTGAAGTAACATTAAAGCTAAGCATTGGAGCCATAAATGAAATTATTCAAACTTTTAGAAGATATGATTATGAAATTATATCTGAGCATGAAGAAGACAATTACATCAATAACTTAAAGGAGCGCTCTGATTACCTAGAGAAATACCTTAATATATAACTAATAAATTAAAATTTTTACTTTCCCAAAAATTGACTTCGTTCATCATTATTTTACATTTCTCATTACAATATTTCATCCCTTAACTTATCAAAAATGAAAGTAGCTATATACGGTCAATATTATCAAAACAGCACGCAACCTATTATAAACGACATCTTTGTTTTTTTTATTAAAAATGGAGTAGAAATGATCATCGAAGCTGACTTTTTAGTGATGCTTCACGAACGAAAAATTGTTGAAAACGAATACAAAACTTTTAGCTCCCATACCGAACTCGATTCTAGTTTTGATATGCTGATTAGCATAGGTGGCGATGGAACAATTTTGCGAGCTGCAACATTAGTTCGAGATTCAGGTGTGCCTATTCTTGGCATCAATGCAGGCAGATTGGGCTTTTTAGCAACGGTCCAAAAAGAAAATATTGAAACGTTTATGCAATTTGTGATTGATAAAAAATACACAATCTCAAAAAGGGCTTTGATAAGTTTAAGCTGTACGCCAAGAAATGAATCAATCGAAGAAATGAATTTTGCGATGAATGAAATCACTGTAAGTAGAAAAGATACAACATCAATGATTACGATTGAAACCTACCTGAATGACGAATACTTGAATTCGTACTGGGCAGATGGTTTAATCATTTCAACACCTACCGGATCCACAGGTTATTCCCTTAGTTGCGGTGGCCCTATTTTAACTCCTAATGTAAAAAGCTTAGTAATAACACCAATAGCTCCACACAACCTTACCGCAAGACCGCTTGTAGTTCCAGATGAAACTGAAATTCGCTTGAAAGTAAGTGGAAGAGAACCTTACTATTTAATTTCTTTAGATTCTCGTGTTACTTCTGTGAAAAACGAATCCATATTAATTCTCAAGAAAAACCCATTTCAAATAAATATGATTGAAATTCCTGAAGAAACTTTTCTAAAAACGCTCCGTAAAAAATTACTTTGGGGAGAAGATAAACGGAATTAAATCATTTTACATTACTGCGATACGATTTTATCATAATTAAACGTTTATCAAAGCAAACACTTACTCATTTCCAAAAGTTGTATATAAAAAAACAACAGATTTAACGAAATGGGTATTGAAACGAATTGATAATTATTATATTTGCACGCAATTTTTTACTTAATGAACAAAATTTTTTATTTATTTATAAGCGTATTCTCAATGATGGGAGTGCAAGCTCAAATTCATGAGGTTGGCGTTTTTCTAGGCGGTAGTAATTACATTGGCGATATAGGAAGAACCGATTATATTGCACCAAATGAACCAGCTTTAGGGCTGCTGTATAAGTGGAACAAAAGCCCTAGACATTCTTTCCGCATTTCTTATATTCAATCAGATATAACCGCAAATGATTTAGATTCAAAGGAAAGTAGTAGAAATAATAGAGGCTACCGAATTAAAACTAATTTACATGAAGTATCTCTTGGATTAGAATTTAATTTTTTCGATTTTAATCTTCATGATTCTTCCCCTAAAATAACACCTTATGTAGCTTCTGGGATCAGTTATTTTTTCGCAAAATACACCTTAACTAATGATGCATTAAGTACTTCATTTACTGATAAAATCGCAAGAGGTAATTCATTAGCAGTACCAATGATAATTGGAATAAAGTCAAATATAACGCCTCACTTTATCTTAGCCATTGAAACTGGAGCGCGCTATACGCTATCTGATAATTTAGACGGAAGTTTAGATCAAAATCTTGGTAATTTAAATAACAATGATTGGTTTGTGTTTTCAGGAGTTACTTTAACGTACACTTTTGGACAAAAACCATGTTATTGTTCACAATAAATAAAATGAATTTGTTACAAAATATTGACGAAACTAGAATTCCTAGACACTTAGCTATCATAATGGATGGTAATGGACGATGGGCCAAACAGCAGGGACTTTTAAGAGCCTTGGGGCATGAAAGCGGAACAAAATCAGTGAAAGTGATTATTGAATCTTGTGCCACATTAGGAATTGAATTTCTTACACTTTATGCATTTTCAACTGAAAATTGGAATAGACCTAAGTTAGAAGTAGAAACCTTAATGAAAGTGCTTATCAATTCACTAAAGAAGGAGCTTACAACTTTACAAAAAAACAACATAAAGCTAAATGCCATTGGTAATTTAGAAAAGCTGCCGAAATCTGCGCTCCGAGAACTTCTTGATGTAATCGACAAGACCAAAAACAATACTCAAATGACACTGACATTGGCATTAAGCTATGGGTCAAGAGAAGAATTAGTTAATGTCGTAAGAAATATATGTACTAAAGTTAAAAATAATATAATTTCATTAGACGATATTGACGATTCCATTATTAATGAGCATCTTTACACGCGAAATTTGCCAGACGTAGATTTATTAATAAGAACAAGTGGAGAACATAGAATAAGTAACTTCTTGTTATGGCAAATTGCCTACGCAGAATTATATTTTACTGATATATTGTGGCCTGACTTTAAAGAACAAGATTTATATGAGGCTATCATTAGTTATCAAAAAAGAGAACGCAGATTTGGAAAAACAAGTGAACAAATTAAATAATTTTTTAGTGTTAAATACAAGCATAAAAATAGCTCTTACAGTTTTACTTTTTGGAGGTTTTATAAGCGTTAAGGCGCAAGAACGAGTTCCATTTGATCAGGGCAAAAAATACATTCTTGCAGATGTAGCCATCGTAGGAGAAATTAGTTTTAATTCACAAACTGTTGTAACCTTTTCTGGTTTACAAAAAGGACAACAAATTACTATTCCAGGAGAAGAAATTAGTACCGCAATAAAAAAATTAGGGAAACTAGGTTTATTTGATGAAATATCTTTTTATGTAAATAAAATCGAAAATGACAGCATCTATCTTGATTTGAATATTGTTGAGCTTCCCAAGTTAAATGAAGTAAAAATTGTTGGCGTTAAGAAATCAAAAACAGAAGCTCTTATAAAGGACAACAGTTTGAATAAAGGTAAAGTAGTCAATGAGAATTTGGTTACCACTACTAAAAATTACATCGAAAATAAATACAAAAAAGATGGATACTACAACACCAAGGTAAACATCAATACCGTTAAGGATACCGCTACAATAAACCAAGTCAACATGCTTGTATCTGTCGATAAAGGCGATAAAGTCAAAATTCAAAAAATTGATTTTGTTGGAAATACAAAATTATCAGACAAAACTTTAAGTAAAGCAATGAAAGATACGAAACAGAAAAACATCCTTCGTGTCTTAAAAGTATCTAAATTCATTAAAGAAAAATACAAAGCGGATTTAGAAAAAGTTATCGCAGCTTACAAAGAAAAAGGGTATCGAGATGCACGAATCATTTCTGATTCAGTTACATACAACAAAGAAAAAAATCTATTAAATATAAAAATAAATGTTGAAGAAGGTAACAAATACTATTTTGGAGATATTAAATTTTTAGGAAATACTATCTATACAGATCAAGGTTTAAGTCAAATATTAGGAGTAAAAAAGGGTGATACTTATAACGGTGTTTTATTGGAAAAAAGAATTGCTGACAAATCTAAACCGGACGCAGAGGATATTACGAACTTATATCAAAATAATGGATATTTATTCTCAAACATAAATGCCGTTGAGGTTAAAACTGCTAATGATACTATTGATTTTGAAATTCGTGTTACTGAAGGTCCAATAGCGTACTTCAACAAAATTACTGTGGTAGGAAATGACAAAACAAATGACCGAGTAATTTACCGTGAATTAAGAACCAAGCCAGGCGAAATTTACAGTAAGGATCAGTTAGTAAGAACAATTAGAGAAATAGGACAATTAGGATTTTTTGATCCAGAGGCAATTGACCCAAAATTTAAGAATGTAGATTCTGGAGCGGGAACAGTTGATATTGAATACAATCTTGTTGAAAAGGGAGCGAGCCAAATTGAATTACAAGGTGGTTACGGCGGAGGAGGATTTATAGGAACGCTAGGATTATCGTTCAATAATTTCTCTGCTAGAAATTTATTAAAAAAAGACGCATATAGGCCACTTCCTATGGGTGATGGACAAAAGGTTTCGTTGCGTTTACAAGCTAGTACTTTCTTTCAAACATATAGTGTTTCGTTTTCAGAACCATGGTTTGGTGGTAAGAAACCAGTTTCTTTTAGCACCTCTATTTCCTACAGCAAGCAATTTCTAAATAATTTCATAACACAAAGAGCGGATAGAACAAAAAGTTTTGACATCTTGACACTTTCTGTTGGTATTGCTAAAAGGTTAACGGTACCCGATGACTTTTTTGTATTATCGCAATCAGTGAGCTACCAGCATTTTGCTTTAAACAATTATAATACTGGTTTATTTACCTTTGGAAATGGTACTTCTCGAAATTTAGCATATACAATAGGACTGACAAGAACTAGTAAAGGAGTAAATCCAATATTCCCAACTTATGGATCAGAATTTAGTGTTTCAGCAAAATTAACACCTCCATACTCCTTATTTAATGGTGTTAATTATGCAACATTGAGCGATCAGAGAGAATACAAACTTACAAACACAACAGATAGACTAAATGTTCCCGATGCGAATGGAAATATTGTAAATATTGGTGATTTTATAGATGCAAATGGCAATAAGGTAGCTAATTTTTCACAAGCTGCTGCCGATATAAGTAAAGTTGACCAGAAAAAATACAACTGGCAAGAGTATTACAAAGTGAAATTTAAAGCAGATTGGTACACAAAGCTATATGGTAAGTTAGTACTACGAACATTAACCGAATTTGGATTTCTTGGAGCCTACAATCAAGATAGAGGTGTAATTCCATTTGAGCGTTTCTATCTTGGTGGCGATGGATTAGCTAATTTTGCAATGGATGGTAGAGAAAATATACAATTAAGAGGATATCCTAATAACTCTTTAACACCAACTAATGATCGTGGAGATCAAATTGGCGGTACTGTTTTTAACAAATTCTCAATGGAGATAAGATACCCAATTACGTTGAAAGCCTCAGCTTCAATTTATGCACTAGCTTTCATGGAAGCGGGATCAGCATACAGTGATTTTAAAAGCTACAATCCTTTTGACCTAAGTCGCTCCGCTGGTGCAGGAATACGTATCTTTATGCCAGCATTTGGTTTATTAGGAATTGATTTTGGACATGGATTTGATGCGTTACCGGGACAATCACAACCAAATGGATGGGAAACTCATTTTATTATTGGACAACAATTTTAAAAATTTGATTTATGATGTTTATAAAAAGCTATAGCAGAAAAAAAGAAATTTTATATCTATTTTTAGCCTTATTTACAACAGCGCTTTGCAACGCTCAAACAAGAGGTACTAAATTAGGATATATTGACATGGAATATATTTTAGAAAATGTAGCTGATTATACCGAAGCTAAGAATCAACTAGAATTAAAAGCACAAAAATGGAAGTTAGAAATAGACACTAAAAAAATTGAAATAAACAAGCTAAAAGATTTATTGAAAGCAGAGAGAGTGTTGCTTACGAAGGAATTGATAGAAGAAAGAGAAACCGAAATATCATTTCTCGAAAATGAGAATTTAGAATATCAGCAGCAAAGATTTGGCGCTAATGGAGATTTGATTACACAAAAATCAGTTTTAGTAAAACCCATTCAAGACCAAGTTTTTACGGCCGTTCAAGACATTGCTGAACGATTAAAATATGATTTTATATTTGACAAAACTTCTGATCTAACAATGCTTTTTGCTGCCAAAAGGTTTGATATTAGTGAGCAAATATTAAGAGTTTTAAATCGCACTGATAAAAGAGAACAATTAACTAAAAAACAGTTGAAAGAGGCTGAAGCATTAGAAAATAAAGAAGATGCAATAGATGAAAATCCGGTACTTGCAGATAGAAAAAAATTATTAGAAGAGAAAAAAGCAGCTAGAGATAAAATTATAGAAGATAGAAAGTTGCTTCAAGAGCAAAAGAAAATCGAGTTTGAAAATAAAAAGAACCAAATTCAAGCAGATCGAGATGCTAAGAAAAGTGGTGTTACTAATTCTGTACTTCCCACCGATGCCAGTCCAACTTCTACAGCCGAAGCGGATGCAAAAAAACAAAGCGTCGATGATGCAAAACAGAGACAAGCAGAAGCAAAAGCAAAGATAATTGAAGATCGCAAAAAAATTATTGAGGATCGTAAAATTGACATAGAAGCGCGAAAAAAGAAAACTTTAGAAGCAAGGGACTCCAAAAAAAATGGCACGGTTTCTGACAAGGATGTAAAAGAAGACACAATATCGGCAACAATACCCCTTGATCCTAGGAAAGAGGCAATAAAAGAGGCTGTTGAAAAACAAGCGGCGGCAAAAGCTAAAACAATAGAAGAGCGAAAAAAAATCTTGGAAGATAGAAAGCGCGAACTTGAAGAACGTAGAAAGAAAATCTTAGAAGAGCGAGAAGCTGCAAAAAAAGCTAAGGAGAACAATTAAATCAATTACAAACAATAATTACTTACTTAATATTTTAAAAATGATGAAACAATTCAAAACTTTATTAATTGCTGCAATTTTAACTTTAGGAGCAAACCAAATCAGTTCTGCACAAGCAAAAACAGCTCATGTTGATGTAAGTGAAATTATGGCAAAAATGCCAGCAATGTTAGATGCTCAAAAACAATTGGAAAAATTGAGTACAACCTATGACGCTGACTATAAAAAAATGGTTGAAGAATACCAAGCTAAATTAAAAAAGTACGAAGCTGAAGCTGCTACCGTTACAGAAGTTGTAAATGGAGATCGCTCAAAAGAAGTACAAGATATGCAAAAGAGAATTGTTGATTATAGAGACAATGCTCAAAAAGAATTACAACAAAAAGAATCGGATATCGTTAAACCATTGATGGAAAAAGTGAGAGCTTCGATTCAAAAAATTGGCAAGGCAAAAGGATTCCAGTACGTTCTTGATGGAACTTCACTTTTATTAGCAGATGGTCCAAACTTAACAATGGATGTGAAAAAAGATCTAGGATTTTAAATCTAAAACGTTACAATTTAAAAAACCGCTCAGCAATATTTGCAATGAGCGGTTTTTTTAGTTTAAATGATTTTTTAGGAAAATTAAACTACACATACTAACTTTGTTTTTATGCAAAACGACCAAGCTATAGGAATCTTTGACTCAGGAATAGGCGGAACATCTATTTGGTCGGCCATTCATCAATTATTACCGAATGAAAAAACTATTTACTTAGCGGATAGTATAAATGCTCCATACGGGCAAAAATCTAAAGAAGAAATTATCGCTCTTAGCATAAAAAACACAGAATTTTTGCTTGCTCTAAATTGTAAATTAATTGTAATTGCATGCAATACGGCAACAACTAACGCTATCAAAGAGTTAAGAACTTTGTACAATGTTCCATTCATAGGAATTGAGCCTGCCATTAAGCCCGCAGTTACCAAATCTAAAACGCAAATTATAGGAATTCTAGCTACGCAAGGAACTTTAAACAGCGAATTGTTTCATAATACAACAGAAAAGTATCACGATACAAAAATAATTGAGCAGGTAGGTCACGGACTAGTGCAGTTAATTGAAAAAGGCGACATTGACTCAAACGAAATGACTCAGTTACTTCATTCCTACCTCGATCCAATGATAGAAGCAAATATTGACTGTTTGGTTTTGGGTTGTAGTCATTATCCTTATCTAATTCCGCAAATTAGAATGATTTTACCAGCGCATATTCAAATAATAGACTCAGGTGCAGCAGTAGCTAAACAAACTCAAAAAGTATTGAGGGAAATAGTTGGTTTTGCACCAGAGAATCTTAGCCTACCTATATTTTATACCAATACTAATCCAAAAGTCTTAAATGAAATATTGGAAGGTAAATACAAAGTGGAATACCAAAGTTTTTAAAGCAATTATTTTATTACTCTTTAAACCAACTTGAGTACATCACATAATTATTACTAATTCTTTCAATTTCTCCAGCAAAATTGGATTGATCAATATCTTTGACCTTCTTGGCAGGTACACCAGCCCAAATTGTTCCCGATTCTATAATGGTATTTTGAGTAATCACTGCGCCTGCTGCCACTATAGAATTACTTTCTATTATGCAGTTGTCCATTACAATCGCGCCCATCCCTATTAAAACATTGTCATGAACCGTACAACCATGTACAATAGCATTGTGTCCGATAGACACATTATTCCCAATAATTGTGGGATGTTTTTGATAAGTACAATGGATAACAGCGCCATCTTGAATATTGACTTTGTTTCCTATTTTGATAAAATTTACATCGCCACGAATGACAGCATTAAACCAAACACTACATTGCGCTCCAAAACTTACATCACCAATAATAGTAGCATTTTCAGCAATATAACAATCTTCGGGAATTAGTGGTGATTTACCATTTACTGATTTGATTAGCATAATAGATGAGATTAATTTATCGCAGGACAGTTACATTCATATTTTGCAGGTTTACAAAACAAATCAATTCCTAATGTAATTTGGTGGTAAGCCCCGTTATCAAACTTAACCGCTCCTGAAAGTTGAGAATAGGTATAAGCAAACATGAATTTATTAAAATTAACACCTACTATTGGCGTTATATATTGTAGTTTTTGTGATGTTACTACACCTCCATTTAAAAATTCAGCTCCATCAAAACTTCGGCGATAAGATAATCCAGCCCACAACCGCCCAAAGTCCATGTTTTTATATGCTTTCATATTTACATCAATCGCTTTCTCTCTGGTCTTTTCGACCGTTTGAAATAAGAGGGAAGGTTCCCATAACATTTTATCACGATCACCAAAAATGTATCCTACACTTAGTAAGTACTTCCTTAAATTATCACTTTCAAATTCAGTGTAAATATTTCGTCTTGTTTCTACCGCATTTTTAACTGTTGCATGTGCATAAAAATCTAAAAAATTATAAGAAGCGCCAAAATCAACATTAAAGTAGGCGTCTTTTTGAACTATCGTACCGTTAATTATAGGATCGAAATTACCAGATTGCAAAAATTCGGTCTCATCTAATAGACTTTGAATAAAACCAGCACTTATACCAAATGATAATTGATTTAAATCTATATCGTCGCGCGAAAACATTAAATGATAAGCATAAGTTAACTTAATTCCTTTTTGGGAATGATAACCATTTTTATCATTAAATAAGATCACGCCTGCTCCTGCTTTTTCACTTACTCGACCATTAAAACTAAGCGTTTGTAACTCCGGAGCGTCAGCTTGATCAAACCATTGTTTACGTCCTGTAAATCGTACTTTAGCACAATTAGCGGCTCCAGCCATAGATGGATGTATCAGGTAATAGTTATCAGTAAGGTAATCCGAATACACTGGGATTCCCTCCTGCGAAAAAGAAAAAAAACTTATGAAAAATAGAACAGTAAAAACTTTATATTTAAAATACATTGAAAATCAGTTTAGTAACGTGCAGAATTACATTTATAAAATAGTCAATAAAAAATAAATAATTTCCTTAGACTAAAATAAAGTTAATTTATTCATTAAAAAACCAAATATAGTTATTCGTGGAAAATAACTTTACTAAATTTGTAGAAATTTGAAAAATCATGAGCAAAGTTATCATAAAAGAGACACAAAACCCAACAATATTAAAGTTTGAATTCCAAGACTTTATCACTCAAAACGAAAGTTTTGAATTTAAAAACATCGATGAAGCAAAAGCATCACCATTAGCGCAGCAATTGTTCTATTTACCTTTTGTAAAAACAATTTATATCTCGGGTAATTTTATAGCAGTCGAAAAGTACAGCATCGTCGAATGGGATGATGTGAAAATTGAAGTGGCAGAACAGATAGAAAAATTTGTAACTGAAGGTGGTAAGATTATCACAATAGATGAAAATAAAGCTAAAAAGCAACCAGTAACAGTATATGGTGAAACAACGCCAAATCCATCTGCGCTTAAATTTGTAGTTAGTAAAATGCTAACCAAAAATGCAATTGAGTTCAAAAATATTGATCAAACTGCATCGTCACCACTAGCAAAAGAATTATTTAAATTTCCTTACGTAAAAGAAATCTTCATTGACGAAAATTATATTTCAGTAACTAAATACGAAATAAATGACTGGCAAGAGATTACATTAGAATTACGTAGTTTTATAAAACAATTTATTGAGAATGGTGGAACTGTCCTTGATGATAATTATGTTGCAACAGTTGCCGCCAAAGAAGAAACGAAAGCTAAGGAATTTGAGCATTTAGATGTTACTTCACAACAAATAATAAACATTTTAGAAGAATATGTGAAACCGGCAGTTCAAGCTGATGGAGGAAATATTGCTTTTGATTCATATAATGAAGAAGATAAATTAGTTAAAGTGATCTTACAAGGCGCTTGCAGCGGTTGCCCATCATCAACGTTTACATTAAAAAGCGGAATAGAAAATATGTTAAAAAGTATGTTAAACGATGAAAGTATAAAAGTTGAAGCAATAAACGCTTAATATTGTTAACACAAAGAAATAAGCCTACTGAAATACAAAAAAGTTAAAATCACTTAATACGTTTAGTTTTAAAAATATGATTTTAGTTTACAATTAAAATTTTAATACCATATTTTTAGTTAAATATAAAAAAGCAAGCGCCTCTGCCAAATGAGGCGCTTTTTATTTGATCAAATTATGATCTAAATCTTTTTTCCTAAAGTCAAAAGCTATCAAAAAATGAGAATTACTGAAGATTTTCCATGGGTAAATTTAAGTAAATATTTTGTCCCTATTTCGTTTACTCCGCTGTAGATTAAAAGTAAACATTATCATATTTACGGTGCCTAAATTATTTTAGATGCTGATAATCAGTAAATTAATAATAAAAAGTGACCTAAATTTAAAAAAAATGATTACTATTGCTACTCTAATTAAATAAAATAGCCATGGGAGTTTCATCATTTTTAAAAAATTTATTTGGCTCAGCCAAAGGAACCGCTACCACCTTGACAAACAAAGCGGATGATTCGTTTATACAAACGAAGGAAAAACTCAGACCGTATCTTGAAAAAGTTGAAGATTACACAGTAGATGTGATCGAAAAAGCAAGAGAAACAGTAGCACCTTATCTTGATAAAGCAGAATTATTAGCACAAGAAACTTTCGTAAATGTCAAAGAATCGGCAGGTCCTTATATTGAAAAAACGAAAAGTTTTGCAACGGAAAGTTTTGAAACGATAAAAGAAAATGCAGCACCAATTGTTGAAAACATCGAATCTTTAGCAACTCAAACTAAAGAGAAAGTAAATGAATACGCTGATAAAGCAGAGGAAATACTCGAAAATATTAAAAGTAATTTTGATGATAAAGCGGAAACAAACGCAACAATTGCAAATGCTGCGGCCGATATTGAAGTTATAAAAACAGAAAGTATAGAACAAGTTCTAGATAAAAGTGAAATTGTTGCTGACAGTTTTGATAATGCAGCTCTTGAGACCTCTCAAAAGTTAGCAGACTTCCCTGAAAATAATAAAAACCGTATTGTAGAAAATGTACAAGAAATAAAGTACAACAATGAAGTTGAGATGAATAATTCTGCCTCAACTGAAAATCTATCAAAGAAAACTGATGATTTTATTAAAGATAGTGAAACAAAAGCCACCTAAACACAAGAGCACTTGTAAATTTATTGACTAACGGTACATTCCAATTTTAAAGAATAATAATTGTATTTTTGTATAACAAAGTAAACCTTCTCATCTTGAGAAGGTTTTTTATTAAATAAAAAAAATGAATTTAGATCCAAACCAAGTAACAACATACGCTAACACTTTCATAAATGTTTTAATAGATTACTCACCAAAACTAATATCTGCTTTTGTGATATTATTTGTTGGTCTTTACGCGGTCCGATTAATCAACAGGTTTATTAGAAGAGTTATGATTAAAAGGAATTTAGAGCCAACATTAACTAACTTTCTTGCCGACCTTTTACTTTGGGTTTTACGAGTTATACTCTTTGTATCTTTTATATCTAAGTTGGGAATAGAAACTTCTTCATTTGTTGCAATTTTAGGGGCAATGGGTTTGGCTGTTGGTCTATCCTTGCAAGGTTCGCTTTCGAATTTTGCAGGCGGAATGTTAATCATACTTTTTAAACCTATTAAAGTGGGCGATTTCATCGAAGCTCAAGGAGTAAGTGGAACGGTAAACGAAATTCAAATATTTGTAACTAAATTAATCACCACAAATAATCAAACGATTTTTATTCCAAATGGCTCATTATCAAATGGCAATATCATCAATTATTCGATGGAACAAATTCGAAGAGCTGATTTAACAATCGCCATCTCTTATGCAACAAATATTAAAGAAGCCATAGAAATTATTAAAGTCGTATTAAAAAGCAATCCCAAAGTTTTACAAACTCCAGCTGCAGATGTTTCTGTTAAAAATTTAACAGATAGCGCTATTCAGATAGCCGTTCGACCTTGGGCAACAAATGAAGATTTTTGGACAATGTATGCAGAAACATTGCAAAATTGTAAAGAAGCTTTCGACGAAGCTGGTATTAGGATTCAGCCGTTTGTAACAGAATCTTCTTATACTCACAAATCACTAGAATAGAAACAACGATACTAATCAACCTGCGAACTACTTAGTTGATGTTGTAATAAGAAAATCTTTTAAGTAATATGGTTCAAAATAAGCAACATCCACAGTGTCGTTTTCTAAATGTTTTATGTAACTCAATTTACTCATTTCCTTTGCAGAAGGAAATACAATGTTTTCCAAGAAAATATGATTACTTTGTGTCAAAAATGGCTTACATTTTGCTGCACAATCTCCTACAAAATAAATTTTTTCTTTTATATCATGAAAGGAATTTTCAGTAATAATTTCTGCTCTAACTTCTCTAGTTTTTTTAAAATCTGGACTAAAAATAGCACTGTATACTTCCATCCTACGAGCATCAATCATAGGAATTATTACCCCATCAGAAATAGATGCTTGTTGAGCTAAGACTTGCAAGGTGTCAATTGCAATCAACGGAATCCCCAATGAAAAGCAAAGTCCTTTTGCAGCAGAAACTCCTATTCTTAGTCCTGTATAAGAGCCAGGTCCTTGACTAACTGCAACCGCAGTCAAATCACTAATATTTATCGACGCTTTATTAATAACTTCCTCAATAAAAACATGAAGGCGTTCTGCATGCGAATATCCTTCCTCAGCAATTTCTCTAGAGGAAATAGTAATCCCATTGTATGCAAGTGAAACAGAGCAATTTTTTGTTGCTGTTTCTATGTTAAGTATGTGTGCCAATACCGTAATATATTAAAAAATGAAAATCACAATTATAAAAAAGTATTTATAATTGTGATCAAAGAAAGTATTTTTATCTAAGCATTACTTCTTACTTTTGACTTTATCAATATCAGTTTTTAGGGCAACTTTATCACCAGAATTTAAGTCCTTGGTAACAGTCGCGTACGGTCCAGTGATAACGACATCTCCTTTTTGTAGTCCTGACAGAACTTCAATATTTGTATCGTCTTGAATTCCTGTTTTTATAATTCTGATTTTTGCTTTATCGCCTACTTTTACAAAAACACATTCAAATTTTTTATCGCTTTTTGGCGCTTCATTTTTCTGGTCGGATTCGTCAGTTACAACTATATTTTTTACAGCAGCTGTGTCTGATTTTACCACCACAGAACTAATGGGCACTGACAAAACATTACTTTTTGTTTGTGTGATTATATCAACAGTCGCCGTCATTCCTGGTCGAAAAGGTGAATAGGTATCAGGCTTTCCTACTAAAAGATCTTGGTATGATTCTTTCAAAATTCTAACTTTTACTTTAAAATTTGTCACTTGGTCAGCCGTAAGAGTTGAACTTGCCGAATTAGAAATACTTGTAACGGTTCCTTTAAATTGTTTTTTTAAATACGCATCTACTTCAACATTTGCCTCATCGCCTACTTTAATTTTTACAATGTCATTTTCATTGACATCTACTTCAACCTCCATATTATTTAGGTTGGCTACTCTTAAAATTTCAGTTCCGGTCATCTGTTGCGTTCCTAAAACGCGCTCGCCTAATTCCACATTCAACATTGAAATAGTACCATCAGCAGGAGCGTAAATTGTTGTACGCCCTAAATTATCTTTTGCCTCATTTACTGTAGCCGATGCGCTTTGAACATTAAAATATGCATTTTGCTTAGCCGCTTTGGCAACTTCGTATGATCCAATTGACTTGTCCCAATCTGCTCTGGAGATAATTCCTTTGTCAAATAAAGTTTTGTTTCGGTCATAATTAGCTTTTGATTCTTTAAAAGAAGCATCTGCCTGATTTAAATTTGCTTTCGTTCCTGATAAGTTAGAAACCGATCTATTGTATCCAGAAGTATATAAATCTGGATTTATTTTAACTAATAAATCTCCTTTTTTAACTACTTGTCCTTCTTTAACATTTAATGAGATAATTTCACCTGAAACTTCCGATGATATTTTTACTTGAATCTCTGGTTGAATTTTTCCAGTTGCCGAAACCGTTTCGACAATTGTCATTGGGTTAACATTTGCAATTTCAATTTCTGTGCCTTTGTCCTTGTTGCCTATAATACCAGTTTTGGAAAGTATAACCAGACTTGCGATAATTACTACAGCTCCGCCTATTAGAATATAAATTGTTTTTTTTGACATAATAAATTTAGTTTTTGATAAGAGGAATTCCAAAATAGAATTCTAATATTTTAATTTTGAAAATGTAGTCATATTTAGTTCGTAAAACTTCTGACTGTGCGTTTGTAAGTAAAGTTTGCGATTGATTAAAGTCAAATGAATTCATAAGGCCCACATCATAACGCTCCTTCGCATAATCATAAGCCACTTGTCTCGCCTCTACTGCAACGGTTGATGATTCGTAAGCATTTAATGCTCCTTTTGAATCTGCAAAAGCGGTAAATACATTTCTTTGTAAATCTAAGTCTTGCTGTTCAACTGCAATTTTTGATCTTTCTAAACTTACCTTTGAACGTGCCACAGTATTTCTTGCAGTGAATCCATTGAAAACTGGAATCGACAATTGGACTCCAAAAGTCTGCCCTTTATTATCGAAAAATTGATCGAAAAATGGGGCGGCACTGCCTAAAGTTCTTGTAAAATTTGGAACAAGAACAATTTGATTTGTACCCTCTACAAATCCACTAACTGATGTCGGATTTAATATATTTGGCTCTAGACCAACAACTCTATCACTGTAAGCAACCCTAGAATTAAAGTTATAAAAACCTTGTAAAGTAGGTTGGTAAGCTCCTTTAGCAATTGCTACACTTTTCTCAGCAATTTCCAAATTAACTCTTGCTATTTTTAGCTCAGTTCTTCCCTCTAGTGCTTTACTGTAAATTGCATTAGGGGTTTCCGCCATTATATTATTTTCGTCATTGATGTCAGTCGTATCAACTACATCAAAATCTTCAAAATCTTTTAGTTGTAAAAGCTGCGCTAAACTTAATTTAGAGATCAATAAAACATTTTCAGCAATTATCACATTTTGCTTATTTGTTGCAACGGTTGCTTTTATGTCTAACAAATCTCCCCGTGGAATTGAGCCTGCTTTTACTAATTGATCAGAACGATCGTATTGTTGTTCATTAATTGCAAGTTGTTGTTGTTGAACTTTTAAATTTTCCTTATTAAAAAGCACTTGTAAAAAAGCGTTGGCAACATTTAATGCTATATCTTCTTGCATTTTCAATAGTTGATACTTAGCGGCAACAATTGATAGATTTGCTCTTCTCAACGTATTTTGATTTTGCAAACCACTATAGATATTTACCCCAACATTTGCCCCAGCAGCAGTAAACTGAGTAGTTTGATTTTGAAGTAATCCGGTAGTTATATCCTGGTTTAAACCAATGTTCCAAGAGTGTGATGAATTAATGTTGAATGACGGCAGAAAATTACCAATCGCTCCTTTTCTGTCAATTATAGCTGTCTTTGAATCCAGCTCAGTTTGTTTTATAGAAATATTGTTTTCAACCGCATATCTCACACATTCTTCTAGAGTCCACTTTTTTGACTGAGCGTTAACGCACAAACTAAAAAGGGTTATAAAAATTAAACTAATACAACTATTTTTTTTCATATATTTTGAATGACAGCACAGCAAAAAAACTATGCAAATTTAACATTATTTTAAAACTAATTTTCTTTTTTATGGTACTTTATTTATGATTTATTTTCCTCAATTTTGAGACCCTGATTCCATATTTTTAGTTTATCAGATGCTTTTAATCCGCTTTTAATTTCTACATAAATTCCGTCACTCACACCTAAAATTATATCTTTTCGAACAAATTTTTGTGCCCCATTTTCTACCTCGACGTAAGGTTTTTGAGTTTTTTTGTCAAATTGAATTAAAGATTCTTTCAAGGCTAATACTTTTTCAGCTTTTTCTAAAATAATCGAGGCATTCGCACTCAAACCAGCTCTAATAAAAGTATTTTCACGATTGTCTAATGAGGCTTTTATTTCAAACTGAATTGCTCCGTTTTCCGTTTTCCCTTTCGGTGCAATGTATTGTAATACTGCATCAAACTTTTTATTCTCAATTGCACCAATAGTAATTTCAATAGGTAGTTTTTCTTTTATTTTACCAACTTCTGATTCGTCGATTTTCCCAACGAATATCATTCGCCCCACATCGGCCACACTAGCAATAGTGGTCCCTTCATTAAAATTATTGCTTTCAATTACTTGATTCCCCACTTTTACGGGAACATCAAGCACCATTCCGTTAACAGTAGAACGAATTAAGGTATTAGCATAATTTCCTAACCCAGATGAAGTTCCTGTTTTGACAATATCGAAACCTTGTTTTGATGCTGCATAATTTTGTTTGGCTTGCTTGTAGGCTAGTTGCGCTGCATCGTAATCATTAGCTGAAATAACACCTTTATCGTATAGCGTTTTTTGACGTAAAAAAACTTTTTCTTGGTTGTCTAAAGCGATTTTATCACTTTGTACTTGGTTTTGAGAAGTACTTAAATTAGACACATTGGCAACCACTCTGATTTTTGCAATTAAATCTCCGGCTTTAATGTTTTGTCCGGCTTTGATATACACTGCTTCGATAATTCCTGAAATATTGGGCTTAATTAAAACTTCTTCATCAGGAACAATGTTACCCGTTGCAATGGTATTTTTTATGATTGTTTTTACCTCGGTCTTGTCCGTTTCAAAAACAATTGGCGGAGCCTGATTTTTGGCATACAAATAATACAAAGCACCAAAGAAAACTAGTGCGATAGTAATTAAAATAGTTATGGTAAATCCCTTTTTCATGTTTGCTAATATTTAATCGATTATATTATTTTGATTGATTATTTTTATTCTGTTCGTAACGCATCAACAGGTTTAACATTTATTGCTGTTTGTGCAGGAATTAAACCTGCAAATAAACCAGAACAAATGAGAATCAGTAACGCAATAAAAACTACTGTGAGATCTACGCTTGGATTAGCAAACATCATCCCTTCACTTGGCATTGTGTCTAAAACCATGTTTACTATTGCTAATACACCAGTTGCAAGCGCAATTCCAAACATTCCAGCGATGATTGTCAAAAATATTGCTTCTGATAAAATCTGGGACCGGATATTAGCTGGAGTTGCACCGAGAGCTCTTCGAATTCCAATTTCTTTTGTTCGCTCTTTTACAACAATTAACATAATATTTGAAATTCCAATAACGCCTGAGAGCAAAACCAAAGTTCCTACAAAATAAGCGATGAATTTCAAAATAAGGAACAAGCCTTGCACTTTACTAAACTCTTGAAATAAGTCAAAATTCCCAATTGCTCGCTCGTCTTTTGGATTTATAGAATGTCTAGATTTCATAAAGTCTAAAATTTTAGGCTTTAACTCTGTAATTGACGCGTTATCATTTGCCGTCAATGCCATCCAACCTACAGTGTCGCCATAATTAAAAGCTTGCTGGAATGTTGTAAAAGGCATAAAAATATTTTTTTGTGCTGATTCTGCATTGCCGTTATTTTGAGATTTTGAGTTATAAACCCCAACAACCATAAAATTTACACCATTTATTTTGATGTACGTCCCAATAACATCCTCTGCTCTATCATACATTTCATTTATAACTCCGGCTCCTATAACTGCCACTTTTCGTTTCAGTATAATATCTTGTTGATTTACAAATCGTCCTTTAATAATATCCATAGATTCCTGCTTTATTAATTCAGGATAATCTCCGTATATCGTGTAAGCGGCTGTTTTAGTTCCTCTTACCACATTATTTGCACCTTCATATCCCCCTAATTGATTTCTGGGAGAAACATATAATAAATCGGGGAAATTTTGTTTTAAGGCAGCGACATCACCATTTTTAAAATTAAACTCTCTTGTTGCAGGCAAACCTTTAAAAGGCTTAGAGGTTGTTTGAGACCACATAAACATCGTATTAGTTGCAATGCCGTCAAATCCTTTTTTTACACCATTCTCTAATCCGTTTCCTGCGGCAAGCAATATCACCAAAATAAAAATCCCCCAAAAAACACCAAATGCGGTTAGGATAGTCCTGAACGTATTGGCTGTCAATGCTTCTAAAATTTCATTCCATTTATCTCTATCAAACATAATTATTCGTCTCTAAGTGCTACAATGGGTTTAATCTTAGCTGCTCTGTAGGCTGGGAAAAATCCCGCCAAGGCACCTGCAAATACTAGAAGTATTAAAGTTGTTAAGGCTATTCTAAAATCAACTTCAGGATTTATAAAATAATCACTGGTTACTTGCGGGCCTACTATTTCTAATACCAATAAACTGGATAAAAGTCCAATAAAACCTGCGATAGTCGTTATAAATATCGATTCATGCAAAATCATTCCTATAATTGAACTAGGAGATGCACCAAGTGCTTTTCTAATCCCTATTTCCTTTGTTCTTTCTTTTACAATAATCAACATAATGTTACTAACACCTACTACTCCAGCAATAATGGTACATATTCCCACCCACCAAAAAAATAAGCGGATATAGAGATTTAGATCGTAAAATTGTTTAGTATTTTTTATAGAATCATTTATACCTATTGCACTTTCATCATCGGGAGCAATTGTGTTTTTACTTCTTAATAAAGCTCCCAATTCTTGTGTAAACTTTGTAGATTGCGCTAGGGCTTCTTCATAGGTTTCTTTTTTCGGCAGTGTAAAATCCAAATTACTAATTTTGTCTCCCACCCCAAAAGCTTGCTGTGTTGTTGTTAATGGTAAATACACTCTTGTTTCCTCTCTTTCTCCAGCTGGATCTGTAAAAACACCGATTACTTTAAAATTAATGTTATTAATTACAAGTTGTTCTCCTATAGGACTTTTATCTTTAAATAAATCAAACTTTACTTTTTGCCCAATAACGGTGACTTTTTCACTGTTTTTAAAATCGTTCTCGTTAATAAATCTACCTTCAATTACTGTTGCATTTTCAACACTCAAATAATCTGGGTACACTCCTATGTATCTGTAATTTCCCGTTTCCTTTCCATACACCATCGCACCGTTCCAAAAAATATAATTTGCCGATTTTATTTCTAATTGATCTCCAAATTTTTGAACAGCGATATTATAATCACTGTTCCTAAATTGGATTTGTCTACCAGGATTTAATCCCTTAAACTCTTTTGTTGTGGTTCCGGTCCAAACTGAAATTAAACCTGCGGCATCGCGTTCAAATTGTTTTTCTATTCCGTTTTGAAGTCCTTTTCCAACGCCTAAGAGAATTACCAAAATAAAAATCCCTGATGCAACAGAAACACCCGTGAGAAAAGTTCTCAGTTTGTTTTTGGCTATAGCCTCAAAAATTTCTTGCCACCGTTCAATATTAAACATAAGAAGATGCTCTTACTTGTTCTACGTACTTGTCATCAATGATCAAACCATCTTTCAATAACACATTTCTTTTACACATGGCTGCAATATCGGGTTCATGGGTCACTATCAATATAGTTTTACCTTCGTCATTAATACCTTGAATTAATTCCATTACTTCATATGAAGTTTTAGTGTCCAAAGCTCCCGTAGGCTCGTCGGCCAATAAAACCTTAGGATTTGATGCCAATGCTCTAGCGATAGCAACACGTTGTTTTTGACCACCGGATAGTTCATTCGGTAAATGGTGTGAATGCGAAGCCAATCCCACTTTCTCCAAAAAATTCATTGCAATTTCGTTACGCTCTTTTCTCTTTACTCCTTGATAGAACAAGGGCATAGCTACGTTATCTAATGCACTTTTATAATTTATAAGATTAAAAGATTGAAAAACAAAACCTAAAAATTTATTGCGGTACCTTGAAGCTATCGTTTCATTTAAATTTTTTATCGGCACAGAATCCAAGATATAATTTCCAGAATCAGCTTCATCTAGAATACCAAGTATATTCAGAAGCGTAGATTTTCCAGAGCCAGAAGAGCCCATAATTGCAACTAATTCTCCTTCCTTTATGTTGAAATTAATACCTTTTAATACGTGTAATTCAGAATTACCCATTTTATAAGATTTGTGCAAGTCTTTAATTTCAATCATAATAATATAATTTTAAAAATTTAATTCTTATTTACAAACAAGAGTAGTAAATACAATCCTTCTTTCTGAGAATTTAATGATAAGACTTGTTTGATTCAAAAATGTTACACTTTAATTCTAAAAAAGAATAGTTTGATTAATTTAGCACCATTAAATAAAAATACAATGCAAGTACCTTATAGAATTATAACAGCAGTCTTTTTTGCACTATGCGTATCGGCATGCTCTTCTTCTAACAAAATAGCAACACTAAAACCTGAGCCAGACGATGCCACACCGTTATTTTACGACAGTGAAGTTTCGTATATCAATTTACCAATAAGTGTAAAACTAAAAGATATTGAAAATCAAACAAATACTATTTTAAACGGCTTAATTTACGAAGATGCAATTATCGCAGATGACGACATTGAAATGAAAGTTTGGAAGCAAGCACCGATAACAATAACGAATAACGCTGGAAAAATAAAAACCATTTTACCATTAAAAGCAATCGTAAAATATAGAATTGGCACTAAAAAAATGGGAATTGAAATGTATGATATTCAAGAATTCCATCTAGACGGACTAATTACCTTAATGAGTGACGTGTCGCTAAGCAATTGGAAATTAAATACAAAAACTGAATTAAAATCTTTAGATTGGAAGGAAAGTCCAACGATGACTGTCTTTGGAAAAAATGTCCCAGTTACTTATTTAATTAATCCTGCTGTAAAACTTTTTAGATCTAAAATCGAGAGAAAAATCGATGAAGCTATTGGCAAATCAATGGATTTTAAACCAAATGTCCTTGCTGCTTTAGAGAAAATATGCGTTCCTTTTCTAATGAATGATTCGTATAAAACTTGGTTGCGAATCGCACCTATTGAACTATACTCTACTAATTCAAGATTAAAAAATGACGCATTTTTACTTGACATGGGTTTAAAATGCAACATGGAAACATTTGTAGGGAAAGAACCAGAATCGAAATATAATGCTAACAAAATCGTTTTGAAGTCGGTTACCAAAATACCACAGGATATTTCCGCAAATATTGTTGCAGTTTCTAGCTATGCTGAAGCGTCAAGAATTATGACGAGCAACTTTAAAGAACAGGAATTTGGATCAGGATCAAAAAAAGTAACGGTTCAAAATGTATCAATTTGGCATAAAGCCGGAAAAATGATAATAGCATTGGATATTTTAGGATCTATAAACGGCACGATCTACTTAGCTGGATTTCCAAAATATAATGATAAAATAAAAGAGGTCTATTTTGATCAACTAGATTATGCTTTAGACACTAAAAATAAATTAACGCGAACTGCTAACTGGCTAGCGCAAAGCTTGATTCTAAAAAAAATAGAACAGAATTGTCGTTATTCAATTAAAGCAAACCTTGACGAAGCCCAAAAAAGCATCATGACTTATTTAAAAAACTATTCTCCTATGCAAGGTGTTTTCATAAATGGAATTGCCCAGCAAATTGAATTTGATAAAATTCAATTAACAAATCAAGCGATAATTGCAATTATAAAAGTGAAAGGAAACGTTAACGTATCCGTTGATGGATTATAATTTCTAACTTGATTTATTTTTTTTCATACGATAAACAGCATACCCGATTCCAGCGACAAGAATATACGGAATGACCATTAAATAAACAATACCATCATTTATAGCTTCTGCTTTTACTGCATTTCCCTCGCTCGTTAATGCAGCACGACACATGGCACATTGAGCGTTGACAGTCACAGAATACAAACTGCAAACAAAGATACTTAAGTAAATAAATAACTTTTTGACTTTAACTTGGATTTTAGTATACATAATAAGGTGAGATCATAAGATAAACAACAACGCCGGTGATGGCAACATATAACCAAATTGGAAATGTAATACGCGATATTTTTTTATGTCTGTCAAAAGTTTTTGCCAGCGCTCTTACATAAGTGATTAAGACCATTGGAATTATTGCGATAGACAATATGATGTGCGTTATAAGAATAAAAAAATATACATATCTAATAACTCCCTCACCACCAAAAGGAGTGGAATCAGAAGTCATGTGGTACGCAACGTACATAACAAGAAATGCAACTGACAATGCAATTGCGCCTGTCATCATTATCTCATGAAGTTTTCTTTTGCCATTCTTGATAGCAATAACTCCTATTATTAAAAGCACAGCTGTAATTCCGTTGGTTGTGGCATAAATAGGCGGTAAAAAATTAAGAGGAGCTACATCATATCCTAAATCTCTCAATTTTACACCAAACAAGATTGCAACGAAAATAGGTATCACGATTGATACCGCTATAATTAATTTACTATATTTTTGTTCTAAATTACTGACTTCCATTTTTATTCTTCTAATAAAATATTAATATCTTTTTGAATATTCCTAACTCCTTTTTTATCTAATCCATCATAGTATAAGATAGGATTCCCATAATCATCTTTTCTGCAACGAATATTACCATTTTTATCAATTAATGCAAATAATCCCGAATGTTCAAAACCACCTGCTGCTTTTTTATTTTCACCTGCATAAAGATTAAAACCTTTTATGGCGAGATTAAAAATATACTCTTTATCTCCCGTTAAAAAATTCCAATTTGCTGATTTGACACCTAATAATTTTGCGTGATCCTTCAAAACTTGCGGTGTGTCGTATTCAGGATCGATCGTGATTGAAATAATTCCAAAATTAGGATTACCAAAAAAAGTCTTTTCAATAATAAGCATGCTTTGGTTCATCTTAGGGCAAATGGTTGGACATTTTGAAAAGAAAAACTCTAATACATATACTTTTCCTTTATATGTTTTATTGGATATTTTGACATTATCTTGATTTACTAACTCAAAATTTGGCACTGCACCTATTGTCACTAATTTATCATCTGTAACTGATTTAGGTTTGGCGCGATCAAGTCGATCACCTTGAACTACTTTATCGTTTTTTATACGATCAACAATTTTCGGAACCGCATATATTCCAAAAATTAGTATTACAAATGAAATTCCGATATATGATTTATTTTTAAGCATGAGCTGTCAAATTAAATTTTTCTACTTGCGTTTTTATTTTTTTTAAATGCGGCACGATACTCATACAAGATAACTTTAAAGTCATCTTTCATTTCATTATTAAGTTCTGCTGGATGAAATGTATTGTACCCTTCTTTGGTTCCTTTTTCGGCCTTTCTCCCTCGAAGGTTTCTATTTTTGTCAATTATATAAACTTTAGAACTACCTAATTTATTATCCAGTTTTTCTACTAAACCAAGTTGTGCATAATACGATTTGATTTCCTCGGGCGCAGCAAAAACAAAACGCCATTGCGCCATGTCAGTGAATCCTCCTAAAGCTTCCATAACTTTTGCAGCATCTTTTTCTGTACCTTTTGGACATAGAATTACAAATTGAACATCTCTAAATTTGTGGTAAGTTTGATAAATCTTCTGATTTAAATTAAAAAAATTACCTCTAATATTTAACAGATCGGTTCCTGAAAAACCAATAATAGTAATCTTGTCTTTCAAGTTTACCCGTGTACCATCTAAGGTTTCCCAATTACCAAATTCGGCCGTGTTTTCTTTTAAAGTCGGTAACTTTGTATAACCATTGACACCAGATGCAAAAAACATGTAAGCAACAATAGGTAAAATAAAAAGCACGAAAAGAACAATATTTTTTTTCATCTGTAGAGAATATTTGTTTTTTATTGGTCCCTATAACTATCGGGACGAATTAACTTTTTTTAACATTTTTGTTTACGGAGTCGTTGAACTTCGTTTCGCATATCTTCACTGGTATTTGCACCAAATCTAGGTCATGCTCATTTCATTAATGTCTAAATTATTTTTTTAATGAATACGTGAATTGCTTCTTGTAAGGCAGTTTTGTCTTGTGCAATCGTTATTTATTTGCAAAACCTTCGTTTTGAAGCGATCTATTATGGTTGAAATATGACGCATTAAATAACCGAAACCTAATAACAGATTGCACTTTTCTAAATGATAGCTGACGCTAAATAATCACAACACTTATTTCAACATAATACGAACGTTTCGGGTATAAAAAAGGGTACCCATTAAAACAGGTACCCTCTTAATGAATTAATATTTAGTTAAAAATTCCACTTAATACTAGAATTTTTGAAAACCTCAAATATATAATGACCTTCTGTCAATAAAATAAAAAGCAGGTATAAAATTAAAAAAATTACTGGGTAAACTACTGAACTTCTTAAAGAACTAGCTTCACCTTCTATGTGCATAAATGCCCAAACAATATAATACGCTTTATAAATAGTAAGAGCATAAAAAATCCAGTTCAGTAAATTCATACCAAGAAAATCAGTCATATAAAGAAAATCTGGTTTTGCTATTCCTAATATAACTTCGACTATAGTTACGGCAGATAATATTCCAAAAACCTTCCAGATTCTACCTATATTGGATACGTGTACGTGTGACATAATATTTAATATATAAAATTAAGCTAGATAAAAAACTGTAAATACAAAAACCCAAACCAAATCAACAAAATGCCAATAGAGACCAACTTTCTCAACCATCTCGTAGCTTTTTCTCTTTTCGTACGTGCCTACTAGGACATTAAAAAATATAATGACATTTATGATTACTCCCGAAAAAACGTGAAAGCCGTGAAAACCTGTAATGAAGAAAAAGAAATTAGCAAATAATTTACTCCCGTATTCATTTCGCACTAAATTTGCGCCTTCCACAACATAATGAGCGTCAGTAAGCATTGCCTCTGACTGAGCTCTAGATAGAACTGTTTTCTTCTTGTCTTTAGTAATAACTTCGGTACGAACTAATAATTCAGGATTTGCTTTGAAACCTGCTTGCACTTGAGCAACAGAATATGAAGCTAATGGCGCTTCACTCATAAACCACATGCCCTTACTTTTTGTTAATTGCTCCCGACCTGCGTTTGCGCTTGAAGCAAAGTCAGCTAATGCAACACGTTTACCTTCTTTATCAACAAATTGAAGTAAGCTACCACCTTTTGTTTCAACAGCACCATATTCGCCTTTAATGAAATTTTTCCATTCCCAAGCTTGAGAACCTACGAAGATAGCTCCACCTAAAATGGTTAAAAACATGTATAAAACTACTTTGTCTTTTTTCATCTGGTGCCCTGCATCAACGGCTAAAACCATTGTTACAGAGGAAAAAATTAATATAAAAGTCATCAATGCCACGTAATACATCGGTGCATCTACACCATGAAAAAACGGGAAGTGAGTGAATACTTCATCGGCTATTGGCCACGTTTCTATAAATTTAAATCGAGAAAATCCATACGCAGCGAGAAAACCCGAGAACGTTAATGCATCCGACACGATAAAAAACCACATCATCAATTTGCCATAATTTGCACCCATAGGTTCATTATCGCCTCCCCAAATTTTTTCTCCACTAGTAGCAGTAGTAACTGTCGATTCCATAAATGTTATTCGTTAAAAAGTCCACAAATTTACGTTTTTTTCTTATTTAAAGAAATATAAAAACAAAAACAAATAAACCCACAATAAATCAAGAAAGTGCCAGTACATTGCACCAAGTTCAATTCCAAGGGTTTGAGATGAATTGTATTTTTGTTTAAAATGATTATAAATTATTATTAAAAGCGCTATAACACCACCTGCAAGGTGAATAAGGTGCACAACGGTAACAACATATAAAAAAGTAGTTGTTATTGAACTACCGCTTCCTGTAAAGTAAAAGCCTTGATCTACTATTTGCTGAAAACCTACAAACTGTAAAACCACAAACAAAATACCTAGTACTAATGTAGCTAATAAAAAAACAGTTGTTTGGCTCTGATTGTCTTTTAATATAGCTTTTTTAGCTAAGTAAAAAGTCAAACTACAACCTATAATTACTAATGTACTTACGAAAAATGCGGTAGGTAGCTGAAAATCTTTCAACCAATCCACTCGAGATTTACTTACTACAAAAGCACTTGTTAACCCTGCAAACATCATTGTCATGCTTACCATAGAAAAGAGTAAAATCAATTTGTACGATCTATTTGATCTTGATTTTTGTTCCGCTGCTGTCATTGTCATTTCCATATCTATCTTAAAAATTTATCTATTATATAAACTAATTGTAACAAGGTAATATATAAAACACTTACTAACATTAAAGTTCGAGCCGCTTTCGAGGTTCTTAATTTGTATAATCGTACTGAGTAAAAAAGCATCCATAATCCCAATAAAAATACAATTACCGCCGCAATCGGAGTTATAAATAATCTTCCCGTGTATCCAAGAACAGGTAATAAAGAGGCTAAAATAAGCCACACTGTATATAAAATAACTTGAAGAGCGGTGCCTTTATCCTTTTTACCTGTAGGTAACATAAAGAAACCCGCTTTTTCATAATCATCATATAAAAACCAGCCAATAGCCCAAAAGTGTGGGAACTGCCAAAAAAACTGAATCAAAAATAAAGTTCCTGCTTCTATTCCAAATTCTCCAGTAGCAGCAACCCAACCTAACATAAAAGGAATTGCTCCTGGAAATGCTCCAACAAAAACAGAGAGCGAAGTCATAGTTTTGAGAGGAGTATAAACACTTGTGTATAAAAATATTGAAATAGCACCAAACATTGCTGATTTTGGATTGATCGTGTAAAGCAATACAATCCCTATAATTGTAAGAACACTAGCTAAAACTAAAGCTGATGAACCAGACATCCGGCCCGCTGGAACAGGTCGATCTTTAGTTCTATCCATCAACGCATCTAAATCTTTTTCAATAACTTGATTGAAAGCATTAGAAGCTCCTACCATACAATAACCACCAATAGCCAACTTAATTAAAACCAACCAATTTAATGATTGAAAATCATTTATGCCTAGCATAAAACCCGCTATAGATGAAAAAACAACACTAACAGCGAGACGTGCCTTGGTGATTTCTCGGAAATCAATATAAATTGATTTTATTGAAAGAGTACTTTGTGTTGCGTTCAATGCTGCTAATTATTTGCTTTTTAAAACTGTTGCAAAAGTAGGCTATCAAAAGTGATTTGACAAAAAACAATTCATAAAAAGAAATTAAAATTAAAATAAGGTTTAATAGTCAAAATACCAATTAAAGATGTCAGCTCTTAAACCAATACTGAACCAATTAGTACTTTCTTTAAATGTTGTAGCTGTGTTTTTCATTGGATCAAAGCTTCTGTATATTAAACTAGCGTATAATTTTAAATTAGTTGCTGGATTTACTAAATAACCACCTTGAAAATCAGCAATAAAAATAGTCGTTTTATTACCCTGCCCTACCTTCACACCGCTGTCCGAAGCTCTTTTTTCATCATAATCTTTATAGATATTCCCTCCGTAATTAAGACTATTTTCTGTGGTATCAAAATCGAAACCTCGGGTTCCCATTGTAATTTTTGCATCGGCAAAATATCGCCCTTTATGATAACGTGCAATAGCTATTAATTCACTAAAATTAGCACCCCATTGATGCCCTAAACTTTGATTATTATGCGCATAATTAGTAATTGGCGTACTGTGCGAATACGTGTAAGGGCGAACGTGATTGTATTCGAGCTGTAAAAGCAAATTTTCAACTTTAAAAGCATTATAATACTTCACGCCTAATTGATAGCCATATTTATTTTTCCAACTATTATCTCCTTCTTTGACATCTTGTAAAGAAAATTCATCTAGTATAAACTGTCCGTAAAAATTAATTTGATTGCTCCATTTGTATTTATAAGTTAACCCTAAAATTGCATTACCAGTTCTCGCCGAAGAGGCAAATTCTACCGCGCGATAAAAAATAATAGGATTAACAAAACTCGCATCAAATCCCCTATCATTCGTGTTATTCCAAATTACAGATTCAAATAATCCAAGATTTAGTCTATTAGATATATTCCAACTCAAATAATGATGCGCCATAAATTTAGTGGCATAAGTTCGTTCTAAAGTAACTTCAGGACGAACGTCTTTTAACCATGTGTAGGTATTGGTATATTTTATTTTCCAAAAATTAGTGTTCAATTTAAAATACGGATACGGACTAGCGCCATCACTAGCTAATAACGACCGATAACCATCTCCAATAAAATTGCGACCGTAACCTAATTGTAAATCAATATGCTTGCTTGGCGCAAAAGTTAAATTGGCTTCAGCCAAAGGAAAATCATAGGAGTTTGTTTTAAACTCCTTAGCAATTCCAATTCCTGGAATGATTGCAGGATTACCCCCAGCAGGTCTAATCGACTCAGCGTAACGATTATAATAGTCTGCAAAACGTCCTTGACTTTCAAAAACGGTAGTTGTAAAATTAAGCTTCGTTCCTAATCCTCCGCGAAAATTAATTCCCCGCGTATTAATATAGGTATAAGAAATATCGCTTCTTGAATCCTTTCCCAGCTGTAAATCAAATATAGGATTTAAAGTAAACCAGTAATCGTCTCCCTTAATTTCGACCATATTTTCATTCAACAACTTTTTTTTCCACCAGCTAGAGGCTTTGATTTTTAAATTATCATTGACTGCTTTTAGATCATAATATTGTGATACTTCAGCGTAAGTATATGGTTTTGAAGCCGTATGATTATTATTGCCCATTTGGTTTAAAGAGCGATCAAATTGCGCGTAATAGCTATGTGAAAAAGGAATATTTAAATGACTTTGAAACTCTGGATTATCATATTTCTTATAAATAATACTATCTAATTCAGTTAGTTTTTTAGTTGTATCGTATAAAATTGTGGCTTTCGCCAAAGTTTCTTTGGATACCATTCCCCGTGATTTCAACGGAATCGAAATTGTCATTGTAAATTTACTATAAGTTGGTTTTCCGTTATAAGTAGATGGTTGAACTTTAGGAAATGCATCAAAAACTCTTTTTGTTTCTTGAATCAATTCATCTTCGATAGCATCTATATAAATCGTTTTAAAACTACCGCTGGCATCTACTTCAAAGAGTAGTTTAATATTTCCTTGAAAGTTGTTTTTTAATAAACGCTCTGACACAATAAAATTTTCAAAAACAAAATCTTCGACTTCATTATAAAAACAGTTTGTCAATGTTGTTCTGTCCGCATCCTTACATTCTGAAAAAATAGGGGAACGTTCCATCGCGTTGTTTGGAATAGTTCTATTAGTAGTTATTTCCTGCGCCAAACCAGAGAATATATTAAATAAGACTAAAAATGACACAAAACGTGTACTTATGTTGATTTTCATTACTATTTTAGTATTCATTATTATAATTTTGACCAGCTGCAATCATTTTTGCGCCCGAAGTTCCTATGCGCTTTACTCCTAAATCAATCATTGCAACAGCTTCTTGATAAGTTCGCACTCCACCGGCCGCTTTTACAGCAAGAGGTGATGCATTATCAAGCATCATTTTTACAGTGGGAATCGTTGCACCGTTTGGCTCATTATTTTTAGTTTTGTAAAAACCTGTCGATGATTTTACAAAAACTTTTGAGAATAACTCTTGCTCAAAATTAGAAACAACAACATTCTTAATTAGACTACATATTTGAATAATTTCTTTTTCCTCTAATGCCGCAACTTCAATGATCCACTTTACCACTTTATTATTGGCTAAGCCAAGCTGCGTACCTCGTAAAATTTCTTCTTTGAATATATCGATTTCCCCATTTATAAAAGCCTTATAATTACACACAAAATCTAAATCATCGGCACCATCTTCAATAGCTTTTTGTGCCTCTTGAAGTTTGTCTTTTATAGATGCTATTCCGTCAGGAAAATCAATTACTGTTCCTATTTCCAGCACCGAATTTGCTTGCGTAATCATTTCTTTAGCAATCGAAACTACATTTGGACGCACCATAATCAATTTGAAATGCTCATCAATGGCTTCTTGAATATATTCTCTTGCAACACGAATATTTTCATTTTCGCTAAGTCCAGCTTGTTCGGCCGTTTTTAGATAGGTAGAATCGAGGTATTGTTTAATATCCATAGTAAATGATTTTCTATTAATTTAGTCTCTTTTGCAAAAATACAGATTATAAACAGATATGTCTAAATAGGGGATTTCATTTTTGGCTGTTATCGAAAATTTTTCTTTTTTAAAACTATGATTTAAAAGAGTGAAAATAGTTTTGAAGTACTATTTTGACACTATTTAAACGAAAAAAAGTCTCACCAAGGCAAGACTTTTAAACATATAACTTTATTTACTTTTTCTAATTAGACTCAACATAATGATTAAGATTGCGGCTAATGACGCTCCAACAATATTTGCTAAAACATCAAGAAGATCAGCTCGTCTAGTCACTGTGAATGCATTTTGTGCAATTTCGATTGCTATCCCAAAGAAAAGGGAAAATGCAAACGAAAAAAGCACTGATTTTTTATCAGCTTGGTTTAATGCTTTACTTTTAAAAAATAAAAAACAAAGCGTCGTCAATACAAAATGAAAGAAACAATGAACGTACTTATCTATATTAGTAACATTACCAAGCGGCACATTGTTTAATTGAATTAAACAAAAAAAACTAATAATCCCAGACCATGTAACCGCGGCCCAAAAATACAATTGTTTACGCACCTACTAATTCTTTATATGAATCACTTGAAAGCAAAGTCTCAATTTCTTCTACATTTGTAATTCTCACTTTAACCATCCATCCTGCTCCGTAAGGATCTGAATTTACACTTTCTGGAGTTCCTTCTAAAGCATCATTAAAAGCGATAATCTCACCTGTTAGTGGAAGAAATAAATCAGATACTGTTTTTACTGCCTCTACAGTTCCAAAAACGGCATCTTTATCTAAAGTTTGATCTAATGTTTCTACTTCAACATACACAATATCTCCTAATTCTTTTTGTGCAAAATCAGTGATTCCCACTGTTGCGACATCGCCATCAATACTAACCCATTCGTGATCTTTTGTGTACTTTA
Source organism: Flavobacterium micromati (assembly GCF_900129585.1). Taxonomy (GTDB): domain Bacteria; phylum Bacteroidota; class Bacteroidia; order Flavobacteriales; family Flavobacteriaceae; genus Flavobacterium; species Flavobacterium micromati. The sequence goes on from NZ_FQWF01000001.1 coordinate 112,395, forward strand.
AATTTGCTGGTATGTTCATTTAAATTGTAATTGATAATTATTAATAATTGAATTTTTAGAATACAAATGTAACAATCTTCTACTCAAATCTGGTTTAGATTTGAAAAATTAATTCCCGAAATTATATCGAAGAGTAAATCCCGAACGAATATTAGTAAGCGGAAATGCTGTTGAAATGACAGCCCTAGAAAAAGAGTGATCATAATAAAAAATGGCTGTCAAATTTTTACTAAATGCATAATCAGCTTTAACTCTTAAAGACCATATATTTTGTCCGCCTGCTAATTGATTGTTATCGTAATCTAAATATCGTACAATTGTTTGATTATTTCGATAGGAGATATCAGCCGCTAAATTAATATCACTTTTAATAATTCCTGTAGGACTATCAGCTAATTTAGAGGAAAAAATAACATCTTTAAAGCGATATCCTAATCCTACAATATATTCTAATCCTTTCACTTCGGTCAGCAAATTATTATCAAAACTCATAGATAACGCTCGATCCTTCTTAATTTCAGTGAGCACTTTTAGCGAGCTTTTTAATTCAAAATCCATTCTTAGCAATGGATTGAATTGCTCGACTAAATTTATATTTGACATTATGGTTTGGTTGAAAAAATTACCGCTAGCATCTACTCCATTGGGTGCTTTGTCAAATTCAAAATTTGATCTAAAAGCATTTATGGTGTAGGAAGCTCTATAGTTGTGTTGCAAAGAAAAACGTTTGAAATTCTTTTTAAATAAACCATATCGCATTAATCCGTTGTACTTAACAGCCCAATTAGGTATTGGAAAACTCCTAAAAATACCAAGTGAAACGCCAGTTGCGTCCCCGCCAGAGTATGCAGCCATAAACGCAGGTAATAAAACCGCCTGACTGTTTTTACCAAAACCTAACGGAAATCCTTCAGCATCTCTATTAGATGGATTATTTATATCAATGCCACGTTCAGTTGCTAATCTATTTGCAACCACAAGGCGATTAACTCTAAAATCATCAAAAGCTTGCGATCCAAACTCGTCACTAGCGGCGAAAGATGTTTTAATTAAAACCGTTGAAATTGAAAATATACCAGTATTATAGGGTGATCTCGCATTGTAAACACCGTTTGTAACATCATACTGCTCAGAAGAAGTTTCGGATAATGCTCTATCTAAAGTTAAATCAATTTTTAGATCTGGAAATAAATCCATATTAGCAGTAGCTTTAAAAATAGTGTTATCAACTTGCGTGTAATTTTGGTTGAAGTCTGGATAATTTGTCAGCCAACCATTTTTAGCCGCTTCAAATCGTACATCATCTTGACTACCAAAAATGAAGCCTAGCGATGGTCTTGAAGATCCTAAGAAACCAACACCTGGCGTATAACCGGGTAAAACAGTACCGCTGTTTTTTGTGTAATTCATCTGAATATTCTTAGCGCTAGTCAAGATTCCTAATAATCCGTCATAGAACGCATTGCTTTTTTGAACTTGGTTTGTGACAGCTACAACAACTTTCTCACCGGGTTTTGGTGCAGCTACGCGCGGTTTTGGTGCAGTTTTACTATTGCTTTTTCGTAATCCGACATATTTGTAAAACGTCTCCATATTAAATGTAGCGGTCAAATTATTTGAACTTGCATTTTGAATAGTGTTTCCTAAATTATAGTCTGTTCCATCTATTTGAATTTGGGACAAAGCGTTAGAAGTGCGCTGCCACGTATAGTCACCAGTATATGTGTAGTTTGCTTTAATGAAACTAAAAATTGGAATTTTATTAATTGGCAAATCGTAATTAACCACTAATTGTTGCGTGTGCTGGTTAGGGTCTCCAATATCCCAGTAGCTATCCCAAATTGTAAACGTGTCAATTGGCTCGTTGTCTTCATTCAAATAATTTTTGACAATATTGCTCGATGAAGCGGTATAATTTAGTTTTAATGACTTCGTTAAATTATAATTAAAACCATATTGATAATTAAAAGCAAAATTGCGGCGATATAAGGGCTCTAAACCAATTCCTTGTACTTCCACTTGCCTAAACTGTTGCCTATTATATTGCCTAAGGATTGAAGTATTAAAAGTAACATTTGATGGTAAATAATTAAAATTGAAATCACTTAACAACTTCCAGTAATTACTTTTCTTCATAAATTTATTACTCTTGAAAGGCTCAATGGGTTTAGACTGAAAAGTATAAGCATAATCTACTGATGAATTTACTTGTTGATCCACAAAATCTTCAATTTCAAAATCATGACGCTCCACTTCATTAAAAGATTGTGAAAAAGTAAAATTTTCAGGATCGTACACATGTTGCTTTTGTTCTGGTCTGCGTTCTTTTCTTACGCCAATAAAGTTGATACTTTTACGCTTCGTATAATCAATTGCTCTATTAGTAATATTGTCTCTTTCATCTTGATCTGTTGTATTTGCTAACAATTGTTTTAGTTTAATATCTTGATTAAAAGGGTCGTATTCGGGTGTTATAATCTCTTCTCCAATGGCGTAATTAAAAGGCAAATTAATACCCCATTTTGGCGGAAGCAATTTACCCAGATTAATATTAGTCACAATATTATATTGCCTTACATCTTCCCGACTCCGCTCATTAGGACCTTGTTCTAATGCACCAAAACCAATAGTGCTTTGTCTTCCTGATGCAGAAATAGTTGCAAAATCGGCTAAATTTGTGTCTACATTCACTACCGCAGCTGCTCCACCTTGATTATCCATATCGGCTAATCGGAGTTCGTTAAACCACACCTCACCTTTTATATCATTTCGAATATCACTATTTTTGACCCCAACCATCAACGTACGAACTAGACCAAAATTAGGATTTCCTCTTATTCCTAATCTTAGGGTACTACTTCCATCACCATCTGGTTTGCTTGGATCTGAGTCGGGATAATAGATTCCATCGGCAGGCAATGTACTTGGATCAATACTCATGGCTAAGATTTTCATTCGTGTCAACAAAGCGAGCGATAAATCAATTTCATTTTCTTCAGGCCAAACTACTTCGGCACTTAATGGAGAACAATTAGCGCTGGATGAAGAAGTTGGTACAGTCACTTTCAGCGGAATTTCTATTTGATAGAAATTTTGTGTAAAATCATTTCCAAAACGTATAAACCCTACCATTTGATCATCTTGTAATGCTATTTCATTTGGTAAAGATTCTGCGTGTAAAAACATTTTCAATTTTTTAAATTGGCGCATGTCAATACTTACATTTTTAAAAACCGCACGTGAATCCTCAGGTTCTAGTCCATTTCCTGAAACTCTAAGAGACAATGATTGTTCGTTTTGATTTATAATTGTATTGTTGTTGAATAATTGTTCACGCTGCACGTCAGGTGGCGTTACATAATTTATCGGACATCGTTCATTATTCTCTTGAATGTTTACCGCTAATACATCTAAGTTAGTGTTGTCATCGGCAACATTTGTGTCATTAAAATCAAGTGTATTTGTAAATCGTCTCCATTCGCCACGAACTAAATCTAGCGCTCCAAAACGAATCGTTACTTCAGAACTGAAACCAGTCATGAACATCCGCATGAATCGAATTGATCTGAAATCAGATATATTACCAATAATATTTTCTGGTTGCGCCACTGGAATTTTAAATTGTATCCAGCGAGCATCAGTTGTAGAACCATCTGGGAGAGATACTTGAGTATTTCGAACATCGGTTATGTAATTTTGACCTATTGCCATTGCGGGTTGCATATCAATACTGTACTCATAGTAAGCATTGATGGTATTCATGGTATTATCTCTATTAATATCTTCTACATCGGGCAGTGTAGTTGATCCTCTATTAGGATCTGTGATGTCAACAGCTGAGTTTCCTTGTGTTCCATTGTAGCTTTTATACCTTTCAACAATTCCACCATTGGCATTTAAATAAAAGCTGTAATCGTCAGCGGCAGGATCTAATTCGGAAGCAAAGTTAGTGTACACAGATCCTTCAGCGGCATTAGACAAACCGTCTAAACCTATATCTTGATTTGTTCTGTTGGCGACATTAGTATCAAAAGCATAAATTAAAGATTGAGATGCCGGAACATCACCCCATAAAGGTCGCGGGTTCGTTAAAATTTGGTCTGGTCCTAAACCATTTTCATACTGTTTACGACCATCTTTCAAGACATCTTCTGAAATTTCCCCTAAATTAAAATATATTTTTCCACTATTAGTTTGCGGAGATTGACCGTTTCCAACATAAGGATCCAGTACCCAAAACTGAATATATTCCACATTTCCTTGTTCAAAATTAGTAGAATTTAACGAACGCATGATGCCCCCAAAATTAGTAGTAGGATTTGCACTAGCATTAACATTGTTATTATACGGACCTCTTTCAGATGGAAAATAGGTTAAATCGAGTGTATTGATAACTTGCGTTTGTCCTTGCGCAATATCAGTAACTGGAAATAATTCTCTACTAAAAATTCTTCTAGTTTTATTTAAAGATAAATCTTCATTTGTAATACCAGCAGGCCTTTGCGCATAAAAGATAGGATCAATGGAGTACCATGCTATTTTTGCCCTGTTGAATCCATAGCTCAAATCATTAGCACTTGCATTAAAATCATAACTGCTGTTTGCGTTTCTAGCTGGGGTAGATGCTAAGCTCCAAGAAAAAGACGAACGCATATCTATAGTAGACTGAGATCCTTCAAAATCATCAACGTAAATAGTAGATTCGCCTTGAAATTGATCTGCTTTTGGGGTATCTGGTTTTAAAAAAGCTATTTCTCCTCGAACTGACAAGTTAGAAGGTACATCAGTATCTATGTTCGGTAATTTATTTACCAACCGAGTTAAAAAGGGAACATCCTTAGCAAAATTAGTATTGAAACCAAAAATGGTATTATTTACTGATTCCTGTCCAAAACTTGATTTTTGAGTAAAAGGTCGCTCTGACATTTTTAAAAATGTCCCCCCTATAACAAAATTTTCTGAAATTGTTGTTTCAACATTCAAACCCATAAATCTTCTGGTTTGTTGTCCAAAAACAGAGTTGTTCTCAAGTGAGACTTCTATGGGCGTATTTGATGCTTGCAGTGCCGGATCTAAGATTTGAACGCGCCCCAATTGATAATTTACACTATAATCTAGTCCTTCTACTAAGAGACGACCACCAGCAGTTACCACCACAGATCCTTGCGGGACATTGAAAGCACCAATAGGGATGCCATCGCCACCGCTTGATTTATATCTTCCTCTTAATAAAAATTTATTTTTTTCGCTATCCTGTAAAGCTCCGGCTTGAGTACTGCGATACATGCTTGTGAAAACATATTTCTTTTGATTTTCGTTGTACGTTGTAATATCATTATAATTTTCTGCTGAACCTGTATTAGACAATTTGGAAAACAACAACTCACCAAAAGGTTCTTTAGTAGTAAAAAGTATTCTACCGTTTTGTGCATCAATTGTTAGGCTTGGTAAAAAATCAAAGAAACCATCTCCTCCTGCTTGTGGATCATTATTAAAATTTAATTTGTCTAAATTGAATACTTTTAAAAGCGGAGTTTCGGCAACTTTATTTTCCGCTGAAGGATTTAATGGAAAAGGTGTTCCATTTGCCTCTGTGATATAATTTAAAGGAGATGGATCAGAATACAAAATATTGAATCTAAAATCCTCTTGGTTTAGTTGATATCCACCTTGAATTTGATAAATATTCTTCATCATTAGATTCCAGATAGGATCATTGACATTTGTCAGGTTGCTTTTTAACATTTTCAAAATCAAACTTTGCGAAATAATGGCATTGTTTGCCGGGTTATTTCCAGTCACCACGGTTGCATCAACGCCATCATTACCAAATTCCCCTACCTGATAAACCTGATCACCTATAGTATACTGATACGCAACGGCTAAAACCTCATCATTTGCTAGTCGTTGTTGAAGAGAGATAAAGCCCAGCTGTGGGTTGTAAGTGTATTCATTCGGATTTAATTTTCTCGCGTTTTCTAATTTAGAATAATCCTGACCTTCACTAACAGTAGCGTTAAAACCGGAATCAGCTGTTACAATTTCACGAACGTTCGAATTTAATAATCCTGTACCAGCAGCAATTTGTGCCGGATCAAAATCATTGTTACTATTATCTGATGGAGCGTTAATAGCATTATTAAAAATACCGATTGACGGAGTTAAAACTACAACATCATTATCAGGTACTCCTGTCAGCTGACCTTCACCTAAATCTTGTAGCGCAATAATATTTCGTAAATTATTATTGGTTGTGGTAACTCTATTTTGCCTATTAGTGACCCAAATTTCTATTCGAGATATTTGTACCCGACTATCAATAAAAGGATAATTAGCTAAGGATTTATCATAACGATCTCTGAAATATTGTGATAGAAAAAAGTGTCGGTCGCTGTCATAATCTAAAGCAAACATTTCGAAATTCTCAATTGTTCCTCCGCCTTGCGCAATTAAACTTTTAGTTTGTGATTTTTGTTCCGAGAACACGCCGGTTACTGTTGTTCTTCCAAACTGTAGTTTTGTTTTAACACCAAATAAACTTTGCGCACCTCTGATCAACGAGCTGTTTAGCGGTAAACTTACGTTTCCAACTTCAATTTTTTGAACAATATCATCTTCAGAAGGTGTGTAATCTAACTTAATCAAATTTTGAAATGCAAAAGTTGACTGCGTATCGTAGTTTGCGTTAACGGCAAGCCTTGTGCCTACTTTACCCATTAAACTCATACTAATTCTTTGATCAAAATCAAATGCAGTGTTTACTCGATTTCGGGGCGAAAATGACGGATTATCTTGCTTGGTATATCGCAATCCCAAATCCATTTCTATAGATCCGCTTGGTTTTACATCAATGGTATTACTTCCAAAAATAGATTCGAAAAGTCCTGATCTTATGTAATATCTAGGTAATAAATCTTTTTTCGCAAGGTCACTTCCTGCTTTCAGTCCAGCAACAGCATCCACTTTTTTCTTAAAATAATCGCGCATCGATTCCTTTAGAACCAATCGTTCATATTCTTTTGGAGTTAAAATTATGGGATAATTAATTGAGAATCCATCAACTGAATTAGTATAAATATACCTATCAGTTACAGGGTCATAAGTGTACGCTGAAAGAATACTTGGCGGATTTTTTAACTGCATTTTCCCTACTGAATAACCTGTCTTAACCGTATCCTTTGTAGTTTGGTCTACTTGGGCGTGTGACAATAATCCAGAGAACAAAGCAAGTAATGAAATCCAAAATTTATACATACAACTTTCTTTCTTAAATACCTTTTAAAGTATTTTTAACGCTTTTTTAATTAAGGATTCTACAGATGCATCTGGATCCTCTTTTACTATTTTTTCGATTACTTTCTCGGATGTTTTTCTAACAAATCCTAAAACTTCTAAAGCTGATAACGCTTCATCTCGATTTGTATTGCTTTGCGATATCGAAACGTCATCTAAATCATAGAGTTTCAGCACTTTTTCTTTCAAATCCAGAATTACTCTTTGGGCCGTTTTGCTCCCAATGCCTTTAATGGATTGTATTGTACCAACATCAGCAGTTGCTATTGCATTTGTAATTTGCTTTGGATCAAGCGAAGAAAGCATGGTGCGCGCAATACTCGCTCCAATGCCCGAAACGGAAAGTAGTAATCTAAAAATTTCGCGCTCTGATTTCTCGATAAAACCAAAAAGCGTATGCGCATCCTCTTTTATTTGAAGATGCGTATACACTTTAATGAAATCAGTATTGGGTAATAATGAATAGGTATGTAGAGAAATATTGATGTGGTAGCCTACACCGGCACAGTCAATAATTATGTGAGTAGCCGATTTTTCAACTAGCTTGCCTTGCAATTGTGCGATCATAATTAATAAAATATTGTCAAATATACTGAAATTAACATAGTTTTATGTTTTACTGACAATTTAAATTCATCAATTTACTCACAATTTATTAAATGTGTTTTATTTTCTTCAATTGCTTCTCTTGTGCATCAATTACCGCAATAGCAGCCATATTTACCATTTCTTCTACGCTTGCACCTAATTGAAAAATGTGTACTGGTTTTCCCATTCCAAGCATAATAGGTCCAATAGAATCTATTTTATTCAATTCTTTTAAAAGTTTATAGGTAATATTAGCAGCTTCTAGATTAGGAAAAATCAAAGTATTTACCTTTTTACCTGCTAATTTAGAAAATGGAAATTTAGCTTTCAGCATTTCTGGGTTCAAAGCAAAATCAGCTTGGATTTCACCATCAATAATCATATCAGGATGATTTGTGTGCAAATAGGAAACTGCTTCCCTTACTTTATTAGCGCTTTCAGTTGTTGAAGATCCAAAATTAGAAAATGATATCATTGCAATTACCGGCTCCACACCAAACATTTTGGCTGTTTTAGCGGTCATAATAGCAATTTTTGCAAGATCATCAGCAGATGGATCAATATTGATAGCCGTATCAGATAGAAACATTGGCCCACGAGCCGTCATCATCATATTAGTAGTAGCCACAATAGAAGCTCCGGGTGCTTTATCAATCAATTGTAACATGGGTTTTACCACTGATGGATAACTGCGAGAATGTCCAGTTACTAACGCATCAGCCTCGCCTTCATTCACCATCATGGCCGCGAAGTAATTTCTTTCACGCATAAACTTCTGCGCATCCAGAAGTGAAATTCCGCGTCTTTGTCTAGTTGACCAATAGGTGTTTGCAAACCTGTTTCTTCTTGCTTGCTCTTCATCAATTTTAGGATCTATGATTTCGACATCTGCATCAAAGCCAATTTCTTCTTTTAGTTCTAATATAATTTCTTTATTTCCTAATAATATTGGAAAACCTATGCCTTCTTCAAAAACAATTTGGGCTGCTTTTAAAACGTCTAAATGATCTGCTTCGGCAAAAACAATACGTTTCGGATCCATTTTAGCTCTATTTGCAATCAAACGAACCATTTTATTATCGTTGCCTAATCGATCCAGAAGTTCTTCTTGGTATTTATTCCAATCGGTAATTGGATTCAAAGCTACTCCAGAGTCCATCGCTGCTTTGGCCACAGCCGGAGCAACAACGGTAATTAATCTTGGATCAAATGGTTTTGGGATAATGTATTCTCTACCAAAATTTAATTTAGTAGCCCCATAAGCAATATTCACTTGTTCCGGAACTGATTCTTTAGTTAGCGATGCTAGCGCTTTGACTGCTGCCATTTTCATAGCTTCGTTAATTTTTGTGGCACGCACGTCTAATGCACCTCTAAAAATATAAGGAAAACCTAATACATTATTCACTTGGTTGGGATAATCTGAACGACCAGTTGCCATGATTACATCAGTACGAGTTGCAATTGCTAGATTATAATCAATTTCCGGATCAGGATTAGCCATTGCAAACACTATAGGATTGGCCGCCATTCCTAAAAGCATTTGAGGAGTCATAATATCTCCAGTTGACAATCCTAAGAAAACATCTGCATTTACTAAAGCTTGTTCCAAGTTCATCGCAGGAATATCTTTGGCGTATTTTAACTGTAATTCAGATAATTTAGGATTGTCTTTTGTTAACAATCCTTTGCTATTAAACATAAAAATGTTTTCCATTTTCACGCCTAATAAAACATATAAATCAGCGCAAGCAATAGCTGCTGATCCTGCTCCTGAAACTACAAGCTTTATCTCTTCTGCTTTTTTATCAGCTAATTCTAACGCATTAAGTAGCGCAGCCGACGAAATTATGGCCGTTCCATGCTGGTCATCGTGCATTACGGGAATGTTCAATTCTTCAACTAAACGTCTTTCAATTTCAAATGATTCTGGCGCTTTGATATCTTCCAGATTAATTCCACCAAAGGTTGGCGAAATATTTTTAACGGTTTGGATGAATTCTTCAACATCTTTTGTTCCAATTTCGATATCAAAAACATCAATGTCGGCAAAAATTTTAAACAATAATCCTTTTCCTTCCATTACCGGCTTTGACGCCTCTGGACCAATATCTCCTAGTCCTAAAACAGCAGTACCATTTGTAATTACAGCAACTAAATTTCCTTTTGCAGTATATTTATAAACGTTGTTGATGTCTTTTGCAATTTCAAGACACGGCTCAGCAACACCAGGGGAATAAGCTAAAGATAAATCTCTTTGTGTTGCATATTTCTTAGTGGGAACAACCTGAATTTTTCCAGGAGTTGGCTTAGCGTGGTATAATAATGCTTCTCTTCTTTTACTGTTTTTGTCCATTTTTTTAGATTTTATTCTGGGTTGGCAAAGATAGAAGTCTTGAATTAAATACTTGCTTAAATCCTATTCTTTTATAAAAGGTTGCATTATTATCAATAGGTATAAACAAAAATAGCCACATCCGAAATGTGACTATTTTTATTATAAATGAAAATTAATTATTGAGTAATGTATGTATTCAAATATTGAATAGTCTCCTTCTGCATATCCATAATGGCTTTTACGACATCACTCATTGATATTATTCCTATCACAATATTATTTTCTACAACAGGTAAGTGGCGAACTCGTTTAGAACTCATGAGTTCCATGCAATAATCTAAATTATCTGATGGAGTTACAGTTGCAACATCAGTCTCCATAATCTCATGAACGAAAGCTTTCTTTGAAGATTTAGCTTTTAAAACAATTTTTCGAGCGTAATCTCTTTCAGATAAAACGCCTTTCAAAACAGTATCTTCAATAATAAGAATTGCCCCGATGTTTTTTTCGCTCATCACTGACAACGCTTCGTATACAGTGCTAGTAGAAAGTATCGAAAATACTTCCTTTCCTTTGGTACTTAAAATTTGATTAACTGTCATAATAGATTGATTTAGTGAATGATAAAGTTAAAAAAAATATGCATTCAAAAAACATAAATACTATTTCACTTTAAAAAAGATCCTCTGGCGAAATCAATTCTGCTAATTTAGTTTTTAATTCTTCATTCAAAATTTGCAATCCGTATTGATAAGATGCATTGACCCACCCAAAACCTTCCTTTGCGATATAATCAAACTCAGTCCCAACATTTCCATATTCAGCGAAAACTTTGTGCGAGCTTATTTCCAAATCAAATTTTTCCGGAATTGTTCCATTATAGTCTACGGCGTTTCGGGTTATTAACCACAACCAGCGGTAAACCATTTCTTGAGCTTTATCCACAAAATTGTATTTTATCAACCCATCCCATAATAAAATTTGGTGTGGTGCCCAACCAAATGGGTAATCCCACTGCCTTTGCGGTGCATTTATTCCTATGTCTGCTGTGCTAGACTTAGTACTTCCAGTAATGCCGCCTGTTTTAACAAATTGTGGCAGTGCAATTTTTACTAATTTTGTTGCTTGATCGCCGTCGCACAATCCTGCCCAAAGTGGAAAAAATGTTGTTGCCGCTTCAAATGGAAATTGTTTTTGATTCACAAAATCATAATCAAAGTACATTCCTGCTTGCTCATTCCAGCACAATTCATTGATTTTATTTTTGCGGAAAATAGCCTTTTGTTCCCAATCTTCGGCCGTATATGCAACATTGTCAAATGCAAAAGTATCCGAAAAATAGGTCGTAATTAGGTACGCGATATCTTTTTCATACTTGTATAAAAAACTATTTATATCTACTGAATTTAAATTGGCACACCTATTTATTAAGCGATTTGTAGTGTCATGCCCACTTTCCCTCATGCTTCTATCATGAACAAAATATTCATCAAGATTAGAATCAATGATTGTTCGCTGTAAATATTGCTTTTCGAATTCTCTGATGGGCAAATTGTATTTTAAGGCATACGATTCTAAAATATCATCAAAATGACCAGGTTCTACTTCAAACGGCATCCCAATTCCATCCGCTTTATATCTATTTAAACCTGTTGGGGTCAATCGATTTCCTTGAACCATCCAAACAGTGTTGTATTCTAAAATTATGGTTTCCAGATGAATTTTCAACCAGTCTAAACTTTGTATTCCCTTTTTCGCAATTTCAATTATTAAAGAGGAATAAAGCGGTGGTTGCGTTCTTGTTAAATAATAACTTCTATTAGCATTTAGAATTTTCCCGTAATAAATTATTTGGTATTTGAAATTTTCAGCGATTGCCAATGCTAATGCTATTTTATTGTCAATTAATAAACCAACACCAATAAAATAGCTATCCCAGCCATACATTTCATTAAATCTGCCTCCAGGAACTACAAATGGAACGCCTTGTAAACTGTATATTTTTTGTTCCAAAGCCAATGCCAAAATCCCCGGTTTTTCATTTAAAGTCTCAACATATTCAGCCGAATAATTTTCAGGCAGAACCTGTACTTTAAAGTTTGGCAATTCAGCTTCTAAAGCTTTAAAATAAATAACTCCTTGCTTATCCTTTTCAGAAACGTACAGTGTTGACACTTTACTAGAAGTTTTTTCGTCTTCAATGATTTGTGTTAATCCCTTTTTATCAATTGTTCTGGTGAGTTCGTCCCAGTAATCGTCTTTAATTTTTCTTGAAATTCGATGTACAGGATTTTCTTGAATGCGGCTTAAATCTACTTCGCCTAATTCCGAATTGGTTTCCTTGAGTTGTGCTAATTCCTGCAGTAAGTTAGATAATTGATATGTACCAATGATTTCTTCTTCTGCTTTAGTATTTTCATCGACCAAAAGAAAACACTTTGGACCATTGTCGTCTTTTGTGATTTTTTTATCCTGATCAGTATCTTCCTGAAGCAATAATTCCTCGAATACTTTATTTATGTTGAGTACGAATTTCATGTGAATTACTTTTTTTAAGTTCTGTTAATGAATCTCCTTTTGTAATTGTAACGGAATTTCAGTTGTAGCAGTTAATTTCTTCAAAATAAAAAAGGAAATTAACAACAAAAACATTGGAATCAAAGTGTAATAAAACGCATTTTCGGGGCCTTCATTTTTAAATAAATATCCAATAACTCTAGAGCCCAAAGTTCCTCCTAGGGCTGAGAAAACTACAATTAAACCAGTCATAGAACTGTGTAGTTTTTTAGGTAACGCACTTAAAACAACTGAATTTAATAACGGATAAATAGGTGCAATAAATAGTCCAACTAAAGGAAATGCAAATCCTATAAGCGGAATATCGCCAAGCGAATTGATGTCTCGAACTTCTAACCCAACCGTTTTAGGAAGTACAAAAATCACAATAAGCATTGCAGCTACAATACAAACACTTAAAACCCAGATCCAATTGACATGCTTTGTGATGACACCTGCCAGAAGTCTGCCCACTGCTAGTGAAATTGCTAAAATACTAGCCATCATAATACTGATATTTTCAGGAAGATGTAAAACTTTACTATTGAAAGTAGGCAACCATGACATGATTCCTTGCTCAATCATCACAAATAAAAATGCACTAATAACAAAAACAATGGTCAGCAACTTTGCAAACAATTTGAACATTTGTTTAAAATCATCTGCTAAATCTACACCCGGTATTTCCGTTTGATTATCGAATTTGGTGAAAAATAAAAAACCAAAAGAAAGTAATGAAATTGCAGCCAAAAGCCAATAAACATTCAGCCAAGCATCAGGATTTCCATCAGAATTAAAAGCTGGAAATAAGAAATACGCTAGCGCAATTCCTATCATAAAAACACCTTCAATACTGCTCATTAAACTATTGTGTTCTTGCTGATTTTGAGTAATTGTTCCAATAAGTGAATAAACTGAAACTTTAATCAATGCAAAAGAAACACCGACAGTGGCAAAAAGTAACTTTGCAGTTCCAAAAGAATTACCAAAATACATACTAATGCATGCTACAGAAACTAGCGCTAGACCAATAAGCATGGCTCTTTTATAACCTATTCTTGGCAAAAACGAAGCGATTAAAAAGGAAACTATAGCGATAGGCAAATCCTTGAAAGCCTCTAAAACACTAGCTTGCAATTCATCTACACCATAATTTTTTTGTGCCTTTAATATCACAATTCCCACACTGTTCAACAAAATTGCAAACACGAAGTAATTGAGATACATGGCAATTTTAACCGTACTTTTTTTCATTTTTTATTTATATTTAACCTCAATTAGTATTCAAATATTCTTGAATATCTATGCCTTCAGGTAATCTACCTACGTTTTGAAGTTTTAATGCAGCTAATTTTTGTGCGATTGTAAGTGTTTCTTCAAAGTTTTTATTGTGCAACTGCGCATATAAAAAACCAGTCCAAAAAGCGTCACCTGCGCCTGTAGCGTCTCTGATATCTGCTACTGGAAAGGCTGCTTGGTAAAATATTCCAAGAGCAACATTAGACAATACTACTCCATCTTTTCCTTTTGTCAAACAAATAGTATCCGCGCCTAAACCATGGAAATAGTCAAAAATATAGTCGTTCGATTTTACTTCATCAAAAAGACGGTAACAGTCATCTTCGCTTACTTTCACTAACGGATTAGTAGCTAAATATTCCGTTAAAATTTGGTTTGCCTCTTTTCGATCTGGCCAAATTTTTTCTGAAAAATTAATATCAATACTAGTTTGTAATCCTAGCGCCTTTGCTCGTTTTGCGCTTTCTACAATTGTTGTACGTGCTGGGTTTTTGCTTAGAGCGAAACAGGTGGTATGAAAGATTTTAGCACTTTTTAATAAATGCTCTGGAATTTGATTTGGTTCAATATGACAATCTGCTTCTCGATACGCAATAAAATCTGGCGTGCTAGTTGATTTTGAAACAAATATTACAGAAGTTGGGTGCGTCGCCGATTTTCTAATTTGAGAAGTAATTACGTTATTGGACTTCAGTTTTCTAATGATATATTCTCCTAATCCATCATCGCCACAAGCAGCTATTAAAACTGATTTCAAACCTAAACGCACAGCATTCACCGCCACATTTGTAGGCGAACCACCTAATAAGCGATGATAATCTTTAGTTTTGTTTATTGACGAATTCATTTCATGACCAATAAAATCGATCAAAACTTCGCCAGCACAAATTATATCTATTGTCTTTTCCAACTAAATTAAAAATTTAAAATTTGTATATAAACTTTGATGTATTAACACCGCAGCAGCGGCACTCCACGCGCAAAAAGGGACTCCATTGGGCTCTTTCGTTTCACTATTGAAATTTTCGTAAAAACTAAAATCCTGAACTGCATTGACTGTGTTTATAGCATTTAGAACTTCACTAGCTTCTTTACTTTTCCCTTTTGAAAGAAGTGCCAAACCATAAAAACCATTTACCATAGACCAACTTCCTCCATTATGAAACTCATTAGGATAATTCCTAAACTCATATTTACAATTGTTTTTTAGCAAATTCCAATCTAAATCCGTTTCTTTTATTGCGGGCCAAAAAGCAGGTAATAATTTTAATTTCGTTTCATTTTTGAGACTAATTGAATAGTCTAAAATTATATCTTGAAAATCCTGAGAACCAATGTTTAGATACAATGCTAATGAATTTGCAAAAGCATCAAATTGTGTTTTATATCCTGCTGGAGAAAATGAACAAGGCATGAATTTTTCAATATTTATTTCCTGATATGCTCGCTGATGATATTTATCACCAAGGTCATTTGGGGTAAAATTGATTTCTATTTGTTCTATAATTGCTTTAATTTTAGTTGAAATCACGTCATCTTCCACAAAATAATTATAGCTTTTTAATGCCCAAACCCTCAGTAATTGATCGTACAAAACGTAGCCATCAGTAATATATTCATCTGCCCAGTTTCCTGAAAGCGGAACGTATAAAAGACCTTTGTTGTTAAATTCCCACGCATCTAAAAGTGCAAAACACTTTTCAATATGAGTATTGAATTTTGCTACAAAAGCTATATCATTAGTATAAAAAGCATATTGACAAACTCCTATTACAAACCATGTCACTGCGTCAACTCTTCCTGCTAAACCGCCATAACTCACCTCAACTATATTACCATTTGTCATCACATTTGATGGAATCGTTCCTGCTTTGTGCTGATTATTTGCTAACGTTTCTAATGTTTTTTTAAAAGTTTCTATTAGTTCTTTGTCGCCAGAAGCTAAAGCCGCCAATCCGCAAATAACTCCGTCGCGAGCCCACACTCTTTGATAATTAGAAATATTATTTGCACTCGCAAGAAAACCCTCTGGCGAAGATACCTTTTGCAATAACTCTACTGCTTTACTATAATTTATATCGGTTTTCATATCGTTGTTGGCACTTTTTTACTTTGAATTAACATCGTGCAAAAAGCACCAATTAACAATAGCACACCAGCAAACGTAATTGCTTGGCGAGGATCATTGTCTAGAAAATTTCTTAAAATATAACCAAAAGAGAGATTTTGAATAATCATCGGAATAACAATCATCATATTAATAATGCCCATGTACACACCATATCTTTCTTTTGAAATTACGGCAACAACCATTAAATAGGGAATTCCCATCATACTTGCCCAAGCAATTCCGTAACCTATGACTACCGCAAAAAATAGATATTGGTTATGCACCGTTGGGAAAAATAAAAAGGAAGTAGCTCCAAATAAAAGACAGACAAAATGAACCATTTTTGCTCCATATTTTTTGGCTAATTTTGCCAAATAAAACGCGATGGAAAAAGTGACTATGAATCCAAAAGCCCCAATCAATCCATTCCACTCCACCGCTTTTTCATAGCCTGCAGCATTCTTTGGAGTTACATCCCAGACAGATAATGCAATACTTTTTGAATTGTTTTGCCAGTAACACATCATTGCGTACCACTGAAACAAATAAACCAAAAAAAGCTGCCACATTACTTTAGGCATATCTAATACTGCTTTATAAATATCAACAAAAGGAGAAAAAATCTTTAAAGGTTCAGCTTTTAGTAGTGCCAATTCTGCTTCTGTCGGCGGAATTTCTTTGGTTTTGTTCATGCTCCACCAGATAGAAGTTACCGACAGAATAGCACCCAGAAAAAAAGAAGCATATATCCAAGTAGGCAATGAACCTGTGTAGCCCACAAAAACAATTGGAAAAAGAAATAGAGAAATATAAGCTAAAAACTGTCCGAAACCTGTGAAAAAACTTTGCGCTTGAAAACCCATTGGTTGCTGCTCTTC
Organism: Flavobacterium micromati; assembly: GCF_900129585.1. Taxonomy (GTDB): domain Bacteria; phylum Bacteroidota; class Bacteroidia; order Flavobacteriales; family Flavobacteriaceae; genus Flavobacterium; species Flavobacterium micromati. Next base: position 129,457 of record NZ_FQWF01000001.1, read on the forward strand.
GTCCAGAGTATCAGCGATAAAGGCCCGATAAGGCTCCATTGCAGTATTGTTCCCGATATCTAAAATCCATAATAAGCCTGCAGCCATCCATAATGAACTACTAAAAGGAAAGAGAAAAAGTGCGATGCTGCAAATTATTGCTCCAATAAAGAAATAAGGTTTTCGACGTCCCCATCTTGGGTGCCATGTTTTATCACTCATTGCTCCTATTATAGGTTGAATTAATAAACCTGTCAAAGGTCCTGCAAGATTTAGTATTGGAATTTGATCAGGACTGGCATGTAAAAAATCGTAGATAGGATTAACCGCACTTTGCTGTAAACCAAAACTGTATTGAATACCAAAAAAACCAACATTCATATTAATGATCTGCCAAAAACTTAGTTTAACTTTTAAATTCATTCTGGTTGGTTAATTTGTTGATTTTTACTAAAATTAATTTTTAAAATGTCATTTAAAAGCACATTCAAAACTAAAACGTTTTCGAAAGTGGCGAAAACGTTTTCGATAAACTCAAAAATCTATATTAATTTTAATTTAATCAGCTGCAAAGGGCATCATAATTTCGGTTTTCCATTGCAATTCATCCCCTCCATTGAAAGGATTTGCTAAAAAATGTTCTAAAACTTGATGTTTTATTTTAATGTTTTTTCTTTTGGCATAATCTAATAATGCAAACCATGCACGATCCGACGTTCTAAAATTGCCATAATAGGTTGCTTTTAATCCGTGCAAAGCCGGTAAAGATTTAAATTTTATAACTTCATCAAAAACAACTTTAGTGTTTTTATCTACTGGGAAGCAATAGTTAAATTGTAAGGTTTCGTTTTCAAGATCCCAATTTGTAATCTCTAGATAAGGTTTTCCTTTGATTTCGATATTATTATTGTATAAAAAGCCGGTAATTAGTGCATCACTTGCAATCATATTTTGTGCCTTCCTTTGCAACACGCTTTCCAAGCTAATGTATGCAACAGAAACTTCTTTAGTTGAAGTTTCACCATCAATAACAACTTTAAACTTTTGCAAATGATCATCTAATCCCTTTTTAAAATCAGTGATCTTTCTAATTTGTTCCTTTTTGAAATCGGTATTATAAAAGGGAACTGTTATTTTATTATACCAACTCTGATTTAAATCTTTAATACCAACACTCAGTTTTGTAATAGAATCATTAATCGAAGTTATGTCCCAAACGTATTCCATTTGGACATTTTCTTTTTCCATTTTTTGTTTAATAAACTCAAAATCCCTCTTTTCTATTAAGGTGTATTTTTCTCCATCTTTTAATAGCTGCGCTACAGTCCATTCCTGTATTCCCTGAAAAACGGTTCCTGTTGCAGCTTTTACTTTAAATGAAATACAATAATCTGATTCTTTTACAGCAAAATACCAAATTAAAAACAAACTAATAAACCCAATTGACCCTACTGATATCCTCTTTTTTAATGTCATTTCTATTTAATCATTTTTAATTTTCCAACAATAAAATCCCCAATATCTTTGCCATGATCCATACCGTTTACAATGGCTGATGTGTAATGAATTCCTCCATAGAATCGGCTCATTGCGGCTTCTTTTGCAGCGGCATCAAAGGATTTAAATTTTCTTATTGGCAATCCAAACTGAACTTCAGTGTCATCAGCGTAAGCAAAATTATCTCCAAAAACTGAGGTCAAAATAGAAGCCGAACACATTGAAACTACCGAATGACCGCTGGTGTATTCCGGAAAAGGTGGTGTTTGTAGAATTGGTTTCCAGTTCTCATCGATATGTTGATTAATTACAGTTTCTGGACGAACTGCATTACTCTTAAATTTTTCGTTCCAGCAACTGATGAAACCATCAAAAATCCCTATCGAAGTTTTGGTGTAAGCAAAAACTGTTTTAGCAAAATCAGCATTTGATTTTTTAGATGCAATTTTTGTAATTCCCATCCAATGTGCTCCAGGCGTGATCTTTTTTTTAGCAAACATCATGTGCCCTTGAGTAACCGAAACATAAGGGTTACAATCCCAAAATTGGGCCATCTTTATTTCTTCAGAATCATCTCCTTTTTTAATCATCTGTTTACTTATGTCATATACTTCCTGTACTTCCTTGAAAAAGGGGGAACTTTTATCTAATGAAAAAGTGAAGGCGGGAATGGGCTTAAATTGGGAAGCGGAATCGAGTACCATAGTTCTGATTTTTCCCCAATGTGGCTCTATCGCATCCATGTATGAAGGTGGAGTTGGCTGCCATCTTCCTGGTTGATTTGCATAAACAGAAAATTTAGACATGGTTCTGGTTTCTTTGTAATTATCTTTTCCCATCCAAATCTTTATTCGTTCGGCAACTTTTAGTCCGTATTCTTTGGAAACTAAAAATTCCTCTTCATTTTCATTAGTCCATTTTTGATATAAACTATCTCGAAATTTATCCAATGTTTCTTCTGAAAAAACCAATTGCTTACTCAGTTCCATGTGCGCAATTAATGCTGCTAGCGGCTGATTAATTTTCTTTTTTACATCAAGTTTAGGAATCGAATCTAACCCATTTAATTGATTTTGAAGGCTTGTATAAGTTTTACTGTTTTGAGCCATTATTTCATAAGCGGCAATATTAGGATATACAAAAATCCTACTGGCAACCGGCGGAGAAAAAATATCATGAATCATAATTTGAGTTACATTGTCTACTGCTGCATGATATTCCTCGGTAGTAATCACGATAGATTGCTCCTTTTTACAAGAAATAAAAAGAAACATAATGGAGACAAGACTAAAAATTTTAGTTTTCATTTTTTAATGTTTTGAAAGTTGCTTTCTATTTTTTAGCTGATGGCATTTCATATACTTCTGCCTTTTTATTATTGATTGTGACTAACATGTATTTCTTACCATTAAAAGTAATAATATCAAGGTGCCTAACCGCTTTTTGGGTCAAATCAATTCCGATTTGATTTCCTAAATATATTACTTTTTCATTTTTTATTAATGCACCAGAAAACCCATCAAACCTACTGTGATATGGCGAAACTCCAAAATAATTTCCGGCAGCAAAAACTTCTTCTTTCGCATCCGAATCAAAATTAGACTTTACAAAACTCGTAATTGGAGCTACTTGCATTTTGTTAGAAAAGGGAACAAAAGTAAATTTACCATTGTCATTTTTTAAATAACCCGATTTCAAATTATGCACTTCAAACAGCTTTCCTTTTTCAAGTATTTTTGGATCAAAAACCTCTTCTAATGTTTTTCCTGCAAAGGATTTGTAATTATTGAATTTCTTCTTTAGCATTCCGCTAAATTGTTCTGCTAGCTCATCCAAACCAGAAATAGTATAATATTTTCGGTCCTTTTCTATAGCAACAATAGTTTCAAAATTGCCATTAATGTCAAAATCATCGTAATACATCTTCATTGGAAAATTTTTACTAGCTTTGAATTTAGAATTCAAACCCCAATTTCCAACTAAATAATCCTGATCGCCATCGTGATCGATGTCAAAAGGAATTACTGCTTGCCATAATCCATTGCTTTTTTCCGGAAAAACAGTTGCCGTAACATCGGTAAATTTACCGTTTTTATTAGCAAAAAAAGTAGGTTTCATCCATTCTCCAATTACAATTAAATCCATTTTTCCATCCTGATCGAAATCTGTAAAAACAGCATCAGTAACCATTCCAATATTTTGAAAAGTTTTGTTTTGGACAATTGTAAAAACTCCTTTATTATTATTCAATAAGTAGCAATCTGGAAGGCTTCCAAATCTATTATTTATGGAATTATTACCTATAAAAAGATCTAAATCGCCATCTTTATCATAATCAAAAGTCTTAACTACAGCGCCATTTTGTGCTATTTTAGGCAATGCTGCTTTAAGGAACTGATTGCTTTTATTCAAATACATTCGATCCTGTAAGTCAGCTGCATTTTCACCACCACCGGAAGCAACATACAAATCATTTAATTTATCATTATTAAAATCACCAATTACCGCTGAGGCATCTTCAAAAATAGAATCCTTTTCGATTTCAGCAACTTCTTTTTTTGCAAATCCATTGGTATTTTGGAAATAGATCATTGCCTTTTTGCCTTTGGAACCGCCAAAAAATATATCTTCTTTTCCATCGCCGTTCAAATCTCCTATTGCAGTTGCAGCGCCTCGATCTGATCGTTGATACGGAATTAATTTTTGAACTAAAAAGTCCACATAGTCATTTTCCTGATGCATAAAGTCAATTCCTAATCCTGTTTCTACCTTTTTAAAAATGGGTAAAACTGCAGGATGCAAGGTTTTGTAATCAAAAACTTTTCTATCTTTCTTTGCTTTTATCGTAAGGGTTTGAGATGTTTTAACATTCTTCAAGGTTTGATAGGTCTTGTCTGGCCACACCACCACTAATGAATCTATTTGTTTTGTTTTTCCATAGCCAAAATGAATCATTGGTTCTGACGAAGATTGAAATCCTCTACTAGTTTGCAGTTCCTTGAATTGTTTCTTTCCTTTCGAATAGGAAATTACTTTGGCTCCAATTCCAAAGGTATTTTTTCCTGTAAACCGCAATTTCAATTTTAAATAGTTTGATTTCGCATCTGTTTTATTAATGTAAACCGAAGCAATAGCATTTGTATTATTAGTAATTACATCTAAATCTCCATCATTATCAATATCAGCATAACCGCTACCGTTTGAGATTATAGAATCATTCTCTATCCAATCCTTCGAGCGGTTTTTAAATTGCAAATCAGCTGCGCCTTGAAAAACATAATTCGTTACATTTCCCTTTGGCATTCGCTTCAAAGCCTCTTTATCCAGAAGCTTCGTGGTGCTAATTTTACTTTTTATTTGATCATTTGAATAATATTTGACATAATCTAAATCATTTGGACGTTTTGGAATTCCGTTACTCACAAAGATATCCTGCTCTCCATCTTGATCATAATCGCCAAATAAAGTGCTCCAACTCCAGTCAGTAGCGGCAATACCACTTAGCAAAGCAGTTTCGGTAAATTGGTTTCCAGCTTGATTCAATTGCAGCATGTTTCTGGTATACTGGTAATGATAGCCCAACTTTTCTGTTCTCATTTTTAGCATTTGGACGTTGTCATCGCCAAGAGAAGATTTCAAAACTTTTTCATCCTCGGGAAGCATGTCCAAACTTAGAATATCGGGAAATCCATCATGATTTACATCGGCAACATCAACTCCCATCGAAAATCTAGAGGTATGTCCAAAATATTGCTTTAAACTTTCGGTAAAAGTTCCATCACCGTTATTGAGATAATAGTAATCATCTTCGTGAAAGTCATTACCCACGTAAATATCCGGATATCCATCTAAATTGAAATCGGAAACTGCCAGTCCTAATCCATATCCATTTGCACCGCCAAAAATCCCTGCCTGTTCACTAACATCTATAAATTTTCCATTGTTATTTTGAAATAGCTTATCACCAGATTCATAACTTCTATTGTTTCGAATAGTAGCATTGCCAAAAGAAGATTCAGAATGAACCGCATGATTTAATAGATACATGTCAAGATCTCCATCCAAATCATAATCAAAAAAAGCGGCTGACGAACTGTAATTATCTAAATCTAATCCGAACTGTGCTGCACTTTCTGTAAACGTATTGTCCTTATTATTGATAAATAATTCATTTTGACCTTCAAAACCATTAATTCCTACTACGGCACAAACATAAATATCGAGATATCCGTCTCCGTTCACATCGGCCATTACCGTTCCAGCGTTCCAGTCACTTTGACTTTCCACTCCAGCTTTTGCCGAAATATCTTCAAATTTATTTTTCCCTTTATTCAAGTATAATTTGTTCTTCCCTTGATTAGAAGTAAAATAAATATCGACCAAACCATCGTTATTAATGTCGCCAAGAGCTACACCGCCGCCATTGTAATAATACAAATAATCTAAAATGGAAATGTTTTTGGATTCTAATAATTCGTTATTAAATAAAATTTTACTTTCTTCTGAAGGCAACATCTCAAATAACTTTCCTTCCTTTTTGGAACAACTACTAAAAAGTACTAAAGCCAGAATTATTCTAAAATAATTATTCATTGATTCTAAATATTTTGGGGACATTATCATTTACAACTGCTATTATTGAAACCGTTTTGTTTTTATCTCTTATTACTTTCAGGTTTTTGACCTCTCCTTTAATGAAGAAACCCGATTTTTCATAAGGTAACCAAGAAAAAGTTCCGTTTTTACTGCCTAGAAGAATGCTACCAAAGTTTGCATCTAATCTTGAAAACTGCGGTTTAAATTCGTATTGATTTCCTCCCAATATCAAATCTAAAATTCCGTCATTATTTACATCCATTACACAAATTGAATTTACAGATGAAAATTGAACTTCTTTTGGAAGTTTTTTTATTTCAAACTTACCATTCCTTGTATTAATTGCAATTATACTTTCTTGAATATTAACCGTCTTTTGTATCGAATTACTAACTATTTCTGGGACGAATAATTCTTGAAATGTCTTTGTGGAATAATCTTTATAACTTAAATTTTTCTTTTTAATTGAAGGAATCTGTCTGGCTAATTCCTGCTTTAGGTTTGTAGGCAAATCTTTACTTTTAATTGATTGAGTGGCTATTTGTTCAATAGTTCCGTTGTTGTCAAAATCATTGACAAACAATTTTAATGGATTTGCAACAGCGGGTTTATAGGTTGTATTTGTTCCTTTGTTACCCAAAACCAAATCCTTTTTACCATCATTATTCAAGTCCACACAACTTACTGCGTTCCAAAAACCTTTATAATCATCAAGATTAGACTTATATTCAGTTAATCTTCGTCCTGTGTTTTTGAAAATCATCGGAGCGGTCCAGTCGCCAACCAAGATTAAATCTTTTTTAGAATCATTATCAATATCTTCCCAAACGGCATCTGTAATCATACCAACAGCATTAATTTTGAATGCTTTTTTATCTATTACATTTGTAAAATTGCCCTTCCCGTCATTCTCTAGTAATAAATGCTTAGGATCAATTCCATAAACTCCGGGAACACTTCGGCTGCCAATAAACACATCAATATCACCATCATTGTCAAAATCATAAGGAGCAATTACAGCAACATTATTATTAGTTGCTGGCACGTTCGTTTTGCTTTTTACAAAAACTCCTTTCCCATTATTCAAATACAAACGGTTTTTATAATTAGCCTGATCTGCTTTTTCGTTTCCACCGGAACCCACTAGCAAATCAATGTCGCCATCATTATCTGCATCAAAAAAACTGGCTGCTGTATCTTCAAAATTAAAATCGCCATCTAAGTCTTTCTGAGAGGTTATAGCAAAATTACCATTCCCATTATTCAAATATATTTTGCCTGTCTGCCCTTTGGCTCCACCTACATAAACATCTTCATTTCCATCTCCATTAATATCAGCAACAGCGAGTGAAGGCCCTTCTTGTGAAAGCATTTTCGATATTAATCCTTCATAATCAAAATCAATATAATCATTTTCTTTGTGCGCTACAAACGGTGTTTTCTTTTCTACAAATAATGGTTTTAATGCCTTGTTTTTTATAGTATAATCAAATTTAGCATCTAGGATATTTAGCTTTAATGTAGTATTTTTTAATATTTTTTTTACCGTTTGGAATTTTCCATTTGGCCAAATTACTTGTATGGAATCTATTTTTTTTGTGCCAATTCCAAAAGTCATTATATAATCAACAGACGATTGAAAACCTCGCGAAGGAATCAACTCTTGTCTGAGAATCTCTTTTCCTGAAAATAATTCAACAACACTCCCGACAGCGAATTTATTTTGACCTTCTCCTTTTAATTTTACTTTTATAAAGTGGTTCTTTTTATTTTTCTCTGAATTATTGCGATAAACAAAAGATTCCATATTGACGTTATTGACAATCAAATCTAAATCGCCGTCATTGTCTAAATCGCTATAAGCAGCACCATTAGAAAAACTTGGCGTGTCAAATCCCCATTTCACAGCTTCATTTGTAAAAGTCAAATTCTTATTATTTCTAAAAGCGTAATTGGGAATTGGTGTTGTTGGCATTTTACTGATAATGGTTTGAATTTCTTCTTTCTTTCCAGTTACTACCATCTTTTGCATAAATTCATTTGCAAAAAAGTCAACAAAATCTTGATTGGTTAAATCATTATAAATCCCATTACAAACATAGATGTCTTTGTATCCATCATTGTCCATATCAAATAACAAAGCGCCCCAACTCCAGTCGGTTTTAGCTACACCAGCATAATTTGCTATTTCAACAAATTGGCTAGAACCATTATTAATTTGCAATGTATTCTGCATATATTGAGTATAAAAATCAAGATTTAATTTTCTAACAAATAAATCATAATTTTCAAAATTGGTTGTCGTTTTAAGGCGTTCGTCTGGTTCCGGTAACATATCCGTTACAAAAATATCGGCTTTTCCATCATTGTTGACATCTGCCATATCAGCTCCCATCGAAGATTGACTAATATGTGAAGTCCACCCCTGAATTTGTTCGGTAAAGGTTCCGTTTTTATTATTGATGTACAAATAATCACGCTCATAAAAATCATTTGAGATATAAATATCTGGATATAAATCTCCGTTTACATCGCCTACAGTAACGCCCAAACCAAAGCCAATAAGGCTACCATAAATACCAGATGATGCACTTACATCAATAAATTTTCCGTTGTCATTACGCAATAATTTATCGCCACCACCTTTCAAAATTTCGGCGACATCCCAATCTTTGTCTCTTAGGTCTCGTTTATTGGAATAATTGAGGCTGCTTACGGGAATAAAACTGTTATTTAAAATATAAACATCTAAATCACCATCTTTATCATAATCAAAAAAAGCGGCGTGAGTAGTTATTCCTGTATCCGCTAGATTATATTCGGCTGCTTTTTCAGTAAAAGTAGCATTGCCATTATTTATAAAAAGTTCGTTTTTTTGCTGGTTTCCCAAACTATTTCCTGCATTACAAACATAAATATCGAGTAATCCATCAGCATTAATATCGACCATAACCACGCCTGTTGACCAGGTTTTGGTTCCTTCGACACCTGCTTTTTTAGAAATATCTTCGAATGTAAAATTTCCTTTATTTAAGTATAATTTGTTTGTTCCAAGATTTGAAGTGAAATACACATCCGAAAGACCGTCATTATTGATGTCTCCAATAGCAACACCGCCACCATTGTAAAAGTTTCGATATTTGAAGATGTTCATATCCGCACCATTCTTAACTTCATTGACAAAATTAATTCCTGTTTTAGAAGAGTCTAATATAGAGAATAACACGTCTTTATTTTCTAAATTTTCTTTGGAACAATTAGAAAAAAAGAGAATCATAAGGGGTAATAAGACAAAACGATTAGACATATTATATTGTAGCATTTTAGTTAGGTAATTGCAAGGATTAGAATTGCCTAATTTATATAATATTGGTATAAAAAAGAATAAAATAGTTATAAAATAAAGAGGGTAATAAATACCCTCTTTATAACTAACTCAAAAAACACATTATTTTTAAAAAATTTTAGTATCCTGGATTTTGTTTTAAATTAGCATTAAACAAAGCCTCAGCAGGAATTGGATATAAAAGGTACTTAGCGTCAGAAACGTAAGGCTTTAAACTTCTAACATCTAGGAATCTACCAAAGCGTATGGCATCGTTTCTTCTCCATCCTTCCCACCACAATTCTCTGCCTCTTTCAGCATAAATACCATCTAAAGTGGATGCCGCAGGTATAACACCAACTCTTAATGCTAAACTACTCATAATTGCCGCTGCTCCAGAACCTGAGCCGCCTCGAGCTATTGCCTCTGCTTTCATTAATATTGCGTCAGAATAGCGCATTAATACAAGATCATTGTCCGGAACATTTAAATTTCCAGTATCCGGGATGTATTTAATACCACGAATACCAGCGGTTTCAAGAGTCACGCCTGAGGTGATTAAAGTCAAAGCAGGCGTAAAAAACAAAGCATTATTGTTTCTATCTTTAAGTGGAGTAACACCTCCCGGAGCAAATTGTTGCCCCACTTGAAATCCAACTGGATTACCAAAACTAGTTATAATAGCAGGAGTAGAAAATTTAGCGCGAGTATCAGCAGCATTAAATCTATTATAATACTCTGCAACCGTGGTAAAACCATTCCATCCATCGGGAGTTTGATTATAATGTGCTCCCATCCTCCACTTAGATTGCATACCACCACCATCTAAACCTTGGTTATTTACAGAAGAGAAAATAACCTCTGGAGACGTATTGTTAGTTGGTTTAAAGTTATCCCAATAGCTTGGCGCTAATGTGTTTGTTATTGCATCTATATTTTGAACTACTTTGGTCATGTCAGCTGCATCGAAAGTATACGGACCTGCTGCGGTTGTTGATTTAAAAACAGCTTTATTCAAATATGCTTTTGCTAATAAAAATCGAGCTGCATCTTTATTTATAACAAAAGCTTGATTAGTAACCCTATTAGGTAGCGTGTTTAAAACTGCTTCTAATTCTGATATAACAAAATCTGTAGCTTCAGTCCGCGTCCAAACCTGCGGATCCACGGTCAAAGCAGAACCCGCAGCTCTGTACGGTGCTTGTCCGAACAAGTCAACTACATTATAGTAGTACCATGCTCTCAAAAATCGAGCTTGCGCAACTTGAATTGCAGTTCCACCGTTTTCAATTACAAGATTACATTTGAATGCATTTGACAATAATGAATTCCATGCGTTTCTTACCTCAGGATGATCAGGAGCCCATGTGTGTGTGTGTATTTGCCTCCACACGCCCGCATCATCCCAATCCCCTCCACGAGTTGGACCAACCATAGCATCTGTAGACATTTCATCCATTGCATAAACTCCTCCTTGACCATTAAAATCTCTTAATCCCTCAATTGCAGATTGTAATGTACCAGCAACATCAATAGTTGCTCCTGCTGTGTTATTATTGGCAACTCCATCTAAGATCTCTTCATCTAGATTAGTACAACCAATGCTCAAAGAAACTACACCTAAGTATAGAAATCCTTTTATTAAATTATTTCTTTTCATGATTTATATTATTAAAAAGTTACATTTAGTCCTAACGCAACGGCCTGTGACCGAGGGTAAGACAAATAATCGATACCAGCTGAAGGTACACCATTTAAGGTTTTATCAGTATTTACTTCAGGATCAAAACCAGAATAATTAGTAAACAATAATAAATTTTGCCCATTAACAAAGAAACGAGCTGATTTAATTTTCAATCTCTCTAAAGTTGCACCGCTAAAAGTGTAACCAAAAGTCAGATTCCCCATTCTTAAGAAATCACCCTTTTCTAAATATTTTGTTGATGGAGCATTAGGGTCTCCCTCAGCTTGCGGGGAAGTAGCTACATCAGATGGCACATTTCGTCCCGAATTAAAAGCCCCTTTAAAGAAGAATGCATTAGCTGTATTATTGTATAGATAGTGACCAAATGCACCATAAAATGAAACGGCTGCATCAAAATTTTTGTACGCTATATTGGTGGAAAAACCTAAGTTCATTTTTGGTAATCCTTGTTTTCCAACTAATTTTCTAGCAGCCAATCCTAAAGAAGCATCTGCTCCTGCGGCATCTGCATAAATTGATGCTCCGGCAGCATCGTATCCTCTAAATTCATACATAAAATAACTGTAAATAGGTTCATCATTTGTTACAACTTGAACAAAAGCATTTGATAGACCTTGACCGTTCAACGCACCTGCTTGAATAAAGCCTGCAAAATTCTCCATCCTGTTCGACAAGAAAGAAGCATTAGCAGCGAATTCCCAAGTTACATCTTTTGTGTCAATGATTTTATAATTGGCGCTCACTTCAAAACCTTTGTTGATCAGATTTCCAGGCAAGTTGACAAAACGAGGTGATGGTGGTCCTGGTTGAGTAGCTGCAGCAGGCACCGGAAAAATTAAGTTTTCAGTATCTCTCTGAAAGTAATCTAGGGAGCCTGTTAATCTATTATTAAACAAACCAAAATCAAGACCTAAACCCGAAGAAATTGTAGTTTCCCATTTCAAATCTTCATTAGCATTTGAATCTACATTTAGTGCTCCATTATTTCCGTATGAAGCACGAGCTACCGCTGAATTAACCGCAAACTCCTGGTTTCCAGTAACACCGTAATTGGCTCTAAATTTTAAAGTATTCACTAATCCTTCATTGTCCTCCAGTAGTTTATATCCTAAACCAACGGCTGGAAAATAACCATATTTATCGTTTATACCTAATTTAGTAGAACCGTCTGCACGTAAAGAAGCTGTGATTAAGAATTTTTTATACAACGTAGCGTTTACTCTACCATAATAAGACTGTAATTCTGTTCTGTTTCTAAATGAGTTAGCACGAAACTCATTTTGCAGACCGCCCTCGATGTTATCTATTAGATTCCTTTGATTTGCATTGAATCCCTTAGCAGTTACTTCGCTTCCCGCGGCATTGTAATCGTAGTAAGAATAACCAGCTAAAGCATCAAATTGGAAATTTTCACCAAATGATTTATTGTAATTTAACGTATGCTCAAAAGTTTTACTAAATCTTTCAATTTGATTTATACCTGCTTGACCAAATTTCAACTCAGAGGTTCCTTGCTGGGTGGCCTGAGCCACATTTTGTATGTTCATGGTCGGATCCAATTGGAATTTTCTTGCCGAATTAGACGTTTCAACACCAAACAAGAACTGGTAGTTCAAATCGTTTGTAATTTTCAAAGTTGATTTTATACTAGCTAACAATTTATTTGTATTTGTATAATCAGTATATGTTTGAGATAACTGTGCAGGGTTGAGAAAAGTATTGCTATCAGATGCGGATCCATTTGGTCTTACATTGAAAGTTCCATTTGGATTAACCAATCTATCCGTTGGATTCCAGTACATAGCAGCACCAATTAAGTTACCAATAAATCCCACATTATTTGTTACCAAAGCAGCTTCATCTCTCAGACTTGAATATATCACCTTAGTATCAACTTTTAATGCACCTCCAAAAAGGTCATTAGAATTATTTAAAGCAAATGTGTATTTGTCTAAACCTGTTCTATTTACAATACCCTCTGTATTTGATGCACCGATAGATATACGAGTAGATGAATTTTCCGTAGATTTAGAAAAAGATAAATCATGATTTGTTGACATTGCATTTCTTAAAATAGCATCTTCCCAGTTGTAACCAGGATTACCATTATCTCTTCCACCATTAGCAACAAACTCGGCAGAATCCATCAATTTTAAGTTACTAGCTATAGAACTAAAAACAATTGAATTAGAATAAGTTAATTGTGTCTCTCGTGATTTTGATTTTTTGGTAGTAATTACAATAACACCGTTTGCTCCTCTAGAACCATAAATAGCAGTGGACGAAGCATCTTTAAGAACAGTCAAACTCTCGATATCATTTTGATTGATAAAGTTTAAAGGGTTTCTTGCTGAAGATCCTCCTAAACCAATGTCACTTCCAGTAGAAACGTCTCCACCATCTAAAGGCACACCATCAACAACAATAAGTGGACCATTACCTGAGCGAATAGAAGAGTTACCTCGAATACGTATACTTGCACCAGCTCCTGGCTCACCACTAGACTGGGTAACTTGTACACCCGCGACCTTACCTCTTAATAAATCGGCAGGGTTAGGCGCAGCAACATTGTCAAAGTTTTTTGCATTCAACTGATCAACTGCCCCAGTGGCATCTTTTTTCGCAACAGAACCATAGCCTATAATAAGGACTTCGTCTAATTGCGATGAATCCTCCAATAATGCGACTGTTATTGAACTTCTACCGCCAACTATTACCTCTTCAGATTTAAGTCCGATGTAGCTAAAAACTAAAACCGCATCAGCACCTACATTTCTAATGGTAAATTTTCCATCAAAATCAGTTTGTGTTCCATTTTTTGTCCCTTTTACTAATACAGAGGCTCCTGGAAGTGGACCATTCGCATCGGATACTGTGCCAGAGACATCTTGTGAATATGCTACACTTGTACAGAGCATAACTACGATTGCCATCAAGCCTTTTATTAGAATTTTTTTCATATATTAATGAATAAGTTAGTTAATAATTTTTTAAGTAGTTTGTTTATTTCAATATCAAATATAATTCTAATATTATGATAAAATTAAGATTCCGCGACCGAAAACGTTTTCGATTTAACGAAAACGTTTTCGATTTTTATGTAATACTTTAAAAATTTAGTGACAAATTTATATATTCAGTAATAAATAATGAAAATTAAGACTAATTATGCATAATTTTTAGCTTTCAATCTCTAAATATTTGCGAAAATGACAGTGAAACTTCATTTGTAATCCAAAAAATGCGAAATACATAAAATTAATAGTTATATTGCTATAAATCAATAATTTAACTTTTAATCAAAATCTTAATTGCTTTTTTATGTTGACGAAAAAAGCTTTTAAAATCGAAGAACTTGTTGTTTTTTAAGATAATATTTCTGAAAAAAACCAATTTTGAGAAGATTAGAACTACCTTATCTTTTGCGTTGTATTTTTCTAAATAATCAAAACAAAATCATGTCAACTTTTAAAATAGATAAGAAATTTACAGACATATTAGCCTCTAAAATATTCTTTTCTTAATGCTTTTCAAACTTTGGGTAGAGAGATTAAATATTAAAATGATAATAAATAATTCGTACTATTTAAAAAAAATGATTTTCAGCTTTATTTACTTTATTATATCTAATAAAAATATAAGGATATAAAAAAGCCGGCACTTTATGACCCAAAGAACATCATGAAGTGCCGGCAAAAAAAATTAGATGTTTTATTTTATAGTTATCGTCTTATTATCCAGACCTAATCCAATAATTTTTAGGGATTTCCATTGCTGTGGCAACAGACCTTTATTATATTTTAATCCCTTATCTGTTAGTTCTACGCCACCAAATCCATAAATAACTGCTTGAAGCATTGCTCCTGCCCCTGTCGCAAAATATGGATTGTTACTATTAGCTGATTCAGAAAAAACGCCAAACGGCGGACGGCTGTTTGGTAGATATGATTTTACAAAATAGCTATATGCTTTTTCTCTGTCTCCTAACCGTGCATACAACACAGATAAAACTCCAGACGCCATCGCAGGGCCGTCTTTTTTATCAATTTTCTCGGCGTAATATTCTAAGTCTCTCTCAATTTGGGCTTTGTCTGTTATTACATTAAGAGGATAAGCTAATAAATTTACATCAGCCTGTTTTATCATTTGACCTTCATAGCCTTTGTAATTTTGAGTTATACCATTTTTTGTGTGGATAAGTAATTTATCAGCTATTAACGCCCATTTTGGATTAATAGGCTCTTTCAAAATTGTGGTTGCTTTGATCGTATTTTTTAACGATTCGATCGCTGAAGCATTTGTAAAAGCATTATCATCTACGTGCTGTGCATATTCGTCAGCACCCACAACGTTTAAAATCGAATAACTCCCGTCAGGATTTTCTAGTACGCGACTTACCCAGAAATCAGCAGTCTCTTTTAGCACTGCCCACTCTTTTTTAAGCCAATCTTTATCTTGAGTGTAAGCATAATAATTCCAAAAAGCAATCGACACATCAGCTGTGATGTGTTGCTCATAAATTCCAGTTAATGCCCAAGTTGGAGTTGCTTCTTCACCAGTATCATCTGATTCCCATGGATACATTGCTCCTTTGTAACCGTATATGAACGCTTTTTGTTTCGCTTTTTGCAAACGATCGGAGCGGTAATCTAAACAGGATTTTGCCATATCTGGCTGTAATGCTAAAAGAGTAGGATACATCCAAAGTTCAGTATCCCAAAAAATATGCCCGTTGTATCCTTGTGATGACAAGCCCATCGGCGCAATACTTTGTCTTGTTTCAGGACGAATAAAGGAATATAAATTGTACAACGCAAATCGAACACGCTGTTGTGCATCTAAATCTCCCTCAATTTGAATATCGCCTGTTTTCCACAATTCAGCCCAAGCCATTTTATGTCGAGTTAAAAGTTTGTCTATTCCTTCTTGTAACGCGTAAATGGGTTGCCTTTCGGATTCATTTAATGGATCAGTAACATCTTTTGAAGTACAAATTCCTCCTGCTATAGCAAAACGATATTTTTTTCCTTTCATTAATTTTTTTGTAAAACCAACTTCATTCTTAGTTTGCTTTAACGCTTCACTTTCGCCATCAAAAAGAAATGTAGTTGAAGCCGCTACTGTATATTTCCCCGTCAATGTTTTAGCAACTGTCCCAAAAACAGGCATTAAATATTGATTGTCTTTTAAAACACGAAACTGACTCTTAGCTTCTTTCAATTCATCAGGAACTGTCATATAATTATTAGCAACAATTTCTATGTCTTTAAGCGGCATAATTTCTATTATTGCCATCGCTGAAAATGGAATCGCTCGATTTGCCAAAATAGTATAATTGATATTTGCCAAATCCTTATATGAGAACGAAGTTGTACTTGTTCCGTCTTTCATGGCAATTACTTGCTTCCAGTTATCGATATTATTAGATTTGATTTCTTGATTGTCAAGCTTCAAGCGAAGGTTTAAAAATTCAATACCACGAACAATTCTACTGATACCATTTTCTGGACTACCATCATACACTCCGTTTAGAATTATCTCTTTGGTTTTTAATGGCGTGTCATCAGTTACAATCCCTATTTGCCCATTTGCCATTGCTACTCCATAATAATTTTCTCTTGAATTTGCGATTAAGTGCCACTCATCTGATATTGCTTGACTAAAAACAGTAGGACAGACCGATAAGAAGAGAAACAAAACTTTAACTCTTGAAATCATAGTTGTAATTTTTAATATTAATTTCAAACTTAGATAATTAAATTGTCAAAATATGTAAAAGCACAATATAGTATCCCTATTCTAAATCGAAAACGATTTCGGTTTAACAAATAAGCTTTTGACGAATTCAAACTAAATATTTCGTCAATACTTTATACATTTAAAATCGTATTTAAATTATAAATCCATAGTAAATGAATTATAGTGTTAAAAAAGTAGTCGTAATTTTAGCATTGGGAATTGTTTATGTCAATTCTTCTTGTTTAAGGGAAAATGAAAATGAAATCATTCAAATCGAATCTACAGAAAATATTGTTCCTGACTCCTCAAAAATTTACAAAGAACCGTTTAGACCTCAATTTCACTTTTCGCCAGAAAAAAAGTGGATGAATGATCCCAATGGATTAGTATTTCATAAGGGCATTTACCATCTATTTTATCAATATTATCCCGATGATATTGTTTGGGGGCCAATGCATTGGGGACATGCAACAAGTACTGATTTAATTCATTGGAAAAATAAAAAAATAGCATTATACCCAGACAAATTAGGATTTATATTTTCCGGAAGTGCAGTTGTTGATTATACCAATAGCTCAGGACTTGGAACTAAAGAAAATCCCCCGCTGATTGCCATTTTTACATATCACAATATGGAAGCTGAAAAAGCTGGAAAAACTAATTATCAAACCCAAGGTTTAGCTTACAGCTTAGATAATGGAGAAAATTGGAAAAAATATAGTAATAATCCAATTATTAAAAATGAAATTCTGAAAGATTTTAGAGATCCAAAAGTTTTTTGGAATGATGATGAGCAACTATGGAATATGGTTTTAGTCGCAGGTGACCGTGCTCAATTTTACACTTCGCAGAATTTAATCGATTGGAATTTTGCAAGTGAATTTGGTAAAAACTTAGGCGCTCATGGCGGCGTTTGGGAATGTCCTGATATTTTTAAATTAAAAGTAGCTCGTTCCAATGAAGAAAAATGGGTTTTACTGATAAGTATTAATCCTGGTGCTCCTCACGGGGGTTCAGGTACGCAATACTTTATTGGTGATTACGATGGAAAAAGTTTTAGAACTAATCAACAAGATATTAAATGGGTTGACAACGGCGCTGACAATTACGCTGGTATTACGTATAATAATGCACCTGAAAATAAACGGATTTTTATTGGCTGGATGAGTAATTGGTCTTACGCGAGAAATACACCCACGAAAAACTGGAGAAGTGCCATGACCTTAGCTCGCGAGCTTTCACTTGAAAAAATTAATGATCAATATCTATTAAGGAGCACTCCGGTCGAACAATTTAAAAAACAAAGTACATTGGCTTTCGCCAAAGATAAAATCATATTAGAAGCAGATTCTAAAAAGACTTTCGAGTACTCACATTTAAACCAATCTGAAATACGATTAAAAATAAAGAACGAAAATTTAAAATTAGTTTTTTCAAATGATCGCACAGATTCTTTGGTCTTAAATTATGATGCAAAGCAAAAGATTTTCTCTATTGACAGAAGAAATTCGGGGCTAGTAAATTTTGAAAAAAGTTTTGGCGCAAAAATTCACCAAACAAAAACGCCTTACTTGACAACTGAGACAATTGATTTTCAAATAATTCTGGATTGGTCTTCCATCGAAGTTTTCTTGAATGGTGGAGTTTACAGTTTTACGGAACAAATTTTTCCGAATGAGCCATACAATAAACTAATCCTTTCATCTGACCGCAATCAGGAAATCAGCAGCATGTCGATAAAAAAAATAAAAGGAATTTGGTAAAAATTCTTTCGATAAATAATTAAGCAATCACCGCTAAGAAAAACCTAAAAATGCACAAAAGAAAAATACTTTATTGGTCAGTTGTCGTCGCCTTTGCAGGATTCTTGTTTGGATTTGATACTGTTGTGATTTCAGGAGCTGACAAACAATTACAGCAATTATGGGGCACTTCTGACTTATTTCATGGGGTGGTTGTGATGTCGTCAGCTTTGTGGGGAACTGTTGTAGGGGCTGTTTTTGGGGCTTTCCCAACGAATATTTTAGGACGAAAAAAGACATTAATAATTATTGGTCTGCTATTTTTTATCTCTTCTGTAGGAACTGCATTTGCAAATGACCCTATTTTCTTTTCTGTTTTTAGATTTCTAGGCGGGATTGGAATTGGTGCTTCTACCATAGCTGCACCCACTTATGTTTCAGAAATCGCTCCTGCAAAAGATCGAGGTAAACTAGTTGCGTTGTATCAGTTTAATATAGTTTTTGGTATTTTAATTGCGTTTACATCCAACTATTTTTTACAAGATATTGGTGAAAATGCTTGGCGATGGATGTTGGGAATACAAGCATTTCCGTCTTTACTCTACACGCTTTTAGTATTTGGAATTCCTGAAAGTCCTCGCTGGCTGATCGAATATAAAAAAGACAAGGCTCGAGCTATTGCTATCTTAAAACAAATTGGCACGGAAGCAACTGTTGCGACAGAAATTGAAGCCATCGAAAAAGAAACTGCACAGGAAGGCAACAATGAATCTATTTTCCTGCCTAAATATAGAAAACCATTATTACTTGCATTTTTCATAGCTTTTTTTAACCAACTTTCTGGGATCAATGCATTTTTGTATTATGCTCCTCGTATTTTTGAATTAGCTGGATTAGCGAAATCAGCATCGTTTTTAAGCAGCATCGGCATTGGAATAATCAATTTAATATTTACCATGATTGGCATCGCATTAATTGACAAATATGGCAGAAAAACATTGATGTACTTAGGATCAGTAGGTTATATTATTTCTTTAGCTTTAGTGACTGTTGCTTTTTATTTTGAATGGCAAGGAATGTTTATCCCGTTATTTTTTTTCTTGTTTATTGCATCGCATGCAATTGGTCAAGGCGCGGTTATTTGGGTCTTTATCTCTGAATTATTTCCTAATAAACTGCGAGCTGCTGGAACATCTTTTGGCACGTCGGTACACTGGATTTTAGCCGCATTGATTCCGTCATTCATACCCTTTTTATTCAAAGAAATTGGAACCGCGCCCGTGTTTGCGATCTTCTGTTTGATGATGGTTTTCCAATTGATTTGGGTGTTTTTAAAAATGCCTGAAACCAAGGGTAGAACATTAGAAGAATTATCTGAAAGTCTATCAAAACAATAAAAATCATGAATAAAAAAGTAATTTGTTTCGGTGAAGTTTTATTTGACGTATTTCCAACACATCTAAAAATTGGCGGCGCACCACTAAATGTAGCGTTGCGTTTGGCGTCACTTGGTGTGCAATCACAAATAATAAGTCGAATAGGAAACGATGAAAAAGGAAGAGAACTGCTAGAATTTATTAAAAATAAAGGTATTGCTCACTCTACGATCCAACTAGATCGAACTCTAAATACTGGCGAAGTTACTGTTAAACTAAATGGTCAAGGTTCTGCTTCATACACGATAAATTATCCTGCTGCATGGGATAAGATAGAATTTCTTGCAGAAGATCAAAATTTAGTTCAGAATGCTGATGCATTTGCTTTCGGGAGTTTGGTGTGTAGGGATTCTGTTTCGTTTAAGACCTTGCTTAAATTAGTTGACAATGCTAAATTTTCTGTTTTTGATGTTAATTTGCGCGCACCATTTTACACAAAAGAACTATTAATTCATTTAATGAAGTTATCTGATTTTATAAAATTTAATGATGACGAACTATATGAAATAGCTCATTTCATGGAAACTCCCTATCATTCTTTAGAACAAAACATTATTTTTATCGCTGAAAAAACTAATACAAACCAAATTTGCGTTACAAAAGGATGCCATGGGGCAGTATTGTATCAAAATGGGAAAATGTTTTACAACAGCGGTTATAAAATTGATGTGATCGACACAGTTGGATCAGGCGATTCCTTTCTAGCTGGACTACTATATAAACTTTTGAACGGAAAAAATCCCCAAGAAGCTATTGACTTTGCCTGTGCTTTAGGAGCTATTGTAGCGAAGAACTCAGGGGCGAACCCTACTATTTCTTTAAAAGAAATCAATGAATTTATAAACCCTTTATCTTAACATTGTTAATTTCTGAAATGAGGTTTTAACGATAAATTTGTTAATATTTTTTAATAAATTACCTAAATATGTTATTATTGTATTTTATATATCTCATTTTTCTTAAAATCTTTTCAAATATTTCAAACGGCTTTGCAAAAAATGCAGATTGCAAAAAATAAATTGTACTTTCGTTTTTAGTAAAACGTTTTTTTGTCTCTCTCGTTATTTTAAATCTATGAATAACACTACTCTAAAAGAAATTGCGAATCAGCTTGGGATATCAATTACTACGGTTTCAAAAGCATTAAAAGGATATGCTGATGTTAGCGCAGCGACAAAGAAAGCCGTAGTCGATTTAGCGCAAAAAACGCATTACAGTCCCAACAGTTTTGCTGTAAATCTAAGAACTAAAGAATCTAAAACCATAGGTCTAATAATTCCAACTTTAGTGCACGATTTTTTTTCAACTGTAATTCAAGGTATTCTTGAAGAGGCAGACAAGAGAGATTATCTTGTAATTATTTTACAATCTAATGAAAAATTAGAATTTGAAAAAAAACAAATTGATTTATTATTAAATAAAAGAGTTGATGGAATACTGATGTCTTTATCAAATGAAACAGGTGAATTTCAACATTTAAATTCGATTATTAATCACGAAACACCCTTAGTTTTATTTGATAAGATAGCAAAACTTGTTAACTGTTCAAAAGTAACTATCAACGACCGTAAAGCGTCTTATGATGCGGTTTGCTATCTTGTAAATAAAGGTTACAAAAAGATTGCTCATTTTCGAGGATCATATATGCCACAAAATTCGATTGACCGCTTTTTAGGATACAAAAAAGCGCTTGAAGACAACAATATTATTTATGACCCTTCGCTGGTTTTTTTATGCGAAAACAATAATGATTTTGATGATGGTTATGAAAATGCAAAAAAAGCACTTAATCAACATCCTGATATAGACGCCATTTTTGCCATTACAGATTTAGTAGCGATTGGAATTATAAAATACTGTAATGAAATAGGGATTTCGATACCTAATCAAATAGCCGTTTTAGGTTTTAGTAATTGGTTTATGTCCAGTGTAATAACGCCTAAACTTTCAACAGTAGATCAGCCAGGATTTGAAATTGGTAAACAATCTGCAGCTATTTTATTTGATGAAATCAAATCTAAAAAAAGTAATACCGCTGTTACTTTTCAGTCAATTGAATTACCAACTTATGTAATAGAACGAGAATCAACATAAATGTTTGTGCGTAGTATTAACAATCTTTTTAAAAATAGCAATTCTACATTAAAAATAATTTTTGATTAGTAATTCTAAAACCGACTAATTTTAATATCTTGTGTTCTAAATTTATAGTTAGGGATCATCAACAATAATTGTTACATTAGGATTTTTATATAAAAATTCACAATAAAATTATTATCTGAAAATCGGTTTATGAAAGACATTACTCTTAAAGAAATTGCCTCTAAATTAGGAATTTCGATTACTACAGTATCAAAAGCACTAAAAAATTATCACGATGTAAGCGATAAAACTAAAAACGCAGTTGTTGCGCTAGCCAAAGAATTACAATACACACCAAATAGTTTTGCGGTAAATTTACGAACCAAAGAATCAAAAACTATTGGCTTAATAGTGCCTGAGTTAGTGCATCATTTTTTTTCAAATGTAGTCAACGCAATTATCGATGAAGCCGAAAAAAATGGATATTTAGTCATTATATTGCAGTCGAATGAAAGTCTTGCTTTAGAAAAAAAACAAATAGAACTACTTATCAACAAAAGAGTTGATGGGATTATTATGTCGTTGTCTAATGAATCTAATAATGATGCACATATTAGGGAGATAGTTGATAGAAAGATACCATTTGTAATGTTTGATAAAATTGCCAAACTGTCTAAATGTTCGAAAGTAATTATAAACGATCAGAGCGCAGCTTTTAACGCAGTTCAACATTTAATTGATGTGGGTTGTAAACGCATAGCTCATATCAGAGGCCCAATTAACCCTCAAAATTCTGTAGACAGATACATTGGTTACAAAAAGGCATTAGAAAAAAATAATATTCCGTTTGATTCTACTTTAGTCTATACCTGTGAGAAAGTTAACTTTGAAGAAGGAAAATATTTTGCTGAACAAATTATTAACGAACACGCTGATATTGACGGTATCTTCGCAATCACCGATTTAGTAGCTGTGGGTGTTCTAGCTTATTTAAACGAAAAGAAAATTAATATTCCAGCGCAGGTCGCAGTCATTGGGTTTAGTAACTGGTTTATGTCACAAGTTTTAACTCCAAAATTAAGCACCGTTGACCAACCAAGTCGCGAGATGGGCATTGAATCTTTTAATCTATTATTAGAAGAAATGACTTGCTATAAAGAAGGTTTAGTATTTACACCAAAAACAATAGAGCTTAAAACCAGAACAATAATCAGGGAATCTTCAATGAGAAAACTGATGTAACAAAAAGCTATTGTAAAAAATCAATATTTCTTTTTATTCCTTTATATTTAGCTCTTTTTAAGGGTGAATTTTTAAAAACGACTCTAAAAGTTTCCTCGGTTATTTCAGTCCATTCCTTTTTGGACATTGTTAGTAAATTTGGGTTTGGACTAAACAAAGGCTCGTTGTGAGATTTAGAAAACTTATTCCAAGGACAAACGTCTTGACATATATCGCAACCAAAGGCCCAATCATCAAATTTACCTTTCATCTCATCAGGAATATTCTCCTTTAACTCAATTGTAAAATAGGATATGCATTTACTTCCATCAACTACATACGGAGCTACGATTGCTTCAGTGGGACAAGCGTCAATACAAGCGGTACATGTGCCACAATGATCAGTGGTTGCATAGTCGTACTCCAGATCGAGATCAATAATTAACTCGGCGATAAAATAAAAGGATCCAACTTTTTGAGTCAGAAGATTGCTATTTTTACCAACCCATCCTAATCCGCTTTTCGCTGCCCAAGCTTTTTCTAAAATTGGTGCCGAATCGACAAAGGCCCGTCCCGCGACTTCGCCAATTTCACTCTGTATTGAAAATAATAATTCTTTCAACTTATCTTTAACTACATGATGATAGTCCTCGCCATACGCATATTTAGCTATTTTGTATGATTCGCTACCTTGAAAATCTTTTGGATAATAATTAAATAGCAATGAGACAACACTTTTAGCATCATCGACAAGCAACGTGGGATCGAGCCTCGTATCAAAATGATTATCCATATACGACATTTGACCATTTTGATTTTTATTCAGCCAGTCTTCGAGTCGTGGCGCTTCTTTTTCAAGATAGCCTGCTTTAGAAATACCGCATGATAGAAAACCCAAGCGTTTGGCTTCAGATTTAATAAATTGAGTATTTGAAATTTTAGAAATAATAAAAGAAATAAGGATTAAACGGTTTAACGTATTTAAATTAAAAAAGGTATTTATGAAAGAAGCTTAGAAAAATAAAAGTTCGCATTCAATTCTCCAAATTTATTTAAAATAAACCGCCTTGAATATTTTTATTTAGTTTTCCCAAATGCTTGTATGCTTTGTCGGTAACTTCTCTACCTCTTGGTGTTCTCATAATGAATCCTTCTTGAATTAGAAAAGGCTCGTAAACTTCCTCGATCGTTTCACTACTTTCAGATACAGCTGTAGCTAGTGTCGATAGACCAACCGGTCCGCCTTTAAATTTGTCAATGATGGTATTCAATATTTTATTGTCCATTTCATCTAGTCCGTGCGCATCAACATTTAAAGCTTTGAGCGCATATCTAGCAATTTCAATATCAATAGTTCCATTACCTTTTATTTGTGCAAAATCGCGAACCCTGCGCAAAAGTGCATTTGCAATTCGCGGCGTACCTCTGCTTCTACCCGCAATTTCTATTGCAGCATCCAGCGAAATAGGCATTTTAAAAATTGAGGCACTTCTCTCTACTATTGTCGTTAGTAATTCAGTGGTGTAATACTGCAATCTTGAAGCAATCCCAAAACGAGCTCTCATTGGAGCAGTCAATAGTCCTGATCTGGTAGTAGCACCTATTAAAGTGAACGGGTTTAAATTGATCTGAACTGTTCGTGCATTTGGCCCTGATTCTATCATTATATCGATTTTAAAATCTTCCATTGCAGAATATAAATATTCTTCAACAATAGGACTTAAACGATGGATTTCATCTATAAATAAAACATCTCTTTCTTCAAGATTAGTAAGTAATCCAGCAAGGTCTCCTGGTTTGTCTAAAACCGGACCTGAAGTAATTTTTATGCCTACTTGCAACTCATTAGCAAGAATATTAGCTAAAGTTGTTTTGCCTAATCCTGGAGGTCCATGAAAAAGAGTGTGATCAAGAGCTTCATTTCTTTGATTAGCAGCTTGTACAAAAACTTTTAAGTTTTCTAATATTTGGTCTTGACCTGCAAAATCATCAAAAGAAAGCGGTCTTAATCTTTTTTCAAGATCAAATTCCTCCGCATTAAGACCATCTGATGTAGGATCTAAATTTTCGTTCATAAAACAAAGATAGAGTAAAGTTACAAGTAAAAAAAAATGCCTTCCTGATAAGAAAGACATTTTATATTATTATCAAAAATTAATGGTGTAACGCTTCTTCACCCGGTTTCATCGGTACATTTTGAGGTACAAAATCTACATCATGATGAGGATTACTGTAATCGTACGGCCATCTATAAACCTCTGGAAGAGCACCTGGCCAGTTTCCATGTATGTGTTCTACAGGAGCAGTCCACTCTAAAGTATTTGATTTCCATGGATTTTGTACTGATCTTTTACCGTAGAAAATACTAGCAAAAAAGTTATACAAGAAAATTAATTGGAAAGCACCACCTACTAAAGCAAACATTGTAATTAATACATTTACATTTTGCAAATCATCAAATAATGGAAAATTAGTGTTAGTGTAATAACGTCTTGGTAAACCAGCTAACCCTATAAAGTGCATTGGAAAAAATACTCCATACGAACAAATAGCAGTTACCCAAAAGTGCACATATCCCATGTTCTTATTCATCATTCTTCCATACATTCTAGGAAACCAGTGGTAAACACCAGCAAACAAGCCATATAAAGCTGATATACCCATTACCAAGTGAAAGTGAGCAACAACAAAATAAGTATCGTGAACGTTAATATCTAAAGTACTGTCTCCAAGAATAATCCCTGTTAATCCCCCAGATATAAATGTTGATACAAAACCAATAGAGAACAACATAGCTGGATTGAACTGCAAATTACCTCTCCACAATGTTGTTATCCAGTTAAAAGCTTTTACTGCTGAAGGTATTGCAATCAACAGTGTTGTAAAAGTAAATACTGAACCTAAAAATGGATTCATACCAGAAACAAACATGTGGTGACCCCAAACGATAGTCGATAAAAATGCAATTGCTAAAGTAGATATAATCATCGCCCTGTAACCAAAAATTGGCTTACGAGAACTGGTTGCTAGAACCTCAGACACAATACCCATTGCTGGTAAAATAACGATATATACTTCAGGATGGCCTAAAAACCAAAATAGGTGTTCAAACAATACAGGCGAACCACCTTGATAATGTAAAACCTCTCCAGCAATATAAATATCAGATAAGAAAAAGGACGTACCAAAACTTCTATCAAAAATCAACAACAATGCCGCTGATAATAAAACAGGAAATGATACAACTCCAATAATAGCTGTTACAAAAAACGTCCAAATTGTTAATGGAAGTCTAGTCATAGACATTCCTTTAGTTCTCAAATTGATAACGGTTACTATATAATTTAATGATCCCATTAATGAAGATGCAATGAATATAGCCATCGATACTAACCATAGTGTCATTCCACTACCTGATCCAGGAATTGCTTGTGGTAATGCACTCAACGGTGGATAAATTGTCCAACCTGAAGATGCTGGACCAGCCTCGACAAATAAGGAACTTAACATAATAACTGCTGATATAAAAAACAACCAGTAAGAGATCATGTTCATGAAACCAGATGCCATATCACGAGCTCCAATTTGCAGTGGGATCAATAAGTTACTAAACGTTCCGCTAAGACCAGCGGTTAGAACAAAGAAAACCATTATTGTTCCGTGAATAGTAACAAGGGCTAAGTAAATATCATTAGCCATTACTCCGTTTGGAGCAAACTTGTCACCAAGTATTATATTAAAAATTCTAAATGATTCTTCTGGCCATGCTAGCTGCATTCTAAATAAAAGAGAGATCGCAACTCCTATGACTCCCATAAGTATACCTGTTATAAGGTATTGCTTGGCAATCATCTTATGATCTGTACTAAAAATATATTTAGTAATGAAAGTTTGCTTATGATGTTCGTGTTCGTGATCTATTGCGTGATCGTGACCTTCTGCTGACATATATCTTTACTTTAAATTTTCTTATTATTATTATTTCATTGCCATTTTTACAACAGCAGTAGTATCATTAGTTTTTGTCGAATCTAACTTAACTCCACCTTCAACGCCGGCGGGAGCCGCTTTAGCTTCCTTAACTTGACTAACTAATAACGCTTGCTCGCTCACCCATTTTTTATAATCCTCGGGCGTATCAACAATAACCTTCATTTGCATATTATAATGTGACGCACCGCAAATTTTATTACAAAGTAATAGGTAATCAAAAGTATACGGATCCAGCGCTGTTTCCCCTTTTGCAACAAGCAGTAAACTTTTCTTCGCTCTTAAATCATTAATATTAGCAACCTTCTTGATCATATATGGCAACTCTCTATATTCATCAGTTGTTAAAACTGGTGTAAAAGCAAATTCAGTTACCATTCCAGGTACACAATTCATTTGAGCCCGAAAATATGGAAAATATGCAGAGTGAAGGACATCTTGCGACCTCATTTTGAAGTGAATTTTCTTTCCTTTTGGGATGTGCAATTCAGTGACTACAATGTCGTCTTGTGAATACGGATCAGCCATATCAACACCAAGACTATTGACCCCTTCAATTAATCTAACATTTGCTTTCCCTAGAACATTATCTTCCCCAGAGTATCTCGCTTTCCAGTTAAACTGTTGCGCATATATCTCTATAACGATAGTATCCTCGTCTTCATCAACAAACATAATGTTTGTCCAAGCATATAAACCGTATAGGATCAAACCTGCTAAGACTACGGCAGGAATACCACTCCAGATCGCTTCTAATTTATTATTGTCAGCGAAGAAAAGTGCTTTTGTGTCTTTGGTACCGCGGTATTTAAATGCGAAATAATGTAGTAGCGCTTGCGTAATAGCCTGCACAATAAATATTAAAACCCAAGTTATATTCATCAACCTATCCACTTCTAAACCATGTTCTGATGCCGGCGTATGCAATACTAAAGGGCCCCACTTAAACAATCCATATATAAAAAATATATATATAAAAGCTAAAAACCCAAAATTTAAATAACCTTGAATATTATTATCCACATCAGTAGCTACTTCTGACTTATCGGGATTTGCTCCAACTTGCGTTAGATCGAATATTTTAGTCAATTGCCATAAAGCAACAGCTAATAAAACTAAAACTATAATTACCAACAAACTTGTCATCTGTTTTTTACTTTAAATATTAATAATGAAAATGTTTACTTTCTTCAATGAAAGGATTTCTTTTAGGCAACAATGGTACTTTAGTCATAGCTGTGAATACTACGAAAATGAATAACCCAAGAAAAAATAAGATTGAAGCTATTTCAGAAATTCCTATAAACCATCTATCACCAACCGTGCCAGGCATAATCATTATAAAGAAATCAAGATAATGACCAACCAATATTACTACTCCCGCCATAACAAGAACCCAGCTAATTCTTTTGAAATCAGTATTAATTAATATCAATAATGGAAATACAAAGTTCATTACAACTGCGCCAAAAAACGGCAAATTATAAACATCTATTCTAGTAACGTAATAAGTAACCTCTTCAGGAATGTTAGCATACCAAATAAGCATATATTGGCAAAACCACAAGTAAGTCCAAAAAACACTAAAACCAAACATAAATTTCGCAAGATCATGAATGTGACTAGTATTTACATGTTCTAATGCACCTTTTGATTTCAGGTATAAAGTAACTATAGCAATTGTAGTTACGGCGCTCACCAAAAAGCTTGAAAGTACATACCAACCAAACAATGTACTAAACCAGTGCGGATCTATCGACATAATCCAATCCCAAGACATTATTGACTCCGTTACAATAAAGAATACTAAAAACAAAGCTGAAAGTTTAAAATTCTTTTTGTAGAAAAGATTATCGTTAGCATCATCTTGTGCTAAACAATTTTTTCTAGAATAGTATCTATAAAGATTCCAACCTACTAAAAATATAGCTGCTCTAACAATCCAGAAAGGAAAGTTTAAGTATCCTGCTTTGTTTGCAATTAATTTATCTGTTGCTACAACCTCAGGATCCATCCAAATAAATAAATGATTTATATGCAAACCTGATAATAATAAAAACAAAAAGAAAATAACTGAACCTACTGGCAGATAAGCTGTAATGCCTTGCATAACTCTAAAAAGAACTGGAGACCAACCTGCCTGAGCCACTTGTTGAATAGCATAAAAAGCTAAAACACCAAGCGAAATAAGCATAAAAAAGATACATGCAACATAAAATGCTGACCATGGTTTGTTTTGCAATTGGTGAAGAACATGAGTTAAATGCTCAGTATGTTCTTCCTCTGCTGTCATCACGTGCGCTTTTTCCCTACCTTTAGTTAAATCTGATAGCGGTAAAACTTGCACCTCTTTAATTGAGTCAGCAGCATCAACACCAACAGGCGCTTCAGCATGAGATGCCTCAACTTTATCATCAACAGCTAACTCAGTGTGACTGACAGCATCTCCGTGATGGGTTGCTGAAGCCGATGCTTCATGTTTTGACCCACCATGTTCGCCATGACTTTCTGCTGCAAGAAGCTTCTCAACTTCTTGAATATCTTTTGGTGCAGAATAAAAACCATACCCTATACCTAATATACCTAAGGCCATTAAGATGTAGGAAAGTGTTTTTAATTTACTTGAAAATGTATACATATCTATTACGATCAGTTTGTTCAACAATTATAATTTTTCTTTTAGTTTGATAACGTAAGAAGCTACCAACCAGCGTTCATGCTGATCCAATTGATTTGAGTAAGCACCCATGGAATTCAAACCATAAGTCATCACGTGATATATACTTCCTTCATTAATCACTCTATCCTTATAACTAGGAATACCTAGTAATTTTCCTTGAGTAACTAATTTGCCTTTACCATTACCTTCGTTACCATGACAAATCGCACAATATATCTCGTATAATTCTTTAGATTTACCAAAGTCTTTTTCCGAAATCGTATCTAGTGGTGAAATTGAATTTAATTTTGCTAAATCGTAACCTTCTGTTGAATTTTCATACCCGTAAGGAACGAAACCTCTTTTGATTGTACCACTAGCTGGAAGTTGCCCTTCTTTACCATTCTTAAATGCAGTCGATTCGGCATATGTGTCATACCCAATATGCTCATACATGTTTGGAAAATACTGATAGTTTGGTGCCAAAGTGTCATGGCATGATGAAACTAAAATTGTTATTCCAAAAAGAAACGTTATTTTATAAATACTTTTCATATCTCTAATTAATGCTTATCTATTACTTTGACTTCTATAGCTCCAGTATTTTGAAAGAAAGAAATTAATTCTTCTTCATTATCTCTTACAGCCACTTCCATTAAAAAATGATCATCTGTAGTTCTTACATCTGGATTTTCTGCTTGCTTAAAAGGCCATAATTTACTCCTCATGTAAAAGGTAATTACCATTAAATGCGCCGCGAAAAAAACAGTTAGTTCAAACATAATTGGAACAAACGCCGGCATATTTTCAAGATAACTAAAACTTGGTTTTCCACCAATATCTTGCGGCCAGTCTTGGATCATTATGTAATACATCATCCATGTTCCAAACGAAAGACCAACACATCCGTATAAAAATGAACATATAGCTAATCTTGTAGGTGCAAGACCCAATGCCTTATCCAAACCGTGAACAGGGAAAGGAGTGAAAACTTCTTCAATATGATGATTAGCTGCTCTAGTTGTTTTAACCGCATCCATCAAAATATCATCGTCATTATAAATGGCGTATATTACTTTATTACTCATGGTGTGAATCTTTATTTGCTTCTCTTTCTCTTTTGTAATTTTGCCCTGTAGCTTTCAAAATAGTTTTAACCTCTGCTTGCGCAATCACCGGGAATGTTCTGGCATACAGTAAAAATAGCACAAAGAAAAAACCAATTGTACCTATAAAAATCCCTATATCTACAAACGTAGGTGAAAACATTGTCCATGAAGATGGTAGGTAATCTCTGTGTAATGATGTTACAATAATAACAAAACGTTCAAACCACATTCCAATATTTACTACAATCGAAATTATAAAGGAAAACATAATACTAGTTCTTAATTTTTTAAACCACATAAACTGCGGAGAAAAAACATTACAAGTCATCATCGACCAATATGCCCACCAGTAAGGACCTGTTGCTCTATTTAGAAATGCATATTGTTCATATTCTACACCAGAATACCAAGCAACAAAAAGTTCAGTAATGTATGCAACACCTACTATAGAACCAGTGATCATAATTACAATATTCATCAACTCAATATGCTGAACGGTGATGTAAGCCTCGAGATTCGAAACTTTTCTCATAATAATAAGCAACGTATTAACCATTGCAAAACCTGAGAATACTGCTCCCGCAACAAAATAAGGAGGAAAAATGGTAGTGTGCCACCCTGGTATTACTGATGTCGCAAAGTCCATTGATACAATTGTATGCACCGAAAGTACAAGTGGAGTAGCTAAACCGGCAAGAACTAATGAAACTTCTTCAAAACGTTGCCAATCCTTGGCTCTACCGCTCCATCCAAAACTAAGAATCGAATACACTCTCTTATTAAATGGTGTAATAGCTCTATCTCTCAGCATTGCAAAATCAGGTAACAACCCAGTCCACCAGAAAACTAATGAAACAGACAAGTAGGTAGAAATTGCAAATACATCCCATAGCAACGGTGAGTTAAAATTTACCCACAAAGAACCAAACTGATTCGGGATAGGAAGTACCCAATACGCTAACCATGGACGACCCATGTGAATAATAGGAAATAAACCCGCTTGAATTACAGAGAAAATGGTCATTGCTTCCGCAGAACGGTTAATCGCCATTCTCCAACGCTGACGGAATAGTAATAATACTGCAGAAATCAAAGTTCCCGCGTGACCAATACCAACCCACCAAACGAAATTGGTTATATCCCAAGCCCATCCAACGGTCTTATTTAATCCCCATGTTCCAATCCCTGTAGAAACGGTGTAGATAATACAGCCTAATCCCCAGAGAAAGGCTGTTAATGCAATTGAAAATACAATCCACCAATGTTTATTTGCCTTTCCTTCAACAGGTGCGGCTACATCTACAGTTACATCGTGATAGTTTTTATCACCTATAACTAAGGGTTTTCTAATGGTTGCTTCGTAGTGAGACGACATAATCCTTTATATTGATTCTTAATTAATTTATTTTGTACTAGGTATTTCTAACTTTAACGTGATAAATCACATTTGGTTTTGTTCCAACATGCTCTAAAAGATGATACATTCTCTCATCGCCAGCTAATTTAGTAATAGCTGCACCGCTGTCATTTATATCCCCAAACTTCATTGCTCCTTGCGAACAAGCGTTAGAACAAGCAGTTTGGAATTCACCATCAACTACCACTCTTCCTTCGTTTTTGGCTTTTAAAATAGTTGCTTGTGTCATTTGAATACACATTGAACATTTTTCCATTACCCCACGAGAACGAACATTAACATCTGGATTTAAAACCATACGACCTAAATCGTCATTCATGTGATAGTCAAATTCACTGTTTTTGTTATATAAAAACCAGTTAAAACGACGCACTTTATAAGGACAGTTATTAGCACAGTAACGAGTACCAACACATCTATTATAAGCCATGTGATTTTGACCTTGTCGTGAATGAGATGTTGCAGCAACAGGACAAACAGTTTCACAAGGTGCATGATTACAATGCTGACACATAACCGGTTGAAAAGATACCTGCGGATTGTCACCTGCTGTTTCCATTTCATTAAATGTAGATAACGAACTGCTTAATCCTGATATATTTTCTTTTCTTTCATTATCGCCCTCAAAAGTATCCTCAGACGAATAATATCTATCGATACGCAACCAGTGCATATCTCTACTTCTTCTAATTTCAGATTTACCTACAACTGGTACGTTATTTTCAGCATGACAAGCAATAACACACGCTCCACAACCAGTACAAGCATTCAAATCTATTGAAAGATTAAAATGGTGACCCACAGATCGATCAAAAGTATCCCATAAATCCACTGAAGTAGCTTCTACTTCTTTATGATCTAGCGATACCATCGGTTGTTTATTCCAAAATTCAGCATCTTTAGTGTTAAAAATTTCTAATGATGTTTCCTTAATAATGTCTCCACGACCCATTAACGTTTTTTGACCTTGAACACAAGCAAACTCATGTTCACCATCACCAATTGCTAATGTAATAGATTGTACGTTATTAAAACTTTTGTACAACGGATAAGCGTTTATACCAACCATCATTTCCTCTTTCATTGCCGCTTTACGACCGTATCCCAATGCTAATCCTACTGTTCCGATAGCTTGTCCAGGTTGAACAATTACAGGAACATTTTCTAATTTTAATCCTTCGGCTGTAGTGATTGTTGCATAACTACCATTTAAACCCCCATTCGCTACAATCTCGTTAGATAACTCATATTTCTTAGCATCAGCATTAGACACAGTTAAATAATTATCCCATGAAACTCTAGTAATTGGATCAGGGAACTCTTGTAACCAAGGGTTGTTCGCTTGTTGCCCATCACCTAAACCTGTTTTAGTGTATAAAACAAGTTCCAATCCTTGAATCGCTTTTGACTGCGCCAAAGTAGACGCGGCAGCGTTATAATCAGCCGAACCAGCTCCAATATTTGAACTAACACCTGCA
Organism: Flavobacterium micromati; assembly: GCF_900129585.1. Lineage (GTDB taxonomy): Bacteria > Bacteroidota > Bacteroidia > Flavobacteriales > Flavobacteriaceae > Flavobacterium > Flavobacterium micromati. Next base: position 163,432 of record NZ_FQWF01000001.1, read on the forward strand.
TAAACGCCATCATGTAAAACCTTATTCCATGAAGAGCCAGCAATTATTGCCGATGAATTCGCCTTTATATAATCATAAAATGATCCTGACTGACCGTTCAATGCTAATAAAACATCTTGGAATTGTTTAGTACTGAAAAGCGGCCTAATAGTTGGCTGAGTAATGCTATAATTACCTTTTACAATACTCAAGTCATTCCATGATTCCAAATAATGAGGAACTGCAGCTGCAATTGTACTTAACATTGCAGTTTCATCCTCTTTTAATGTAAAGGAAACAGACGTTTTGACTTTTTTCAGTCCTTCTACAAATGTTGTGCTGTTTGGTAAACTATAAACTGGATTAATTCCACTCATAATTAAAGTGTGAACACTTCCAGACTTCATATCAGCAATTAGCTGATTAACTTTGGCATTAGATCCTTTTCTAATTAGTCTCACACCCGAATTGGCGAAAGCTTCACTAGATAATTTTTGATTAATAGCTAATACTAGAAGTTGTGCATTTTTATCTTGAATACCCGAAACTAAAAGACCTTTCGATCCAGCAGCTTTCAACTGTTGAGCCGCTTTAGTAACCTCGGATTTATATGAGCTGTCTAATTTTACCGCAATAGATGAACCAGTAACAATGTTATAAATATGAACTAACGCCTGCTTTTGATTAGCAGTAGACATAGCAAGACGCTTGTCAGCTGCAGCACCAGAAAGGGTCATGTTAGATTCCATTTGAAAATGACGAGACATTCTTCCTCCCTTAGGAATCCTTCCTTGTGCATATCCAGAGGCATAAGAACCACCTTGCCAATCACCAAGAAAATCAGCTCCGACTGAAACGATCAGGGAAGCTTTTGAAAAATCATAATTTACTAAAGCTCTTTCACCATATACAGTTTCAAAAGCATCTAAGGCTTCTGATTCTGAAACGGTATCATAAATAACATGTTTAGCATTTGGGTTTTTACCCAAAAACTCCGCAACTAATTTTTCAGTCGATGGACTTGCAAGTGTATTTGTGAAAAGAACTACTTGCCCTCCTTTTGCGGAAGCATCAGCAATACTTGACTTTATTTTAGCATCCACAGCAGCCCAAGTTGAATTTTTACCTTCAATTTTCGGCTCTTTTAAACGCATGCTATCGTATAATGAAAGTATAGACGCATGAATTCTTGCATTAGCAGAAAAATTAGCTCCTGCAATAGTATTGTTATCTATTTTAATAGGACGACCTTCACGTGTTTTAATCAACAGGTTAGCAAAATCAAATCCATCAAAAACAGATGTTGCGTAATAATCAGCAACTCCCGGGATTATTTGCTCAGGCTGCAGAACGTAAGGTATTGATTTGTTTACAGGACCTTCGCAAGCTGCAAGCGTCGCCGCTGCAGTACTAAAACCAACGTACTTTAAAAAGTCACGACGAGATGTTGATGAAGATGCCAAGGCATCACTATTTCCTAAAAATTCATCAGTAGGAATTGCTTCAACAAATTCGTTATTTTTAAGCGCCTCAACAATAGAACTATTTTCGTCTAGCTCTTCAACACTTTTCCAGTATTTTTTGTATGATGACATATATAAGTATTAAAATCTTAATAATTTGATTAATAATGGCATTTACCACATTCTAAACCACCCATTTGCGCAGCGGTCAATTTCTCCACACCATATTTCTTTGAAAGTTCGTCATGAATTTTAGTGTAATATTCATTTCCTTCCATTTTAACTTCTGTTTTTCTGTGACAATCAATACACCAAGCCATTGTTAATGGGGCAAATTGTTTTTGAATTTCATATTCTTGCACAGGACCATGACAGGTTTGACATTCAACACCAGCAACATTTACGTGTTGAGAGTGATTAAAATAAACGAATGAAGGTAAATTGTGGATACGTACCCACTTTACAGGCTCTGTTTTACCAGTATATTTTTGATTTTCTGCATCCCAACCAACTGCCTTATATAACTTTTGGATTTCGTTATCATAAAAAGCTTTTGAATATTCAGGTGTAGCTGTTGTGTCAGAAACCTCTGCGATACTTTTATGACAGTTCATACAAACATTTAAAGATGGAATACCAGAATGTTTACTTACCCTTGAAGAAGAGTGACAGTATTTACAGTCAATCCCATTACTTCCAGCGTGAATTCTGTGCGAATAGTGTATAGGTTGTATTGGAGCATAATCTTGGTCAATCCCAATTTGCATAAAAAACCCATAAACAAAATACGCACCTGCTAGTAGTAGAAAGATCGAGCTAATCAATACCAAAAACTGATTTCTTACAAATACTTTCCAAATCGGCGTTGTAGGTGTTTTTGGCGTTACCTCAATACCATTAGCTTTAGCTACGGTGGTTAACACTTTATTCACTAAGAACAACATTACGACTAAAATAATCATAACCAAAGCCAATGCCGCAAGAATAATATTGTTTGACATTCCACTATCAGCAGGAGCTGCTCCAGGAATAGCTTCTGCGCCAGCAACAACTGCAGCAGGAGCTGCCGCCTTTGGTTCTGATGTATATGCAATAATATTGTCAATATCAGCATCAGACAATTGCGGAAAAGCCGACATCACTGACTTATTGTACTCTTCGTAAATTTTTATTGCCTGAGGATCTCCAGATTTAATTAACTCTGAACTGTTTCTGATCCATTTGTAAAGCCATGCGGTATCATACTTAGCGGCAACGCCTCTAAGTGCTGGCCCGGTAGCTTTGGCATCCAATTTGTGACACGCGGCACAGTTTGCATTGAACAACTCTTTACCTTTAATAGCATCACCACCACTTGCCGGAGCAGGAGCGGCAGCCGCATCGGCAACAGCAGCATCAGGAGCTACTTCCTGAGCAAAAGAATTTAGAGAGAAAATTAGCGATAAGGCGAAGCCTAAAAATAATTTCCTTGCGATCGAATTATGGTTACCCACCTTTTTCATATTGTATAAATATTATCTACTAAAAATTGGCACAGTTTTTACAACAGTTTTACTGGACTGAAGCCTTCTTTTAAACTTGCACAAAAATACGACTAAAGAACTATTCTCAAAACCCAAAATTTGCCTAAATTTTAATTTATAGTTATTCTAAATAAGACTTCTTTATCAATATAAATTTTTAAATATTATTTTTGCACAAAAACATTCACATTATGAGATTTTTAGCAATTTATACCACCTTTTTATACACCTTAACTTTATGTTTTTCATCATCAATAATTAGCGCACAAAATCAAAACACAACTGTAAAACAAGACTCTAAATTTGAACAACTACTAAATGAAAAGAGAAAAGTTTCGATATTATCTGACGTAAAGGATAAATATCAGATCCAGATATTTAGTGGAGATAGTGAACGAGCAAAAAATACTTTGACTAAATTCCGACAGGAATACACCCTTTTAGATGGAACCATTGTTTTTTTTACACCGAATTATAAAGTCTGGGTCGGCAATTTTACAACACGAATTGAAGCAGAAAGGAATCTAATCGAAATTAGGAAAACTTATAGTAATGTAAATTTAATAAGACCTTCTAAATAATAAATATTACAATTCTAATATTTAGAGTTTATCATTGTGAAGTAATATAATCACTTCCTAAAAAGTATTGATAAAAGCCATTTATAAAAAGTAAGCCACTTCAGATTGAAGTGGCTTACCATTAAACTTAAGTGGCATTCTGGTTAGATTTAAATCTTAATCTATTGTTAATATTACACTGGCACTTTATACAAATTATAATCTTAAATTAGTACGAAAAAGAAATCATTTTGCTATTTTGCCAAAGTAATTTGATACTGTTTTTTAAGTATTTCTCTCTTATTAGAGCTCGTTTTACCGCTGATTTGACACTAATTGAAAGGTTCAGTATCCAATAAAAGCATAACTTTCATCTCGAAATCAGATAAAAACGAAGGCTGTCATCTGTACTAGTCAATCAACCTAGGTATTGAAGAGCCAGAAGTAGTAAATAGTAACCCTTAGCAATCTAAACATAGCACTATTGCGATAACATTATTTAGATTATATACAACATCTTCTTTAAAATACTTTCTGCTATAATTTCTGTTTTAGTACAGTCTGAACTTGCATATTGTCCTAAGTTTATGTCAAAATTTAATCCCTTGTTAAATCTACAGTACTTTGTTAAGGGTAATTTAGTATTCTCGTTAAACAGATAAAATCGCTCCTTTTTACTTGTTGTTATAAACGCATTGCCATCGCAGTTTTATTGTTTACAACATCAGCATAAGTAAAATACAAACCTTTACCGCGAGTTATAAAAACTGCGTTATTATTATCATACTCATTGGCAATAAAAGTGGTAGTTGTTTTTTATAGAACGGTTGTATTTTTATACTTTGTCAATCAGCGTATCAAAGCTTTTTATCCTTTCTTCATGTCAACAAATACCATCTATTCCATTACTCTTGACGATAGCGGCATAAGTTTCTGCCACATCACTGATTCAGCTTTGACTTTCAAATATACCAATCACCATCGCAAATCAAAATTTTAGATGTTGTTACCCGTGTATGGCAAATTACAGCCCGATAATGCGAAAGCTATTTTACTATCGATTGTTCAAAAATCAGCTAATCTTTTTCTGTTAAAACCAACTTTTTGAACGGTTCCACAATTTTTTTTGCCTACCATCGTAAACATTTACAACATAACAATTAAAGTGTAATCCAGTATCTTTTTAACCTTTTAGAGATATTTAATTCCACTTTTGTTTTTGCGACAAACATGTAAATCCAATGGCAATATAAAGCACAATCAGAAATATGGTCAACCTAAAAATATTTACATAAGAATTCTAAAAACGCAAAAAATCCCGACGAATCGGGATTTTTATAAAAATAAAAATTATTCTATTTTAACTTCTTTTTTATTGCAACTTCATGGTACGATTCAATTACATCTCCTTCTTCGATATCATTGAACCCTTTTACTTGAATACCGCAATCGTACCCTTTGGCTACATCTTTTACATCGTCTTTGAAACGTTTCAATGCTAATAGCTCTCCTGTAAAGACAACTACTCCATCTCTAATAATACGCATTTTAGCATTTTTGACAATTTTACCATCCATTACCATCGAACCAGCAATTGAACCTACTTTAGAGATTTTAAATATCTCTCTGATTTCAGCAGTTCCAAGAATTTCTTCTTTCATTTCTGGCGCTAACATTCCTTCCATTGCATCTTTCAAGTCGTCAATAGCCGCATAAATAATAGAATAATAACGGATATCGATTTCTTCTTTATCAGCTAATTGTCTAGCATTTCCAGCAGGACGAACATTAAATCCAATAATGATTGCATCAGAAGCAGAAGCTAACATAACATCAGTTTCTGTAATCGCTCCAACACCTTTGTGGATAATATTAATTTGAATTTCTTCAGTAGATAATTTAGAGAACGAATCAGATAATGCTTCAACTGATCCATCAACATCACCTTTAAGAATGATGTTCAATTCTTTAAACTGACCTAATGCAATTCTTCGTCCAATTTCATCTAATGTAATATGACGTTGTGTTCGCACAGATTGTTCACGCATTAATTGAGAACGCTTAGACGCAATTTGTTTTGCTTCTTTTTCATCTTCAAATACATTGAACTTATCTCCAGCAGTTGCTGCACCGTCAAGACCAAGCACAGATACTGGTGTCGAAGGACCTGCTATCATTACAATATTTCCTCTTTCATCATGCATGGCTTTAATTTTACCATGATGCTTTCCAGCAAGCATATAATCACCCACTTTCAAAGTACCGTTCTGAACTAAAATTGTCGAAACGTATCCTTTTCCTTTGTCTAAGAAAGCTTCCACAACAGTACCTTGAGCAGCTTTGTTTGGATTTGATTTTAAATCTAAAAGTTCAGCTTCAAGTAATACTTTTTCCAATAATTCTTTCACACCAGTTCCTACCTTAGCAGAAATATCATGTGACTGAATTTTTCCACCCCAATCTTCAACAAGTAAATTCATACCTGCTAACCTTTCTTTTACTTTTTCAGGATTAGCGTTTGGCTTATCAATTTTGTTGATGGCAAATATAATAGGAACATTAGCTGCTTGAGCATGGCTAATTGCTTCTTTGGTTTGTGGCATGATATCATCATCAGCTGCAATTACAATAATCGCGATATCTGTAACTTGAGCACCACGCGCTCGCATCGCAGTAAAGGCTTCGTGACCTGGTGTATCTAAGAATGCAATTTTTTGACCATTATCTAAAGTAACTCCGTAAGCACCTATGTGCTGCGTAATTCCTCCAGACTCCCCTGCAATTACGTTTTCTTTACGAATGTAATCCAGTAAAGATGTTTTACCGTGATCGACGTGACCCATTACAGTAACGATAGGCGCTCTAAAGACCAAATCTTCTTCTTTATCCGCAACTACCTGAATTGCTTCTTCTATATCAACAGTTATAAATTCAACTTCGTAACCAAATTCATCAGCTACAATTGTTAATGTTTCAGCATCAAGACGCTGATTCATAGTAACCATGATTCCTAGAGACATACAAGTACCAATAACTTTAGTAATTGGCACGTCCATCATGATTGCAATTTCACCAACAGTTACAAACTCAGTAACTTTAATGGTTTTACTACCTTCATCGATAGCCCTTTGCTCATCATCAGATTTCTGACGGTGAGTATCCCTTTTATCTCTTCTATATTTAGCCGCTTTAGATTTACCACCTTTACCTTGTAGTTTCTCTAAAGTTTCTCTAATTTGGTTTTTAACTTCTTCCTCTGTTGGCTCTACTTTGGCTACAATTGCAGGCCTATTTCCTTTTACAAAACCAGGTCTCGCGCTACGATTAGCATTATATCCACCAGCACTACCACCTACATTAGGAGTAATCTTATTAGGATTAGGTGCTCCTGGAACAGCAGGCGGTCTAGGAGCACCTGGTTTAGGAGCAATCCTTTTACGCTTATTTTTATTTGCATTGGCAGCAGCCGAACCTGGCGCTCCCGGTTTATTTGGAGTTATCTTCGGCTCTTCTTTTTTCTTTTTCGGTTTATTGAATTGAGATAAATCAATTACTTGACCTGTTAAAGTAGTTCCCGATAACTTTTGATATTGGGTTGTAATCGTTTCGTCAACAGGAGCTTCATCTATTTGAGCAGCTTCAATAGTCGTCTCGACCTTTGGAGCAACTGCAGTTTCTTTTAATGATCCTGCTTTAACCTCTTTAATACCAGCAATCGGTTTTATCATTTTCTTGTCTGAAATGATTTTCTCTTCTGCAGGTTTTTGTTGTACCAGTTTTTCTTGTACTAACTTTTCTGGCACAGCCTCTGTAGTAATAGATTTTACTTCTTTGACTTTGGCCGCTGGAGTTTCCGCTTTTTCAACTGTTTTCGCAGCAGATATGATTATCGGTTTCTTTGGATTAAGATCAATCGTTCCTACCTGCACTGGACTAGCGATAACTGCTCGCGCTTTTATCACTTCCTGTTTTTTGAGGCGATCTTCCTCTATCTTACGTTTTTCCTCGATTTCTTTTTCGCGCTCCAAACGTAAAGCTTCCTTTTCCTTTCTTTTTTCTTCTCCTACTTCTTTAGAAGCTTCTTTATTCCCTTTGTCACCAGCAAACTGACCGCACAAGACATTGTATATATCATCAGAAATTTTTGCGTTTGGATTTGCTTCAACTGCAATCCCTTTATCTTTTAGATAATCCACAGCTCTTTCTAAAGAAATATTCAATTCCCTTAAAACTTTGTTTATTCTAATAATTCTCTCTTCAGACATAAAACCTTTTTATTATTATCTTTTTTTGTTATTCCTCATTTTACTCTATACTCAATACCTACTGAGCAAGATTTTGTTGTAAAATGGCATGTTTATAGTTGAAGAAATGTTGACTAACTGTCAAATTCTTCTTTTAATATTCTCATTACATCTAAAATAGTTTCCTCTTCTAGGTCAGTTCTTCTTACTAAATCATCTACATCTTGTTTTAAAATACTTTTTGCAGTATCTAAACCAATTTTTGCAAACTCTTCAATAACCCAGTCTTCAATTTCATCAGAAAACTCAGTTAATTCAACATCATCCTCATCTGCAGTTGCGCCAGCAACGTCACCTTCACGAATGACATCTAGCTCATAACCTGTTAGTAAACCGGCTAATTTAATATTGTGTCCACCACGACCTATTGCCTTTGAAACCTCTTCAAGCTTCAAGAAAACCTCGGCTCTTTTTGTCTCTTCATTAATTTTAATTGAAGATACTTTAGCTGGACTTAATGCTCTAGTAATAAACAATTGAATGTTACTAGTATAATTGATAACATCAATATTTTCATTTCCTAATTCACGAACAATTCCGTGAATACGAGAACCTTTCATTCCCACACAAGCACCTACTGGATCAATTCTATCATCATAGGAATCAACAGCTACTTTCGCTTTTTCGCCTGGAATTCTCACTACTTTTTTCACCATAATCAAACCGTCAAAAACTTCAGGAATTTCTTGTTCAAATAATTTTTCTAAAAACTTCTCAGAAGTTCTTGACATAATAATTTGAGGTTTATTTCCCTTCAATTCAACGCTTTCAATAATTCCTCTAACACTATCTCCTTTACGGAAAAAGTCAGAAGGTATTTGCTTTTCCTTTGGCAATACAATTTCATTTCCTTCATCATCGACCAAGATTACAACTCTGGGACGCACATGATGTACTTCTGCTGTGTAAATGTCGCCAACTAGATCTTTAAATTGCTTATATAGATTTGTATTGTCATGTTCATGAATTTTCGAAATTAAATTTTGACGTAAAGCCAAAATAGCTCTTCTTCCAAGATCAATCAACTTCACTTCCTCAGAAACTTCTTCACCTATTTCAAAATCAGGTTCAATTTTTCTAGCTTCAGTTAAAGTAATTTCCAGATGATCAAAATCCAAATCCTCATCAGCAACGATTACTCTTCTTTGCCAAATTTCCATATCTCCTTTATCAGGATTTATAATAATATCGAAATTATCGTCTGATCCGTATTTTTTTTTCAATGCATTCCTAAATACATCTTCTAAAATTGCCATAAGCGTTACACGATCAATAAGTTTATCATCTTTAAACTCTGAGAATGAATCGATTAATGCTAAGTTTTCCATGCGAATTCTTTAATTAAAATGTTACTGTAACAATTGCTTCTTTGATATTTCCGTAAGATAGTTTCAATTCTTTTTGAACTGTTTCTTTCCCTTTTCCTATTTTTTTGGGTTCTCTCGCTTCCCAAGACAAAATTACAAAATCATCATTAGCATCAACTAATTCTGCTTCAATTACTTCCGACTCCGTCTTAACAATTAAGGTGCGCCCTATATTTCTTTTATATTGTCTAATCAATTTTAATGGCGACCCAACACCTACTGATGCAACCTCAAGGCTATAATCTTGTTCCTCGCGATCTAAATTAGCATCGATATAACGACTTACATCAATACAATCCTGCAAAGCAACGCCATTATCCCCGTCTAAATTCACTATAACTTTGAAAGCATCAGTAACAATAAGATCAATCAAAAAAATTGAAGGCTTTTCTAAAAGGCATTCTGATAATGCCGTATTTACTTTTTCTTTAAATGCCATAGTTTTTATAAAAAGAGGGGACTTAGTAGTCCCCTCATTATCTAGATTTTAATAAATAACGGTGCAAATATAGTGTTTTTTTTTATAAACTAAAATATTCAGATGCTGTAATATAAATTCATATCTTTATTATGGTTGAAATTACATTTTATTTATCATAATTTAACACTTTGTATCTATGAAACGAATTTTAGTTCCCATTGATTTTTCTCAGTATGCCGAAAATGCACTGAAGACAGCAGCTATAATTGCTAGAAAAAATAACTCAGAAATCTTTATACTTCATTTACTTGAACTACCAAGTCAAATGCAGGATGCTTTATCTGATGGTAATAGTATCCCAGAGGTAATGCTCTTCATAAAAAAAGCGAACGAAAAAATAACAAAAATTACAGAACAAAGTTACCTCGACGATGTAATAATTCACGTAATGGTTCGATTTGAAAAAGCGTTTAGCGGAATTCTTGCCTTTGTCGAAAATAATCAAATCGATTTAATTGTTATGGGATCCCACGGAACATCAGGCATTGAAGATATACTCATTGGGTCGAATGCTGAAAAAGTTGTCCGCCTTTCCAATATCCCTGTGCTAGTTATTAAAAAAAATCCTGATTCCTTTAAACCTGATAATTTTGTATTTGCATCTGACTTTTCAAAAGAAATAAAAAAGCCATTTAAGAAAATGCTCAGATTCGTCGAAATATTTGATGCTAAGTTATATTTAGTAATGATTTGCTCGCCTAACAGTTTTAAGACTACGCTTGAGTCTGAAAAAACGATGAATAAATTTGTAAAAAAGCACAATATAAAAAACCATTCTTTACATATTTTTAATGACACAAATATTGAAAATGGTATTATTAATTTTGCACAACATGTTAATGCCGATTTAATTGGTATTTGTACACACGGTCGGACCGGGTTAGCTCATTTTTTTAACGGAAGTATTAGCGAAGACATAGTCAATCATAGCTCTAAGCCAGTGATCACTTTTAGGATCTCAGGATGAAAATGAAGATAAATCGGTCAAATAAAAAAATGAAATCATCGCTGATCTTGTAACAGAAACGTAATTTCATAAAAAAACCCCTCTAACTGAGGGGTTTCCTGTTGGTCTACAAGGACAATTATCCTAATACCTCATCAAACATCAATATACATCAAACCCCCTATAAATACTGGGATTTTTATAATTACTAAAATTACAGCACCTCAAAAAACTTTGTAAAACATCAAAGAATAGCATACATTTACTACGTGATTTACTACGTGATATTATTCGACTATGAAACAACCCAAACACTTTTTCAACTTAGAGGCTACGAAAAACAAGTCAGACGAACAACTTATATTCTTTAACCTATCTTATGGCGTAAGAATATACGTAAAAGAAATCATTAAGTATACTCCATTACGCATCTCAACACAATGGAGTATTAAAAAGGAATATTGGAACGACAAACCAACTTATAGAGCGAACCAAATCTATGTTAGAAAATACGGCAAAGACCTGAATAATTATTTAGATAAAGTTGAAAAAATAGGTTACGACCAACTATCTTACTTTAGAAACACTTATGATAAAGAACCAACCCTTGACGAGTTAAAACAATTGGTACTAGAAAAACTAAACAGATTACCCAAAAAAACCAATGATGTTGGTATAACAGAATACATAACTCAAAGTGTAGAAACCAGAACAACTCTCGATATTAAACACCCTAGACGATGGTCTGATGGAACAGGAAAACAATACACCAATTTAAAAAACCACATATTAAAATATGAGGCCGATAAAAACATAGAATTAACTTTCGGAAGTCTAACAGGTGACATTTTTATGGGGTTTTTCAAATCATTAAATGAAGTACATAAAGAAGAAACAGGTGAGTTTTATGCTCATAATACAATAGCAAAAGAAAACAAACACTTTAGAGCATTATTGACTAGTGCGAAAAATGACGATATTGAAATTGGATTCAACTACAGCAAACCAGACTATTTTATAAAAAGACGTGAAATAAAAAACGAAACTTTCCTTACCACTACTCAATTACAAACGATAATCAACACTGACGTAAGTCATTCCAAAGAATTAACTCACGGCAAAAACTACATTATCCTTTCTTCGTTTACAGGATTGAGAATTGGTGACATGGTCTCGTTGAATGAAGTTAATCCTGAAATTCAAATTTATAATTCAAAAAAATACAACTGCATAACAACACGTATTAGAAAATCACAAGAGAATAAAGACGAACTAATAGCAACTATACCACTACTTGCTCCGATAAAAGAATACCTTCAGTTGAATGACAATAGATTTCCTAAGTTCCCCGCTCAAACCAACATTCGAAAATATGTGGAAAAACTACTTACTCACTTAAAGTTTGAAAATGTTGTTGAAATTAAAAGATATTATTACACTATCGATAACGTGGTATTATCCAAGGAAAAACTTTGCGAGATATTTACCCCTCACGACTGCCGTAGCACCTTTATTTCAAACCTTAAGGAACTAGGCATACATGATGAAGACATTGAACCTATAACACATCCTAAACATAAGTACACTTCTATCGTACAAGTTTACGATAAAACCGCTATGGTTGGAAAAGCAGTAAACTTGATTAATCAACTAAAGTCAAAAAAATCAATCCTATTTAAATATTAAATTATTTGGGATATAAGCTATAAAACACAGCGTTACAAACATAGACAATTGCTCCACCAGAGGTGGATCAATAGCCTACTATATAAAGTTTTTGATTATATCTACAATTACTCTTCATCATTAACCTCATCCATGATTTCAATTAAAACAAATACTGATTTTCCAGTATCCCACAATACTTGAATTGAATTTACAAATACCGAAATTATTAATGTCTCTAGAGCAAATAGAATATAATTCGAATAAAGCACCGTCTCAACCACTCTACTGTCAATTAATAATGCCAAAACAACCCCAATAACAACTAGTACTATTTGCTCCTTCAGAGAAGATAAAAGCTCCTTTGTAATAGGCTTAATATTGATTTCTCGATGTCTTTCTTTAATTTCTTGAAGCTTGGAGACAACCAAACCACAAGTAGCCGTATTAATAGCCATCAATGCCAATTGAATCGTTGTTAAATTTGACTCTAGATACTCCATTAAGAAATTACTCCCTAAAACATGGGAAAGTAAATTAGCCATTAAAGCTATTATTAAAAAAAGCGATATATCTTTTATATAAGTCAATTTTATTCAGTTATGTTTTTCCAAAGTTTAATAACTTGGTCAGGCGACCCTTTAATATTGATTTCTGAAATTCTTTTTGTTGTGACCATATTATCTGTTTTAACTCTCATAGCAACACCAAAAACACTCATAGATATATTACCACCACCCTCACTAGAGTACTCTACCAATCCATCAACTAGCGTATTTGACTTATCTATATTCTCCAACACCCCTTCAACGGGTGCATCAAGCTTTAAGTGTGTTTTATGACTATTGGTGCTCTCAATTAAAGGTTTCAATGTGTCTTTTATTGTGTGTGAAATCTTTGAAAGATTAGGCTTAATAATTTCAAAATCTATTGATTTGATTCTTCCGTGATATTTGTCTACCCAGCTCCAAAAAGTTTTAGATTCAAAAAGCTGTTCGAACTCAATACTTAAACCATAATTTTTTAGATACTTACTAAATATACTAACAAGTACTTTTTTCGAAACATTGGGAGTCGAAAACGCTTCAGGGTTTCGACTAATTGCGATTTTCTGCACTTGTGGGTCAGTATTTATTATTATATAAATATAAGGCTCGGTATTTTCAGGTATTTCAGCAAAATTACGATATATCATTGTCGTTTTTGGATTTGCTAAACGAAATAAGTAACTATTATCTTCAACACTATATAACTCTATAGGAAAATCTTCAGTACGGTTTTGTAAGTCTTGAACAATTTCATCAAAAAATTTATTCTTTTTCTTGACCAACTCATCATAAGATATAACCTCGTCAAAAAGTGAAAATTGACTAGTTGTGATTGGTAATAAATGAAATCTGTATAGTTCAAATACAATAGTCTTATCCATTTTTATAGTTTGTTATTTTTTTATAAATATACAATTCTATAAGAGTAAACCTAACAATAACATTTTTATTAACGAAACTGTACTAAAACCTCAACTGTATCAAAATAAATCTACAAATTACATAATATGACACATCATACTGTATCAAAAATAATCTTTGATTTACTTTGATATGTAAGAAAAACCTGGTATTTTTACATTATGGAAAAAGCAATCATAATATCTCGTTGTTCAACAAATGAAAATCGCCAAGACGTAACACGTCAAAGTCAGGAGTTAATTTCTAACTATGGTAACCAGTACGAAATCGTAAAAGAGTTTACTTATTATAAAAGTGGAACTAAAAACGATGAGGTTAACGCTGAAATCCTAGCCTATGCCATAAAAAATAACATACAACACATAATTGCTATTGAGATATCACGTATCTCAAGAAAAATATCGTCTTTCGCATTATTCTTAGAAAAATGTAATGATAATGGGATTAATATAATAATCGATAATTTTAAACTTCATACGCTATTACCAAATGGCGAAATTAACGGTATGGTACAAACTATGTTGAGCATAGCTTCAACATTTGCATCATTAGAACTAACTATGATTAAAGAACGACTAAACTCTGGTCGTGACAAGTATATTAGAGATGGCGGTAAATTAGGCCGTAAAGTAGGCTCAGAAAAAGACCATAAGAAATTAATTGCTGAACATTCAGACATTGTTAAATTTCTGAAACAAGGGCAATCTATTAGAAACACAATGACCCTTACGGGTAAGAGTAGCGGAACGGTTCAAAAAATTAAAAAAATTTTACAACCCGAATTAGTATAAAATAATAAGACTCGTCGGATCGACGAGTCTTATTATTTTACATAACATTTATTCTATAACATTTGACGAACACCTTAAAGGTTTCCGCCTTTTTAGTAGCATATAACGATATTCTTAAACAAATTTACCATGTTAATACGTGGCCATATATGCTCAAAAAGGAACAAAAAATGACGTTTAAAATTTTATAAAAAAAATTTAAACACCTATTTATATGGCTATATTAAATCAAACCACCTTGTCTATTCTGTAGCAAGTAACCGTACTTGGTTTCGCAACTACCATTAGGGGAGGACGGAAGGACTACCCTATTTGTTCAATCTTCTTTTTAATAACCTCTATTTCTTTTTGAAGCTTCAACTTATTTAATTGCTTTACCAATTCTCGTTTACGTTCAGGGTTACTTTCGATACTTATCTCAATATTCTTAACCCGTATATTATCTATTAAGACCTCTTCATTACTTACCATTCCATACCTATTATAGAACTTAGATTAAATCTGTTTTTATAAATTTCACCATCTTTATAAAGGTCACCATTTTTCAGCCACCATACCTCCTCTAGCACCTCATTTTCCCACTGTATTTTAACACCAATACCACATAACACCTTCCAAAGCGAACCATTACCCTTTAGGTAATTATACATTCGTATTGTAAGTTTTGGGTTAAAATTTTTAAACCTTTCGTAACTAAGCTGTTCTAATTCATTCATTATTTTTTGTTTTTTTTAAAATTATCTATTTTTATTATTTTATTGTTATCTTTTGTGATGTACTGTTTCCAACCGACCAAATCAAATATCCCTGATTGGTGATAGCTTACAGCCGAAAACCCTAAACGAATACATCGTAACAACTTTTTCTTATTATTACACCTCACATAACAGTGTATGTGATTTTGACCATTAGCCTTCTTCTGTTCAATGACATAGTTCATCTCCACTGGCACATCATCCATCTGCTCAATAGCAAACCTCAACACTACCTCTATTTCGTCTTCAGAGTAGTCATGACACAAATCTATACTAAGAGCATAGTATTTATGTTCTCTTATCCTTTGAGGCTTAAAACGCCCTAATAACAGCTTGTGAACTCTCCAAGTATTATTCTTATCTTTATACATTAGTTCTGCAGCCACCTCACCCTGTATTCTACTTATAATCCTCCTTACATTTCTAGTTGATTGTGAAGTATGGACGCTAATCTCTTTTACATTTAAGTACTCATTGTTAATCATTTTATTAATTTATTACTACTACAAATCTATTAGGCACTGTACTAGAGTCCTTAAATAGATTACTTATTTTATAATAAATATCACGGTATTAAGCAAACGCCTTACGGACACGATATTTATTTAAACAACTATAAACAATCCTACATAAATTGTAAATAGTAGCCAAAAATTTTCATGTGTAGCCACATCAAGACCATAGCAAAATGGCCATAAGTAGGCAGTCAAACAAAAACTCTTAATGTTATTTGGTTTTTTGGAGTCTAGACAGTGAAACTAAAACGTTTTTTAAGTAATAACGTTTTCTATTGCTGATTCTAAAATCAACAACAACATTTCCTTCTGCTTCCAACTTCAGTAATGTGTTTTCGCAAATAGACAATATTGCCATCACATCTCTTGAGGTAAGGATTTCCTTATTCATTTTTAATAAAAGGTATTCTTTTGGGATTTTGTTATTCCTACTTAAAGGTAGTAGTGATGTGTGTTTTATTATAGCCGAAACAAACCCCCAGTATCTGGCTAACACTACTCTAACAAAGATACTACAGAAAAACTCATGTGTCAAGTTTTCACCCAAAAAAAAATCAGGTAAAAATTACTACGTGATTTACTACGCCATAAAAAAAGAAACCCCACAAACGTAATGTTTGCGGGGTTCTTCAGGATTGCCAGTTGGTCTACTAGGACTCGAACCTAGAAAGACTGCACCAAAAACAGTTGTGTTACCATTACACCATAGACCAGCATTGCTGCTAAGCGAGTGCAAATTTATAATAAATTTTAGTTTGCGCAAACTTTTTTTATCATTTTTTAAAAAAATTACTCCGTTTTTATAAATTGCAATTGTAAATTATTTAAAACCTATTAGCAATCAGGTCATTATTATTTTACGACGGTTTTCAAGAAAATTTTGTTAATGACTACAACCTTAAACAAAAAAACATTTTCTTTGCAACTGATAAAAATAAAAATTTTAGTACATGGAGAAAGTAGCTTTCAGTTTCAATAAGTGGAATACAATCATTGGTTGGTTTACATTTGGAATCGCATTATTAACCTATACTTTGACTGTTGAACCCACAATGAGTTTTTGGGATTGTGGAGAATATATTGCAACTGCAGCAAAACTTCAAGTTGGCCATCCGCCAGGCGCGCCTTTGTACCAAATGATTGGTGCTTTCTTCGCCATGTTTGCTGCCGATGATACTAAAATTGCATTAATGGTCAATATGATGTCAGTGGTATCGAGTGCGTTCACTATTCTATTTTTATTTTGGTCATCGTCAATAATATTGCGAAAATTAGTAGGTAGATTTGCTGATTTAGAAACTAATGACGACAATACGAACTCACTTACTACAAGCAACAATATCGTTATTTTAGGAAGTTCGTTTGTGGGAGCTCTAGCTTACACCTTTTCTGATAGTTTCTGGTATAACGCAGTTGAAGCCGAAGTTTATGCGATGGCCTCATTGCTAATTGCCTTATTGTTTTGGTTGGGTTTACGATGGGAACAAGACATGCACAAACCAAGGGGAAATAGATGGCTGTTGATCATTTCTCTGGTTGTTGGGCTCTCTTTTGGCGTTCACTTTATGGCTCTATTAACCATTCCTGCAATAGGATTTTTATATTTCTTTAAAAATTACAAAACAGTAACAGTAAAAAGCTTTCTTCTTGCCAATGTAATAGTGGTCGCTATTTTACTTTTTATTTTTAAATTACTTCTCCCATTGACGATGGGATTCTTTGGTAAAACTGAAGTCTTCATGGTAAACAGTTTAGGATTACCCTTCGACTCTGGAACTATATTTGTCACAATAGTAATGATCGCCTTGTTTTATTTTGGTTTAAATTATACACGAAACAAAGGAATGGTTACTTATAATACCTTAATTCTCTGTATCCTTTTTATCCTTATTGGCTTTTCAACTTGGATGATGTTGCCTATTCGTGCTAATGCAAATACCGTTATTAACGAAAATAAACCCTCTGATGCGCGTGAAGTTTTGGCTTATTACAATCGCGAACAATATGGTGTGAATCCGTTATTTTATGGTCCACAATACACAGAAGCATTTAGTGGTTTAGATGAAGAGAATCCTTATTTAGATAAAGCACCTAACTATGAAAGAGATTATAAAACGGGCAAGTATGTTATTGTAAATAATTTTAAAAACGCAGATCAAAATACTGACGACAATCACAAAACGGTGCTGCCACGAATGTGGAGTGGTGATCACATTGAAAATTACATGAATTTTACAAATGCACCTAAATTTAGAATAAATCCTAATTATGATTATGCCGATGATTTGGCTAAATACGGTTTAGACCCAAGCCAACTTAGTGAGGAAGATTATAACAAAGCGATAGCACAACTGAAAAGCGAAACTGAAAAAACAATCAATGAATTTAGACAAGCCTACGCTCAGAAACAAATTGACAACGAAGGTTATGTAAAATTTTTAAAAAGTTATGGAGATTATTTAATTGTTGACAAGCCTGCAACTATAGACAATTTAGGCTTTATGGTGGAATACCAGTTTGGATACATGTATTGGAGATATCTAATGTGGAATTTTGTAGGCAGACAAAGTGATGATCAAGGTCGTTACGACTATCTTGATGGGAACTGGCTGAGCGGAATAACATTTATAGATGAATTGCATTTAGGAAGCCAAGATAATTTACCTTCGGATGTGTTGAATAATAAAGGACGAAATGTCTACTTTTTTCTTCCGTTTATTTTAGGGTTAATTGGGTTAATGTATCATGCAAATAAGGATTTAAAAAGCTTTTATGTACTGCTAGCCTTGTTTCTTTTTACGGGAATTGCTCTAAAAATTTATTTGAACGAAAGACCCTTTGAACCAAGAGAAAGAGATTATGCGTTAGTAGGATCATTTTACGTATTTGCAATATGGATTGGTTTTGGAGTTTACGCATTATATGAAAGCGCCAAAAAATATATTGCTCCAAAAGTTGCTGGTCCAATTATTATAGTTGCGAGTCTACTAGCCGCTCCGGTTCTTATGGCCTCTCAAAACTGGGATGATCATGATCGTTCTGGAAAATATACAGCTGTGGCAATGGCAAAAGCATATTTAGAGTCTTGTGATGAAAATGCTATTTTATTTACCATTGGTGACAACGACACTTTCCCGCTGTGGTATGTTCAAGAAATAGAGAATATTAGAACAGATGTGAAAATTGTAAACACAAGTTTATTTATGACTGACTGGTATATTGATCAAATGAAAACTAAAACTTATGAATCTGATCCTTTACCTATTTCATTTACTCACAATCAATATGTAGGTGATAAATTAGATTATGTAGCTTACATTCCAAAAATTGATAGCCGCTGGGATATCAAAGACTTGATCACGTTTATAAAAAATCCAAAAGCAACTGTTCAAATGCAAAACGGGCAAACCATTCACTTTTATCCAACAAATAAAATTAGAATTCCCGTTGACAAAAACACAATTATCAACAATAAAGTAGTTGATCCTAAATACAACGATTCAATTGTTCCTTTTATCGATATTGATATAAAAGGAAATGCATTGTACAAAAACAGGTTGATGATGCTGGATATTGTTGCAAATAACAACTGGAAACGTCCCATCTATTTTACTGGAGGTGCTTTTGCAAATGAAGATTACATCTGGATGAAGGAATATCTACAACTGGAAGGAATGGTTTATAAATTAGTACCTATTAGAACCAAAATGTCGGAAGATGGCAGTCCGCTTGAAATGGGACAAATTGATTCAGAAAAGATGTACGCTAAAGTAATGAAATGGGATTGGGGAAATAGTGAAAGCCCCGATATTTACCACGATACTGAAACCAAAAGAAATAGTATTACTTATAGAACAAATCTTGCTCGATTAATGAACCAGTTGCTTCTTGAAGGTAAAAAGGATAAAGCTAGAAACATTATTAATCTAGCAATGACTAAAATGCCAGTTGAGTTTTTTGGCTATTATTCTCTTTTAGAACCTTTTGCAGATGGCTATTATAAAATAGGTGAGAAAGAAAAAGCACAGCAATTATTGCAAAATTTAATTGGTAAATATCAAGAAAATTTAAATTACTATGGCCAACTGAAAGCTTCAGAGCAAGGCGGCATTGCAACTACTATAATAATTGATATTGAAAGGTATAGAAGTTTGCTGCAGGTAATGAAAAAAAACGACGATATTACTTTTTACAATAAAAGCAAAATTTCGTTTAATACTTATATTAAGATGTTCGAGCGTTTTGAACGTGATAAAGAGTAATTATAAATTGAACTAAGTTGCCTAAATAATGAGCTAATTAGAAAAATTACAAAGATGTAAGTTTCTAATTAGCTCGTTTTTATTTTATAAATTTATACTTATAAGATTTTCACATTTTTTAATTTTAGTTAATGAAATTCTATTGGATAAAAACACATTGGATTGTTAAAAAAATATTTCACAATTTTATTTGGGATGTTTCCAATGACAAAAAAACAGTCTATCTCACCTTTGATGATGGTCCAATTCCCGATATTACTCCGTGGGTTCTAAATGAATTAAAAAAGCATGATGTAAAAGCTACCTTCTTTTGCATAGGTGACAATATTGATAAACATCCAGAAATATTTAAAAAGGTAATTGCTGATGGTCATTCTTTAGGGAATCATACTTTTAATCATTTAAACGGATGGAAAACTCCAAAAAATAAATACATAGAAAATGTAAAACAATGTGAGGATTTAATTTATTCTCATTTAAATACCCATTCAGAACCTAAAGTTTTTCGACCGCCTTTCGGCAAAATTACGATGAGACAGTCAAAAGCAATACGGAAACTAGGCTATAAGATAATAATGTGGGATGTTCTAAGTGCCGACTTTGATCTAAATATTTCTAAGGAAGAATGTTTAAAAAATGTACTTTCGACTGTTGAATCAGGAAGTATAATTATTTTTCATGATAGTAAAAAAGCGTTCAAAAATCTTGAATTTGTTTTACCAAAAACACTAGAGTATTTGAAAAATAATAACTTTAATTGTGAAATTCTATAATTAAAATTGTTCTTGTACGATGCTTATTAGAGTGTTGGCATCTAATTCTCCTGATTGCCTCCAGATCATTTGCCCTTGTTTATAAATCATTAAAGTAGGCAATCCTTTGATGCGAAGAGCATCAGCCAGCTCTTGATTTTTATCAACATCAATTTTAATGACTTTTGCTTTATCTCCAAGTGCAGCAGCTACATCTCTAATTACAGGATGCATCGAAATTGAAGATTCATTCCAATCCGTGTAAAAATCAATTAATACAGGAACTTGCGTACTTATTAGTTCTCCAAATTTTGACATAAAACAAAAAATTTAATTTTTATAATTTACTAAAAATCAATGTTTATTTTTACAAATGTAGCATTTTTAACGCACTATACTACTTCTACTCCTTTTTTTAGTTCTAAGACCGTAATTTCAGGCATAATACCTACTCTACCTGGATAAGCATGAAAACCAAAACCTCTGTTGACATAAACATATCGACCTAAATTTTCATATAAGCCAGCCCACTGCTTGTAAACATATTGCGCCAAACTCCACTTAAAATATCCTGGGATCTCAATCCCAAACTGCATCCCGTGTGTGTGACCTGAAAGTGTAAGGTGAAAGTGCTTATCATCGTGTTGCACTACATGTTCCCAATGTGATGGATCATGACTCATCAAAATCTTAAAATCTTCTTTTTTTAACTGACCAGCAGCTTTATTTAAATCGCCAGCTTGTTTAAAATTTTGTCCCCAATTTTCCACGCCCACTAGTGCTATCTTTTCGTCGCCCTTTTGAATAAAAGTATGTTCATTTAAAAGTAGTTTGAAATCAATATCGCCGTATAACTGTTTTATCGCTTTGAAATTTTCTTCCTTAGCTGCAGCATTAGGCCAAGTTACATACTCACCGTAATCGTGGTTGCCTAACACGGAATATTTACCATATTCGTGCGTTTTGATTCTGTTAAATGTTTCAATCCAAGGATGCATTTCCTTGGCATGTGTGTTCACAATATCGCCTGTTAGCAATATCAGATCTGAATTTTGTTCGTTCACTAAATCAATCGCGTAATTTATTTTCTCTGGATTATCAAAACTACCACTGTGAATATCTGAGATGTGCGTTATCGTAAAACCGTCAAAAGCATCGGGTAAATCAGGGAAAAATATACGTTGTTTGATCACCTTATAATTGTATTTTCCAATAGTAATACCATATATAAGTGATAAAAAAGGGATAACGGCTAAGCCAAGACCAATTTGACTAATGAATTTCCTTCGAGCAGCAAAAAAATCAGCGTCTTTATCGTAATTTATAAAATGATTTACTGTACCACTGGCCAACCTAAATATATCTTCCCCCATTAATATAAGAGTGATTATTAATTTAGGAACATAAACAATTAACATTAAAGCCATGATAAACATGGTTTGCTGGGTTTGCCCAATGCTTCGATCAAACTGCAACAACGAGTAAATTATAAAGGCAATTAGCAATATGCTGCTAAATTGAATCGAATAAAGTATTGTTTTAGATTTTATTAATGTTTTTAAAAGTTGAAAGGTGTAAAGCTCAATTATAAAAAGAATGGAGCATAAAAATGCGATACGAAATATCATTAGGATTTAATTTTGCACAAAATAACAAAAGTTTACATAAAAGAATGTTAGTATTAGTTAAAATTTAACGGTTGATTAAACTGAGAAAACAACAATTTTTACTTTTTAGTTTCAATATTATTTCAGGTCACAAAAAAGCACATTAATCACTCACGCATATTAATTTTCCAAATAAAAATTGCAAAATACTGATTTTTTATTAATTTAATTAACAACTAAATTCATAGAAACTGTCAGAATATTCCCTGAACCTGAAAAACGTTCCGCAAAAATTTCAATGAAGTCATTTGTATTCATCTCAATGATTGCTTCAATTGGCACAGCTAAAATATCATTTGTTGAATTAGAACTTACATAAACCTTTGATTGGTTTACAACCACGCCGTTTTTAGCAACATAAAATACATAGACAGTTGCATTAGCATTAGATTGAAAAGAGGCTGATCCACTTACTCTAAAGAATCTTTTCTTAGCTCCAAGATATTGCAATTTATTATCTGCACCACCTTGCGAAAACCTATAAAGATTATTAGAAGTTGTTAAACCAGATAATTTACGGGGAGTGCCAGATAATGTTGTGCCTGCACCTTGACCCACTGGATAATTATAATTAATATCACCAACTGCGGCTTCATCGCTTTCATTTGGAATACCAGCACTTCTAACGCTCCATTTATTATTGAAATTATAACCTGTGTAAACAGCTGGGGTGTATCCTTTAATATATCCCGCAACATTTGTCCCAGTAAAAACAACAGTTTCAAGCACAGCATCGCCAGTGATAACTGGGTTACTTGAAACATCAAATCCAATAGCTGAACCGTTTACATCAGAAAATCCTCCTTGCTTTTGCACCAGCCCAAAAGTACCTGTTAATTTTTCATAAGTACCTAAATTATTTCCAAACCAGCCAACATTACTTAACAAAAGCTGACTAATGTTGTTATAAGTTATACCTGTTGTATTGCCAACAAACTGAACTGTACTAACAAATACTAAACCTAAACCACTTATAGAACCTACATTAGCACAATTTGATACCACTAAATCTCTAAAAATTAAATTTTGCGTGTTAGCTGCACTTATGTTAAAAACTGTACCGCCTGTCACGCGAATCGTAACATTTCTAATACTTCCGCCAGTTGATCCTTCAAAAAGATTTCCATTTCGAACTATAATATCATCATTAGTATCTTGACCTGAGACATAAGCATTATTCAAATCGATTGGAAAATTAAAAGTAACCGTTCCGTTTATCTCATAATAAGTAGTGCTATCTAATATATATTTGCTTTGACCACCCGCTGCTAATTCTGCAGCTAAAACAGTTGCTAAAACATCAGTTGATCGAATACGCTTAAATTTTAATCGTCCTGCTGTGCCGCTATTCATGATGTTCCAAGAGGATATTCCTCCATTGAAATGAAAAAATGATTTTAAATCAGTATCATATACCATTAAACCATCGGCAGGTGTAGCTATTGCTATGCGTTGAGCCGTTGTCATTCTTGGAGTTAGCATTCCTTGAGTTGTAGAAGTAACGTCAAGCATAGCGCTTGAGTTTGGAGTAATAGTTCCAATTCCCACTTGCGAAAACACATTTGCTGTTGAAATTATGAAAAAAAACAGACAGGCGCTCAAAGCCTTCATCGCAAAGTAATAATTTTTCATAAAAATAGATTTAAATTAAATAATAAAAAGTGAGTGTTATTTTAAGATAGTTTTACGAAGATATATTTATTATCGCCTAAATACCTATATAATCGATCATCTACACAATATTTATTTAAAAATAAATAATTTCCTATAATAAATATTTTTTGATCGATACTATTTCAGATTTTGGGTACATTAATGCTTTCCCAAACAAAGTATTTAATACCACAATGAAATTTTGATCAAAAAATTACAAATGACAAATTTTGTGATCACATTCCTGTTTGTGTTTCAAGTTTTGTACTTTTGAGAACTTTATAAATTTAAATTATGTCCCAACAAAAACGGTTATTCCTACTTGATGCTTATGCCCTTATTTTCAGAGGCTATTATGCTTTTATAAAAAACCCCCGCATAAATTCTAAGGGTATGGACACCTCAGCTATTATGGGATTTATGAATTCGTTGATGGATGTTATCAAAAGAGAAAAACCAGATCATCTTGCAGTAGCTTTTGATAATGGTGGGAGCCAACTACGAAACGATATTTTCCCAGAATACAAAGCACACCGCGATGCAACACCGGAGGCCATAAAAATTGCTATTCCCTATATTCAGCAATTACTGAAAGCGATGCATATTCCAATTATTGAAGTCAAAGGCTTTGAAGCTGATGATTTAATAGGAACTATTGCTAAACAAGCTGAAAAACAAAATTATAAAGTCTTTATGGTAACTCCCGATAAAGATTTTGCACAATTAGTTTCCGAAAATATATTTATGTACAAACCAGCGAGAATGGGTAACGGCATAGAAATTTGGGGAATTCCTGAAGTTTTGGCCAAATTCGAAATCGAAAGACCTGATCAAGTGATTGACTTTCTAGGAATGATGGGCGATGCGGCCGACAATATTCCTGGACTTCCTGGTGTAGGCGAAGTTACAGCCAAGAAATTATTAAAGGAATTTGGAACCATGGAAAACCTTTTAGCCAATACTGATAAGCTAAAAGGCAAAATGAAAGAAAACATTGAAGCTAATAAAGAAAAGGGAATATTATCAAAAACATTGGCGACCATAATAATCGATTGCCCAGTTATATTTGATGAAAAAGATTACGAATTATCAATTCCTGATATTGAAAAAACGGATGCGTTGTTCAGCGAACTTGAGTTTAGACAAATGCAGGCGCAGTTTGACAAGTTATATAATTTCGAAAAAACGGAAGCGGGAATTGTACAACCACCAGCAAAAAAAACAAACGAAGATCAGTTTGATTTATTTGGATTTTATGAAGAGTCTGGTTCAGAATCAACTCTTTCCGTTGCAGGGAATTCTGGGTTGGGAACTTTAGAAACTACTGATCACAATTACCAAATCATTCAAGGCGATCTGGGTTTGAGATTATTTTTACAAAATTTAAACAATGAAACTTCTGTATGTTTTGATACCGAAACCACGGGACTTGATGCTTTGAATGCCGAGCTAGTTGGAATATCTTTTTCGTGGGAAAAAGGAAAAGCATTTTACATTCCGTTTCCCGAAGATCAGGCCGAAGCTCAATCATTAGCCGATAAATTCAAACCTTTCTTTGTAAATGAATCCATTGAAAAAATTGGTCAAAACTTAAAATATGACTTAAAAGTATTGACCAAATATGGTATTGTTATCAAAGGACAATTATTTGATACAATGATTGCGCATTATTTAATTAATCCTGACATGCGCCACAATATGGATATTTTGAGCGAAACCTATTTAAAATATGCGCCAAAATCAATAGCAACTTTAATTGGCAAGAAAGGTAAAAATCAGTTGTCAATGAAAGATGTTCCTCTAGAACAAATTAAAGAATACGCTGCTGAAGATGCCGATGTTACATTACAGTTAAAGGAAATTTTTTGTCCGATTTTAGACAAAGCTGAAACTAAAAAACTATTTGATACAATTGAAGTTCCGTTAATTCCCGTTTTAGCAGCAATGGAATTAGAAGGCATAAATCTTGATGTTCCTTTTCTGGCAGCAATGTCAGTTGAAATGGCAAAGGAAAGTTTAGAATTAGAACAAAAAATATATGAAACCGCTGGTGAGAAATTTAATTTGGCTTCTCCAAAACAGTTGGGCGACGTGCTTTTTGACAAAATGAAAATTGGCGGAGCAAAGCAAAAGAAAACCAAAACTGGTCAATATGCGACTGGTGAAGAAGTTTTGTCATATTTAGCTAATGACAATCCCATTGTAAAAGACATTCTTGAATGGCGCCAAATGGTAAAATTGCAAAGTACTTACATTGATGCTTTACCCAATCAAGTGGATGCAAAAACAGGTCGCGTTCACACCGATTATATGCAAACGGTTGCTGCTACAGGTAGATTGAGTTCTACCAATCCTAATTTACAAAACATTCCTATTCGAACAGAAAAAGGACGATTGATTCGGAAAGCGTTTGTTGCTCGTGATGAAAATTACACCTTACTTTCTGCGGATTATTCACAAATAGAATTGCGAATTATCGCTGCACTAAGTGGCGAGGAAAACATGATAAAAGCCTTTCAAAATAACGAAGATATTCATAAAAGCACTGCAGCAAAAGTATTTAATGTGCCTTTAGAAGAAGTAACAAAAGAACAACGTGGTAATGCGAAAACAGTAAATTTCGGAATTATATATGGCGTTTCGGCTTTTGGACTTTCTAATCAAACTTCGCTTTCGCGCAAAGAAAGTGCCGAATTGATTGAAGCGTATTATGCTTCTTATCCAAAACTAAAATCGTACATGTCAAGTCAAGTAGATTTTGCTAGAGCAAATGGTTATGTGCAAACCGTTTTAGGACGACGCCGCTATTTAAGAGATATTAATTCGGCCAATACGATGGTAAAAAGTGGTGCCGAACGCAATGCTGTGAATGCTCCCATTCAAGGAAGCGCTGCTGACATTATCAAAATTGCGATGATTAATATCCATAAAAAACTAATTGACGAAAACTGGAAAAGCAAAATGTTATTACAAGTCCATGATGAACTTGTTTTTGATGTTCATAATGATGAGCTCGAAAAAATTCAACCGATGATCAAATTTGAAATGGAAAATGCTTTCAAACTCGATGTTCCTTTAGATGTGGAAATTGGAGTAGGAAAAAATTGGTTGGAGGCGCATTAAGTTAGTGTTCAATGAGCGGTTTTCGGTGAGCAGGGTTCAGTGTTCAATTAGCAGCAATATTTGTTGATTTATTGCGAGGGCGAAGAAAGCTAATTTGGCTTAAAGAAGATGTATTTGCTATTCTATTTAAACAAAAGCTTACACTAATTAAAAAAATCCATCAGTGCGATGGATTTTTGGGATTTATAAATTTCTTGTGGATTCTCTTTCTTTCAGTTTTGTTTTGATAACGACCGTTTCGTAAGGAATATCCTCTTCTTTGGACTCTAATCGATCGATTAATAATTTTGCAGCAACTTCGCCTATTTCTATTCCGTGTTGACTTACTGTTGTTAAGCTAGGTGATAATCGTCTGGAGGCAAGAATTCCGTCGGCAAAACCTATAATAGACAGTTCTTCGGGGATTTTATATCCTATTTTAAGACCTATTTTTAACGCCGCAACTGAATCGCTTTCATCTAATGCAAAAATTCCATCAATTTTCTTATTACTAAGTATCGCTTCAATTCTCTCATTCAAATCCTCCTCTGAATCAGTTCTCAAAATAATTTCCTGGTTAATTGCAATATTGTTGTTTTTCAATGCTTTTAAATAACCTTCTGCTCGCAATTTTCCAACGCTTAAATTGTCAATAGAGGACAGTAACGCAATGTTCTTACAACCAAGATTGATTAGGTGTTGAGTCGAATCAAGCGCTGAGTCAAAATCATCTACAATTACTTTGTCACAATCCACATCTTCGGCAATACGGTCAAACATAACGATAGGCGTTCCATCATAAATAATTGCAGAGAAATGTTCGTACGAATGATTCTTTTGTGCTTCCTCAGAAACCGAAACTATAAATCCATCGATAGTTCCATTGCTTAACATTTCCAGCGTGTGAGCTTCTTTTTCTGATGATTCGTTAGAAATACACATAATAACATTGTAGCCTTTCTCATCAGCCACTTTTTCGATACCGCTAAAAACTTTGGCAAAAAAGGAATTTAAAATATTTGGAATAATTACACCAATAGTTTTAGTTTTTCTGTTTTTTAAATTTAAACCAATTACGTTTGGTTTGTAGTTTTTTAGCTTGGCATACTCTTTGATTTTGGACTTAGTCAAATCACTGATTTCTGGACTGTCATTAAGCGCTTTTGAAACTGTAGAAACAGAAACATTAAGTTCTTTGGCGATTTGTTTTAAGGTGGCTTTAGCTTTCATAAAGAAAATGTATGGTAGTTGATTAATCAAACACGCACAATATATAACAATCAAAGCGAATGTAAGTGTGATTTACAAAAATAGCTATTATAAAGTAGAAATTAGATTCGAAAAATGAGAAAATCTCAATAAATTTTGAAAAAATAATACATCTGCATTACATCATTAGCAACATTGCAATCATTTATCATATCAAGAAATAGATTTTTTTAAATATTCATTTGATAATCAGCACTAAAAGAGCAATGAAATAATCTTTTAAGGTATTTGTATTTAAAATAATTAATTGTACTTTTGCAACCCCTTTATTGGGGATGGAATGTTTAATTAAAATAATATTATGGACGCATTAAGCTACAAGACAAAATCAGCAAGCAAAGCCACCGTTACAAAAGAGTGGATTGTTGTTGATGCTGATGGGCATAACTTAGGTCGTATGGCTTCAAAGATCGCAATGATCTTGAGAGGTAAATACAAAGCAAGTTATACACCACATGTTGACTGTGGAGATAACGTAATTGTTATCAACTCAGAAAAAATTAACCTTACAGGTAACAAAATGGACGAGAAGACTTACATTCGTCACACAGGTTACCCAGGAGGACAAAGAACTTTAACTGCTAAAGTATTGCAATCAAAAAACCCTGCATTATTAGTAGAAAAAGCAGTAAAAGGAATGTTACCTAAAAATAAATTAGGAGCTGAACTTTTTAGAAATTTAAATGTTGTTGTAGGTTCTGAGCACAAACAAGGCGCTCAAAAACCGAGAACAGTTAACCTTAACGATCTTAAGTAATGGGAGTTATTCACAAAATCGGTAGAAGAAAAACCGCTGTTGCACGTGTTTATGTTTCAGAAGGAACAGGAGTAATCACGGTAAACAAAAAAGCATTCGAAACATACTTCCCAACTGCAACTTTACAGTACAAAGTATTACAGCCTATGTCTATGACAGAAAATGTAAGCAACTTTGACGTGAAAGTAAACGTTTACGGAGGTGGTTCAACTGGTCAAGCAGAAGCTGTAAGAATGGCGCTAGCACGTGTTATGTGTGAGGTAAATGCTGAAAACAGAGCTATCTTAAAACCACAAGGTTTATTAACAAGAGATCCAAGAATGGTTGAACGTAAGAAATTCGGTCAGAAGAAAGCTCGTAAGAGATTCCAATTCTCTAAACGTTAATATTGAACTTGTTTCAATATCTATTCACAGATATATTGAAATTATTGAACAGATGCTGAAAAAATTTCAGCATAAATTAAAAAAAACAGTTGTTGTTGCTCTCCTATTGAGGTAGGAAATAGTTTAGCATCTAAATGTATAAAGCCGAGAAATCGCCATTTACACATTGCTAATCAACAGAACGTAAACTAGAACAAAAATGGCAAACAAAATAGAAGTTAAAGACTTACTAGAAGCAGGTGTTCACTTTGGACACATGACTAGAAAATGGGATCCAAACATGGCTCCTTACATCTATATGGAACGTAATGGTATACACATTATCAATCTATATAAAACTGCAGCAAAAATTGAAGAAGCAAATGACGCTTTGAAAAAAATCGCTGCATCAGGTAGAAAAATATTATTTGTTGCTACCAAAAAACAAGCAAAAGATATCGTTGCTGAAAAAGCAAAAGCTGCAAACATGCCTTACATCACTGAAAGATGGCCTGGTGGAATGCTAACTAACTTTGTAACTATCCGTAAAGCCGTTAAAAAAATGGCAACTATTGATAAAATGAAGAAAGATGGTACATTCATGACACTTTCTAAGAAAGAGCGTTTGCAAGTTGATCGTCTTCGTGCTAAATTAGAGAAAAACTTAGGTTCAATCGCTGACATGTCTAGACTACCAGCTGCTTTGTTCGTAGTTGATATCAAAGCGGAACACATCGCTATAAAAGAAGCTCAAAAATTAAACATTCCAGTTTTTGCAATGGTTGATACTAACTCTGATCCACGTGAAGTAGAGTTCGTAATTCCATCAAATGATGATGCTTCTAAATCAATTGATAAAATTTTAACTTTAGTTACAGCTGCAATTGTTGAAGGACTTTCTGATAGAGGTTCTGATAAAGAAGGTGAAGCGACTCCAGAAGTTGCTGCTCCTGCTGCTGAAGCGGTAGAAGCTGCTCCAGTTGTTGAAGCTGCTCCTGCTACAGAAGCTGCTGCTCCAACTGCAACTGAAGAATAAAACAAATTTTAAGTTCCAAGTTTTAAATTCCAAATTCCATAAAGATTAGTAACATTAAGTTAGTGATTTATTAAAATTGGAATTTGGGATTTAAGAATTGGAATTTTTACTTTTATAACATTTAACACAACTTATTATGGCAACAATTACTGCTGCAGACGTAAATAAATTAAGAACAATCACAGGCGCAGGTATGATGGACTGCAAGAAAGCTTTGGTTGAATCAGAAGGAGATTTCGATTTAGCGATTGAAAACTTACGTAAAAAAGGACAAAAAGTAGCTGCAAACCGTTCAGATAGAGAATCTACTGAAGGCGCTGCAATTGCTGTTGTAAATGCTGATAAAACTGCTGGAGTTGTTATCACATTGAACTGTGAGACTGACTTCGTAGGTATGAACGAAAGCTTTGTAAAAATGGCTACTGAAATGGCTCATTTAGCATTGAACTTCAATACTAAAGAAGAATTTTTAGCATCTAATTTCAACGGAATCACAGTTGCTGACAAATTGATTGAACAAACAGGTGTTATTGGAGAAAAATTAGAAATCAGAACTTTTGAGAAATTAGAAGGTGCTTTTATCGGTTTTTACATTCACTCTGGAAACAAAATTGCAACTCTAGTTGCGCTTTCAGCTAAAGTTGATGGAGCTGAAGAAGCTGCAAGAAACGTAGCAATGCAAGCTGCTGCAATGAACCCAATTGCGTTAAACGAAGCTGGTGTTGATGCTGCTGTTATCGAAAAAGAAATTGAAATTGCTAAAGATTTATTGCGTCAAGAAGGAAAACCAGAAGCTATGCTAGAAAACATTTCTAAAGGAAAAATTCAACGTTTTTACAAAGACAACACTTTAGTAAACCAAGATTATATCAAAGATGGTTCTATGAATGTTGCATCTTATGTTAAATCTATCGATAAAGATCTTATCGTTACCGGTTTTAAAAGAGCTGCTTTAGGATAATCTGTTCCACAAGTTTTTCAGAATCCTAATTTTATTTTAATTCTGACAAAAAATACCAAACCCATTCGTTCAATCGAATGGGTTTTTTTATACATTAACACTCCTCAATTTTTTTTTCATCTTTTTCAAATAAAATATTAATTTAGCCAAAACATTACTTCATGTTCACAACCAAAAAAGAACTTGTATTTGTTATTCTAGCCGGAATATTCATTACAAATGCAGTAACCGCCGAATTGATTGGAGGGAAATTAATTCAAATAGGGCCATTTGTGATGAGTATTGGTATTTTACCTTGGCCTATCGTTTTCTTAACCACTGATTTGATCAATGAATATTTTGGCGAAAAGGGAGTTAAAAAACTATCATTAATTACAGCAGGATTGATTGCCTATTCCTTCCTTATTTTGCTTTTAGCAATTAGTATTCCCGCTGCAAAAGGAATCAGCCCTGTAACCGATGCCCAATTCATTGCTGTTTTTGGACAAAGTATGTGGATCATCGTGGGAAGCATTATCGCTTTTTTAGTGTCGCAATTAATTGATGTGACTGTTTTCTGGTTTTTTAAAAAGCGCACTGGGGATAACAAAATCTGGCTTAGAGCAACGGGCTCAACGATTATTTCCCAATTATTTGATTCTTTTATTGTTTTGGGAATTGCCTTTTGGTTGCCAGGCAAAATAAATTTTGATACGTTCCTTACTTCCGCATTAACAGGTTATACGTTTAAGCTTGGAATTGCAATTCTCTTGACTCCGCTAATTTATCTAGGTCATTATATAATTAAAAATTATCTAGCCTCCGAAAAAAGATGATTACAGACGACAAACGAAGATGCGGTTGGTGCGCTTCCAGCGATTTATATAAAAAATACCATGACGAAGAATGGGGCGTTCCCGTTTATGATGACTCAACTTTATTTGAATTCTTAATCTTGGAAACCTTTCAAGCAGGACTAAGCTGGATTACCATTTTAAACAAAAGAGAAAATTTCAGAAAAGCATTTGACCAATTTGATTATAAAAAAATCGCTCAATACAACGACGATAAAATCCTCGAACTTTTGCAAAATGCAGGTATTATTCGAAATAAACTTAAAGTCTACTCTGCCGTTACCAATGCACAAGCTTTTTTAAGAATCAAAGAGGAATTTGGTAGTTTTTCAAAATATATTTGGAACTTCGTCGATAATAAACCCATCATCAACAAACGAAATTCTTTAAAAGAAGTTCCTACTACTACTTCACTTTCTGATACAGTTAGTAAAGATTTGAGAAAACGAGGATTTAAATTTGTAGGTTCTACAGTTGTTTACGCATTTCTGCAAGCTGTTGGAGTTGTAGATGATCACGTGACGGATTGTTGGAAAGCCCCCCGCCCGCCAAAAAGGGCGCTGTAATGCAATAAATATAAAATACTGAAAAAGATGAAACTAACAGATAGATTGATTCTAAATATTATTCGCTCTTCAATAGTTCCATAAACTCATCGCGTTCTATTTCTCTGCATCCCAAACTTTCGAGATGCGGATTGTAAACTTGGCAATCCACTAGTTTGTAGTTTTCTTTTTTTAATTTTTCTACTAAAGCGATGAAAGCAACCTTTGAAGCATTCGATACCCTAGAAAACATACTTTCTCCACAAAAAACGTGTCCTAGGTCAATGCCGTACAAACCGCCCACTAAGGTGTCGTTTTGCCAAATTTCAACTGATTTCGCTATACCTAACTCGTGCAGTTTAACATACGCGTCAATCATGTCATTCGTAATCCACGTCCCTTTTTGACCATCTCGTTTTATATTTTGACAATTTGAAATTACATCTCTAAACTTTTGATTGAAAGTTACCGTAAAACTATTTCTATTTAGAATGTTTCGCATACTTTTAGAAATAATTAATTCATTCAAAAACAAAACCATCCTTGGATTTGGGGACCACCAAACGATTGGTTCTCCCTCCTCAAACCAAGGAAATATGCCACTTTGATACGCTAGTTGCAGCCGCTGTGGAGACAAATCTCCCCCAATGGCTAGAATTCCATCATGATTAGCTTGAGTTACAGCTGGAAAAAATAAAGTAGGAGATAAATAATACATTTTCATCAATTTCAATCGGGTTTTCAACAATCTAATGTCCACGCACAACTCACCTCAGCGGCAACATTTTTTTTCAAAAAAAAAAAAAACCAAATCCCAATTTGAAGACAAGCTCAATTTGGAATTTGGAATTAAAAAAATTATAATTTTATTTTAGAATGGCAAATCGTCAGCTTCTTCTTCATTTAAATTAGTTGCTGGTGCAAATGCTTGAGCGGTAGGCATAGGAGGCATTTGTGCTGCAGAAGGAGATTCACCTTGTAATTTAGCAATTCTCCAGCCTTGAATTGTATTGAAATAAACAACCTCTCCCTGCGGATTAGTCCATTCTCTTCCTCTCAGATTAATATCAATTTTCACTGGTTCTCCAACTTGAAAACCATTCAATAAATCACATTTATCCTGTACAAATTGTACGAGAATATGCTGTGGATATTGCTCATCAGTAGTAACAACAATGTCTCTTTTCTTGAAACCTCCAGATCCAACTTCTTTAGTCTGATCGATCATTTTAACTTTTCCTGTAACTTCCATCATCTCTATTTTTTTATTGTTTGGCTCTATTTATTTTTTCGCTAAAAGGACTTTCCAGGCAGTTAGCACTTCATTTTTAATTAAATAATCTTTAGCAAGCTGATATTTTTTTAACTCATCATCGGCACTCAAAACACCTTTTACTTCAAAATTATCTTTTACAAATATACTAATTTCTTCTTCAGTTGGCAAAGCTTCAATATTACCTAGCATACCTAAATCATTTCCATTGAACACAGTGCTTTCCTTCACAAAATTAGGAATTGCATCGACACCAATTCCTAAAGTGGAAACAGGTTTTGGCACTTCAAAAAGTCCCTGATTGGATCTTGAATACCAGTTTCCGCCTAATCTGGAAACCAAATCAATTTTATGTTGATCAATTACGCCATTTTGATCCAAAATATTTTCGTTAATATGAATTCGCAGTACCTCACAAAGAATTAAATTTCCTGCTCCTCCTTCTGTTCCTAAAGGAATAATCTGCGTCACTTTGCATTCAAACTGAACTGGCGCTTCTTTTACTCTATATGGTTTAACCACTTCAGAAATAACAGGCGTTAAACCCGATTTAATAAATTCATCAACACCATCGGCGTACTCTGTACTGGCAAGTGATATTTGCTGCACCATGTCATAATTGACAACATTGATTACGACTTCACCTGTAGCCTCGGCATTAATTAACGTATGCTTTACTGAATTATCACGCACGCGCCTTGCAGGTGAAAAAACAAGAATTGGTGGATTAGCACTAAAAACATTGAAAAAACTAAAAGGAGAAACATTTGGATTTCCTTCCACGTCCATTGTACTGGCAAAAGCTATAGGTCTTGGACCCACTGAACCTTGTAAATATCCTTGTAATTTTGCAGTTCCAATAGTTTTTGGATCAATTGTAATCATACTTTTAAATTTGAAGCTATTTAATACAAAAGTAAACAAATGAATTTAGATTTGCAGACTACACCTCAGAATTTCATTAGTTGTGTGAATCACAAATGGTCAAATTAAATTCTTCATTGAATCTGAATTATTTCCTTATTTATTTAGTTATATTTATCATTTAAAATTCTCTGTATGCAGTTTTCTGATAGAAGAAACACAAGCCGTTGGGTTATTATTTTCGCCTCTTTTTTAATAATTTCATTGATACTTTGGAATACCTATACTTTTTTTCAAATTTTTAAAAGCGAAGAACGACTCAAAATGAATCTTTGGGCTCAAGCCCAAAAATCATTTATAAATGCTGATCAGAATGCTGATGTTGGACTTCCGTTGTTGATTTTTAGCAACAATACTTCCATTCCCATCATCCTTACCGAAAATGATAGTATTATTAACACAGTTAATATTGAAGAAACTATAGTGCAAAATGAAAAAGAGGCTTTAGAATTTTTAATGAACCTGAAAAATGAAAATGAAGCTATCGTAATTGAGTATGTTCCTGGAAAATTTCAGAAATTGTATTATGGAAACTCGGCATTACTCAATAAACTGAAATATTATCCCATTGCATTAGTCCTTATTATAGTGCTTTTTGGAGCATTAGTTTATAATTTTTATAAAAGCACTAAAATGGCAACGCAAAACAAACTTTGGGCTGGAATGGCTAAAGAGACAGCGCACCAAATAGGAACGCCACTTTCATCATTAATTGGTTGGGTAGAACTACTGAAAGCAGAAAATGTCGATCAAAGCACCACTTTAGAAATTGAAAAGGATATTGAACGTTTACAAACTATCACGGATCGATTCTCAAAAATTGGATCTGCCCCAAAGTTAGAAACTAAAGATATTATTGCCGAAACACAGCAATCCTATGATTATTTACAATCTCGATTCTCAAAACAAATTGAATTTTCATTTTATGCTCCAGATTATCCAGTACTGGTGTCTCTAAATCCTATATTACACAGTTGGACAATTGAAAATTTAGTCAAAAACGCAATTGACGCTATGAAAGGAAAAGGCAAATTAGTTTTAGAAATCAAGCATGATGATAATTATGTAAAAATAAACGTTTCCGATACCGGAAAAGGAATCCAAAAAAAACAATTTAAAACTATTTTTGAACCGGGTTTTACAACCAAAAAAAGAGGTTGGGGATTAGGACTTTCATTAACAAAGAGAATTGTTGAAGAATACCACAAAGGAACTATTAAAGTCTTGAACTCAGAAATTGGAAAAGGCACTACCATGCAGGTGAGTCTCAAAAAACAACTTTAATCTAGAGGAATTTATAACCAAAATACTTTAGAAAACATTGTTTTTCTTACTATTTTGGACTTAGTTAAATAATTTTTTACAAATACTGCATGTTCTTCGGCTTGCGCCAAAGTAATAATTAAGTTTTTTTTAATCGCTGCTACTTGACTAGCATTTTGATCACTCACAATCGCTAATTTATAAATGTCATTTTCGCATTTTTTTAATTTCTCTCTGGGACTTTCAATCATTTTACTAATTTTATCATCTGAGAAAGTAGGTTTGAATTTGTTATTTCGATAGTAAATAAAATCATTTAGTAAAACAACTGCTTCATTCATTTCAAAAACAATAGCATTTAGTTTTTCGATAGTATTATTGTTGCGTAAATTGTCTAAATGCTCATTTTTCCCTTCATAACGCTCCAGAATCATTGCGCTTTTCAAACCATTTTTTTTAATTCGCTCTGCTGATTCAAATAATTGATCTTCCTTTTTTAAATTATTGTAAATGGAAATTTCTTTTTCAAAGTCAAAATATTTTTTAGATTTATTAACTTGGATTTTGCCTTGATAGAACTCACTATTTGTAATAGGATAATTCAGGAACTGCCACAAATAATCGAAAGGAATATGCGAAATGATCATTTTTTTAGGGTCAGTTTTAAAATAAATATTGTTCATTTTTTTAAAAAATTTTCCCTTATCAACATATCCTGAACCCCAAGTTGGATCAAAAATATACCATTTACCGTCTATTTTTGCGGCATTCCACGCGTGAGCCAAATTGCCTACTTTTCCATCTTTTTTTGTGTATCCTTCGATCACATACGACTGAATTCCCATTTTGTTGTTGATGTCATTAAAAGTTTCAGCGTAATGAATACAAACTCCTTTTTTAGATTTTAAAGTTGTTGCAATTTTTTCCTGAGTTGTTTCATTGAAATTTACGTCAAACATGTTCGCAACATCGTAACTTATATTTGAAGCTGTATAATAGAAAGAGGCCCGAACTTTATCTGTTTGTGTTTTAAAATTCTCTTTTATATAACTGGCAATTGCCGTTGTAGAAGTTGTTGAACTCGATGGCATTGCCTTCATTTTAGCATCTATCAACGAATATGCAGTCGTGGCTTGACCAAAATTTATTAGCGTAAAAAAGAAAAGAAGGATTACAAAGATATTTTTCATATTATTCTAAAAATTCGAAAAAATAAAAGGGAATAAATTTTCATTTATTCCCTTAATACGAAAACCATACCAGTTAATTTAATTTATAGAAACATTACAAATTGTTTTGAATATTTTGTGCCAAAGCTTCAAATTCTTCTTTAGATAGAGAGACTTTATTTTGAAAACGCATTTCATCCATATCATTTAAAGGAATTAAATGCACGTGAGCATGTGGCACTTCAAGTCCAATAACCGCAATTCCTATTCGTTTACACGGAATTGTTTTTTCTAAGGCAATAGCGACTTTTTTAGAAAATAGCATTAGCCCCACATACAAATCATCGTCGATTTCAAAAAATTTATCGATCTCTTTTTTAGGAATACACAGCGTATGTCCTTTTGCGTTTGGGTTCACATCCAAAAAAGCCAAGAAATTTTCATCCTCGGCTATTTTGTAACACGGTATTTCTCCCTTGACTATTTTAGTAAATATTGACATTGTTTATTCGTT
Source organism: Flavobacterium micromati (assembly GCF_900129585.1). Classification (GTDB taxonomy): domain Bacteria; phylum Bacteroidota; class Bacteroidia; order Flavobacteriales; family Flavobacteriaceae; genus Flavobacterium; species Flavobacterium micromati. The sequence continues at coordinate 201,595 of NZ_FQWF01000001.1, forward strand.
TATATGGCTACTTGTCTAACTGATTAATAACAAAACAGATAAACTTTTCCAAAAATTAATCTCGTGTTATTTCTAAAATTTCGAATTTCAAAACACCATTTGGGACCGTAATTTCAGCAAATTCGCCTACTGATTTCCCTAATAATCCTTTTCCTATTGGAGAAGTAACTGAAATTTTTCCTGTTTTTAAATCAGCCTCACTTTCAGCAACCAACGTATAATTCATAACCATTCCATTGGTTTGGTTTTTAATTTTTACATTTGATAATATCAAAACTTTAGAAAGATCAAGATGCGTTTCATCAATTAAGCGCGCGTTTGAATGTACTTCTTCGAGTTTAGCGATACGCATTTCTAGCATGCCTTGCGCTTCTTTAGCCGCATCGTACTCAGCATTTTCAGAAAGATCGCCTTTATCTCTTGCTTCGGCTATATCAGCAGATGCTTTAGGACGCATAACGCTTTTCAAATGGTCTAGTTCTTCTCTTAATTTCTTCAACCCTTCAGCGGTGTAATACGATACTGTACTCATAACTTCTTTATTTATATAAATAGAAAAAATCCCATCAGGACGGGATTTCTTTCCACTAAGATAATACTATTGTTTTTTTGTCTATAAATATATGTTAATCATATATAATTCAAAGTTAAATAAATTAAATTTGTTTCGCTAATACTTTGACACTATTTTAAAATGAAAAAATATTCCTTCTTTTTTTTACTGTTTTTAGTTCTGAATTCATGCAGTGAGCAAGTGGCTAGGAATAATAACCCCAATCTGCCAAATTACACTGTTTTGATTGATCTCAATTTGAATTTGCCTGAATATTCCAGTCTTAAATTTGTGAGTAATGCGGTTTTAATTCCTGGAAGAGGTGTTCGTGGGGTTGTAGTTTTCAATACTGGTTCCGGATACAATGCTTTTGATGCAGCCTGTCCAAACCAACCTTTATCTTCTTGTTCTACAATGACAATAAAAGGTATCAATCTTCTTTGTGCTTGTGATAACGAGGAATACAGTTTATTTACAGGACAAGGAAAATTACAATATCCGTTGAAACAATACCGAGCTGAATTAAATGGTGATGTTTTAAGGGTTTTTAATTAAAAACACTTGAACATGGCAGAAAAGCAATTTGACTTTTATTTCATTATCCAAGGAAAATTTATAAGTAATACGTTAGGTTTCATCAATTTCTTACATTCATCTTATAGTACTCCAAGGCAAAATATAAACTTCAGTTCCAATATAATTTAGTTTTTAACCCAACTATTTTTTATCAAAAGAATATCTAATTCCAATAAGACTTCGTAATACAGCTCCATCTTCAATTCGTAATTCAGGCGTTACTTCTAAAACTATAGCAATTTTTTTAAAATCCTTGATTGGAAAAATCTCTAACGATGCAGGAATTACCAATGAATTTATTTCATCAAAACCTCTAAAGGGACTTAAATTTATACCCAAACCAATAGAGAATCGATGGTATTCTTTAGTTTCAAAATTATAAAATACATTTGTTTCGATAGGCAATTCATCGACATAATTATAAGCAAAAACTTTTAACTCGAAGTTTAAAGTTTTATTTTTACTGGTACTCATTCCCACTACATAATTAGTAAAGCCGGTGACCGCTATTTGAGAATAACTTTGAAGTCCAGTAAAAAAGAAAGTAATAAGAAATACAATTTTAAATTTTTTCATTTTTATAATTAAATAATTAATAACCCTTTGTTTATCAGAAGGTAAATATAAAAATAATCTGATTAATTATTTACTTAATTTAAAATTTGTCAAATAAACTTCTATTTATATTATTTGTAACGTCTTGCAAGAATTATTTAAAAAATAATAAAAAGAGCCTTTTGCCTATTGTTAAAAAAAAAGCCCAACTTACAACAGTAAGTCAGGCTTTTTTAATTTTAAAACTACATTGTCAATACCATGAAAACAATTTATAGATTTAAATTTGGCTAACAAAAATTAAAACTTCAACGTTAATCCCATCAAAAAATTAATTCCCGCTTGAGGATAAAACCCTGCCCCTTCAATTGTTGCCACTGCTGGCGGATTAGAAAAATCATCATCAAAAGTGTAGAAAAAACCATTCGATATGTATTTGTAATTAAAAATATTATTGACTAACGCCGAGAGATAAATTGATTTAAAAACTCCTTTTGGCATAAACTCATACGAAACGTTTAAGTCATTTACAAAATAAGATCTCAGTTTAGAACCTTCCGCGTCTATGTTTGCCATATACTGTTCACCAACGAATTTCGATAAAAAGGCAATTTGAAGATTTTTAATTGGTAAAAAAGTAATCATATTACCTGCGATAAAATCAGGGGAATACGCAATATTTGTATCACCAAGCGAAGTCAATACACCGTCCCTTCTAAAGAAAAAATCTTTGTTTTTATTGGTGCTTATTGTCGCATTTGGGCTAATAAATAGATTTTCGAGAATAGTAATTGTAGCATCCAGCTCTATACCTAAACGATAACTGTCTCCACTATTTTCACGAATTGGCGCACCAACATCGTTCAAAGCCCCAGTTACGATTAATTGATCTTTATAACCCATATAATACATGTTAGCGTTAAATTTTAATTTGCCAGTAACATGTCGCAATCCTAATTCGTAGTTGTCTAAACGCTCCGGTTTTGGACTTCCGTTTTCATAATCATTCCTATTGGGCTCACGATTAGCTCTAGCATAAGAAAAATATAAAGCGTTGTTTTTATTCAAATCGTAGTTCAAACCAGCTTTTGGATTAAAGAAATTAAAATTGTCATTTACTAAACCTGCTTCGATACTATTAGCTTGATAGTGAACATTTCTAATTTGTAAATCTCCATACAAGTTTAACTTTTCGGCAATTTGATAATTTGCTTTCGCAAAAAGGTTTCCATCTGTTTTTGACGCACTGTCCTCATAATAGCGATCGTCCAATTCAGACTGTGAGGCAAAACGCGCCCAAATAACACGGCCATAATGATCTCCTTCATATTTATTGTAACCACCTCCTAAAACAACATTCAGTTTCTCATCTTTGAAATTTGCCGAAAAAGTCGTACCATAAAAATCATTGTCCAACCATTTTTGACGAATTAAATCTGTTCTATTAATCGTAGTGCCTCCAATAGAAATTGGCGTTAATCCATACTCTGAAAATCTAGCTTTTTCTTTATAACTTTCAAAATAACCTTTCCCTTTTGTATAATGAAAAGCTAAATTAGTACTCCATTTTCCACTTATTCTTTCGTTCCAGTGCAATTGATAATGATCTTGCTGGTAGTTATCAGTTTCATTTTCATAAAAACGCATATTACCAAATTCATCTGTGAACATTCCTGAAGGATTGAAAGTACGATCATTTTTAAGTTTGTCTAGATCTTCTAAGCCATTCCAAGCTTGGTATGTTTGCTCCTTTCCACCAAAGGCTAAAGCTTTAATCAAAGTAGATTTCCCCACATACGTTCCTTGCAAGAAATACGATTTTAAATCAGAAAAAGCTCTGTCAATATAACCATCTGATTTTAGCGCAGAAACACGTCCTGCTAATTCAAAATGATCGTTTAACAATCCTGTACTGAACTTTACGGTGTGCTTCCTAGTATTAAAACTACCAAAAGAATTAGAGATTTCGCCTGTGCTTTCTTTCGAATAACTATCAGTTAACATATTCAAACTAGCACCAAAAGCTCCGGCACCGTTCGTTGAAGTTCCTACACCACGTTGCAATTGCAAGCTTTCTAAAGACGATGCAAAATCAGGCATGTTTACCCAAAAAGTCCCATGACTTTCGGAGTCGTTATATGGAATTCCGTTTATGGTAACATTCACGCGGGTTGCATCACTACCACGCACTCGGATTCCTGTGTAACCCACTCCATTTCCAGCATCAGTAGTTGTCACAACTGAAGGCAAATAGTTCATTAAAATAGGAATGTCTTGACCGAGATTACGAGATTTAATATCCTTTTTAGTTAGATTACTAAAACTTACAGGAGTTTTTATCGTTGCACGAACAGCAGATACTAAAACGTCATCCAACTGGTTAACCTCAGTAGTATCTTTTACTTGGGCAAAAGAGAGAAAAGAAAAAAGAGAAAAGAAAATAGACAACAAATAAGTTACACTTTGTGTCTTTGCCGCAGAAGCTTTAGTGTTTCGGCGAGATAAATTTGAAATAGTTTTCATCCGTAAAAAGTTTACGAATAAAAGGGGGAATTATTCTTTTTTGTTAGTTTAATTAATGATTGTTTCCTACGACATAATAATAGCGTGCACTCTATAATTGTGTCGTTTTTTCCCTTAGCAACATTACTTGCTCAGGTTCGTTGGGTATGATCTCAGCCTGTTCTTCTGAATTTTCAGAATTGAAGCACCCCTTTGAGACGGCGCAAAGATAAACCTATAAAACCTAATAAAGCAAATTTAAAATTCTAAAAAACAGCTAAAAGTTCAGTTGTTTTTTAGCGAAAGATTAAACGAATTAACACCAGGAAAAGTCGTTTAAAAAATTTATTGATTTTTCAAAGATTCGTGTAATTTTAAATCATCCGAATTTGTGCAATTTTTGTCTGACTTAGATTTTTTAAAACTCCGGTCTTTTTCTAGTTTTCTTAACTTCCGAAATAATCTTTTTATTCTTAATTCGTTTCCGGATTACCGATTTCGGAATTTTAGTTGGTTTTCTTTCTTTTGGGACAACCAAAGCCTTTTTTATCAAGTCTAAAAATCTTTTGGTAACAATTTCTTTGTTTCGAAACTGACTTCGATCTTCATCACAATTTAAAATTAAAATAGAATCTAATGTTAATCTTGAAAACAAATTAGAATTTATCAATAATTTTTCTGCCTCCGATAATCCTTGAGAATTTTTCAAATCAAAAGTTAGAACAACCTTAGATGAAACTTTATTTACATTCTGCCCGCCTGCTCCACTACTTCGTACTGCTTTATAGCTAACTTCTGATACAATTTTTTCTGTTTCCATTTAAGTTGGGTGTTATCTAAAACTATAACATTTGGTGTCCTGCTTTCAAAAGATCATTTACCGTTTTCACAGGATTAAAAGTAATTAATGGAACTTCAACAAAAACCGTCAACCAATTATACATTGCGCCATTCCATAAACCTGGCAATTCATAACCTTTAATTTTTTTTCCAAGTACAGTTTTATCGACTACAAAACCGCTACTAACATCGACAAAATTTTCTAAATTAAAGCGTGCATTTTTATAATTTTTAATTCCGCATACCAGATCAACAGGATTGAAATGTGTGGCAGCAGTTAAGATATTTTTTTGCTGTTCATTTTCTAAATCTACTTGTGAACTCTCAACAATTTGAAGTGATATTTCACCTTGACTATTTCGAACCCAAAAAGGACCACCACCAGGTTCTCCTTGATTTCTAACCATTCCACATACACGGATGGGTTTGTTCAAAGCTTTTTTAATAAACTTCACTTTCGTTTCTAAACTCATACTTTCATATTGATCAGGAACTTTCCCATACAGTTTTGTTTCTAAAAAGATTTTAATTTCGTCTAATTTTACATTTGTAATAACTTCACTATCTAATTCTTTTAAGTAACTAAAAAGCTGTTGTTGCAGTTCCATTAAAATCCCTGCCAGCGCTTTTTTATAAATCGCAATTTGTTCATTATTGCCGTAAATCACATTGTCAATGTTTTTTATAAAAATAATATCTGCGTCTAATACGCTTAAGTTTTCAATCAAAGAACCATGTCCTGCTGGTCTAAAAATTAATTGATTAGAATGGTCCCGAAATAGATTACTTTCTAAATCAATAGCTAAGGTATCCGTACGTTCATTTTGATAAGAATAAGAAACTGAAATGGCAATATTTGACTCTTCTTCTACTTTACTTTTTACTGAATCAACAATCTCTTCAAATTGTTGCTGATGCCCTTCTGAGACAGTAAAATGCAACTGTGAATTCCCGTTCCCACTAGAATAGGAAATACATTCTTGTAAATGAGCCTCTACGGGCGTGACTATATTTACTGGATATTTATGAAAAGGCAATATCCCTTTTGGCTTGTTAGCAAAATTTAAATAATCTGTTGACAGTAAAAACTTTATGAAGTAGAAATTCTTTTCATCTTTATTCAATGTTTCTGAATTAGAAAATTTAGATTTTAACATCACATTAATAGTTTCAAAAAAAGGAAATTTTTCTATTGAACTTATGAAAAGAGAAAGCTCACTATCTTTCTTCCGGTCTATATAATGTTGCAGTGTTTCAATTTTAAAGTCATATTCCTCCAGAAAAGTGATTAGAAACTTAAACATTCTTGTTGCAGCTCCTGATGCAGGAACAAATTTTAGAAGTTGTACCGAATGTTTATTATGTTCGAAAAAAGCCGATTTAGCTTCTATCTCTTTTTCAGAAAGTTGGAGAATTCCATTGCCTATAGTTGCTGGCTCTACTAAAGCTGTTTTAGCAATTCCATTTTGAAGAAATTGCAATTGCTGTTGAATTGTTTGTAACGAAATCCCTCGATCATAAATTTGTACAAGATCGTTAGAAGAAAGTCCCATATCTTGAGCCCTAGACATATCATCAATTACTGAAATTGCCTTTTTTAATCTCGACTCTTTGCTGCCAGATAGTGTAACGAAAGGTTTTTTATTGTCAATTAATGACTGTTTAAACCTTTCAAAAACACTTTCTCGTCCTTCTTTTTTATCTCGTAAATCGTCTTTTTCCCATGGCACATCAATATCAGTCAGGAAAAATAAATCATATTGATGTTCTTGAGCCGCTTTTTCTAGTAGTGGATCACAAAAATTATAATACAGCTCCGAAAAAACCTTTGTGACCAATAAATTAGTATCACAAAAAAGATATTTGTTGGCTACAGCCAACTTCTCATTTTCAAGTCTGACTTGCCCAAAAGCAATAGGTAACATATCACTAACATCGCAAATCTGCTTGCACTTATCCCACTTTTCTTGGAGATAATCGCGAGCAAACTCAGGAGCCCAAACTGTTTGATAATGTGACGCTAGTTGGGTCGCTAAAGTGGTTTTGCCAGTGCTTTCCGGACCAAACAATGCAATCTTTATGATTGCAGACTGTTCTTGTTTAAGATTTTTCTCCATTCTAAATAAGCTAATATTGCCAAAAATGTAAAGATTAAATATTGTAAAGATAATATTCCTAATCCGCGATATGCATACAGAGGGGTTACTATTATATTACCTATTATCCAAAGTGTCCAGTTTTCAATTTTCTTATTAGCCATAAACCACATTGCGGTAAAAAATACTCCCGAAGCAATTATGTCGAAGAAATTTTCAAAGTGGATTTCGTATTCAAAATATTTATAGATGCCAAAAACTAATACAATTGTGATCAAAAAAAGTAAAATACCAATAGCTTTTTCGTTATTATTAGTTCTTGTAATTGGTAATTCAAAAGTATCGTTTTCTTTTTTCGACCATTTGTACCAACCATAAATGCTCATAATTGAAAAGTAACCGTTGATCATCATATCGCCTAAATAGCCTGCAACATAAAGTAAATATACTGATATAATGGTGGCAATTAACCCTGTTGGGTAAACCCAAATGTTTTCTTTTCTAGCAAATAAAACGCTTAAAATCCCGAACACGAATACTATTATTTCAAGCATTATTTGACTTGTAGAGGCATTTTTGTAAGCATCAAGAAAAAATTCAACCATTATTTATTTCCTTTATTTATTTTGAATAATCAAATTACTAGAACTAGGTTTGGCATTTAAATACGAATCAAAAAAATGAATATCATTTTCAAACGCAGTACCTATAACTACTAAATCAGCTCCAGCATCATATGCGTTTTGAATTCCTTGTAAACTTACAATTCCGCCACCAACGATTAATGGAATTCCAATATTTCTAGAAACTAATTCGATCATTTCAAATGGAACAGCTTGGTTTGCTCCGCTTCCTGCTTCAAGGTAAATTAATTTGCTTCCTAACATTTCTCCTGCTTGCGCTGTTGCCAACGCTAAATATAAGTTTTCCCTGTCCAATGGTTTTGTTTTACTCACACGAGCAACCGCAGTTTCATTGCCGCTTTCTACTAAAATGTATCCAGTAGAAATGATTTCAAGTTGAGTTTTTTTTAATATGGGTGCAGCTATAACCTGTTGTTCTATCAAATAATCAGGGTTTCTCCCAGATAGTAGAGACAGGAATAAAATAGCATCTGCTTGATCAGAAATTTGCGATGGATTACCAGGAAACAATACAATTGGTAAAGGCTCTCGACTTTTGAATATAGTGAACTGCCGAAGTTTAAATATTAATTCATCAATATTATCATTTTCAACTTGGCTTCCGCCAATGAACACATGAGTGGCCGGCGATTGATTTATTTTTCTAATCAGAATTTCTATATTGTCCAAAACAATTTTATCAGGATCTAATAAAATAGCCAAAAGTTTCCTTTTTTCTGACTTTGCTTTAAGTATTTGGTGATATATAATATTATCTTTCTTCCTCATGATAAACACAAAAGTAAATAGTATTACCTTTAAAAAAAGTTTGTTTTATGTTTTTTTGTTCGGCGTTGTAAATAAAATCATAATATAGTAACGATGCTTTACTTCAAAAGGTCAATAAAATTAGTAACGTTTAGCTGAAATATTTAAAATATTAAAGTGTTTTATATAATTAGAAAAAATACATTTTACACCCGTGAATCATTTTAAACTACTATGAAAAAACAAATTGAAAACCGCGACGATGTAGCATTATTAGTAATAGAATTACTTAAATAGTTGAGACGCTTCCAGCGTGACAAGTTGCGGTGATTGAGTTTGTAAATAAAAAAATTGTACTGTACAATACTGGAATTGTGTATTAATTGGAAGGAAAATAGATTACTTAAAAAAGTTACGCCACGAAGTCTCAAAGTCGCTAATCTATTGATATTTTTGATTTATCAAAACTAAAAAAAATTGCAACTTTGAGGCAAAAAACAAACTAAAGATTACTTAGGAAGAAATCCACGAAGTCTCGCAGTCGCTAAGTTTTTGGTTATTTTTAATTTATCAAAAAGTTACAAATTGCGCTTTTGTGCCTGTGCGTCCAAAAAAAGTAACTTATTTGTTTTAAATACCTTCCTGAAAAGCATAAACCAAAGTAAATCCTTCGATTTCTTCAAAGTAGATTTTAAAGTCTTTGACGAGATTATTGAAATGTAGTTCCGCAATTGCTTCCTCATTATTCAAGTCAAATAAATTGACTATAATGTGATCTTTAAAACTAATTCCTTTTTCATTTCTAATTTTGAAAATAGCTTCTTTTGCACCCCAAATGACCGTTAATTTCCGAATAAATTTTTCTTTATTCTCAAGGTTTAAAAATTGATATTCAGTATCACAAAATTTATCTGCAATCTTGATAATTTTATCTCTTTGTAGCTCAATATCAATTCCTACCGTTTCGTCACTGATGATAATTGCCGAAAAATCATGAGAATGGGTGATAGAAATAAACTTGCCGTCGGTAAGATGCGGTTTTCCAAATTCATCGTAGTACAAATCAAAATCCGTGTAACCTGCGATATTCAGCAATTTACGCACACTCAAAAAAGCGCGTTGGTGCAATTGAGACTTCATTCCAGCGAGTCGGATGCTGTTTTTATCATTTAATATAATGGCATCGTAAAGCTCTTCATAGGATTCGGAAATCTTCCAAACTAGAATTTGTGTTGTAGAACTAAATTGTATTGTTTTGAATAATGGCATGTTAGTATTGTGATAGCTAGCCCTAATTGTCCCGAAGCTTCGGGAGGCATGATTTTATAAAGCTTCCAGCCTTTTGAAGGCTGGAAGCTTTATAAAAGATACAGTGGAAAGCGGGAAATAGCTCATAAAATTAAAAATAATCCGTTTGAAAAAATTATTTTACTGATTTTTAAAAGATTACAAAACTAAACAATTCATAAATATTTAGGAATCGTTTTAAAATCATAACTTTATTACGTAATTTTGCAAAAAATTTACATTACAAATATACTATAAATGAGTACTACAACTATGCCTTTTGTGGCTTTCAAAGTAAAAGACATTTCTCTAGCAGCTTGGGGAAGAAAAGAAATTGAACTAGCAGAAGCTGAAATGCCAGGTTTAATGGCGCTTCGTGCTGAATACAAAGACGAACAACCGCTTGCAGGTTCTCGTATTGCAGGATGTTTACACATGACAATTCAAACTGCGGTTTTAATCGAAACATTGATCGCTCTTGGTGCTGAAGTTACTTGGTCTTCTTGTAACATTTTCTCTACTCAAGATCAAGCTGCTGCTGCGATAGCTGCTGCTGGAATTCAAGTTTACGCTTGGAAAGGCTTGAACGAAGAGGATTTTGACTGGTGTATTGAGCAAACATTATTTTTTGGTGAAGATAGAAAACCATTGAACATGATTCTTGATGATGGTGGAGATTTAACTAATATGGTTTTTGACCGTTACCCAGAATTAATTGCTGGAATCAAAGGTTTATCTGAGGAAACTACTACTGGAGTTCACCGTTTGTACGAACGTATGAAAGAAGGAACTTTGCATTTGCCTGCAATAAACGTAAATGACTCTGTAACTAAATCAAAATTTGACAATAAATACGGTTGTAAGGAAAGTGCAGTTGATGCAGTTCGTCGTGCTACTGATGTTATGTTAGCGGCAAAAAGAGTAATTGTTTGTGGATACGGTGACGTAGGAAAAGGAACTGCGGCTTCGTTTAGAGGCGCTGGATCTATTGTTACAGTTACTGAAATTGACCCAATTTGTGCACTACAAGCTGCAATGGATGGTTTTGAAGTAAAAAAATTAGATACTGTTATTGCAACAGCTGATATTATCATCACAACCACTGGAAATAAAGATATTGTTTTAGGTTCTCATTTTGAGAAAATGAAAGATAAAACCATCGTTTGTAACATCGGACATTTTGATAACGAAATTGACATGGCTTGGTTAAATACTAACCATGGTGCAACTAAAGTAGAGATCAAACCACAAGTTGATAAATATACAATTGCTGGAAATGACATTTTAATTTTGGCCGAAGGTCGTTTAGTAAACTTAGGCTGTGCAACTGGACATCCAAGTTTTGTAATGAGTAACTCCTTTACAAATCAGACTTTAGCTCAAATCGAATTGTGGAAAAATAGTGCTTCATATAAAAATGAAGTATATATGTTACCAAAGCATTTAGATGAAAAAGTGGCTTTCTTGCACTTAGCTAAATTAGGTGTTGAATTGGAAACGTTACGTGACGATCAAGCTGCTTACATAGGTGTAGAAGTTACTGGTCCATTTAAACCAGAATATTACAGATATTAGATCTCAAATTGTTGATTAACTATTTGTGATTTTAAATTTAAACCCTTGCTTTACCGATTTTTCGGGAGCAAGGGTTTTTTGTTTTTGGGCATGACCCGCAAGAGTGCTTCGTCGTTCCTCCTTGCACTTGCGGGTCGGGCTATCCGCTGTATCTTTTGTTCCGCTAGCGCTCCGCAAAAGGATGCCGCTGCTATCCCTCATGCGAATCGATCACTTTATAGCTCTCGATAATAATATCCGCTAGTAGGTAATATTAAAAGCTTTTACAAATTCTACAGATAACTCATTGCTTACGGTTTAATTGTAAAGAATATCCAAAAACGACAAGCATCAAAAGAAATTTAATTATTGGCTAATAATAAAAAGCTATTATGTTACTTTTGAATCTTTCAAAAACCCAAATCAAGTTATGAAATTTTTATCAATCATCGTTTTACTGCTCGCAACACCTTTTATTACAACTGCCCAATTCTCCGGCGCGCAAAGACAAATGAACGCTGCAAACCAAATGAACAGACAGCAAAATCAAATGTTTATGCAAATGCAACAGCAGCAGCGCCTTTTGATTAACAATAGAAATGGATCTGAAACTATAGAAAGTAAACTTGCAAAAGAAAACAAGAAAATTGCTAAGCTGCAAGAAAAATCTCAACTACAAGAAGCGAACCTAGCGATCCAAAATCAAGAATTAGCTGACTTAAAAAACAATGGCAAAACTTTAAGCGAAAAGACAAATAAAAAAATGGTCAATAATGCCGAGAAAAAAATAGAAAAAAGCCAAGATCAACTAAACAAAATTAATGAAAATATAGATTCCCGCAACTTGAAGGTTGCGGCATACACGAAGCAAGTTGAGCAATTAAACCTCGAAAAAGAGGAATTAGAAAAAAAGCAGCAAGCGGAAAAAAAGTTAAAAAAGGATGAAAAAGAAAAGAAGATAGAAATCAAAAAAAACAAGAAAAGTTCACAAAATTAATCTTTAATAAAAAACTCACAATTAAATTCATACTTGCAAACCATTGTGGATTGCGACTATTTTTTGCACTATAAACAAATTAAAGCACTAACATTACAAGATTTCGAAGACCGATTATTCTAGCCCATGGAACAGAAGAATTATTATTTACTATTTCTGCGGATAAACGATTACTAGCCTCTCCAATAATTTCCAGCTGTCTTAAAGGAGCATTGAACATAATTGAATTTTTAAAGAAATGATCTAAATCTACATCTTTAGTGTAAGAAACGATTTCATTTAAAGATTCTATAATGTGCATCAATCGTATTTTATCCCCTAACCTATCTTGCATAAATTAATTTTTTCTCTTTATCTAAGATAGGCTGAATGTATTTGGATAGTCCTCTTGCCGACACTAAGTCTACTTTTTTAGAAAGTAAGATTTCCAAATCCAGTTGCATCTGAATAAATTCTAATCCAATTGGCTTGGTATAATCCAATTCTACCAGCAAGTCAATATCGCTATTTTCGTTTTCACCTCCTCTACTAAAAGAACCAAAAACATAAGCTTTTAAAACGGGTTGTTTTGAAAAAAAATCCTTTAATATTCTGATTTGGTTATTATTTAGATTCATTTTTTCTGTATATTAATAATGAAAATTTATTTAAAAATAACAGCAAAGTACACAACGTAAATTTAATTCATTTTTAATAAGCAGCTCATTTATAGTATTATTGGCAGCACAAAAGCAAAATTTTATAAGAACTAATGTATTTAATATCTTTATTCTATGCATCTTAACAGCCGAATTTCACGATCTTATATAAGGAAGTGTACAGATTATTTATTTCTCTTTTCCATAAAAAATCGTTTCATCAAATCAGCAGCTTCGAGGGCTAGAACACCGCTGACTACTTTAGTTTTAGGATGCAACTGTGTACCCATTTTTATAAAACCACGGTTTTCATCAGAAGCTCCATAAACAATTTTCGAAATTTGGCTCCAGTACAATGCACCAGCGCACATCTGGCATGGCTCGAGTGTAACATAAAGCGTGCAACCTATTAAATATTTGCCTCCAAGATAATTTGCAGCAGCAGTGATTGCCTGCATTTCAGCGTGAGCCGTAACATCATTTAGTAACTCGGTTAAATTATGACTTCGAGCAATGATCGTATTATCAACTACAATAATAGCACCCACAGGAATTTCATCTTTATCAAAAGCCATTTCCGCTTCATGTAACGCTTTTTTCATAAAGTATTCGTCGGTAAAAGGATTTATCATTGTAAGTTAAATTTATTGATCTTTATTTCTTTTTAAAACTAGTTTTTTAACGATTGTAAAAATACAATTTCAAATCGTACATTTGCTTTATGACGAATAATTTACTTTCAAACCTCAATAATCCCGACGATTTACGTCTTCTTGACGAAGCCCAACTTCCGCAGTTAGCTCAAGAATTACGCAATTTTATTATAGATATTGTATCTGTAAAAGAAGGACATTTAGGAGCAAGTCTCGGTGTTATCGAATTGACAATTGCACTGCATTATGTCTTTGACACACCAAATGACTTACTGGTTTGGGATGTAGGTCATCAAGCTTATGGACATAAAATTCTAACTGACAGAAGAGAAAATTTTCATACAAATAGACAATTAGGTGGTATTTCTGGATTTCCTAATAGAAGTGAAAGTATTTATGACACCTTTGGCGTAGGCCACTCCTCTACTTCTATCTCGGCTGCGCTGGGAATGGCAATTGCTTCAAACTTGAAAGGAGATTATGAAAAACAACATATTGCGGTTATTGGCGATGCTTCAATAGCTTCCGGAATGGCGTTTGAAGGCTTAAATCATGCGGGTGTTACCGATGCAAATTTATTAGTAATTCTTAATGACAATGCCATAGGAATTGATCCAAGCGTTGGCGCCTTAAAAAAATACTTGACCGCTGTTAAAGAAGGTAAAAACCCGAGACAAAATAATATGATTAAGTCATTGAACTTTGATTATTCAGGTCCAATTGACGGTAACGACATATTTGCTGTAATTAATGAATTAAAAAGACTAAAAGACATAAAAGGCCCAAAGTTCCTTCATATCACCACCATAAAAGGAAAAGGACTTAAACAAGCCGAGGAAGATCAAGTAAAATACCACGCTCCTGGGAAATTTGACGCTATTACTGGTGAGATACACAAAAAATTGGAGGGCAATCTACCTCCAAAATTTCAAGATGTTTTTGGGCTGACCGTTTTAGATTTAGCTCAAAAAAATGAAAAAATTATTGGAATCACTCCTGCAATGCCATCAGGAAGTTCTTTGAATTATATGATGGCTGCTTTTCCAGATCGCGCTTTTGATGTGGGAATTGCTGAACAGCACGCTGTCACTTTAGCCGCCGGAATGGCAACACAAGGGATGATTGTGTATTGCAACATCTATTCTACTTTTTTACAAAGAGCTTATGACCAAGTAATTCATGATGTGGCGATACAAAACTTACCTGTAATTTTTTGTTTGGATAGAGCTGGTTTAGTGGGTGAAGACGGCGCTACACATCATGGCGTTTTCGATCTAGCTTATTTACGATGTATCCCAAATATGATTGTGTACGCTCCGCGGGATGAGATTGCACTTCAAAATATTTTATACACCGCACAATTGGGCTTAAATCATCCTATTGCAATTCGGTATCCTCGAGGTCGCGGATCTATTACTGATTGGCAATCAAAATATTTAGGAAAATATGACAAAATAGAAATCGGCAAAAGTGCATGTCTAAAGGAAGGTTCTAAAGTTGCTGTTTTGTCAAATGGTACAATTAGCAACAACGTCACTTTGGCTGTGGCCAAAACAAAGCATCCTGAAACTGTTGCACATTATGATTTTCCATTTGTAAAACCGATAGATGAGATTCAATTGCATTCTATATTTAAAAAATTCGATTCAGTTATAACAATTGAAGATGGAACAGTAAAAGGTGGTTTTGGAGGTGTAATTTTAGAATTTGCAGCAGCAAACCATTATCACTCAAAAATAAACGTACTTGGAATTCCAGACCAATTTATCGAACATGGAACTGTAGCTGAATTGCAACAATTGTGCAAAATTGACGTTAAAAGTCTCGAAACACTTTTTTCAAGCTATTAAATTAATTATTTTGCTTGATTAAATATAATCGCGTCAAAATGAAATTATTTTCTTTTACCTTATTACTGTTTTTATGCTCTTTCTCTTTTAGTTGCTTAGCTCAAGACACAGTTGCAATTTACCTATCAGATACGCTAAGACCTGCAAAACTTCAATATGTGAGAGTGACTCCAAAAACAATAAAACTGAAAATTCAAACTAGAACACAATACTTACCTTTCACGTATTGGAGTAAAAAAAATACATTAGGTTTTGACATTTCTCAGATCGCTTTTGTCAACTGGAACGCTGGTGGAGCTAGCTCAATCTCAGGACTATTAAAAGGAAATTTTTATAGAAACTACAACAAAGGAAATTTGAATTGGTCAAGCGAAATGATATTTAGGTACGGGATCAATAAACAACAAGGAGAAAACATCAGAAAGACTGACGATGCGTTTCAAATTAATTCTACTTTTGGATATCGCACTGAGGAAAATTCTAATTGGTTTTATTCTGCAAAATTCAATTTTAACACCCAATTTACTAATGGGTATGCTTATCCAAATACTAGCAGAGCAATTTCAAAACCATTTGCACCAGCGTATATTTTCATGGGAGTTGGTGCTGAAAACATCAATAAAGAAAAAAACACATTCTTTTATATTTCACCTTTTACATTTAAAACTACCTTAGTTTTAGATCAAACATTAGCAAATCAGGGAGCTTTTGGGGTTGATAAAGCGGTTTTCGATTTAAACAATAATTTAATCAGTGAAGGAAAACAAACGAGAATGGAACTTGGTTTTTTATTTACCAGCAAATTTAAAAAGGAAATTTTTAAAAATATAATTTTTGAAAATCGGTTAAGTTTGTATTCTGACTATATAAACCGTTTTGGAAATGTAGATGTTGACTGCGATTTGCAATTTGCATTAGTGGTTAATCAATATGTAAAAGCCAATATAGGAGCGCAAATAATTTATGATGACGACATAAAGTCAAAAAAAGAAGTTTCAGGAGTACAGGTTACAGAAGGTCCAAAAACGCAAATTAGGCAAGCTCTTAGTATAGGAATTGAATATGTTTTTTAAGAAGAAATCCTTATTGAAAAGAAGTTTTTAGAACTTTAAAATTATAAATCACTAGTTCTTTACAGCAGTTATCGTTTTATAAAAAAGCAGCGCATTTCCATCTGTAAGCATAGAAATAAAATGGCAAATGTGAAGCAATCTTTCATAGAGATTGTCTTTTTCTACATGATACTTTTCTGGTAATAACTTTAGAATTAATGCATCATAGTTGGACTCCTTTCCATCGTATTTATTATTGTACGCAGTTATAAATTTGTCTAAAAGGGTTTGAATAATTTGGTAACCTACAATTTCTTTTTCGATCACTTCCCGACTTTGATAAATATTATCAACGCTGATTTTTATGATGTCATCCATTTGGACTTTATATTTGCTTTTATCCATCAACGAATAAGGAAATTTTCCGTTTAAAATAGCTTCTTCATTTTCAATAAAAACTTTAACTGCATCATTAATTAAACTGCCTATTGCTAGTGCTCGTAAATAACTAATTCTGTCTTCCTTAGTAGTCAGCGTTTTATATTTTGATGTATCGATGCTATCTTTTACCAATTTAATTAAATATTCCAATGCAAAATCTTCTGAAACTAAACCTAGATTTATTCCGTCTTCAAAATCAATAATGGTATAACAAATATCGTCGGCAGCTTCTACTAAATACGCCAAAGGATGTCTTTCAAATCCAATGTCATTACCTGATTTATTTGGGATCATTCCCATGTCAGCAGCAACTTCCTCAAAAAATTTTTTATCAGTTTGAAAAAAACCATATTTTTTATCGGCGATATTTCTTGTTGGTTTTTTAGGCAGTGATTCCTTTGGATATTTCATAAACGCGCCAAGGACGGCATAAGTTAATCTAATACTTCCTTCAATTCCAGGCCGTGAACTTGTTACAACCGAAAAGCCATTAGCATTTCCTTCAAAATCAATTAAATCTTGCCATTCTTTTTCAGCGAGATATTCTTTGAATTTTTGTCCATTTCCAATTGAAAAATACTCTCCAATTGCTTTTTCACCAGAATGTCCAAATGGAGGATTTCCAATATCGTGCGCTAACGAAGCTGCAGCGACAATAGCTCCAAAATCATTCATGTGAAAACCGTGAGCTTCTGTTAAATGCGGATATTTCTCTATAATCTTTTTGCCCACTAATCTACCCAAAGACCGTCCAACTACTGAAACTTCTAGACTGTGCGTCAATCGCGTGTGTACAAAGTCGGTTTTTGAAAGAGGAATGACTTGTGTTTTATCCTGTAAACTTCTAAACGGTGCCGAAAAAACAATTCGATCATAATCAACTTCAAAACCTAAACGCGTATCATCTTGTTCTACACGCAATCTTTTGCCTTTGTCGCCTTGCCTTCTTAGTGATAAAAGTTGTTCCCAGTTCATCATTGTTACACGTAATTTTCTGAATGTTTAAGGAGCGAATATAAAGAAAAAGAAGTCAGTAGAACTAAAAAATAGCTGCAAAAGATTACAGCTATTTTATTGAAAGGGCAATTCAAGAATAAGAAAAAAATAACACCTTTTTATTCTTTAACCATTGAGAAATGTAAGTCGCATTTTTACTAAACTTAATTTCGTAATGGTTTTATAAAAATTTAATGGTTGAGCGATAGATTTTTTACCCTCAAAAAAGATATAAAATCCTAAATATTCTTAAAACTATTTCTCCCCAATCCACGCATTAATTTTCTTTTCTAATAATGCCAATGGCATTACTCCAGATTCCAATACTTTTTCATGGAATTTTTTAATGTCAAATTTAGTTCCCATTTTAGCTTCTGCTTTTTTGCGAAGTTCGATTATCTTGAGTTGACCAATTTTATACGAAAGCGCTTGTCCAGGAATGGCCATATAACGCTCAATTTCGGGGATTATGCTGGCTTCACTTTCAGCTTCATTGGCTAATGAATATTTGATCGCTTGCTCTCTACTCCAGCCTTTTGAATGCAATCCTGTGTCTACTACTAATCGCACCGCTCTGTGCATTTCATTGCCTAACATCCCAAAATACTGATATGGATCTTGGTATAATCCAAGTTCTTTTCCTAAACTTTCTGTGTATAATGCCCAACCTTCACCATAAGCACCAAACCAATTGAATTTTCTAAAATCAGGCAAACTTTCATTTTCTTGTTGCAGCGAAATTTGGAAATGATGTCCGGGAATCGCTTCATGCAAAAACAAATCTTCGTCTCCATACATATTATAATTGGCCACATCAGGAATGGGAACATAAAAAATGCCAGGGCGAGTTCCGTCTTTCGTTCCTGGATTGTATTCAGCGCTAGCCGTTTTTTCTCTAAAAGCTTCCGTTCTTCTGATTTCAAATTTGGTTACAGGCTGCAACGAGAATAATTTATCTACGTTGGGTTTGATGCGGGTGTATATATTTTGAAAATTCACAATCACTTCCTCTGGTTTTGTAAAGGGCTTTAATTCCTTTTTGTTTCGCACTTCTTCAAAGAATTCTAATAATGTTCCTTTGAAACCAACTTGCATTTTTACTTTTTCCATCTCGGCATTTAGTCGCGCTACTTCTTTTAATCCTAATTCGTGAATGGCTTCAGGAGTCATTTCTGTAGTAGTCCATTGCTTCACGTATGTTGCGTAAAGCTGTTTTCCAAAAGGTAAACTTCCTATTCCGCTTGTTGCTCGCGAAGCTGGCAGGTACTCTTTAGTCAAAAAATCAGCCATTTTCTTGTACTGCGGAATCAATTTATTGGTAATTGTTGCCGTATATTTTTCGGTTAAATCTTCTTTCATGTTTTCAGGAAACGAATCGGGCATTAATTTTATTGATGAATAAAATAAATTATCCTGAATATTAGGAGTTTCCATTTCTGCAAATTGTGGAATTAACTTTACCGTTAACGCCCTGGGTAGCATAACGCCCTTACTAAGCCCTTTTTTCATGTACACCATAGCCGAATCAATCCAAACGGAATATTTATCCATTCTAACGAGGAAATTAGTATAATCTTTTTCGGTTTTAAAAGGTTGTGCGCTTGTTCCTCCAGCTAATTGTCCCATCGTGAGATGCGTGCCCCAAAATTGATGGATTGGGAGCAAATTTGTAGGTTGCTTTAACAAATCTTTGCCAATTTCAACTTCCCATTTAATGATTTCATAACTGTTTTTTTCCTCTTCAGTTAGATCTTCGAAAACAACATTTTGTAATGCAGTTTGGTATTTATCAAAAAAAGCGGCTTGCGATTTTCTATAACTGTCTGTCATTTCAAATTGCAATTGATCGTTGTACTGATTTTGACCACTTTGAGTTGCACCTAATGGATCAAGCGCATTTTTATTGTCAAAATAGTTTTTAGTCAAAGTGCTAAAATCTTCTTTTTTTTCCTCTGATTTGCAGTTTATTAAAAGGACAACAGAGGTAAGTGTAAAAAGGAAAATGGTTATTTTTTTCATGGTAGAGATTTGTGATTTATGAAGCTAATTTATTGCTTTTTTTTCAATCTTTACCATACGATTACTCGTTCTTTTGAAGAATCGATTTCTTTTTTGTCATAAAATTAAGTTAACGGCATGTTGTGATTCTTGTTTTACAATGATTTCGGCTAAATTTAGGATCTTAATAATATACCTAAATGAGAAAAAAATCCTTTTTCATTTTGTTAGTTGTGGGTAACATGCTAACAATTGAAGCGCAAGAGAAAAAAGAAACTACTACTATGAATCCATTTTTTCAGGCTTATGACACGCCTTTTCAAGTTCCACCTTTTAACAAAATTAAAAACGAACATTTTAAACCTGCTATTTTAGAGGGAATTAGCAAGCACGAAGCTGAAATTGCTGCTATTGCAAACAATACTCAAGCTCCTACTTTTGACAATACGATTCTTGCAATGGAGAATGCAGGGACGTTATTAAGTGATGTAAGTTCGGTTTTTTCTAATTTGAATTCGGCTAATACAAATAAAGAGATTCAAAACATTGCTAAAGAAGTAGCGCCAAATCTTTCTGCACACAGAGATAATATTTACTTGAATGAGAAATTATTTGCCAAAGTAAAAGCACTTTGGGATAAAAAAGGAAGCTTAGGTTTGAATTTGGAACAAGCAAAAATTTTAGATAACGCGTACAAAGACTTCGTGCGAAGTGGTGCTAATTTATCGAACGCAGATAAGGAGATATTGCGTAAAATAAATGGAACGCTCTCCCTTAACAGTTTGAAATATGGACAAAATATTTTGGCGGAGACCAATAAATATGAATTGGTTATTAATGCCAAGAAAGATTTAGCAGGCTTGCCACAAGGTTTGATCGAAGCCGCTGCCGCTGATGCTAAGGCAAAAGGCAAAGAGGGGAAATGGGTATTTACACTTTCTAATTCTAGCGTTATGCCATTTTTGCAGTACAGTTCTAAAAGGGCGTTGCGCCAACAAATTTGGGATGCATACCAAACAAGAGGTAACCACGATGATGCTTTTTATAACAAACAAAATGTAATAGAACTAGCCAATCTTCGCGGGCAAAAAGCGCGCTTGCTAGGGTATACTTCACATTCTACGTATGTGTTAGAAGAATCAATGGCCAAGACACCGCAAAATGTGAACAAATTATTGAATGATTTATGGAAACCAGCTTTAGAAATTGCTAAAACGGAGGCCGCTGATATCCAAAAAATGATGGCAAAGGATGGTATAAAAGGTGCAGTTCAACCTTATGACTGGCGTTATTACACCGAGAAAATTAGAAAGCAACGTTTTGATCTTGACGAAGAAGAATTAAAACCTTATTTCAGTTTAGACAATGTGAGAAAAGGAGTTTTTCAGGTAACTGAAAACTTATATGGAATCAAAATCAACGAATTAACAAATGTTCCAAAATACCATGAAGACGCTACAGTTTGGGAAGTAACCGAAAAAGACGGTACGCATCTTGGTGTTATGTATATGGATTTTCACCCTCGTGAGTCTAAGCGTGGTGGCGCATGGATGACCTCGTACAGAAGTCAGAAAACAGTTGATGGCAAACGAATTGCTCCAGTTGTTTCTATCGTTTGTAATTTTACGAAACCTTCCGCTAATGTACCAGCACTTTTAACTTTTGACGAAGTGACGACTTACTTCCATGAGTTTGGACATGCCTTACACGGCTTGTTGTCTAATGTAACCTATAGAAGTTTAGCAGGAACAAGTGTTCCTAGAGACTTTGTTGAGCTTCCTTCTCAAATTATGGAGAATTGGGCTGCTGAACCTGAGGTATTAAAACTGTATGCTAAGCATTATAAAACAGGAGAAGTTATCCCTGAAGCGCTAGTGAATAAATTGAAAAAGGCTGGTACTTTTGATCAAGGTTTTACAACCACAGAATATCTTGCAGCTTCATTTTTAGATTTAGAATACCATTCTCAAACCAAGGATATCACGGTTGACGCAAACACTTTTGAAAAGGCAGCAATGAAAAAGATTGGTTTGATTGAATCTATCATTCCTCGATACCGCAGCACCTACTTCAGTCATATTTTTTCAGGTGGTTACTCTTCTGGATACTACAGTTATATCTGGTCTGGCGTTTTAGACACAGATGCTTTTGAAGCGTTCAAAACAACAAGTTTATTCAATCCAGAAAAAGCAAAATTGTTTCGTGAAAACGTGTTAGAGAAAGGTGGAACCGAGGATCCTATGGTTTTATACAAACGTTTCCGTGGTGCTGAACCAAGTATCGAACCATTGTTAAGAAAACGTGGCTTAGATAAAAAGGAAGAATCGCTCAAAAAACTAAAAGGATAGATTCTACCGCATAAAAAAAGAAACCCTAGAACAATTGATAATCGTTCTAGGGTTTTTTCATTGCAATTAAAAGTGTTTTTATCCGTGGTACACTCTAGAAGCAATAATTTTATCTTCTCTGATGTCTAAAACTTCGGCAATTTGCTTATCGTCTTCGCCTTCCGCAGATCTCGTATATTCCACAAACACACGATCTCCATTAGCTGTAACCGATTTTACTTTGTAGTTCAAGCTTGGTAAACGCTCAAAAGCCTCTTGCCACCATTCTCGTAATGCTTGTTTGCCAGTGATAAAGCCGTTTGTTGTGGGTTTTAATGATTTTAGTTTCGGACTAAAATGCACAACGTCTTCGTCGTATAAAGACAACAGTTTTTCTATTTCTTTGTTGTTGAAAGTATCAAACCACTTGAAAGCAATTGATTGTAATTTTTCGGGAGTCATGTAATTTTTGGTTTGATTTAAAATAAAAATCCCATTCCGTAGAAACGGATGGGATTTCGTTTTATTATTATAAAGTTCGTTTTAAACGTTCTTCAAATTTATAATTTCTTGTTCAGTAAGTAATCTCCACGTTCCACGAGGTAAATTCTTTTTGGTTAAACCAGCAAAAGCAACTCGGTCAATTCTCAATACATCGTAACTAAAATGCTCAAAAATAGAACGAACTACCTTAACATTGGCAGATCTTAATTGCAGTCCGATTTCACTTTTTGCTTCTCCGTCAATATAACTTACATCTTCAACAAAAACACGGTGTCCGTCAAGAGTTAACCCTTTATTTATTTTTTCCAAGTCCTCAAATTTCAAATTTTTATCTAACGAGACTTGGTAGATCTTTGATGATTTCTGACTCGGTAAAGTAAACTTCCGAATCATATCGGTATCATTTGTAAACAATAACAATCCAGTTGTATTCTTGTCCATTCTTCCTACTGCGCCAATTTTTGCTGTAGTAGAGCCTCTAACTAATTCCAATACATTACGATATTCCTGACCTTCGTCCATCGCAGTTGTAAAGTTTTTTGGTTTGTTTAGTAAGATGTATACTTTTTTCTCTGGTGTAAGTGTAGATCCGTCAAAATTCACTACATCGCCGGGTTTTACCATATATCCCATTTCGGTAACGGGAATTCCGTTTACTTTTACAGTTCCTGACTGAATATAAATATCGGCATCACGACGCGAACAAGCACCGGAGTTAGCTATGTATTTGTTTAAACGAATTTCGTCTTTTACTTTTGGTCTTTTAGCCGCTTGGTTTGGCTTTTTCTCTACTTTATCAGTAACAACCTCTGCAACTTTAGTATTAATTTTTACTTTTTTTGGCCCTTGTGCCCGTTTTTGCATCGCAGGTTTTGGCTTGTTAGAACTTGGTCTTGAACTATTTGTCCTAGCACCACTTCCTTTATTGTTGCCTTGCTTATCATTCATAATATTCCTTAATTTGCGCAAAGGTACTATTTATATAATTGATAATCAATAAGTGAGCGTCATAAAACGGTAAATGCTTAACTAATAAGTATATTTATTGATTAGGTTCTTTTTTTTGGAGCTTTTTACGTCGTCAATTCGCTGCGCTCGGGTCCCACTCCCGAAGCTTCGGGACAATCAGGGCTAGCAATACAGTGCTATAATCAACTTTCTGTAAAGAGAAATATTAGTTCATATTACCGTTGTTTATAACTCATCAAATCATCAATAACAATCGTTTTCCATGCCACAATACCGCTGGATTGATTAATACGATACAAAACACGCCTGAAACAATTAAAAATTTCAAAACATTGTGCAATAATAAAAATTGTTCTTTGCTATTGGATTTCCACAAGTAAAGCAAGAAGAAAATCAGGATTATCAAGCAGGAGTAAAAATAAATATTCATTAATCCTACGTCTGAAATTTCAATTATAACATAAACGGGAACGATAATCAAAATAGTCAAAACAGTAATAATTTGCTTCGAAACTGTTTCTCCGTATACTATCGGAATGGTTTTATAATCGTTTGCTAAGTCGCCCTTTAAGTTCTCTAAGTCTTTTATCATTTCACGCACTAGAAGTAGCAAAAATAAGAAAGAAGCGTGAGCAAATATTGCGGCAAGTTGTGTTTTATAATTCTCAATATCTTCAAATGGAATCCGAGTGTAAAAGTAAAGTAATACAGCAAAAAACGGAAGAATCGCAAGTAAGGCGGCGGTTAAATTACCTATTACAGGATATTTTTTTATTTTATGAGAGTAGAACCAAATGAAAAATATATAAGCTGAAAAGAATAAAAATACACGCCAAGACACAAAAAGTGCCATTAATGAAACTATGAAATTAAGCGTGAAATAAACATTTAATTTGGTTTTTTGACTTATCAACCGATCTAGCATCGACTTTTGCGGCCGATTAATTAAATCTTTTTGAGAATCGTAAAAATTATTAATGATGTATCCGGAGGCAATTGTTAAAGAGGAAGCAAAAACTAAAATAAATAAATTAAAATCTAGTAAAACCTCAAGTGCTCTTTTTTCTGGTGCCAAAATAAAAATAGAGGATAAATATAAAGCCAGAATAATTACAGGGATATTGTAGCCTCGAACTACAGAGAACAAACTTGCAATTTTCATTAAGAGAAGTTTCTGCTTTCTGTTCATTGAAACATCTTTTTAGCCACAAAGCCACAAAGTCGCTAAGTTTTTTATTTATTAGTTTTTAAAATACTATCGTTTTTGAAATCTATTTTTGTCCTCTGGGACGATAAAAAAACAGCAACAAATTTTAAAACTGATATACCACCTCGAGTTTATAATCAGATAGAGAAGCTTTTGCTCTTTCTAAATCTTCAGTAAAACCTAGAATATATCCTCCTCCGCCAGAGCCACATAATTTTAAATAATAATCGTTGCTATCAATTCCTTGTTGCCAAATCCCGTGAAATTGTTCTGGAATCATAGGTTTGAAGTTATTCAAAACTACTTTAGATAGTTTCTTAGTATTCATAAACAATGATTTCATATCTCCGCCGAGGAAATTTTCAACGCAAGCATCAGTATATTTAACAAATTGATTTTTTAACATAGCACGAAAACCTTTGTCTTTTAAGTTTTCCATAAATATATTTACCATTGGTGCAGTTTCGCCCACAATCCCTGAATCTAGCAAGAATACAGCGCCTTTTCCATCAAAACTTTGTGTTGGAATTCCTGTTGCTTCAATATTATCTTTAGAATTAATCAAGATTGGAATACTCAAATAACTATTTAATGGATCTAAACCTGAACTTTTTCCGTGGAAAAAACTTTCCATTTGGGAAAATATATTTTTTAACTGCAATAATTTTTCACGTGTTAAATTTTCTAAAACCGTGATTTTATTGTGCGCGTATTTATCATAAATAGCAGCCACAAGTGCGCCACTACTTCCTACTCCATAACCTTGCGGAATGCTAGAATCAAAGTACATTCCTGTATCAACATCTTCTTTTAATAGTGCTAAATCAAAAGTAACTAATTTTGGTTGCTCGTTTTGTAACGTTTCTAAATAAGTTACAAATCGTTTCAGGTGGCCGTTAGATTTAATAGCTTCGTCAGAAGGATTTTCATCTCTTTTCAAAGCACCATTATAAAAATTGTAAGGAATTGAAAGCCCTTTTGAGTCACGAATGATTCCGTATTCTCCAAAGAGTAATATTTTTGAGTAAAATAAAGGTCCTTTCATATTGTGTTGTAAATTATCAATTTGGGGTTGGTAATTGCATTTTTTCTATAATTCTACTTGGTCACCACGATTTGCTTCGTGAATCCTAAGCTCTATTGTTTCTTGTTCTTCTGCTGATAATTGCATCCAAACTTCTTTTTTCTGTGAATTAAAAATCTTTTTCACAGCTTCGATTACTGCTTTATCGTCAGTTTCTACTAACAATTTGATTAGTTCTAACTTTTCTAATTGAAGATCCATAATTTCAGCTCTTTAAAAAACTAAAGGTAACTAAAAATAAATTAAATCAACACAGCACCATCTCCAACTTGGTCACAAAGATAATGACCATTTTGGCAATAGCCAACTAATTCGTCCTTAATAAATTGCAATACGTTCTCTTTATCGCTATTTGGATACAATACATGCACATTTGCACCAGCATCAAGTGTAAAACAGACAGGAATTTTAGTCTCATTTCTGAAGTGCCAAATAGCATTTATAATTTCTAATGTGTTAGGTTTCATTAGTATAAAATACGGCATTGATGTCATCATCATCGCGTGTAACGTCAAAGCTTCACTTTCTACAATTTCAATAAACTCGGGTAAGTTTCCAGTTTCAAAAACGGCAATCAATTTGTCTAAATTTTCATGCGCTTGAGCAAATCGCCTTTCGGCAAAAGGATGGTCGTGCATTAAATCATGGCCTATTGTGCTAGAAACTTGTTTCTCGCCTTTATCAACAAGCAAAATAGTGTCTTGAAAATCGATAAAATTCTCGTGAATAGTATTTGTAAATTCCACTCCAAATAAATCCGAACTTCCAGTAATATTTTGATGTTTCCCCCAAACTACAACTTGACCTTTCACGCTTCGGCAAGCGCTTCCAGAACCTAAACGTGCGAGCAATGAAGCTTTTTGGTAAAAATACTCCTCAGTCATATCAGGATTTAATACTTTTTCCAAGCTCATTAAATTCATTGCCAGAGCTGCCATTCCTGATGCCGAAGAGGCAATTCCTGAACTATGCGGAAACGTATTTTGTGTGTCAATCGTAAAATGATAGTCTTTCAAAAAAGGCAAATAGACTTCAACCCGTTCAAAAAACTTCTGGATTTTTGGTTTAAAGTCTTCTTTAGGTTGTCCTTCAAAAAGTAGGTCGAATGAAATAGAATCTGCTGTCTCATTGAGCTTGCTTGCACTTAGCGAAGTCGAAGTATCGATATTTTTTTTGGCGAAAGCCAATTTAGTTATCGTTTTACAATTATCCAATGTAAAACTAACCGAGGGATTCGCAGGAATTTGGTTTTCTTTTTTCCCCCAATATTTTACAAGTGCGATGTTACTAGGTGCGCTCCACTGAAAATTACCTTGTTCAACAGAATGTGAATATTTAGACGGAATAAAATCGTTTACTGAAATCATGAATTGAAAATTTACGCAAAGATACTTTTTTTGGCGTATTTGTTTATCCGTTTATATGACTATTCGTTCGAAAGATTTGAGTAAATTTGGCTCGTATTATAAAATTATTAAAATGAATAAAGTCACCCGAATATTAGCTGTTGTTGTTACTTGTCTTGTAATTGGTTATTTTTCAGGAATGGTAACCCGTTCTGCTATTACAACTTGGTATCCTACTTTAATTAAACCAAGTTTTAATCCGCCTAATTGGATTTTTGCGCCAGTTTGGACAACTCTTTATGTGATGATGGGCGTTGCCGCGGGATTGGTTTGGAACCGAATAGAGGAAGAGCGGGAAGCAGTCAAAAAAGCGCTTATTTTCTTTGCAATACAGTTGGCCTTAAATGCATTGTGGTCGTATTTATTCTTTGGATTACGAAACCCATTGTTAGCTGGATTAGAAATTATAGTGTTGTGGCTAATGATTTTTGAAACGTACATTCAGTTTTCTAAAATCAACAAAATTGCGGGTTATTTATTCATTCCTTACATCGCTTGGGTAAGTTTTGCTGCGGTATTGAATGGAAGTATCTGGTGGTTGAACCGAGCCCCCTAACCCCCAAAGGGGGAACTAAAGTTGCTATTATTTAAATTAAATTTCTATAACTTTTTAAATTCAATATTTTTTTTTGATAAAAAATCCATCACTGATAGAACATTTGCGTTTTCTGCAATCAATTTTGATTCGGGATCTGCATCACAAAATTGAAGAAAGAGATCAATTTGTTCCCGTTTTAAATGTAACGTTTCAAGATAAAATTTTTTGTCGCAACTGCTTTTTGCTAAAGATGTGAAATCAATTAGAATAACTTCTTTTTTAGCGGCTTCTTTTTCTTTAATGAATAATCCTAAAATCTTACCGCCAATTCGCATTATGTCCATTCCGTTTTCAATTCTTCCTGTGTAAACGCCGAGGACTTTTGGCGTGCTTGCGGCTTTATCTAATGCCATTTTATCTAGTTTTCCTTCTTCCCATTTTGCATCTTTACTCAGTTTGATAGAAGGTATTTTTGTAACTATCACCTCGTTTAATTCTTCAGGTTTCAAGTTTAGATAAATAATCAAATTATTGGTTTCAATAGTTTTTTGATTAATTATGATTTTTGTGATGTCATGATTGTTAGAAATAAAAATGAGTTCGTCGCCAATTTTTGCATAAATAGAAAAAGCTCCTAATTTATCTGTGAGTACAACATGTTTTGAGTTGAAATTGGCAATTTCAACTTTATTAAGCGACAATTGTTCGCATAAAACGGTACCATTTATTAATTGCTCTGTTTGTGAGCAAGTTGTTTGAATTACGATAAAGAATAAGAATACGAGTAATTTTACTTTCATGTAAGTGTAATTAATTGAAAGTAAATGTATTGTTACGGTCTAAACAAATATTTAATAAATACTTAAATTCTCGTTAATTTTGGATTAATTTTTGCCAGATTTTTTAATAATAAAATTTTTAATCCTTTGCAAAAATTTAATTTTGATCTTTTTAATGATTGGTTCTGGGTTTGAACTTATTCATGATCCCCCATTGCTGATACTACAAAAACAGTAACAATATTTTCTTGTATTTGATAAATTAATCTATCTTTTTTATTAATTCTTCTGGACCAGTAATCTTTTAATTCATATTTTAATTCTTCTGGATTTCCAGTACCGTATTGCGGATGCTCTTGTAACTCATTAAGTATTTTTAATATTTTTTTTATCGAAGAAATTGCGCCAGATTTTTTATGATTTAATAAATCTTTTTCAGCAGTTGGTTTGATAATTACTTTATACTTTCCCATAAGCTTTCAGCATTTACCATTAGCTTACCTTTTTCAGTGCCTGCTTTTTTAATCTTGGCAACAAACTCAGGATTGTAAGGACTTTTTTTGTCCGTCTCAATAAGTACTATTTCTGTAGAATTTTCAGAAAACACACGAGCCATTTCTAAAAAAGCCTTGCCTTTTTTAGTGTTTTCATTTATTTTTAATGTTATCGTTGTCATAACCTGTTTTTTACAAATTTACAAAAAAACTCACTTCGCAACTTCGACTTTCTTTTGATTTTGAGAGATTTAGTACTTTATTTAATGGCATTAGCCACAATAAATCCGCTTGTCCATGCATTCTGGAAATTAAAACCTCCAGTTATCGCATCAATATTGACAATTTCGCCAGCAAAATATAAATTATTGTGCAGTTTACTTTCCATGGTCTTGAAGTTGATTTCTTTTAAATCTATCCCGCCTGCAGTTACAAATTCTTCTTTGAAAGTGCTTTTTCCGTTGACTTGAAAAGTTCCATTTATGAGTTGGCTTGCCAAGTTTTGCAATTGTAATTTCGACAAATCAGCCCATTTTGTCTCGGCTTCAATTCCCGAAGCAAGTACTAAACTTTCCCATAATCGATTAGTTAATTCAAAAGGAGATTTTTTAGAAACTGATTTTTTGGCGTGTTCTTGCTTTAGTTCTTTTAGTTTTTTCTCGACTTTTTCTTGATCGGCATCGTTCAACCAATTCACGAATATCGTAAATT
This sequence comes from Flavobacterium micromati, assembly GCF_900129585.1. Taxonomy (GTDB): domain Bacteria; phylum Bacteroidota; class Bacteroidia; order Flavobacteriales; family Flavobacteriaceae; genus Flavobacterium; species Flavobacterium micromati. Next base: position 231,593 of record NZ_FQWF01000001.1, read on the forward strand.
GATAATTTTTATCATTTAAAATTCGTGCACCCCAAGCGGAAAGTTTTAAAATTGCAGGTCCGCTCATTCCCCAATGCGTGATTAACAATGGGCCCGTCGATTCCAGTTTGCTGTCTTTTACTTTTACTGTTGCTAATGTCGCTACGCCAGGAAGTTCCTTTATTCTAGAATCTTTGATATTGAAAGTGAATAGTGAAGGAACGGGATTGACAACTGCATGACCAAAAGTTTGTAGCATTTCCCAAATTTTAGGATTACTGCCTGTGGCTAAAATTAATTTTTCAACCAAGTATTTTTCTGTTTGTGTCTCAACTTTCCAGAGCTTTTGATCTGCAATTTCGATGTTAAAAATAGATTGTACGCTTTGTCCAGTCAACACTGCAATTCCTAGTTTCTGGGTTGCTTGCAAAAAACAATCAATAATAGTTTGGGACGAATTAGAAACAGGAAACATGCGTCCATCTGCTTCGATTTTAAGTTCTATGCCGTGATTTTCGAACCATTCGATTGTATCACCAGAGCTAAATTGATGAAACGGACCCCTTAATTCTTTTTCACCCCGCGGATAAAATTTTACTAATTCATTGGGTTCAAAACAAGCGTGTGTAACATTGCATCTTCCACCGCCGGAAATGCGTACTTTCTGGAGTACATCGGCGCCACGTTCAAGAATAGCTACTTTTAATTTTGGGTTTTTTTCCACAATATTTATCGCTGTGAAAAATCCCGCCGCACCACCGCCTACTATTATTATATCAAATTGTTGATTCATTTTTTTAAACCATTAAGGTAGTTAAGATTCATTAAGTTAATCATCAGCTAGCCTCGAAAAATATTCATTAATCAAAGGTTTTGAGGATTTTGTTATGTTAGTAGTATTAAAATTAATAAGCAATCCTTGAGGAATACTTAATAGTTTCATGTAGGTTAATAGTTTGGCTTCGTCAATCGGGTGAAATTTTTCAACTGTTTTTAATTCAACAATAACACGATCATCTACTAATAAATCTAGTCTTAATGGTTGCGCCAATTCTAAATCATAATAATCGATTTCTACATTACATTGTTGCTTAACATCATGCCCATTTTTTTCAAGTTCATATTTTAAGCATTCTTCATAGATTTTTTCCAATAAACCTGGACCTAATTTTTTATGAACTTTTATGGCATAACCAATGATTTCATAGGATAACTGCGTTATTTCTTTTTTCGTCATAAACTTAATTATTTAAAACAAGACTTAATTTGCTTTTATGGCTTACCGGTTTAAAATAGAATGCTACTTGAACATACGACACATGCAATGTGCTATTACGCTTCATTTTTTAAAAACCATTAAGGAAGTTAAGAATCATCAAGTTTTACAAAATGTTAATAGTAAAATATTAATTACTTAGCGGTGATAAATTCCTTTGCATCGATTTTATTTAAAACACTGTACATTCTTTTTTGCTTTCAACTATACTGTCTACTTTCTAAATTAAATTCCTCACGTTCCTTATTATTTCAAAAATAAACCGATTTTTGAACGATACTGACAAAGCAAAATTACGTTTCATTTTTACCTAAACCATTAAAAGAATTAAGTTTATCTGTGCTCTAAATTTGTAAAATATTATATCGCTGACGGTTTATAGGTTTTTGTTGTGTTATAGGTAAAAATATAATCTATTTTTTTGATATAAATCGTAGTTATTTGTTTTGAGCTTAATTACTTTAAATTACTTAATGGTTTAAAAAAAAATTATGTTTTAATAATCAAAAGTGCAATTGTCAAAAATTCTGATTCATACTCTATCTGGGAAATCGGTAATGATTCCATTTACATTATAACTTTTTATTTTTTCAATGTCTTTTTTTTCATTGACAGTCCAAGGGAAAACATGCAATCCTTTTGATTGTATTTGCGCTGTGTTTTCTTTAGTTAATAGATGAAAATGTGGATGAAGCGATTTTGCCTGAATAAATTTGGCGAAAGCCAGCGCCAACTCCAAATTAGTTTCTGTAAGAACGCCAATTGGAATTTTGTCATTCAAAAACGCTACTTGTTGCAACGCATTCCAATCAAAACTAGAAACGAGAAAATCATCATATTTCCAATTCTTGTTTTTTACAAATTCTTCTATTAAATTGATGACTGTTTCAGTGACTCCATAACTTTTTAACTCGATGTTTATAAAACACTTTCTATTAATTAATTCCAATACCTCTCTTAAAGTTGGAATCTTCTCTTTTCTATTAATCAACAACCTTTTTAATTCCGGAACAGTAAAGGCGTTAATTAAACCTTTTCCATCAGTCAATCGATCCACTGTATCATCATGGAAAACCACAACTTCATTGTCACTGCTAAGATGCACGTCGAGTTCAATTCCGTCAACATGCATGTCTACTGCTTTCTGGAATGAAATTACGGTATTCTCAATTTCATAACCTTTTGCACCGCGATGACCAATTTTGAGCATTATTTTTTTTGGCAAAGATAAACATAAAAAAACGCCTTCATTTGTAAAGGCATTTGGATCTTTATGTTTCAGTTAATTTGTTTTTTTGAACCTAAAAAATTTAGTTTTTTACTTCCGTCTCCCTCTTCTTTGTTAGGGGTTGAGATGAAGACTCTAACAACACAATATCATATTCCGTATCTATACTTATTTTACCGTTTTCAACCACAACTTGTTTTCCGGAATAAGCATCGGTTAGCTTTGTTTCATTTTCGAATATGGTTCCAACAGAAATTTCTTTTTTACCAATTGGTAAATCCAATGCTATTACAACAGCATCTGAAAAGTTGCCTTTAGAAAAAGTTCTTGAAAAAGTATACGGTTTTGCAGAAATTTGCTTGTGTATTCCTGCTCCAATCGATGGATGATTTTTTCTAAATTGCCCTAATTTTTGCCAATGCAAAAGTACTGATTGCGTTTCAGTATTCGATTTTATTTCATCCCAATTCATAAATGATCGCAATGTTGCATCGCCTTGTGTTCCTTCAATTACCAGAGGCCTTGCGCTTTCATCGCCATAATACACTTGTGATTGCCCTGGTGAAAGTAACAATTTAGTAGCAGTTTCTCTACTTTTTATTCTTTTAGCATCAAACGGATTTCCATCATCATGAGACGTTAAATAATTTAAAACGCTATATCCTTTAAATTCATCATTTAATTTATCAGAATATTTAGAGAATAGAAATTCATAACTTTTTTGAGCATCGTACTTGAATTCAAAATTGATCATACTGTTAAAACCATTCTCGAAATAATTGATTTTTTTGTCCCCAAAATCAAATTCTTGTCCACCACTGATTCCGTAATTATAAACCTCAGCAACGGTGAAAAATGGATTGTTGTCCAGAACTTTTGTTGGATTTTGGGTTTTCCAAGAAGCAAATGAATATTCGCATTGCGTTTTAAAATCAGCCCAAAGTTCGGCTTCTGTGTGTTTTACGGTGTCCCCTCGGTAGCCGTCAATTCCATAGTCAGCAATGTAATCTGTCAACCATTTGATGATATAATATTTTGGCGCTTTTGGATATCCTGTTCTAGCAAAAAAAGCATCTAGCTCTTTGATCTCTTGTTCGTAACGTCCCTCTTTTTTCCATTTTTCAATGAGAAAAGGAGGCAAAGCAACATTTTCATTCTTTTCTGTTTTTATATCCGGCAGGTTAGTTACTAGCGTGCACGCTGTTGTGTTTTCAAATGATTTGTAATCGCAATTTGGTCCCGTTCTGACCCAGTCGTTTGGCCAAATAGTGTCTTCAGTCGTAACCGGTCCGGTGTGATTAATGACAGCATCAAGTACTATGCGAATTCCATGTTTATGCGCTTTTTGAACTAACGCAGCAAGGTCCTCTTTGGTTCCAAAATTAGGATCTAAATTAGTCCAATCTCTCGTCCAATAGCCGTGATAGCCATAACTCAGACCGGTTCCTTCATCAACTCCATCGTGAATTTGCTCCACTATTGGTGTAAACCAAATAACATTTATTCCCAATTTATCAAAATAACCTTCATCAATTTTCTGTGAAATTCCCTTGATATCTCCGCCTTCAAAACTACGAAGTTTCCCCGTTTTTTTTGTTCGATCAAAAGTAAGATCATTTGCAGTATCGCCATTATTAAAACGGTCTGTCAATAAAAAATAGACAGTAGCCGCTTCCCAAACGAAAGGAGTTTTATTGCTCTCAGAAACAGTTTTTGTACTAGAGCAACTATTTAGTAAAGTCATCGTTGACAATAAAAGTAGGATGGAATATTTTTTCATTTTTTTTATTTTATTATTTCAATTCTAAAATTAAAACCGACTTAGGCTCAATAATTATTTCGTTAGTAATATCAAAAGTAAATTCAGAAACCACATCTTTTCCTGAGGTAAAGTTTTTACTATTTTCCTTAAATCGATCTGTTTTTACCGATTTGGTTTCGTTGCTATTGTTTATTAAAACCATAATCGTTTCTTCGGCACTGTATCTAAAATAAACGTAAATGTTGCTGTCAGGAATGTAATGAGTCATTTTTCCCGAGTGAATAACCTTTTTTGTTTTTCGCCAATTGAATAATTTAGACGTAAAATCAAAGTACTCACTTTGTCCTGGAGTTCTTCCTTCTTTTATAAAAGCATTGTTTTGATCGCCTTCCCAGCCGCCGGGAAAATCTTGTCGAATGTCTGCATCTCCTTTATTTTTATCGCCAGCCATGCCTATTTCGCTGCCATAAAACAATTGTGGAATACCGCGAACGGTTGCCAGGAGAGTCATAGCCATTTTATATTTTCTAACGTCGTTTTCGTAGGTTTGATTAAAACGATTAGTGTCGTGATTTTCGACAAATAGTAGCATATTGTTGCTATTTGGATACAAAAAATCATTCGTAAAATTATCATAGATTTTTATCATTCCTCTGTCCCACTCGACTTCATCTTCATTGAAAACTTTGCTAATTGCCTCGTACAATGTAAAATCCATTACGCTGGGTAAATACGAATTGTAATTTTGGATTGCCGCTATTTTACTGTCTTTTTGCCAATACGCCATTTGCGCTTGACTTTGCATCCAAACTTCCCCAACAATATTAAAATTGGGGTATTCATCGGTTATGGATTTTGTCCATGTTGCTATTCCTTTCGGGTCTGAATAATTATAAGTGTCTACTCTAAATCCATCCAAATCAGCGTATTCTATCCACCAAATAGCATTTTGAATTAAGTATTTTAACGTCAAAGGATTTTTTAAATTTAAATCAGGCATTGTTGGGACAAACCAGCCATTTATGGCGATTTTTTTGTCAATTTCGGAAGCATTAATGTCGTGAATAACCGTTCGTTTATGGTTGGTTTGTGTGTAAGTTTCAAATTGATTTATCCAGTCTTTCGTTGGCAAATCTTTGATCATCCAATGTTCAATACCCCAGTGATTTGCCACGTAATCCATAATGAGTTTCATGTCTCTTTTATGCATTTCACTTGCCAATCGTACATAATCGTCATTAGTTCCGTAACGTGGATCTATCTTATATACATCAGATTGCCCATAAGTGTGATAAGAAAAAGCTGCATCATTATCTTCGCAAAGAGGCGTGCTCCATATAGCCGTTGCTCCTAGCGCTGCAATGTAATCTAAGTTTTTTATAATTCCTTCAATATCTCCTCCGTGTCTTCCACCAGGTAAATCTCGGTTGTATTTTTCTTTAGTGTTATTTTCACTATCGTTGTTTCTGCTTCCGTTGGCAAAGCGATCTGGCATTAATAAGTACATCATATCCGAAGAATCAAAACTTTTGCGTTGAGCTGAATTTGCTCTTCGTTTCTTCAAACTGTATTTTTGCGTAAACGTTTCTTTGCTGTTGTTTTTAAAAGTAAAAACGAAATCACCTACAGCCCCTTTTTTGGTGTCAATGGTAACAAAAATGTAGTTTGAATTTTCGGTTTTTTTAACGTTGGAGATTTTTATTCCATTTGAAACCGTAACTTGATATTGAGCAATGTCTTTACCATAGAACAATATTTGTAACTCAGGATTCTGCATACCTGCGTACCAAAACGGCGGTTCTACTTTTTCGATTTGAGCGTGTGATGTTAACGACATAAAAAAAAGGAATAAGATTATTTTTTTTATAAAGCTCCTATTTATGAACGGTAAAGAAATAATTTTATTCATTATCAACTCTGTTTTTAGTGTTTTTATTTTTCTTTACAATTCAAACTATGATATGGTTTTACGCTTTCAAAACGATATTGAATAAACAATCCCAATAGGAATTGGGATTGTTTATTAGCTAATTGGCGCTTTTGATTAACTGATGAAATAAAAGCTCTACTAATTGTTTATTGTACAGTTGCTGAATTTTCAGCTTTAACCAATACTGATTGACCGTTTACCATAATTTCCAATTCTTTATTGCCGTCAATTGAAAAAGTGGTCTCCTTATGATTAATCGCCACTTTCAAAATTTGATTTCTGAAATTAATTTTAAACGAGTAGCCTTGCCATTCTTTTGGAATTTTAGGAGAAAAATGGAGTTTATCGTTTTTGATTCTCATTCCGCCAAAACCTTCGACAATACTCATCCACGTTCCTGCCATTGATGTAATATGACAGCCTTCCTCTACTTCTTTATTGTAATCATCAAGATCTAAGCGTGAAGTTCGAAGATAGAAAGTGTAAGCCATATCCATTTTGTCCAACAAAGCTGCCTGAATGGAATGCACGCAAGGCGAAAGCGAACTTTCGTGAACAGTAAATGATTCGTAAAACTCAAAATTATTTTTTAGCTCGTCCTTAGAAAAATGATCTTCAAAGAAATAAAAACACTGCAAAACATCGGCTTGCTTTATATAAGGCGAACGTAAAATTCGATCCCAAGACCATTTTTGATTAATAGGTCTTTGGCTTTTATCCAAGTCGGCAACGCGAACTAAATCTTTGTCTAAGAAACCGTCTTGCTGCAGATAGACATTATGTTCCTCTGAAAAAGGGAAATACATATTATCCGAAACTTTTTTCCAAGATTTTAATTCTGCATCACTGATTTTTACTTTCTCAGTAATTCTTTTATGGTCTAATGGATATTCGAGCGATACTTTTTGAATTTGTTCAGCAGTATATTCTAAACACCATTTTGCAATATAATTAGTGTAAAAATTATTATTTACGTTGTTCTCATATTCATTTGGGCCTGTAACTCCCAGAATTACATATTGATTCAAATTAGTAGAAAAGTTTGCTCTTTGATGCCAAAAACGGGCAATAGCGATTAAAACTTCTAATCCTTTTTCTGGAATGTAACTGTAGTCGCCAGTATATCTATAAAAATTATAAATGGCAAAGGCAATTGCGCCATTTCTATGAATTTCTTCAAAAGTAATTTCCCATTCATTATGACATTCTTCTCCGTTCATCGTAACCATTGGATACAGCGCAGCTCCATTAGAAAAGCCTAATTTTGCTGCATTTTCAATTGCTTTGTCCAATTGATTATATCGGTATGTCAATAGATTCCGCGCCACTTCTTGATCCTTAGTAGCCATGTAAAAGGGAATGCAATAGGCTTCAGTGTCCCAATAGGTTGATCCGCCGTATTTCTCACCTGTGAATCCTTTTGGTCCAATGTTTAAGCGGGAATCTTTACCTAAATAAGTTTGGTTTAATTGAAAAATATTGAAACGGATTCCTTGTTGCGCTTTTACATCGCCATCGATTGTAATATCTGACATTTCCCAAATTTTAGCCCATGCATCAATCTGGTCTTGAAGCATTTTATCGTATCCTAATGCTAGAGCGGATTGGATCACTTTTTCTGCCGCGAGAATGGTGTTTTCATGGTTTAGAGAAACCGTGTAACCACCTATTTTTTGAATCGATGATTTTTGGCCTTGAGCCACAATTACATCATAACTAAATTGGATTTTGTCATTTTTCGCATCAATATTGGACGGAGAAATTGCCGTTTTTTCACCATTAGCTAAAATGGTGCTGTGCATAAAAGTCGTTACTTTAAAATGCGTTTTAAAAGTTTGAGCGGTTACAAAAGCTTCATTTCCTGTTTTTTTAACATCAAGTGGCTCCCAGAATTTTTCTTCCCAGTTAGCATCTTCGTTAGTTACACCTGCATCAATATAAGGTTTGTAAACAATTTTAGAATCCTTATTTAAAGGTATGATTTCGTAGTTGATTAAACCAACTTCATCCAAATTTAAAGAAAGAAAACGACGCACAAAAACTGAAATTTCAGTTCCATTTTTCAACGTTGCTTCAAAAGAACGGCTGTACCAACCTTCTTTCATATTCAGTTCACGACGAAAATTTGTAACTGACAAGCAAGTATTCAAATCAAGTTTCTCGCCATTGATTTCAATGTCAATTCCTATCCAGTTTGGTGCATTCAAGACTTTTGCAAAATATTCTGGATAACCGTTTTTCCACCAGCCAACTTTAGTTTTATCTGGATAGTAAATTCCGGCAATGTAACTTCCTTGAAAGGTTTCACCGCTGTAACTTTCTTCAAAATTAGCACGTTGTCCCATGGCTCCGTTGCCTATGCTGAACAAACTTTCAGATGATTTAACACTTACTCTGTTAAATCCCTCTTCAATGATGCTCCAATTGTCTGGCTTTATATAGTCTTGATTCATTTATTTTTCTGTTTAAAGTTTGAGATTTAAAGTTGAATTCAAAACTTCAAAACTTTTATACTTATACTTATTTTCTCTAATTTATTGCCCGTTTTAGGGTTAGGGCTTTTTTATTAAGTCCTCTATAAAAGATTGACTTATTGCTGTAAAATCCTTGAAAATATATTGTGCTTCATGCAAAATAGTTTCATCTCCAATACCAATACTGATCATTTTTGCAATATTAGCTGCTTGAATTCCCGCTACTGAATCTTCAAAAACAATTGCATCTTCTGGCTTTACATTTAATAATTGAGCGGCGTTCAGGAAAACTTCAGGATCTGGTTTAGCATTAGTCACATCATTTCCATCAACTATAACATCAAAATACGATATGATTCCTGTTTTTTCTAAAATAGGTCTAGCATTTTTACTTGCTGAACCTAAAGCTATGGGTTGGTTATTTTCTTTTAGAAATTGTAAAACTTTAAAAACTCCCGGTAAAATTTCACTTGAATCCATATCAACAAGCTGCGATAGATAGTCTTCGTTTTTTTGAGTTAACCATTTATTTTTATCTTCTTGAGAAGCTTCTTTATTACCTAATTCTAAAATTATATCAAGAGATCGCACACGACTAACTCCTTTCAGAAGTTCGTTATGTTCGTGGGTAAAATCGATTCCCAACTCAGTAGCAATTTTTTTCCATGCTAAGAAGTGGTATTTAGCGGTGTCAACAATTACGCCGTCTAGATCGAATATGAATGCTTTTTTATGTGTCATTTTGAAAATTTTTTATCCAGAAATCGCTTGTTTGTCAGTAATCAAGAAATTGCATAAACTTGCAATTAGTAATGAAATACCAGCTAAAATCATCGCGTTAATGTGTTCTTCGCCTATAAGTTTGTAAAAGAAATTTATTCCTCCCAGGGCAGCAATAATTTGCGGAATTACAATAAACATATTGAAAAGCCCCATCATCATTCCCATTTTTCTTGGATTTACCGCGCTAGAAAGCATTGCGTAAGGCATTGATAATATACTTCCCCAAGCAAAGCCAATCATTATAAATGAATACATTAATGTTGATGGAGTTGCATAATACATATAAATAAATCCCAAACCACCTATAAGCAGCGAGCCCATGTGGATGTATTTTCTGTTTATTTTATTTTTTGTGGTGTAAAAAGTCAGCAATAATGCAAAAGCCATCGAGGATAAACCATAAACTCCAGTTGCTGATCCTACTAAATCAGCCGCATCGTTAAATTCTTTATCTTTTTGTTTGTACTCAGCTGCTTTTGCACTGTTTAAAAAAACAACTTGATTCGCATCATCTTTCAATACTTCCCCTTGCTCATCAAGTCTTGCATATTCTTGATTTGTGGGTTTTGGGGATTTAAAAACATGCTCTGTTAATGCAGGCGTTGAAAGGCTCCACATGGTAAAAAAAGCAAACCAACTAAAAAATTGAATTAGCCCCAGTTTTTTCATTGTGGAAGGCATTTCCTTAAAACTCTCTACTAAATCTGGAATAAAGCGAGATTCTTTTTTTTCTAATTTAAATTGGGCTAAGTCAACAGGTGGATCTTCTTTTGTTGTAAAAATAGTATATAAAATACTGATTAAGAACACAAAAGCACCTATTGAAAAGGCGACAACTACTGATTGTGGAATGACACCGGCAGCTGCTTCATTACTAACACCTAATTTAGTAACTAGCCACGGCAAATTACTAGCAATCCAAGTTCCGATACCAATGATCAGCGTTTGAATTACAAAACCATTTGATCGTTGTGACTCTGGAAGTTTATCAGCAACCAAAGCCCGAAAAGGTTCCATGCTAATGTTTATCGAAGAATCTAAAACCCACAGTAAACCAGCCGCTACCCACAAAACTGGGGAGTGAGGCATAAAAAAAAGTGTGATTGAAGCTAAAATAGCACCAATTAAGAAAAAAGGTTTTCGTCTCCCGAATTTTGGACTCCAAGTATTATCTGACAAATAACCAACTATAGGTTGTACTAATAAACCAGTCAACGGTGCGGCAATCCATAATCCTGGAATATCGTCAACATTTGCGCCAAGAGTTTGAAAAATTCTAGACATGAACCCACCTTGAAGGGCAAAACCAAACTGTATTCCTAGAAATCCGAAACTCATGTTCCAAATTTGCCAGAAACTTAACCTACGCTTTTCCATTATCGTAATTTAAAATTGATACGATAAGCGCTATGCTTATCAAAACCTGCCTTATTTTCGAAGTAAAAGTCAGCGCTTTGAGTGGTAAATATAAAAATATATTTCAAATTTCTGATTTTCGGAAATAAATATATAGGAACTTTTTTCACTACAAGGTTGTAGTAATAAATAAAATAGGAAAAAAAAGATAATTATGTGATTTAGCAAATCTCTTTAGAGCTCCTATTTCACGAAATAGCGACATAAATAGCAATTAACGAACTGACTTAAATTGTCGATTCTCTTTCTATCAGATGGGTTTCTATTACTTCTGTTGTATAGTTTTCGTTTTCATGCTCTCCCTCTGATTCTAGTCGGTCAATCAGCATTTTAGCAGCTTTACTTCCCATTTTTATGCCGCTTTGACTCACCGTTGTAATTGTAGGAGTAGAATATTTAGATATAATTCCGTCAGTAAAAGCAATTACAGCAAGGTCTTTTGGGACACTTAGACCTATTTTATTGGCCGTTTTTATAATCGTTACGGCAAACAATTCATTGACAGCGAATACGGCATCAATTGCTTTATCTTCCAATAACTTTCCAATAGTGATTTCGCAAGTGTCAATATCTTCAATTTTCATTATTAAGCTCTCATTGAAAGGAATGTCATTGTCAAGAAGCGCTTTTATATATCCGTCAGTACGAAGTTTACCTACACTTACATAATCAACAGTAGTCACGAGTGCTATTTTTTTACGGCCTTTATCAATCAAGCTTTGCACCGCTTCGTATGCAGCTGTTTTGTCATCGATGATTACTTTATCACAAAGAATTTCATTGGTAACTCGGTCAAACATTACCACTGGCATTCCTTGATTTATTACTTCTGTTATATGGTGAAAATCTCCTTTAAACTGGGTTTCTTTAGAAAGTGACATTATAAAACCGTCAATACTCCCATTAGCCAGCATTTCCATATTTCTAACTTCCTTATCAAAAGAATCATCTGATAAACAAATAATTACACTATATCCATTTTCGTTTGCGACATGTTCTATACCGTTAATTACTGTCGAGAAAAAGTGATGTACAATTTCGGGAATGATGATCCCAATTGTTTTAGTTTTTCGGTTTTTTAGACTTAGTGCAATATTGTTGGGTTTATAGTTGTAGAATTTGGCGAAAGCCTGCACTTTTAATCTAGTCTCTTCGCCTATTTCAGCACTATTTCTAAGTGACTTAGAAACGGTTGAAATGGAAACGTCTAATTCTTTTGCAATTTGTTTAAGCGTTATTTTCCTTTTCATGATGGAATTTGGTAAAAATTAATTTCGTAATAAAGATAAAATTTAATTTCACAATTGGTAAAAAAACAAACTAAAATATAAATAATTCGGTAAGTTTTCAACACTATTACGTTTTCGTAAGCCATAGAAAAAATCACGATGTCGAATGAAGTAAAATTTACATAAATTTAACATTCGAAGTAAAAGTTAGACTTAAAAAGTCGAAATAAATTAAATTAATTTAAACAAAAAGTATGAAAACAATTTACAAAAAGTTGTTAATTTTAGTACTGCTACTCCCTTTTAGTATTTTAGCTCAAAATACAATAACTGGAATTGTCCTTGACAAAGCGTCAGGACAACCTATTCCGGGAGTAAATGTAAATGTGCAAGGAGCTGCAAGTGGCAGTTCAACTGATTTTGATGGAAAATATCAGCTTGCAAATGTTAAAAGAGGAGATAAAATTTTATTTTCGTTTATTGGGTACACTAACACTATTGTGGAATTTGTAACGCAAAGAACAGTAAATGTATCTCTTGTAGAAGATGCAAACCAATTAAATGAAGTCGTAATCCAAGTGGGTTATGGAACGGTTAAGAAAAAAGATGCTACGGGAGCAGTTTCTCAAATTGCTGAAAAAGACTTTAATAAAGGAATAAATATCACTCCAGAAAGTTTGATTAGTGGTCGAATTGCAGGAGTAAATGTAACAGGAGGCGGTGCTCCGGGTGCTAAAGCGGATATTCGTATTAGAGGAGGATCATCTTTAAACGCTTCGAATGAGCCTTTAATTGTATTAGACGGATTGCCTCTTAGTAATGCTGTGCCATCAGGTGCAACTAGTATTTTATCTACTATTGATCCAAATGATATCGAGTCGTTTACAGTTCTTAAAGATGCGTCAGCAGCGGCAATATACGGCTCGAGAGCAGCAAATGGTGTAATTGTTATTACTACTAAAAAAGGTACGAAAGGAAAAGTTAAGGTAAGCTTTAGCTCCCAAGTAGCTGTTAATACTGTTGAAAACACAGTTGATGTTTTAAGTGCAGATCAATTTCGTGCTTTAGTCAATGAAAGAGGAACTACTGCACAAAGAGCATTATTAGGAAATGCCAATACAAACTGGCAAGATGAGATTTTCAACAGCTCTTTGACTACTAATAATAATATCTCCGTGAGCGGGGCCTTATTTGATAAATTACCAATACGACTTTCAGTAGGTAACGTAGATAATCCTGGTATTCTTAAAAACACTTCTTTTGAAAGAACTACAACATCAATCTCGTTAAATCCGGTATTGTTTGACAATCATTTAAAAATTGATGTTAGCGGTAATTTATCTTTTGGTAACAATCAATTTCAGGATGAAGGCGCAATTATAGGAAGTGCAATAGGATTTGATCCAACACAGCCCGTTTTTCAAGCGAACTCCCGCTATAATGGATATTATGAATGGTTAGAGCCAAATGGTAATGTGCCTTTATTACCAGCTAGAAACCCGGTAGCAAGATTGAATCAAGATGAGCGTCGAGCTACTTCTACTAGAAAATGGGGGAATGTAAGTCTAGATTATAAATTTCACTTTTTTGAAGATTTAAGAGTGGTTGCAGAGGCAGGTATCGATCGATTTGACAGTAGTGGTTTTACTGAAGTGAGTACTCAAAGTATTTTAGGATTTCAGCCAAGAACTTTTACTGAAGCTAATTATGTAAATTTAGGTAATTATTCAAGTTATACAGATGCGCTTCAAAATAAAAATTTAAATGCATACTTTAATTATATCAAAAATTTTGGTAAATTGCGTGTTGATGCAACAGCTGGATACAACTACCAATTGTTTGAAAAAGAACGTTATCAATCAGGAGAAATCAGACAGCCTAATCCAAATGAGGATGTCATAACAGATCCAGATATTAACTTACAATCTTACTTTGGTCGTTTAAATTTAGGATTTGATAGTCGCTATTTATTGACTGTAAATTATCGTCGAGATGGGACTTCACGTTTCTCGCAACAAAATAGATGGGGTAATTTTGCAGGAGCTGCTCTTGCATGGAATGTTGCCGAAGAGTCATTTTTAAAAGATAACTCTACCATTTCAACCTTAAAATTAAGAGTTGGTTACGGTACAACTGGTCAACAAGATATATCAGCTCAATATGATTATTTAAGACGTGTAACCCTTGGTACAATTAATTCACAATATATTTTTGGAAATACAGTTTTTGCAACTGCAAGACCAGAAGGATACAATGAGAACATCAAGTGGGAAGAATTAGCAGAGATTAATCTTGGTATTGATTATGGATTCTTTAATAACAGAATTACTGGATCTGTAAACTATTTTGACAAGGAATCAACTGACTTATTAGCTGATATTGCCGTACCAGATGGTGCAAATATTAGAAATCAAGGTTTCTTTAATGTGGGTGCTGTAAGAACTAAAGGAGTTGAATTCAGCATTGAGTCTGATATTGTCAAAAATGATAATTTAACTTGGAACGTAGCCTTCAACACTACTTTCATTGAACAAAAAATATCAAACTTAGGAATTACCGTTCCAGGTTTTCAAGGGTATCTTGCTGGTGATAATATTGCAGGAGGTAGCGGAAACAAAATTCAAGTTAACTCTGTAGGATTTACTCCAAATTCGTTTCTAGTGTATGAGCAATTATACGATAGTAACAAAAGACCAATTCAAGGTGCATACGCTGATAGAAACCAAGATGGGAAAATTGATGCAGGAGATCGTTATAGATATCGTAAGCCAGCACCTGATTATACTTTTGGTTTATTCTCAACTTTGAATTATAAAAAGTTTGACTTAACAATGAACTGGAGAGCAAGTTTAGGTAATTATATTTTTGATAATGTGAGTTCTAATTTAGGTTATCTAGATGCAGGTTTAAGAAGACAAACAGATTTGTCTAATGTGAGTGCGGACTACTTTAACACTGGTTTTACATTTGAAGATAATGGTACACAACGTTATTTGTCAAATTATTTTGTAAAGGATGCTTCTTTTATCAAATTAGATAACGTAACGGTGGGTTACACTTTTGATAAATCATTACTACGTGTTGCGACTTTAAGACTTACTGCTGCAGTTCAAAATGTTTTGATTTTAACAAAATATGACGGATTAGATCCAGAGCGATTTAACGGAATTGACAACAATGTTTACCCAAGAGCAAGAACATTTTTGCTAGGAGTAAATTTGAACCTATAAAAGCACACTGAAAAACAATTAAAAAAAAAATAAACAAAATGAAAAAATCATTTAAATTTATATCATATTTTTTCCTATTTATTTTAGGAGTGAATATGACGCTTATATCGTGTACTGGCGACTTAGATGTCACCCCAGACGATGATGATGAATTTTTATCTGAAGCCTTTTTTCAAGATCCAGCATCGT
This sequence comes from Flavobacterium micromati, assembly GCF_900129585.1. Taxonomy (GTDB): domain Bacteria; phylum Bacteroidota; class Bacteroidia; order Flavobacteriales; family Flavobacteriaceae; genus Flavobacterium; species Flavobacterium micromati. The sequence goes on from NZ_FQWF01000001.1 coordinate 247,089, forward strand.
ACAAAAAAGTACTAGCAAAATTATATGCTGGTCTTTATGTAGGAGGTAATGATGGAGATGGAGCAGCAGATATCGCTGGTTTAGGTGGAGACTTTAGTAGTTACCTTCGTTTACTATTTGTAACTCAAGAATTGCCTACTGATGAAGCAATTATCGCTTGGGCTGATGGTACCTTACCAACATTAAATGCTCAGACTTGGTCACCTGCCAATGAATTTTTAGAAGGAACTTTTTCGAGAGCATTCTACCATATAAGTGTCGCAAACGAATTTTTGAGACAAACTTCTGATGATAAATTATCAGCGAGAGGTGTTGATGCAAACTTGAAAGCCGAAATTGCTACTTTTAGAGCTGAAGCTCGTTTTTTAAGAGCCTTTTCATATTACAACTTAATGGATTTATTTGGAAATGTTCCGATTACTACAGAAAATGATCCAGTTGGTTTTTTCTACCCAGAACAAAAAACAAGAGCTGAAGTTTTTGCTTATGTGGAATCTGAGTTAAAAGATATTGACAATACTCTTGCCGCTTCAAAAACAAATGAATATGGACGAGTTGATAAAACCGCTGCTAAATTTTTATTAGCTCAAGTTTATTTGAATGCTAGAGTATATACTGGAACAGCTAGATTTAATGAAGCTACAGTATTACTTAAAGCTATCATTGATAACTCTGGCTACACATTTGCAAATATTCCTTACGCACATTTGTTTTCTGCTGATAACAATAGAAACGGTGCACAAAGCGAAGTAATATTTCCAATTGTAAGTGATGGAAATGCCATTAGAGCTACAGGAGCTGGAATGAGCTTTATCATGCATGCTGCAATTGGTGGTAGCTTGGACGCTGCAGCTCGCGGAATGGATGGTGGATGGCAAGGACTCAGAACTCGCAGAGAGTTTGTAAATCTTTTTCCAGATACAAATGCTATTGCAGATAAAAGAGGAACTTTTTATACCGATGGTCAAACATTAGATATTGCTAACGTAGGAATATTTACTAATGGCTTCGCTGTTACAAAATATATAAACAGAAATGCAAATGGGTCCGCAGCTCAGAGAAATGATATTCCAGATATTGACTTTCCAATGTTTAGATTATCTGACGCTTACTTGATGTATGCTGAATGTGCTGTGCGAGGAGCAACTGGAGCAGATATAGCAACGTCTGTAGGATATATTAACAGATTAAGAACTAGAGCAAATGCACAACAAATTGCCGCTTCAAACTTAACGTTGGATTTTATCATAGACGAAAGAGGAAGAGAATTGTTCTGGGAATGTCACAGAAGAACAGACCTTATCCGTTTTGGAAAATTCACTGGCGGATCGAAGATTTGGCAGTGGAAAGGTGGCTCGGTAAATGGCAGTGCAACTGACGCTTTCAGAGATTTAATGCCTATTCCGGCAAGGAATATTCAAGCAAACCCAACATTAAAACAAAATCCAGGATATTAATCAAATCAATAAAATCATAAAAAAATGAAAAATATTAATAAAATTTTAATCGCATTTGTAGCTCTATTAGCAGTATCATGTACTGTGGACGATGTTGAAGAGCGTCCTGTAATTGAGGCAGCTACAGCACCTGTTTTACTAACTCCGAAAGGCGATTTTAGTATTGTACTCTCTAAAGCAACAGAAAACGATATTGCAACCACTTTGGTCTGGAATGATGCTGCATACACAGGATTGACAACGGTGGTAAATTATAGCATAGAGGTTGCCAAAGTAGGAACTAAATTTGCAACTCCTGCTGTAGTAGGCACAACAACAAGTCGTTTTAAAAGCATTACTGTTTCGGAGTTAAACTCAGCATTAATTAATGGAGGCTTTACGCCAAGAGAGGAAAACTCCGTTGAGATTCGTATCAAATCAACGGTTGGTGGAACAGGCAGTGTTGCCCAATTTTCTAATGCTTTCACTATCAAGGTAACGCCTTACCGCACACCGCTAGCAAGTTCACTTTGGCTTGTAGGAGCAGCTACTCCAGGTGGTTGGTCATGGGATAATGATGCTGAAACTGAATTTCCATTGGTTTTAGGTAAAACTGATGTTTACTCAGTATCATTAATGCTTAAAAACGGTGAGGCCTTTAGAATTTTTCTAGGTAATAACTTTACAAGCAATGGCAATTGGGATGCAAGTCGTAACTTTCCATTTTATTCTACTGCAGGATTTACAATTACTCCTCAATTAGTAAACGCAAATGATGGGGATAGCAATTTTAGATATACAGGCCCAACAGCTGTGAGAGTTCTAAAAATTGACAGCACTGCTAAAACAATTACTTTAAACTAATTGTAAAACAATATTGAAAAGGCTACTTGATCGGTAGCCTTTTTTGTTATCTAATATAATTTTCAACCGCTATGAAAAAAATTATACTCTTACTATTGTTTTTCTTTTCGGTGCTGGGTTTTGCCCAGCAACAAACCGTTACTAGCACCATAAGCCCAAATCCATTTGAGGAAACAACGGTAATAACAATTACTGTTAATGGTAATGCAGTAAACGAAAGTTTGTGGGGGATTACAAATAATTCATTGTATTTGTGGGCTTGGTCTTTTGACATAAGTGATTTAAATAGTGTCGACTGCCCTACTAATGGGTTATGGATATCAAGTAATGAAGCTAATAAATTTGTTTATAATGAAGCTACTGATACTTACACTAAAACGTTTACGCCAACTACTTTTTACAATAGAACCGCAATAGGTCGAATAGGCTTTCTGATAAAGGCAAAAGACGGAACTGGAGACAAAAAATCGCAGGATAAGTTCGCTGAGGTTGGAGCCTTTCAAGTAAATCTAACTACACCCATTGAAAATAGCGCAACCATATTAACAGCTGGTGCAAGTTTCACTATTTCTGCAACTAATACAGGAGGTATCGCAAACTATATTTTAAAGTCCAATGGAACTACAATAAATGTGAGCAACTCTACTGCAAATTATAGTTTTACACAGTCCAATATTACCGTAAATCAAAATTATCAGCTTGAAGTTACGCAAGGTGCTACAACCGTAATCAAAAAGTTTTCTGCTATTGTTAATCCTGGTGCAGCTTCGGCAGTATTACCAACTAATTTAGTTGATGGTATAAATTACAATAATACCGATGCTACAAAAGCGACTTTAGTACTTGATGCGCCCTTGAAAGATTTTGTATATGTTGCTGGAAGCTTTAATGCTTACCAACCAGATGCAAACTTTGCAATGAAAAAAGATCCATCGTCGGGAAAATTTTGGTTGGAATTAACCGGACTTACTTCGGGCGTTAATTACACCTATCAGTATTGGGTTGTTGATGCAACTCCACTATTAAATTCTCCATCATTAGTTAAAACAGCTGACCCCTATTCTACTCTAGTGTTGTCACCATTTGATGATCCGGGAATTTCGATAATTACTTATCCTAACCTTCCCGTTTATCCAGTTGGACAACAAAGAGAAGTTACAGTATTGCAAACCGGGCAAGCAACTTATCCTTGGAGTATTGCAACTACTAATTTTGTAAAGCCACAAAAAGAAAAGTTAGTAGTATACGAACTTTTGGTCAGAGATTTTGATGCCGCTCGAAATTATCAAAGTATCATTGATCGCATCGACTACTTTAAGAATTTAAAGATAAATGCAATCCAGTTAATGCCAATAATGGAATTTGAAGGAAATGAAAGTTGGGGTTACAATACCTCGTTTCACATGGCTTTAGATAAATTTTATGGTACTTCAAGTAAGTTAAAAGAGTTGATTGACGTATGCCATCAAAACGGAATTGCGGTAATTCTTGATATAGCTTTAAATCATGCTTTTGGACGAAATCCAATGGTAAGAATGTGGATGAATGATCCTGATGGCGACGGTTGGGGATCTCCATCAACCGAAAACCCGTATTTTAATACTGTAGCAAAACACAGTTATAATGTTGGCGAAGATTTTAATCATCAATTAGCAGGAACTCAAAATTATGTAAAAAGAGTAATTCAACAATGGGTTCAAGAATATAAAATAGATGGATTTCGTTGGGATTTGACTAAAGGATTCACGCAAAATTGTACTGCTTCTGATGAAAGTTGTACCAATGGTTATCAACAAGACAGAGTTGATGTTTTAAGAAAATACGCTGATTATTCTTGGAGTTTGGATCCTAATCATTATGTAATATTTGAGCATTTAGGTTCTAACAATGAGGAACAGCAATGGGCAAATTATAGAATTGCTGAGACCCCTAGTAAAGGGATCATGATGTGGGGTAAAATGACTGATCCTTACAATCAATTATCTATGGGGTATGCTGCTAATATATCTGGTATGACTAGTTCTAATCGCGGATTTGTTTTAAACAGATTGGTCGGATATGCCGAAAGTCACGATGAAGAACGTTTAATGTATAGAAATTTACAGTCTGGCAATAGTACAAATACTGCGCACAATGTAAAAACCTTGAACACAGCGCTCTCAAGAATGTCTGCTATTGGAGCTGTTTCATTATTAGTTCCAGGACCAAAAATGATTTGGCACTTTGGAGATTTAGGTTACGATGATTCCATTTTTACTTGCAATAATGGAACGGTTAACGGCCCTTCAGATGCGGCGGCAGGAGACTGTAAATTAGATACAAAACCCCAATTGCAGTGGACAGATAATTGGTTAGCTGTTGCAAATAGATTTAAAATATACTCAGATTGGGCTAAGATGATTCGTCTAAAGACGGAGGAACCCATATTTTCTGGTGTTGCTACAATGACTAATTCTAGTTCGCTGCAACAAACTATTAAAATCACAGATAATACGCTTCCTGTTGCTTCTCTAAAAGATGTGGTAATTATTGCTAATTTTGATGTTACTGCTAAAAATGTGGCTACTGGCTTTCCTTACGCCGGAGAATGGTTTAATTTGATGGATAATACAAGTTACAATGTTGTCAATGTAAATGATGCTATTTCAGTCGCGGCGGGTCAATTTAGAATATATGGAAACAAACAAGCTTTTGCTGCAAATACACCGTTTGCTTTACCAGCTGATAATTTCAAAGTCGAATCAAGAGCTGAAACTTGTATCAATACCAATAATGGCCAAATTGTAATTGAGGCTGTGCAAACCTATAATTATGTAGCCAAGATAAATGGTACTGACTATAATTTTGTAAACAACGCTTTGAATGTTTCTAATTTAGCTCCGGGTGCTTATACGGTTTGTATCACAATTACTGGAAAAATCTATGAGCAGTGTTTTACGTTGAACATAGCTAGAGGAACATCATTAACCGGAAGATTATCGGTGAAATCTAAAGTAGCAGTTGTTGAAATAGAAGAAGGAACAGCACCTTTTCAAGTTTTTGTAAATGGTAATTCCCAATTTGAAACAACGGCAATGAATTTTACTGTTCCAGTTGAATTAGGAGATTTTGTTGAGGTAAAATCAGCTAAAGTTTGCGAAGGAAGTTATACTAAAAGTATTTTAGAAGACATAAGTGGTATTGCAGGTTATCCAAATCCAACGCGTGGCTTAATCGAAATTGCAACGCCAACAGTAAAAACGGCAGTCTCGGTTGAAGTGTATAATTTGAATGGTCAATTGATTTCAAATGGAATGTATGCTGTTCTAGATGGCAAAGTATCACTGAATATAGAAAATGAGGTTTCGGGAGTTTATATTGCAAAAGTGTATTTGGACATACCTGTTAGTTTAACAATTATAAAAAAATAAATATGAGAAAAATTATAACTTTCGTATGTCTAAGTCTTTCACTTATTTCATGCGGAGGTGGGGGTTCTGATGAGCCTGCACCTGCACCAGAGCCGGTAAACACTGCTCCGAGTATTCCTACGTTAGTCTCGCCTACAAATAGTAAATTATGCGTTAGTAATGCGCTTGTACTAGAATGGAGTGCCTCAACAGATGCCGAAAATAATCCTATTGTATACCAAATTCAAATAGCAACTGATAATCTGTTTACCCAGATTGTTAGAACAAATGAAGGAACTACTCGCACGTTTTCAATCACATTAGAAAAGGGTAAAGCGTACTACTGGCGAGTAAAAGCAACAGATAGCAAAAACGCAGCAAGTGCTTATTCAACTACTTTTAACTTTTACACTGAAGGCATTGCTGTTATTAATTATTTACCTTTTTTGCCATCTTTAATACAACCTGAAATCAATGCAACAATTTTAGGAGCAACAGCGTCTTTAAAATGGTTTGCATCAGATGTTGATGCATCAGATATATTAACTTATGATGTGTTCTTTGGTACAACTAATCCTCCAACAATTAAGTTGGTAGATAGCAAATCCGAAACAACGTTTAATGCTATTTCATTGCAAGCGACAACAATTTATTATTGGAGAGTTGTGGTAAAGGATAACAAGGGAGGAGAAACAAGAGGTCAAGTATGGAATTTTAAAACTAATTAATAGGGTTTAAAACTTGTTTATTTTAAACTGCAATGACGCAAGTATCGACTTTAGTCATTAATAAAAAGTTTGAGCAAAACTAGAACCATTGCCTCTGCAAATAAAAAAGCGATTAAACAAAATGAATCTTTGTTTAATCGCTTTTTATTATACTGGCTTTTTTGAAAGTAAAAACAATAAATTTATTTATTCATATTTTTCATTTCAATAATAAAAGTATCTAAATCTACTTCTTTATCAACTAATTTAAGTGCTTTGTCTACAATATAACCAACATTGTCAACATTGAATCCTAAACCTACGGAAATCTTTTTTAGTACATTTTCTTGTTTATTGCCTAAATGATGATCCACATGAATAATTCGAGCCAAATCGAATAAACGCTCAATTCTTTGCTCATGCAAATAAGGAGGGTTTATTGGATAATGTGTAGGATTTTCTAAAATTAGCTCATATTCCGCTGGAGAAATTTCTAAGCGAACCGCTAGTTTATCTAAAAATGCTTTTTCCTCAGGAGAAAACTTCTCGTCAGTAAATGCTATACGCACAATTGATGCAAAATGACCTTTATTTCTTTGCTGAAATTCGCTATCGAATAAATCTGAAAATGACATAGTTATTGTTTTTTAACGCACAAAGATAAATCTATTTTTAAATTTATTGATTTTTAAACTTTAATTTTTCGATTTTGATAAGTCCCCCTTAAAATCTTGATTTTTTAGATCTTCAAATCAATCGTTTTCAAAAATAATCGTAAGTTTACATCCCTTTATCAACTTAATATTTTACTGATGTCAGAATTTTGGATTTACTTTCAAATAGGTTTAAAACATGTTTTAGATATAAATGCTTATGATCACGTTCTTTTTTTAATTGCACTTGCTGTTCCTTTTTCTTTCAGTGATTGGAAACGTTTAGTTTTGCTAGTGACGCTTTTTACTATTGGTCATACAATGGCATTGATGCTCTCTGTTTTTGAAATAGTTGCGATAAAAGTAAATGTTGTCGAGTTGCTAATTCCAATAACAATTCTGATCACCGCACTGTTCAATCTCTTTACAGCAGGCAAATCAAATAAGAAAGAAAGTATAAATTTAGTATTTTTTATCACGCTATTTTTTGGGATTATCCACGGTCTAGGTTTTTCAAATTATTTTAAGTCAATTTTGGGAGGTACTGCTAGATCTAAAATACTACCTTTAACTGAATTTGCTTTAGGAATCGAAGCCGCGCAAATAGTCGTGGTTTTTGTAGTACTCGTCCTCTCTTATATCGTTCAAACTATTTTTCGCTTCTCAAAACGCGATTGGACTTTGGTAATGTCAGCTTTTATAATTGGAGTTGTAATCCCAATGATTGTAGCAAGTGAAATTTGGAACAGATAATATGAGCGAAAAAAAACTAAATAAGTACGATAAAGCATACCTCAGAATTGCAAAGGAATGGAGTCTTTTATCGTATTGTAAACGCAAAAAAGTAGGAGCAATAATTGTACGCGATCGAATGATTATCTCTGATGGTTACAATGGAACACCAAGTGGCTTCGAGAATTGTTGCGAAGATGAAGAAGGAATTACACGTTGGGATGTTTTGCATGCTGAAGCAAATGCGATATTGAAAGTCGCAAGATCAACGCAATCCTGCGAAGGTGCTACGTTATATATCACACTTTCCCCTTGCAAAGAATGCAGCAAATTGATTCATCAATCTGGAATTAAAAGAGTGGTCTACCAAAATGGTTATCGCGACAACGCCGGACTTGAATTTCTTATCAAAGCAGGAGTGGAGGTTGAGCACATTCCAGTTTTAGAAGAATAATTACCCAAGTTTGCGTAGAAAATCAATTGCATTATCATTAAACTCAAAAATAGAATTTAGAGATGAAGTATAATCCTAAATATTTACCTATTGTTATTTTCGCAGCGCTGGCTCTAGGAGTTGTGCTGGGAGGAATGCTTAATTTCCCTAATACAACAGATTATTTAGTTAAAAATAATTCGAAAAATAAGCTAAACAAACTGATCGATTTTATCGACAATGAATACGTTGATGATATTAATACAGATTCTATTGTAAACCTTACCGTTGATAATATTTTAGCTAAATTAGATCCACATTCTGTTTATATTCCGCCAAGTGAACAACAACAAGTCGCCGAAAGTATGAAAGGAAATTTTGTTGGGATCGGAGTGAATTTTTACATGTACAAAGATTCAGTTGCAGTGATAAAACCGGTTGATAACGGCCCTTCGGCAAAAGCAGGAATAGAATCTGGCGATCGTATTTTATATGCCGACAAAACTAAATTATTTGGTAGAAAATTGCCAAGTGATAGTTTATTTTCCAAATTAAAAGGAACGATTGGATCTAATATCGAACTTACTATTTACAGAAAATCAGAACGGAAAAAGTTGAAAGTTAAAATTATACGGGACATCATTCCAATTAAAAGTGTCGATGCAGCTTTACTTTTAGACGGAAATATTGCTTACATAAAAATAAACCGGTTTGCTGAAACAACTTATAGTGAGTTTATGACTGGTTTAACTAAGCTAAAAAAACAAGGTGCAAAATCACTTATTATCGATGTTAGAGATAACGGTGGCGGGTATATGGAAGAAGCCATCGCCATCGCTGATGAGTTATTGCCAAACAAGCAGCTTATTGTTTTTACCAAAAACAAAAATGGAAATATTGATAAAACATTTGCAACCGAAAAAGGCAGTTTTGAAAAAGGAAATATTTCTGTTTTAATCAATGAAAATAGTGCGTCGGCTAGTGAAATTCTTGCCGGAGCAATTCAAGACAATGATAGAGGAACTATTGTTGGTCGCCGTTCTTTCGGAAAAGGCTTAGTGCAGCGAGAGATGGATTTTGCTGATGGCTCAGCTGTGCGATTGACGGTTGCAAGATACTACACTCCTACAGGTCGATCAATTCAGAAACCCTATTCCAAAGGCAATGAAGCGTACTTCAAGGAATCGGAATCCCGAATTGGAAATGGGGAGTTGTATGAAAAAGACAGTATAAAAATTACAGAAACTATAAAGTTCAAAACTAAAAAAGGAAAAACAGTTTATGGTGGTGGCGGAATTGTTCCTGACGTATTTGTGCCGCTTGAGGTAGAACACGGCAGTGAGGGAACTACTTACTTATTGCAATCTGGTATTCTAGGAAATTTTGTGTTTGAACAATTAGACAGAGACAGAAAAAGTTTCAAAGGATTAACTTTTGAGCAGTTCCAAAGTAAAATGAACCAAACGGATATTTATTTTAGTGGGTTCCAAAATTTCATTTTTGGAAATGGATTAAACTTAAATTTTGGAAAAAGCAAACCAATAGTAAAACGATATTTAATGGCTGAATTTGCCCGACAAATTTTTGGCGAAAGCTATTACTACGAAATCATTTTAAAAGAGGATGCAATGATTAAGGCGGTTTTAGTTCAAAAACCTTAAAAACATCGGCAGTTAGACAAAACCGGGTTTATATTCTTACAACGAAAAGAAATAACTAATTGTCATTTTCTACTTTATCAAACGGACTTTTAATTTTTTTAAAAAAAAGAGCTTGAAATATATTTGACCGAAAGTAAGTGTAAAAAGAACCAAATCCTGTTTATGCTAGTTTATATTTAACAGATTACGAAATTGTAGTTAGTGATAGAAACTATTTAAACGTGTGTTGCGTTCAAAAAAAAGTTCATACCCGCTGAAGTAAGTAATAAAAATCAGATCGAGAAAATTGATAACAGGAAGGTAAATTATTTCCAAGCGCATTAAATGTGAAAATTTAAAAAGGGAAAGAATTGAAATAAACCTAATTTTATTTTAGTAAAATGGTTGCATACAAACCTAAAATCATCAACATGAGGGAAACAAAAAATGCAAAAAACCATTTTATCATTTCGCTCTTAGTATCCGCAATTTTTATATCTAGTTTTAGCATATCTTCCTTGAAAATGCTTTTATATTCTGTAGCGGTTTTGTTAGTTTGATTTTCTATACTCTCAAACAAAACTTCGGCAAATACTTTAGCACGGCTATCATCAAGTTTCAAGTCCTTTCTAAAAAAATCATAAAGCTTTATTTCTGTAGTACTCATTTTTTTTGCTTTAATTTATTCACAAATGTACAAATAATTAGTTTTTCATAATCATCTGCAAAATTAAAAGTTTAGATTTTGCTTATTCTTTTTAAAATAGTTCACCACTACACGTAATTTAACTCATTACAATAAGTTGATTGCGATCTAAAAAGTATAATTTGAATGCATTTAATCTATTTCACAGCAATTGGATAATGAAAAACTGTATTTAAAGTAAAGTATGGTCTAAAAAAGCAATCTTCAGGAGCACATTTTATTGCGGTAAATAAAAACTGAATTTATATCTTTTTAACCAAGAAGGTTCAAGTAAGTTAAGTTCTTGTGTAGCTAATTGAATATATGCAATATCGCCCGAAATTTTTTCTTAAAGCGAAGAGGTCATTTGTTTCATAAAATGCAACATACTTTTGAGGTTACAAAAGTTATGTTTTCCGATAATGTTATCGCGCACTTTCTTTACATTTTACCAATGCCAACGCCAATAAGTTGGGTTAATTAAAAAGGATTATTTCTCGTTAGTTTTTTCCTCTATTCTTTTAGATATTTTAAAGATCAACAAAATTAAAACTGCACAAAAAGCTGCTGCGATTCCGATGAAAGCGACTACGCTATCTCCTTTAAATGGATTTCTAAAATCAAGAAGGGTAATATTAAATACAATTAAAGCGACTGCCAAAAACACTAAAATGTTAGTAAAAATTTTCATAAATCAAATTGATTAAAGATGAAGGGTGAGTAATGGATTTTCCATGTGATATTACAATTTATAATTGCAATATATAGAATAATAAAAATTTAAGCGGTAAAATTAAACAAATTTATTTCAGACAAACAAACCTTTAACATTCGCAGCAAATAATTTAACAGCTATTGCGAGAAGTACAACGCCAAACGTTTTTCTAATAACACCGAGTCCGTTTTTTCCGAGCATTCTCTCAATTTTAGAAGAGGACTTTAGAACGAGATACACTACTATTATATTCAGGATAATTGCAATGATAATGTTTACCGTGTAAAATTGAGATCGTAATGACAACAAAGTTGTCATGGTTCCTGCTCCAGCGATTAATGGAAAAGCTAGTGGAACAATGGAGGCTGAACTCGCCTCTTCATCACGGTAAATACGAATACCTAAAATCATTTCTAGCGCTAAAAAGAACAATACGAATGAACCAGCAACGGCAAACGAATTAACGTCAATGCCAATCAATTTTAAAAGTTCCTCTCCAACAAACAAGAAGGTTATCATAATAATTCCCGAAACTATTGACGCTTTTTCAGATTCAATTATTCCAAATTTTGCTCTTAAACCAATAATTATTGGAATAGATCCAATAATGTCAATTACAGCAAAAAGCACCATTCCCACAGTAATTATTTCCTTAATGTCAATTCCAAACATGGTTTTTTTTGGGTGTAAAGTTAAACTTTTTGGTTTAGTATCGGTCAATTTTTACTATCGATTAAAAGGGAGTATGTTTCTTAAAAATCGGCCTTTTCACAAGTGATCTTGCCTTAAATTTTAAAATTTCTTGTATATGAATTGATTTTTTTGCCAATGAAGTATAAAGGTTAAAATTGATTTTTAAACCCTAGTGATCCGTTTCTTTAATTACCTTTGCAACTAATTATTTAAGTACTACAATTTAATGTTTCAATTAGGAAAAACGATCGTTTCAGAAGACCTGCTCCAAAAGGATTTTGTTTGTAACTTGACTGCTTGCAAAGGTGCTTGCTGTGTAGATGGTGACGCTGGAGCCCCGCTCAGTCTCGAAGAAACTAAAATTTTAGAGGAGATTTATCCTAAGATAAAACCTTTTTTGCGCAAGCAAGGGATTGAAGCAATTGAAGCACAAGGAACGTGGGTAAACGGCACTGATGGTGACCTAGAAACTCCGTTAATTGACAATAAAGATTGTGCTTATGTAATCTTTGATGGGAAAACAGCTCTTTGCGGTATCGAGCAAGCCTATAATCAAGGAATAATTGATTGGAAAAAACCGGTTTCCTGCCATCTTTACCCAGTGCGTGTGAAAGATTTCACCGAGTTTGCAGCAGTTAATTATGACAAGTGGGACATTTGCGATCCGGCCTGTTCTTTAGGTCAAGAATTAGAAGTTCCAGTTTATAAATTTGTTAAGGAAGCTTTGATTCGCCGGTTTGGCGAAGATTGGTACGCTGAACTAGAAACTGTGGCTCAAGAGCTAAAAAAGAATCCAAACTAGAATAGAAAATACTTGTTTTCTATTTTTAAAATCCTATATTTTACGGTACTTTACACTCATTTTTAATTTTTAAACAACTGATTTTAAGTTATTTAAAATTTAGAAAAAGAAGCTTATATTTTATTGGTTTGTTAAAAACTAATAGCGATTGTGAATAAGTTTGACTTTCAATTTCGCCAATATTTTACAATCTTTGTAATTCCCTGATAGCATAAAATTTCTTTAAAATCACAAAATAAACAAAACATAAAATGACACAAATTGAGCCAATTTTACAAGAAAACAAAAATCGATTCGTAATTTTTCCTATCAAACACCATGATATTTGGGAGTGGTACAAGAAAATGGAGGCTAGTTTTTGGACTGCAGAGGAAATCGATTTGTCCCAAGATTTAAACGACTGGAATAATAAGCTAAGCGATGACGAAAGGTATTTCGTTAAACATATTCTTGCGTTTTTTGCTGCGTCAGATGGAATTGTGAACGAAAACTTAGCAGAGAATTTTGTTAACGAAGTGCAATATGCTGAAGCAAAGTTTTTCTATGGTTTCCAAATCATGATGGAAAATATCCATAGCGAAACGTACTCGTTATTGATTGACACTTACGTAAAAGACGAAGCTGAAAAAGATGAATTGTTTAATGCGTTAGAAGTTTTTCCTGCGATTAAGAAAAAAGCAGATTGGGCTTTAAAATGGATTGAATCGGATTCGTTTGCGGAGCGCTTGATTGCTTTTGCAGCAGTAGAAGGAATTTTCTTTTCGGGTGCTTTTTGTTCTATTTACTGGTTGAAAAAACGTGGTTTGATGCCAGGTTTAACGTTCTCTAACGAATTAATTTCACGTGATGAAGGCGTTCACTGTGACTTTGCGGTGCATTTACACAACCACCACTTAATTAATAAAGTTCCAAAAGAAAGAATTAGAAGTATTATTGTAGATGCTTTAAACATCGAAAGAGAATTTATCACAGAATCGCTTCCAGTGAGTTTGATAGGAATGAATGCGGTGCTTATGACGCAATATTTAGAATTTGTTGCTGATAGATTGTTAGTGGAACTAGGTTGCGATAGAGAATACAATACATCAAATCCATTTGACTTCATGGACATGATTTCGCTGCAAGGAAAAACAAACTTCTTTGAAAAGAAAGTAGCCGAATATCAAAAAGCAGGAGTTATGAACACTGATGTTGATGCTCAAAAAATAACTTTCGACGCTGATTTTTAATAATTAGCCCAAAGCGCAAAGGAAAAAATTCTTTTTATAAGTCATTAAAAGTGCTGAAAATGTTATTTTCCTTATTTACATCTTGAATTTAAACTGAATTTCTTTCTGCTACTAAGCACTAGCCCAGATAGTAGTGGAAATCCTTTTTCTTTTTTTTTAAAAGAAAAAGATTGTAACGGATAGCTGGAAAGAGCTCCAAAAAATAATGAGAAACTACACTGTAGAATTGATTTCAAAGTTCCTCACAATAACAAACAAACAACTAAAACAGTGAAGGGATTTGCTGTTTTAAAAACCAAAAAATTATGTACGTAATAAAAAGAGACGGTCACAAAGAGCCTGTAATGTTTGACAAAATCACAGATAGAATTAAAAAACTATGTTATGGTTTGAATGATTTAGTAGATGCTGTAAAAGTGGCAATGCGAGTAATTGAAGGACTTTATGACGGAGTTTCTACGTCGGAATTAGATAATTTGGCGGCTGAAACTGCGGCTTCGATGACCATTGCGCATCCTGATTATGCACAATTAGCCGCTCGTATCGCAATCTCAAATTTGCATTCTAATACTAAAAAATCATTCTCGGAAACAATGAACGATATGTTCCATTATGTAAATCCAAGAAATGGTCAAGAGGCGCCGTTACTTTCTGATGAAGTGCATAAAGTGATTATGGAAAATGCCGAATTTTTAGATTCGCACATTATATACAATAGAGATTTCAATTACGATTACTTTGGTTTCAAAACCTTAGAACGTTCGTATTTGCTAAAAATAAACGGTAAAATCGTAGAGCGTCCGCAACACATGTTGATGCGAGTTTCAGTTGGGATTCACTTAGACGATTTGACATCAGTGATTGAAACATACGACTTAATGTCGAAAAAATTCTTCACCCACGCAACTCCTACTTTGTTTAATGCTGGAACTCCGAAACCACAAATGTCTTCTTGTTTCCTACTAGCCATGCAAGATGATAGTATTGACGGAATTTACGATACGCTAAAACAAACCGCCAAAATCTCACAATCAGCGGGTGGAATTGGACTTTCTATTCATAATGTACGTGCAACAGGTTCTTATATTCGTGGAACCAACGGAACTTCAAACGGGATTGTTCCCATGTTGAGAGTTTTTAATGATACCGCACGTTACGTAGATCAAGGTGGTGGAAAACGAAAAGGTAGTTTTGCTATTTACATTGAAACTTGGCATGCCGATATTTTTGATTTCCTAGACCTGAAAAAGAATACAGGAAAAGAAGAAATGCGTGCGAGAGATTTATTTTTCGCGATGTGGACTTCGGATTTATTTATGAAACGCGTGCAGGAAGACAGTTACTGGACATTGATGTGTCCTAACGAATGTCCGGGATTGTATGATGTGTACGGCGAAGAATTTGAAGCGATGTACATTGATTACGAGAAACGCGGCAAAGGTAGAAAAACCATCAAAGCACATGAACTGTGGGAGAAGATTCTAGAATCGCAAATCGAAACTGGAACACCTTATATGCTGTATAAAGATGCAGCAAACAGAAAATCAAATCAGAAAAATCTAGGTACAATACGTTCATCGAATTTATGTACG
This sequence comes from Flavobacterium micromati, assembly GCF_900129585.1. Taxonomy (GTDB): domain Bacteria; phylum Bacteroidota; class Bacteroidia; order Flavobacteriales; family Flavobacteriaceae; genus Flavobacterium; species Flavobacterium micromati. Next base: position 262,659 of record NZ_FQWF01000001.1, read on the forward strand.
GAGATTATGGAGTTTACGTCTAAGGACGAAATCGCCGTTTGTAACTTGGCTTCCCTTTCTTTACCAATGTTTGTAGAAGACAAGAAATTCAATCACGAAATGCTGTACACCGTTACAAAACGGGTGACTAGAAACTTAAATAAAGTTATCGATAGAAATTATTATCCTGTAAAAGAAGGAGAAAATTCTAATAAGCGCCACAGACCAATAGGTCTTGGAGTACAAGGATTAGCCGATGCATTTATCATGTTGCGTTTGCCGTTTACGAGTGATGAAGCGAAGAAACTGAATCAAGAAATTTTTGAAACTTTATATTTTGCAGCTGTAACGGCATCGATGGAAATGGCTAAAGAAGAAGGCCCGTATTCTAGTTTTGCAGGTTCGCCTATGTCTCAAGGAGAATTCCAGTACAATATGTGGGGAATGAAAGATGAAGAATTGTCAGGTCGCTGGGATTGGGCTTCGCTTAGAAAAGAAGTGATGGAACACGGTGTTCGCAACTCATTGCTTGTAGCGCCTATGCCAACGGCTTCTACGTCTCAAATTTTAGGTAACAATGAAGCTTTCGAGCCGTACACTTCTAATATTTATACGAGAAGAGTACTTTCGGGAGAATTCATTGTGGTAAACAAGCACTTATTGCATGATTTAGTAGAACGTGGTTTATGGACCGAAGCTTTGAAACAAGAATTAATGCGTAATAATGGATCAGTCCAAGACTTGAATATTCCGCAGGATTTGAAGGAATTGTATAAAACCGTTTGGGAAATGTCCATGAAAGATATTATTGATATGTCACGCCAACGCGGATATTTTGTAGATCAATCGCAATCACTGAACTTGTTTATGCAAAACGCTAATTACGCTAAATTGACTTCAATGCATTTCTATGCTTGGCAATCGGGATTAAAAACAGGAATGTATTATTTAAGAACAAAAGCTGCGGTGGATGCTATTAAATTTACATTAAACAATGATAAAAAAGCGGAACCAATTGAAGTAAAAGCGCAACCCGTTCCAGAACGATTAGAAGCTATTGCCGTTTTGAACGAACCTGCAGTAATGTCGCCTGAAGAATATAAAGCGATGATTGAGCTATCTAAAAACGCTAATCCAGATGATTGTGAGATGTGCGGGTCATAGTTTCACACTTACCACGAACGAAGATTTTATATAATTAGAAAACAGTCGTTCTCCTTTTTGTGAGGAGAATGGCTTTTTTTATATTTTTTTGGAGCTATTTCCTGCTATGCGTTACAATCTTCTGTGCCGAACGCCGGCACATAAGGATTTCCACTTCTATCAGGGCTAGGGGAATTAATTTATTTTCACAGTTTTTTTTTAAAATAATTATAAATTTTGTAGGAATAATTTAATATATTTGAAAGAGGGAAAAGTGAATAAAATATGCGCTTACTAGTCTAAATTAGGTGAAAACTATTTGGAATGGGTGAGTATGCAAAAGTTAGGCGTCATTTTAAAACATCATATGAAAGACACTTTAGAATATAAAATATTAAAATATCTATCTGAGAACGATAATGGCGAATTTATAAATATTAATTTGTTATCAGAAGATAAAGTTTTACTAAATAAATCAATTTTAGATCTAAAAAATAAAAGGTTAATAAATGCTAAAAAATATACTTCTAATGGATATGACAAATATTTCTTGTGCCAAATAAATTTTGAAGGTAAAATATTTTTTAACGCTATCAAACCTGAACAAAATAAAAAAAGTCACAATAATTCTGATTTTTTGAATAATCAAAGTACTGATAATTTAAAGTTGTTAACAAATTCAGAAGAAGTAACAAAGTCAAAACTAAAGTCTTTATTTTCAAATTCGTGGTTTATTGGTATTTCACTAGTTGTTTTAGCTGCAATATTTAGTGGAAAGAGAGTAATGAACTTTATTAATAATATATTGGATGGTTTATAATTACTTCTGATTTAAAAGGTGTGAAAGCGAAATTGCATATGTTCAATAAACAACAAACCAAAGGCATAAACGCCGTTTAGCAAGATTTTGCTATTCGTGTCAATAAAGTTTTAAAGTACCTTTACGTTTAACATAAATTAGTCGTTTTCATAATTTGATAACCTCTCCAAACGACCACACGATATGTTATGGTGACTCAAGAACCGCAAAAATCATACAAATAGAAAATGACATTAAAAGAAGCAGTATTAAAAAGTTTAGAAGACATTAACGATATCACCAATTATTTGGTAGTGCTAAATCACATAAATGAAAAAAACTATTATGACTTTGGTTTTGCTAAAACTCCTGGTTCTACGATTTCGGCAGTTTTAGGAGATTTTATTCGAAATGGAGATACGAGAGTAAAACGAATCAAACAAAATGGAGCTACTTATTCTTACTATCTGACCAAAAACGAGCAGAATATTGGTATTGAAATTTTGAGTGGTGAAACGGTAATTCCCTCAATAAAAACAACAAAGAACAATAAGTTCAAAACCTACGAAGAAAGGGATTTACATAAGATCTTGAGTAGTTATTTAAAGAATACTGACACTTACTCAAAGACAATATTTCACGAACAATCTAATGGTAAAGACAATAACCAAATTTGGACACATCCAGATATGATTGGTATAAAGTTTCTGCATTTGCAGACAAAAGCAAGTCAAAACTTCCTTAAATCAATCAATAGGGTTGATACTTTCAAATTAACTTCCTATGAACTCAAAAGAGAAATTAATAGCGATAGTGAACTTAAAAAAGCATTTTTTCAAGCGGTTTCAAATTCTAGCTGGGCAAATTATGGATATTTAGTTGCCTTTGAATTTAGCGACAGTTTAAATGAAGAAATGGCAAGACTTAATCAATCATTTGGAATAGGAATTATTGAGTTAAATGCAAATCCGTATCAAAGTAAAGTCCTCTATCCTTCTGTTTTTCGGGACCTAGATTTTAAGACAATTGATAAACTTTGCAAAATGAATAAAGAGTTTGAAAAATTCATAGAACAAATAGAAAAACTAATGACAGCAAGTGAAAAATATGTTTTGGGAGCGGAAAAAGAACTAGACGAATTTTGTGATGGATACTTTATTAATGATACAGAAGTGGAAAATTACTGTGCCGAAAGACATATACCTACAAACCCAGAATAAAAAGAATCAATGGCTATGAATCCATTTACAAAAAGTGCGAGACTTCAGTAGAATTGTCGTTTTGCGCCACGTTATTGTTAAAACGAAAACTGAGGGTTTACTAACTTCCAGCCATCTATAAGTGACAAAAGGTTATGTAATAGTTTCGCGCTAAGTAAAAAATTAGCCAGATAGTTTTAAACCAGACAAGATCATGAAAAATTTATTTATCGTCTATATACTTCTTCTCGTGACTGAAACTTCATTTTGTCAAGTTCCACATATCACTGAACAATTAACATATAATTCAATTCGAATTGAAACCGATAAAGCAGTTGGGACAGGCTTTTTCTTCAATTTTAAAGTCGAAAATGATTCTACAAAACATATTCCAGTTATAATTACAAATAAACATGTCATACAAGGAGCCACAAAGATTTTTCTTTACTTTAGAAAATCTATAAATGGAAGCCCTGAGAATGGCAATGCTTTTATTTATGAAATTCCTAATTCTTCTAAAACAGTAGTTCAACATCCAAGCACAAACATAGACTTAGTAGCAATTCCAATTGGACAAATACTTCAGCAAGCACAAAAAAACAATACTTTCATTTATACGGTAGGCTTTTCAGAAAATGAAATCCCAAATGACGAATTTCAAAAAAAAGAATTCAAAACATTTGAAGAAATTTTTATGATTGGATATCCAAATGGTTTATGGGATGAAACTAATAATATGCCAATTGTTAGAAAAGGAATAACAGCAACACCATCATATTTAGATTATAATGGTAAAAAAGAATTTTTAATAGATATCGCTGCATTTGGTGGTTCAAGTGGGTCTCCAATATTTCAATATAATGATTCAGGCTTTGTTGATAAAAAAGGCAATGCTCAATTTGGCGCTTCAAGATTATTTTTACTTGGTATTTTGTATGCAGGACCATTATATACCGTAAATGGAGAAGTGTTAAAGGCAATCCCTGGAACGTACTCTGAAAAAGTTAAGTCCGAAATGCCTATGAATTTAGGCTATGTTATTAAATCGTCTGAAATTTTGGAATTTAAAAAAGTTTTAAAATAAAACAATCACTAAGGGATTAAATGCGTCCAGATCACAAGCATTGAATGCGCCTCGCGCAGTCTTTAGTAGCAACACTGTACGAAGTCCCGGGTCTAGCGCAAGCATATCGCTGGTGCCCACAACTAAAGAAGGTAAAACGAAGAAAGAAAGTCGCTCAAGCGACTGTCTTTCTTTTTATAGTGAAACGTTTTAATTTCTCCACACATTCAAATAAATTTGTCTAATTTTATAAAATGGAAATTAAAGATTTAAACAAAATAAGTACTGCTGAGAAAATTGTTTTAGTAGAACAGTTATGGGATAGTGTTTCCAAAAAAGACATTGTTGTTTCACCTGAAATTAAATCCGAATTAGATTTTCGATTGCAAAAAGTTAAGGAAGGTAAAGCTGAATATTTTACATGGCAAGATGTAAAAAAACATATTGACACAATTAGATAAATGTATAATTTACATTTTATAAAGGAAGCTTTATTAGATATTGAAGAAACAGTTCTTTGGTATGAAGAACAGAGGAGTGGGCTTTCCTATGATTTTGAGCTTTGTTTAGAAGCTGGCTTAAATAAAATATCTAGAAATCCTTCTTCATTCCAAAAAAGATATAAATCTGTAAAAATTCTTTTCATATCTCGTTTTCCTTACGGAATACATTATATAATTAATGATGAAAAGATAAGCATAATTGGAGTCTTTCATACTTCACGCTCTCCAAGGAATTGGGAATTTAGATTAAACTCTCCGCTATAGAGTAAGCGCACGCTCCCAGAAGTCTTCATCAACATCGCTCTACGAAGTCTCCTGACTTCGTCCCTATTTTTACATGCCTTTACAATTATGTAATTACATGAATCATTAGCTTATTTACATATTCAAATATCAATATTTTGCATTAAAAATAAATACTTGTGTTCATTGATCATTGGATTGGGTGCGACGACGGAGACATTTGCGCCTTACAAGCCGTTTTCAAGAAGATCTTTTTTGACAAACCTTAGCTGATAAATGAATTATGTTTAATAGACAGTTGCGGTTTTTTAAAATTTTAGCGGTTTTAGACCTGCTTGAGTTACATGATAATTTAAAATACACGTGCTAAATATAAAATAAACACACGTGCTTTAAAATATTTATTATCTTTGAAAAAAAAAATGAACACAAAGTTAACTTTAACAATCGAACAAGAAATAATTTCAAAGGCAAAAGAATATGCCAAACAGAAAAACAGAAGCCTTTCAAATATCATTGAAAACTATCTAAAATCTTTAACAAAAGCGGAGGATAAGGAAGAAAAAATTAAACTTTCTCCGCTTTTAAAATCTTTAAAAGGGTCATTTCAAATGCCTAAAGACTTTATTTACAAAGAAGAACTTACAAAAAGACTTGAAGAAAAATATTTATAATGGAAAATGTTTTAATCGATACAGATGTAATTCTAGATTTTTTCTTTGACCGCCAACCCTTCGCAGAATTTGCTGCCGAACTATTTTTGCTATGTGAAAACAATGAAATAAAAGGATTTGTAACTCCTGTAATAATTAGTAATGTGTATTATTTACTAAGAAAAACAGCGAAACACGAAATCATTACAGAAAAATTAAAACAGCTTCTTACCATAATTGATATTGTTGAAATGAATAAAGAAGTGGTAATTGATGCTCTTAATTCAAAATTTAAAGATTTTGAAGATGCGTTACAAAATTTTGCTGCTTCAAATAATGGAACTATTCAAATTATATTAACTAGAAATATTAAAGATTTTCGAAATAGTAAACTCGCTATAATTACTCCAGAAATTTATCTAAAAAACAAATCCAACTAGTAAAATCAAAAGATTCGTTGCAACCGCCACGGCAAACGAACATCCGAGCAACAATGGACGTATTAAAGAATGAAGCCGCGTTTAAATCCTCCACGGCTCAAAAATTTGTAAAAAAATACATGCAATTAACACGGTGGAATTATCGTCAAAATATCAACAGTCTCCCAAGCAACTGGAATTAAAAGACAAAGTAGGCCTCTTTTTTTTGCAATGCAATGAGATTGATTTTTTATATTGCTTTCTTTCAAATTTGAGTATAGAAAACCTTATTCATGAAGATGTGATTTTAGATTCTTAATTTATTTGATCTAAATCTGGAATTAAAGAATCTAAAAGTATTAATCTCATTTCTCTTTTTTTTCAGCCCTTTTTTATGCTTTATAATTTCTAAGAGCTATTACAAATTATTTTAAAAGATCCCCTTTTAGTGTACGATAATTAATTATATTTACCTAAGGTTCAGCACTTTTGAACACAATTTAAGCTTTTATACAAACTTTTGTAGGGATAATTTAAATGAAATCTTATGATAATTCTTAAAAATTCCAGAATAATTAATAGAAGACCTTATTTGTTTTTATTAATTATAATAGTTAGTCTGTTCAACAGTTTTACGTGTAATGCTCAATTCAAATACCCAACAGCTAGAAAAGAAGCTTTTGACAGTCTGATCCATGGCAGGAAATTGATTGATGATTATTTTTGGATGAGCCGTAAGAATAATGAAAAAGAAGTGACAGAATTTAGCAGGCAACAGAGCAAACTTACGCAAACGATCTTTGATAGTATTCCGGGCGATTCTATTATAGAAAAAGAATGGAATGAGGCTTTTACCACACTAGATGATGAACTATGGAATGGTGAAACTGTTGGGGAATATATTTACTACAGCAGGGTAATTCCAAAAGAAGGCATGTGGTATTGCAGGAGAAAAGGATTAAATGGCGCTGAGGAAAAGGTATTGAGCTCTGTTAAAATAAATGGCCAGCGGTATTCCATCCAAAAGAGAGTCTTTGCACATAGCAAATCTTTATTGGCACTTATGCTCACACAGCAAGGAGAAGCAAACCCACAGATAAGAATTTATGACATTGATAAAAAAGAGTTTTTAATAGATAGTATTGCTCCAGTGATGTTCAACGATTCTCGGGGAGTTTCTATGACATGGCTGCCTGACGACAAAGGAATTTTATACTCTCAGGCCCCACCAACAGAAATACATGAAAAAAAATATTATAATGGAATGATCAAGCTGCATATGTTAGGTAATGCTGTTTCAAAAGATGAGATTGTTTTTGGTATCGATCAAAATCCACAAATAAAATTACAACCACACGAAACACCTTATATCTACAGCTTTCGTAACTCACCTTACCTTGTTGCCAGAATAAGAGCTGGGGATAATGATAATTATGCTTTTGCCGTTCACTATACAGAACTAAGCGGGAAGAATACGCCCTGGAAAAAACTAAAGAATTACACCAATCTCGGTGATGGCTTTGATGCAAACGGTAATTATTTATATGCTGGCACAAAAGACATACCTGGTTACAATATAGTTAAGATTAACTTGGAAATTGGAGCAAGTCCCGAAGCTTTTTGGCAACAGGAAAACACTGTTATCGCTGTTACAGATAATAATCATAATTCGGGTATTATTGCGGGTAAGGATGTGCTTTACGTACTGACTAGAAAAATTGGTGATATGCGAATAATAAAAATAGATTTGAAAACAAAATCCGCTTCAGTTTTACCACTTAAATTTAAAGGTTCCATCAATAGCTTATCTCTTTCAGGAGCTAATGATCTTTTATTCGCCAGTTTTTCTGCAACACGCAGCGTTCAATACTTTCTGTATGTATTTAAGTCGAAAGAAACGATGTCTGTTCCATTTGCCGATAAAGTATACGATGCAGGTGAATTTTTGCAAACCGATCTAATGTGGGTACCTTCTCGTGATGGTAAAAGAATTCCAGCTTCACTAGTGTATAAAAAAGGACTAGATCTTACAAACAATAACCCACTTTTAATAGATGGCTATGGCAATGGCGGCGCGGTAACTGACCTTGGTTATGATCCTAACAAATTACCATGGATAATGCGCGGTGGTATTTATGCTGTTGCCCATGTTCGCGGCGGTGGTGAGTTGGGAGAAGAATGGGCAAAAGATGGGCAGTTTCCGAATAAAATGAATTCGATCAATGATGCAGTTGATGTTGCCGAGTATTTTGTAAAAAATAATTATACCTCTGCGAATAAGCAATTGATCATGGGAGCAAGCGCCGGATCTTTCCTTGTTGGCAATGCCATTAATCAACGTCCCGATCTCTTTGCCGGTGGTATTTTTCTTTCTGGCCTTCCTGATCTGGTTACCAACATGGATGCCGCAGGTGGTAGGGAACAAAAATCAACAGGTCCTTTGACTACGAAAGAAGGGTTTAATTCAAGATATAGCATTAGTGCCTATTATAATATCCCCCAGAATAATAAATTGCCTGCAATGCTAATCTTGCATGGCGCTACAGATTATATACTCAGCATGCACCCTGTAGCAAGGTATACAGCCAAATTGCAGGAAATGCAAAAAGGAAATAGGCCGATCTTACTTTCGGTTGATTGGAATAGTGGTCACGGGGGTTCTCAAAGTGAATTATTATATATTCTGAAGTTTGCCTTATGGCAGACGGGCCATCCGGATTTTCAATTAAAATGAAAATTATTTACTACAAATTACCGCCGTCACCTAACCATAATATCTAATTAAAAATGGGCTGTTAATTAAATAAGGCCATTTATGGCTTTTGTTTAAAAGTGGTAAAGACAAAAAGAAAGTGCAATTAATAAAACTATTTTCTGCAGTTTTATCAAATGAAAATCAAAGATTTAAACACCATAAGTGCTGCTGAAAGAATTGTTTTAACGGAACAATTGTGGAATAGTTTGCCAAAAAAAGAAATTGAAATTTTATCTTATTTAAAATCCGAACTGATTTTAGGTTATAAAAAATAAAGGAAGGCACTGGTGAATACTTTACCACGCAAAAGGTTAAAAAGCATTTTAATTCCCTTCGATAGATAAATCATTTTAGACAGCATAAAACTACCGTTACACTATCAATAATGTCTCTGAGATACTACACCAATAAATCTTTCTATATAAAATGCAACAATTTAACCATTTTCATAAAAGTGAGAATTTCATAAAACTCTACTAATATAGTATAAGGTCCCACTGACTTACAATGAGTAACTTTATAGCATTAAATATAAGTTATCATCCCAAATAGCAACAGCACTAAAATTGTTATTTTCTAACCAAAAACCTAAATATGGAAACTAAAGAATTTACGATTACTAACGATTTATTAGCCTCGAAGGGACAACGGTTTTTAAATCTTGTCATTGACTCATTTATAGTTTACATGTTCACAGTTGGTATTGGGGCAGCCATAAATATTATAGGAGAAGTGATTGGGAATTACAAATTATCAGAGTGGATCATATCCTTGACCGTCACCGAAAATCTACTTTTTGGATTGGTAGTGCTGTTTTTTTATTATACAATTATGGAGTTTTATTTTTCCAGAACTTTTGGGAAATATTTTACAAAAACAATAGTAGTTAAACATAACGGCAGCAGACCAAAAGTAAAAAGTATTGTTATAAGAACGTTAGTTCGTATGATTCCTATTGAAGCCTTTTCGTTTTTATCAGATAACGCAAGAGGATGGCATGATACATTATCAGTTACTTATGTCGTGAATAAACATGAATTTATTTCTCGAATAAAATTATAAAGATTTTTGCGAGTAGTGCGAGCTATTTATTGCATTTTTTTTTATTTGTTTAGATTTTATGCAGCAAAATAATCTTTATAATCGGCATTTTAATATGTACCCTTGAATAGTTTCCCCGTAATACTTTATTTAATATCTAAAATATAAGAAAACTAGGTTTTTTTCAGCGTTACTGCTATTTAGCGGTCTTACTGTTTTATCAAAAATTTAAAACCTTAAATAAAATTTGATGCGGTTCAATTATATTTTATTTTTTTTACCGTGTTGTCTAAATTACTAAAATGTCGTTTAGTGAAAAAAGAACACAACTTGAAAGTCGCTTTTGATTAGAATCGTGATAATGATTTGGCAAAGGTTTATCAATTAATAAAAACAAAAAACTCAACTATCTAATAAGAAGATAATTGAGTTGTTTTAAGTGCGGATAATAGGACTCGAACCTACACGCCTTGCGGCACCAGATCCTAAGTCTGGCATGTCTACCAATTTCACCATATCCGCGCAATTGTGGGTGCAAAGATAAACATAAGTTCCACTTTACAAAGAAATTTTTAAAAAAATATTCATTCTCTTTTTTGTACTTTTGAAATTATAAAAAAAAAGTAATGGATAATATAAAATCGTACGTTCTACAACATAAAGATCGTTTTATAAACGAATTAATTGAATTATTAAAAATTCCATCTGTAAGTGCCGACACAGCTTATTGCCAAGATGTTATCGACACAGCCGATGCCGTAAAAGTGAGTTTAGAAAAAGCAGGATGCGACCATGTCGAAATTTGCGAGACCGCAGGTTACCCTATAGTGTACGGTGAAAAAATAATAGATCCAAGTTTACCCACAGTCCTTGTGTACGGTCATTATGACGTTCAACCGCCAGATCCTATTGAACTTTGGACCTCTCCCCCATTCGAACCCGTAATTAAAAAAACCGAAATTCATCCTGAAGGAGCCATTTTTGCTCGAGGCGCCTGCGATGATAAAGGCCAAATGTATATGCACGTAAAAGCTTTTGAATATATGATTCAAAGCAATACTTTGCCGTGTAATGTTAAATTCATGATTGAAGGCGAAGAAGAAGTCGGGAGTGTAAACCTGAAAACTTTCGTTGAAAACAATGTGGAGAAACTTAAAAATGATGTGATTTTAATTTCAGATACTGGAATGATCTCTAATCAGCAGCCGTCTATTACAACAGGTCTTCGTGGACTAAGTTATGTAGAAGTAGAAGTTACTGGGCCAAACCGTGATTTACACTCGGGTTTATACGGTGGAGCAGTTGCGAATCCAATCAATATTTTGGCCAAAATGATTGCGTCACTGCATGATGAAAACAATCACATCACCATTCCAGGATTCTATGATAATGTCGAAGAATTATCGCTAGAAGAAAGAGCTGAAATGGCCAAAGCGCCTTTCAACTTAGAAAATTATAAAAAAGCACTTGACCTAAATGACATATATGGAGAGAAAGGCTATGTGACTAATGAGCGAAACTCGATTCGTCCTACGCTTGATGTAAACGGAATTTGGGGTGGTTACACTGGCGAAGGTGCAAAAACAGTTATCGCTAGCAAAGCTTTCGCTAAAATATCGATGCGTTTAGTACCCAATCAAGAATGGGAACACATCACTAAACTGTTCACAAAACATTTTACAAGCCTCGCTCCTGCTGGCGTTACTGTAAAAGTAAAACCGCATCACGGCGGGCAAGGATACGTAACTCCTATTGACAGCATAGGCTACAAAGCGGCGAATATGGCTTATACAGAAACCTTTGGCGTGCCGGCAATTCCTGTGCGTTCTGGCGGAAGTATTCCCATCGTGGCGCTGTTCGAAAAAGAACTAAAAAGCAAAACAATCTTAATGGGATTTGGCTTAGACAGTGATGCAATTCACTCGCCAAATGAGCATTTTGGGATATTCAATTACCTAAAAGGGATCGAAACCATTCCGTTGTTTTATAAATATTTTGTGGAATTGAGTAAATAAAATTTCTCTAATTCATATTAAAAGCCCGTTTGTTCTTAATTGAATAAATGGGCTTTTTGTTTGGGCGTTCCCTTGTTGCAGCAATTTTCAGGAAAACTCAAGATACTGCTAGCAACACGGTCAGGTTTTCTACTGCAAATGAAATTCACTAAATACCAAAATTAAAATAAAATCATAATGAAGTAGTCTTTTTATGCTCCGTTCCTGCGTATAAAAAGGATTTCATCTGTAACCCTTAACGCGAGAATTTTTGCTAAAAATGACATTTACGATTTCAAAACAAGTGACTAAATCAGATTGAATTTATCTCCGTTGCTTTGTGAAATTAACATTAAAAGTCCGTTTGTTCTTAATTGAATAAACGGACTTTTTGTTTGGGCGTTCCCTTGTTGCAGCAATTTTCAGGAAAACTCAAGATACTGCTTGCAACAATGTCAGGTTTTCCGCTGCAAATGAAATTCACTGAATACCAAAATTAAAATAAAATCATAATGAAGTAATCATTTTATGCTCCGTTCCTACGCATAAAAAGGATTTCCACTGCAACCCCGAACGCAAGCATTTTTGCAGAGAATAACGTTTACGATTCTAAAACAAATAATCAGAACAAAATGATGTCGTCTTTGATCTATATAAGAAATTTAAGAATATATAAGTTTTTTCAATACTTCCATTATTTTAGACTTTATCAGCTTAAGCGGTGAAATTACTGTCCTGTTTTTGTCAAATCGAGCGCAGTCGAGATTACGTGCGACTTACAAACAACATTTCGTGATTCATTACAACCATGATGAAGTGCTCAACCTGACAAATTTCAATTCTTTTTACCAGTAAATTAAAAATATAAATTGGATTAATTCGATTTTAAAAAATTTCATGAAAAAGTGCTGGAATCTGGAGTAATGTTATTGGCATTATTAGAGAAGAAAATAAATGTGTGGATTGGAGAGCAATAGTTATTGGAATTATTCAAATTTTATCCCATTTTAATGTAAAGAAGTTCATCCATCAACATTTAAATTTTTATAAACCATTAAGAAAATTAAGTAAAATTAAGCTTTAATATTAATTAGTCTTTGAAATTACTGTCCTGTTTTTGTCAAATCGAGCGTAGTCGAGATTACGTGCGATTTACAAACATCGTTTCGTGTTTCATCAATCATGATGACGTGCTCAACCTGAAAAATTTCAATTCTTTTTACCAGTAAATTCAAAACGTTGCAGCAATTTTAGGAAAACTCAAGATACTGCTAACAACAAGGTCAGGTTTTCCGCTGCAAATGAAATTCACTGAATACCAAAATTAAAATAAAATCATAATGAAGTAATCATTTTATGCTCCGTTCCTACGCATAAAAAGGATTTCCACTGCAACCCCGAACGCAAGCACTTTTACTAAGAATAACGTTTACGATTTCAAAACAGTTTTTGTTAAAATCGAAAAAACCAAAATAATCTGCAACAGAAATTGAGGGTTAGTGAAGTATCGTTGCACTTTTTCTAACTTGATTATTTATTCAACAAGCTCAAAAGAACTCTTCGACCTGTTCACAAGGACTTTTCAAGAGACTCAGATCAAAATTCAATTCCTGATTTTCTGATCCTTTTTCTAAAAATTATTATCAAAAAATAATTTAACTTGGCAAAACCAAATAGTTACATTTTAAATTTTCATTTTCATAAAATAGCTATAGTTTGTAAGATAATGTTTTAAATTATAGCATAAAATTGTCAAAAATGAGAAAGTTGATATTGCTTTTAAGTTTTATTATTTTGAGTTTATCCTCTTGTAAAACGCGCCCATTAAACCAAAAAATTGATAAAAAAAGGGAAGGACTGTGGATAGAAAAATATTCGCAGGATAGCGCTCTATATAAATCCATTGGGAAATATAAAAATGACGATCCTATCAAAAAGTGGAGATATTACCAAAATTCCAAATTAATAAAAAAGGAAAAGTACAAGCAAAGCAGCTGTTTTACTCGCATTTACCATCGAAATGGGAAAATACAATCTAAAGGAAAAACAGTTTTAGACAACAGCACAAAATACGCCCACTGGTATTATAGCGGCAACTGGAATTTTTATAACGAGAAAGGCAAACTAATACTAAAACGTTTTTATCAAAAAGGCGATCTCGTTTCTGAAACATTAGTAAAAAAATAAAAAATACCTCAACTGATTAACTCATAAATACAATTAATGTCTCGCAATTTGAACAGCTCAATAGCAAATAAAAAAAATCCGCTTTTAAAGGCGGATTTTTTAAAAAACTACAAACTAAAAAAAACTACTAACTAAAATTTTTATCAGGATTGTAACCTAAATAAGCCATTTCTTGCTCTTTAAAAATAACACCATATTCTTCTAACTCTTTCAAAATAGGCTGATACACTTCTTTCAGAATTGGTCGTTGAACACCAGTTGTTTTTATTTTGCCGTTAAGTATTAACAAAGTTGCCATCGCCACAGGTAAACCAACAGTTTTTGCCATTGCTGTGTACATTTGATCCTCGCCTATACAGACCATTTTGGAATCGATTTGCTTTGTTTCTCCATCAATTTCGTAACCAAATTTATGATACATCACAATCATGTCTTTGTCGTCTGGTTGCAAAGTCCAACTATCACTCAATATTTTTTCCAAGATTTGTGCAGGAGTAGCATTCTTTATACCCACAATTTTATGGTGATTGAATAGGTCTAGTTCTAAAAGTTTGTCCCACATGATATCATCTTGATCAATTTTTAAAATCAAACGCGTTTTTATTTCAACAGAATCCGTGGGATGATAAGGCAAAAAGGAGTTAACAAAATTTCTATAACTCATCGTCTCTGAATTTTCCATCACATAACTATCATCAGTCATTCCAAGCTGAACAAACATGTTCCAAGCTTTAGAAAAACCAACTTTCCTTATCGTCCCTCTATATAAAGTGAGCACATCATCTAGTCCATAAACGGAACGGTATTTCAAAGAATCTCTATTTGAGTAACCCTCAAATCGACCGTAACCTTCCACATCTAGGAACTCAGTCCTACGAAATAAATTACAATACGGTATATATTTGTATGTTCCTTCTTGGATAAACTTTGCTGCACCACCTTGACCAGCAAGAACCACGTTTCGCGGTGCCCAAGTAAATTTATAATTCCACAGATTATTATCTGATTCTGGGGCGACAAGCCCTCCACAAAAGGACTCAAATAAAATCATTTTGCCGCCTTTCTCCTTTATTTCATCAATCACTTTCATCGCACTCATGTGATCAACTCCGGGATCGAGTCCTATTTCATTCATGAAAATTAGATTATTTTCTTTTGCAGCAACGTCTAATTCGTCCATTGCATCGCTAATATATGAAGCGGTAACCAAATGTTTTTTATAGATAATGCAATCCTTAGCAACCTCAATATGTAAATGAGCTGGTAACATTGACACAACGATAGCTGCTTTTTGAATAGCGTCTTTCCTTTGATGTTCATCATAAATATCAAGAGCAATTGGCGTAGCATTATGGTGGTTATTCGTTTTCTTTTGGGCTAGAGCCAATGACAAATCAGCAATTACAAGATGTAAATTCTCTTTCTCTGATTTATTTAGAAGATATTGAATTAGCGATGATGCTGATCTTCCGGCTCCAATAATAAGAATTGTTCTCATTTTTATAAATTTGTAACACAAACATACGATAATGTTGTATTCATAACAAATTGCATCAGTTAAACTTTGCTGTTAAAAACCAAAAGTCAAATCATTTAGTACAATTGTTAAAAGAGAATCATTTTACAATTTGTCAAATTGAAATTCTCGATAATGATTTATTGCAAGTTTTTCTACATTAATTGTTGATACTTTAACAAGCTCAAAGTGATAGTAAGATTTTATTAAATGTTGCTCATAAAATAATCATCAATATTACTACCAAATTTGCACACTACCCTAATTAATGACTTTCATAACAATAATTATACAGCAGAACAATATTCAGGAATGCACAGCTCACAACCATCCGTTTATTATGTTACAAAATTTAAAACTAACGAGCACGTTTGCTCCTTTATAATTGAATATTCAATAAATTTGTATCACTTAATTAGAAAGACATAATGGAAAAAAAGATAATTTCAACTGCGGCAATTTTAGGAATGATTGCAATCATATTTGGAGCTTTTGGCGCACATGCGTTAAAAAAGGTATTATCATTAGATCAATTGGCCACTTTTGAAACGGGAGTTCGATACCAAACCTATCATGCTTTGTTTTTACTGTTGATTGGAATCATGCCCAACTTGGCTGAGAAAACAAAAAAATATATCTATTATTTCACACTTTTTGGGGTTATTTTATTCTCAGGATCTATTTATCTGCTAGCCACAAACAATCTTACTTCATTTGATTTTAAAATTATTGGGTTTGTAACTCCTATTGGCGGACTCCTATTAATTCTAGCGTGGGGAACCTTATTATCTCATTTTTTTGACAAAAAGTCACAAAACAAGAATAATCAAAACATATCTGAGATATAATTTCTATTTTTGCAGACGATAAATTAAACCAAAATATCTAAAATTACATGAATAATAACACACCGTTTACGAAATCGATTTCGCTAATTGACATGGGAATTGAAAACGCAAAGATTCATTATCAATTATCAGCCAACGAATTACATGAAAAAACAATTACACTTGGCCAAGGAGTTGAAGTTTCAACAGGAGCTTTAGCGGTAAATACTGGCGAGTACACTGGCCGTTCGCCGCAGGATCGTTACATCGTTAGAGATGCAATTACAGAAGACAAAGTTTGGTGGGGAAAAGTAAACATACCATTTGAACCAGCTGCATTTGACTCTCTTTATAAAAAAGTCACTACTTATTTATCCAATAAAGAGGTTTACGTTCGAGATTCCTACGTATGCGCTGATCTAAATTACAGATTAAATATTCGCGTGGTTACAGAGACACCATGGGCAAACTTGTTTTGCTACAATATGTTTTTACGACCAGAAGAAAAAGAACTTGAAAACTTCACAGCCGATTGGACTTTACTATGTGTTCCAAGCTTTATGGCAGATCCAGCAGTTGATGGAACACGCCAGAGTAATTTTGCAATAATCGATTTTACTCGCAAAATTGCATTAATTGGAGGAACTGGATACACCGGTGAAATGAAAAAAGGAATTTTTTCAGCTTTAAATTTTATTCTTCCTGTTGACAAAAACACGCTTCCAATGCACTGCAGTGCTAATGTGGGGAAAAATGGAGATACAGCAATCTTCTTTGGCTTGTCTGGAACTGGAAAAACAACACTTTCAGCAGATCCTGCTAGAAAATTGATTGGAGATGATGAGCACGGATGGACGAATGAAAATACAGTTTTCAACTTCGAAGGCGGATGTTACGCCAAAGTGATTAATCTTTCTGAAGAGAACGAACCAGATATTTTTAGAGCTATCAAAAAAGGGGCTATTTTAGAAAATGTGATCATTAATAAAGAAACAAATGAAGTTGACTTTGACGATGTATCCATTACCCAAAATACACGTGTAAGTTACCCAATTGATCATATTGACAATATCCAGCCAAGTTCTATTGGAAATAATCCAAAGAATATATTTTTCTTAACTGCCGATTCCTTTGGAATTTTGCCTCCAATTTCAAAATTAACTCCAGGTCAAGCTGCTTATCACTTTATCTCTGGTTATACCGCTAAAGTTGCAGGAACCGAAGCAGGAATTACTGAACCGCAACCCAATTTCTCCGCTTGTTTTGGCGCACCATTTATGCCTTTGCACCCAACAAAATATGCTGAAATGCTTAGCAAAAAAATGAAAGATGCTAATGTAAAAGTTTGGTTGATCAACACAGGATGGACCGGCGGTGCTTACGGTATAGGAAGTAGAATGAAATTAAAATACACCCGTGCTATGATTACCGCTGCATTAAACGGTGAGTTAGACAAGGTGGAATATAAAAATCATAAGGTTTTTGGGATTGCAATTCCGCAATCTTGTCCAAATGCGCCAAGCGAAATTTTAAATCCAAGAAATACTTGGGAAGACCAAGATTTATACGATATAAAATCGGAAGAATTAGGTCAAAAATTCAGAGCTAACTTTGCTAAGTTTGAAGAATTTGCCAATGACGAAATTATGGCTGGAGCTCCGCTAGCATAAGTTAATTTTAATTCAATTAAAAAGAGAGCTGTTCCTTAGGAGCAGCTCTCTTTTTTATTTGTTAAAAATCGTAACACAAAGATGTAAATATAGACCAATCAACTAATTATACCAAGATTCATTTTTTGGCGTTACCTTTATCAATCATAAATACAAAAAATTCAATCTGCTGAAACAGTCAAAATCAATCAAATTCAATCAATCAATCAATCAATCAATCAATCATGTTAAAACAATTTTTTATTCTTTGCTCAGGAGCCGACAAAAACCTGCTTGAAAGTTGCTCCGAAGGTGAGCAAACAAAATATGTCGGCATTGGAGCTACCGTTTTTTTTACCGCCGTTATGGCATTTATAGCAAGTGCGTATGCATTGTTTACGGTGTTTGACAGTGTTTATCCCGCATTACTTTTTGGATTGGTTTGGAGTTTACTTATTTTCAATCTCGATCGTTTTATAGTTTCTACCATTCGAAAAAGAGACAAAATAGGAAGCGAATTACTGCAAGCAACGCCACGAATTATTCTGGCAGTTATTATTGCAATCGTAATTTCGAAACCTTTAGAAATTAAAATATTTGAAAAGGAAATCAATACTGTTTTGCTAAAAGAGAAAAATGCGATGGCGTTGAATAACAAAAAAGAAGTTGCAGCTTATTTCAAAACCGATTTAGACAAGAACAAAGCTGAAATTGACAGCTTAAAAGCCGCTATTAGCAAAAAAGAAAACGAAGTTGATAGTTATTACGAAACCTACATTGCCGAAGCTGAAGGAACCGCAGGAACAAAAAAATTAGGGAAAGGACCCGTTTTTAAAGAAAAAATTGCCAAACATGATTTGGCTACCGCCGAATTGGATACGCTTCGCAAAAACAACTTGGTAATAATTGCCGAAAAAGAAAGCAAAACTAAAATTTTGCAGGCAGATTTAGATAAGAAAATTAGCGAGACCCAACCCATTATTGATGGCTTCGATGGTTTGATGGCTAGAATTAATGCGCTGAATAAATTGCCTTGGTTGCCTTCGTTTTTTATAATGCTGCTGTTTTTAGCAATTGAAACATCACCTATTATTGCCAAATTATTATCACCAAAAGGCGAGTATGATTTTAAACTCGAAGATCTAGAAACTGCACTAAAAGCTACATTGGAACAAGATAAATACCAGCGAAATTTATTAGTAAAAACCAGCGCAGCAATGCATGACAAGGTTTATGAAGATATCGCTCAAGACAAAAATTTATACGCTCTTCAAAAGCAAAAAGCGACAGAATTACTGGAATTACAGGCTCATAATTTTGTGGAGAAACAGAAGAAAACTTTTTGATTATGAATACGATACCTAGTGAAAAAAAATTCCTTTTAAGCTATAGAATGAAGTAAGTGTTTAGCGTTTACTCTTTTTTAAAATAATAAACACCTTAAGTATTATAACTAGAGACTTACGTTTAATTACTGCAATAAATAATTCTATTAAATATAAAAAGCACCAGCAATTACTGGTGCTTTTTGCATGTGTTTATATAATCTTACAACTTACATGTGACTTAAAATCTCTTTTTTGAACGAATCGTATTCGCCTTGTAAAATCAATCCGTTATCGAGTAATTTTTTGTAATTCTGCAATTTTTCAAAAAGTTGGTCTTGTGACAATCCGCTTAGTGAGTCTTCGTTTATAACATTAGATGGCGGTTGTATTTGTTCTTTATCCAAATTAAAAATGGGTGGAGCAACAGGCATAATTTCGGCAAAACTAGTCACTTCCTCCGTTTCGATTTCTTCAATAATTTCATAATCATCCTCAACTGCATCGCTATTCGTTTCCTCAATGATAACAGCATCAATTGTCGCACCGTTTTTTAAAATGTCTAGTTGTTCTTTGGCGTAAGTGAAAATTTTACGCGCTTGAATTTTCGGGATATAATCAATAGAAACAGACATATCCGTTTTAGTAGAAAATGAAAACTCTGATCCTAAAATATTTTCTTTCACAAAAGTGCCTTCAATTTGATCCCAAGTGTAATCGATAAAATCCATTGATAAACCAAGATTTTTTGGTTGGCAAATGATAATACGTTTGTTAGTCATTACAATACTATCTGGCAAAACAGTGATGGCCGGCTTTTTTTGAACGGCGATATATCCTATTTCCTCATTCTTCATCAATAAATCACTCAACTTAGCAGCTATTTTTTCGATAGCTTTCGGATCTTGTTCTTCGTTTAAAAACTTCTTGAATTGCTCTTTCATTTGATATACTTAATTGGTTAAAATGGCTACTTTATTATTTGGTCACTCAGCATTTGCAAAAGTAATGCCTAATTTTCTAATTCTAGAATTTCCTGCTGTAATTTGATGGTTAAACCGACAAAAATCAATTCATAGGAATGATCAATTAATTCCTTAATAAAAACATCTGAAACCGACTGATTAACTGCCACTGTGTTCCAATGAATCTTACTCATATGATAACCGGGTTGAATTGCATCGTATTGTTCCCGAAGTTCTAGAGCTCGTTCCGGATCACATTTTAAATTTATAGATGGCGTTCCGCTTTCCCATTGCAGTAAAGAAGATAATGCAAACATTTTTCCACCCACTTTAAAAACCAAAGTGTTATCATCAAAAGGAAAATGTTCCGTTACCCCTTTTTTAGAAAGACAATACGTATAATAAGTTTCCAAATTCATAAAACTTGATTTACTATTCTATAATATCATACAAAATCGGTTTACTCGGACTCGCATCATTTTCAAAAGAAGCAATTTGTAAATTCAAAAAATAATCTCCATCTAAAACGGTATCTGGAACAAAAATCATTTCTGTAATCGTACAATTTGTTCGAGCATCTTCGTTCAGATTATCAACATCGTTTACATTCCAAAACGCTTTATGCGCTGCTAATTTTCCATCATCCTTTTCCTTATCAACACTTGGCAAATCAATCAGTAAGTGCTCGATTCCGCTTTCGCAAATGAAACGCGCCGCATCCTGATGCAAATAAGGCGGATTTGTATTGGAGTATTTTTTAGACAATTTGCTAGTTTTATTTGGAATAGTCCTGATGACAATGGCCTCTGGATTGGAACCATTTAGTGCATTTTGAATTTGAATTCCTGTAATTACAAAATCGCCATCTATTTGCTCAGGTTCAATCGAAATCAATTTGGCTGTAAAAAAAAACTGTTTCAGACATTGATTAATAGAATAAAACTCTCGGGTAATATGACCTAAACATTCTGTGTGAGTGCCGTGACCGTGCGGATTAAACTGAATAGTATTAAAATTAGTAGAAGCACCTTTTTTTACACTTCCTATCCATTCATCAAAAACTACTGGTTCAATAGTTGGCTTTTCAATATACCAAGCTATTGGATTTTCGTCACTATTAGTTAGTGGAATGGAAATATCAATGGGTTTTGATAAATTGACTTTTACGACTTGATTTTTGTGTTGAATTGTTGCCTGCACTAGATATTTTTTCTGCCACGAAGGCACGAAGACTATATAAAAATTTTATTTTTTTGTGTCTTCGTGCCTTTGTGGCGAATTAAACTTATTCCAAATTTAAGTAAAACAAATCACTTGCAATTCCATCGGTCAAAAACTTTCCTTTTTTTGTGGGTTTTAGAATTCCATTTTCAATAAAGAGTAAATCATCATCTAGGAATTTACGTGCTTGCTTATGGAGATAACTTAAATAATCAAGTCCAAATTCCTTTTCAATTTTATCCAAAGAAACTCCCCATATAGTGCGCAAACCTGTCATAATGTATTCATTATAGCGATCTGAAATTGAAAGTATTTCTAATTCATTTGGTAATTTATCATCCTGAATAGACTTCAAATAAATGGAATTATTAGAAATATTCCAACTTCTAGAAACTCCATTGTAACTATGTGCCGAAGGACCAATTCCAATATATTTTTTACCCAACCAGTATGCCGAATTGTTTCTTGAAAAATAATCTTCTTTTCCAAAATTCGATAATTCGTAATGAATAAAACCTTTGGCTTCTAGCATTTCGACTAAAATTACAAAATGTTCAGCAGCAACTTCATCTCGTGGTGCTGCAATTTTTCCGGTTTGAATTAGTTTTTTGAGTGCCGTTTTAGGTTCCACGGTCAATGCATAACTGGAAATATGTGGAATTCCAAAACTTAATGCAGTTTCAATATTTTGTTTCCATTTGTCATTACTCATATTGGGAACACCGTAAATCAAATCGATCGATATATTATCAAAATACTTTGTGGCTTCTTCTAAACATTGCATCGCTTCCGCCGAATTGTGAGCACGATTCATCATCTTCAAATCGTCTTCAAAAAACGACTGAATTCCAATACTAAGTCGATTAATTCCAATATCACGATAATCCTCAAAAATGCTTCTCGACTGCGCTTGAAGAGACAATTCGGTTAAATCATCTGGATTTGCTTCGAGGGTAATCTCTACATTTTTAGAAACTTTATAATTTTCATATACTGTATCGATCAAAAATTTTAACTCTGAAACCTGCAATACACTTGGCGTTCCTCCTCCAAAATAAATCGTCTCAATTTTATTGTAACTTCGACTGCAATCGAGAAGCTCGAACTCGCTTTTACGCATTTGAATTTCTTTGGCTAAAGCCAAAACCATATCATCTTTCTTTTTCATAGATGTCGAAAAATGAAAGTCGCAATAATGGCATGCTTGCTTGCAAAAAGGGATGTGGATGTATAGAGCCCCTCCCGTCCTCCCCAAAGGGGAGGTGCTAGAATGGGAATATAACTGTAAATTACTTGTTTCCATTTTTTTTACTAGGCACATTTATAGACAAACTATTTCCACCTTGGACTCCTCCCCTTTGGGGAGGCTGGGAGGGGCTATTCTGTTTCACAAAAGCATCCCAACCCGTATAACTTTTTTCGCCTGTCACTTTTCCTGAATTAAAGAAATGACAAACTGCGGCCGCTAAACCATCGGTTGAATCTAGGTTTTTTGGTAATTCTTTGAGTCCTAAAAGCTGTTGCAACATTTTTGCAACTTGCTCCTTTGTAGCATTACCGTTTCCAGTAATTGCCATTTTAATTTTTTTTGGTTCGTATTCGGTAATTGGAATATCTCTCGAAAGTCCAGCTGCCATTGCCACTCCTTGCGCACGACCAAGCTTCAACATCGATTGCACATTTTTACCAAAAAAAGGAGCTTCGATAGCAATTTCGTCTGGATTGTGGGTGTCGATTAACTCAATCGTTCGTTCAAAAATGATTTTTAGTTTTTGATAATGATTATCATACTTGGATAATTGCAGTTCGTTCAGTTGCAAAAATTCCATTTTCTTATTGACAATTTTGATCAAACCAAAACCCATTATTGTAGTTCCTGGATCAATTCCTAATATGATGCGTTCGTTTGCCATTTTGTTTTGGGATCATTTTTTTTTAGCCACAAAGGCTCAAAGACACAAAGATTTTTATTAAACCGAGTTTCAAGAAAAATACCTAGAGACTCGCAAACAAACCTTAAAATCTCGGGAAGGCTTTGCCATTTTTTTGTGAATCTTTGGGAAACAGCTTCTGCGCTCTTATTTTTCCTTTACTTTGCACTCATGATTTTAATTCCCCACAAAACTAAGCAATTCCTAGTACTTCTAATCAAACTTTTGATTGTAGGCGGCGCGTTTTATTTTATCTATAATCAACTAGCAAATAACGACAAACTCGATTGGCAAAAATTCATTGTTTTATTCCAAAAAAATCAATCCGTTTTAGGGATAACTTTCATTTTAATTTTGAGTATATTAAATCGATATTTTGAAATCTTAAAATGGCATAATTTAGTTCAGTATATTCACAAAATAAATGTCGCTGAAGCCACAAAGCAAGTTCTTGCAGCGCTCACGGCTGGACTTTTTACTCCAAATGGCGTAGGTGAATATGCGGGAAAAGCATTGTATTTTGAAAAAAAAGATACTAAAAAAGTGGTTTTTTTAAACCTCATTTGCAACGGAATCCAAATGGTTTTGACCGTTATTTTTGGAATTTTTGGATTACTCTATTTTAATACGCAATATGCTGTGATCACTCCGCAAACTGTTGCCGTGGTTTTTGGAATAATCCTTTTACTTTTTATCGTTCTATTTTCAGTTAAAAAAATAAAAATCAAAGGCTATTCGATAGAAAAACTAAATTATAAGATTAACGAAATTCCAAAATCAATTCACCAAAAAAACATATTCTTAGGAATTTGCAGGTATATCGTTTTTTCCCATCAATATTATTTTCTCTTTCTAGCTTTCGATGTTGATTTACCTTATTTAACTTTAATTGCAACCATTTCATCAGTCTATTTTTTAGCTTCTTCTCTGCCTACATTTCAGTTTTTAGACTTTGCTGTGAAAGGGAGTGTTGCGGTTTACTTTTTCGGAATTTTGGGAGTAAACGAATGGATTGTCATTTTTATTTCGACGTTGATGTGGTTTTTAAACGTGGTTTTGCCTGTGATAATTGGAAGTTACTATGTGTTGAATTTTAAAAGCAATAGCATCCATAAATCGGAATCTTTGAGCGAGATTAATTTAACTACAAAAGAATGACTGCGCTAATTTTAGGTACCATAATCTTTATTTACATAGTTGCGATTGCGCTTTTAATTTACGGCTTCAATAAAGTAAATTATTTTGATCTCTCTAGCTTAACGCCAGTCCCGAAGGATGTGGTAACAAAATTCACGATCATTGTTCCATTCCGAAATGAAGCGCACAACTTACCATCTTTACTAGAAAGTTTTGCAAAACTTAATTACCCAGCCCACCTATTTGAAGTTATTTTAGTAGATGATGAATCAGAAGATAGGTTCGCGACTGAAAAAACCGAATACAAAATCCAAATTATAAAAAACAAAAGAGTTTCTAATTCTCCGAAGAAAGATGCCATTACAATCGCAATGCAGTATGTTACTAGCGATTGGGTGATTACCACTGATGCCGATTGTATGGTCCCAGAAAACTGGTTGTTGACATTAAATAATTATATTCAACGAGAGAATGTCGCTATGATCTCAGCAGCAGTAGCTTATCAATGCGCTGATTCCTTTATTCACCATTTTCAACAATTAGATTTAGCAAGTTTACAAGGAGCGACGATAGGAAGTTTTGGGATTAAAAAAGCATTTATGTGCAATGGTGCCAACTTTGCTTACACTAAATCTATTTTTGAGAAACTAAATGGCTTTACTGGAAATGACAAAATAGCAAGTGGTGATGATGTTTTTTTATTACAAAAAGCAGTGGAACGTTTTCCAGAGCAAGTGCATTATTTAAAATCCAATGCCGTGATTGTGACTACAAAACCGCTAAATGATTGGAAATCTCTATTTTATCAAAGAGTGCGCTGGGCCTCCAAGACCAGCTCTTATCAAAGTGCTTTTGGAAAATCTTTAGGACTACTTGTTTTTGCTGGAAATCTGAGTATTATTACCAGTTTAGGATTAGTTTTCATCGGTTACTTATCTTGGATCACTCTTTTAATGTTAGCACTAACAAAATTTATTTTTGATACCATTTTAATTTCTAAAGCAAATAATTTCATGACATCAACTAAAATGCGCTACTTAATTTTGAGCAGTTTTTTGTATCCTTTTTTCAGCGTTGGAGTAGCACTTTATTCTCTATCAGGAAAATATGAATGGAAAGGAAGGCGATTTTAGGCTGCTTTATCCGTTAGGTAAAATAACTAATAGATGACACAATTGTATTATTCACCTTTTAATATTACTGGAAGAATAAATTGGGTTTTCACAGGAATTCCGTGTTTAATTGCGGGATTGATTTTTGGGAAATCAACTAAGCGAACTTTTAAAATACTATCAATCTTAGTGCGGTCATAAACCACTGAATCAGTTGGAAATTGTGGTTCAAATTGCATCGTGGCATTAGGAAATATAGTAACTTTTACTTCAATAGTATCTAGTTTGGGAATTAGAACAAAAAGTGTATCGATGCTTAATTTTTCCTGAATCAATCGCGTTAAAACTTCAAAAAAACATTGTTGCCGCTGCTTTTTATTGTCAATCATGTCGCAATCAATAATTGATGGATATTCATCAACTTCATTCCAGTTTATGGCTTTCAATTCCTTTTGCAATAATTCCTTCTCGGAAGGCACTTGCTTTTCGAAATATTGGCAGGAGGCGAAAAGTACGATTACTAAAATGAGATAATAATGTTTCAAGATTTTTGTTTTCAATTAAAATATAATGGATAAAAATACAATTATTTTATTTAAAGGCTTTAGGCAATTTATTTTATTGAAAAAAATTTAAATAAAATTTTATAAGTGCTGTTTTCAGCGACAACATGAGCATTTGCAATCCCTAAAATAGTGAACAAAAAAGTACAAAATTAAATTACATATTTGGTATAATTTTACAGATACCTTTGGTGACTAATTTGTATTTCGAAATTTATAAAAAAATTATGGATATTTTACTTTTAACTTTTGGTTTTATTTGCGTTTTCGTGGGACTGATTGGGAGTTTTTTGCCTGTTATACCAGGGCCAGGTTTAAGTTGGATAGGATTAGCGCTTCTGTATTTTACTGATGCTGTTCCAGCTAATTATTGGATTTTAGGAATAGCATTGGCAGTAACTATCGTATTGACAATTTTGGATTATGTAATTCCTGCACAAGGCACGAAGAAGTTTGGCGGCAGCACTTACGGCGTATGGGGAACAAATATTGGTTTGATTATAGGAATATTTACTCCAATTCCTTTTGGGTTTTTGATAGGTCCGTTTTTGGGAGCTTTGATAGGTGAATTAATTTATGATTTTAAAGATCACAATAGAGCCATGAAAGCAGCTGCGGGATCTTTTGTCGGCTTTCTAGCATCTAGCTTTATAAAATTTATTGTCTGTATGATGTATTTAGGAATGTTTTTGTGGATAGTTTGGCAGTATAAATCACAATTGTTTTAATGTGGCCTTAAAACCAAAAAATGACAGCGACGCCTGAAGTAACTATTTCAAAGTCTTTGTAGTTTTAATTCATTATTATATTATATTTGCGGGAATATTGGGGAATTAGCTCATTTGGCTAGAGTGCTTGCCTGGCAGGCAAGAGGTGACCGGTTCGAATCCGGTATTCTCCACTAGCATAATCAAGCACTTACAGAACTATTGTAAGTGCTTTTGTTTTTTTACTGCAACTATACCGCAACATTTAGTATTTTTGTAAACATGAAAAGCACTGAATCATATCCTTTAGCATATTTTGAATATTGAACAAAAAATGAACTTTACTTTAGGATTATTTTTGTTGGTGATTAATGGACTGATAAATTTATTTTGTAAAAATTGCCATTACTTTTTGCGTAAATACCTTTTGGAATGCCCTGTTTTTTAGTAATATATTGTCAATATCAAAATTTGTGCTAAATCAAATATTAGCGGAAGGAAAATAAAAGACTTATTTATAACACCTTTTTGTGAATGAATTCATTTACAGTATCTCTTAATGTTATACCTTTGTGCTTCGATATAAAATAAACAATGTCTAAAAAGTTTTACATAGTGTTATTAGTTTTACTAGGTTTTTTTATGACTCCTGGCATTGCTTTGGCTTGTGGAACAAAAACAGAGAAGGCATGTTGCAAAAAAAATACCCATTTAGAAAAAGATAAAAAAGAATGTTGTAAAAAAGAACAGTCTTCAAATGAGAAATCACATGAAGGTTGTGCTGGGGCTTGTAAAAATTTGACTTGCAGCAATTCAACCGTTTATTTAGGAATGACTACTTCTTTTTACCACGAATTAAACAATCAATTATTTAGTTTTTCTACTAAAAAACAAAATCATTATTACTCAGAAATTTTTATTTCCTCCCATTTCCTTTCAATTTGGCTTCCACCTAAAATAAGCTAAATTCTTTCGACGACAGCCAAAAAACTGTCTCTTCAACAGTTTTCAAGCTGTAAAAAATCAATTAATTTTTAAGTCAATTACAATTTTGTATCTAGCTCAATATGCTATTTTTAAAATTTGTTTTGCAACTAAATTTATTAAAAAAGAAGCCATCTGTTCTTCTATCAGTTTTGATATAGCTTTTGACAACAAACTTAGTTATCATTTTCCGTACACACAATTAGACGATACGACTAACTATAACTTGTCTTGTGGTGAGTTGATGTATCTATAAAAAATACACCCGTTGCCATAAAGACAGGAATTATATAATTAAATGTTGCGTACAGCTCCCAATAAGTTTTACTAAATTTAGAAAATACTTTTTTAATGTCTGTAAATAAAGCAGCAAAAACAACAAAATAAAGCCCGTAAAAGGCTCCAAAAAAAAACAATAATCTAAATACCTAAATTTTAAGAAAATGAAAAATATAATTAGTTCAGCCATTTCACTGGCATTCGTATTAACTTCTTGTAACCAAAAAAGTAAAGAAGAGGAAACAATTAATTCCCAAACTATTGAAACCGAATCTCCGTTTGTAAGCCCAACTCCGCAAGACACCACCAATGATGTTACTAAAACAAAACCGGAAACAACGGTTCCAACGGCCAATCAGTCTTCTTTTTCTACCAATGAAATTGTTAGTGACTATTTGAAACTAAAAAATGCCCTTGTTAAAGACGATTCAAAAGCGGCCGCAAACGCGGGTAAAAAATTATTAGTAACTTTAAACAATACAAATGCTAATTCCTTGGATGCCAAATCAAAAAAAGAATATGTTGATATCGCAGATAATGCCAAGAAACATACAGAACACATAGGGGATAATGCTGGTAAAATTGACCATCAAAGAGAGCATTTTTCCCTTTTGAGCAAAGACATAAATGATTTAATAAAAACTTTTGGAACCACACAAAAATTATATCAGGATTACTGTCCAATGTATGATGAGGGTAAAAGTGGCTATTGGATAAGTGAAATTAAAGAAATCAAAAATCCTTACTATGGTTCCCAAATGCTCACTTGTGGTGGAATAAAGAAAACATATTAAAATGAAAACAATCATCAAAAGAATAGTACTCTCAGGCGTTGTTATTCTTTTGTTGATGCAATTGTATCAACCAGTTCGTAATTTAGATTATGGACCGGTTTACCTATCCATTTTACCAAAATGTATAATGTTAAATCAAATGTAAAAATCATTTTGCAGACTTCCTGCTATGATTGTCACAGCAACAATACCCTTTGTATTCCTACATTCAGCCTGCAAGAATGTTGCTGGATAGTCACAATAAGGAAGGAAAAGAAAATTTGAATTTTAGTGAGTTGGGTAATTATTCTCAACGTAAGCAAGGGAATAAATTAGATAGAATTATAAAACAAATAAAATCAGAACAAATGCCTTCACATTCGTACACATTTATACATAGAAATGCTAAACTTACTAAAGAGAATAAAGCATTGTTGATGCGATGGATGGAGAGAACAAACGATAGTGTTTCAAAAGAAAATTAAATAACATGGTAGAAAAACTCATATCATTTTCTCTAAAAAATCGGGTAATTGTATTACTTGTTTCCGCCTGTTTATTTGCCTGGGGAATTTATAGCGTCCAGCAAAATCCTATAGATGCTATTCCCGATTTATCAGAAAATCAGGTTATTGTTTTTACCGAGTGGATGGGAAGAAGTCCACAGGTTATTGAAGATCAGGTAACTTATCCTTTGGTTTCAAACCTACAAGGGATTCCAAAAGTAAAGAACATTCGCGGTTCATCCATGTTTGGGATGAGTTTTGTCTACATTATTTTTGAAGATGATGTAGATGTGTATTGGGCGAGAACTAGGGTACTGGAACGATTAAATTATGCGCAACGATTGTTACCTCAAGATGTTGTGCCCACCTTAGGCCCGGATGGAACTGGAGTGGGACATATTTTTTGGTACCATTTAGAATCGAACGGGATGGACCTGGGAGAGCAAAGAGCTTTGCAAGATTGGTACGTGAAATTTGCATTACAAACCGTCCCTGGCGTGGCTGAAGTTGCTTCATTCGGAGGTTTTGAAAAACAATACCAATTGGTTTTAGATCCTTTAAAAATGCAGTACTATTCTGTGAGCATGATGGAAGTGATGAATGCGGTCAAGGCGAATAACAATGATGTCGGCGGAAGAAAGTTTGAAATGAGCAACATGTCTTACATTATTCGCGGACTTGGTTACATCAAAAATATAGAAGACGTAGAAAATATTGCGGTTAAAAATTACAATGCGGTTCCTGTGCGGGTAAAAGATCTGGGCTCAATACAAATGGGAGGTGATTTGCGTCTGGGTATATTTGATGAAAACGGAACAGGCGAGGTAGTTGGCGGAATAGTAGTAATGCGCTATGGCGAAAATGCCGATAATGTAATAAAAGCGGTAAAATTGAAAATGAAAGAAGTCGAAAAAGGATTGCCAGAAGGCGTAACTTTTAAAACCTCGTATGACAGAAGCGAACTAATAGGAAAAGCAATCGAATCAGTAAAGGGAACTTTATTGGAAGTGATGATTACCGTTTCTATTGTTATTCTTGTTTTTCTTTTTAATTGGCGGAGCGCGCTAATTATCCTGATACAATTACCCATATCTGTTGCCATTGGGTTTATTTTACTACAAGCTTTTGGAATTTCATCTAATATTATGTCATTGACGGGAATTGCCTTAGCAATCGGTGTTGTTGTAGATGATGGAATAGTTATGGTGGAGAATGCCTACCGAAGTATTTCAGAAAGACAAGAAGAAATAGATAATAATCAACAATCGGCTGAATAATGAAAGGCTTTTTAAAAAACATATTCAAAAAAGAACACGACCCATTATCTTCCGAAGAAAAACTGAAGATCATAGAAAAATCATCCAAGCTGGTTGGTCCGGGTGTATTTTATTCTACGATAATTGTAATCACTTCCTTCTTGCCGGTCTTCCTTTTGACTGGTATGGAAGGTAAATTGTTTAGTCCATTAGCTTACACAAAATCCTTTATCCTGATTGTCGATGCCTTTATAGCCATTACTCTTACGCCTGTTTTAATCAGTTACGTATTAAAAGGAAAACTTCGTCCCGAAAATAAAAATCCAATAAATAGAAAACTAGAAAGTATTTATACGCCCATTTTGACTTTTTGTTTAAAATGGCGAAAATCATTGTTGGGAATCAATATCCTTGCCTTATTAATTGGAGTTTTAATGTTTACCCGCTTGGGTTCAGAATTTATGCCTCCTTTAGATGAAGGTTCCATTCTGTTCATGCCTGTAACTTTACCTGATGTTTCCAATTCCGAAGTAAAACGAATTTTGCAGGTTCAGGATAAACTAATGAAATCAATACCAGAAGTGTCCCATGTTTTGGGAAAAGCCGGAAGGGCCAACACAGCTACTGACAACAGTCCGATAAGCATGATTGAAACGATTGTTTTGCTTAAACCCGAAGGAGAATGGAGAGACGGTAAAACAAAGAATGATATCGTAACAGAAATCAACAATAAACTGCAAATACCTGGCGTAACTAATGGTTTTACCCAACCAATCATAAATCGTATTAATATGCTTTCCACTGGTATCAGAACCGATGTGGGAATAAAAATTTACGGAGCAAGTCTGGATACCATTGATGCCTTATCCCAAAAAATTAAGAAAGCTTTGGAAGGAACGGAGGGTGTTAAAGATTTGTATGCCGAACCCATAACCGGCGGAAAATATATTGATATTATAGCAAAGCGCGAAGCTATTGGAAGATACGGACTTTCGATTGACGATGTAAATACTGTTGTCGAAGCTGCTATAGGTGGAATGAAACTGACCACAACGATCGAAGGACGGCAACGCTTTTCAGTAAATGCTAGGTATGCACAAGAATATAGAAATAGTATTGAAGCATTAAAAAAACTCCAAGTGCAAACCATGCAGTTTGGAGTAATCCCATTGGAAGCGATAGCCGATATACAAATAAGTGATGGACCACCGATGATCAATAGCGAAAACGCAATGCTTCGTGGTAGTGTTTTGTTTAATGTTCGCGAACGGGATTTGGGTAGTACGGTAAAAGAAGCACAGGATAAGTTAAATACGATGATAACAAAAATGCCCAAAGGTTATTATGTCGAATGGAGCGGTCAATGGGAAAATCAAATTAGGGCGAACAAAACACTAACAATGATATTGCCTATTGTTCTTGTTATTATATTTCTTGTTTTATACTTTACTTATAATTCGATGAAAGAAGCCTTGATAACGATGATCACGGTACCATTTGCCTTAATTGGAGGAATATTTATGGTTTATTTTTATGGCATCAATTTATCAGTGGCAGTGGCAGTTGGCTTTATCGCGCTGTTTGGATTGGCAATAGAAACAGCCATGTTGATGACCATTTATTTGAATGAAGCCATGAATAAAATGGTAGAAAAATACGGAAATAGCAAAGAAACGATTACTGAGGATATTTTACGACAGTATATTATTGATGGTTCGGCCAAAAGGTTGCGACCAAAACTGATGACGGTTTCCGTTTCGTTGTTTGGCTTAATACCTATTCTTTGGGCTACTGGAACAGGTGCCGATGTGATGCTTCCTATTACGGTGCCGCTTATTGGAGGGACGATAACCTCAACTATTTATGTTTTATTGGTAACACCAGTTGTTTTTGAAATGGTTAAACTACGTGAATTAAGAACAAAAGGTAAAATTGAAATTATAGATGCTAAAGAATAAATATTTTCTCGTTCTGAGTTGTTTGGTTCTAAATGTGACTGTTATGATATCACAAACGCTATCATTAGATACTGTTTTGGCTAAAATAAAAACAAATAACCCTCAATTAAAAATGTACGATGCTGATATTCAAAGCATGGATGCAGCCGCAAAAGGCGCTAAAAGTTGGATGCCACCGCAGGTGGGTACTGGTTTCTTCATGACTCCTTACAACCCAAAATTGTGGCAAGCAGACGCAATGGGACCCGGCATGGGGAGCTATATGTTAGGCGTTACTCAAATGATTCCAAATGCTTCAAAACTAAAAGCCGATTTTGATTACATGAATGCGATGTCTTCTGTGGAAGCCGAAAACAAAAACTACACTATTAATCAATTGAATGCTGTGGCAAAAACCAATTATTACCAGTGGATCGTAATTGATAAAAAGATCAAAATTTCCAATAATAATCTATTGCTTTTGGACTATATGATTAAAAGTATGGAAATAAGGTATCAGTACAATATGGATAAATTATCCACATATTACAAAGCAAAATCACAATACAGCAAATCGCAAAGTATGATAGTAATGCTCGAAAATGATATATCTCAAAAACGGATAATGCTAAATACCTTGATGGCAAGAGATAAAAATACCGCTTTTGAGATCGATGCAATCTATAAAATAATTGATTTCGATCCGATGGGATCAGATACCACATCACTTTCTGAAAATCGAAGCGACCTAAGAGCCATCGAAAAAACAATTGCCGTAAATCAATTAAAAATAAAAGCCGAAAGGACAAAATTCTTACCCGAATTCGGAGTTAGATATGAACACATGTTTGCCTTTGGACAACAACCGCAACAATTCACTTTAATGGGAATGATAAATATACCAATGCCTTGGTCAACTAGAATGAATACAGCCAACATCGATAGTTTTCAGATAAAAAACGAAAGTCTCAATTGGCAAAAACAAATGATTTTGAATGAAGCTACAGGAATGATTTCAGGGATGAATACTGAGTTGGTAAACGTAAAAAAACAATATGAAATTGCCGAAAAAAGTATTATCCCAGCCTTGCGAAGAAATTATGATACTGCAATTTTAGCGTGGCAAAATAACACGGGAGATTTATTTGTAGTTCTAGATGCCTGGGAGGCTTTGAACATGGCGCAAATCGAGGCGCTGGATAAATTACAAACGATTTTGAATATACAAGTTGAGATAGATAAACAATTGGAAAAAAAATAGTTATGAATAAATATTTGAAATATGGTTTAGTGGTATTAGTCATTTCAATTATTGGATTTACAATCTATTTCTTTGCCATAAAACCGGATAATCACACTGAAAGTTCACATGAAAAAGAAGTGTATACTTGCTCCATGCATCCCGAAATTATTCGGGATAAACCAGGAAATTGCCCTATTTGTGGAATGACCTTGGTAAAAAAAGTAAATGAGAATCAAAATGTGGACAGTACATCAATTGAGGATTTATTGCAACCTACGGATAATTTTATAGTTGGGAATTATCAAACTACAAAGCCAAAAGACACAACCATCAGTAGTGAAATAACTTTACCAGGTCTTGTGGCCTATGATCCAAATGCGGCAGTAAATATTGCAACAAGGATCAGTGGCAGGATAGAAAAAATGTATGTCAATTATAAATACCAAAGAGTTAACAAAGGACAAAAACTGTTTGATTTGTACAGCCCTGAACTGTTAACGGAACAACAAAATTTCATTTATCTGATTATAAATGACGCTCAAAATACATCAATTATCAAAGCGGCAAAACAAAAATTATTTCTTTACGGAATGACACGTAATCAAATAAACGCATTGGCGACAGCCAAAAGAGTAAACCCTATTATTTCCATTTATAGTCCTGCGAACGGAATTGTTCAAGGAACGGAAAGTATGACGAACGGCGCAACGGTCCCGATGCAAAATGCCAATGTTGTCACCGAAAACTTAACCGTAAAAGAAGGAGATTATGTTACAAAAAATGAGGTTGTTTTTAGATTATTCAATACCGATAAAGTGTGGGGTATTTTTAATGTTTTACAAGGTTATAGCAGCTTGATTAAAAAGAATCAATCCATTCGCATTTCCTCGGAATTAGATGAAAAAGATTTTATTGATGCTAAGGTGAATTTTATTGAAACACAATTCAATCAAGCTGATAAAAGCAATCGAATAAGAATTTATTTAAATAATAATATTTTAAAATTACCGATTGGTTTGCGGCTGCAAGGTGTTATCGAAACAAATCCGATTCAAGGGATTTGGGTAGAAAAAGAAGCGATGGTAAGTATTGGCAATAAAAAAATAGTTTTTCTGAAAATGAATAACGGATTCAAAGTAAAAGAAATTAAAATGGGAATTGAAATCAATGGTTTTATCCAAATTATCGATGGGATTTCCGTTCAAGATACAATTGCTAAAAATGCACAATATTTAATTGACAGCGAAAGCTTTATTAAAACAGAATAATTATGCAAAAGTTAAAAAAGATTAGTTTTCTGTTTTTACTATTCACTGCATTTATAGCCTGCAATACTAAAAACAACGAGGATAATAGCAAGGGTCAACCTAAAGAAAGTGTTTTTTATACTTGTTCTATGGATCCACAAATAAAGGAGGATAAACCCGGGAAATGCCCCATTTGTCACATGGAATTAACCCCAGTGAAAAATGACGATTCGGCGGCTAATGAAATAGCTTTGAGTGACCAGCAAATTAAACTTGGTAATATTACCACCCAAACTATTTTGGCAACAAATAGCAGTTTGGAACAATCGTTTACTGGGGTTCTTTCGATTAATCAGGAAAAAATCAGAACCATTTCAGCACGCGCAATGGGAAGGATTGAAAAGTTATACTTTAAAACTGCCGGGGATTATATTAAAAAAAATGAAGCCGTTTATCAATTATACAGCGAAGATATTGCTATAGCCAAACAAGATTATTTTATGGCTTATAAACAACTGACAATGCCCGGTGATTTTGGAAAAAATGCTAAAAACATGCTCAATGCAGCCAAACAAAAGCTTTTATTTTTTGGCTTGACCAACAGACAAATTGAAAACATAAAAGCAACCAATGATGTTTCTCCTTACACGACTTTTTATAGCATGTATAATGGGTATATTTCCGAAATAACAGCCACAGAAGGCAGTTACATCATGGAAGGTGCTGCTGTAATTAAATTGGCTGATTTAAATAGTCTTTGGCTGGAAACCCAAGTAAATGTAAACTATGCAAAAAGAATAAGCATTGGTCAATATGCCAAAGTAAGCTTTACAGATTATCCTGAGACAATTATAAATGCAAAAATTTCATTTATAAATCCCGAAATAAATCCAGATAGCAGATTGCTTTTAATTCGAATGGAAATACCCAATCAAAAACTAATATTAAAACCTGGAATGCAGGGAATTGCCAAATTAACACAGTCCAATTTAAAGGGATTGTTTATACCTATTGATGCTGTTATTAGAGATGAAAACGCATCCTATATTTGGGTTGAAAAAAGTCATGGTATTTTTGAAAATCTAATGGTAGAAACAGGTTTGGAAAATAATGGAATGATCGAAATAACATCTGATATTGACCCATCAAAAAAAGTAGTTGTCACCGGAGCGTATGCCATAAACAGCGAATATAAATTCCGTAAAGGAAGCGATCCCATGGAGGGAATGAAAATGTGA
Source organism: Flavobacterium micromati (assembly GCF_900129585.1). Lineage (GTDB taxonomy): Bacteria > Bacteroidota > Bacteroidia > Flavobacteriales > Flavobacteriaceae > Flavobacterium > Flavobacterium micromati. Next base: position 299,053 of record NZ_FQWF01000001.1, read on the forward strand.
TATTTTATGTTTTCCATTGAAAATTAAAAATAGTTGAGCTGGACATCTGAATTTTATCATATTACAAATTATAAGAATTTAGAAATCTTATAAAAATTGAAGATTATATTATCAACTCACAAAAACTTTAAATGTCGAATTATAAAAAACCTACAAAAATATTTTAATTGCCATAGGTATTTATATCCGATTTTAGAGTTTTGCTGTAGCCGATTACCGCAGTGTCAATGTCATTATGTTCCGTGTCAGCCATTTTAAAAGCAATGGCTCTAATAAATTTCAAACTTTAAATAATAATAATACTTGTAAAAAATGAAAAAAATAATTCTATTAAGCTTCTTAATTTATAAAATAGCAGCAGTTTCTGCTCAGGAAAAAATTGAAATAAAACTGACTTCAACAAGTCCATCAGCCTCATTACAACAGGAATTGGGTAGTGCAACTATTAAAATTGCATATAGCAGGCCTCTGGTTCGAGACCGAAAAATATTTGGTGAATTAGTCCCATTTGATAAGCTTTGGCGAACCGGTGCCAGTGATTGTACTACATTCACTACTGATGAGGATATTATTTTTGGAGATACTACTTTAAAAACAGGAAGTTATTCCATATTTACCATTCCATCAAAAAATGAATGGACAATAATTGTGAATACGGATACTTCATTGCATGGCGAGAATGGTTATGATGAAAAAAAAGATGTTTTTCGTTTCAAAGTTCCAATTGCACAAATTCAAAATTTTTACGAAACGTTCACAATCGAAATAAATGATATTAATAGTAAAGGAGAAGGTTTTCTAAAAATACTGTGGGAGAATACCATGATTAAGATTCCAGTAAAAAGCAAAGCGGATGCAAATACCATGGCATTAATAGATACCAACTTAATTAAAAAAACAAGCCAGGACCCAATGTTATTGTTTCAGGCAGCAAATTATTATTCGATTACTAAGAGAGATTCTAAACAAGCAATAAGCTGGCTTTTAGAAGCTGAAAAATTGGATACCGATAATTTTTATTATCCAAATCTGAGACAAAAATTAGCAGCAGACCTAAAAGATTATCGCAATGCCATTAATGCGGCAAAAAAAGCTATAGAAATCGCGGAACGCACAAAAATGAGAGGCGCTGAAAAATTAAAAGTAAAAATAAAAGAATGGGAATTAGCACTAAAAGATGTTCAATAAAAGAGGAATTCTTTTATTGATTTTTTACTTAATTTAAAGTTTTAGGAGAGAAATTTTTTCTACTGAGTTGCGCATTTGTAAAAACCCATAATTATGAGCTCACTTAAATGATGTTACTTTAACTTTTAAATTAGTAATTACAGAAGTGCAATATTGGTATTATAAAATAAAAAAAATGTGAATGTAAATCTGTTTCTGCAAGTTGACGATTGTTGTAGAGAATGATTTGTTCAGAAATAAACCAGATTCATATTATTTCAAAAAATCGCTCATTCCTCTTTATATTTCTAACTTTACAGCAAAATTCCAACTATGTCATTAGAAAGTTTAAATGGTACTCTCTCAACAACCATCGAAAATAAAATTGCAACCATTACATTTGGTCATCCTGCTAGTAACTCTTTTCCAAGAGAATTATTGGACAAACTTACAGCTGAATTTAAAAAGTTGAGTGTTGAAAACTCCATTTCAGTTATTGTAATTCAAAGTGAAGGAACAGGTGCTTTTTGTGCTGGTGCCTCGTTTGAAGAGCTTTTAGCAGTTACTAATCAAGTCGAAGGCACTGCCTTTTTCTCTGGATTTGCAAACTTAGTTAATGCAATGCGAACTTGCTCCAAACTCATCATTGGACGCATTCACGGAAAAGCAGTTGGTGGCGGAGTGGGAATTGCATGTGCTTGTGATTATACATTAGCAACTAGAGATGCTTCCATAAAATTATCAGAGTTAGCAATAGGAATTGGTCCCTTTGTTATTGAACCCGCTGTTTCTAGAAAAATTGGGAAAACCGCAATGAGCGAAATGACATTGGCAGCACAAGAGTGGAAATCGGCTGATTGGGCTTTCGCCAAAGGTTTATATGCAAATACATTTGAAACAGTTCAAGAACTTGATCTTGCAATTACAGATTTCAGCAGAAAATTATCAAGCTACAATCCTGAAGCTTTAACTGAAATGAAAAAAGTTTTTTGGGAGGGAACTGAAAATTGGGACACACTTTTAATAGATCGTGCCGCAATTTCGGGAAAACTAGTCCTTTCTGATTTTACTAAAAATGCATTACTGCAATTCAAAAAATAATTACAATTATGATTTTTTCACTTGTTCAAAAAGTAAATATCGAAGAAAAATTAAAAAATGCCACTGATAGCAACTACCAGATTGGTGTGCTCATTGGATCATTTATTCCTTTTGTAATTTTAATTTTGTTAGCCTACTGGATGTACACAAGTGCAAAAAAAAGAGACAAAGAACTTTAATTATTCACTAAATTTGCATCAAAATAAAATTCTAATGAGTAATATCAGAATTACAAAACAATTTAGTTTCGAAACCGGACACGCCTTATATGGCTACGATGGAAAATGTAAAAATGTTCATGGGCATAGTTATAAATTGTCTGTAACCGTTATAGGAACACCAATTACGGATCGCTCTAATGTCAAATTTGGGATGGTAATTGATTTTACTGATTTAAAACATATCGTAAAAGAGGAAGTTGTCGATCAATTTGATCACGCGACCGTTTTTAATGGAACCACTCCTCACGTGGAGCTGGCACATGAATTGATTAACCGCGGGCATCACGTTATTTTAGTAGATTACCAACCAACGAGTGAAAATATGGTAGTAGATTTTTCTACAAGAATTAGCAGAAGATTACCAGAAGGAATCACTCTTTTTTCGCTAAAATTACAAGAAACCGAATCTTCGTTTGCAGAATGGTTTGCTAGTGATAATTCATAAATCTGTTTCATGCAATTACCTAATAACAAGAAAGTATATTTCGCTTCAGATCAACATTTTGGGGCACCTTCGCCTGAACTAAGTTTTCCGAGAGAACAAAAATTTGTCGCTTGGTTAGACGAAGTAAAAAAAGATGCGGAAGCAATATTTTTACTAGGTGATTTATTTGATTTTTGGTTCGAATATAAAACTGTAGTACCAAAAGGTTTTGTTCGAATTTTGGGAAAATTAGCAGAAATACGAGATAGTGGAATACCAATCTATTTTTTTGTGGGAAATCACGATTTATGGATGGATGATTATTTCCAAAAAGAATTAAATATTCCTGTTTTTCATGATAATCAAGAATACACTTTTGCTGATAAAACTTTTCTCATCGGTCACGGAGATGGAAAAGGTCCAGACGATTTAGGTTACAAACGGATGAAAAAGGTGTTTACAAATCCGTTTTTTCAATGGCTTTTTAAATGGATACATCCTGATATTGGCGTTCGCATCGCACAGTATTTATCAGTAAAGAACAAGTTAATTTCTGGTGATGACGATGTTATTTTTCTCGGAGAAGACAACGAATGGCTGATTTTATATTCCAAAAGAAAACTAGAAACAAAGCATTACAATTATCTTATTTTTGGACACCGACATTTACCAATGAAAGTCACTGTTGCAGAAAATGCTGAATATGTAAATCTCGGCGACTGGATCACGTATTTTACTTACGGTGTTTTTGATGGAGAAAATTTTGAAATTAAAAAATTCCAAAACTAATTCATGCCTTCGCCATACAAATAATCATTTAAAGCTATTTTGAATAAAGTTCCTTCCACAAGATCTTTGACTTTATTTAATTCTTCCCTTGTAACCGCTAAATCAACTTGAGAACAAGGCGTTTTCAATAAAAATTTATGGCAGTAATTTTTTAAAGTACAATCTTCACAATTCGTATTTAAAGAAAAACACTCTTTTATGCAATTGTTAAATTGTTTTAATTCCTCAGTGCTAAAATAGAAACCAGTTTCTCTAAAAATGAGTTGTACTTTGTCAAGTATGATCTCGTTATGTTTTCTCCAATAAAATGAAGTTCCAAAATCATTGTAGTATATCTGTTTTATTGCATCCATGTGAAAATGTTTGACACAAAGATAAATATTATTTATAATTATTCTAAATAAAAATGATGAAGATTGAATTGAATGACAAAACAAAATATTTTTACCAATTGTAAGTTTATTTGGTTGTGAAAAAAAAATTCTAATATCAAATACATATTAATCAAAACAATTGACGATAATTATGAGAAATCTGGATATTGGGAAATAATAATTTCTGACACACAAGATTTATTAATTTTTAGTTTGTCCAAAGACAATTGTTTAATTTTTACAGAGTATAATTGATTTTCTTAGTATTCGCTCAACTTTTTTCGTGTTCTTCAACATCTTTTTGCAAGTCTAATTTTCTAAAGGTTGGCGACACAACTCCAGTAATAATTACCGTAATTAATGTCATGCTTCCGCCAAAAACAACAGCGCTTACCGTTCCCATCAATTTAGCGGTCACTCCACTTTCAAAAGCACCAAGTTCATTAGAGGAACCAACAAAAATCGAATTTACAGCAGCAACTCGGCCGCGCATGTGATCAGGAGTTTTAAGCTGCAAAATAGTTTGGCGAATCACCACCGAAATTCCGTCGAAAACGCCACTAAAAAATAATGCTGCAACAGATAACCAGAAAATAGATGAAAGTCCGAAAACAATAATACAAATTCCAAAGGCAAAAATTGCTGCTAATAATTTCATACCCGCATTTTTAGTAAAAGGAATATATGCAGAAACAATGAGCATCAAAAAAGCGCCAACAGCCGGTGCCGCACGTAAAACACCAAATCCCTCAGGTCCTACTTTTAGAATGTCCTGTGCAAAAATAGGCAGCAAAGCAACGGCTCCACCAAAAAGCACTGCTATCATATCAAGCGATAAAGCCCCTAATATGGTTTTATTATTAAAGACAAATTTCACCCCTTCTTTCAAACTTTCCATTATTGGTTCACCAATTTTGGGATTCATAATAGGCTTAGTTTCAATTTGAGTTAATGCCATTAACGCTAGAAAAGAACAAAATAAAACGATGGACATTGACCAGTGAACCCCAATCCAATTGATAGAAAAACCTGCAGCTGCTGGACCTAAAACAGAACTTATTTGCCAAACGGAACTACTCCAAGTGGCAGCATTAGGATATATTTTTTTTGGAACAATCAGCGCCAACAGCGAAAATATAGTTGGCCCAAGAAAAGCTCGAACTAATCCTCCTAAAAACACAAAAAAGTAAATGGAATAGAGAATAGTATTTTTAGAAAAATCCTTGATAAAAGGAGGCCAGGTGAATAAAAACAAACCTAAACTTATCACTGAGAAACCCAAAATACATTTAAATAGTAAGCCTTTTTTCTCTTTTTGATCCACGACATGTCCAGCAAATAATGCCATTGAAACTGCGGGAATAACTTCCATCAATCCAATGATTCCTAACGACAACGGATTTTTTGTTAAACTATATACTTCCCACTCGATAACAATAAATTGCATTGACCAACCAAAAACCATTGCAAAACGCAGTAATAGAAAAATATTGAATTCTTTGTACCGAAGAGCTGAATAAGGATCGTTTTTTTTTACTTTTAAAATACTCATTATTTAATACTTTTCAGTCGTAGTTGAATAGAAGTTTGTCCGTTCCATTCATTTTCGTCAATGCAATATGCCATTTGAAATGATTTTTGATTGGCAGTTAAATCATATTTATCTCCTAGCCCAAAACCAATAGCTGGAATTCCTTCGCTACCATTTTGTTTTACAAAAAGTTTTATATGTTCGTTTTCTTTTCCCATCGGTTTGCCGTAACCTGTATCTTTTACTTCCGCTGTCAAAAAAATAGGCGTCATATTCATTGGACCAAAAGGTTCAAATTGTTTTAAAATCCGGATTAATTTTGGAGTAATGTCATTAAAATTAATCTCGGCATCAATAGCAATTTCGGGAATTAGCATTTCAGGATGGATAGTTTTTTCGACTTCTTTTTCAAAGGCTTCTTTAAATAACAAGTAATTTTCTTCCTTTAAAGTCATTCCAGCTGCATACATGTGACCACCAAACTGCTCTAAATGCTCAGCGCACGCTTCAAGAGCATTATACACATCAAAGCCTTTTACGGAACGAGCAGAAGCAGCATACTTGTCACCACTTTTTGTAAAAACGAGCGTGGGACGATAATACGTTTCAATCAATCGAGAAGCGACAATTCCAATAACGCCTTTATGCCAGTTTTCCTGAAAAACGACTGACGTAAATCTTTCTTTTTCGTTATTTTGCTCAATTTGCTGTAAAGCTTCTTGAGTAATTACTTTATCTAAATCCTTCCTTTCTGAATTATAAGCTTCAATTTCAGTAGCAAATTGTTGCGCTTGGTCAAAATCAAATTCGGTTAATAATTCAACAGCATGATTACCATGTTTGATACGTCCTGCTGCATTAATTCGGGGTGCAATGATAAAAACAACATCAGTAATATCTAAAATTTTCTTTTTTATTTGAAAAATCAATGCTTTGATTCCTGGCCTTGGATCGCTGTTTATAACGTGTAAACCAAAATGTGCTAGCACACGGTTTTCTCCTGTCATTGGAACAATATCAGCAGCAATCGCAGTTGCGACTAAATCTAAATAGGGAACTAAATCATCAGTAGTTTGATCCCGATTTATGGCTAAAGCTTGAATCAATTTGAACCCTATTCCGCAGCCACATAATTCATCATACGGATAACTACAATCGTCTCTTTTTGGATCAAGAACTGCAACAGCCTCAGGAAGAAATGTCCCTGGTCTGTGGTGATCACAAATGATGAAATCGATATTTCGCTCTTTGGCGTAAGCAACGTGATCAATAGATTTTATACCGCAATCTAGTGCTATTATTAATGAAAATCCGTTATCATCAGCAAAGTCTATTCCTAGCAATGAAATACCGTAACCCTCGTTGTATCGATCAGGAATATAGGTTGCAACATCAGGATAATAACTTTTTAGATAAGAAGAAACAAGTGAAACCGCCGTTGTACCATCAACGTCATAATCACCAAAAACCAGAATGCGCTCCTGATTATTAATTGCTTTTTCAATTCTTTCAACTGCTTTGTCCATATCTTTCATCAAGTAGGGATCGTGCAAATGATCTAACGAGGGACGAAAAAAATTCTTAGCTTCTTCAAAAGTTTCGATCCCACGCTGAATTAATAAAGTGGCTACAAAATTTTCGACGTTCAACGCTTGCGCCAAATGTTTAATCTTGGCCTCAGTAGGCTTAGCTTTAATAGTCCAACGCATATTTTTAAATTATAATGATAGTAAAAAAACTAAAAACGACTTTCACTTCCTTCTAAGCTTGTTATAATTTTAGGTTTTAATTTATACCTACAAGATTATTAAAACCTTGTAGGATAAGTTTAGTTTAATCAAAACTTGAAAATTTCATTCTGATTAATACATAAAACCAAAAAGCCAAACTGGGATAATATTATTAATTCCAATTTCAATATTATCCTTAGCAAGATAACTATTTTTGACGTTGTGAATTTGTGCTTGTGTTTTGTTTTTTCCACCAATTTCGAAAGTGTACTTTTCATTTACTAGAAAATCACCTTGATCGGCCAAGTGAATAACAGCAAGATTCTTAAATTGATTTACAAAAAAAGTTTCTCTCAAATTACCTACATTAGTGCTGCTTTTTGCTAGAGCATACATTAAATTCGTATTATTTAAAAACAACTTTTCAGGTTTTGTGAGCACACCAATCCCTTTTGTTGGTCGGTATACCTCATTCACTAATCCTGCTCTTTCTAGCTGTTTTATAGCTTGAATTAACACTGCTCTTGAAGCGCCTATTCTTTCGCTTAATTTAGTGATATTTGGCGTAAAAGGGGCGCTCGTAGCAATAGCAAATAAAAGTTTTTTAAGCTTTACAATTAAATCGTAACTGATGTGATCCACTGCATTGATGTCAATTTCGATGATTAAGTTAATGGTGTTTAATAATTTTTGATGGTATAATTTGATGTTTTCTTTGTAATACGGATAGGCACCAAACTCTAAATATTTTAAAAATAACGGAATAGGTTTAATTTGCGTTAAAAGAGATTGTGCTATTTCAGTATGATTTTCTAATAAATCCTCTAATGTATGCGATTTTAAATCTAGTCCAGTTTCAAAAACTATAAATTCTCTAAATGACATTTCTTTCAAATCATAGCTAACGGCTCGCCTACTTAAATCAGATTCGGATTTGTAAATTTCCAGCATCGATGACGAAGTAAATATTACTTTGAGTTCAGGAACATCATCGTAAATCAATTTTACTTCTCTCGACCAGTTGGGATATTTATGAACTTCATCTAATAATAAATGAGTTCCACCTATTTTAGAGAAATCCTTAGCCAAACTTATCAAAGTTTTATCAATGAAGTATAAATGATCTAAACTTACAAATAAGCTCGTTTTTAAGTCTAGATTTTTCTTAATGTATTGTAACAACATCGTGGTCTTGCCCGAGCCTCTAGCGCCTCGTATGGCAATTAATTGATTATGCCAGTCAATTTCATCTATTAAATACCTTTGAAAATCTAACGAAGTGCGGGCTATTTTTTGCTGAAATTCTACTAATAGATTTTCCATTTTGTTATTTTTAAATAACAAATATACAAATTATTGTTATGTGTAGATAACAATTTTAAAATATATTGTTATTTTCAGATAACAGTTTTATTAAATATTGTTATTTTAAGATAACAATTTTGTCAAATATTGTTATCTTAAAATAACGTTTTTAGGTAATTACTTTATTTTAAAAAACCAATTTTAAGCCTTTAGTTCCAATGCACTACCATAAAAAGCAATTCCGTCCCAGCCCGATTTGATGAAGTTTCTAATGTTTTGATGATCCATTCCGTTGGGATTTTTTAAAACATCTTCACGGTAGTAATCCCCATAGCAAGCTAATGTGGCCTCTACAGATAAATAATGAATTTCAGCAAAAGCAAATATTTTGCATGATCCTAAATTCTGCTCTTTTGTATTGTGCTGTACACCGTTCTCAAATGCTGTTGGACTAAAATTATAATTTTCTTCAATGACCGCAATGGTTTCTGCAAAAGTTATCTGGTCTGGAGTTTGATTTAATTTATCTAAAAAAGTACTTACATTCATATCGTTAGCTTATTAAAATTGAGTGGCAATATTTTTTGCTGCAACTATTGCTCCTTCCATATATCCAGGATTTTTAGATGCAGTTTCTGAACCCGAAATAAATAATTTATTATTGAACAATGGTTTTTGATAGTCGGGATGACCATTGTTCTCATGTCCTAAAACTAATTGATCGTAAGGTAAAAAAGTCAGAGGTTCTTCACGCCATACTTTTTCATGATAAGCTATATAATCACCTGCTTCAATGCCATAGAGTTTAGTTAATTGAAGTAGTACTTTTTCTTTTCTTTCCTCGTGAGTTAATGTAAAAGTTCCTCCGTTTAAAAATCCCTTTAATGCAAAGCCGCTATTATCATTATTACTGTGATCATACATTTCCTGAATAATACTAGCTTGACTGAACAGTGTACCTGAATAATTCTGGTCGCGCCAAAACGGTCTATCATATTCCACGGCAAATTTTATTGATTCACCCATCCAAGTATGAGTTTTCTTGGCAAGATTTTGAATGGAATTTGACAACGGTGGTTCAAATGCGATCGTTTTCATTAATAAATGGGGCGGTAAAGTACTAATTACTTTCGCACTTGAATATTTCGCTCCGTTAAAATCTGTGACTTCTAAATAGTTATCAACCTCTTTAATAGCGATCACTTTAGTTTTAGTTTTTATATTTTCAAGACCCACCTCATCAACTAATTTTTCGACCAACGTAGATGTTCCACCTTCAATTCGATACGAAGACTCCTCTGCATCTGAGATTTCGAATTTTTGCGGAGGCACAAATGACATAGTTTCAAATAGTGAAATTCCTTGAGTATGTTGCTTGAAATACGAAATATTTAATTCAGATAATAAATCCATTAAATGCTGGTGCGGATTACTAAACCAAGTTGCGCCCATTTCCATTGTTGATCCGCTTGTCCCAATAACTGTTTCTATACGGCCGCCTATGCGAGCATCAGCTTCTAGAATTACAAACTCAAGTCCTTTTTTCTTTAATAAATAAGCAGTCATTAATCCTGACAAACCAGCACCAATGATTATGATCTTGTTGGAATTCATTATATTTCTTCTGGTGAAAATTTAGATTTCTTAGGTTCTTTTGTAATAGGTTTTCCGCCAACAACCACAACAATTTCTCCTCTTGGAGCAGTTTTTTCAAAATGGGTAAGCACTTCTCGAACCGTTCCACGAACATTTTCTTCATGCAGTTTTGACAATTCCCTTGAAACACAAATTTGACGATCTTCGCCAAAATAAGTAATAAATTCAGTTAAAGTTTTTACTAATTTATGAGGAGAAACGTATAAAATCATTGTCCGAGTTTCTTCGGCTAAAGCCAAATAACGAGTTTGTTTTCCTTTTTTATCAGGTAAAAATCCTTCAAAAACGAATTTATCATTTGGCAAACCACTATTGACCAATGCTGGAACAAAAGCAGTTGCGCCAGGTAAACACTCAACTTCAACACCATTTTCAACGCATGCTCTAGTCAATAAAAAACCTGGATCTGAAATTGCCGGAGTTCCTGCATCAGATATTAATGCTATGTTTTCACCGGCTTTTAATCGGGAGATTAAATTTTCTATCGTTTTGTGTTCATTATGCATGTGATGACTGTACATGTGAGTGCCAATTTCATAATGTTTTAAAAGTTTCCCGCTAGTGCGAGTGTCCTCAGCTAGAATTAAGTCTACTTCTTTTAGAATCCGAATGGCTCGAAAAGTCATGTCTTCAAGATTGCCAATAGGTGTAGGAACAATATATAATTTTGACATAAATAGAAATAATTAATTGCAATTACGAAATGCATTTGTTGCGAGGAGTTTATAGGAATTTCTTCTCTATAATATTCATAAACCGATCTTCATATTCTTGTTTTCCTTCCCAGTTATTGTAATCTGGCTTTACCATTTCTTGAACAAAATCCCGCGTCTCATAAAAGGTATTGAATGTTATTAACTGATTTACAACTCGATTATAATCTTCACTATTATTACCAAATAGATGTTTTATAAAAGCCAATCTATCATTTAAATCAATATTTAGACCTTTTGATAATTTATCATTTAATGAAACTTTCTTCGCATCAGAATCCTCAACTATGTCTGTTACAGCAAAATCTTCATTTTGCTTTTTAATCTTTTCCTCCACCTTTGGCGTTTCAATTACAACCGCAGTAGGGATATTTTCAACCTGCTGTTTCTTTACAAAAAGAGTATCATGGTAATTTCCACCTAACAAATCTTCAAAAGATATTTGCACCGCCTCAGTTTTCTTTGCAACTTCTGGTTCTTTTTCATCCTCTCCAATTTCTGATGTTTTAAAAGCTGGAATAAGTGGAGTTGTATTTGCGTTGTCTAGATCTTTTACTGTTTTTGTATCTTCTTCCTTTACAACATTTTTTGTGTTTTGCGGACTTGTTTTAGCATTTTCTAGAACAACTTTTGCTTCGCTTTCCAATTCGTCAGTTTCCTCTATTGAAATTTCATTTGATATAATTTCCTCGCTCACTGGCTCTATTCTTTCGTCAATAGAAGTTAATTCTTTCACAGAAGCTGTTTCAATTTTTTCTTTAGCGACTATTTCTACGGTCTCTTGTTCAGGAATTGATTCACTTTTATCGAAAATAGATTCAATTTCTTTTTCAATTTCTATGCGCCCAATAGTTGGTCTAGTTTCGCTAAAATGCTGATCAACAAATCGCAATACAGCTAGTTTTTCATATAACTTTTGCGTTTCTAAATACAATTGATTGATGTCTGATTTATTTTTTAGCTGTAATACTCGATGTGCAATGCTGATTAAATCGGCTTCCAATTGTTTTTTCATAACTTTGAGATTATAGTCTGTATTTACTGGAACTTTTCCAATATTTGTCTTTAGAAAATTTATTTTAGCTGCTAGAAGAAGTGCCCTTCAATAAAAATGTCATACTTTTGAAACGACGCAAAAGTATAAATTTTTTATGTCGGTTTGTACTTTACAAAGTAATAAAAACTATTCATTTATTAAGCCAGAATAATACAAAATGTTTCTCGAAAATACAGTAAATCACAAAGAGCAATTTGGTTGGATCGAAGTCATTTGCGGATCGATGTTTTCGGGTAAAACCGAAGAATTAATTCGTCGATTGAAAAGAGCACAATTTGCCAAGCAGAAAGTAGAAATTTTTAAACCCGCCATTGACACGCGTTATGACGAAGCAATGGTTGTATCACATGATGCAAATGAAATTCGTTCCACGCCAGTTCCCGCTGCTGCTAATATTGCTATTTTAGCGCAAGGTTGTGATGTCGTGGGAATAGATGAGGCACAATTTTTTGATGACGAAATTATCAAAATTTGTAATGACCTTGCAAATCAAGGAATTAGGGTAATTGTTGCAGGACTTGATATGGATTTTAAAGGAAATCCTTTTGGACCAATGCCCGCATTAATGGCAACCGCAGAGTATGTCACTAAAGTTCATGCGGTATGCACTCGCACTGGAAATCTTGCCAATTATAGTTTTCGAAAAAATGACAATGATAAGTTAGTTATGCTGGGTGAAACTGAAGAATATGAGCCGTTGAGTCGTGCTGCGTATTATCATGCAATGAGAGAAGAGCAAAAAAAAAGTAATGGACTGAAATAATATTAATTTTTTCAGCTCATTACTCCTTAATAAAATTGCTCGGTCTCATTAAAATTAAAATGTTTTATCTAAAGATTGGAATAAAATTAACTAATCAGCTTTATAGTTTCAAATTTATTTATCGTGATATTAGTTGCCTTTCGATTTTGTAAAAAAGCTAAATATGATCCTATTTCTTTTTAGATAAATCAAAATTAAAGATTGAATTGATAATAAATCCACTGTTGTTTTGAAAGACATTTCTATTGTTTACCTCTCTTCCTAGTTGAACTATTTGGTTCAAAAACCCTCCTTCTATTCTAAAGGTATCATTGAATTTATAGCCAAGTAGAGCACCTAATCGATTTTGATCAAAGATGTTTTCGTTCACATTGGGTCCAAATCCGATGAATATTTCATTATACAGCGCAACGTAGGGCGTTTTACTTTGTATTGATTTTCCTTTTAACGGAACCTGCAAACGAACCATGTAACGCAATCGATTTAAAAACAGAAAGTCATCTTCAGTCGTTAATTCAGCTCTAGTATACCTTCCTATCCATCGCTGTTCTAACATAAATCGATGACTAATATCAACATTAGAAATTTTATCGGAAACGGTTGCCATTTGATAAATACGATGTTCCGTAAAATCCTTGCCCATTCCATTGATAGGAATGTCACCATAAGGGTAGGTTTCGATAGCGGCATAACCTAAACGAAGCTGCAATTTTGGATTGGCCTGATAATTTAAACCTACTCGCAAAAGTCCTTGTTGTTTATCGGTTACGTAATTATCCCTACGCAATTGATATTCAGTATGGATACCAAACTTAGAATCAAGCTTAAAAGTTCCAAAATAGTTAATCCAACCTATTTGGTTTGCATCTTCTAATCTAGTATTTTGCGAAAAAGCAATGTTAACTGTAAGCAAAGCAAACATTGCTAAAAGTGTCACTTTATTTTTCATTAAGACTTTTTAAGTTGTGGAAGATTTAATAATGTCTCTTGCAAAAACTCTACTTTTCCAGTATGAATATCGTAAACTGCTCCTACGATTAAGATTTCACCATCGACGTACTTTTTATGTAAAATAGGCTCTAAATCTCTTAAATTAGCTACTTGATCCAAAACATTCTGACGAACAGCGTTATTCACGGAGTTTCCGGGTAAATGAGCACATTTTGCCACAGCTGGCTTAATCTCATTTATCAAAGTTACAATGTGACCTGGAACATTTTCCGGTCTTTCAACAGCAGCAGCGACAGCACCACATTCGGTGTGACCTAATACAACAGTGAGTTTTGTTTTTAATTTCAATACCGCAAATTCCATACTTCCATAAGATGCGGCAGCTGATACTTGACCCGCGGTTCTTATGATAAATAAATCGCCTAAACCTTGATCAAAGATCATTTCATTAGGCACTCTAGAATCTGAGCACCCCACAATTGTAGCAAAAGGCTCTTGACCGTTTTCAAGCTTTTTGATCATATCCGTGTTTTGTCTAGGCTTAATGCTTTTTCCTTCAACAAAACGTTTATTTCCGCCCATCAATTTTTTTAATGCAATCCTGGGATCAGCATAAGCTGAATCTCTATCAATTACATAATGGTCTTTTTTCCATTCTGCGGAACCAACGATTTCAGTTTTCACCGTTTTCGATTTCTTTTTTTTATCTTGTGAAAACGCAGAACTGCTAACTAAAATGCACAACAAAGGCAAGATTAAGTATTTCATAGTTTTAGTGTTTAAATTGTTTTTTTAATTTTATAGTAAATATATGCAAAATCGATAGTAACACTATTAAAATTTAATTTTTAACTTAAAATTATACTTTCTACAATTTTTATAAAAATGGAGTGCAATTTTAGATCAATGTCGCCAAGTTAAGATTTTGAAATATCAGCAAATAATTAATAATTAAAGCTGACGATCAACGATCCTATTTTTGACCAGCGGGAACATAAATTTATGTTTTTTTAGTCTTTTGGGTTAAAGATAATTAGCTATTTTTATGGTTCGAAATAAAAATATTTACAAATGAAAAAATTACTTCTAATACCTTTATTACTGATGAGTTTAAATGCTGCGGCGCAAAATGTAATGACGCCTGAATTACTTTGGAAATTAGGACGAGTTACGCCTTTAGGTCTTTCCATAGATGGAAAAAACATAGTTTACAAGGTAACTTTTCCCTCTGTGGAGGAAAATAAATCAGATACAAAGTTGTTTACTTTACCGATAAATGGTGGGAATGCAACTGAAATAAAAGATTCAAAAAGCATTCTAGCTGATAAAAATATTTCGCCTAACGGAAAATTTTTACTTTATAATGAAGAAGTCAAACTAGAAAAAGTTCATGGGAAAGATTTTTATCCAGATCTACAAAAATCTGATGCCCAAATTTACAATGGATTAGATTATCGTCATTGGGACACTTGGAATGAAGGGAAATTTAACCATGTTTTTTATAAAGAAAATGTTGAAGGAGCAATAGGAATTGATATTCTTAAAGGAGAAAATTTCAATAGTCCGCAAAAACCTTTTGGAGGTGATGAAGATTATATTTGGTCACCAGACAGTAAAAACATTATTTATGTTTCCAAGAAAAAGGCAGCAACTCAATACGCAATTTCAACAGACACTAATATTTATGAATATAATTTAGAAACTGGAAAAACCATCAATAGAACAGAAGAAAATCTAGGTTACGACATGGCTCCACAATTTTCTCCAACTGGAGACTTGACTTGGCTACAGATGAAAAGAGATGGATATGAAGCAGATAAAAACGATTTGATTGTTAGTTATAAAGGTTTGAAGATCAATTTAACAGCTAATTGGGATGGAACAGTTGATAGTTTTTTATGGAGTAAGCAGGGAAATAAAATATATTTTGTTGCGCCAATTGGTGGGACAAAGCAATTGTTTGAAGTTAATTTTCCTGGTATTAAAAAAATAGCTCTGACTGTTACCCAAATTACAAATGGCGATTTTGATGTTAACGCTATTGTTGGATTGTCTGGCGATACCGTTATTGTGACTAGAACTGATATGAATCATGCCGCTGAAATTTATTCTTATAATTTAAAGAAAAAAGTATGGAATCAATTATCTAGCGTTAATACAAAAATCTACAGCAATTTGGCGTTAAGCAAAACCGAAAGAAGATACGTAACTACAACAGATGGTAAGAAAATGCTCGTTTGGGTAATTCTCCCTCCTAACTTTGATGCTTCAAAAAAGTACCCAACGCTTTTATATTGTCAAGGCGGACCACAATCTCCTTTAACGCAAAGTTATTCTTTCCGCTGGAATTTTCAATTAATGGCGGCAAATGGATATATTATTGTAGCACCCAATCGTCGTGGTATGCAAGGGCACGGCGTAGAATGGAACGAGCAAATCAGTAAGGATTGGGGCGGACAAGTAATGCAGGATTATTTATCAGCTATTGATGATGTTGCTAAAGAAAGTTACGTTGACACAAAACGTTTAGGTTGCGTTGGTGCGAGTTATGGCGGATATTCAGCTTTTTATTTAGCTGGTATTCACAACAACCGATTCAAAACATTTATTGCTCACGACGGAGTTTTTAATACACAAAGCATGTTTGGAACTACCGAGGAAGTTTTCTTTAACAATTGGGATTTTGGCGGGCCATATTGGGACAAGGATAACTTAAATGCTCAAAAAGCATACAATAAATTCAACCCTATTAACTATGTAGATAAATGGAATACTCCTATTTTGATTATTCAAGGAGGTAAAGATTTTCGGGTTCCAATAGGACAATCGCAAGAAGCTTTTCAAGCAGCACAATTACGAGGTATAAAAAGTAGGTTTCTGTACTTTCCAGAAGAAAATCACTGGGTTTTAAAACCTCAGAATGCGCAAGTTTGGCAAAAAGAATTTTATAAATGGTTGCAAGAGACCTTGTAATTTTTTGCTTTTTTACATAAAAACCTCACTTATTAGTGGGGTTTTTTCTTAAGCCTAAAATATTTTGAATATGTTAACTATAAAGCTTTCTCTAATATTTATCTTTGAAAGATGGACGACCAAAAGAGCTACATTCCGATAAAAATATTTAGCAGTTACCTTGTTTTAGTACTTCTTTTTGGGGCAGCAGGCTGGTTTCTGTATTCTGAAAATAAAAGTTTCTCTAAAACCGAACAGAGATTTACAGAAAAAAATAGTTCCATACTTAGAGTTAGCACAATTTTATCAGATTTATATAATACAGAAAGTTTAGCGAGGGTAGCAATTCAAACAGATTCTGATGAAGATTTCACTATTTATGTTGCCAAAACTAAAAAATTAAAAATAGATATTGATTCTTTGAAAGCGGTAGTTTCTACTCAATATCAAAGAAAGTTGCTTGATAGTGTACAATTGCTATTATCTAAAAAAACAAAGAACATTCGCCAGTTAAAGTTTATAAAAAATAAAAACGCAGATGAAAACGCAGTCCGTAATGCGATCAACGATTTGACAAAAATGCAATCCTCAATGCGAAAAATACAAATGGAGGATTTTGTCAAAAATCCAGCATCGATGGGAGATTACGAGCGAAATGTTTTAAAAAAATATGTAGGATATCTGAATCAAAATATTCCTGATGATAGTTCAAATACGTTGACTAAAGAGGAATCTGACTCGATTGTAAGTGTTTCAAAAATGTTATTAAATGACGTAAAGCGAGAGACTGAAAATAAGAAAAAACTGTTAACAGCCGAAGAAAATAAACTTCTAAAAAACGAACTTCTAATTTCTGAGCAGTTAAGGAAAGTTTTTGGAATCATCGAAAGAGAAATAATTGTAAATACAACAACAAGCTATTTAGAAAGAGAAAAATCATTAGAAAAAACTAATAAAATTGTCACCATCGTGGCGGCAATTGGACTGTTTTTAACACTGTTTTTTCTCATTTTAATTTTAAACGATTTCTCCAAAACACAATTGTATAAGCAACAATTAGAATCTGCTAATCTACAAACTAAGAAATTACTCGTCAATAGAGAGCAACTTATTTCTACTGTAAGCCATGATTTAAAGACGCCTTTGAGCACCATTATTGGATATACAGAACTCCTAAGCAATTCAGAATTAACTAAAAAACAATTACATTTCACTAAAAGTATCAAAGGATCGTCTAGTTATATTTCGAAATTAGTGCAAGACTTATTAGATTTTACACAAATAGAAGCTGGAAAAGTTTCAGTTGAAAAAATTCCATTTTTATTGCCCGAAATTATAAAGGAAATAGCAACCAATGTACAGTCGATTTATTTGCAAAAACCAATAAAACTTCGCATTGAAATAGACGAAATGCTGCAGCAAAGAATAATTAGCGATCCATTTAGACTTAGGCAAATACTTTCTAATATTATTGGAAATGCTTTTAAATTTACGGAGCAAGGTTTCATCGCTATTAAAGCTAATTTGAATTTACAAACTAGTTTTGTCATCATTTTAATTGAAGACTCCGGGATTGGAATAGAAGAAAAAAATCAGCAATTGGTTTTTGAGGAATTTGCACAAGCTACTGAAAAAATTGAAAAGAAATTTGGAGGAACGGGGTTAGGACTTACAATTTCTAAAAAAATGACTGCAATCTTGGGCGGATCTTTAAGTCTAAAAAGCGAAATTGGAAAAGGAAGTGTTTTTGAAATTCAGTTTCCTTTACTATTTGCTGAAACTTTGCCTAATTTAAATAAAATTGCACCACTACATAAAAAAGAATACACCGCAATCGTGATAGATGATGATCATAGTTTATTACAACTTACAACAGAGGTTTTAAGGCAGAATAACTTTGTGGTCGAAGCGTTTAATAATGCTCTTGATGCACTTTCTTGGATCGAAAAAAATCCATTTGACTTTATTATTACTGATATTCAGATGCCAATTATGGATGGTTTTTCTTTTTTGAAAGAGTTGCTAAGTAATCCAGTGACAAATTATAAAAATCAGCCGATAATTGCCGTAACCGGAAGAAATGATTTAGACTTTGAAGATTATATAAATGCTGGATTTACAACATATATTAAGAAACCATTCACTCCCAAAACATTATTGAACTCTATCAATGCTGTTTTAAATATTTCAACTGTTGCAAAAAAATTTGAAGCAGAAATCATTCCTTTAAAACATAACGAATCTTATTCTCTTGAAGATCTTAAATCCTTTTTACCAGACGATCAAACTGCTTTAAAAGAAATTCTAACCTCATTTACCACAGACTCACTTGAGAATTTAACTATTTTAGAACAAGCACTGATAGATTCTGATTTTGAAAAAATTAAAATTATATCGCACAAAATGAATCCGATGTTCAAACAGATTAAAGCAGAAGAAATCAGTATAATTTTAGATCAATTAGAACTGAAAGATGTAGATTTAGAAGATCTAAATTCTTTAATTTCCCGTTTGAAAAACAAAATTACAGCGCTTTTTTTGCTATTGGAAAAAGAATATGATTAATTTATGTCGTAGAGCTTCAATTTATTATATAATGTCTTTCTGTTAATTTTAAGAAGTTTAGCGGCTTCAGTTTTATTATTGTTGGTTTTATTTAATGCCTCCAAAATAGTTTCTTTTTCATTTACAGATAGTGAAAAATCAGCGTTCGGCACTTTTTCTTGCTGAAAAAATTCGGCAGGTAACGAATCTCTTTCTACAAAATCTCCTTTTGTTAATAAAGTAGCTCTCTTAATACAGTTTTGAAGTTCTCTGAGATTTCCAGGCCAATTGTAATTTTGAAAAATGGTCATCACATCATCAGAGAAACCAATTACATTTTTATTTAATTCTTGATTTGATTTTTCAAGAAAAAAATCGGAGAATAGCATTAAATCCTCGTTTCGCTCAACTAACGACGGCGAGTGAATAGAAAATTCGTTGATTCTATGATATAAATCTTCCCGAAAATCACCATTTTTTACCGCTTCTCTCAAATCTTCATTTGTAGCGGTAATAATTCTTATATCAACATCAATTTCTTTATTGCTACCTACGGGTTTTATTTTTCTTTCTTGTAACGCTCTTAAAAGTTGTATTTGATTTTCGTAAGATAAATTACCTATTTCATCTAAAAAAATAGTTCCGCCATTTGCAGCTTCAAAA
This sequence comes from Flavobacterium micromati, assembly GCF_900129585.1. Lineage (GTDB taxonomy): Bacteria > Bacteroidota > Bacteroidia > Flavobacteriales > Flavobacteriaceae > Flavobacterium > Flavobacterium micromati. Next base: position 318,994 of record NZ_FQWF01000001.1, read on the forward strand.
AAACCTATTTTATCCTGTATAGCGCCAGTAAAAGATCCTTTTACATGCCCGAAAAATTCGCTTGCGGCCAGCTCCTTTGGAATTGAACCACAGTCAACTGCGACGAAATTAGTATTTTTTCTTAAACTGTTTTCATGAATACTTTTTGCAATTACCTCTTTGCCTGTTCCACTTTCTCCGATTATTAAAACGGACATATTTGTGGGACTAACTAAATTTATATATTCCGCAAGTTTTTGAGATGCAACTGAGATACCTTTTACAAATGTTTTTTTGACAACTATTTCAGGTTTTCTGGTATTTTCCCTTAAAGTTTGCTTTGGAGCAATTCCTTCGGCATTTTGCAATGCATTTGCAATAACTAATAATACCTCTTCCGGGTTGAAAGGTTTCGAAATATAATCAGCTGCTCCGTTTTTTATTGCCTTGACAGCTGTATTTATATCAGAGTAACCAGTCATTAATACTATTGGAATAGAATCGTGACTTGCTTTTATTTCGGTCATAAGTGAAATCCCGTCGTAATCAGGCAACCTCAAATCAGTAATTATCAAGTCAAAATTTGTGATTTTTAATTTATCTTTTGCATCAGATCCAGAAAATGCCGTCACAACCTCAAAAGATTTTTTTAATAGAAATTTCTCTAATAATTTACAAAAAGATACGTCATCCTCTATTAATAATATTTTAGCCATTACTTGTTAAACTTTAACGCTAAAATAAAGTTATTTAAATAGTAATATCCTAAATTTTTGCAAAAAAAAGAGAGACTGTTAAAAACAATCTCTCTTTTCACAAATTAAATACTTTTTAATTACTTATTTATCCAATTTCCTTTGGCATCCGAATAAACAGTAGCTTTCTGATCTCCAACTGCGATGTCCAATTTATATTCCTTCTTATCATTAATGTAAGCTTTTCCAATAACTGCACCAGGATAAGCTGTTTCAAGCGCTGACTTAACTGCCTCTGGAACCTGTTCCAGTTTAACTTCTTTATACTCTTCTTGTACTACAATGTTACTAACTACTTCATTAGAACTTGGAACTGTTGCAGCGTATGTAGAAAAACTACCTAAAACGATCGCGGCTGATAAAATTAATTTTTTCATGATTTTTATTTTTAAATTATTTACTATTTATATTTTATTTTTGAATCCACTTCCCGTTTTCATCTGCATAAAGATTTCCTTTTTTATCTCCAGCAGTCACGTCTAGTTTGTACTCTTTTTTGGCATTAATGTAAGCTTTATCTAAAATAGCATTTGGATAAGCTATTTTTAATGCATCTGTGACAGCTGCGGTAACCTCTTCAACTTTCACCTCTGTATATTCTTCTTGCATCACTAATGTATTTACAACTTTCAAATCATTTGGTACGTGTGCGGCATAAGTTGATAAACTTCCTAAAACAATTGCGGCTGATAAAATTAATTTTTTCATAATGTTGATTTTTATATTATTGAATGTTGTCGTTGTTTAGTCTAATAGAATAATCATACCAATTTTATCTAGTTGCATTCGATAGCGATAAAGCCTTTAAAAACAATGAATTGCAATTTTATATGGGTTTTTTTCTTGGGAAATGTGGGTAAATGGGTTTCAAAGGTGTGTAATTTTTATACATTTAATGTCTTTTCAACGAAATTAACGCAAAAAAAAACCTTACATCGCTGTAAGGTTTTATCAAAAAAAAATATAACTTTTATTCTGGATCGTTCATTTTGAAAGTATCCATAAAAGCAGTGGTGTAATCCCCCGCAATGTAACGAGGCTCATCCATTAACTGTCTATGGAAAGGAATTGTCGTTTTTATACCTTCAATAACAAATTCGTCTAAAGCTCTTCTCATTTTGCTTATCGCTTCTTCACGTGATTGTGCTGTTGTGATCAACTTTGCAATCATAGAGTCATAATTAGGGGGAATTGTGTAACCTGAATATACATGTGTATCCAGTCGCACTCCGTGTCCTCCTGGCATGTGAAGCGTTGTAATTTTTCCTGGGGAAGGACGAAAATCATTATAAGGATCTTCGGCATTTATTCTGCATTCAATTGCATGTAGCTTTGGTAAGTAATTTTTTCCTGTAATTGGAACGCCGGCTGCAACAAGAATTTGCTCTCGGATTAAGTCGTAATCTATAACTTGTTCCGTTATGGGATGCTCTACTTGAATACGCGTATTCATCTCCATGAAATAGAAATTACGGTGTTTATCTACTAAGAATTCTACAGTTCCAGCACCTTCATATTTAATAAATTCAGCGGCTTTAACTGCAGCTTCACCCATTTTTAATCGAAGATCATCTGTCATAAACGGAGAAGGTGTTTCCTCGGTCAATTTTTGATGACGTCTTTGTACGGAACAATCTCTTTCTGATAAATGGCATGCTTTACCGTAAGAATCGCCCACAACTTGAATTTCAATATGACGAGGTTCTTCAATTAATTTTTCAAGATACATTCCATCATTTCCAAAAGCTGCTGCTGATTCTTGACGTGCGCTTTCCCATGCTTTCAATAAATCTTCCTCTTTCCAAACGGCACGCATTCCTTTTCCACCACCACCAGCAGTTGCTTTAAGCATAACTGGAAAACCAAATTCACGAGATAATTGTAAAGCTTGTTCATACGATTCTAAAATTCCAACTGAACCAGGTACACAAGGAACACCAGCTTTAATCATCGTTGCTTTTGCGGAAGCTTTGTCTCCCATTCGATCAATCATTTCTGGAGAAGCTCCAATAAACTTAATCCCATGTTCCTGACAAATTTTCGAAAATTTAGCATTTTCAGAAAGGAAGCCATAACCAGGATGAATTGCATCTGCATTTGTAATTTCAGCAGCGGCAATGATGTTTGACATCTTTAGATAAGAAAGATTACTTGGCGGCGGACCTATACAAACTGCCTCGTCAGCAAACTTTACGTGAAGACTTTCGGCATCAGCAGTAGAATAAACAGCAACTGTTTTTATCCCCATTTCCTTGCACGTTCTAATTACACGTAATGCAATTTCACCTCTATTTGCAATTAATATTTTTTTAAACATCATTTTAAAATTTAAAATTCAAATTCCAAGACTCCAGCTTCTGGGTTTTGGCACTTTACAATCGTGGTAGTTGAAAATGTTATGAAGGATCTACTAAGAATAATGGTTGGTCAAATTCAACTGGCGACATATCATCAACCAATATTTTAACAATTTTACCCGAAATTTCAGATTCAATTTCGTTAAATAATTTCATCGCTTCGATAACACAAAGAACATCACCTTTAGCAATTGTTTTGCCGACTTCAACAAACATTGGTTTATCTGGAGATGGTTTTCTATAAAAAGTTCCAATGATAGGTGATTTTATAGTAACGTAATGAGAATTTTCAACTACGGGAACTTGCAAAGGAGCAGCGACTGGAGCAACTTGTTGTTGTATTGCTGGTTGCTGTGGCATTTGTTGAACATACGTGGTTTCTGCTACATTCCCTTCTAAAGTTGTTCTAATAGTGATTTTTACATCATCCATTTCCAGCTTCACTTCTGCAACTCCTGAATTTGCTACAAACTTAATTAGATTCTGAATTTCTTTTAAATCCATGATTATTTGTTTTAGTTTAAATTTATTTTTTGTCGTATGCCCATGTTAAATAAATAGATCCCCAAGTGAATCCGCCTCCAAAAGCAGCGAAGATCAAAGTGTCTCCTTTTTTAAATAAATGTTCAAAATCACTAAGTACCAAAGGTAAAGTGGCTGATGTTGTGTTACCATATTTCTCAATATTCATAAGCACTTTAGAATCCTCGAGATTCATTCTATTTGCTGTAGCATCAATAATACGTTTATTAGCCTGATGTGGAACTAACCAATTTACATCATCATTTGTCAAATTATTCCTTTTCATGATTAATTCGCTAGAATCTGCCATGTTAACAACCGCATATTTAAAAACAGTTTTTCCGTCTTGAATAATGTTATGTCTATTTCCTTCTATAGTTTTAACAGAAGTAGGATTTAGTGAACCGCCTGCATCAATTTTTAAAAAGTCTCTGCCTATTCCATCGCTTCGAAGATACTCATCTTGAAGTCCGAATCCTTCATAATTAGGTTCAAATAAAACGGCTCCAGCTCCGTCTCCAAAAATAATGCAAGTGGATCTGTCTTTATAATCCACGATTGAAGACATTTTATCAGCTCCAATTAAGAGTACTTTTTTATAACGCCCTGATTGTATGTATGCAGCAGCAGTTGACATTCCATAAAGAAAACTGGAACACGCGGCTTGCAAATCGAAAGCAAAAGCATTAATTGCACCTATTTCTGTAGCAACATAAACGCCTGTGGCAGCAACAGGCATATCTGGAGTTGCTGTAGCCATTATCAATAAATCGATTTCTAGAGGATTGATATTTGCTTTGGCCATTAAATCTTGCGCAGCCTTTATTGCTAAAAACGACGTTCCTTTATCCTCATCTTTAAGAATTCTTCTTTCTTTTATTCCTGTACGAGAGGTAATCCACTCGTCATTGGTATCAACCATGGTTTCAAGAGCTTTGTTTGTAAGTACAAAGTCTGGAACATAAGCTCCAACAGCGGTAATTGCGGCTGTGATTGTATTCATTGTATGCAATTTATTTCTAGTCAAATATTGCTATTTGAAAATTTTTAAAAGACGTGAAAATTACAAAAAAAATTCCATTCTCTAAGACATAGAACTTCTTTTAACATTGATTATAAACAACAAAAAAACTCTCACGATGTGAGAGTTCGAATATAATTTACAAAAATGTATTAAGCAACAGCTACAGACTTATCTATAACAACTTGCCCTCTGTAGTACATTTTACCTTCATGCCAGTAAGCTCTGTGGTATAAATGCGCCTCTCCTGTAATAGGACATGTAGCGATTTGTGCTACAGTAGCTTTGTAATGTGTTCTTCTTTTATCTCTTCTTGTTTTGGAGATTTTTCTCTTAGGATGTGCCATTTTATGATATTATTTATCCGTTAATAGTTGCTTTAATTTGTCCCAGCGTGGGTCTATATTTTCTTCTTCTTTATTCTCTTCTTTTATTTCTTTAACTTTAAGTTCATTGAGCTTGGTTAAAGCTTCTGTTTTTAAAGTCCCGTCTTTTATTCCAGGATGAACACGTCTTAATGGAACCGACAATACAATCATTTCATAAATAAATTGTGCAATGTCAATTTCAAATTCGCCATGCGGCAAAATCAATAACTCTTCATTGTCATTATTGAATTCTTCTCCAAAACGAACTATTAATTTCATCTTGCCTTTAATTGGCAAATCAAAATCTTCACTTGTCAAATCACAAGGTACATTTACAGTCCCTTTGTGCTTTAAACTCAATTCTAACAGCGTACTTGTCTTTTCTAAAACGACCTTGACGGTAATGTTTGAATCTTGATATTCGTTAAAATCAAAGATTTCAAAGAACGCATTATCGATTTGATATTCAAAATGATGTTTTGCTAGTTTTAATCCTGCAAAAGGAATTAAAAATTCTTTTGTGTTCTTCATTTTAATAGCAATTTGCCCTTATTTCGACGCTTCGGAACGGGAGTGCAAAGATATAAATATATTGCAAAACTAATAATGTTATTCACTTTTTTTTGTTTACAACTGTTTTTCTTTTGTTTTCAATGGTTTTTCAGTGATTATCGCATGCTGATTTCTCGAATGATAAATATCTATTGCTAAATATACTGCCTCTTTAAACGAATTATAATCAGCAATTCCTTTGCCAGCAATGTCATAAGCAGTGCCATGATCTGGCGATGTTCTTATCTTGTTTAAACCCGCTGTGTAGTTAACACCGTTACCAAAAGACAAAGTTTTAAATGGTATTAATCCTTGATCATGATAAGCCGCAATTACCGCATCATATTTCTCATATTGATTACTCCCAAAAAATCCATCCGCAGCAAAAGGTCCAAAAACTAAAGTTCCCTTATCAAATAACTTTTTCAAAGTTGGCTTGATAATTAAATCATCTTCAGAACCAATTACTCCTCCATCACCACAATGCGGGTTTAAACCTAGCACAGCAATTTTTGGTTTAATAATGCTAAAATCTTGAATTAAGGATTGCTTAATTGTTTGAATTTTTTTTGCAATTAATTCCTCAGTAATATGCAATGCTACTTCGCTTACTGGTATGTGATCTGTTAGTAATCCTATTCTTAAATTATCCTGAACCATCAACATTAGGGCATTGCCTTCTAATTCTTGATCTAAATAATCAGTATGTCCTGGAAATTTAAATTCTTCTGATTGTATATTATACTTATTGATTGGTGCTGTTACTAGAACATCGATTAATCCTTCATTTAAAGCTTTAGTAGCAGCAACAAATGATTTAATTGCATATTCGCCGGCTTTTGCGTCGCTTTCGCCAAGTTTTACATCAACAACTTCTCGCCAAAGATTTAGTACATTGATTTTACCAGGCACAATTTGATCAAGCTTATCAATACCATGTAACAAGGAAGTGGACTGAAACGTTTTTTTAACAAACGATAAAAGTTTAACATTTGCAAAAATGACAGGAGTACATAATTCCAACATCCGAGAATCCTCAAATGTTTTTAGAACAACTTCGCTTCCAATACCATTTAAATCTCCAATGGAAATTCCTACGATTATATTTTCTGCTTTTTTCATAATGACTTCACGTTATTTATTGCTAATTTTGAAGTGCAAATTTAGTAAAATAAAACAAGAAATGTTTACAGGAATCATAGAAACCCTTGGTACCATCCAAGAAATTAAGAAAGATCAAACTAATGTCAACATCACCATTAATTCAACAATCACAAACGAATTAAAAATTGATCAGAGCGTCGCTCATAATGGAGTTTGCCTTACGGTTGTTGCAATAAGTAACAACTTATACACTGTTACGGCTATTGACGAAACAATAAATAAAACCAGTTTAGGTTCATGGGAAGTCGGAGACAGTGTAAATCTTGAAAGAGCAATGAAGCTTGGTGACCGTCTTGACGGACATATTGTTCAAGGCCACGTGGATCAAACTGCGACTTGTATTGTTGCCAAGGAAACTAGCGGAAGCTGGTTTTACACTTTTGAATACGATGGAAAGCCTAACAATATTACAATTGAAAAAGGTTCTATTACCGTTAATGGAGTGAGTCTAACAGTTGTTGATTCCAAAAACAATCAATTTAGCGTTGCTATTATCCCTTATACTTATGAACACACCAATTTTAAATCTTTTAAAGTAGGCACAAAAGTTAATTTAGAATTTGACATGATTGGAAAATATGTTTCTAAGCTCTACGCTAATAAATAAAAAAATCAAACCCCTTTAATTTCGTAAAGGGGTTTGATTTTTTTTATTTCTATAGATCATATAAATTCCAAAAACTACAGCCACAACAATAAATACGGTCAACAAGCCATCGATAGGAACAACAGGAGGAGCAGGCTCATTAGGTGGAGGTGGTTGAGCAGTTGCTGTATTTATAAACACAAACAGAGCAACAATTATAAAATAAAATTTATTTGATAAGATCTTCATAAATGGGGGAAATATAAAAATAAAAGCTCAATTGGCCTGATTCCATTTTAACTGCATACAAATTAAACATATAGTTTGTTTAAAAAAAAATAATCAGCGAAAAAACATGTCTTTCAACTCAATTAATAGCATTTAAATTTAAACAGCCAAAAAAAGCCTTACATTTCTGCAAGGCTTTTTTTATTTTGTGGTCCCACCTGGGCTCGAACCAGGGACCACCTGATTATGAGTCAGGTGCTCTAACCAGCTGAGCTATAGGACCGGTTTAGAGTTTGCAATATTACTACTATTTTTGGTTTGCTCCAAATGTTTTTAGAAATAGATTTACATATTCTTTTCTTAAAGTTATTTAATTTGCACAAAACAACTGGCAATTAGAACACTACTCATTCTAATTATCTGAAATTATTTTATTTCTTGACATAATTCTATTAAAACTCCATTGGTGCTTTTAGGATGTAAAAAAGCAACTAACTTATTATCAGCTCCTTTTTTAGGGACGTCATTAAGGACAATAAATCCCTCTTCTTTCAAACGCGCAATCTCTGCGGTGATATCCTCAACATCAAATGCAATGTGATGAATCCCCTCTCCCTTTTTTTCTAAGAATTTTGCGATTGGACTTTCAGGATTTGTAGCAGCAAGTAACTCAATTTTGTTTGGTCCGCTTTTAAAAAAGGAGGTTGAAACGCCTTCACTTTCAACTTCTTCATGTTTATAAGCGGAAGCGCCAAAAAGTTTTTCGAAAACTAAATTTGATACTTCTAAGTCTTTCACAGCAATTCCAATATGTTCTATCTTCCTCATAATACGTAGCATTGATTTATACGTTACTTCAAAATCAAATTGGTAAGCGAACCTGTTTGACTTTTTTTTGCCGTAAAAATAAACATTAAATAAAAATAATTAAAGCATTCTTACAGTAAGTTAAAATATAGCGATCATAATATTGCTGTAAAAATTTCGCTCGCATGATTTATAATTGTTATTTTGTAGATTTTAATTTTGAAACCATGCTTAAAAATAATTTTAAATATACCATCTTTATTTTCCTTTTTATTATTTTTAGTTGTGCCAAAAGAGGCTCTATAACTGGCGGTCTAAAAGACACAATTGCACCGGTTTTGAAAATTAGTTTCCCAGAAAATTTTAAAACTAATTTTACAGGAAATCAAATTAAGTTAGTATTTGACGAAAATATTAAATTAAAAGATTTAAACAAACAATTGATTGTTTCACCACCTATGAAAACTGAGCCAACTGTTCTTCTTACAACAGTGTCAAAAACAATTACAATAAAAATAAAAGATACGCTTCAGCCCAATACGACTTATAGTTTTAATTTTGGTCAAAGCATCGCTGATAATAATGAAGGAAATCCCTACAGCCAGTTTAAATATGTTTTTTCCACTGGTAATTTCATCGATTCTCTAAGTTTGAATGGAACTATAAAAAGCGCTTACGACAAAGAAGTCGAATCATTCGTGTCGGTTATGCTGTATGAAGTCAACGAGAATTTTACAGATTCCATCGTTTATAAAGAAACGCCTAGATACATAACTAATACGTTGGATAGTTTAAAATCATTTCGTCTTGAAAATTTAAAAGCTGGAAAATACCTTCTTGTGGCGTTAAAAGATTTAAACAACAATAACAAATACAATCCAAAGACCGATAAAATTGGTTTTTATCGTGACTTTGTGACGATACCAACTGATGCAACACCAGAGTTATCATTGTTTAAAGAGGAAATACCTTTTAAAGCTTTTAAACCCGTCCAGGCGTCTGGAAATCGGCTTTTTTTGGGTTATGAAGGTGTGGTGAATGCGAACGCAACCAAACCACAAATTACATTGAAAGACAATGATGTCATGCTATTAAGTCTTGCCACAAAAGTTCTTCAAAAAGATTCGCTTCAAATTTGGTATAAACCCATCAAAGCTGATTCTTTAAATTTGGCTGTAGCCAAAGAAAAGTACAGCAATAATTTTACTTTTAAAATCAAAAATCAAAAAAAGGACACATTGGATATATCTGCTATGCAATCCAACGAACTGAAATTTACAGATCGTTTTACCTTAGAAAGTACCACTCCGTTAATTGCAATTGATAATTCAAAAATAAATGTAGTTAATAACGCAAAAATTAAGGTGCCTTTCACAACTGAATATGACGAATTTAACCAAAGGATTTTCTTTGATTTCCAGAAAGAACCTTCAGAAAATTATAATTTTTCACTTTTGCCTGGGGCTTTAAATGATTATTATGGAAAATCAAATGATACACTAAAATATAAAGTTTCAACTAAAAATACCTCTGATTATGGGAACTTAACTGTTGTGTTGCAAAACATAAAACAGTTTCCGGTCATTATTGAACTCACTGATTCAAAAGGTGATGTTGTTGCAACCGAATATACAGAGGAAAGTACAACAATAAATTTTAACTTAATTGACCCAGCGCTTTATACATTGCGAGCTATTTACGACAGTAACAAAAATAAACTGTGGGATCCAGGCAATTACTTAGAAAAGCGACAACCCGAAGAAGTCATTTATTTTTCCAAAGAACTAGACGTAAGAGCAAATTGGGATGTCAATCAAACATTTGACCTGAGTCTGCCTTATATTCCTGAAATAAAAAAGAAAGCAGTTAAAAAAAAGTAGAATTTTATCGCTTTTCGATTCTAAAATTATCTTTATCATTCAAGAATCCCAGTTTTTGTCGCATTTCAATCATTTTGTCTTTTTTGAGAGATACAAAAAGTAAACCTTCAACTTCTTCTGGCTGCAAAACATAGTCTCCAAGAAAATCTACTACTTGTGAGTGACCTATATATTCATGCCCGTTTGCATCAGTACCTATTCTATTTACACCAACGGTATAACTCATGTTTTCTATAGCTCGAGCTTTCAATAGTGCATCCCATGCATTAATTCTGATTTTTGGCCAATTGGCCACATACAGCAACAAATCATATTCTTCATGATTGCGGGAAAATGCCGGAAAACGCAAATCGTAACAAATAAGCGGACAAATTTTCCAACCTAAATAGTTAACCACTATTTTTTGGTTGCCGCTAGTATACAGTTTGTCTTCTCCAGCCAAAGTAAATAAATGACGTTTATCATAAAACTGAAGATCTCCAGATGGAAAGACAAAAACTAATCTATTGTAGAAATTTCCATCCTCTTTAATTACTAAACTTCCAGTAATTGCGCAGTTGTTGGCTTTCGCTAAAGCTTGTAGCCACAGCATTGTTACTCCATCCATAGCTTCAGCAACGCGCTCAGGATTCATAGTAAAGCCACTCGTAAACATTTCAGGTAAAATAATAAGATCTATTGATTCAGAAATTGATTCAATCTTATTGGTGAGAATAATTCTGTTTTGAGATGGATTTTCCCATGATAGCTGGGTTTGGATCAGCGCTATTTTCATTGTTTTATAATAAACTTAAAAGGTTTCAAACTTTGATAGGATTGTAATTTATTACGGCTTTTATTGTTTTGTTGAAAAGTACTAAAATCTTTAAGATTTTCTTTTAGAATTCAAAAAAATTTTCGAAGTCCTTTCAACGTATTTTAAAAAGTGATGCCTACTATTTAAAGCATTAATAATTTTGACAGAGAATTTATTTTTAAAATTTAATTATCTGACAATCAATTATAACTAAATTATTATAATTAGATGGTGTTTTTTATTTGAGATTCATTTGATAAGTCAGTCTCCTTACACTTAAACGCTTTTATAATAGTACTGCTAATTTTCTTATACATTGCCCTTTCATTTAATAAACAAATCCAGCGTAAACGACAAACATCAAGTTTTTTTTAAAATGTTAAATTTGAAAAAAGGTTATTTAAAAATTAGAATTTATACTTGTTGCGTATTTCGATACGAAAAAGGTGATTTATGTGATGTAATAACTATCTTTATTTGATCTACTTTTAAAAAACAGGGTGTTTTATAACCATGTAACGAATGATGTAAACTCGCTTTCGTTCTTAAAAATATTTATTAAAAACAATAATTACCTCTTTGTGTTTTGTAATTGTATCAGTGACATACTTTTAGTAAATAGCGCATCATCATCTTAACACGATTTATATAAATTAGAAAACGATTCATGCAATTAAGCGTCGAACACTGTAGATCTGAGTTCTCAATGTTTTCGCCTCTTGATGTCAGGAAAACTATGTTTGGATAAAATTGCCAAAACAAAATTTCTATGTTAAATGATTGATTAAACAAATTAAAAGCACCATCCAAAAAAAGACTAAACTATCGGCTGCATAAGAGACTTACACCGGTTTTTTGATTTTTCTTGTTTTCAAACGATTGAAGTATTTCTTTTAAAATCTTACGCTCATTCAGTGTGATTGCTTTTTTTACGTTTCGTTGAAAAGCCACTTCTTCGGCAAAATCGACATCGATTTGAAGATAGTAATCAAAATTTATTTTATCCTCTTTGCTCAGACTGTTTTCAAAATAATCGAGAATTAATTGATCTTGATTCATTATTTAAATTTTAGCTAGAACTTTTAGTTGTTTTAAACATCTAGATTTTTGACTTTTTAGGACATCTTTATTTATATATCCTAAATCAGATAAGATTTCGTCTAATCTTTTTTCTTCATAATAAAAAAGGCGCAACAATTTTCTGCATTGTTCGCCTAGTTTCCCAAAACCTTTTTGTAGTTCAATTATTTGTAAATTAATTCTTTCTTCGTTATATTCCTCATACATCACTTCAACTTCTTCACACTCATCAAACGCACAATTTCTTGATTCTTTCTTAAATTTTTGAAAAATCATACACTTTCCGATTCCAAATAAATAAGTCGATAAACTACTTTTTAAATCGTCAATTTTTCCTTTTTTCGCATTTTCAATTAGCGCAACAATGGCGTCTTGATAAATATCACAAATATCATCCGATTGTAAATTGTATCTTTTAGCGAAAAGGAAGAAACCAATTTTATTTTCATCGTAAAAATCACGAATGGCTTTCTCATCATTTTTCTTTAGTGATTCAATCAAATAATTGAGTTTAATCATTTGTAGCATTTTTATAGAGAAGTAAATAAAGCTAATTTATAAAATTTTTGTTAAATAATGTTTACTTTTTCTAAGATCTTTCACTAATTAAAAAACACTAACTACTTAGTTATGACAAATTTAGCAATTATAATCGTTTTAATGCTGAGCTATCTTTCACTTATGGCGCAACAGACTGTAGGTGGCAAAGTCATAAAAAATTCAAAAGATCAAACTTACAATTGGGGGGAACGTAAGGGCAGTGAAACCGTTGACGAAGCTTTGGACAAGGTAGAAAATAAATTAAAAAATATCTTTAAAAAGAAAGACGAAAAGAAAAAAGAAGTAGCTCAAGACGACTCACAAAATTCTATAAATGATGCCAACCAAGGACAATCTTCTTCTAGTTCAACAAAAAAATCGTCTTCAAAACCTAATAAAAAGAATTCTAAATTCGATTTTGAACTAGGTCAAAAACAGCCTAACTTCGATCATTTTTCTACAACCAGCGTCAGCGATTTTCCATTAGATAGGAACACTAATTCTTCGGCTCAAATTACAACGCTGAACGATAATAGTCAAAAATGGCTTTCTATGACAAAAGATGGTTATTTTCAACCTGATTTTGTTACAAATATGCCTGATAATTTTACGTTAGAGTTCGATATCATTATGTGCTTCCAAAGCTCCAATGTTTTAGATTACCAATTCTTTATATCGCCTTCTAAAAATCCTAATAAAGATTTGGCTAACCATTATCCTGAAAATTATTTCCAATTCAACTGGACGGGTTGTTCTCAATCCGCGGGATTTACATTAGTAGAAAAAGACGAAACAATCAGTTCAAATAATAGACTTGTAATTCCTGAATTGTCGTGCAATGATAGTTCTAATTAAGGTACTATTTCTAAGTTTTCAATTTGGAGACAAAACGGAAGACTTCGCATTTATATTAATGAAAATAAGATAATTGATTTGCCCCAAGTATTTGATGCAAAACAAAAATACAACATTTTTAAAATTGGAGTAAGTCAAATGAATTTCGCCAATGGCAGAGAAAATGACGATGAATTTTTTCAGCCTACACCACTATTGCAACCACCAGATTTGGGGATGCAACAACGCTAGTAAAAAAATAAAATCTAACTCAATTAATAAAACTTTAACAATGAAAAAGTATCTTCTATTCCCAGTGTTTTTTTTGGTGTTTGCCGGTGCTAACGCACAATTTCTAAAAAAGTTAAAACAGAAAGCCGAACAAGCAGTCACAAAAAAAGTAGAGAAAGCATTCGAAAATAAGAACTCTGGAGATATCCAAGTCGATAATACAAACGATAAAGCTGCTGCTACAGAAGAAAAAGCAAGCACTGGCACCAATAATTTAAAGGTTTATAGCAAGTTTGATTTTGTGCCTGGTTCCACGATTTTATATTTCGACAATTTCGAAAAAGACAACATCGGTGAAACACCCTTGGGATGGATAACCTCCAATTCTGCTGAAGTAGTCACCATTGATGGGCTGGAGGGTAACTGGTTAAAGATGTCGTCTACCAGCGCCCAGCACATCACCCGAAACAAAAAGCAGAGCTGGGGCAATAACTTCACCATCGAGTTCGATCTGCTGATAGTGAAAAACAACTATGATCCGCGTATTGATATCAATCTTATAAATACGGGTGGCAATATGGTAACTGACGAAAATATCTTAAGAAATGATAAAAAACCAGCTATTAACTTTTCTGCAATTGTGGGTGGGGATAATAAAAGCAGGGCAAGCTTGTACGCCTTCGATAAAAAATTATCAGATGTAATGGTTGAAAGTTTGCCTTATGGCAATGCTGTACCGGTACATGTAAGTATGAGCGTGCAGGGTAAACGCTTTCGCATGTGGTGGAACGACCGCAAATTGTATGACCTTGCAGCCGTGAGTGAGGAGTACGTCCCTAACCAATTGCAGTTTGCATTTGGCAGTGTTGGTGGTTCAGAATTTTATATAAGTAATTTACGGGTAGCAAAAGATATTCCCGATACCCGCGCAAAATTCGAAGAAGGAAAATTAATAAGCAACCTTCTCTTTTACACAGGCACGGCCAAATTAAAACCGGAAAGCATGGGCGCGTTGCTTGACGTAAGCAAAATTTTAAAAGAAGCCACAACACCCGTAAAAATTGTTGGCCATACAGACAGCAACGGCGACGATGCAGCCAATCTAAAACTATCGCAACAAAGAGCAGATGCTGTGAGGGAAATCTTGATGAGCCAGTACAACATTGATGAAAATAAATTAACAACCGAAGGCCAGGGCGAATCGCAACCCATTGCTGATAACACATCGTATGAAGGCAAAGCACAGAACCGTCGGGTAGAATTTATTTTTAAACCAGGAGCTGACAAATATATTCCGCCAGCCGGAACTTCTAAAAGTTCCATTAGTACCAACAAACCTAAAGCAGCAAGCCCAGCGCTATCATCTTCAGGTGCTGCAACTGTTGCGCTACAAAGTAAAATTCTTACTATTAACCTACCTTATGCGCAATTTATGAAAACAGGCGAATCCAGTTACACCTTTATTGCCAGTATAGAAGAGGGCAACAGCAAAGAAAATTATGTCAAGATAGAGTTGCGATCTATAAACCTCAGCTTTAAACCCGAAATATTTAATTTTGAGGAAAACAACAGAAAGAACCCTTTGTATGGCACAAAGAAATTTGCAGAAATTAGAAAAACTGAAGCTATTCTTCATTATGGCGCAGCACAAAAGCCATATATCTATCAGTTCTCTCCTGTTGTGGCAAATGGTCACATGGCAACATTCTACACTGAATCGCTAAGTCAAAAATTACCACCGGCATCTCCCAATTGTAAATTTGTGATAGAAAAGGTAGAAGATGGAAAAGCAAGCGGCTATTTTATATCCGGGATCGTTGTTGAGGGTTTAAAACCTATCACAAAAGGCGATGGCATGCAGCAGACTTTCACAACGGGTTTTTCCGGTGAAATGAAATTTACTTTTAACAATGTGCCTGTGTATTGAATAATTCCCATAAACAGAATAAATTGACAATAAAATTTAATGAATTTTTGTAAAATCATCTCATGAAAAAAAGTCTTCTCTTAGCAATATTTTTTTTGATACTGGCTGTTGCTGACGCTCAAACTAAAACAAAACAAAACGAAAAAGTAAAAACGGCTCAATCGCAAATGAATAAGGCGATGGAAGTTGCTATGAAAGATATGAGCGAGGAAGAAAAAACAGAGATGAGGAAAATGATGAAAGAGGTGATGCCAGAAATGGCAAAAAAGCCCGGATCTGATGTCATTTCTTTTACCGATAACAAAAAACTTGTACCTGCAAAAGATGTCGCTCGTACGAGCAGCCTATCCAAAAAACCATTTACAGATGAAGATGTGACCGCCAATACCGCTTTGCTTTACAGTAAGCTAATGGCTAAAATACCTATGTCTGAAAAAATCCTATTATCAGGCGTTATGGCTAAAGCTAGTACGGGTTCTCTGCTTATGGAGGCGGCTACCATCTCTTTTATACAAGGGCATAATAATGTGGCCATCGGACTGGCTATAAAAGCGGTGCAAGAGGAGCCAAAAACTAGTATTTATCAAAACAATCTTGCCGCTATTCTATCTCAAAGCGGTTATCCTGAAAAAGCCATTCCTTATCTGCAGAAATTAGAGGTCCAATTCCCATCGAACAGCACGGTGCTGCACAATCTTGGCTATGCATGGCTGCAATTGGGAGACGTGGATACAGCCAGCAAGTTCTTTGGTTTTGCTGCGGCCCGCAATCCGTCCAACCCTGAAACAGCGCTTTGCCGCGGGGTGATTGAAGAATTGCGGGGCGATCCTAAAAAAGCCGCTGACCATTATGTGGAGGCTTTTGAACAGGCTCCTAATCCGTTTACTGAAAACATGGCTAAAAATGTAAATGCAGAAAACCGTCTTGATAAAATTGATTTTAATAAATTGAAAAGCCGCATCAGCATCTATGAATATTTCAAAAAAGATTGGATAAAAATTACGGTGCTGGTGGATGATGTGTCGGCTTATGAAAGTAACCGGAGCATCCAAAACGGCTTCTCGGAGATGTTCACCAGGCTGGAGGATAAAATAGATGTGATGTCAGAAGCCAGCAACGCCGAAGTTGAAGCATTGGCAGATCAAGGCGAAACGGAGTTCGCCCAAGTAATGATGAAGGAAAGTCAGAAAGGTTATAGTATGATCAGTTTACCTGCAGTTTACATACAAAAGATTTTGATGTTTCATATGTGGAATTGGCAGCAAGATTATGTTATCGAATACAGCGATTTACTTGATGAAATTCAAAAGCAAAAACAGCTGATGACAACCTATGGTGAAAATGATAAATGCGCCGATTATGACAGAAAGAACAATGAGTTTTTAAGATATGCCAACCCATTGATCAGACAGTTTCATGCAACAAAAATTGAAGAAGCTCGTGTTTGGCTGAATGCATTTTGCACCTGGGGCTGGTATATAGCAGGCAATCCCAAAAATACGGTTCTGACACAATGTATCAGTTGGACATCATTTCTTACCAAAATGTATGAGAATGCTGTACATGATCAGTATACCTTTGCGCAAACCTGTGTCAATCAAAATGGTGATGGTGTCACTTATATGGAAATGCCAACTATTCCAAATTTTACATGTCCCGCTATTGTAAGCATTCCATTTGGTTTGGATGAGTTGAGGCTGAGTGCTGACGCCGCGAACTTTGATGACAATAGTTGGGGCATTCAAAAAGCGGTAGGCTCGAGGCATCGTAATTTAACCTTAGGTTATGGCACCGATAAAAATTACATCACCGAACCTGGTAAATATGGAAACCCATTTACAAAAACCGGTAATGGGAGCATCACGCCACCAGGTATGGGTATCAATGATTTAGTACCGCTTTCAAAGGTATTGGATGACCTGAATCCACTTGACCCAGCCCTTCTGGACACCGATAAGAAATTATCTTCAAAAAGGATACGCGATGCCGCCATGGCAAGGCAACTTTTAAATGAAATGAATAAAACAGAATGCCCAGGAAAACTGCCACCGAAAAAATCGAGGAAAGAAAAGTTTGAGTTTGGTGTTGGAAAAATTGAATTGTTAGAATGGAGTGAAGACTTAAATGCCTGGGTTGACGATAAAGGCGAACTGATGTATGATAAAGATTTTAAAACCTTTGGAAAGCTTGAATTATCTTTGGGTGAACTGCAGCTATTGGAATGGAACGAAGACTATAATGCGTGGGTCAACGATAAAGGGAAACTGATGTACGATAAAAACGGTAAAACTTTTGAAAAGTTTGCAATCGGCGTCGGGGAAATTGAATTTGAGGAGATCCAAACAAGCGGTCTGCAAACGGTCATCAACAATGGAATGGAGGCAGTAGGAACAGTTACAGATTTTATTAAAGGCTTATTCAATTGATAGATTACTAAAACTAAGAAACGTGGCTCTGCATCTTTATCCTGACGTCAATAGCTCTAATAGTACACAATTGCAGAAAAGAATTGTGGTTATAATAATCGATAAAAAAAGAGTCTAAGCTGAAAAGCCTAGACTCTTTTTTTTATGATCACTTTTACTTAACTAGGATCTTTATCATCCTAATCGTGCCCTTCCAATTTGACAAGCTTGTTGTAAACACCTCGAAACAAAATGGTGAAGCCCATTGCCCAACAAATAGAGCTGTGTTTTATTGTTAAGTAATTTTAGCGTTACGGAAGCACCCAATGCTCATATAGCCGCCCACAGAAATAAATCAGATGATAATTTTGAACGCTACTAATAAAGTCGGGTATCTGCTGAGAAAAAGAGGCTTCCACATAAGTGTACTGGCTTGAGACAAGGGTCGCAACAAAGACTTCCACCGGCTTTATTTCGCCTGCTTCCCCGTCAATGATATGGAGTTGCTTGCCCGCATAATCAATGAAAAGCTTTTCCCCTGCATTGTGGGTAGTATGTATTTACTTTCCGATTTGCGGTTCCATTTATTGTAATGTTAGCAGAATTGGCTCTACATCACCCCTTCGGGGTGTTTTGCCTTATACGCTCCCCAGAGAATATGACGGAAAACATTAACACGTTTTAATTCCTTTTGAAATAAGGAAAAAAGGAATATAAATCTATGTGAATCTGATCTCTGTTCAAAGGATGCAACGCGGTGGGAACTTCAAAAAGCACCTTTAAATCTTCACCCTTGAGTTCAAGGAGTTCCTTTAAACAAAACCCCGCAAGCGGCAATGGCTCAAAGATATTTGATGATAGCTGTCCTTGATTTTCCAAGGCTTTTAGCTATTTGATTGTTTAAAAGACCGTTGTACTTCATTCTTATAACTTCTCGTATCATAACTGATCCTATTGATTTATTGACCATACTTATGTGATTTGATCACAATGTAGGCCTAAAATTCATCATCAAAACTGTTCAGTTTGAACCGGAATGGGGTGTTCAGTTTGCTCCGGAGTGAGGTGTTCAGTTTGCTCCGGTAAACCCATTATTCCTAATTTTAGCCCAACTATCTACGTAAAGCAACAAATCATAATCTTCGTGATTACTTGAAAATACAGGAAAACGCAAATCGTAACAAATAAGCGGACAAATTTTCCAACCTAAATAGTTAACCACTATTTTTTGGTTACCGCTAGTATAAACTTTGTCTTCTCCAGCCAAAGAAAATAAATGACGTTTATCATAAAACTGAAGATCTCCTGATGGAAAAACAAAAACTAACCTATTGTAATAATTCCCCTCCTCTTTAATTACTAAACTTCCAGTAATTGCGCAGTTGTTGGCTTTCGTCAAAGCTTGTAGCCACAGCATTGTTACTCCATCCATAGCTTCAACAACGCGCTCAGGATTCATAGTAAATCCACTCGTAAACATTTCTGGAAGCACAATTAAATTTACCGCCGAAGTGATTTCAAGTATTTTCACTTCAAAATAATCGCGTTTCGACTGTGGATTTTCCCAAACTAAAGGCGCTTGAATTAAGGTTACTTTCACAATAGTTTGTTTTTTATAAAGGTAAAAACAGTTGCTTATGTTAAAGTACATATCCACTACATTTTTAAGAAAAAAAAATGGTACAAAAAACAAATTTTCTTTCGGGTGAGGGATAGCAGTGAAAATCCTTTTATGAAATGGAATGGAATAAAAGATTGCAACGTATAGCCCGACATTGTGAAGGCTTTTTAGCCGAGACAATGGCACCTCTAAAAACAAAAAAACGCATTCAATTTACAAATTGAATGCGTTTTCTAAAATTATATATTAAGATTTTATCCCTTTAAACTCGCTGATAAATACTCTCTGTTCATTTGAGCTATGTACTCTAACGAAATTCCTTTTGGACATTCTACTTCACACGCACCAGTATTAGTACAATTTCCAAAACCTTCCGCATCCATTTGAGCAACCATATTCAATACACGATCAGTAGCTTCTACTTTACCTTGTGGTAGCAAAGCATATTGTGACACTTTTGCCGCTACAAATAGCATTGCAGATGAGTTTTTACAAGAGGCTACACAAGCACCACAACCTATACAAGTTGCAGCATCAAAAGCTTTATCAGCATCGTGTTTAGGAACAAGAATTGCGTTAGCATCAGTTGGGTTTCCAGATGTATTAATTGAAACAAATCCTCCTGCTTGTTGGATTCTATCAAATGAACTTCTATCTACAACTAAATCCTTGATTACTGGAAAAGCTTTTGCTCTAAAAGGCTCAATAAAAATGGTATCTCCGTCCTTAAACATTCTCATGTGCAATTGACAAGTTGGAACTTTTCTATCTGGACCGTGCGCTTCACCATTAATATATAATGAACATGAACCGCATATTCCTTCACGACAATCGTGATCAAAAGATACTGGTAAATCTCCACTGTTTATTAAACCTTCGTTTAAAACGTCTAGCATTTCAAGAAAAGACATATCTTCATCAATTCCATCTAATGGATATTCAACGATTTTACCTTCTGCTTTGGCATTTTTTTGACGCCATATTTTTAATGTAAGTTTCATATTTTTTTAGTTTGAAAGTCTTAAAGTCAAAATCTAAAAGTCATTTAAAAAAGACTTTAAAACATTTGCCATTTGACTAATTCCTATTTGTAACTACGAGTTACTAGTTTAACATTGTCATAAACCAATGGTTCTTTGTGAAGGATAGCGTCACTTGGTTTTCCCTTGTATTCCCAAGCGGCAACATAAGCAAAATTTTCATCATCACGTTGCGCTTCTCCATCTTCTGATTGGTATTCTTCACGGAAATGTCCACCACATGATTCATTACGGTGCAAAGCATCTTTAGCAAACAATTCACCTAACTCAAGGAAATCAGCAACACGACCCGCTTTGTCTAATTCTTGATTTAAGCTAAAAGCATCTCCAGGAACGTTAACATCGTTGTAAAACTCTTCTCTTAGAGCAGCAATCTCTTCTATAGCTTCATTTAATCCTTGAGCATTTCGAGCCATCCCTACTTTATTCCACATGATTTTCCCTAATTTCTTATGGAAATAATCTACTGAATGCGTTCCTTTATTATTTATCAATCGGTCTATGCGTGCTTTTACGTTGTTTTCGGCTTCAACAAATTCAGGTAAATCAGTTGAGATCGTCCCTGTTTTTATTTCTGGCGCCAAGTAATCCCCTATCGTGTAAGGCAAAACAAAGTAACCGTCAGCTAAACCTTGCATCAATGCCGAAGCACCTAATCTATTTGCTCCATGGTCAGAGAAATTTGATTCTCCAATAGAGAAACAACCTGGTATAGTAGTTTGTAAGTTATAATCAACCCAAGTACCACCCATTGTATAATGCACTGCAGGATAAATCATCATTGGTGTAGTGTATGGATCTTCATCAACAATTTTCTCATACATTTGGAATAAATTTCCGTATTTATTGGTAACAGTCGCTGCACCTAATTTAGTTACTAATTTTGTATCATTTGCATCTAAACCTTTAACATAAGCTTGCTCTTTTCCATAACGTTCTATTGCAGCAGCAAAGTCTAAATATACAGCTTCTCCCGTTTTATTTACTCCAAAACCAGCATCACATCTTTCTTTAGCAGCACGAGAAGCAATATCACGCGGCACTAAATTTCCAAAAGCTGGGTAGCGTCTTTCTAAATAATAATCTCTATCGGCTTCGGCTATTTGTGTTGGTTTTAATTTTCCTTCACGAATGCCTTTTGCATCCTCTAGTTTTGCTGGAACCCAGATACGACCATCATTACGCAAAGATTCTGACATCAGCGTTAATTTTGATTGGTGATCTCCTGAAACTGGAATACAAGTTGGGTGAATTTGTGTATAACAAGGATTGGCAAAAAATGCTCCTTTTTTGTGAATTTTCCATGCAGCAGTTGCGTTACTTCCCATTGCGTAAGTAGACAAGAAAAACACATTTCCGTATCCTCCAGATGCAATAACAACGGCGTGTGCAGAATGTCTTTCTATCTCTCCTGAAACTAAATCACGCGCAATAATTCCTCTTGCTTTACCATCCACAACCACTAAATCTTGCATTTCGTGACGCGTAAATGATTTTATTTTCCCACGACCTATTTGTCGGTTCATTGCTGAATAGGCACCTAATAATAGTTGTTGTCCTGTTTGTCCTTTAGCATAAAATGTTCTAGCTACTAAAGTTCCACCAAAAGATCTATTGTCTAATAATCCTCCATATTCACGTGCCAAAGGAACACCTTGCATTACACACTGGTCAATAATATTAACAGAAACTTCGGCTAATCTATGCACGTTAGCTTCTCGTGAACGGTAATCGCCGCCTTTTACAGTATCATAAAATAAACGGAAAGTAGAATCTCCATCTCCTTGATAATTTTTTGCAGCATTGATTCCTCCTTGTGCAGCAATTGAGTGCGCCCGACGAGGCGAATCTTGAAAGCAAAAAGTTTTAACGTTATATCCTAATTCAGCTAAAGTTGCAGCAGCAGAACTACCTGCAAGTCCCGTACCAACAACAATAATATCAATATTACGTTTGTTTGCAGGGTTTACTAAATTTATATGATCTTTATAATTTGTCCATTTGTCCGATATAGGACCATTTGGAATTTTTGAATCTAATGCCATTTATAATTTAATATTAATGATTAAAATGATGAAATAATGCAATGAAAATAAAACCCACAGGTACTACAATAGCAAATGCATATCCCAATGTATGTAATGATCTCGAATATTTATTGTTAAAACCTACAGATTGGAACGAAGAATTAAATCCATGCCATAAATGTAAAGATAGTAAAACGAACGAAACAGAGTAAATAGCAGTACGAACTGGACTTTCAAATTTATGTGTTAATTCAGCAAAGTATCTAGTCTCATCAAGCGGATTTACTTCTACATATTTGTAAACCATTTCGGGAACCCAAAAATCGTAAAAGTGTAAACCCATAAATGCGAGAACCACTAAACCAGTGATAATCATATTTCTGGAGGCCCATGAAGAGTTTGCCGCTCCATTATTCTTCACATAATTGATAGGTCTAGCTTTGTTGTTTTGATATTCTAGAACAATTCCCATTATAAAATGAAATATAACACCCAGAATTAAAATAGGCTGAATAACAAACTGAACCAGCGGATTGTTACCCATGAAATGCGAAATACTATTAAAAACGTCAGCACTAAAAACCGAGGTACTGTTTATAAAAAAATGTTGTGCTAAAAATAAAATTAAGAAAAGTCCTGAAAGCGCCATAGCGACTTTTTTTGCGATCGATGACTTTAATAATGCAGATTTTGCCATAAGAATTTGTATGTATTAATTTAAAAATCATACAAAAATAGAGCAATTACGCATTAACTACAACCTTTTCGCTATAATTTATAATGATTTTAAAGTGTTTACCTGATGAGCTGTGTAATTTACTATAAATCAATTGTTAAAGGACTGCAAATCCGCATTTTAATTAGACAAAAGTGAATTTTTTCGAAAAACAACATATATGTAAAAAGCAATAAACGTTAAGAATATTGGTAAAAATTATGATATCAATAATTTTCCTTCTAATTAAGTTTCATACTCTCAAAAATTTTAGGAAACTATTTTTTTTTCACTTTAAAATATTGTGCTTAAACTCCTAATTTTTAATTTTATAACAAAAAATAGAAGATGAAAATAGGAATTGACGCCATCTCTTTTGATGTTGCAAAAATACATTTTTCAATAACAACTTTGGCAAAAGCCAGAAATATCGAACCTGAAAAATTAGAAAAAGGACTGGGACTTCTTAAAATGACAATACCAGACTTACACCAAGATCCTGTGGTTTTTGGTGCCAATGCCTTGACAAAATTAATAGTAGATCACAAAATAAACCTAACCGAAATCGCTCGAATTTATATTGGAACTGAAAGCGCATTTGACAGTTCAAAACCAATGAGTTCATTTTTAATAGGTTTGATGGAACAAAAATTTGGAGAAAACATTCTGTCAGAATGTGATGTGGTCGATTTTGTTTTTGCATGCATCGGTGGCGTGGATGCTTTACAAAACTGTATCGATTTTATACATGTAAACCCAACTAAAAAAGTAATTGTTGTCACAACTGATGTTGCTAAGTACAACTTAAAATCAACTGGAGAATACACTCAAGGCGCTGGAGCTCTAGCAATGTTAATTACTGCAAATCCCCGAATTATTGCTTTCGAAAACAATTGGGCAACCAGCACCAAGGGAGTTTTTGATTTTTTTAAACCTTATCGAACGATTCCTAAAACAGAAATTACTGGAAATTCCGCAAATGAGCCTTGGTTTGAAAATCTAGAAAGTGAAATTGAAATCCATAAAGACCAGCCTGTTTTTGACGGTCAGTATTCCAATCAATGTTACATGGATCGAACTCGTGAGGCTTATTTCTCTTTCAAGAAATTAAAAAATAGTAAGCAAACCGTTTATGAATCTTGGAAAAGTATTGTCATGCATTTGCCGTATGCGTTTCAAGGACGCCGCATGTTATCTGAAATTTATGCTTTGGATGCATCCAATAAAACTATTTCAGGAACAGAGACTGTTTCTGAATACCAAAATAAGCTGAAAGAAATTAGCAAGTCAGAGGCGTATAAACAATTTGTGAATGAAAAATTAATGCCTGCGGAAATCGCGTCGTCATTGATAGGGAATTTATATACGGGCTCCATCTTTATGGGTTTATTATCCACATTAGCCCATTTTTATGATACAAATCAAGAAATCATTGGGACTAACTTCGGTTTTTTAGCATACGGAAGTGGCTCTAAATCGAAAGTTTTTGAAGGAATTATTCAACCTAATTGGAAATCAGCAATGACTAAAGTTCATCTTTTTGAAACCTTAGAAAATAGTTTAGAGATTGACTTTGAGACTTATGAAAAATTACATAAAAAGGAACAAAAAACGACCGTTCAAACACCAAAAACCGAATGGGCTTTAGAACGAATTGAAACAGAAATACCGACTTTAATTGGCGCACGATATTACAAATGGATTGATTAAGGTGACACTTTTGTAAAAAACATCACGAATTAAGCTGAAAATTTTTGATGCGTTTTTTAAGTTTTATAATACCAAGCTAGCTAAACTTCGCCATATATTGCTGTACAATTTTATCTGTATTTTCATTCCGCATTTTTTGTTCTAAATGAACAGGAGGCGCAGCTCGTTCCAAACAATTTTTCACGGCACAAGTCTCACACGTAACACCCACTACCTGTCTTTTTAATGCATTATTTTCGATGAACTTGAATTTCTTTTTCATTCCTGGGGTAATCAAAATCCCAACTGAAATACTCCGGATGCAATTTATTTTGAACGGATCAGGAGTTGCTGATGAAAAAACTAAATATTCATTTTTACTATTTTCATAACTGGAAATTTGCGCATCAAAAAAGTGATTTTTGTTCTGCTTCAATGATTGCTCAATTGTGCGAATAGAAACCCACCTGCGGCAATAATGCTCATTCATTTCATTAGCATGGGGTTCCTGCTGGTTCGTGATATGCAACTCCTTTTTCATCTGATAAGTATCCGTTCCTATTTGATGCGACAAACGAAGAAAAAAGAGATTTTTTAATTGAAAATCTTTTGGCAAAATATTAGTTAACCTTTGATAAAAAGATTCAGGCGAAACATTAAATCCGTTCATCAAAGCAATCATTTCCTGCGGTTTTGAATCTATCCTGGCTAGAAAAACATTCAATTGCTCGATCAGCTTTTGCCTTGGAATAAGCAAAGCGCCGGCAAAATAAGATGCGTAAAAATTATTTAGCACTTGGTCAAAATTATCAAACTTAATCCAACTAAACGTGTATAACCGTTCTGTAATTTTTAGGTAATTATAAGCTATTTCTTTAGCCAAAATAAACGCTTTTTGAGGTTGGTCAATTTCCTTGGAAAGCAATAATGTTTTACTTTTTGACACATAAATCGATCGCAAATCCCCCAGTTGTTCTTGTTCAGAAAACACTAACTCTTGTATCGTATATCCATATTCCTCAATTAAAATAGCTGTGAGTTCTTCAATGGTAATTTGGACATTCATATCGATGTGAAAAGCGGTTGAAAACTCCAGAACTTTTTGCTCTAAATCATCAAAATAGTTATTATGCGCTTCTTGATAAGAACGCAAAGACGCTAGAAAAAAGCTCTCTCTTGTCAAATTATAATGCTGCGCAATCTCAATAATGGTACTGATAAACGCATTGACTTTGGCGGGAGCATTAGCAATAATATCAATTAGATCGTTTTCTTGTATACCAAAAATATCCAAAGGAATTTCTTTTAAAATACCCGATTTTAATATTTCTCCAATTGGCGCTAAGTTATTGTCCAGCTTTAAAGAGACCATATTATCATAAGAAACATCAAGTTTTTCAGATAGGAGAATAATTTTATCGGTTTTTGGATACTTTTTCCCTTTTTCAATTTCGTTCAAATACGATTTAGAAAGATCGGTAATTTTGGCTAAGCCAAATAAAGACAAGTTTTTATTTGTACGGGCTTGCTTGAGTTTTAACCCAAAAATCAACTTAATATAATCCTTTTCTATGTTCATAAATCCAAAGATAGATTAAAAAATATTTACGTCAAAAAAATTATTTTTCATTTTTAGCGTACGTTCGCTTGTTTTATAAAAAACTTTTTGTAGTATTGCAGTGTTGAATAATTACATATTCCTATTAAAAGTTAAATAATGTTAAATTTAAAAGTCAATACAATGAAATTTACAGAAGTATATACGCATAATATGTTAAATTTTTCAGGAGAAACCACCGAAAGATATCCCGAGATTTTAAATAACGAAGCGATGACTTTTTTGTCTTTCCTACATGAGAATTTTAACGAAAAAAGATTCGTCCTTTTAGAGAATCGAAAAACACAACAAGCATTATTTGACGCAGGCGCTTTGCCTACTTTTCCATTAGAAACAAAAAACATTAGAGAAAGCAGTTGGGAAGCGGCGAATACACCAGCTGATTTACTAGACCGACGTGTCGAAATAACTGGGCCAGTTGATAGAAAAATGGTCATCAATGCCTTGAATTCTGGAGCAAAAACTTTCATGGCCGATTTTGAAGATAGCACCTCTCCCACTTGGAGCAACTTAATGACGGGCCAGCAGAATCTGAAAGATGCAGTAAACAAAACCATCACACTAGAAGACGCGGTGAAAAATAAAAAATACAGTCTCAACAATCAAACAGCGGTGCTACTTGTGCGTCCGAGAGGACTGCATTTGTCTGAGAAGAACCTTTTAATTAATGGCAAAGAAGCGTCAGGATCTCTTGTTGACTTTGGTTTGTATGCATTTCATAATTACAAAAAATTGATTAAGGACGGAACGGCTCCGTATTTTTATATTCCAAAACTAGAACATTATCTAGAAGCACGCTGGTGGAATGAAGTTTTTGAATTCACACAAGAATATTTGGGAGTGCCCAATGGAACTTTCAAAGCCACTGTTTTAATTGAAACAATCACGGCTAGTTTTCAATTGGACGAAATCATTTATGAATTAAGAGATCATATCGTAGGACTAAATTGCGGACGATGGGATTACATTTTTTCTTACATTAAAAAATTAAGAAAAAATCCAACATTCACTGTTCCAAACAGGGATCAGGTAACAATGACCTCACCATTCATGAGCGCTTATTCTCAACTAGTAATTCAAAGATGTCACAAGCGAAATATTCATGCAATTGGTGGCATGGCCGCTCAAATTCCGATTAAAAATAACGAAGAAGCTAACAAAATCGCTTTCGATAAAGTAATTACCGACAAAGAACGCGAGGTGAAAAATGGTCACGATGGCACTTGGGTCGCACATCCTGATTTAGTTTCAATTGCGATGACGGTATTTGACAAACACATGCCAAACAAAAATCAAATTGACGTAAAAAGAGAAGACGTACACGTTACCGAAAGTGATTTGCTAGAAACCCCAAAAGGAACGATTACAGAAGAAGGTGTTCGAAAAAATATCAGTATATCTGTTCTTTATATCGCTTCGTGGCTCAACGGACAAGGCGCAGCAGCACTACATAATTTGATGGAAGATGCCGCCACTGCTGAGATTTCAAGATCACAATTATGGCAATGGCTCCAAAATACGGTGGTTTTAGATAATCAAAAAGTGCTCACTGAAAAGTACTATCATCGCTTGGCCATGGAAGAATTTGAAAAAATTCGAAAGCTTGTTGGAGATGAAAATCATGAAAAACAAAAATACAGACTGGCGGAACAATTATTAGATATCCTTGTCGTGAACGACACTTTCATCGAATTCTTGACTTTACCTGGCTACAAATACATATAAAAAATCAATTACAAAATCTATTTACAAACAACCAAAAAAAAGAAAAATGAAAAGTACCGAAACAAGAATTCAAGAACTAGTGACCGACTGGATTACAAACCCAAGATGGAAAGGCATTGAGCGTCCTTACACTGCTGAAGAAGTGGTAAAATTGCAAGGTTCGTATCAAATTGAACATAGTGTCGCCCGAATTGGAGCAAATACTTTATGGAACAAGCTAAATTCTCAGGATTTTGTGGCTGGACTTGGCGCGCTTACTGGAAATCAAGCAATTCAAGAAGTCGAAGCAGGATTAGACGCTATCTATTTAAGCGGATGGCAAGTTGCGGCCGATGCCAATGTTGCTGGAGAAATGTATCCTGATCAATCCCTTTATCCAGCTAATAGCGTTCCACTAGTAGTGAAACGAATCAATAATGCACTGTTGCGCGCTGACCAAATACAAGTAGTAAACGGAACTACAGACAAAAAAGATTATCTAGTTCCTATTGTTGCAGATGCCGAAGCTGGTTTTGGTGGAAACCTAAACGCTTTTGAATTAATGAAAGCGATGATTGAGGCCGGAGCTGCAGGAGTACATTTTGAAGACCAATTGAGTTCTGCTAAAAAATGCGGACACTTAGGTGGGAAAGTATTAGTTCCTACTCAAGAAGCGATCAATAAATTGATCGCAGCACGATTGGCAGCCGATGTAATGGGCACTCCAACAATTGTTGTAGCCCGCACAGATGCTGATGCAGCTAATTTATTAACAAGTGATATTGACACAAGAGATGCTAAATTCATCACGGGAGAAAAAACGGGAGAAGGCTTTTTCTATGTAAATTGCGGTATAGAACAAGGAATTGACAGAGGATTGAGTTATGCGCCGTATGCCGATTTGATTTGGATGGAAACCAGCAATCCTGATTTGGATTACGCAAGACAATTTGCAGAAGGAATTCACGCAAAATTCCCAGGAAAAATGTTGGCTTACAACTGCTCACCTTCTTTCAACTGGGCTGCCAAATTATCAGTTGCACAAATGGAAACGTTCAGAGAGGACCTTGCTGCGATGGGTTATAAATTCCAATTTATCACATTAGCTGGATTCCACGCTTTAAATACAAGTATGTTTGAATTGTCAAAAGCGTACAAAGAAAGAGGAATGGCCGGTTATTCTGAATTGCAAGAAAGAGAATTTGCTTTACAACAACACGGTTTTAAAGCAGTTAAACATCAGGGTTTTGTAGGCACTTCGTACTTTGATGCGGTTCAAAATACCGTAACAATTGGAAAATCATCTACAACTGCTATGAAAAATTCCACCGAGGTAGCGCAATTTTAAAAAAAATAACTTTTATAAAAAAAACACGATTTCATCTGAAATCGTGTTTTTTATTTTAGAGTATAGCAAATATTTATTTCGGTTCGATAATTTCAAGATCAGTTACCACCTTATCTTTTCCTTTTTGAATGCTCACTGTATTTAATGATACTGGAAGGTAATATTTTCCGTTTTTAGCTTCTTCTAATTTTAATTTTTTATCTCTACTTTTTAATCTTTCCGCCACTTCTTTTGTAATCGAAAGGTCATACACTTGTTTGTTTAGCCCTTTTATCGCTTGTACTTTTTGGGAGAAAATAACTTCTTTGAGACTGTTTTCTATTTGTAGAATCAATTCTGTATTAGCATTTGAATAAAACCAAATTTCAGTTTCTGGAACTGATGCTTTTGCCCATGAACTCCAGCTGTTTCCCCAATCTTTCGATTTCTTTATTTGATTTATTTTAAAAACATGAAGGCTTTCCGCCATGATTTTATCATTCAATTGTTGCACTTGATCTAAATTGACTTTATAAATAGAACGCCCATGCGTTCCCACCACCAAGTCTTTCGCTTTCTTTTGAATCACTAAATCGTGAACGGCTACATTTGGAATTCCGCTAGAAAAATCATCCCAACTCATTCCTTTGTTTAACGAAACATACAAACCATTGTCCGTTCCTAAATATAAAATATTCTCATTTACATTATCTTCAACAATTACATTAACTGGACTTGCCGACACATTACTGGCTATACTTTTCCAAGTTTGTCCAAAATCATCTGACACATACACATGACTAGTGAAATCATCATTTCGATAGCCGTTTAATGTCGCATATACCCGTTCTTTTTTATGAGTCGACGCCACCACTCTAGAAACCCATAAACTTTGAGGTAAATTCTCAGAAATTTTATTCCATGTTGTGCCACCATCTTTAGAAACATGAATCAATCCATCATCACTCCCTGTGTACAGTAAACCAAACTGCAATTGACTTTCACTTACCGTAGCAATAGTTCCAAAAGCAACATTTCCCTGCTTAGTTCCATATGTTAAATCTGGCGAAATAGCAGTCCACGTTTGCCCTTGATTCATCGAACGATGCAAGAAATTAGATCCCATATACAAAATGTCTTGATTGTGCGAAGACAGTAAAATAGGTGTTTGCCAATTGAATCTAAACGGTTTTTCGTCTTTTTTTGGCTTTGGCGAAATGTATTCTCGTTTATTAGTAGTGCGATCTATTCGATAATAATTTCCAAATTGAAATCCTGTAAAAACAATGTTGGGATTTCGCTTGTCTATTTGAGTTTGCATTCCGTCACCACCCATCAAATTTTCATACGGGTATTTACCATTTTGAAGCCACTCAGATGAAAATTTATAATTACTTGGACCAACCCAAACACCATTATCTTGCATTCCACCGTAGATATTGTAGGGTTCTTGCTCATCAACATTCACTGCATAAAACTGACTCACGCTATGCGAGTTACCCTTAAACCAATGCGCTCCGTCATCATAAGAAATATTCAAACCGCCATCATTTCCATTGATCAAGTGTCCCGCCTTGTTTGGATTAACCCAAACAATATGATGATCAGAGTGCACGTTTTGTTCGCTTATGGATGTAAATGTTTTTCCGCCATCATTTGATTTTATAATGGGAACTCCCGACATATATATTTTGTTGGCATCGTTAGGATCTACCGAAATAGCACTGAAATAATATCCGTACGAATAAAAGAAATCGTCAATAAAACCTTGGTGCGTTTTAGTCCAGTTTGCTCCTCCATCAACTGATTTATAGACTTCGGCTCCTATCACTTCGGCATCTGCAAGACTGTTTACGGCTTCCAAAATTACCTTAGCGGCCTCATCTGGATTTAGATATCCATTTTGAACCCAGTGTTTGATATTTTCAGCTCTGTATTTTTCGGTTAGACCATAATTTTTTAAAATCGAATTCACACTTTTATTTGGTAGTTTCAAGAATTCGTCGCCAGGCACTGCAAAAGCAGCAGTTAATGAATTACTTTTTTTTGTATCCAATGGTCGCTTGAATTGATTGTCTAAAACGGCATAAACGGTAGTATCGTCAAACACCGCTAAACCAATACGTCCAACTCCTTCGCCACTAGGAAATCCGCTTTCAGCGATTGAAAAAAGTTTCCAAGTTACGCCTGCATCTTCACTTTTATAAATTCCTGATGTGGCACCGCTTCCTATAAAATCCCAAGCTTTTCTATCTTTTTTCCAAGAAGCCGCAAATTGAATATTAAAGTTTTTTGGCGACACAGCCACATCAATAATACCAGTTTCATTATCTATAAACAATGTTTTATTCCAAGTTTTACCTCCATCAGTTGTTTTGAAAATTCCTCGTTCTTCATTTTTCGAATACAAATGGCCAACTGCCCCAACAACAACTTCATCTGGATTAGCGGGATTAATCAATATTCTACTAATGTGATGACTGTCGTGCAATCCCATATTTTGCCACGTTTTCCCTTTATCTTCTGATTTTAGGATTCCAATTCCCGCATACGAAGATCGAGACGAATTGACCTCTCCAGTTCCTACCCAAATGGTTCCTCGTTTCCAGTCTACCGCAATGTCACCTACATTCTGCGTAGGCGCCGCATCCATAACGGGCGAAAAACTCATTCCATTATTATTAGTGTACCAAAGTCCTCCCGAGCCATATCCTACATAAAACTCAGTTGGATTTTCGGGATTAACATCTATATCAACTACTCGACCACTCATCACGGTTGGTCCTACATTATCAAAAGTAACATTCTGAAAAAGTGATTGGTTTTCCATTTGTTTTTTGGCTTCCAAGCCACGCTGAATTTCCTCAGACGAAACTTGTCCGTGAAAGACGCTTTGAATAATTAAAAACGAGAATAGTATTATTTTTTTCATTTGTAGATAATATTTGTTTTTTATTGGAATATGGAATTCGCATATCTTCATAGGTGTTTGCGACCAAATCTAGGTCATGCTAATTTCATGAAATGTAATTTGAGGTGGAAAATTAATAATAAAAATAGATACTTTAAAATTTTATATAGTAATTAACATCCGTTTCTCTCAAAGTTACTATTTTTGAATATTCAATACCGAAACACTGAATTGCGATCAATTATTTGTTGTTTCAACGAAAACAGCTTGTTCAAATTGCATTTTACACCTAAAAAAACAATACGCGACAAATGAAATACCACCAAATTAAACGAGATTTATTTATAAAAAACAGAGAAAAGTTTATGGCCCAAATGAAGCCAAAAAGCGTTGCTGTTTTTAATTCCAACGATGTTTATCCCATTTCGGCAGACAGCACTTTACCATTTGCGCAGCATCGTGACATCCTTTATTTAAGTGGTGTTGATCAAGAAGAAAGTATATTATTGCTTTTTCCAGATGCACCTTATGAACATCAAAGAGAAATGTTATTCTTGAAAGAAACTAGCAAACACATCGCCATTTGGGAGGGGGAAAAATTGACCAAAGAACGCGCTTTTGAAGTAACTGGAATTAGAACTGTTTACTGGTTGCAAGATTTCGAAAAAGTTTTATTCGAAATGATGACGCATTCTGAAACGATTTACATCAACACAAATGAGCATTATCGTGCGACAGTAGAAACTGAGACGCGTGAGGCTCGTTTTGTAAAATGGTGGAAAGATAAATATCCAGCACATGCTGTTGCCAAAAGTAATCCTATTTTGCAACGTCTTCGATCTGTAAAAGAAACCGAAGAATTGGATTTAATCCAAAAAGCGTGTAACATCACGGAACTTGGCTTTAGAAGACTTCTATCTTTCGTGAAGCCCAATGTCACTGAATATGAAATTGAAGCAGAGTTGATTCACGAATTTATTCGCAACCGTTCTAGAGGTTTTGCATACACCCCAATTATTGCATCTGGAAACAATGCTAATGTGTTGCACTACATTGAAAATAACCAACAATGCAAAGCGGGGGATTTAATTCTATTAGATGTTGCGGCTGAATATGCAAATTATTCGAGTGATATGTCGCGAACAATTCCCGTTTCAGGAACTTTTACTAAAAGACAAAAAGAAGTTTATAATGCTGTTTTGCGTGTCAAAAATGAAGCTACAAAAATGCTGACAACTGGAACGCTCTGGAAGCAATACCATATTGAAGTTGGGAAAATAATGACTTCTGAACTACTTGGTTTGGGTCTTATTGATAAAGCTGATGTACAGAACGAAAATCCAGATTGGCCTGCTTACAAAAAATATTTCATGCACGGAACGTCCCACCACATGGGACTTGATACGCACGATTATGGAATCCTCACCGAACCAATGAAAGCCAATATGGTGTTTACCGTAGAACCTGGGATTTATATTCCTGCGGAAGGTTTTGGGATTCGTCTTGAGGATAATATTATCGTTCAAGAAAGTGGCGAACCTTTTAACATGATGCGCAACATTCCTATTGAAGTAGCCGAAATTGAAGAATTAATGAACGCATAATACTTTTCAACCTAACAAATACACAGTCTAGAGCAATCTAGGCTGTTTTTTTTTGGAGCAGAAAGTACGCTTTTCAAAACAGCGTTCCCTCCTGCTGTTCGTTATATCTCTTGTTCCGTTACCACTCCACAAGAGGATAGCACTGCCATCAGGGCTGTACACAACGTCCATTTTTCAAAAGAACTAAAAATATTAAATCGATTAAAAAACAGTAACTTTATAATCAATTACTACACTTATTTAATAAACATTTCAATGGTCATAAATCAATTAAAACCATTATTGAATTAAGAAAAATTAAGTGTAGCGTCAATGAACTTAAAGGTAAAAAAAATCGAACAAAACTTAAAACATAAAAATCATGCGAGCACACGAAATAGATTACCACATATTTGGCGAGGAAATGCAATATGTAGAAATAGAATTAGACCCACAGGAAATTGTAATTGCTGAAGCAGGGAGTTTTATGATGATGGACAATAACATCCAAATGGAAACTATTTTTGGGGATGGATCTGGACAGGAAAACGGACTTTTTGGAAAACTGTTAAGCGCTGGAAAACGAGTGCTGACTGGAGAAAGTTTATTCATGACCGCGTTCATTAATCAAAATAATACTAAAAGCAAAGTCTCGTTTGCCGCACCATATCCCGGAAAAATTATTCCAATTGATTTAACGCAATTCGCAGGAAAATTCGTTTGCCAAAAAGATTCTTTTCTCTGCGCTGCCAAAGGCGTTTCCGTGGGAATTGAATTCTCCAAGAAACTCGGTCGTGGCTTATTTGGTGGTGAAGGTTTCATCATGCAAAAAATTGAGGGTGACGGCATGGCGTTTGTACATACCGGAGGAACCTTGGCAATAAAAGAATTAGCTGCAGGCCAAATCCTAAAAGTAGATACCGGCTGTATTGTAGGTTTTACTAAAGATGTCGATTATGACATTGAGTTCATTGGCGGAATCAAGAATTCTATTTTTGGTGGCGAAGGATTATTTTACGCGACACTTCGCGGACCAGGAACGGTTTATATTCAATCCTTGCCGTTCAGCCGACTCGCTGATAGAATTATCGCATCGGCACCAAGAGCGGGCGGAAACAGCAGAGATGAAGGAAGTTTACTCGGCGGATTAGGAAGCATACTTGGCGGCGATAGAAAGTTTTAAGTTATTCTAACGGCTTTCAATAAAGGGAGCCGCTTTTATCTCAAAGGAAGTTGAATTTGTGGTAAAGGTTGACAAAGTGTTTTGTTAACTATTTTTTCTCTCATTAATTTTTTCTTGTTGAAGTGTCGGGAAATATTTTGAATTATTTCGGTATAATTATCTGTTATTACATTTCGTTCAATATCCTTTTGCTCGTAATAAAAAACTTTGATTGATCGGCAATTTATATGCTCAAAAATTGTATGCAATAAAGTTCTATCAGACAAACCGCATGAGTGACCCATAATTAAAACTTGAAATCTTCCAGTACCAATATAATCAAGCAAATTTTTATAATTAGAGTTTTGTAGATATTGGAATGACTTAAAATTTTTTAGATACTCGTTATCATCAATATTTTCAATCATTTTATAATCATCATCCATTTCGTCACCAAAGCCAAAATTTATTCTATTACCAATATCTTCTAACCTCCCGTGAATTTGTATGTT
This sequence comes from Flavobacterium micromati, assembly GCF_900129585.1. Taxonomy (GTDB): domain Bacteria; phylum Bacteroidota; class Bacteroidia; order Flavobacteriales; family Flavobacteriaceae; genus Flavobacterium; species Flavobacterium micromati. The sequence continues at coordinate 354,935 of NZ_FQWF01000001.1, forward strand.
TTCTATATTTCCATAATTTCTAAATTCACCATATTCCTTTGTAAGAGCAATATATTTGTCAACTGTTCTAGTATAATTAAAATTTAAAATACGGGTTTTTATTTCACTCCTTTTATTGATATAATCCTGATAAAAAGTCTTTAAATAATCCTGATCTTGACTCGAGAATTCTTGAAAATATTCTTCAGATCCTTTATTAATTTTAAATACAGCAGAAATAGGACCTATTTTAGAACTAGTATCAATTATATTGGTGATCAAATATCTCTCCAGCAGTTTTTGTACCTGTTCAAATTCCCTATTTAATTTTTCAACCTGATTTTTCTGCTCTTCCAACCAATATTGTTTGGACTTCGAAATATTTAGACATTCAGATTTTACAATTCCCTTTAATATTCCATAATATTCGTTTTCTATATCAACCCAGTTTTGGATACATTTCTGATTAATTAATTTAAAAAAAGTGTTTTTATAAATAAGGACATGAGCTCTTGGATATTTTCCCGTTAAAATATTATTGCCATACTCCCGATAAATTTCAGCATCACTAAATTTTATAGAATCATCACAAGCCAAAATCGCTGACGCTACATCATTTAAATTTTTAATGTTTTCAAATTCTACGTGGGTTTGTAAATCAAATGAAACAAACTCATCATTATGATTTGAATATATAATTCCTTTCCAATAGTCATCTATAAAATCTTTGTAAGAAGTTGGTAATCCATGCGCTAAATCAAATCCGTTTCCAATAATTACTAATCTATTCATACTTTATAATGCTTTTCTCAAATATAGCATTTTCTCTTCTATGAAATTGTATGGCTTATAAGTTTCAAAAAAATAAAATGTTAAACCAAATTTTACAACGAATCTAGTTTAAAAATAAATGCCTTAATTTTACAAAAAATCTAATTCTTTATTTTGAAACAAATTCAATTCAAAAACACGCAAATTTCTTTTTCTGATACTGGGAAAGGTACTGCTGTTGTCTTGCTTCATGGTTTCTTGGAAAACAAAAGCATGTGGGATTTTTATATTCCGGAATTTGCTAAAAAAAACCGCGTTATTGCCATTGATTTATTAGGACACGGATCAACGGAATGTTTGGGTTATGTGCAAACGATGGAAGACAATGCGGATGCTGTTCATGCCGTTTTATTAGAATTGCGTATCCGAAAGGCCGTCTTTGTTGGTCATTCCATGGGTGGTTATGTAACGTTGGCTTTCGCCGAATTATACCCTGACATTATCAAAGGATTGGTTTTATTAAACTCTTCCGCAAAAGCCGACAGCGACGAACGAAAAATAAATCGGGATCGAGCTATCAAGGCGGTAAAACAATCTTTTATGAATTTTGTTTCGCTTTCTATTGCTAATTTATTCAGCGAATCGAATAGGGAGCGACTATCTTCAGAAATTGAACACGTAAAAAAAGACGCTTTAAAAACGCCGCTTCAAGGAATTGTAGCCTCGCTAGAAGGAATGAAAATAAGACCCGACAGAGAAATTTTGTTACATATTACCCCTTTCCCTAAACTATTAATTCTGGGCAAAAAAGACCCTGTTTTAAATTATGAAGAAACTAAAGATCAGATAGAAAATACAGCAGTAAAACTGGTGACTTTTCCAGATGGGCACATGAGTCATATTGAAAACCAAGACGAATTACTCAATGTATTATTGGCTTTTTTCAAAAGCATTTAAATCATTCCTACTTTCAAATACCCTTTCTCCACTAAATCGTTTTTGTGTTTTAAGTGGTGCAGTTTGCCTTCTTTCATCAACGCTAGTTTCGCGGATACTTTTATCACGTTTTCATAATTGTGATCAGTGATAATGATACCTTTTTTGTTTGACATTTCTGTGATTAAATCATTCACTTTATCAATCATAATTGGTGATAAACCATTATAAGGCTCGTCAAGAAGAACAAATTTGGATGCGTTATTTAGGATTAATTTAATTTCTAAATACCGCAATTCTCCGCCAGACAAATGCTTTATTTTTTTGCCAATATCGATTGAATCATTTCATCGGCGCAAAAGTCTTGTATTTTATCTTTAGTAATAGATAATGCGATTGTTTTTTTAACTGAAAATGAATTTGGAATAAAATTCTCTTGAGGCAAATAACTGATTTCGTTTAGCAAATCGCTCGTTTTAGATTTTACGACACCATTAACGCGAACAAACTTAAAATCGGCAGCTTCAATTCCGAAAATAATTTTTAATAAGGTCGATTTGCCAGAACCATTTCTGCCTAAAATTCCAATAATATCGCCTGTTTGACATTTCAAGTACACATCCGAAATAATGATTTTTTCATTATAGTGTTTTTGGACACTGTCTACTTCTAATACACTTTTTGTCATACCAATCTCAAAATTTGGTTAATGAATAAAATCAAAACTAACGAAAAAGCAAAATTCATCAAAAAACTATAGACGAACAGTTGTATTTTTGAGATTCCGTTGTGATAATAAAACAAATATTCGTTTCTTGAATTCACTTCCTTAATTAACAAACTAATAAAGAAACCAAAAAAAATAAGCGCATACTTAAATAGTTGAAATCCTCCACATACCATTGCCAATAAACTGACTGAGATATTTATTATTAAAGTACTTTTATAAAACTCGAATATGTTAGCTGGTTTTCTGATAGTTCTAAATTATTTTCTCTTTAAAAGGAATAGTATCATCTAAAATTTCACTGAGTAAAAGGACTATTTGTTCGACATAATTACTTAAAATTTTATCATCAATAATACTATTCACCTCTTTATCTTCTTTAAAATTAAATGGAAGAAAACCTGCTTTTAAATTCTTGAAGGAAATAATTCCCGCTTCAATAGGTTTTTCTTTTGCTTCGCACTCGTACATGTAAGCATACGCAAGCACCTGAATAATCTTATCACTTTTAATATCATCCGTTAATCCATTCCACGATTTAAGCGTCACACTTGCTTTTTCTACTTTTCCCGTTTTGTAATCAATGATTCGAATGATTCCATTGCGTTCTTCAATTCGATCCACATTTCCTCTTATCAATACTGGGAAAGGCAAACTAGGATGCTGTAATTGTCTCTCGAAAGTTTGTTCTAACGCAAGAATTTTGATGGCATCACCATTCTTTATGCTTACCAATTCTACTTTGAGAAAGTTGGAAACATTACGCTTAGCAACTTCAAACGCTAATAAATTTCTTCCTTTTTTGATTTCGCCTTCTTTGTAAACCAATTTAAATTGTTTTAAAACCTCTTTGTCAATTTGTTTAAAACAGTTAAGAATATCGCTTTCGGAAATAAATTTGCCAATAAAAGGCTCGTATAAAACCTTCAATGTTTCATGAATAATGGTTCCCAACGTATTCAAAGCAATATTTTCCTCGACCTCTTCCACTTCGCTGATGCGCAAAATTTTCTGAAAGTAAAATTGGATTGGATTACGAATGTAACTCGTCAATGCCGATGGAGAAAAGCCTTTGTCTGCGATTTCCCTTAAGCGAACCATCACACTCTCCGATTTTGGAATAACCATTGCCTGATATGCTGTTTCAGGTAAAACAGCATTATAAATTTCGTGTGTCAATCTATGATTAACCTGTTTTTCAACTTCGAGTTGGGTGATAAATCGGCTTTTTTCACCTGCGTCTATACCTTCACTTTCGGTGTTATAAAGTAAATAGATATTCTTGGCTCGCTGCAGCAAATGATAAAAATGATAGGTATAAATAGCATCTTTCTCTTTGAAAGTAGGCAAACCTAATTCGCGTTTCACATCATAAGGAATAAACGAATTCTGGGATTTTCCAGCTGGAAATTTTCCTTCATTCATAGAGGTCACAATAACGGTATCAAAATCTAATACCCGACTTTCTAACACACCCATAATTTGTAAACCATTTAACGGTTCTCCTTCAAAAGAAACTTCAGCGAGATCAATCACTTGTTTATAAATGGCATATAGCGTTTCTATTTTATCAATATGTTTGTGCTTAGAGTAGTAATTAATCAGTTTATTGATAACTTTAAAAATTGCAAAAACAAAAGCTTTAGTAATTTTTTCCTCGTCATTATCGTTACTTAAATTTTCTTTTATGGTTTGCAATAATTTAGAAATCGTTTCTAAGACTGGAATGGACCCTTTTTCCCATTTTTGGAATAAAAGTAGAAACAACTCACTTGGAATTAGATTCAATTCTACCAATTTATGGTGCGTAATAAAAGTATAATTATTTTGATTAATAATATGAACAAGAGTGCTAGTTTTAGCATACGGTTCGACTAATGAGTGTGTCAAAATATCAAGTACATCTTTGTAATAAAATACATAACTGCTGTTATTTCTTGATATTGCATTAGTGTGCATTTTAAATAATTTAGCGATCAAAATTTGAGCTGGATTGTTCTTACTAGAATATCCCATCGTAATGTTGAGTGCTCCAACCGCCGCAGGTAGAGAATACAAAAGCGGAACTAATAGATTTTCATCTCCAAGAACGATAGCTACCTTGTCAAGTTTCCTATTTGGATTATCATGAATAATATTTTCAATTAGACTTCCAGCAATTTTGGCTTGACCAATTGTCTTGGGCGTACCAATAACATCAATATTTTTTGATTGCGAAAAATCATCTACAATCCATTCGAAAGGATGGGTTTTATAGTGCTTCCAGCTTTCTTTGAAACGACGTACAAACAAACCCGCGTCATGATAGGGATCATTCAGAAAAGTTTGATCTACATCCCAATAAATTGTTCCTTGATCTGCTGCAACAAGGTGCTGAATTATTTTTTCCTCGGCTGCATTCAACGCATTAAAACCTGCAAAGAGGAATTTTTTATCTCTTACTGAATTTGTAAAATTATTGAGATTGTTTACCGCTTCCCGATAAATAAGACCTTGGTATCCTATTCCTTTATTCAATAAATGCGTGTAGAGCGATTGATAATAATTGGGCAGTAATTTCCAAAAATCAATATATTTTTCTAATAGGGAAGTCTTATTCTCAACTTCAATTCCCCATTTTTTAATATCCTCAATGTCTTTCAAATAAGAAAGCACATGCGCTGGATCTAATAAATAGCGATCAATTTCATTAAAGTCTTGCAACAACGTTTTAGCCCAATTAGCAAATAACTCGAAAGACTGCTGATTCGATTTTTCAGTAATTGACAAATAAACTTCATAGAATTCGAATAGCAATTCGATAGGATCAATAGTACGGATACCTGCTATGTTTTGCACAAAATCTTCAATACTTATAATTTCAGGAGATAGAATATTTCTTGAAACTTGCTTTTTTAATGCTTCAATAAGGAATATTTTGGCTCGTTTATTAGGTAGAACGACAATGGTATTCGAAAGGGTAATGGAATAATTTTCAAGTAAAACGGAAGCAATCTTATCTAAAAAAGAAGTATTTATCATTTTATAAAAATAAAAAAAACGCCCCGATAAATCGAGGCGTTTTTGAAAAATATTTTAGAAGAAAATTACTCTTTGATCAAAGAAATTTCAACTCTTCTGTTTTCAGCTTTTCCTTTAGCGTTTTTGTTAGATGACATTGGTTTAGTCTCTCCAAAACCAGTAGATCTAAGTCTGTCAGTAGCAACTCCTTTTTCAATTAAATAATTTTTAACTGCAGCAGCTCTGTTCTCAGATAAAGTTTGGTTTAATACGTTACTTCCGTCGCTATCAGTATGACCTTCAACTTGAAATTTTGAGTTAGGATACTCATTCAAGATTGCTGTAATTGACTCTAATACTGTGTAAGTACCTTTTTTGAAAGTAGCTTTACCAGAATCAAACAAAATTACTTTACCGTATTCATTTAAAGTTTTTAGCACTTCTTCTGAAACTTCTGGACATCCTTTGTTACTAGCTGGACCAGCAACAGTTGGACAAGCATCATCTTTGTCGAAAACACCGTCGTTGTCAGTATCTAAATAAGGACAACCTGCGTTATCTTTAGGACCTGCAACAGTAGGACATTTGTCATCTTTATCAGCAACACCATCTCCGTCTGTATCAGGACAACCTTTCATTGCAACTGAACCAGCAACTTCTGGACAAGCATCATCTTTATCAGCAATTCCATCTCCATCAGCATCTGGACAACCTTTCAATTCAGCTAAACCAGCTTCTGTAGGACATGCATCCTCGCTATCTTGAATACCATCTCCATCAGTATCAGGACATCCGTTGAATTGCTTTAAACCAGCAACATCTGGACATGCATCATCTTTGTCATAAATTCCATCTCCGTCAGTATCTTTACCGCCAAATTTGAAAACAATACCAGCAGAGTGCTGGAAATGAGATGGAGCATCTGGAGTTCCAGAAGCATCTTCTCTGTCGCCAAAAGATTTTTTGTATCTAGTACTTAATTCTAAACCAACATTTTCAGTAAACCAAAAAGTTAATCCAGCACCAGGATTTAAAGTTCCATAACTACTATCTCCGAAGAAAGTATAACCTCCACCAACAGAAAGAGAAGGATCAATCACTTTAGATTTTATTAGACTCATGAAACTGTATCTAACAGTAGCGTCAATTCCGTAATACATTAAATCACCTGGATTTGATACTACCATTCCTCTAGAATCGTCGCCTGCAGCACCTGGTCTAAAATTCACATACTTATCAATCTTATTAACCGATCCAGTAAGACCAAAAGAGAAATTATCTCCTATTGATCTGAATACGCTTAAATAAGATACAGATGGAAGAATGTTCCAGTTGTCTTTAACTGCAAAAGGTTGAGAGAAATGACGGTCAGCCCAATTATTTCCTCCACCAGCACTAGTTCTAGTATCCACAGCATTAGCTCCAAAAGAGATAGCCCATGGATTATTGCTGTCTTGTGCTTGAGAACTTAATCCCATCACCATCATTACAGCAACAAAAATTTTGTTTAGATGTTTCATACTTACTTTTTTTAATTACAATTTAGTTAATTATTAGCAAAAATAGGACGTAAATTTTAAACTACAAAATTAAATGTTAAATAAAATATCTTTTACGATGCTAAAGTGGGAATTATATAATATTCAGTGCTTTTCCGACCTCTGTAAATGCATTTACCGCTCTATTTATTTGCTCCATTGTGTGAGCAGCTGATAATTGTACTCTAATTCTTGCCTTATCTTTTGGCACTACAGGGAAAAAGAATCCTATAACATATATTCCTTTCTTTAATAATTCATCAGCCATTGTTTGAGACAATTTAGCATCATAAAGCATTACTGGAACAATTGCAGAATCTCCATCGATAATATCAAACCCTTTTTTTTTCATTTCTGATCTGAAATAGTTAGTATTTAACTCTAATTGATCACGAAGCGAAGTGTCTTTTTCTAGTATTTCAAAAACTTTGATCGAAGCTCCTACAATTGAAGGCGCTAAAGAATTTGAAAACAAATAAGGTCTAGAACGTTGTCTTAACAACTCAATAATTTCTTTTTTCGCAGTTGTATAACCGCCCATCGCTCCACCTAAAGCTTTTCCTAAAGTCCCAGTTACAATGTCTACACGACCCATTACACCTTTTGCTTCAAGCGTTCCTTTACCAGTTGCGCCAATGAATCCAGCTGCATGGCATTCATCGACCATAACCATTGCATCGTATTTATCAGCTAGATCGCATATTTTATCTAAGGGAGCAACTAAGCCATCCATAGAGAAAACGCCATCAGTAACTATTAACTTGAAACGACTTCCGGCTTCGGTTGCTTTAATTAACTGCTGTTCTAGGTCTTCCATGTTGCTATTTTCATATCGATAGCGCGCCGCTTTGCACAAACGCACTCCATCAATAATTGAGGCATGATTCAAGCTGTCTGAAATTATACAATCCTCAGCTCCTAATAATGGTTCAAATACTCCCCCATTCGCATCAAAAGCTGCGGCATAAAGAATGGTATCTTCTAAACCGTAAAATTCAGAAATCTTTTTCTCTAAATTTTTGTGAATATCCTGCGTTCCACAAATAAATCGAACGGATGACATACCAAAACCGTGACTGTCCAGCGCATCTTTTGCCGCCTTGATCACTTCTGGATGAGAAGATAGTCCTAAATAATTATTTGAACAAAAATTTAAAACTTTCTCACCTGTAGATATCGTTATTTCTGTGCCTTGAGGCGAAGTAATAATTCTCTCCTTTTTAAAAATCCCGTTGTCTTCTATTGTTTGTAATTCTGATTGTAAATGTTCTTTTATTTTTCCGTACATGTTATTTATTTTTAAATTCTGTTTGTGCTAAAAATTAATTTTAAGACTACAAATTTACCACATCAATTTCTTTTCCTATATAAATAAGTGCTTTTTTTACGACTTTATAACCCATCAATTCAATAGCTTTTTGATAATTATCTAATTGTTGCTTGTATTTAGCTTGATGTACACCAGTTTTATAGTCCAATAGTAACACCTCATTGTTATTTGTTAAAACCATTCGGTCTGGCTTAATAATACCACCTTCCTTTTGGATAATTGTTTGCTCATTCAAAATTTCATTTCCTTCCTCAAAAAATTGGACTAACTCGGGATGATTAACAATTTCGCAAATAGTAGTGTTAACCGTATCTTTTTGAATAAAAGTAATTAGTCCATTTTCAATTGCCTTAGCCACCGCCAACTCAATGTCATCATTTCTTTTTATAAAAGATAATATTTCGTGAATCACATTTCCGTATTCTATCGCTTCCTGCTGATGCGTCCCCCACATTAATGACTCTCGCTGGGCAATTTTTATATTTTTAGGATCTAAAATCTTATCAACCATCGGAATCACTTTTGACGTGTCAACATGTTGCTTACTAATTGATAATTTGGCTTCATTACCAAAATGATAATTGAGCTGATTTTCTTGAAATAAACCTTCACTATTAATGTAATTGGTAAAAAAGGAACTCATATTGTTTTTTGGAAAATCGCCATTTCGAGATAAATTCATACTCGAAATTATATAAAGTTGCTCTTCGGCTCTGGTCAAAGCAACATACAAAACATTAATATTGTCTAGTAATTCTTCTTGTTTTTTCTGGTTGTAGACCTCCGCCGCGGCCGATCCATAACTTTCTACAGCGCTGTTATTGTCAATTAAAACTTTGGGTAAGCCAAATTCTTCTTCCTCGGCGCCAAGCCATAATTTATCTTTAGGCTTTCTATTATAGTCCTCTTCTGCAAAAGGAAAAATTACCACTGGAAATTCTAATCCTTTCGATTTATGGATCGTCATAATCCGAACTGCATTAGTTCCTTCTGGAGACGGAATACTAAATTTTTCTCCGTTTTTATCCCAGAAACTTAAAAAATCTGAGATTCCTGCTTGATTGCGAATATCTCTTTCTAAGACAATATCGAGAAAATATTGAACGTAAGCATTTCCCACTCCTGTTGCAGGGGAAGCTACTGATGTGTCCTGATAATTTTTCTCAAAACTGCTAGCTCTTCCTTTGGCGGTTTGGTGGGCTAGGAATTTACTAACGATAATTTCTACGGCTTCATACAATGATTTTTTTCGAATATTTTGAAATGACAATTCAACGTTAAAAGTCATTAGCCAATTTTCAAAATCAGCTTCCTGTTTCTGATTGATACCTTGAGCGATAAAATCGTGAACCGGTAAATGGTTCTGGCTGTTTTGACCCAAATATTGGAGGAAGTTAGCTTTTGCTTCAAGATCTGAACTGTTTTTTAAATATTTTAGTAGGTTTATGATTAAACGAACTTCAGTGGCGTTTTGAATCATTAAGGTTTCCGATGATAGAAGTGGAATCCCTTTCTCTGTCAAAAAATTTGCAATTGCAATTCCTTGACTTCGTTTTCTAGTTAAGATCACAATATCTTTGTAGAGAAATCCTTGATCCATTACTTTATGAATTGTATCTAATGTTGCTGCAACAAACAACTCTGTTTTGTCTAGTGCATCATCGTCAACTAAAGATTCAAGATTAACATCAGCTTTTTCAACTTTTGGAATAAAAGAAATATTTACATACCCGCCTGTTTTAGTATTTGTTTTTTGACCGCTATGATTTTCATACAAATCTTTATAATCAGGATGAACAAATTCATTCGATAACAGTTTAAAAAAGTCATTATTGAATTGGATTATTTGCGAATAACTACGGTAATTTTTATCTAAATGTTCGAGTCTCTTATCAGGATTACTAAACGGATTTTTATTTTTACTCAACTCAATAAACTGCTCGGCTTTTCCACCACGCCAGCGATAAATTGATTGTTTAGGATCACCTACAATCATCAGTGTTCCTTTTACTCCAAAATCATCTTGGCCTGCAAGTGCGTTATCTATTAACGGAATCAAATTTTGCCATTGCATTTCAGAGGTGTCTTGAAATTCATCAATAAAAAAATGACGGTATCGCTCGCCCAATCGCTCATATATAAAAGGAGCGGGTTGGTTTTGAATTTCTCGGTGAATGATGGCATTGAATTCTGAGATTGACAGTACATTTTGTTCCTGCTGAATCTTTGCTAACTCGTTACTTACTGTGTTTAACAAAGACAAAGGTGTGATGTTTTTAAGGAACGCTTTATAGAAATTTATTTTTTCGAAAGTAGCATACACTTTAGTCAGAATTTGTAAAAACTCTGGAATAAGGTTTTCTATGATTGCTTTATCTTTAGCTGTTTTATTTATAGCAATATCTTCAAACACATGAAACATTTTGTTCTTAGGATTGAATTTTCCTTGCTGAATGCTGTTTATGTGATTGGGGAAAGTTCCTCTTGAAAAGGATTTCACATCAATCCCGTTTTTTTCGATTAATGCTAACGCTTCTTCTGCAAAAACAATAGTTTGTCTTTCTAAATCTTTGCAAGCCTCAATTAGTTTTTTTTTAATTTCTACAAATTCCTCGATGGTTTTATCTTGAAAATGAGTAATTTCATTTCGGTTATTTTCATTGAGAACTAAACGACCTGTTTCTAAAATTTCTCTGGAAATATCCCACGATTTATCATCATCGGTTTTTTCCATTGTAAAATCGATTAATAACTTTGTCAAGGTTTCATCTTCTCCCGCTTGAGCTATGATAGCATCTACGGCTTCTACAAGTAAATTCTCGGTGTCTAATGTAACTTCAAAAGTCATGGGTAAACCCAAATCGTGAGCAAAAGCCCGTATCACTTTATGGGTAAATTTATCAATTGTGGAAATATCAAATGCCGCATAATTATGAATAATATGCTTGATAATTTGTTGCGATTTAAACTTTATTTGCAAAATGGAAAGGCCAATTGGCTCTTCAATCCATTCTTCTGGATTATCAATTTTGCGTTTACCATTGATCAAATCATGCATTAAATCTAAGGCTTTCTGATTTGGTTCCTCCTTTGCAAATTCAGATAAGCTACCCACGATTCGGCTTTTCATTTCGTGAACAGCTTTATTTGTAAAGGTAATTGCTAAGATATTTCGGTAAGCATCATTTTTGCTAGCAACAAGAATTATTTTTAGGTACTCTTTGACCAAAGTGTAGGTTTTTCCAGAACCGGCTGAGGCGTCATAGATGGAGAATGAAGGTCTACCCGCACCTCCCGAAACTTTGGGGTTTCCCGAAGAGGACGGAGTTGAAACTAGATTTATATTATGTTCCAAATTACTGTTGATTTTAGATTTTAGATTAACGATTTTAGATTTCTGATTTAAACGCAACATCTTACATTGATGAAATTCCCCAGCCTTGATCGTCCAGAAGTTTCGGGAGAAATCCTTTAGTAAAGCTAAATGCCTTTTGGCTTGCTGCTATGTAAAAGATCGTGACAAATAGCAATAAACGAGCGACGCGAACTGGCGAAGCACACAGCTCCAAAAAAACAAGCAATACTGAGTTGATTTTAAAATTTAGCTCTAAACTTCAAGATAAAAGTTAAAAGTACTATTTTTGCAGGATGGAAACAAATAGACAGAAAAAAATAGGTGGGGTGATCCAAAAAGATTTGGTTGACATTCTGCAAGGTGAAGTGAGAAAAAACGGAGTTAGTAATTTAGTAATTTCAGTATCCAAAGTTGTTGTAACGACAGATTTATCAGTTGCAACTGTGCATTTAAGTGTATTTCCTCAGGACAAAGCCAAAGAAATTTTGGAGGCTGTGAAGTCAAACTCAAAAAATATTAAGCACGATTTATCGCAGCGGGTACGGTTACAATTACGCAAAGTTCCCAATTTAGTTTTTTTCATAGATGACTCTTTAGATTATATAGAAAAAATTGACAATGCGTTAGCAAATAGAGACAATCCTATTGAAAATAGAGATCTTTTAGACAAACGTAGATTCCAATAAAGTTTGAACTTCCCACTTTTCATAGCTAAACGCTACATTCTAAGCAATAGTAAAAACAATGCTATAAACATCATCAATCGAATTGCCAGCTTGGGAATTATTGTAGGTGCAACGGCTTTATTTGTAGTTTTATCAGTTTTTAGCGGATTGAAAGATTTTAGCCTTTCCTTCACGAATGACATTGATCCTGATTTAAAAATAAGCAGCACTTTAGGAAAATCATTTTTAGTCTCAGCCGCTCAAGAAAAGGAAATTAAAAAAATTGATGGGCTTGTTTCGTACTCCAAGATTATTGAAGAGCGCGTACTATTTACTTTTAATGGAAAGCAAGAAGTTACTTTCTTAAAGGGAGTTGATTCCAATTTTATCAAAACAAATGCTATTGAAAAGAATTTATTTAATGGGCAATGGCTAGAGCCAAACACGTACCAAGTTGTTGTGGGTTATGGCCTTTCGGAGAAATTTTCAATGGGTCTGTTAGATTTTAATAATCGACTTGAAGTTCTGGTTCCTAAAGCTGGGAAAGGTGCCATTGAAAATCCGGAACAAGCTTTCAACAAAACAGATGTTGTTCCAGTTGGGATCTATAACATAAGTGAAGATTTAGATTCAAAGTACGTGTTTGCTGATTTAGGTCTTGCTCAAGAATTACTTGAATACAAAATAAATCAAATTTCTGGAATTGAAATTAAGATCAAACCAACCGCTGATGAAAATGCGATTATCGACCAGCTTAAAGTTATTTTCAATCAAAAAATCGAGGTCAAAAACAGAATTCAATTAAATGAATCATTATATAAAATGCTTAATACCGAAAATATCGCTGTTTACTTGATATTTACATTGGTAATTGTAGTAGCACTTTTCAACTTGATTGGTGCTTTGATCATGATGATTTTAGACAAAAAAGGAAATTTAAAAACATTGTTTAATCTAGGAACAGAAATAAAAGATTTACGAAAAATATTCCTGTTACAAGGGACTTTGTTGAGTGTTTTTGGCGGAATTATTGGACTTACGATAGGAGTTATAATTGTACTAATACAAGAATATTTTCAACTGATAATGATTACGCCCACACTAGCTTATCCCGTTATTTTTTCTGTTGAAAATGTGCTGATTGTAATGGGAACTATCGTTACTTTAGGTTTTATTGCATCAGTGATTGCGAGTAGTAGAGTGAGTAAGAAATTGTTAGAATAGGTTTTGCACAAATTCGCAAATTTTTATCTCTTTAAATTGACAATTTTTGAAATCCTAAATAATAATTCGTGAATTTGTGGTAAGCAAAATTTTAAACAACCTCATAACCCGCATACACATCTTCAATTTCATTTAAGGCAGCAAATAATTCTTCAGGTCGGTCTAAAGTAACTAACTGTTGTTTGTGGGGTTTAAAAGAATGAATTCCTTTGAAATAATTAGTGTAATGTGGTCTCGTTTCTACAATTCCAAGACGCTCGCCCTTCCACTCCATTGCCCACGTCAAATGATTTCGTACGGCCTCAACTCTATCAATAATTGTTGGTTTTGCTAAATGTTCTCCTGTTTTAAAATAATGTTTGATCTCGTTAAAAATCCAAGGATAACCAATCGCAGCGCGACCAATCATAATTCCATCAATACCGTATTTATTTTTATATTCTAATGCTTTTTCAGGGGAGTCGATATCTCCGTTACCAAAAATTGGCATTGTAATTCTAGGATTATTTTTAACACGTGCAATATGCGACCAGTCGGAATGGCCTTTATACATTTGGGCACGAGTTCGAGCATGAATGCTTAACGCAGCAACGCCAATGTCTTGTAATCGCTCTGCAACCTCATCAATATTTATTGAACTATCGTCCCAACCCAAACGAGTTTTTACTGTTACTGGCAAATGTGTACTGTCGATTACCGCTTTCGTCAAGCGAATCATCAAATCAACGTCTTTTAAAACTCCGGCTCCAGCACCTTTACAAACAACTTTTTTTACTGGACAACCAAAGTTGATGTCAATGATATCCGGGTTTACGGCTGAAACAATTTTAGATGACATCGCCATTGCTTCTTCGTCACCACCAAAAATTTGGATTCCAACGGGGCGTTCGTAATCAAAAATATCTAATTTCATTCGGCTTTTAATAGCATCGCGAATTAATCCCTCCGAGGAAATAAATTCCGAGTACATCATATCGGCACCATGCATCTTGCACAATCTGCGGTATGGAGGATCACTCACATCTTCCATAGGTGCGAGAAGTAAAGGGAAATCTGGTAATTCTATGTTGCCAATTTTTATCAAGGGAATTTTTTTGCAAAGATAGCAAAGAATGTAGATTTAAGATTATACTTTTCTAATTCTAATGTTTTTTAATGTAATAACTATGAAGGAATGTTGTTCAATAGTGTGATTTTGAAGAAATTCAATCAAAATAGTTTAAATACGTTCAAGATCCGAGTAATGATAGCGCAACAGAATTACTGAAACTTTCTTTTGATCGTAAGCAAAAACTAAATCTCCAAAATCTTTATCTTCCGTTAAAATTATTTTTGGTGGATGTTGAGCAAAATCTATTATTTCCTTATCAGAAATCCCTCTTTTATTCTCAAAAATTGAATAGGTTTCAACATGCGACAACCGAAGTTTTTCAATTACTGCCAATGGTATGTTTTCGTCAGCAATAATCATTAGGAAACTTCGAGCAGTTCTTCATTACCTATAATGTCCGAGGCATATCCTAAGGTTGCTAAAATTTCTGTGTGAGTTAAATGAGGATAAAGTTTTGCTAAGTCAGTAACCGATATTCCTTCAGATAATTTTTTTAAAATTAATTCAACAGTGATTCTTGTACCCTTAATAATTGGTTTCCCATTCATTACTGCTGGATCTCTAATTATAATGTTTTTGTAATGACTCATAAGTAAAACTTTTTCTGTTACTACAAATATACGAATTTCAATCCCCTTGTCGACAAAAGCGTCTAAATGGTATTATAAATACAAAAAGTAAATAAGAATTAAAAACTTCCAACAAAAACGAAATTCACAAAACAAAGTATCGGCTCAAAAATATCTAATTTCATTCGGCTTTTTATAGCATCTCGAATTAATCCTTCTGAAGATATAAATTCCGAGTACACCATGTCGGCACCATGCATTTTACACAATCTGCGGTATGGTGGATCACTCACATCTTCCATAGGTGCAAGAAGTAAAGGGAAATCAGGTAATTCTATGCTGCCAATTTTTATCAAAGCATATTTTTCTTGCAAAAATACTAAATAATAAGCGGTTATAAAAGTAAAAGGATCAATAGCATTTATAGTTCCCACTCTATAAAAATAGTTATCTTTATCTAAAAGACAGTATGCTATTCCAATTCGGGTTCTATTCTTCCTTGTTACTAATCACTTTTTCGCAAGGAATACTATATAGCTTTTTATTATTGATTAAAGGTTTGAAAACTGAGAAGACCTCCAATTATTGGTTGAGCTTTTTTATCTTTCTATGCTCGTTGTTTGTTGCCCCTTGGATGCTTGGATTCGCTGGTTGGTATGACAATCAACCGTATAGAGATATTCTTTTTTATACTCCATTTCAACATGTTTTATTTATTGGACCAACAATTTACTGTTACACCCAAAGTTTATTGAACGCTGATTTTAGATTTAGTAAAAAAAAATATCTCCACTTTATCCCGGGGATCTTGTACTTGATTTATATTTTTTCAATTTGGATTTACGATGTTTTCATCGTTGGAGATTACTATTTCTATAAAGATGGTATGGATAAAGATTTTGATAATTGGTATCAGAAATTAGGATTACTCTCCATGGTATTTTATTTTGTTATAAGCTTGCGCTATTACACCATTTACAAAAAAGTAATTTACCAAGTGGTGAGTTATGCCGATCGAATCCTTTTTAGGTGGATACAAACCTATTTGATTGCATTTCTATTAATGCTATTGCTAACGATTGTTTTTGCTGGTCTAGCGTATTTTTATCCCGATTTAAAATCCTACACAGGCAACTGGTGGTATTTCCTGATTTTTTCTTTAATTATGTATTACATCGCAATAACTGGATATTCTAATCCTGTAAATTCTACAATTCCATTTAAATTTTATAAATCTAATACCAATCAAGTTTTATTACTATCAGAAAACAATACCGTCACCGAAGAAGAATCTATAATTGACATAAGTTTTGAAACTTTTTCAGAAAATACTTCTACTGAAATGGATATGTGGAAAAGAAGAATTGAGACTTTAATTCAAAAAGAGTCGTTATTTATTGATCCCGCACTGACTTTATCTGGAGTTGCTAAAAAATTAGACACTAATGTTTCCATAATTTCCAAAACTATCAATCAAGGTTTCAAAATGAACTTTAATGATTTTATCAATAAATATCGTATTGAAGAAATTAAAAAAGCATTTGATAAAGGCGAACACAAGAAAACTACATTACTGGGAATTGCTTTTGACTGCGGATTTAATTCTAAAGCAACTTTTAATCGTGCGTTCAAGAAAAATACTGGTTTTTCTCCCAAAGAATATTTAGAAAAATCATAATCGCACTATTTTCGATACTCCCCAGCAATGAACAACTAGGTCTCAAATCATAATTTGAAGCGATTGATGATCAATTATAGAGCAATTTTGCCCTGTTATTAATCATTAAATAAAAAATTATGAAAACACTTTTTGCAACTTTTGTACTTACAATTTTAAGTGCTTCCTGTGGAGTTTTTGACTCTTTAAATTCTAATACGAGCATTAAACCCAATGATAGTTTTGTTCTTGGAAACAATGAACATGGATCTTTTACAGTCAAATTAAAAAATGTTTCTAAAAACGACATTGACATTTACAAAGCGCCAATATCTGGCGGAACTCATTCTAGAATAACGATTAAACCAAATATAAAGACAATAGTGAAAGTAGATCGGAACACAGCTTTGGTGATCGAAAATAAATCTACTGACTACGCCTCTGTAGATTTAAAAGTTACTGGAGATTTAGGGTTGTCAATGACGTATAAAAATCAGTAGAAATTAATTCTCACAATTTTTAAAAAATCTTATATTTTATCTTTACGAGAGTCAATCATCAAAAAAAAATCAAACATGATAAAATTAATTATTACAATAATCTTAACCCTGACATCATTCTTTGCAAATGCGCAATTGAAAGGATCAGGAAAAACAGTTACGAAAACCTATAATTTTCAAAATTTCAACAAAGTAAATTTTGATGATTTAGATGGAAAATTAGAAATCGAAGTTGGCAAACCGTATAGTATTTCCGTAACTATCGACGATAATCTTTTACCTCTATTTATTTTGGAAGAAAATAATTCTAAAAGTGAATTGAAAGTGTTTTTTAAAAATAATGATAATAATAAAAAATATATTGAAGACACTCATCTTAAAATCAAAATCTTAATGCCGAAACTGACTGAGATTAAACATACTGGAAACAGTTCTTTGATAATATCAAATTTATCCGAAATAAACTTCAAATTAGAAAATTCTGGTAATGGAACAACAACTGTTATTGGTAAAGTAGAAACACTGAAAGTTGTAAATTCTGGTAACGGTAACACAAAAGCCAAAGAACTTTTTGTTAAAAATGCTGAAATAAAATGTGCAGGAAACGGAAATGTCTACTTAAATGTATCTGATGAGTTGACAGCAAAAGCAACAGCAAATTGTACTATTTTCAATTTTGGAAAGGCAAAATTTGATTTACAATCGTCAAAATCAGGAAATGCAAACCTTGTTTATAAATTTTAGTTTCAAACAGAGATACAATTATGAAAATCATACAAAAAATAAGCAAACCAATTATTTTACCACATTGGTGGCAAGATTTATTTTTAATTATTCCACGAATTATCTGCGGCTATTTACTAGCTTTTAACTTTGGTTCGGATAAATTCGGAATGCCTTGGTCGCCAGTAGATAATAATCTTGGATTTTTTGAAGTTGCTTTCTGGTTTCCAAAAGATGTGGCAGAATATGGTGGAATCTTTGCGATATTTCCAGTTTTTTTTGCTTGGATGGGCGCTTTCGCCGAAGCTATTGGCGGATTGCTTTTATTGTTTGGAATTCAGACGAGATTTGCTTCTTTTCTTATCTTTTGCACTATGCTCGTGGCTATTTTTATGCAACAAATTAATAATGGCTTATGGAATTGCCTCGCCGCCATGGGTTTTCTATGGGTTTCTATTTTCTACCTTGTGTTAGGTTCAGGGCGATTTGGAATTGATTACCTTCTTACACGAAAAAAATCTTACTTATGAAAACTACAATAACAGTCATCGCCTTATCTTTAATATTAGTTCTAACGAGTTGCGTACAAAAAACACATCAAAAAACAATTGTTTTTAGCCTTAACACGCCTAAAATGGGTGCAATTTCAAAAGTGGGAATAAAAGGAAAAGACAAGCCTTTTTCATGGGATTATGATACTGAAATGAAAACCATAAAAAAGGATTGCTTGTATGAATTAACAACCACATTTGAAACTGGCTACAACGGTACTGAAATTAAATTTGTGGTAAATGATAGTTTAGAATTTGAGCACGAAGAAAACCGAAGAATTAAATTTGCCATTACACATACTACTTTTTATAACGCAACATTCAATGCGAGATAATCAGGAATCACTTTACTTTTACGGAACTGCCCAATTCCCACCCACCAAAACATTGTTTTCATAATAAAAATTAGCCTTGCGGTTGCCGTGAAAATCTAAATAAAGAAATTCAAGTTCGTAAACTGTACAAGAAACCACAGAAAAGTTTTTTTCAAAAGGATTGCTTTCATCGTCCGTGGGTTTTGTGATGGCAAAGTGCTCGTCATAACCTAAAGTGGGTTGGTCTGACTTTGTGTTTGGTGGTTCATTTGTCATGTAACCCAATCGTGCTTGTGGGCTTGTCGCTTTCCATCTATCATTTACTAATGCATTATTGCTATATATGGTTGCATATGCTTTCACAACAATTTGAACGCGTTGCCGTGCGTCGTAAAATAACAGTGAAATACGATTATCCTTAGTTAAATCATCATATTTTCTTGACCGGTTGTCGGTGTGAAAGAAAATGGTTTTTTGAACTTCGTCTACTTTCCTATTTACAACAATTCGTAACGCAGCGGCATTGTTTTCATCTATAGTTCCTACACACATGGTTCTAAAACCATTTTTTTTCTTAACAGATCCATTGACTAATTTTTTCCAAGCTAATGATTCTATACCCTGCAAATTGTATTCGGTGTCATTATAGGTGATAAATTCGTCATCTTGTTTTGTCATGGAAAGTATTTTTACGTGCTAGCGATTGAACTTGTACTATTGCTCAAAAGTACAAAAACTGTGTATAAACGAAATGTAAAATAAAATTGTTTTTAAGTTACCTTTATTATCAAGCAACGCGACTTTAACTATCCGCCAAGAATACAAGAAGCATCTAATAAAGAAACCTTTACGAAAAATAAATTTCAGATTCCTAACATTAGCTTTTGTTCAATCTACAATCAAAACTTTTAACTTATATTTGCAGATTAATCGACTGGGTTTGCGTGAGGGATAGCAGCGGCATCCTTTTGTGAATCTCGTTTTTTTAACGAGATTCACAAAAGATATAGCGAATAGCCCGACGGCTTTTTCTGCCGGCACGCCCATATTTCGATTACGCCCAACATGACATTATTGAAATTGATATTTAGATAGAATGAAACATATACGGAATTTTTGCATTATTGCACATATTGATCACGGGAAAAGTACGCTGGCGGATCGTTTACTTGGGGCTACTCAAACCGTTACCGCGAGGGAAGAAAAAGCACAGTTGCTAGACAATATGGATTTGGAGCGTGAACGCGGGATTACTATTAAGAGTCACGCGATCCAGATGGAATATACCTACAAAGGACAGGAATATATCCTGAATTTGATTGACACTCCAGGTCACGTGGATTTCTCTTATGAAGTTTCTCGATCTATTGCTGCTTGTGAAGGTGCACTTTTAATTGTTGATGCTGCTCAAAGCATACAAGCACAAACGATTTCCAATTTATATTTAGCTCTTGAAAACGATTTGGAAATTATCCCAATTCTAAATAAAGTAGATTTACCAAGTGCAAATCCTGAAGAAGTAAGCGATGACATTGTTGATTTATTAGGATGTAAATTAGAAGAAATTATTCATGCTTCAGGCAAAACAGGACTTGGTGTTGAAAATATTTTGGCTGCAATAATCGAAAGAATTCCGCCTCCAAAAGGAAATGTTGACGAACCACTACAGGCTTTAATTTTTGACTCTCACTATAATCCTTTTCGTGGTATTGAAGTTATTTTCCGTGTAAAAAACGGACAAATAAAAAAAGGCCAAAAGATTAAATTCATGGCCACTGGAAACGAATATTTTGCGGACGAAATTGGTACATTAAAACTAAATCAAGTTCCTAAAAATGTAATTTCAGCGGGTGATGTTGGGTATTTGATTTCTGGAATTAAAGAAGCCAAAGAAGTAAAAGTAGGAGATACGTTGACGGATGCAAAAACGCCAACAACAAATACAATTAAAGGTTTTGAAGATGTAAAACCAATGGTTTTTGCTGGAATTTATCCAGTTGATACCGAAGATTATGAAGAGTTGAGAAACTCAATGGAAAAACTACAGTTGAATGATGCCTCACTGGTGTTTTTACCGGAAAGTTCAGCAGCTTTGGGATTTGGTTTCCGTTGTGGATTCTTGGGAATGTTACACATGGAGATTATCCAAGAAAGATTAGAGCGCGAATTTAATATGACCGTTATTACAACAGTTCCTAACGTTTCATATCACGCTTTTACAAAGAAAGATCCAACTACAGTTTTGATAGTAAATAATCCATCGGATTTGCCTGAACCGTCGCGTTTAGACCACGTAGAAGAGCCTTTTATAAAAGCAACAATCATTACTAAATCTGATTATGTTGGGAATGTGATGAGTTTGTGTATCGAAAAACGAGGATTGATTACTAACCAAACCTATTTAACTACTGAACGAGTTGAATTGACTTTTGACATGCCTCTAGCTGAGATTGTATTTGATTTTTACGATCGTTTGAAAACGGTTTCAAAAGGTTACGCTTCCTTCGATTATACGCCAATTGGATTGCGAACTTCCAATTTAGTTAAAGTAGATATCTTATTAAATTCGACAATTGTGGATGCTTTGTCTTCGTTGATGCATGCCGATAACGCCTATCACATAGGTAAAAAAATGTGTGAGAAATTGAGAGAATTGATTCCGAGACAACAATTTGACATTCCGATTCAAGCTGCTATTGGGGTGAAAGTAATTTCGCGTGAAACAATTAAAGCCTTGCGTAAAGATGTTACTGCCAAATGTTATGGAGGAGATATTTCTCGTAAACGTAAATTATTAGAAAAACAGAAAAAAGGAAAGAAACGTATGAGACTTGTAGGGAATGTTGAGATTCCGCAAGAAGCGTTTATGGCTGTTTTGAAATTAAATGATTAATGCCATCCTAAATCCTTCTTAAAGTGAAGGACTTTAAAAATATTGAGAAACCTGATGATGTAAAAATTGTCAGGTTTTTTTGTTTAATTTTAAAAATCAACAAAACAACTCATCCTTTAGACCATTCAAAGCTTAAAATTCTATTCCTTTTTTTACTAACTTTGTTTTCATGGAAACTATTAAAATTAATGTTAATCAATTAATTGAAGCAGCAAAACAATTATCTCCGAAAGATCGTTTGAAACTCTACGATGCAATGTGGGATGATGATATGATTATTCCCGTTGAGCATCAAAGAATAGTTTTGGATAGAATAGCAAAATCCAAAACCAATCCTGAAAGATTGTTAGATTGGGATGAAGTATCAAAAACGCTTTAACTCGAGTTGAGTTATATTTTAAAAATAGATATTGATGCATTGAAAAACATTCAAGAAACTTCTGAATGGTATGAAATGCAATCTAAAGGTTTAGGGCTTCGTTATAAAACGCAGACCAAAAAACAAATCCAATCTTTAAAAAAAAACCCTTATCTTTTTTCTATTAAGTACAATCAAATTCGATGTAGGAAGATTGAAAAGTTCCCTTTTCTAATTCACTATTCAATAGATAAAGAGCAAAAAATTATTATTGTTTTTGCCGTTTTCCATACTTCGAGAAATCCTGAGATATGGAGAAAACAGGATAAAAAATAACAAACCCAATAACTTTAATTATTGGGTTTCTTGTTACTTATCGGTTAGTGTTTTCATAAACGTAACTATATCATTTTTTTCTTTTTCACTTATTTTTAAGTTGTCAAATGGAAGTGTTTGGTGTTCTAAATTCATTCCGATTCCGTTACCGCCGCCTAATTCGTAAAACTTTACCACTTCGTCTAATGTTTTGTAAACACCATTATGCATGTATGGTGCTGTTTTTTCGATATTTCTAATGGTTGGGGTTTTGAAAGCAAATCGGAATTGTTCAATTTGATTCGTGTTGTATCGTCCTAAATCTTCATCGACAACGGCTGTTTTCCAATTAACCGATTTTGGAACTCCAATTACTTCCGACTCCGAAATAGAAAACCAAGGCGGTATTGTGCCATTATAAAGCGGAACGAAATGGCAAGTGGCGCATTTTGCTTTACCAGTAAATAAATTAAATCCGTTTTCTTCTTCGATCGTCAATGATTCTTTTCCTTTAAAATAACCATCAATTTTAGAGTTAAAAGGCATTAAACTTCGCACATAAGTTGCTATTGCATTTCTGATTTCAAAAGGAGTAAGCTCTTTTTTATTTGGAAATGATTTTGCTAATAATGATCTGTATTCTTGATTACTTGTTATTTGTTTTGTGATTTCTGTGGATGACAAATCAAATTCTTTTTTGTTTGTCATCACTTCCTCAATTTGATTTTCTAAATCTTGAGATCGTAAATCATAGAAAAAAGCCCGTTGAAATCCGGCATAATATAACGTTGGCGCGTTTCTATCCACAGAAACATTATGAACATTGCTATTAGAAAACTGTAATCCGTCAGTAAAGGCTTTTTCAGCGTTATGACAAGTGGCACAACTTATCGAGTTATTCTTAGACAAATTAACATCGCTAAAAAGTTTTTTTCCTAATTTAATTTTAGCGGGATTTGAATGAGAATCAGCATAAGGAGAAAAGGCATCTGGATTAAGACCTTTTCCCTGCATTAAATCAGCCAATGTCCCGTCAAATGGTTTAATCATTTTTGGGCTGTCTTTTAAATAATCTTTAAAAATAACGGCTACTTCTTCGCTTAAAGGCATTAGATAGTTTTTGATAAAAACTAACCGATTAAAAGTATCATAGTCTTGATTCTTATCTAAATAATTTTGACTATCGTCGAATAATTTTGAGATTTTTTCACCATTTTTGATGTGGTTTATTTTACAAAAATGCATTATATTTTCCTGAATACCAGAGAGAGAATATTGAGTTTCGTGTATGGATTCAAACGCTACGGGAGAATCAAAACCAGTGATTCCCATTGTTGCATTTCGGATAATTTGATGTTGCAAAAGTTCATACAAATGATGGTTTTGAATGGGTAAATCCCTTAAGTTTTTTCTAACAAATAATAAATCTGTTTTTAATATTGCCACATGAGATTTTAATGCCGCTGTGTCAATAGGTTTGTTGCTATAAATCAATTCTTCAATAACCTGAAAACCAGTTGCTTCATTTACAACATTATCATCAATTTTTACATCTGGAAGAGCGGGTCCATTAATTCTTCTGCTGAAACCTTGAAAATAGTACTCCACAAAAGGCTCTACTTTTTTATACATTTTTCTGCTAGAAATAAAATTCTTTTTTGCAACCGCTATATTTTTACTTTGAGATATAGCGTTCAAAGATTCATTTAACGAATCTAGTTGCTTTTCTACAATTGATTTCATAGTGACTTCAACAGTTTCGTAAGATTCTTTTTCTTTGCAGGAAATAGTTATTATCAACAAAAGTGCTAAACTAAATTTAAAAAATTTCATAGTATTTCAAATTTAATAACACCTTACCAAAAAAAATGATAAGGTGTTATTGTAAATTATTATTCTTTATTTAGCTAAATTATCTAGGAACATTTTTTAAGATAATGGTTTGACCACCAGATTTGTATGGTTGTATCGAAGCCGCTTTACTAGGATTCAAAAACTTATCTCCTTCAACCCACGTATGAGCGTGAATGTTCAATAAAAATGTTCCAGGAATACCAATGTTATCTGAGATATCAGTCATTGCTCCAAATTCCCAAACACCCTTTTTAAGTTGGTTAGGTCCCACTGGATTGTATTTAGAATTTAACATTTCTGTATCCCCATTTCTCATATTCATAAACGGCACCTTTTTTCCGGTTGCAATATTGTATTGCCAAATATAAGAATCATGTGTAGCTTCTGGAAAAAATGAATCTCCATCTTCTTGAATGTATACATAGTTTTCAGTTACACAAACGTTATCTGGATTGATAACATCCATCCCTTTTACATTTGCACCAGCTGGCGAAATATCTCCATCAGCTACAATTTTCAGTTTTCCAATTAAAGGATTTGTAGCATCTAATCTTAGTTGATACATTCTACCCATATAGGTTTTTTCAGAACTTCCACTAATACCTGTAGCAACAAAATATAGCTCTCTGTTGTTTGCAGCAGAACCTTTACGGTAATCCAAATCCTCTACTCGGGCAAACTGAATTGATTTTAAAGTGCTGTTTAAGTTTTCGATTTCTGGACCTGTTAGATTCTTAGCGTTGGGAACTTCTACAAATTCAACGTTATAATCGTTGTTCCAAGTCATAGCAGTTTCGATTTGGTTCAAATCTGTTCTTCTCAAAACATACAATTTCCCATTTTCTAAATCGCCAACGGTGTTTGAAACATATAAATATACTTGCCCATTCCCTGAATCTTCACCTGCAATAATTACTGTTTTTCCAGGATAAGCATTTTTATTTAATGGTACATAATTCTCAGCACTCATTTTACCTAAAGCAGGTTTTGTTCTGCTATTGTTAGAAGGATCTGCAGCTGCAATTGGGTCAATTGCATGACACATTGCGTTGACATTAGACTCTCCAGCCGTTAAAAATAATGGTCCAAATCCATGCTCTGCAGGTGTTGCCATAGTAGCAGAACATAATCTAAAACCACCGCCATTAGAATCTACAATGTAATCCCCTTTTACAATATTTAGTTTTTTGTCTAAATATAATCTAGATACTGCCCATGTGTTTTCATGATTATTTACCATGATGAAACCACCATTTTGCGGATCATTTATAAAACCTTGACCATCTGGAGCTCCACCGTAAACCATATTGCTTGTGTTTGCGATAGGATCTTCACTACTTACTAATGTGTAAACACCAACTCCTGAAAATTCAGAAAACGTTTTTGCCAACGCAGGAGTAATAGAGCGATTTTTAAATTCTACAGCATTGGCTACCGAGTCAACACTATCTTCGTCTTGGTTGCATGATACTATAACCGCTGAAAGGATTAGCGCGCTAATAAAATAACAATTTCTCATTTTTTTGATTTTTTAGATTTCTTGTACAAATGTAAAAGGGAACTCATTATCAAAAATTATCTTAAAGTTAATGATAGATTACTAAATTAGAAAGAAGCGTCTGCAGTATAAAATGTCAAAAATTTTGCACTCTCACTGCCTTTCGAGACTAAAATACTTTAAATAGAATTCAAGAAAAACATCAAGATTTAATGTTAATGTGATGTTAAAGTAAATTTATTGCAAATCTCATCCTTACAGCTAAAAGTGCTTATTCTAAAATTGATATTAAAAAAGCAGCTGAAGCGTATATTAAAAATAATAATATTTTATTCTAGTATATTCCTCGTCGCAAAATCTTTTTTTCTTGTAAACATTGAAATTCGTTATAAAAAATTTAAAATTAGTTACATTATTTGATGAATTGCAAACAACAAGGAATCCTTTATTAAGATAAAAAACAAGAAAGTAAATGGCAGAAGTTATTGAGTTTTTATTTTTGCATTTCTTCCAACAACCGCATCACATCTTCCTTTTTAAAAAGTTGCGTTCCGTCATTCATTGTAGCTGCAGTTCCGCAACAAACACCTATTTCAATTA
Source organism: Flavobacterium micromati (assembly GCF_900129585.1). Lineage (GTDB taxonomy): Bacteria > Bacteroidota > Bacteroidia > Flavobacteriales > Flavobacteriaceae > Flavobacterium > Flavobacterium micromati. Next base: position 381,403 of record NZ_FQWF01000001.1, read on the forward strand.
CTTCTTTTAAAGTTTTATTTTGTGATAAAGCCCAAACCATGCCGCCAACCATGCTATCACCAGCGCCAACGGTACTTTTCTTTTCTACTTGCGGAGCTTTTACTAAATGAGTTTCGTCTTTTGAAATTAAAATAGCGCCGTCAGCTCCAAGAGAAACTACCACAATTTCTGTACTTCCATTTTCGATTAATTTATTAGCTGCTTTTTCGACCTCTGCTATTTCCAAATGATCAACACCAATTAGTTTTGCCAATTCACCAATATTTGGTTTGATTAAATAAACGCCTGTTTCTAGCACTTTTTTTAACGCTTCGCCAGAAGTATCAATAACTACTTTTATATTAGATTGTTTTGCAATTGCTGCAATTTTTTGATAAAAATCAGTTTCTAAGCCTTCATTTAAACTGCCGCTTATAACTAAATAATCAGTTGCTACACTTTTTATGCTTTGCAGTATTTGCTGCTTTTCGGTGGCTGAAAATTCATTTCCCGGAAACCCGAATCGATATTGTGATTTAGAATCGTTTTCAAAAGCTATAAAATTTTCTCTGGTCCAATTTTTAGTTTTGATAACAGTGTTTTCCATCTTTTGCTCCTCCAGTAATTGTTCCAGCATTTCGCCCGTTGATCCCCCAGAAGTAAAAATACAAGTAGAATTCCCTCCTAATTTCGCTATTGCTTTTGAAACATTAATACCGCCGCCGCCTGCATCATATCTTGGCACTCCACATCGAATTTTTTGCTCCGCAACCAGTCCTGTAAAATTTGTCGATTTATCCAATGAAGGATTTATGGTTAGGGTTGTAATTTTATTGTTTTTCATGGTTGTTTCTTTTAAAAATAAAGATAAAATAAAAGCTTTGGTTCTACCGAAAATTTTAAATCTAATTTTAGTGTTGTATTCCTGCATTTTTAGATTAATTCAAAAACACCACGAGCCGTCGAGTCTTTGTGGCAAACAAAAACACTTCCAGTCTTTACGGCAAACAAAAATCCTTCGTACCTTTGTAACATGATAGAAGATAAAAACCCGCAACGCACGAGTATCGCTCAATTAGGCGAATTTGGACTGATAGATCATTTGACGAAAAATTTTACAATTAATCAAGATTCCACAATAAAAGGAATTGGAGATGATGCTGCAGTTTTAGATTTTAAAGACAAAAAAGTAGTGGTTTCAACTGATTTATTGATTGAAGGCGTACACTTTGATTTGGCATACATGCCTTTAAAACATTTAGGATACAAAGCAGTTATAGTAAACATCTCTGATATTTGCGCCATGAATGCCAAAGCGACGCAAATCACGGTCTCAGTTGCAGTTTCTAATCGATTCCCACTAGAGGCGTTAGATGAATTATTTGCGGGAATCACGCACGCAGCAATTGAATATAACGTTGATGTTATTGGCGGCGACACCACCTCATCTCAAAAAGGATTGATCATTAGTATTACCGCAATTGGCGAAGCTAATGAAGATGAAATTGTTTACAGAAACGGTGCTAAAGAAACTGATTTGTTAGTTGTAACCGGTGATATTGGTGCTGCCTACATGGGGTTACAAGTTTTAGAGCGAGAAAAACAAGTGTTTCAAGTTAACCCAAATTCTCAACCTGATTTAGATGCTTACACGTATTTAATAGAACGTCAATTAAAACCAGAAGCTCGAAAAGATGTGCGAACTTTATTGCACGCTTTAGAAATAAAACCTACGTCAATGATTGATATTTCTGATGGATTGTCATCGGAAATTATGCATTTGTGCAAACAATCTAAAGTTGGTTGTAATTTATACGAAGACAAATTACCAATCGATCCGCAGTTTATCAATGTATGCGAAGAATTCAATATTGATAGCACAACTGTAGCAATAAATGGCGGCGAAGATTATGAGCTGCTTTTCACCATTGCGATGGAAGATTTTGAAAAAATAAAAGGAAATCCAAATTTTACCATTATTGGTCACATGACCCAAGAAAGTGAAGGAATTCATTTAGTTACTCGAGCCAACACTAAAATTGCTCTCAAAGCTCGTGGATGGAATGCTTTGAGTGAGTAAAAATTACTATAAAAACAAAAACGACATTTATCAAAATGTCGTTTTTTGTTTTATGGTTATAAAAAGAAACATTAAAATAGTAAGCCTTTATTTTTAGCTTCACGAACTAATTCGCTATCACTTTCTTGACTAATATTTAATAATTCCTTCAAATTTACTTTCCTTTGTTTTATTGCACTTATTGATATAGGAATGTACTTTGTCATATCACTTAGAGCCGTTCCTTTGGACAAATGAAATAATATTAACTTATCAAACTGATCTATTTCGATTTTATCCGCTTCAGATTGTGCTAACATTTTTAATACCGATTCACTATAATAATTCTTCGAATTGATCACTTTATCAAATGCAAAAATAAGTTCGTCAAAGGTTAAATCATTTTTAATCACTAATCCTGCAGGATTGATTGTTTTAATGATTGTCTTTATTTTTAATAATTCAGTGAACATGGTTAGCAAAATAATTTTACAATTAGGCATGTACTGCGCTATTAATTTAGCTAAATCTTCACCCGAAAAAATGTTCTCTTCTTCGTAAGCAGGCATACTGATATCTAAAAAAGCAATATCAAAAGGCGTCGCATTGGGCTCTGTAATTAATCGGTATCCTGATTCACAATCTTGTCCTTGACTAATATCAAACTTAAATTCGTCAGGAAGGTAACGCGTAATTGCGTTCTTATATCCCTCAATAATAAATCGGTGATCATCTACGATTAATATTTTTTTATGAGTAACTACTTTATTATTCAAATTAACAGCATTTTCTTCTGAATTATTTATGTCCATTGTATTGGTATTGTCACTGTAATAATTGTTCCTTCTCCTTTTTTCGAATTGATCTCCACTTGCCCTTGACATTCATTAGTTCGAAAAAGAATATTTTGTATACCAATTCCTTTTTTTACCGTTTTAAAGTTAAATCCTATACCATCATCTGAAACATTTAAAATTAGATTGTTTTGTTCCTTTTTTAGGTCAATTTTTATATGAGCAGAATTAGCATATTTATTGCTGTTTTGCAATGCTTCCTGAATAATACGATATAAATTTATTTTTATCGAATTGCTGATTTTTTCCCATTTTATATTAGAGTCAATGTTCGAATTAAATATAGAATGAAAGGTCTTTTTTTGCTCCTCAAATAAATTATCAACGATTGCGACGAAGTTATTAATTAATTCCGATTTTTCTCTACTAAGATCATGAGAAATTTCGCGAATGTCTTGTTCGATGTCTTTTAACTCGTTCAAATAAACGTCTCGTTGAATAATAGAAAGGTCATCTTGAAAACCTTTAAGTCCATCTAGATTCATACGAACACCAAACATTCGTCCTAAAACGCCATCATGTAATTCTCTGGCGACTCTATTTTTCTCTTGAATTCTATTGACTTCGATTGAATTTTGCTGCGAGATCATTAAATTATAGATTTCAGCATTAGCAACTTGCTGTTGCTGCTTAAACAATAATTCTCTATTTTTTACTTTTTGAGCTTTTACAACAAAAATAAATAAAACTAAAATTCCCAAACCACTGAAAATAAAAATCAGATTTCTATTTTGAGTTAATAAATCAGTATTTTCATTTTTTATTTGATCCGTTTCATATTCTATACGAGTAAACTTTTCTCCCATTTTACGTTCCGCCTTTTGAAGGCTATCGTTAATATGAATGTATTTTTTCGAATACTTAGCGGCTTTTTGCGGTTCTAAAATAGACAATCGCTTTAGTGCTAATAAAACACTTCTGTAGTTTTTTGAAGCTATAGATTGATTGAGTGCCTCTCGCAGATATTGTAGCGATTTTATAGAATCATTTCTTTTTAGGAAATATTCTGACAAACGCATTTTACTTACAATAATTCCCGACGTTAATTTCAAACTTTCACGAAGTTTTAGCGATTGATAAAACTGTTCTGGCAAACCATTAAAATCTCCAGTTTTAAATTTAGAATAAGCTAAATTATCTAGGAGCATTGCGTATAAAACTGGTTTATCTGTTTTTAAATTTTTTTGGTTTATGCCTTCTCTAAAATATTTTATAGATTCATTGTACTGATTCTTATTTTGATACACATAGCCCGCATTATTTAGCGATTCCGCTCTAGCTTGAAAAACTGAAGGAATTGCTTTATCGTCAATACTACTTAAAGCTTTGGCGTGATATTCAATAGCTCTATCATAATCTCCTACTTCATTTTGAATTAGTCCTAATAAATTATAAGAATTATATACAAGTTCACTGGTTCTTTCAGATCTTACTGCCCGTAATGCATTAATAACAGCGATTTCACTTCCAAGAAAATCACCCTCATTAAATTGTAATAATGCTTTGCTAAATCTAGTCTTAGCAACATTTTTAGTATCACCTTTATTCACAAAAATTTTTTCAGCTTTAAAATAGTATAGAAATGCACTATCCGAAAGAGACTGCGTAACATAGTAATCGCCTAAATAAGTGAAAGCTTTTGCTTTACCTAAAGAATCATTCATTTCCTCAGATTTTTCAACCAGAAGATTGACAATATTTCTGAATTGAATCCAATTGCTCATATTATAGTACCGATTTGCTACTTTAAATAAATTGAGTTGGTTTAAAGAATCATTTGGTTGATCCATTATAATTATGAAAGCTTTTCTATTGAGTTGTTCACGCCTCTCTAATGACAAATTAAAATCGTTTGCCATTGATAAATAAGATGAAAGACTGTCTTTGGTCTCTTTTTTAATTCTTCCAAAATTCTCTTTTTCGTTACACGAAAAAAAAAATAGCGAAATAAGCAAAATTAATTGATAATTTTTTTTCAATAGTTCTGTAGAATAATAACAAAAATAGCAAAACTAATCACAATAAAAAAGGCTGTCAATAAAATTGACAGCCTAAAGCTAATTTTTTTTCAATATTATTATTATTCATCTACTTTTTTATTTCCTCCAGCAGATCCTGCACCAATTATATCAACTTTTTTATTTCCTCCAGCGGATCCAGCACCAATTATATCAACTTTCTTATTTCCTCCAGCGGATCCAGCTCCGATAATATCTACTTTTTTATTTCCTCCAGCAGATCCAGCCCCAATAATTTCAACATTTCCATTACCATCTATTTTTACAGTTGGTTCTGTATCAGGAGTTGTAAAAGAAGTTAGTACCATTACTAGAGAGAATAAACCGGCTGTTAAGATTACTTTTTTCATAATTTGGTTATTGTTAGATTTATAAAGTTTGTTTTTTAGAATCAAGTTAGCTTTGATTTCTGAGATAAAACTACAGATAGAAAAATACTTACAGAAGTTAAAAACCCTTTATATGGTAGAACATAGCCATGTGGTAGTAAATGGCGGTCAAATTATGGTAGATGGAATATTTTATATTTCTAGGTAATTCCCATTTGCAAAATCAGCAATTATAAGATCTATATTATTCTTATAAGATCTTGAAAATGGCAGTTTTAACGCGCTGTTCTTGATGAAACATACTGAATTACCTGTGTGAATTCGGGCAATATAGTTGCGATTGATTATAAAACTATTGTGAATTCTAATAAAAGGATTTGAAAGTGATTTCTCAAAATGTTTTAACGTTTTAAACGCTGTTATCATTTCACCAGTACAAAGATGAATATCTGTTGAATTATTGTCAGCTTTCAAATAACAAATGTCTCTTGTATCAATATATCGATAATCACCATACGATTTTATACACAATATAAGGGAGTCCTGATCTACTATTCTTGGACAATGATCTGTGGTTTCCTGATTTTCAGTAATTACTGTTGCCACCAATGGTGCTGCTTGTATATTGAAATTAGACTTATTTATTTTCAAAATCATTTTGACCAAGTCAATTTTGTTTATTGGCTTTAGGATATAATCATTAACTCCATATTGAATTGCATCAAAGGCTAAATGTTTCTTTTTGGTTGTAACAATAATTTTGGGAAGTACTTGTAAATAGCGATGCAATTCATTTATTAAAGAAAGCGAAAGATTGCTGGATACATTAATTGGGTCAATCTCTAAAAAGATTATATCTGGGCGATATTCTAGTGCAAAGTTTAAACCATCGGAGTAATTTGTTGCGGATGTTATGTAAGTTAGTTCAACAATGCTGTCAGCAGCTTTTTTTGTCATCAAAACACCCTCTTGATCATCATCAATAATAATATACGAATAATTCATCAATGGTTTTTTGCTGAAACTGTTAATCGTAAATAAATTAAATATCCCAAATAGTATTATAATGGATAGTCAATAAACTTCGTTGGTTTAGTTAAGTGCTTGAAAATAAACTAATTTAAGAATGCAACAACCCTATTTTTCATTTAAAAATAGACAATTGTATATTTTGCTCATGGGGTTGTTAATATATTTGTAAAAAATGTTAAAACATTGGGATTAAAAGCAAATATATCCGCTGATCAACATAGATTTTAAGTTAACAGATTACGCAATATTATAAATTTTTAGCTAAAATAGTATTTATTGTGAATATTGTTGTTAATGAAAAATTTGTAAATAAAATTAAAAATCTATTAGGAAAAGCTCTCGAACTATTTTCCTTGTCAAATAATTAAACTTACGGGTAAAAATAGTATTAAATAAAATTAAATTAAAAACGCTAAATCTTACAAATTAATCCTGCTTTTATCAAAAAAGTCTATGAAAAAACTATTTATTGTACTGTGTTTATCTTCTTTTCTAATTGGTTTTAGCCAGCAAAAGGATACGACTGATTTCAAAAGAAATGAATTAAAAGGAAATACATTGTTTTTAATACTAGGAAATTTTGAAGCTTCATATGAACGCATTCTATCTAAAGAATCAGGTATTGGAGTTGCGATTAGTAAACCTTTTGATAAAGACCAGTGGAACATCAATTATGCGTTAACGGCCTATTATCGTTATTATTTTGGAAAAAAAGTAGCTGCTGGATTTTTTGTAGAGCGATTCAGTATGATCAATACAGGAATTTCACATGTATCGTATAGATCGGACAATAATGGTAATTTAATAATTATAGACAAAGATCGTTTTACAGATTTTGCCCTTGGTTTTGGTTTAGGTTCGAAATGGGTTCATAAAAGAGGATTTACCTTTGAAATTAATGCTGGTATAGGGCGCAACTTATTTAGTGATGAAAGTCCCGAGGTTGTTGGACGAGGCGGGATAACTTTAGGTTATAGATTTTAATTTTTTTCTTCACTAAAAGTAAAAATCCCAAATTCTATTATTAGAATTTGGGATTTTTTCAAATCTAAATTACCCTTTGGAATTTGGAATTTCAGTATTGGAATTTACTTTTCATATTTTCATCAACCAGTTTTTCATTGAAACTTCATTGTCAATAATTGATTTCAAGTCTGCTATAGCAACACGGTCTTGTTTCATCGTATCTCTATGACGAATCGTTACTGTATTGTCTTCAATAGTTTGATGATCTACTGTAATACAAAACGGAGTTCCCAGCGCATCTTGTCTTCTATAACGCCTTCCCACTGCATCTTTTTCATCATAAGTTACGTTGAAATCCCATTTCAAATCTTCGATGATTTTATGTGCTATTTCCGGTAATCCATCTTTTTTAAGAAGTGGCAAAACAGCTGCTTTGGTAGGCGCTAACACCGATGGTAATTTTAAAACAGTTCTTGTAGATCCGTCTTCTAATGTTTCTTCTTTTAATGAAGTTGCAAAAACAGCTAAGAACATTCGATCTAATCCTACTGATGTTTCCACAACATAAGGGACATAATTCTGATTTAATTCCGCATCAAAATACTGTAGCTTTCTACCTGAAAATTGCTCATGTGCTTTCAAGTCAAAATCAGTACGGGAATGAATTCCTTCTAATTCTTTAAATCCAAAAGGAAAATTAAATTCAATGTCAGCGGCAGCATTAGCATAATGAGCTAATTTCTCATGATCGTGAAAACGGTAATTCTCTTTTCCTAAACCTAGAGATAAATGCCATTTTAAACGTGCTTCTTTCCAAAATTCATAATGCTTCATTTCATCGCCTGGACGAACAAAAAATTGCATTTCCATTTGTTCAAATTCTCTCATTCGGAAAATAAATTGTCTGGCAACAATTTCATTTCTAAAAGCTTTCCCCGTTTGTGCAATACCAAAAGGAACTTTCATTCGCGCTGATTTTTGAACATTCAAGAAATTTACAAAAATACCTTGAGCTGTTTCTGGTCTTAAATATAAATCCATAGCAGTCTCGGCAGAAGCTCCTAATTTAGTCCCAAACATTAAATTAAACTGACGCACTTCCGTCCAATTCCTAGAACCTGATTCTGGACATGCAATTTCTAGTTCTTCAATCAAAGCTTTGACATCTTCAAGATCTTCGTTGCCAAGCGAACGACCCATTCTTTCCAGAATTTCTCTTTCTCTTGATTTATATTCAATTACTCTTGCGTTAGTAGTAATAAATTCTTGCTCATTGAAAGCATCTCCAAAACGAGTGCGCGCTTTTTCAATTTCTTTGACTGCTTTTTGATTTAGTTTTTCAGCATAATCTTCAATCAAAACGTCAGCTCTATATCTTCTTTTTGAATCTTTGTTATCAATTAATGGATCGTTGAACGCATCTACGTGACCTGAAGCTTTCCAAGTTGTAGGATGCATTAAAATTGATGAGTCAAGACCAACAATATTGTCGTTCAATTGAACCATCGCTTTCCACCAGTATTCGCGTATGTTCTTTTTTAACTCTACTCCGTTTTGTGCATAATCATAAACTGCACTTAAACCATCGTAAATTTCGCTTGACGGGAAAATAAATCCGTATTCTTTTGCATGCGAAATTACATTCTTAAATAAATCTTCTTGTTTTGCCATAGTGCTGCAAAAATATAAAAAGCGATCTACTAAAAAAAGTAATTCCCTCAACATTGAACGATGGTTTTGTTTATTTTTACAATTAAATCTCTGATTATATGTTTAAAAGCATCATAAATCTTTTTTTTCCAAAGGTCTGCTCTGGTTGCAATTCTTTTTTGTTAACCAATGAAAATGTAATTTGTACCGTTTGCCGGCACGATATTCCATTGACGAATCATCATTTAATTGTAGACAATGATGCTTTCAAAAAGTTTTATGGACGAATTCCAGTTCTTCATGCTTCGGCGTTGTTTTATTTTCATAAAAAGGGAATTGCACAGAAATTGATACTTTAAAATCCACTCTCAAAAAAATTTATCGAATAGAGGCGACGGACTCAACACGATTTTTGATGTAGTTTTTACCGATAAAGATCAAGACAAACATTATTTGGTTTATGAACTAATTACAACCAGTTCAACATTGGAGGCTTGCTCGCACGCGTTACTCAAAATTGTTAGCACAAAAATTAGTATTGTTTGCGTGGTTAAGGAGCAGAATTGAATAATAATAATTATCAAAATAAAACAATTCGATAGGTTTGAAACCTACAGCTACCACTATTTTAAAACAATAATTATAAAAGTTTTTCTTTGCGATAATTCAACGCAGCTAGTTTGTAAATAGTAAAAGGGAAAAAGAGCTGCCAGCATTTCTTTTGATAAACCTTTTAGATTGCCGAATAAACTTTAAGTCCTTATCAAACAAAATAATAACTTTTAAATTAACATCTCGTAGCGACAAACCCAATAATAGGTATAAAAAGAAAAATCTTATAATATCACAGTTGTAATTCAAAATATATTTTATAGATTTGAGGAACTAAAAAATAATAAACTATGACAAAAAAATACAAAATGATTGCTTTAGGATTATTTCTGGCAACTGTTGTATCATCGTGTAGCGACCATGAACCCAACTCAGAGGATAACACTATCTCTAGGGAACAAAAAGGAGTGGCTACGCAGTTGGGCAGGAAATTAGAGAATCCTTATTCGGTAAAGAATATGAAAAAAGCGTTGGAGAACTTGAAAAAATCGAAATTAGGTGCTAAAATGGCTACCGAAGATTTAGAAATTATCACGACTCATTGTATGTTCAATTTTCTCCAAAAACGGAGCAAGAAATGGATAATTTAATGATTGATTCATCTCTTGTACTTTATGATTATCCCTTAGATTATGAGATTCAATTGACTGGTGACTACTATCGTGATCCGCTAACCCCAGCTGACCAGCCTACGCCGCAATACTGTGCCGTAAAAGTAGATGATTTACAGGCTGACAATACTGCAATTTTTAATGCATCTGGATTAGTTACAAAAATGCGTGAAGTGCAAACAACCACCTTGGAAGAACTTTTTATTCCAGATGTATATTATGAACCACCACCTGCTAGTAGTCGAATTGGAAACAATGAGAAGCCAGAGGCTACGATGCGAAAAATAAACGGCAAAATGGTCTCGGTAGCATTGATCGATGCATTAGTAGAAGAAGCTCTTAGAATTACTAATAATTTAAGCACGTCGAGCACCCAAAACAATGCTAAAACAATGAACAATAGTTGGCGACCAGCGGGAAGAATTAGAGTATGGGACGATTTTATGCAAAACTTTGTTGGTGTTGAAGGTGCGCAGGTTAGAGCCAGAAGATGGTTTACCACTCATAGAGGCTGGGTTGGTGCTGATGGGCTTTATTCCTGTGATGGAACATTTAAAAGAGAGGCAAATTATAGTATCGATTGGGATCGTAATGGTGTATTTCATCTGCAAGACGGCTGGCTTAACGGCGCGACTTATAACGGTCCAAAAAGAGAAGGCAATTGGGATCTCAACCTTCGAGACGATAAACAAGCCTATTACGCTACCATTTACAGCGGCGCCTACTTTTTTTTCTACAAACCCATATTAGGACTTGCTCGACCTCCACGTGGGCTAAGAATAAAAGCTCGCATAGAAAACGATGCATCTTCTTTTGTAAAAGCACGTGAGATCTTTTTTGGATCTGCTATTTCAATGAAGGCTTATGGAAGTAATTCACAGACTGTTTTTGGAATTACTATTCACGAACTTGCCCATGCGCAACATCGCTTACTGGATCTTGGCAGTTACAATAACGTTGTTTTTGATGCTTATACAAGTCCTTGTGCTCCATCAGCCGAAAGTTGCGACAATCCTGGCCCAACAGGAAAAAATAATAGAAGATTTATGGAAACTTGGGCACAAACAGTCGAGATAGTTCTTACTCTTGAACGATATAGAAATATTCTTCAACGACCCGACTTCCAGTTTGCGCAGTCAAATCAGCAACTTAGACCAATCGCCTTTAGCGGTATCAGTAATTACTATACTTCTGCGGGGTTTGATATGATTGATGGATTTAACCAGCGAACAGATGCAAGTACAGATCCTCGTTTTATAGCTGTCAATAGAAATTCACTTCCAATAGACCGAGTAAGTGGATATACCATTTTGCAATTGCAAGGTGCATTGATAGGGTCACGGTCGTGGTGGGAATGGCGAGATAATATCAAAAACAGATACAATAATCCCACAGAAGGAAATTTAGATGAACTGTTTAACAATTGGACCAATTAAAATGAAAAAAGCAATTGTAGCACTCACAGCAATACTTATGTTTAACTGTGGTCCTGACCAAATAGAATGTACTCTCTACACCTATACTATTAGAAATGAGAGCGGTAAAAACATTACAATTAAAGCTTATCGAATAAACCGTCCTGATATTGCTCCCGTAATTACCAATCTAGCGATTGGGGAAAAATTAACAAAAAATTATAGGTCATGTCCTCCGTCCGGTAATTACAATTTTACAGATTTTTATGCGGATAGAAATACCCGAATTATAGACAGTATAACCGTAATTTATGAAAACAGTAAATTTCGTGGCTTTAGAGAGGATTGTAGTGATAGAAACCCATTAAGTTTTTGTGATTACAGTACAGAGGTCACATTTACATTTACAGCACAAGATTATGAAAATGCTCAAGACTGTAATGGTAAATGTAACTAAATATTATTGATAAAACGTAAAAAAATAGCATTCAAAGAGCCAAACTGCAAGCTTGGTTCTTTGTTGTTGTTTTCAATTTATAACATCTTGCATTGCAAGACCATTGGCTTAACGGCGCAACTTTTAACGGTCCAAAAAGAGAAGGCAATTGGGATCTAAACCTTCGAGACGATAAACAAGAATACTAAGCTACCATTTTTAGAGCAGCGCATCACTATTATTACAAAGATATTAAGGGGCTAAAAAGACCACCAACAAATTCATTTGGAAAACCTAAAATGAGAATTAGGGCTCATAATGGTCAGAATGATGAAAGCAATGGTAGTCATCAAAAAGATTTGCGAATATTTGGGGTTTTTGCTAGAATACATTTATACAATCCTCAAAATTCTACGTCGGAAATCTATGCAACCACCATTCACGAACTAGCACATGCGAGCCATTGGGAATTAAGAAAAAACAATTGGAACGACAATAACTTAGAAAGGAAAGTGAAAGAATCTTGGGCAAGAGGTGTGCAGTGGGAATTGACAAGGATGGTGCATAATGGATATCGAGGAGGATCAACGATTAGGCCTAGTTATACTCAAGTAGTTGTTGATATGATCGATAGTTCTAACGACTTTAATAATGGTTCAGAAAATTTACAAGAAGATAATGTTAATGGGTACTCTATAAAACAAATAGAAGATGTATTATCAAACTCCTCCTCTTGGGATGCCTGGAAAAACAACCTCAAAAATAAATATAATAATGAAACAGAAAACAACGTGGATGCGTTATTTAATCATTGGAACTAGCATAATATTGCTGTTAAATTCTTGTAGCTCAGGAGAGCAAGAATATATTGTTAAGGCAAATTATATATATTAACGAAACGAATCATATTATCGAAATTTTACCCTCCAAAATAATTAATCCTAACGAGAGATTAATAATTCCTTTTCAAGGTGAAGGAGGAAAAAACACAATAGAAACAAGTTATATTCCACCATTGGAATCCGGTTCTGTAATAAAATATAATTTTTTGAAATGCTACACTATCAAGCCAAATGGGTTGGGCTTTGGAAGAGGAGAAGGACCTGCTGGAATTCAAAATTATGAATGGATAAAGATTTCTGAAAGATTTTATGAATTTACATATCGTTTGACCGAAGAGGAATATAATAAAGCAGAAAATTGCAACTAACTTTTTTTTAATTTTAGAAACAGCGGCCAAAGAGTCAAACTGCAAAGTTGGTTCTTTGCTGTTGTTTTTAATAATTATTAATCAGTAATTCTCCGATCTCCAATTGGTTAAAAAAAGTACTTTACAAAAATAAGCCAGGTGATTCAAGACAACTACCGCTTAAAGGCAGTACAATTGTTTTTTTTGTTATTTGTAGAACTTAATATTAGGTAAGCAATTTCTAATTCTTTGACTGCTTTTATTACATCTTAAAATTTCTTGTTTCCAAAAGATTGCGCAATTGTTTTAAGCATTTTTTGTTTTTTAAATTTAGACCGCATAATTGTCGTATTTGTGGCAACAAATTCCTATATAATAACAGCGGCACCAAAACGAGATTTCACTTTTTAAATTTCTTTAATTGCTTTTTGACTTAGCTATTCAGCATAATCTACGATGGTTTTGCTTATTTTTACAATTAAATCCCTGATTATATGTTTCAAAGCATCATTAATCTTTTTTTCCCAAAAGTCTGCTCTGGTTGCAATTCTTTTTTGTTAACCAATGAAAATGTAATTTGCACCATTTGCCGACACGATATTCCGTTAACGAATCATCATTTAATTGAAGACAATGATGCTTTCAAAAAGTTTTATGGGCGAATACCGGTTCTTCATGCGTCGGCACTGTTTTATTTTCATAAAAAGGGAATCGTCCAGCAACTCATTCACAATTTAAAATACAAAGGGCATGAAGAAATAGGAACAATTCTAGGCGAATGGTATGCCGAAGATTTGAAAACTAGTGAACTACTAAAAACTGTAGATCAAATTATTCCCGTTCCGCTGCATCGCCGAAAATTAAAAGAAAGAGGCTACAATCAAGTCACCGCTTTTGGGGAAGCACTTTCTACAAGTTTAAATTTAGACTATAACAATTCTATTTTAGTTCGTAATATTTATTCAAAAACGCAGTCTAAAAAAAATCTATTAGGAAGAACGGAAGGAATTGAAACTATTTTTGACGTTTCGTTCACCGAAAAAGACCACAATAAACATTTTCTATTAATTGATGATGTAATTACAACTGGATCTACTCTTGAGGCTTGTTCTCGGGCATTAATGAAAATTCCAGGAGCCAGAATTAGTATTGTTTGTATGGCAATGGCACAATCTTAAAAGATAATGGTAAGCCTTTTTGAGGTGGTAAAAGTAATTTTAGATTATAATTCATTTCGGAAATTAAATAATACAATAAAATATAGGGCCTTTTTAATCCTGATTATCACTAAGCATTAGCAGAAATCCTTTTTGTAAGCCTTCTCGGTAGATAAAAAATTGAACTTGAAAGCAAGAATTATCTGCTAATTATCAACTATCTATAAATTAAACATAACACGTTACCACTTATTATGATGAAATTATAACGAAGTAGAATTTCCGTTTCCAAAGTTTAATGTTTAAATTTGAATGAAATATTATTATAAATTAATTTAAACAATCATATTATGGCTTTTGAATTACCACAATTACCTTATGCGTATGACGCATTAGAACCTAACATTGATGCCCGTACCATGGAAATCCATCATACAAAGCATCATAATGCCTACACTACGAACCTGAATGCAGCTGCTGCAGGAACAGATATGGAAGGCAAAACTATAGAAAATATCTTGATTAATCTTGATATGAAAAACATGGCTGTTCGTAACAACGGCGGTGGCTTTTACAATCACAACTTATTTTGGACTGTTATGTCTGGGGACGGAGGCGGGTTGCCAACTGGAGATTTACTAGTTGCAATTGAAGCTGCTTATGGAACTTTTGAAGAATTTAAAGCAAGCTTTAGTAAAGCTGGAGCGACGCAATTTGGTTCAGGATGGGCTTGGCTTTGCGTTCATCAAGGAGGAAAAGTAGAGGTTTGTGGAACTCCTAATCAAGACAATCCCTTAATGCCAGGTGTAGGCTGTGGTGGAACACCAATTTTAGGAATGGATGTTTGGGAACATGCTTATTACTTGCACTATCAAAACAGAAGACCTGATTACATAGAAGCATTTTTTAATGTTATTAATTGGACAGAAGTTTCTAGAAGATATGCTTTGGAGAAATAATTGCCCCTAACCCCCGCAGGGGGAATTAGCAAAACAGGCTATAAAAAAGATTTATTCGTCTTTTTTATAGCCTGTTTTTTTATTGCTTCTAAAAAAAAATTCCTATTTGTTACATCTTTTGTTCCCCGTTTGTGGGTACGGGGGCTTTGACTTTATTCCAATAAAAAAGGTGAAATTGCTTTCACCTTTTTTGCCCCAAATCTACCATAAACTTAACCTACTAATATTATGGTGCCTTAAAAGTATGATAGCTTTTCTATGTCTCCAAATAAAATAGGCAACTAACTAATAAAACCGATTAACAGCTTGTTGTGTCTTATTTAATATGCTCTAGCATCTTTTCCTTCATAAAAATTCATGAATGCACGATTCACTACACGGTTACCTCCAGGTGTTGGGTAATCACCTGTAAAATACCAATCGCCCAGATTTTTAGGACATGCAATATGTAAATCTTCAACGGTTTGAAAAATTATTTTAACTTCAGCTTTTATTTCAGGAGAACTCAACATTTGTGCAATCTTATCTGAAACCTCTTGAGGTGTAAATGGAGCGTAAATAGCTGTTACATAATTTATAACTTCAACATCATCAAAATTTTCTTGTGCTTTACATTTAGCATAAACCTCTGCTACAGTATGGTACAAGTTTCTTTCCTTTAATAATTCTAATGCTGCTTTAAATGCTACTAAACCTTCTAGTTTGGCCATATCAATTCCGTAACAATCTGGATATCGTATTTGCGGTGCCGAAGAAACAATTACAATTCGTTTAGGATTCAATCGATCCATCATTTTGATTATACTCATTTTTAAAGTAGTACCACGCACAATGCTATCATCAATAATTACAAGATTATCTGTTGGTTTTATAACGCCATAGGTAACGTCATAAACGTGAGCTACAAGATCATCACGGCTACTATCTTCAGTAATGAACGTTCTAAGTTTTGCATCTTTAATGGCAACCTTTTCAGTGCGAATTTTAACGGCGAGCAATTCTTGTAAAGACTCTTTAGTTAAAGAATTTCTATTTTCGAGAATATAATTGTTTTTCCGTTGATTTAAAAAATCCTGAGCTGCTTCAACTAAACCGTAAAATGAAGTTTCAGCCGTATTTGGAATATAAGAAAAAACAGTATTGTCTGTATCTTGATCAATTGCGTTTAAAACTGCGGGAAGAATGAGTCTGCCTAATGTTTTTCTTTCTTGATAGATTTCGGCGTCACTACCTCTTGAAAAATAAATACGTTCAAAGGAACACGCTTTTTTAACAGTGGGAGTCAATATTTCTTCCATCGAAATCCTTCCGTTCTTTTTGATTATTAATGCATTACCAGGCTCAATTTCCTGAATTTTTTCAAAAGGAACGTTAAAAACAGTTTGAATAACTGGCCTTTCAGAAGCTACTACAACTATTTCGTCATCTTGATAAAAATAGGCAGGACGTATTCCAGCTGGATCTCTAAATACAAAAGCGTCGCCATGTCCTAAAAGGCCCGCCATAGCGTATCCACCATCTAAGTTTTTTGACGCACGTGTTAATATTTTTGCCACATCTAAGCGTTCAGCAATTACTGGCGAAGCCTCCCTTTTATTTAGTCCTTCATTTTTACATTCTTGGTACAAATCAGTAACAGCATCATCCAGGAAATGTCCAATTTTCTCCATCACAGTTACCGTATCGGCCATTTCTTTTGGATGTTGACCAAGCTCAATTAAACTTTGAAAAAGTTCTTTTACGTTAGTCATATTAAAATTCCCAGCCAAAATTAGATTACGGTGCATCCAGTTATTTTGTCTTAAAAATGGATGAACACTTTCAATACTGTTTTTACCAAAAGTTCCATAACGAACATGACCCAAAAATAATTCGCCTAGGTACGGAATTTTCTTTTTTTGGAGAACTACATCATCAGCGTACTCGGGATGAGCAGCCATTTCTTCATTTATTCGATCATTAATTTGAGCAAAAACATCCTGAATAGGTTGCGCATGATTAGATCGAACCCTACTGATGTACCTTTCTCCAGGATCCACATCTAGTTTTATGCTTGCAAAACCAGCACCATCTTGACCACGATTGTGTTGCTTTTCCATCAAAAGATACATTTTTTGGATTCCGTAGAAAGCGGTTCCGTATTTCTCTTTATAGAATTCAAGCGGTTTAAGTAATCTTACTAATGCTATTCCGCATTCGTGTTGTAAAGCGTCGCTCATTGTATTGTAGTTTGTTGTTGTGTTATTCTGAAAGTGAATGAAATTGAAGTTTCACTGTACTTTAAAGCAAGACCGAAATTTATTACTTATTTTTTTAAACAAAAAAACCCCGTTTCCGAGGTTTTCACAGTTATAATTCTATATCAAATTGTGTCAATGATTTGAATTGTTTCAATCGTGACAAAACTTCACTTTTATCTAAATCAATCATTCTTTCAGTTCCAAATTTCTCAACGCAAAAGGAGGCTAAATTAGAACCTTGAATAATAGCGTTTTTCATATTTTCGAATGAAACGTTTTCACTCTGTGTAATGTAACCTGCAAATCCGCCTGCAAAAGTATCTCCTGCTCCTGTTGGGTCAAACACTTCTTCTAATGGTAAAGCTGGCGCAAAGAAAACTTCTTTGTTATGAAATAACAGCGCTCCATGTTCTCCTTTTTTAATGACAACATATTTTGGACCCATCGTTTGAATTTTGGCTGCAGCCTTAACTAAAGAATATTCTCCAGAAAGTTGTCGCGCCTCTTCATCATTAATTGTGATTACATCCACACGTTTAATAACGTCCAAAAGTTCTGGTAAAGCACAATCCATCCAGAAATTCATAGTGTCTAGAACTACTAATTTTGGCTGCGTTGTCATTTGGTCTAAAACGCTACTTTGAACTAAAGGATGTAAGTTTCCTAGCATCACTATGTCAGCATTTTTATAGTCTTGAGGAACTTTTGGCTGGAAATCAGCTAAAACATTTAATTGAGTATCTAAAGTGTCTCTTGAATTCAAATCATTGTGATAACGACCACTCCAGAAAAAAGTTTTTCCGCCTTTTACAACTTCAAGTCCTGAAATATCAATATTTCTTGAAGTTAGCAAGTCTAAATATTCTTGTGGAAAATCATCACCAACTACAGAAACGATAGCCGATTGTACATTAAAAAAAGAGGCCGACAGACCAATATAAGTTCCTGCGCCCCCTAAAATTTTATCTGTTTTTCCAAAAGGAGTTTCAATTGCATCAAAAGCTACAGTTCCAACAATCAATAATTTATTCATTTTTTTCATTTCGAATTAAGGCGCAAAGGTAGTTTATAACTACTAAAGTTGCAACGGTTTACACCCTCAAAATTTTCATAAAAAAACAGTAAGTACTACCAGTCTAAAAGTAATGTAAATGAGTAGATTATATCTTATTTTTTTGATTGCTTAAACGAAGTGTTTTTCTTTAAGAAACATCTTTTTTTCTTCAATAACGATTTCAAACGTTTTCTGATTGATGATTGAAAAAATAAAAATTACAGTTGATATCTATTATTGTAATACTTTTTTAATAAAGGTATTTGAATAAGAACCATCAAAGGAACAATTAAAATAGCGTATAAAATGTTTTTCGAAATATCCTTTCCTGAAAACAAATCAGAAACTTTTTCTGTGTAAAATCTGTTTATTCTCATATCATATTCACCACCAGTCATAAAGGAACAAATAAATAAAACAATTAATCCCCCAATAATAAGAGACCATGTCTGTTTTGAAATTAAAGGTTTGTATGCTTTAATTTTACTTTTCTCAGCTGCTAAAATCTGAGCCATAATTCTTGAAGTGAAGTCAATTGATGGTGATTCCAAATTACTTTCAGCCATCATTTTATCAATAAGATTTTCTATGTTTTTATCGCTCTCTTTCATAATACTCTAGTATTTCAGGTTCTAATTGTTTTTTAAGTATAACAGCTAATTTTTGCCTACTTCTGAATAGTTTTACTTTGGCATTGTTGGCCGAAATATTCATGATTTTTCCAATTTCTTCTATATTCTTTTCATCAAAATAAAACAGCGTCAGCAGGAAGTTTTCGTTGCTTGGTAACAAATTTAAGCAATTTTGAATAGTCTGCTTCCGTTCTTTATCTTCTAATGCACTCAAAGCATTATCCATTGTTTTAATTAAATGTGTTGAAAAAGCATCTATCGAGATAATGTTTTTTTCCTTATTATTTTTCTTTAGACGGTCTAAGCTGGTGTTGTATGCAATTTTATAACTCCAAGTTGAAAATTTAGAATCTCCTTTAAACTTGCTTATAGAATTGTAAATCTTAATAAAGGTATCCTGAGAAACTTCTTCAGCTTCTTCGCGGTTTTTCACCATTTTGAGCGCTAGGCTAAAGATCATATCCTTGTAACGATTTACTAACACGGCAAACGCATTGTGGTCACCCTGTATAATTAAATTGATATAATGCTGATCTTCTAGTGTACTCATATTCTATAGGACGACACCTTGCTGGGTTAGGTTACAATAAATTACAAATATTTCGAAACAATAAAAATTGAATCATATAAGTGATACAAGTAGATATAAGTTTCGTTTCAGCACTTGGATTAAAAATGCGATTTGGCTTTTCAGCACGATATTGTCATTCCGAAACACAATGAATCTCCACAAGTAACTCCATAAAGGAAGAGACTTAAAACTTGAAACTTTTTTCAAAAAATCTGTAACCTTATTTAAATTTCTCTCGTCATACAAAGTATTAATCAATTAAAAGAAAATATTATGTTAACAGAAGTTTTAATACCACTTAGTTTTTTTTTAATGATCTTCGGGATCGTTTATCTTATTTATTCAACGAGAAACAGAGAACGTTTAGCACTTATTGAAAAAGGTGTTGATGCCAGTATTTTTTTGCAAGGCAGAGAAAAAGGTATTCCGATGTGGAAAATCTTTGTTGTTAACCTAGCCTTTTTATTAATCGGCTGTGGCGTTGGAATTTTTATTGCTTTACTAATTACAACGTACACGTCACTAGAAGATGGCGCAGTTTACCCCTCGATCATTTTTATCATGGCAGGAATAGGCTTGCTGGTAGGATTTCGTAATGCTAAAGATTTAGACAAACGATAAATAAAACTCAAGTCAGTAAATGGAATAACGCATCAAAAACAATGTTTTTGGTGCGTTATTTTTTTATTCTTTAGATGCTGTAGCTTCATAAAAAGCGTCAATAGAAAGATTAGGCAATCCAGATGCGTAAACGGCTAGTGCATCGCATCGCTCATTCTGGATATGGTTGTTATGGCCTTTTATCCACTTGAATTCTACTTTTTGTTTACGGTAAACAACCAAAAAACGTTTCCACAAATCGGAATTTTTCCTATTGACAAATCCTTTTTTCTCCCAACCCAAAACCCATTTTTTCTCAACGGAGTCTACTACGTATTTAGAATCAGAAACAACTAACACACGTGTATTAGGGCTTTTAAGTTTTTCTAGACCCACAATAACAGCTAACAATTCCATTCTATTGTTTGTTGTCATTCGAAACCCTTCATAGAATTCTTTTTTATATGGTTTCCCCACCCACTCCATCACAACGCCGTATCCTCCGTTTCCAGGATTCCCTTTTGCTGCGCCGTCAGTGTAAATATGTACGTCGTGTTCCATAGCTATTCATAATTATTGTCACCGATCAATTCTTAATTCTGTGGTTATTTTGATGAAAATTTTAAAGTAACCTTTCGATAACTTTTGGAAAATACTCTTGTTCTAATTGATGAATTTTTGCTGCAACAATCTCAGCAGTCTCTAAACCCGTTAAATTAATTTTTTGTTGAAAAATGATCGACCCTTCATCATAATTTTCGTTCACGTAATGAATAGTAATTCCAGTTTCTATTTCTTTATTGTCAACAATTGCTTGATGAATGTGCATTCCATACATTCCTTTTCCACCATATTTTGGAAGTAAAGCGGGATGGATATTTATGATTCTATTGGGATACAATTTAATTATGTTTTGAGGAAATTTTAATAAAAATCCTGCCAGAACAATCCAATCTGGATTTATTTTATTAACTTTTTGTAATACTTTGCTTTCGTTTAGCTCTAATTTAGAGAAAATCTCAATCGGTATTTCATAGTTTTTAACTTTTTCAATTACGCCTGCATTTGGATTATTAGTAAAGACAGTGACCACTTTTGCAGAATGCCTTTTTTCAAAATATTGTATAATATTTTCAGCATTAGTACCCGATCCAGACGCAAAAACAATAATTTTTTTCATATTTAGCTTCTTTTCATTGGCACAAAAAAACGGATAAAAAACGATAATAAATAGCATTGCTCCCGCTTTATTAAAATAAATTTCATACTTTAGACTTCACATTTTTAAAGTAAATAGTTGTTTTAAAATAAAGTTTTTTATTTTTGCCAACAAATTAAATTCTAAAATTAAAGATTATGTCAGACATTGCATCAAGAGTAAAAGCGATTATCGTAGACAAATTAGGTGTTGACGAAAACGAAGTTGTAACAGAAGCAAGCTTCACTAATGATTTAGGCGCTGACTCATTAGACACTGTAGAGCTTATTATGGAATTCGAAAAAGAATTTGATATTCAAATTCCAGACGATCAAGCAGAAAACATCGCTACTGTAGGTCAAGCAATCTCTTACATTGAGGAAGCTAAAAAATAATAAAGAACACACCCGTTTGCATTGCTGTAAACGGGTGTTATTATTTTTCTAAAGTTAAATTTGGGATTGCATTTCAATCAAAAGATATTTATAAAATTACCCACAGCTACTTTGTACTAATTTATACAGTATTGGCGTGGGTTTTATTTATTTAAAGATAACAAAATAAAGGATTATGGAATTAAGACGAGTTGTAGTAACAGGTTTAGGCGCTCTTACTCCCATTGGTAATACAGTTGAAGAATATTGGAACGGATTAATCAGCGGCGTTAGTGGAGCTGCACCTATTACCTATTTTGACGCTTCAAAATTTAGAACTCATTTTGCCTGCGAAGTTAAAAACTTTAATGTAGAAGATTTTATAGAGCGAAAAGAAGCTCGCAAAATGGATCGATATGCGCAATATGCTATGGTAGCATCAGAAGAAGCTGTTCGTGACGCTGGATTTAATTTTGAAAAATTAGACAAAGATAGAGTTGGCGTAATATGGGGATCGGGAATTGGCGGATTAGAAACTTTCCAAATAGAAGTTCTTAATTTTGCGGCTGGTGACGGAACACCCAAATTCAACCCATTTTTCATTCCAAAAATGATTGCAGATATTGCAGGTGGCCATATTTCAATAAAATATGGTTTTAGAGGACCAAATTTCACAACTGTTTCCGCTTGCGCTTCTTCCACAAATGCTATTATTGATGCCTTCAATTACATTCGTTTAGGTCACGCTGATGCTATGGTAACTGGAGGATCTGAAGCAGCTGTTACAATTGCTGGAATGGGAGGATTTAATGCAATGCATGCACTTTCAACTAGAAATGATGATCCTAAAACTGCATCCAGACCTATGGATAAAGATAGAGATGGCTTTATATTAGGAGAAGGAGCTGGAGCTTTAGTGTTAGAAGAATACGAACATGCGATAGCTCGTGGAGCAACTATCTATTGTGAAATAGGCGGTGGCGGTATGTCGGCAGATGCCTATCATATAACGGCTCCACATCCTGAAGGATTAGGTGCTAAAAATGTAATGCTAAACTGCTTGAGAGATGCGGGTTTACAAGCTAGCGACGTCGATGGTGTAAATATGCACGGAACATCAACACCTTTAGGAGATTTGGCTGAATCAAAAGCAATTTTACATGTTTTTGGCGAACATGCATACGATATGAATTTAAATTCAACTAAATCCATGACTGGTCACTTATTAGGAGCGGCCGGAGCAATTGAAACTATCTCCTCAATTCTCTCTTTAAAATACGGAATCGTTCCTCCTACCATTAATCATTTTACAGATGATGAAAATATTGATCCTAAACTAAACTTCACCTTTAACAAAGCTCAAAAAAGAGATATGAATGTAGTTATGAGTAACACTTTTGGTTTTGGCGGTCACAACGCCTGTGTATTAGTTAAAAAATTAGCCATCTAATTGTATGCGTATAATTAGGAAAATATTTTCAAAATCCCGTTCGGCAGAAGACGGGATTTTTTTTACTTCTATTCAAAAAATTTTAGGTTTTGCTCCAGTAAACCTTGAAAATTACAAAAAAGCATTTACGCACCGATCTTCAAATAGACTCGATGAAATGGGTAATCCCATGAACTATGAACGATTAGAGTTTTTAGGAGATGCAATGCTAAGTTCTGTAATTGCTGCTTATTTATTTACTAAAGCTCCTGCGGGAGATGAGGGTTACTTGACAAAAATGCGATCGAAAATTGTTAGTAGAGAACATTTAAATGAATTAGGTAAAGATCTCAATTTAATACAATACATAGAGAGTAAAGTACCACTACAGCATTTTGGCGAAAATATTCATGGTAATATTTTTGAATCATTAGTTGGTGCTATTTATTTAGATCGCGGTTACGTTTATTGTGAAAAATTTATCCATCAACGGGTGATTACTCCTTACGTTGATATAACAAGACTTGAGGGCAAAGTGATAAGTTATAAAAGCTTAGTTATCGAATGGTGTCAAAAAGAAAAAAAAATATTTCATTATGATATCTTTGAAGATAATGCAATAGATGGGCAACGACTATTTGGCGTAAAGTTGAGTATCGAAGACAAGGTTATTGCAAAAGCGCGAGCAACATCCAAGAAGAAAGCAGAAGAAAAAGCATCGCAACGTGCTTATTTCGCATTTCAAGAAAAAATGGATAGAAAATAACAGTTCCAATATTAAAACTATAACGTTTTCGTTTATAAATTAACAAAAACATCTTCCTCATAAGCCTAAACACTTCAACAGAAGTACTATATTTACAGCTTATTTTTTAAGAAATGGTACTTCGTAAACTTAGTCTTGGAGAATTTGACGAGATAGATTACAATCTAATCGCAATTCATACTTCCTTAGAAGATTATCGATTGGCTTATTTTTTGAATCAAAGACTTGGTATAAATTTAAGTAAAAGTGCCAATGAAATTCAAATAAGTGTTAAAGAAGGAGAAACTAATTTTTCTAGATTTTCCTATACTGTAAAAGAAACTAATATTCGCTGGAACTTAATTCAGAACAATAGCGAGGTGATGTACCCTCACAATGGAGAAAAACTAAATCTATTTTTCAATGTGCCAATGCAAATGGCGACAAAAGTTTTTTTACTTCCCGAATTTAAGAAAGTTGACTACTTTTTAAAAATCGAAAATAATGATGAAATTTCATCTACTACAGAAACACTAATTCTAATAAATTCCATAGAGAGCATCTCAACGGTTTATATCGTAGATGCAAAGAAAATAAAATCTAAAAACAATTTAATTTTTTAATACAAATGCTTACAAACAAAAAAACTAAAATTGTAGCCACGCTAGGTCCTGCATGTAGTACAAGAGAAATCATCAAAGATATGATCGACGCAGGCGTTAACGTATTCCGAGTAAATTTTTCACATGCTGACTACGAAGATGTTAAAGAAAAAATAAATCTCATAAGAGGTTTAAACGAAGAGTTTGGTTACACAACAGCAATACTTGGTGATTTACAAGGTCCAAAATTACGCGTCGGTGTTATGGAGGAAGGCGTTGTAGTTCAAGACGGTGATTTAATTACGTTCACCACCGCAGAGGATGTTTTAGGAACAGCCAAAAAAGTATTTATGAAATACAAAAACTTTCCAAACGATGTAAATCCTGGTGAAAGAATTTTGCTTGATGATGGTAAACTTATTTTTGAAATAGTTGAAACTGATAAAAAATCAGAAGTTATAGCAAAAGTAATTCAAGGTGGCGAACTAAAGTCTAAAAAGGGAGTTAACTTACCTAATACTAAAATATCACTTCCAGCTATGACTGAGAAAGATATTGCCGATGCTATTTTTGCAATTGGACAAAAAGTAGACTGGATTGCTTTATCTTTTGTAAAAACCCCGAGAGACTTACAAGATTTACAAGAGTTAATAGCGGAGCACTCTGAATATAAAATCCCAATTATTGCAAAAATTGAAATGCCTGAGGCATTAGAGAATATTGACAAAATTGTGGCCTATTGTGACGCTCTAATGGTTGCGCGAGGTGATCTAGGAGTTGAACTTCCTGCTCATGAAGTCCCACTAGTCCAAAAAGATTTGATTCGAAGAGCTAAAACCGCACGTATTCCAGTAATTGTGGCTACACAAATGATGGAGACAATGATTACAAGTTTAACACCAACTAGAGCCGAAGTAAATGATGTGGCCAATTCTGTTATGGATGGTGCAGACGCGGTAATGCTTTCTGGAGAAACTGCTACTGGAAACTATCCTGTACAAGTGATTCAAAAGATGACACAAATTTGCGAAGCGGTAGAGAACTCTCCACTTATTCAAGTGCCACAAAACACCCCACAAATTAAAACGAAAAGATTTATCACCAAAACGATTTGTCGTCACGCTGCAAAAATGGCCAATGCTATTGAAGCCAAAGCAATCTCGACAATGACTAATAGTGGTTATACTGCTTTTCAATTATCGGCATGGCGACCTAATACGGCTGAAATCTTAGTTTTCACCTCTAATAAAAGAATTCTAACACAATTGAGTTTGTTGTGGGCTGTAAGAACTTTTTTTTATGATAAAGAAGAAAGCACCGATACAACGGTTACTGACATTAATAGAATTGCAAAGGAAAAAGGATTTGTCGTACAAGGTGATTATATCATCAACTTAGCATCTATGCCTATTAATGAAAAAGGGATGGTCAACACAATGAGAGTATCTGAAATAGAATAGTTAATTTCTTTTCCATAACTAAAAACCGTCTTATTTAAAAATGAGACGGTTTTACTTTTTTACGCAATTTGTAAAAAAATATTAGTAATATTTAAACAATCATTTGCAAAATAACTTTTATATTTGAACAACAAAAAAATTAGCTATGAATTCCAATAATCCATTTTTAAATAATAAAACTTTTACAACGGCAACCTCAAGAAATACTGAGCTTAGTAGTTCTAAATCTATAGGTTATAGCCAAGAAATGACTGTAACTGGAACAATAAACAGAAGTTTAATTTTGTTTTTATTATTAACCGCTTCAGCAACTGTTATTTGGTGGATGACTTTTAACGGTATGAATCCAATGGCTCCAGCTATAGGTGGTGCTGTAATGGGATTAATCCTTGTTGTAATTGCGGCTTTTAAACCACAATATTCTCCTTACCTCGCTCCGGGATATGCATTATTTGAAGGTTTATTTATTGGTGGTATTTCGGCGATTTTTGAAGCAATGTACCCTACGATACTTGTTCAGGCAGTAGGAGCAACATTTGTGACTTTTATAGTTTGTTTAGGATTGTATAAATACAAAATCGTAAAAGTTACAGAACAATTTAAGTCAGTTGTGATCGCTGCAACTTTAGCAATCGCTACCTATTATCTTATTTCTTGGTTGTTTTCAATGTTTACAAGCTTTGTGCCAGTGCACGCAGGAAATTCTGCATTGAGTATTGGAATAAGTGTGTTTGTTATTATAATCGCGGCGTTAAACTTGTTTCTAGATTTCGATCGAATTGAAAAAGGAGCCGAACAAAAAATGCCAAAATATATGGAATGGTATAGCGCCATGGGCTTGATGATAACGCTAGTTTGGCTATACATCGAATTTTTAAGGTTATTATCAAAATTAAGTAGTAAAAACTAAATAGCTTTAAAAAGAAAACCTTTCCGGATTGGAAAGGTTTTCTTTTTTTATGCAGCTTTTTCAAAAGCGATGTAATGGCTTAATTGACCTCTTATATCAAAAACAGGATAGCCTTTAATAAGACATTGATAGGTTTCACCATTCTTCTTATAATTTATAATAGTCTTTTCGAAAGGTTTAATGTCCAATAATGCATTTCTAATTTCATTAGACACATCTTCATTTGTGGCAACACCTTGAAACATTCTTGGAGTTTTACCTATAACTTCCGTTGGAAGATAGCCATTCATTTCAACGATATTATGCGATGCAAAAATAATTTGCAGTTTTACATCTGTAACGATAATCACTTCTTCTTTAAGACTGTTTTTTATGTCCCAATTGTTTAACGCCCATTTGTTTTGAGTCGCAATCGCTTTTAGTTTTGCTAAATCAAAATGGTAGTTCTTAACTTGCTCTAAAAAAACATTATGAAAATCCCATGAATAAATAGGTGTCGATTTACCCTTTAAGTTGCTGTTATACACTGCAATAGTTTCTTCATATTGTTTCAAGTCACTCATAATCATTTACATTTAAAGCGTCAAATGTATATTTATTTATAATATAAAAATAGTAATTAATAAACTTTAACCCTTGTTGAACGTAACTTCTATTTTTAAAAATCAAATTTTAATTGCACAACAACAAACTGCTTAAGCTCTGTATTTAAGTTACTTAACGCAATTCCCAGCAAACGCACAGAATTTTTCATTCGCTCCTGATACAAAAGTTCGCTTACTATTTCTAAAATCAAAGCTTTATCTGAAACAAAATATGGCATAGTTTTACTTCTAGTTTGCTGCGTAAAATCGCTATACTTTATTTTTAAAGTAATTGTTTTACCCGAAACTTTATGTTTTTTTAATCTTTTCTCTAATGTTGCCGCAATAATATCTAATTTTTCGATCATAAAAACTTCAGAGGAAAGATTACTGTCAAAAGTATTTTCAGCCGCTACTGATTTAGTAATTCTATTAGACTTCACTTCACCGTTATGAATACCACGAACTACATTATAATAGAAACTGCCTGATTTACCAAAATGTTTTTCTAAAAAATCCAAGGATTTGCTTTTTAATTCTAATCCTGTAAAAATACCAAGTTGATACATCTTTTCAGTCGTTACTTTACCAACTCCATGAAACTTTCGAATGGCAAGCTGCTCTAAAAAGAGAATAACTTCTTCTGGCTTTACTGTTTTTTGTCCGTTAGGTTTGTTGTAGTCACTAGCAATTTTCGCAACAAACTTGTTTACCGATATTCCGGCAGAAGCGGTTAAACCTACTGTGTCAAAAATACGTTGCCTAATTTCTTGAGCTAATAGTGTTGCACTAGGATTTCCTTTTTTATTAATAGTTACATCAAGGTAAGCTTCATCAAGAGACAATGGCTCGACTAAATCAGTGTATTCATAAAATATTTTTTGAATTTGACTCGATATTTCTTTGTACCGATCAAATCTCGGGGCCACAAAAATAAGATCAGGACAATTTTTTTTAGCAATTATACTGCTGATTGCGCTACGGACTCCAAATTTACGAGCTTCATAACTAGCAGCAGCTACAACGCCTCGATTTTCGGAACCTCCTACGGCAATAGGCTTACCACGCAATAATGGATTATCCAATTGCTCCACAGAAGCGTAAAACGCATCCATGTCCACGTGAATAATTTTTCTATTTGGAATTAAATCCTCCATAACTAGCAAATTAAATAACCTTTCTAATTACCAACTCGTGGAATATATATCACAAGTTATTTGCCAGATCAACTTCCTTTTGCTTCAGCTTCTTTTCGGTTGGAAATAAAAAACTAACTGGATTTGACTTAAAATGCTCCCAGATGGAAATTGATACAAATCTCAATTCAAACAATGAAATGGCTCTTGAGCGAAAAGCTAAACCTAATGATAGACTAAAGCTTACCAAAAAGTTGACCAGCCCTATTACTCCAATGCCAAAAATACCCCAAAAAAGCATATCATTACTTACCACATAATTTGCACCATAAAGCGCAAGAGCTAAATTTCCGCTAGCAAAAGTAATATGCCGAATATCTAAGTTTAGTCCTAGAAATAAACCAACAGACGCAGTACTTCCCATAAATACACCAAACCAAAAATTAGAGATAATGCCAGCCCATCTTTTTTCATATAATTTTGCAAAATTGGCGGTGCGTATTTTACCGAAGTTTCTTTTTAGAAAAGGATGTTCTGTAATTCGAAAATAAACTTGGTTGTGTTTATCTCTATTAGCCACACTGCCAGAAATAATTCCAGACAAAAATAAAAAAACACCCGCAATAGCTGCGTGCAAAATAGCCAGAGAATGTATCGGACTTAAATCAGTAAGTAAGGACTCCCATTTTGAAGCAGCAATATTATAATGATAAAAATAATCGATAAGCCAAATTCCAAGTAGAGATACCGGAAATGCCATAATAACATTTCCAAAAAACGCAATCAATTGAGAGCGGAACACACGAGCAAATAGAATAGCAAAAGCTTTGTATTTCTCAGATCCACGCCCCTGCTGCAGCACTCCTTCTTCTAGCGCTTTTATTAGAGCCGCCGCAGTCATTGCTGGTTGTTTTGTGGCCAATGCAAATCCTAATACATAAATGGCAATAAAACCAAAAGCATAGTTCATACTATATAGGAAAGCATGTCCAAAATAACTCACGTCGGCTTTGGATAATATAATTTTAATGACGCATAAAATCCCCACTATAAAACCGCCTCCAAGGGAAGCCTTAAACATTTTAAAGTACTCCGCACGACTTTCTGTGATATATTGCTCCCCAGTTTTTGCGGTATGTTGAGTAATTTCGTACGAGATTAATTGAGTACTTTCGGCTATGAATTTTCGAACGTTGTTTTTATAACAGTTAAATTTAATCAAACGAAGCGCTAATGAAATTCCATTATTTTTTTTATCTTTTTCAGTATCGACTGTCAATAACGAAATAAGAAATTTGAGCCGAACTAATTGTTGTCTAATTTTAAGCAAATTCTGGTTTACACGAAGCGAAATTCCGTACTTTGAACTATTATGAAAAGCTTTATCTACAAAGCCTTCACATTGTTTTTGTAAAACTAATAATTGCGAAAAAGAAATATCTTTAGCCGAAATATAATGCGTTTCAGAACTTCTAATGCGGTCCTCGATTAAATAAAGTTCTTTTTCAAAGGCTGAAAATGGACTTTCTAGATCATCATACTCTGGCACCATTTTTATCACATCCGTCTCCATTGCTCGTCCACTGATACGTTGAATTAGCAAATGCTGCGCAATTAGTAATTCAGAAAGCGCAGAATTTGGTTTTATGCTACCATAAATCGATTTAAATTTTAGCAGATCATACAATTCTGATAACTGTGCCAACGGAATTGTTCCTAACCAGATTCCATCATTTGCAAGATAAAACACTTGATTAAAAACATACTCTAACGTATCTTTCTGCGGTTGGTATGGTAAGAACTTTGCGAAAATTCTTTTTTTAACCTCAAATAAAAAATCTACGTCTTGCAAAATAGCTGCGTCTGATAAAATTTTATTAAATTTCCTCTCTTTTACTATCTCTTTTAGATAAATTGCAAGTTGCTGACGACTGGAATGATTTTCTTTTAAAAAAGAAATTATCTCCGATAAATCAACCGACTCTCCTTTTTTTATTTTCACAGGCCGAATAAACCTAATTATTTCAACTAGCGGTTCTAGGCTATCATTCGTTTCCCGCCACGACTGCGATTCACCAAAAAATTCAGTTAAAATGCCCGCTGCAGTTACTTTCGGTTTTGTTTTGAAAAATAAATTCATTGTCTTAATTCAATTCGTGTAAAAATACAAATAGGTATCAGAAAACTGTGATGTAATTCTAAAAAATTACAGCCTCAATGAAAAAAAATCATATCAAAAAGTCCCTTTGACTGTCCTATCTTTACTGGAGAAAATAATGCAATACTATTAGAATCTTGCAGTAGAAAATCATAAATAGTATTAAAACAAAATGTCAACAAACTTTACATTTCAGCCTAATCGTTTTTGAAAATAATAATTAGAACGGGAAAGAACAACATTTAAAAAACCAAATATGATCGAAATAGAAAGGAAATTTTTAGTCAAAAACGATTCGTTTAAAAAAGCAGCTAGCACTGAGAATCGCATAACTCAGGGCTATTTGAGTTCAGTAGCAGAACGCACAGTGCGGGTGCGCATAAAAGGTAATAAAGGATTTTTGACAATTAAGGGCGCTTCAAATGAGAGCGGTCTTTCTCGATTTGAATGGGAAAAAGAAATTCCTATTGAAGAAGCAAAAAAATTAATACTATTAAGTGAGGCTGGCGTTATCGACAAAACTCGCTTTGAAATAAAAATGGGGAATCACACCTTTGAAGTCGATGAGTTTTACGGCGACAACAGCGGCTTGATTATCGCTGAAATTGAATTGTCGTCAGAAACAGAAACCTTTCTCAAACCAGACTGGTTAGGAGATGAAGTTACTAATGATATTCGTTATTACAATGCTTATCTCAGCACAAAACCTTATAACAAATGGTAATTATTTAGAGAGTATTTCTATAGTAACCAGCATACCCCCACTTCCTTTATTAGTGGCGATGTCCATAAACGCTCTTTTAGAAAGATCAATTTCTCGTGATTTTACAAATGGACCACGATCGGTAATCTCTACCACTACTGATTTTCCGTTTTTTTCATTTGTTACTTTTACAATAGTTCCAAACGGTAATTTTTTATGAGCTGCAGTATATTTATTATTGTCAAACCGACTTCCGCTCGACGTTCTTTTTCCTGTGAATTTATCAGCGTAATATGAAGCATGTGCTGCTTTTTTATAAGCCTTATAAATTTCTACAGATGCTATAACAGAATCTATTTTTTTTTCTTGAACTTCTGCAAGAATTCTATTTTTTCTAATGGAGTCTTTTCCAATTGTTGCTTTAGTATTATATGCTTTTTGAACTAAAGGAATTTGTTTTGTTGCAGCTATAATTTGGGCTGTAGCGCTTGTTGCAAATCCTAAAAATAATAAAAGTGTAATGAATTTTTTCATGTTTATTAATTATTGTGATCTATTTTACAAAAACCATACCTTGATAAAAAAAAGCCCTATCACTAGAGCTTTTGGGGCTTACGCCAACCACATAGACCATGGAATTCTACTTAAAATAAGCAATAATCCTAAACCATAAAATATTGAGAAAGTTTTAAATTTAGATGCTGATGTCACTAATTTTTTATGCCTTGACCATCCTATTGTTATTAGAGCGATAGCAATAATATTGATTAATGGATGTTCAAGCGATGTTAATCGCAGTGCTTTATCAGACATTTGTCCTAAGGAAGCAAATCCTAAAGGCGAAACAAAATATAGAATAAGACCTACTAATAATTGTATGTGAATCACTATTAGTGCAATTAAGCCAATTTTGCGATTTGCAGAGGTAAATTCTGTTTTAGAAAACATTCCACTGAAGAAAGTTACCACCGCAACCACCAATACTAATAGTGCTATATAGGCCCAGCCTGAATGAAATTTTTGAATAAAATAGTACATAAATAAAATTTTTATTTGAACAAATATAGTAAAAAAGAGGGTAAAAAAAAACCACGTTTTGCAACGTGGTTTTAACAATTTATTATTTATTTCTTATTTACCGAAAGTGTATCTCAATGTAAATTGTGCTTGCCAAACATCAAAAGCCGAGGCGTTTTTCTGGAAAGAATCTTTAATTAAAACTCTACTACCATCAGCTTCTACTTGCGTTGCTAATTGGAAAAAAGGAATGTTTGCAGCAGTTGCTGTTCTGTAATTCAAAACATTCGCATTAGTAACTCTCTGTGTAACTCCCCAATCTTTATTCATGAAATTTGTAAAGTTTAAGATATCAGCTCTAAATTGAAAACTATTCTTTTTTCCAGCAATCATAATATAAAAATCTTGAGTAACTGATAAGTCTAATCTATGTAACATAGGTAAGACTCCACCATTTCTCTCCGCATACTGTCCTCTTCTAGTAGACAAATATTTATCTTGCTTGATGTAAGCTTCATAAGCAACCTGTTGTTGTACTTCAGTGTAGATTACTGTATTAGCTACTCCACCTACTGTACCTGTGATTGGCTGGAAACGAATTTCATTAGCATTATTGGGAACGTAAATTAAGTCGTTATTATTTACTCTATCTCCGTTCATATCACCACCATAAGCATAAGAAAACTGTCCAGCTTGCTCACCTATATAACCTAAGTTAACTGATGTTGCAGTACCTACTTTTTTACCGTACTCAAATTTGTAACCAAGAAGACCTACTAATCTATGTGGTGTATTGTTGTTAGACAATGCCAATGGTAAATCATTGTTTCCATTTACAGATCTTGCACCTGTCCAAGAACCAGCAGCAATTGAACCTGCTGATAAAAGATCGCTAGCGCTAGAATAAGTGTAAGCAAAAGATCCAAAAAGACCTTTTTGATAAGGATAATCTAGTTTAAATGTTGTTGAATAAAAAGTTCCTTTGTCAGTATTAGTCAAAACAATAGCACTTGAAATATTATCATTTACACGGACACCTGGATCTGTACGCGCAAATCTAGGTCTGTTGTCCGGACCAGCGAAGGTTCCCACAGGTCCTTCAAAATTCACATTAACATAATTTATTGCATTAATATTTCTTTGAAAAATTCCTTCAATCGTACCTACAAAACCGAAAGGAAGTCTTTGATCAACTGCTATATTTGTTTTCCAAACTTGTGGAAACTTAAATTTTTTATCTGAAAAAGCTAATTCAAACGTGCTTGGAAGAGTTGGAACCGCCGGAATAAAATAATCATTAGGATTAGGAGTAAAACCAAATCCTCCGCTTGCCAAAGCAGGACCGCTTGCATCAACAAAACCCGTAAGTACTCCATTGTTACCAATAGCATTTGATAGAAAAACAGCTGGTGCTCTTCCTGTAAATACACCACTTCCTCCACGAACTAGAGTAGATGCATCACCATTTAAGTCTAAATTGAAACCAACTCTAGGTTCAAGTAAATATTGAGTTTCTGGCATATCACCTGTATTAAACTTTTGTCCTTGTGCGAAAGTTAATGGCGTAATCGCAGGGTTTTCTAAAGCTGTATCAGCTAACCATACTGAAGTGGCACGAAGACCCACTGTCATTTTAAATCTATCACTTAATTTGATTTCATCTTGCACATACAAATCAAGTTTATTTGACTTCAATATCTGAAGAGGTTCTACAGCTCCTGGCAAAGCAGAATATCTAAACTGTGTACGAATTGGTAATGCAGTTGTTGAAGGTAATCCTCCAGTATTCGCCGATTGATTTGCCGCCGCGTAAAAATTATCTAATGAACTAAAAATAAAGACACCGTTTGATCCTGAGAAAAACAAGTTACTAGATTTGAAATATTCGTAGTTTGCTCCAAATAATAGGGAGTGTTTTCCAACTGTTTTACTTAAATTATTTGTAAAGTGTAGTGTTGAATATGATAGTTTGTTACCCTGAGTAAAAGGATCTAAACCTGCAGAAATATAAGTATTAGCACCATTCAAGATATCAATAGTTGGAAATAAACCACCACCTTGTAAAGCTCGATCTTCTATTTGCTTGTCAAAACCCGCAATAAAGTTGTTATTCCAAGAATTACTTAATTTACTATTTAATTCTAGTACAGCTGATCTCGTATTATCTTGAATCACATAACCACTGTTTTGAAAAGACATTGCAAGTGGGCTTGTTCTTCTATCACCGTTACCCAAAGATCTTGAATTTGACGTCAATTCATCAGAATTTGAATCGTGATGCACATAACGTGCTGTCAATTGATTATTGGCATTAATATTCCAGTCAATTCTAGCAAGGAATTTTTTTGAAACACTTTCTGAATCAAAATTTTCCCATGGTCCTGTTGTATAATTAAATTTATCTTGTAAAAATGTAGAAAGCGTTTGCATCTGAGCAAAAGTAGGTGCAGATACTTGCGCACTTGGTTGCGGGGAACCTGTAGAAGTCCATGTTGTTGCCGGGCTCGTGTTTTCTATTGTTTCAAAATTTCCAAAGAAAAATAATTTATCTTTAATTATCGGCGCGCCAATTCTAGCTCCCAAAATCTTTTCTTCAAATTTACCTGGAATGAACGTTCTATCGCCGGCCTTAGTCCCAATGAAATTTTTCTTATTACTTCTAGTCGAGTTGTAAACTGATCCTTCCACCTCATTTGTTCCACTTTTAGTGACTGCATTTATTCCAGATCCCAAGAAACCTGATTGTCGCACATCGTAAGGAGCAATACTTACTTGTAATTGTTCAATCGCGTCTAAAGAGATTGCTGTGGAACCAGTTCTACCTCCTGCTTGTGATTCATTACCTAATCCAAAACCGTTATTGAATACTGATCCATCTATAGTAAAATTATTCAATCTTGAATCCTGACCTCCAAAAGAACCATTCCTTCCTGCGTTAGCATTATATTTAGTTATAGAATTTATTGAACGCGCACCCGTTACTGGAACTGCCGTCAATTCTCTATTTGAAAATTGCTGAGATGCTCCAGTTCTACCTTTATTAAAATTACCTTTTGATTTAGTAGTAACAATTACTTCGCTCAACGCATTAGATTCTTCTGCAACTACAACATTTACGGTTAAATTACTTCCTAAAGGAGCGGTGATTTCTGTAATTTCAGTTGTTTTGTAACCAACATAAGTTACTTTTACGGTGTAAGGTCCACCTGGTCTAAGTCCTTGTACGGCGTACCCTCCATCAAAATCCGTAGTAGAAAAATATTTAGTACCTGTCGGTTTGTGAACGACCTGAACAGAAGCTCCCGGTAACGTTTCTCCAGTATTTGATTTAACAGTTCCAGACATAGCAGAAGTGGTAACCTGCGAATATCCTACAACTGATAAAAAAATAGTCAAGATAAAAATAATTCTTTTCATTTTTTTGTTTAGTTTAAATTATTTGGCAAAAATATAACATTTTTAATTTAAAAAGTTAACATAACGTTAAGGATCTCATATTTTTTTCAACATTATTTTCCCGTCATCACATAAATTATTTAATTTATTAAAAAGAGTAACGTTTACTGAGGTTTTAACCGATCCAATAATATATTTTTGGCCGTTTTTTCACTAATTTATAGCTCGTGTTTCGATTGTTTTTATAAAAACTCTTTTTATAGGGCGACTTTTAAATAAAAAAAGCCTTGATAAGTTTACTATCAAGGCTAAAAACCATCATAAAATTGAAAAAATAATTTTTCAAATCAATTTAAGTTAAAAAAATCAACTTACTTACACTTTATTTTTACAGTTCAAAAAATGATTCAATAAAAATGCTGTTGAACTATCGTGTTTTTTTACTGTTTTTGTGCTTATCTCTTCTAAAATGGAATTTGCTAGTTGTTTTCCTAATTCTACTCCCCACTGATCAAAGCTGAAAATATTCCAAATTACTCCTTGAACAAAAATTTTATGTTCGTACAAAGCGATCAATGATCCTAGAGATTCTGGGGTTAGCTTTTGAATTAAAATAGTATTTGTTGGTTTATTGCCCTCGAAAACTTTGAACGGCAAAAGAAACTTTGCTTCATCTACACAAAGTTTTTGCTGATCAAATTCTGCTTGTACTTGCTCCTCTGATTTACCTTGCATTAAGGCTTCGGTTTGTGCAAAAAAGTTTGACATCAATTTATCATGGTGGTCTTGGTTACCGTATAAAGGAGTGACATACCCAATAAAATCCGCAGGAATAAGCTTAGTTCCTTGATGAATCAATTGAAAAAAAGCATGTTGGGCATTTGTTCCTGGCTCTCCCCAAATAATAGTTCCGGTTTGATAATTTACAGTTTTGCCATCTCGCCCCACGCTTTTACCATTACTCTCCATGGTTCCTTGCTGTAAGTACGGAGCTAATTTTTGTAAATATTGTGTATACGGAATCAAAGCTTCGCTTTCTGCATCAAAAAAATTATTATACCAAACACTCAACAACGCCAAAATAACGGGCATGTTTTTATCAAAGGGGGATTCTTTAAAATGTTTATCCATTTTATTAGCTCCTTTTAACAGCCCATTAAAATTATCAAAACCAACCGCTAAACTAATAGAAAGCCCAACAGCACTCCACAATGAAAAACGGCCACCAACCCAATCCCGCATTGGGAAAACATTATCTGGGTTTATTCCAAAATTTGTGACCTTTTCAATATTGGTGGAAACCGCAACAAAATGTTTTGCTACATCTTGCTGTTTCGCTGTTCGTAGAAACCATTTTTTGATAGTTTCAGAATTTGTCAAAGTCTCTTGCGTAGTAAAGGTTTTAGAAACAATAACAAATAATGTAGTTTCCGGATCTAACTTTTTTATTATTTCATTAACATGATCTCCGTCAACATTAGAAACAAAATGAATCTTTAAGTGATTTTTGTAATACTGCAAAGCTTCAACAGCCATTGCAGGACCTAAATCTGAACCGCCAATTCCGATGTTAACAATATCCGTAAATGGTTTTCCTGTAAATCCTTTTCTTTCACCAGATGTAACTTGGTTACTAAATTGCTCCATTTTACGTTTTACCTCATGAATTTCAGGAATTACATTAGTTCCATCCACGGTAACCACAGCAGATTCGTCAGCGCGTAAAGCGGTATGTAAAACAGCTCTGTTTTCAGTTTGATTAATTATAGCTCCATCAAAATAATCGTTTATCGCATTTTGAAGACCCAGTTCGGTTGCCAATTCTGTCAAAAGCTGCATGGTTTCTGGAGTAATGATATTCTTTGAATAATCAATTAGAAAATCATTCCACTGCAAGTGAAGTTTATTAGCTCTATCATCATCAAGCTGAAATAATTCTTTCATCGAAGCATTTTGCATTTCGCTAAAATGTACTTCTAGCTTTTTCCAAGCAGCAGTTTTTGTTGGATTTGTTGTATTTAAAGCCATTTATAAGGATTTAGATTGTGTGAATTTTGCTTTCGCCAAAAATACTCAAATTAGTTTTAATATAAATTTCGTTCCGTTTCACAACGTTTAAATTTATAAAAAAGGTTTCTATAAGTCTTTCATTAAATTTGATAAGATCATTCAGAACATTGAGATTAGATAATTCTTGCCGCGAAATAACATTCTTCACGATTAAAAAAATAAAACTGTTTTATATAAATAGTTGACATTGTGTCAGATTTAAATTAAAAAACATTTAGTTTTTAATTTATAAAAAAAAGAAAGCATTACAAGATTTATATAATTACAGATTCCTAACAAAAAAACAAACACATTACAAGTTGGCAACGCTATCTAATTCAAATTTTAATGGTGTTATTTTCTCGATAAAACGAGCTTTGTTTTCGCCCGTCATGGGTTCGCCAGTTGGAAGTTTTAATCGTAAGGCATCTACTTGAATACCATTTTTCCAAAATCGATAACAAACATGCGGCCCAGTTGCAAGTCCTGTGCTTCCCACTAAGCCTATTACTTGACCTTGCGTAACACGTTGCCCGCGTCTCACTAATATTTTAGACATGTGTAAATATTGTGTAGAAAAGGTTTTGTTGTGTTTTACTTTAACAAAATTCCCGTTTCCTGCAGTGTAACCGCTCTGCTCAACGACACCGCCAGCTGTTGTAGTTATTGGCGTTCCGCGTGGAGCTGCATAATCGGTTCCTTTATGTGCTTTCCAGCGGTGTTGAACGGGATGGAACCTACTAGACGAAAAACGAGATGATATTCTACTAAATTTTATCGGCGATTTAAGAAAGAAGTTTTTCAATGTTTTTCCTTGCTCATCGTAATATTCGATTTTACTTGAATTGGAATTTTGGGCAAATGGAAATGCGTAAATAATTTTGCCTCTATATTCAAAAAAAGAGGCTTCGAGCTCTTCCACTCCATCATAAATTGAGTCATTTATAAATCGCTCCGTAAAGGTTATCGCATATCGATCTCCTTTTTTCAATTTCATAAAATCAATAGAGTAGGCGTAGATTTTTGCAATTTTTGCGGCCAGTGCTCCTTCAATTTTGGCATTGCCCAACGTCTCTGATAGTGATTCTTTTAAAACACCTCCAATGGTTCGGCGCTTAATGGTAAGAGGTTTGGTTTTCTTGTAAGCCTTGACTAAACTATCTCGAAAGTCAACTACATAATAATTTAAAGCATCTGGCTGGTAAATAAAAACTTGTAAGTCGTGTTTTTTGTTTTTAGAGCGAAGTAATGTAAAAGGCTTATTGTATCGAATAGATCTAACGTTGAATGAATCTTTTATTGTGGCGGTAATGTCATAGATTCTCCGATTTCCAATACTTTGTTCATCGATTATTGTTCCAAAAGTGTCTCCCTTTTTTATCGTATCCTGAACTACATTAAAATCAGAAAGCACGAATCCAAATTCTACCTTTTTTGGAACAATTTTTACTATTTTTTTCTCTTTTATTTCCTTTGCTTTCTCACAGGATCCCAAAGAAAACAACGCTATTATTACTATCAATATTTGTTTCAAATCTTATTTATTTTTGTAAGTCTACATTTCAATACCCCAATTTTCTAGTTCATCAGTGCTCCATAAGTCTGGAAAAAATATCCTTCTTTGAAATTTAGGATGCATGTATTTTTTCCAGTCACTTCCGCCAGTAGCCTCACCGTTTCCTATAGCGCTATGATCAATATATTTTTTTGCTGTGTTTAAATGTTCCATTACCCATGTAATATTTACAGTATAATCATAATGCCTCATTGCTTGAATAAGTTCTGGATTTGACTGATCTGATTTTGGTAATTGTTTGAATTTCTGCCAGATATTGATGGTGTTGTATTCTTCCATGTGATCCAGCAAAATGTTCTTGTATTTTTTTTCAAACTCATCTAAAAAGAATGATTTTTTACCTGATGCATAATCTTTTCCAGCGGCTTGCCAATATAAATGTTCGAACGCAAAATTATACGAAGTATTTCTATCAATTGTATTTCTATAACGGTGGTCGATTAAATTTATTAGATCGGTCGAAGAAAATTCAATTAATCGATACTGCGCACTTTGAAAGCCACTTGCTGGAGTTAAAGTATTTCTAAATTTCATGTATTGCTCCACTTCCATTCCATCACCCATTATACTAAACGAGGTTGTTAGCATATCAAAATAACGGCTAATTCGCATTAACCTTTCGGTAAAAAACAATGCGTCAATGTTCTCCTTGTACGAGATTTGTTTCATCTCCCAAAGTATCATTTTAAAGATCAATTCATTCACCTGATGATACATTATAAAGACCATTTCATCAGGGAGAATTGTTCTTTGAGTTTGAAGGCTCAAGAGCGCATCTGTTTGAATATAATCCCAGTAGGTGATGGGTTTAGACCAAAGTAAACCTTCGAGTTGAGTATCAGTTTTTTGATTTAAAGCTTGGTATTTAAGCTCAATAGCTGCTAAAAGGGAGTTTTTATTCTCGCTATTCATTCTTAATTAGTTTTAAAAGGATTTTTTAATCCCCGGTACGATTCGATATCTGCCTTAATTGAACCAACTGCAAGATTAGCCTTAATCCTAACCGGCAATTTATTGTTATCATCTGATATCCAAACGGTGAGACTTTCTTCCTCTTTAAACACACGTCCTGACTGCACCAATGGTCGGAAAACCATAGTTTGAACATCGCCAAATTTAGTGTTTATATTTTCGCGTCCAATGAACTTTAGCTTAAATTTTGTTGTTTCATCATCAAAAAACATATCGATTGGTATTGATTCGCCTACTTTTAATTTATCAATATTAGGATGATTCCTTAAATAGTAAAAAGTAGACAAAATGTCTTGAGTGTTCTTTGGTATCGTTGAAGCCTTTTCTGTGTTGTGTTTATAATCTTTTACGAGAACCTTATTAGCTGAATGATTAAAAAATCCTTCTTGATTTTTAATATAACCCCCTTCATTTATTTTCCTAACAAATTGATAGGGATTCCCTGTTTCTCTATCAATATAACTTTCATATAAATCATCTACCTTGAAGAAAAACCGGGATACCCCAGTGGTATATCCTTTACCTACCACATGAAATGATTTCTTGTTGTTAATCGTAGCATCTTTTACTTCAAGTGTTGCATAACCTGCATTGACAAAACCATAATGAATTCTAAATTTAAAATATTCGCCCACGCCATACGAATCTTCTTTTCGAGAATCGAAACTTACGGTTGCAAACAGTATTAAGAATAGTATTACCTTTTTCATTTTATATTATTTTAGATACTAACCCCAATTGCAAATTTTGTTCCAAATATATTAAAACAAAA
Source organism: Flavobacterium micromati (assembly GCF_900129585.1). Taxonomy (GTDB): domain Bacteria; phylum Bacteroidota; class Bacteroidia; order Flavobacteriales; family Flavobacteriaceae; genus Flavobacterium; species Flavobacterium micromati. The sequence goes on from NZ_FQWF01000001.1 coordinate 422,847, forward strand.
AAACTCAGTCAAATAAATGACTGAGTTTTTATGCTATTAACTAACCAAAAAACTATAAATTATGAAATTTATACCAAATTAGGAAGGAAACCACCCCTTCCAGTTTTGCGAGTGCAAAGGTAGCTAACAAATCTATTTTTAATTCAATAAAAATTCACTTTAACAGTATATATGTAAAAATACAAGCCAGTAATACTGAAAAATTTCACATAATGTAAAAATATCATATTTCTATAACGTTCCACGTAATGCTTGTTCTCTCTCAATTGATTCGAAAAGTGCTTTAAAGTTGCCCGCGCCAAAACCTTTGGCTCCCATTCTTTGAATGATCTCAAAAAACAATGTTGGTCTGTCTTGAACTGGTTTAGTAAATATTTGTAGCAAATACCCTTCTTCATCGGCATCAACCATTATGGCTAACTTTTCAATTTCGTTAAGGTCCTCTTTCATCATTTTCATGTGGTCCCCTAAACGTTCTGGTATAGCTTCGTAATAGGTATGTGGAGGCGCTGATAAAAATTCGATCCCTCTAGCTTTTAGCTGAGATACAGTTTTTATTATATCATCTGTAGCTATAGCGATGTGCTGAATACCTGGACCGCCATAAAAATCAAGATACTCCTCGATTTGAGATTTTTTCTTTCCTTCAGCTGGTTCGTTTATAGGAAATTTGATTCTTCCATTACCATTAGACATTACTTTACTCATTAAAGCCGAGTATTCAGTATTAATTTGTTTGTCATCAAATGAAAGGAAATTTACAAATCCCATTACTTCCTCATAGAACTTTACCCAGATATTCATTTCGTTCCAACCTACATTTCCTACCATGTGGTCGATGTATTTTAAACCTGTTGGTTCTGGATTGTAATCGGATTTCCATTCTTTATATCCTGGTAGGAAAACACCATTATAATTTTTTCGTTCTACAAATATATGTACGGTTTCTCCGTAAGTATAAATTCCAGATCGCACTACCTCTCCGTGTTCGTCCTTTTCTAGTGTTGGTTCCATGAAAGAACGGGCGCCACGTTTCATTGTCTCTTCATAAGCGCTCGTTGCATCTTCAACCCAAAGCGCAGCAACTTTTACACCATCACCATGTTTTCTTAAATGGTCGTGAATAGGAGAATCTTGCGTTAAAGGCGTGGTTAAGACAATTCGGATTTTGTCTTGTTTTAAAACGTATGAAGTTCTGTCTTTTACGCCTGTTTCTAAGCCTGCATAAGCTAAAGATTGATATCCAAAAGCTGTTTTATAATAATGTGCTGATTGTTTTGCATTTCCTACGTAGAATTCTACATAATCGGTACCTAATAATGGAAGGAAATCTTGTGCTCCTTCAAATATTTTTTCTAGACCGTATTCTACTGATTTTACTTCTTTTGACATTTCTTTTTAATTAGATAATTTGTTAATTAGATGAATAGATAAATTTTCGTTTAGATAGTACTGAATGATGTAATTAATTAGAATACATCCTAATTTTACCATTTTCTACTTGTACAATTTTCTAATTTTCTAATTCTTCAATTTTGTTGTTGTTATTATTTTATTTAGTATTCTTAAAATTTCTGACAAGTCATTCAAAAAGATTTTTATAATCAGGATAAGCTCAATGCGCATGGCATAAAAAAAGAAATATCTGTTTCGTCCGCCTCTTTAATCGCAATTTTTAATTTATGTATAAAATCTGCTTTACTTTCAGCATTCTGTGATTCTTTTGAATTTACACCTATTGAAATGCCGCTTTTCAGTAATTGAATGTCTTAATCGAAAGAGCGCTGTCTTTGTATTTTTCGTTGAATGTCAATCTATTTAAATTAGAAAATTAGTTAATAATAATTAGAAAATATTGTTGTTCGATAAAACTTAATTTTTAATAAAATAAATTTTCTCAAAATTAATTACTTAAATATTTGAGTCGAATCACAATGATTAGTAAAATATTAAAAAAAGTACATTGTGCAAACAAGATTTAATTATCAAATTTTCTAATTCAGTTTACTCCACCCACGATTTGTAATACTGACCATCATCTAGTCCCATGGCTTCCTCGGTAACCATTAACGGTCGGAAGGTATCTACCATCACCGCTAGTTCATGAGTTTCTGTATGGCCTATACTTCGTTCCATAGCTCCTGGAGCGGGCCCATGAGGAATCCCTTTTGGATGCAAAGTTATATGACCTTGCTCGATATTATTGCGTGACATAAAATCGCCATCTACATAATACAAAACCTCATCGCTATCAATATTGCTATGATTGTAAGGCGCCGGTATAGATTTTGGGTGGTAATCATACAGTCGTGGGCAAAACGAACACACAACAAACGTTGCCGTTTCAAATGTTTGATGAACTGGTGGTGGCTGATGAACGCGTCCCGTTATTGGTTCAAAGTTATGAATGCTGAATCCATACGGGAAATTATATCCATCCCAACCCACAACATCAAAAGGGTGCGACGCATAAACTATTTCATGTATCATTCCTTCTTTTTTGATTTTGATTAAAAAATCGCCTTTTTCGTCATGCGTTTCTAATTCCGTAGGCAAAATAAAATCGCGTTCGCAAAAAGGAGCATGCTCCAGATGTTGGCCGGAACCATTTTTATACCGTTTTGGTGTGTAAAAAGGAGCGAACGATTCGACATAAAAAAGTCTGTTTTCGTGTGAATCAAAATCTATTTGATAGATCATTCCACGTGGGATGATAAGGTAATCGCCGTATTTGAAAGAAATATTCCCCATCATGGTTCTCAACTTACCTGTTCCTTTGTGAATGAAAATCATCTCATCGGCATCGGCATTTTTATAAAAATAGTCGCGCAATGACTTTGTTGGCGCGGCAAGACCTATTGTACAATCTTTATTAACCAACATTGCTTTCCGACTGTCTAAAAAATCGTCCTCGGGCTTTAACTCAAATCCTTTGAATAATAATGATTTGATATTTTTACCAATGGCAATTTTTGGCTCAACTGAGTATGACTTGACAATTTCTTTGACTTGCGTAGGCCTGTGAACATGATATAATAATGAAGAATGCCCATGGAAACCTTCGGTGCCAAAAAGCTGTTCATAATACAAGCCACCATTTGGTTTTTCAAATTGCGTATGTCTTTTTTGGGGGAAATTCCCCAATTTATAATAGATTGGCATGACTTTTTAAATTAGAAGTTTATAAAAATTTACCCTTAGGAAATGATAAAATTTACTTAATATATTTAAATAACAAGGAACTATCTACAGAATGAACAAATAAAATCATTTAAAGTCCTTCTCGTATTTATCAATAAATATTGATTCTCCTTGCTAATAAATTAAATTACTCAGGATTTCTCTTAATCATAAATTGAAGAAATCCTAATAAACCTTTCCAAGTTGTTTTCATATTTAGATAATATTTGTTTTTTATTGGAATATGGAATTCGCATATCTTCATCGGTGTTTGCGACCAAATCTAGGTCATGCTCATTTCATAATAACAAATTTATGCATAATTGTGAGGTCCATATCGTCAAAACTGATTTAATTAAGAAGTGGCATCCAACCAAAATTTTGCTGCAGGTCTACACATATTCTTCTTTAATTTCTGTTCTATAGCTTCTCCCAAAATTTATCTTTTAAATAGAAAACAGTATCAATAAAATAAAGAATACCATTTCTACACAAAACATTTTCATCGTGCAGGTCTTCAAGGATAATTCCTAATTCTGGATTGTAATAATCGTCATTGCGAGTATTTATAAAACCGTTTTCATCAAGAAAAATATTCACTTTATTTAAATCAGTATTTTCTGTAGTAAGAACGAAAGACTGCTTCACAACCGAGTATAAACAATCGTTATACTTAATAAAACCGATTAATTCGAATGCTGTATTGCTAAAAATAATTGTGAAGTAACAAATTGTATAAATAATCTTTCCAAGAAGTGTAATAAATTGAATCATTTAATTTTAATACATATTTTGAATCTTTTAAATAAACTTTTTGTTCAGCACCCTCACTTACATATTTTGAAAAATCTATTTCTCTAACCCAAAGATTGTTTAGAGTGATAAATTTCTCTAAGTTCTTTGTTTCTTCACTTTTGAAATGCTTTCCACTTTTAAGCGTTTCACTTGCTGTTTCGCTATCTTTAAGGTAACTGGCGATTGTTTGGATAATTCTTCCATACCTAACTTGGCTCTTTCCAAAAAGGACATTATATAATTCATATCTCACATCATTTTGCATACAAATATAACGCTTAATTAGACTTTTAACTAATTGAGATTTTTAACCCCTTTTAATTGCAAAAACATCCTCCTATTCAAGATTTTTCTTAATCATCGTTGACGATATTGTAATAAACCTTGCCATTTCGTTTTCTTGGTGAAAATTTCGCAATTTTTAACAATATAAATTGATATTAGAATATGAATCCTATACTAAACCACGTGAAACCCTTAGGCTGTTCCGGCGACCACGAATATTTTATTTCGACTGGGCCAATGGGAGTTTCTAATCCATAGCCCACTGCATATCCTGAATATTCTGGAATCGATATCCAATCAATGGTTTCAAAAATTCGATTGCCAATATTTGCAAAGTTTGCTGAAAAATTGACGTGATTGTTTTTAAAAATCTCATAGTCAAAAGTCGTTGTAGATTTTATATAGCTATTACCCGTGAGACTTAAAAAATCGTATCCATAAAAATACTTAAAATTATTTATTGGATTGTATCCAAAACCCCCTAAAATAAAGTTGAAAAAAGGCACACTGTCCTGCCCAAAAGAAAAGCCTGCATCAGTTTCAAATTTTACAGTTGCGTTTTTGAATAAAGTTGCTGCAACTCCAAAATCAGCTTTTGCAATAGAAAAAGGTTGGAAATTATTAGTATAGTTAGAAGAAAGCAAATAAGACTGAATATCGCCTGCAAAATACCAGCCTTTTTTGGGAAAATACCTACTATCAAATGAATCGAATTTTACGTAACTAAAAACACTTAAATAATTACTCCTATCTAAATATTGATCTACATTAGCGAGTGTTTCCGATTTAATTTTTAAATATTTAAGCTCGAGTCCTCCTCCTATTAAAAATTTTTGCACAAATATAGATTGGAAATAGATTTGATTTGTCAAATCGCTAAAATCAACATTGAGGGTGCTAACGTTCGGGTTTACTGGCGCTGTGGTACTTATTTCACTAGTAATATTTCTATTAAATTGATTGAAATTTGATTTAAATCCCAAACTTAAATTAAATCCATTCTCAATATAATAATCGAAATTATACCTAAAATTGTCGCCTAAAATTACATCCAACGATGCTAAATCATTTTTAAAAAGTGTTTTTTTACGTGTAAGATTAACCAAGACCCCACTTTTAAATAAATTGTCATAATGTAGTCCAAATTTTAAAAAAGTCTTTGTGGAATTCTCTTTTAAATTAAGGTTTAAATCCACACCATCATCGTTATTTTCTAAGGAGTAAGAAATAGCCCTAAAGTTTTGTGTACCGTTAATATTATCAATTCCGGTCAATAAATCATTATAACTAATTCTAGATTTAGGTTTAAATCTTAATTTACTGTTGACATACTCACTAGTATAATTAGCTAAGTCATTTGTATTAATAGATTTAATATATAGGCTATCTGTATTGATAATTAATTTGGGTTTTTTGTAAGGATTGGATTCATCAACTAACTTCTTAATTTGTTCAAACACAGCAAAAGTCGCTTCTTCACCTTTTGTAATTATTTCTTTCCCTTTATCAAATGATATTACGCCATATTGCGTAATATCTGGTTTTATATAAATATCAGTATTTTTAATGTTTCTCTTCATTCGTTCCATTGACTGAAGGTTTGTTATTTGGACTAATATTTTTGTTGCATCTTTTAATTGGTCTCTGTCCAACAAGTCATTTTGAACATCAACGCCTATTATAATATCTGCCCCTAATTTACGTACTTCTTCAATAGGGTAATTATTGACAACTCCGCCATCGACCAGAATCTTTCCATCAATTTCAACTGGGGAAAATAAAGAGGGAAAAGCAGAGCTAGCTATCATGGCTTGCGCCAAATTACCTTTGTTTAAAAGTACTTCTTCGCCAGTTTCTATATTAGTAGCGATACATAAAAAGGGAATTGGGAGCTTGCTGAACTCTTTAGTGTCATTGACATTTCTAGTAATTCGACTTAGCAAATTATAATTGTACATTCCTTTTGACAACGCCTGTGGAATTCCTAATTTGAGATTGCTAAAAGGCAAAACCAGCGCGTATAGTTCTTCATTTCTTTTTTCGTAGAAACTTTTTGAGGAACGAGGTATGTAGTCGCTCAATAATTTACTAAAATCAGTTGCTTGAAAGATAGAATCGATTTGGGCTGCATTGTAACCCGAAGCATAAAGGCCACCAATAACGGCTCCCATACTGGTTCCGCCTATGTAATCAATTTTTACACCAGCTTCTTCTAGCACTTTAAGAACGCCAATATGCGCAAAACCCTTAGCTCCGCCGCCACTTAAAACTAAACCTATTTTTGGCCGTTTTTGCTCCTGTGCGAATGAAGTGTGAGAAAGGAAGAAAAAAGCGAAAAGAAAAAAGGCAGAATAAAAAACTAAGTTGCGAGTTCTAAACTGTGGATTTTGAGACCTATTTAATTGTGATTGAATAACAAAATTAAAGCCCCAGATAGAAATGAAAAGCCGCGATGGCAAAAAATTTATTTTTTCTTGAAAAAAAAGAGCGACCTTAGAAGCTCCTTTTTTTTCACTAGAAAAAAAGATTTTTTGCAGAGAGCTTGAAATGTAAAGCTGGAATAGGCTCATAATGAAAAGACTAATTGTTTTTGTAAAAGTCGACAATTTTTTTGGCTCTTGACACTCCTATCACGGCAGAAATTTCTATTTCGGTGGCTAATTTTAATCTTTTAACACTTTTAAAATGCTGAATCAACGTCATCATTGTTTTTTCGCCAATGCCGGGAATACTTTCAATTGAAGAGTTCAACGCTGCTTTACTCCTTTTGTCACGGTGATGCGTTATGCCAAAACGGTGTGCTTCGTTTCGTAATTGCTGAATAATTTTAAGCGTTTCAGATTTTTTGTCTAAGTATAGAGGAATAGAATCGCCTGGATAAAATAATTCTTCCAGCCTTTTTGCAATGCCAATAATCGCGATTTTTCCACGCAAACCAAGTTCATCTAAACTTTTTAGAGCTGCTGATAACTGTCCTTTTCCACCGTCGATAATGATTAAATTAGGTAGCGGTTCGTTTTCATCTAGTAGTCTTTTGTAACGCCTGTAAACGACTTCGGTCATCGATGCAAAATCATCCGGGCCTTCGACAGTTTTTATATTAAAATGACGGTAATCCTTCTTGCTGGGTTTCCCATCTTTGAAAACCACACAAGCCGAAACTGGATTTGTACCCTGAATGTTAGAGTTATCAAAACATTCTATATGTCGCGGCTCGACTGGCAATCGCAGGTCTTTTTGCATTTGTGCCATAATCCTCTTCGTGTGCCGCTCTGGATCTACAATTTGTAATTGTTTTAATTGTTCAATGCGGTAAAACTTAGCATTCCTGATGGATAAATCTAGAATTTGCTTTTTATCACCTAGTTGTGGGACGGTAATTTTTACATTTTCGCCTACTTCAACTGGAAAGGGTACAATTATTTCGCGAGACAGTAAATGAAAGCGTTCTCGTAATTCTATAATCGCTAATTCTAACAACTCCTCGTCAGATTCGTCGAGTTTCTTTTTGATTTCCATCGTATGAGAACGAATGATGGAACCGTGAGCAATTTGCAAGAAGTTTACGTAAGCTGCGCTTTCATCAGAAACGATTGAAAACACATCAATATTACTGATTTTGGGATTGACTATTGTAGAACGGGACTGGTAGTTTTCTAAAATTTCAATTTTTTCTTTTATTTTTTGCGCTTCTTCAAAGTGCATATCAACGGCTAGATTTGTCATCACTCGCTTGAAATCTTTCATGCTTTCTTTGAAATTTCCTTTTAAAATTTCGCGAATCGCATCTACCTGTTTTTGGTAATTTTCTAAAGTTTCAAAACCTTCACACGGCCCCATGCAATTGCCTATATGATATTCCAGACAAACCTTAAACTTACCGCTGTCAATATTGCTTTTAGTTAAATCATAATTACAAGTTCTAAGCGGATACAATTCTTTAATTAAATCTAAAATAGTACTCACGGTCTTAAAACTAGTGTATGGACCAAAATATTCTGAGCCATCTTTTACCATTCTACGAGTCGCAAATATGCGTGAAAATGGTTCTTTCTTTATACACAACCATGGGTAACTTTTATCATCCCGCAGCAACACATTATAGCGTGGTTGCAAGGTTTTAATTAAGTTGTTTTCTAGTAAAAGCGCATCGGTTTCTGTGGGAACAACAATGTGCCTTATAGTGACGATTTTTTTGACCAGCACATTAGTTTTGGCTGTATCATGAATTTTATTAAAATAAGAGGAAACCCTTTTTTTTAGATTTTTGGCCTTACCCACGTATAAAATTTTCCCTTCTTTGTCGTAATATTGATACACGCCTGGATTGTCAGGCAAGGTTTGAATTTGAAGAGCTAAAGCGATTGGAGTCATAAAAACAAAGTTAATCTCAAATATTACGAAATACAAACTTAAATCGTGCTATTTCAAAACAAACAGTGCAATTTTCTCTACCAAGAATAACACGAATTTTTACCAATTTGGTAAAATGATTTTAATTAAAAGTTGCCTAATCCCCTTTACTACGCGGAGATTTTTTAAATAAATGATGAACAAAAAACAATGTCGTTTTTCTAAACCATGTAAAAAGCAGATAAAGATAAAAGTTTGTGCTTTCCTCTTTTATTTAATGATCTTAAAAGCAATTAGCGCAATAACTGAAAGTAAGCTGTCGGATTTGATAGGAAATAGTTTTCACTTTTTACTTAGATGTCAAATTTTATATTTTAACTTTTAATTTGTGGTTTAGTTTTTTCATTAAAAATTGCAGCACCTTTGATTGTTGTAAATCTTTTTGATAAAATTATACGAGAACCTTAGTTTCTAAAGCACTATAATTGTTATTTTTAGCCTTTTAAGAAATTATGATAAAAAGTAACAGCAAGCCCCTCGTTCTTTTTGGCGAAAGCATAATGCCTGGCGAAAACAAAACCATTAATGTTGAGATCGCTAGACTGCACACTACAACAAAACTAAACATTCCTATAATTGTACGACGTTCTAAAATTGACGGCCCTGTTGTACTTTTCTCTGCCGGAATTCATGGAGACGAAATCAATGGTGTAGAAATTGTCAGACAACTTATTAATAAAAAAATTAACAAACCAAAACGGGGAACAATCATATGTTTTCCCATAATAAACGTTTATGGGTTTGTCAATAAATCGAGAGAGTTTCCAGACGGGAGGGATTTAAATCGGGTTTTTCCAGGAAATAAAACTGGATCGCTAGCTAGCAGGTTTGCATTTCAAATTCTGACTGAAATAATGCCTATTGTCAATTATGCAGTAGATTTTCATGCAGGAGGAGCAAGTAGGTTTAACGCACCACAAATAAGAATAACGCAAGACAATCCCGAGTTAAAGATTCTAGCTGATGTTTTTAACGCGCCGTTTACGTTATACTCTAAAAATATTTCAGGTTCTTTTAGAAATTCCAGTGAAAAATTGAATGTTAAAATGCTCCTTTTCGAAGGCGGAAAATCACTAGATATTAATTCAGCAATTGCTGCTGAGGGAATTAGTGGAGCAAAGCGATTTCTAAATCATTTTGACATGTTAGATCCAAAACACAGTATTAGTCACCAAAAATTGAACACAATCTATATTGAGAAATCAGGCTGGATTCGTGCAAAATGCTCTGGATTAATGCAAGATTATAATAGTCTAGGGAAATTTGTGAAAAAAGGCACTGTCCTCGCAATTATCACCGATCCGTACGGAAAATTTGAACGAAAAGTAAAAGCGCCAAATGATGGTTATATTATCAATGCGAATCACTCGCCCATTGTTTATGAAGGCGATGCAATATATCATTTATCAAATGCTTTGGATGAAGAGGAGGAGGAATAGAAGTTTTTAGTTTTTAGTGCTTAGGTTTCAGTCCTTAGTTTTTAGTCCTTAGTTTTGGTTATTAACTTAGTGTCAAATTATTACCGCAAAATTGTCTTGAATCTTTAAGTAGAAATCTGCACTTCGGTCAGATTTAAACCCACTGTAAACATTAGCTTGTGAAATTATAGTTGGACTGACTTTAAAACAAGAACACGGGATCAAGTACTTACAATGAGCAAATAAAATATTATTAAAATGAAAAAATCAGAAATAAGATCAAAATATAAAGCGCTACGAAAACAACTTTCTGAAAATGATATTGAGGAAATGAGTTTGGCTGTTGCCAATAAATTAATTACACTTCCTGTTTGGGAGAAAACCTATTTTCATATTTTTTTACCAATAACGGAACACAATGAAGTAAACACCGAATTTATCTTGCACTTACTTTCAGGCAAAGACAAGGAAATTATTATTTCTAAAAGTGATTTTGAAACTAGGAATATGACTCATTTTCTGTTAACTGACAGTACCAAAATCAAAAAAAATGAATACAACATTCCTGAACCTGTTAATGGTATTGAAGTACCTTCAAATAAAATAGAGGTAGTTTTTATACCGCTTTTAGCATTTGATAACAATGGACATCGAGTAGGTTATGGAAAAGGTTTTTATGATAAATTCCTTGCAGAATGCAAACCCGAAACTATTAAAATAGGCTTATCTTTCTTCGAAGCCGAAGAACTAATTGAAGATGCTTTTGAAAGTGATGTTAAGTTGGATTATTGTGTGACGCCGAATGAAGTTTATATTTTTTAATTTTTAAGACGTACTTTTGCAGCAGAAAAAATTTAATTAATTCATGAGAACATTTAAAAATTCAAGATTTACCGTAAGTATTATGGTTATTCTATTTGCAATTTCATTTTCAAACTGTAGTATTCAAACTGGAAATAGCAGATCTACGTATAAAGCTAAAAAACTACCCCCAGGTCAAGCTAAAAAAATATTTGGTGGAAAAAGCGCTAAACGTTATGCTCCCGGACAAAACAAATAAATCTAAAACAGTAAAAGAGATCTATGATCTAATTCGAAATACGTCTTTTTTTCAAACAGAAATCAAAACTATTTCTGATGATAAAAAGCTTTTTTATTAAAAATAATCAGCGATAAAAAAAGGAGCCCGATGTGCTATCGAGCTCCTTTGCTTATTTCTACTAAAAGTAAGTTGCCCTATTTTGGGTCTAATATCTTTTCAATACGTTTAATACAATCTTGGTAATGATATTTGGTTTCTGTGTTTACTGCGGCATTTTTTGCAACGGATAAACTTGATTTCAAAATATTTAGTTCTCCTCTTACCAATCCTCTAACATCAGATTGCGCAACATTATAAAACTCTCTAGTTGTTCCTGCTTTTAATTCTTCATTCATCAAGAAATTCATTCTTTCTAAGTAAGCACGTTGTAAATTTCTTCTGTAAATTGTAACATTCGATCCTGAACTTGCTTCTTTCCACATACCTTTGCGCATGTCTTGAAGTAAATCAAGAGCATTATAATTATTAGCTCCTACAATTTCTGTATCCATCAATCTACCAATTCTTTCAAAACTTAATACATTATTTAAATGTCGTACTTGCAAACTTCTAAAACGTTCCGTATAACCCGAAAAATCAATGTTTTTTAAAGTTGCCAAATTAACTAACCATGTTGGAGATGCAAAAGCATTCGCTTGCAACCACTGCATCGCTTCCTGTTGTTTTGCTTTTGGCACCACATCAAATACGTTACCTTTTTGATTTGGCTTTTTAGTGTTTTCATAAACGCCACCTACATTTGTAACAACGTGACCAATATATCTGCTCCAAACGTCAAGCATTTCTTTGTATAATTCGTCTAAATCCTCGTAATTATTAGTAGCATCACTTGTCCATTTCGATAAATTAGAGGCTACAAATTCTAGGTTTTTAAGTCCATACGAACTCGCTTTCATCGAATTATTTCCAATATCCTCCGTTTGTGATGTAGGGTCAAAACTACTGCTTTGTTTACCAAACTTATAATTCAAATCCCCAGCTTTGTCCGTAATCCACTTGTCTAATGTAGCAACTTCTGCCTCTGGCGAAATAGCATTTGGAATTACACGATATCCCCAATTTAAAGCGTAATGATCGTAAGGTCCCATTTGACGAATGAAACGGATACCTTTGTCTCCGGGCTGAGCAATATAATTAAAACGGGCATAATCCATTAAACTCGCTGCAATTCCGCTTTTTTGTGTAAAAGATCCATTTCTATAATTCTCTACCTCGTAAGCGTTACTTGCTCCCATATTATGTGGGAAACCGAGTGCGTGTCCTACTTCATGAGCAATTACAAAACGCATCATCTCGCCCATTTCTTCATCGGAAGTATTTAAAGTTCGAGCAGAAGGATTAGCAGCGCCAGTCTCTAATAAATACCTATTGCGGTACGAGCGTAAATGATTGTGGTACCAAATAACATCACTTTCAATAATTTCTCCAGTTCTAGGATCAGAGACACTAGGCCCAACTGCATTGCGAGTGGTACTTGCCACGTAACGAATCACAGAATACCGAATATCCTCTGGACTAAAATCAGGATCTTCCTCCTTTGTAGGTGGATCTTTAGCGATAATTGCGTTTTTAAAACCTGCAGTTTCAAACGGTTTTTGCCATTCCTCTATTCCTTGTCTAATATATTTTCTTAGTTTTTCTGGTGTGGCAGGATCTATATAATAAACAATCGGCTTTATTGGCTCTACTAATTCTCCTCTGGCATACGCTTCAGGATCTTTTGGCTCAAGCCTCCAGCGGCGAATAAATGTTTTGCTATCTGATTTTAGTTCGTTACTTCCGTAGTCAATTTGGCTCATCGTAAACCATCCCACTCTGGGATCAGCTAATCTTGGTTGCATCGGAATTTCCGGTAATAAAATCATCGATTGATTCATTTGAATACTGATCGTCTCAGCATCTTTCATCACCGGAGGATTAGATGCATTATAGGTGAAATCCTGAACGACTTCAATATTCATTGGAAAACTCTTCATTGCAGTAATAAAACTTCGAGAGTCGTCTATAGCTTTTACTTTATACGTTTCTCGCATAGCAGCTGAAAGTCCACTTATTGCTTTCACATCTGTGCTGTAAAATTTAGTTACATCAATAACGGTATTTTCAGAATTTGTACTAAAAGCAACGATATCAAATGCAAATAAAACGGGTTCATAGTTGTTGTTTTTTACCGAAATACTGATTGGCAAACTAGGATCAGCAACGGCATTATATGATTTTACTTTTAATAAAACCTTATCCTGAAAACGTTGCCAAATTACTAATTGCTCATTGGTTTCAGAACCTGCGTTTACATAACCTCCACCCAAATCAGAAGGTAATTTGGACAACCGACTCACTAAAAGCATGTCTTTATCTAAAAGTTTATTTGGAATTTCAAAGTAATACTTCTTATCGACTTTGTGAACTGTGAAAAGTCCCTCGTCAGACTTCGCTTCTTTTGTTACTATTTTTCCATATTCCTTAATTGTGGTTTCTGGTTTTTTCTCGGTAACAGCTGCAGCTAATTTTGCCTGCTTTTCTTTTTCTTTTTTGGACTGTGCAAATTGCGTTGTAGGAAGTAACAAAAGTGTTGTAAAAAGAGTTAAAATAAAAAACTTTTTCATTTATTATTTTTTAATGGTTATTGGTAACCAAAAATAAATTTTAGAGTCTGATAACTAATAATTCTACATGCTTTTAACTATTTATTAACTAATGATGAGTGAAGAAAATATACTTTCAATAAAAATAATAGAAAATATGGAAATTTACTTAATGTCATCATTTCTGTATTTATTTTTCGGCTAAATACAAAAAACCCTTCTTATCGGATGTAAAAAGGGTTTTTGAGATCTATAATTATAGTTTTGATTTAAACTTGTTATGAAAAAATTGACAAGTAAAGTAAAAGCTAATTTTTTTACTTATGAAATGCCTTTTTATTGAAAACGATCAAAATACCAACTCCTGTAGAAATCGCCATATCAGCAACATTGAAAATAGCATTGAAAAAAGTAAAATCTCTTCCTCCCCAAAAAGGCAACCAATTAGGTAAAATTCCATGCCAAAACGGAAAATAAAACATATCTACAACTTTACCGTGAAATAATGTTCCATAAGGTTGATCAGAGAATAGGGTTGCTAATTCGTAGTGACTGTTATTGAAAATAATACCGTAAAAAACAGAGTCGATAATATTTCCAAATGCTCCCGCAAGAATCAATGAAATCGCAACAATCAAGTAATTAGAACTGTCTTTCCTTTCAACAGAATCCCATAACCAATAGCCTATTCCGCCTACAGCTACTAACCTAAAAAGTGTCAGGAATAATTTACCATACTCCCCTGGAATTTCAGTTCCCCAGGCCATTCCTTCGTTTTCAATGAATAAAATTTTGAACCACTTGAACACCTCAACTTCTTCACCTAAAATGAAATTAGTTTTGATGTATATTTTAGAAACTTGGTCAACAAGTAAAAGGATAAAAATAAGGAGATACGCTTTTCGTAAAGACATTTTGTAAAATTTGATGGCAAAAGTAGTTAAAAACTAAATCCTAAATCCCAAACACCAATAATTTTTAGGTAATTATTGGGATTTGGAATTTAGGATAGAAAGTATATTTTTTACCGTTGCAAGTTCTTTGCTTCAATACTCATAGTTGCATGAGGAACAATTCTGAGTCTGTCTTTGCCTATCAGTTTACCCGTTACTTTACACACACCGTATGTTTTATTCTCCACACGAAAAAGTGCATTCTTCAAATCACGAATAAATTTTTCCTGCCGAATTGCAAGTTGTGAATTGGCTTCCTTTGACATTGTTTCGCTTCCCTCTTCAAAGGCTTTAAAAGTAGGCGAAGTATCATCAGTCCCGTTATTCAAGTCATTCATATAAGCACTTTTAATCAAATCTAAATCTGATTGGGCTCTTTGCATTTTGTTCAATATAATTTCTTTGAACTCTGCTAGATCTAGATCAGAGTATCTTGATGTTTCGTCTGCCATTTTGGTTTTATTTAGAAATTAGTATCATTGTTTTTATTTCGTCAAATTCAATTTCGATTCCCTTTGCAATTTCATCGACAAAAACTAAATCGCTAGTTAATGTCTCTGATTTAATGTAGTCTTCATTTTTAAGAATTGCTATTTCTAAAGGTCCGTTTCGCTTAAGCTGAACTTTTATTTTGTCAGTCACTTCGAATCCAGAATCTTTACGGATATTTTGAATTCTATTTACTAATTCTCTAGCAATTCCCTCTTGTTTCAACTCTTCAGAAATGGTAATGTCAAGCGCAACGGTTATTCCATTAGAGTTTGCTACTAACCATCCTTCAATATCTTGCGATGTGATTTCGACGTCATCTTGGGTTAAAAGTACATTATTTCCTGCGATAACAATCTCTAAAGTTCCGTTCTTGTCTAACTGATTAATTTGATTTTTAGAAAAATTTTGTATCTCCTTAGAAATCAGACCCATATCTTTTCCGAAACGCGGACCTAGTGCTTTGAAATTAGGCTTTATTTGTTTCACTAAGATTCCAGACGCATCATCTAAAAGCACAATTTCTTTCACGTTTACTTCCGCTTTTATCAGGTCAGAAACGGCTTCAATTTCAGCTCTTTGATTCTCGTCAAGTACCGGAATCATTACCTTTTGCAAAGGTTGACGTACCTTGATCATTTCCTTTTTTCTAAGCGATAAAACTAGTGATGATATAATCTGCGCTTTCTGCATTTTACTCTCTAACGATTTATCAACAAAGTTTTCAACGTATTTTGGGAAATCGGATAAATGCACACTGCTAAATTCCTCTGAATGCGTGGCCAAAGTTAGGTCTCTGTAAAGACGATCCATAAAGAACGGAGCAATTGGCGCTCCAAGCTTACTTATAGTTAACAAACAAGTGTATAAAGTTTGATAAGCGGCAATTTTATCTTGTGCGTATTCGCCTTTCCAAAAACGTCTTCTGCACAAACGAACGTACCAGTTACTCAAGTTTTCTTGTACAAATTCAGAAATTGCACGTGCGGCTTTTGTAGGTTCATAATCAGCATAAAAACCATCAACTTCCTTTATCAGTGTATTTAATTCTGATATGATCCATTGATCAATTTCTGGTCTTTCACTCAACGGAATTTCCGCTTCTGCGTATTTGAAACCATCAATATTTGCGTACAAACTAAAAAACGAATAGGTGTTGTATAAGGTTCCAAAGAATTTACGACGCACCTCAGCAATTCCCTCCAGGTCAAACTTTAAGTTATCCCAAGGATTTGCATTTGAAATCATGTACCAGCGCGTTGCATCAGCACCATATTCTTTCAACGTTTCGAAAGGATCTGCGGCATTTCCTAAACGTTTGGACATTTTTTGTCCGTTTTTGTCTAATACTAATCCGTTTGAAACTACATTTTTATAGGCTACCTTATCAAAAACTAAAGTACCAATGGCGTGAAGCGTATAAAACCAACCACGAGTTTGATCGACACCTTCAGCAATAAAATCGGCTGGGAAGTCTTTGTTTTGGTCAATTTTGTCTTTATTTTCAAAAGGATAATGCCATTGAGCATAAGGCATTGAGCCGGAATCAAACCAAACATCAATCAAATCTGCCTCGCGAATCATTGGCTTGCCAGATGCAGAAACTAAAGTGATTTGATCAACCACATTCTTATGTAAATCAACCAAATCATAGTTTGATTCGGCCATATTACCAATTTCAAAACCTTCAAAAGGATTTTCTTTTTGGAAACCAGCGGCGATTGATTTTTCTATTTCTTTATATAATTCTTCTACCGAACCGATTAGAATTTCTTCTTGCTTGTCTTCCGTTCTCCATATAGGCAATGGAATTCCCCAAAACCTTGAACGAGATAAATTCCAGTCATTGGCATTTTTCAACCAATTACCAAAACGGCCCTCTCCAGTTGCTTTTGGCTTCCAGTTGATGGTTTCGTTCAAGTCGAACATTCTATCCTTAACTTCTGAGATTTTTATAAACCAGGAATCTAGCGGATAATATAAAATAGGTTTGTCAGTTCTCCAGCAATGTGGGTAACTGTGCACATATTTCTCTACTTTGAAAGCTTTGTTTTCTTCTTTTAACTGAATAGCAATTTCTACATCTACAGATCTTTCTGGAGCTTCACCATCAATGTAATATTCGTTTTTGACATATTTATTAGATAAATTTCCAAGACCTTTCACAAATTTTCCTTGTAAATCAACTAACGGAACCGGAGTTCCATATTCGTCTAAAACTAAAAGCGGCGGAACTTCTGGCGTGGCTTCTTTAGCTACTCTAGCATCATCCGCACCAAAAGTAGGTGACGTGTGAACAATTCCAGTTCCATCTTCGGTTGTTACAAAATCACCTGCAATTACTCTAAAAGCGTTTTCAGCATTTTGATAAGGCAACACCAACGGCATTAATTGCTCATAACGAATATTTACTAAATCAGCACCTTTACATTCTGCTAGAACTTGATATGGAAGCCCCCTAGCCCCCAAAGGGGGAACAGAACTAAAATTAACAAAATCCTCCTCATTTTCTGTCTGAAAGAATTTTTTATCAAATTGTTTGCCAACTAAATTTTTAGCAAGAATAACATTTGTTGGCAGAAAAGTATATTGATTTATCGTTCGCACAATAACATAATCAATTTTTGGCCCTACAGTTAATGCAGTGTTTGAGGGTAATGTCCATGGTGTTGTTGTCCACGCTAAAAAGAAAGTATCTCCTAAATTATCTAAAAAAGAGGTTTCAAGTGCAAAAGCTTTTGCAATTGAATTTCCTATTACTCCTTCGGGAGTTAGGGGGCTTTTGAACTGTGCCACCACCGTTGTATCAGTCACATCTCTGTAGCTTCCTGGTTGGTTTACTTCGTGAGAAGATAATCCTGTTCCTGCTTTTGGTGAATAGGGTTGAATTGTATAACCTTTGTACATCAAATCCTTGTTGTAGATTTGTTTCAAAATCCACCAAACCGATTCCATATATTTAGATTTGTAAGTCACATATGGATCTTCCATATCTACCCAGTAGCCCATTTTTTCGGTCAAATCATTCCACACATCCGTATAACGCATTACGGTTTTTTTACACGCTTCGTTATATTCTTCGATGGAAATTGTTTTTCCTATATCTTCTTTAGTAATTCCTAATTCCTTTTCAGTGCCTAATTCTACTGGTAAACCGTGAGTATCCCAGCCCGCTTTACGCTTTACTTGGAATCCTTTTTGAGTTTTATATCGGCAAAAAATATCTTTTATAGCACGCGCCATTACATGATGAATTCCTGGTAATCCATTTGCCGAAGGCGGCCCTTCAAAAAACACGAATGGCTGATTGCCTTCGCGAGTGTTTACACTTTTCTCAAATATGTTTTCTTTCTTCCAAAAATCAAGTACTTCTGACGCTACAGTTGGTAAGTCAAGTCCTTTGTATTCAGTAAATTTTGTGCTCATTTTATCCTTTTCTTTAATCGTGGTGCGAAAGTAAGGAATTTTAAGTAAAGATGAAAGAGATTAGAATAAAGAGAAATAGTAGCACATAAACTAGAATTTCTACGATATTGGGTATTCTTTAATTTTGGATAAAACTATAAACTGTAGATAATGAAAATTATAATTCTAACATTTATTTGGCTATTGAGTGCCACTAAATAGAGAAAATAAATTACTTTTTTATCAGAATTATCGTTTATTTTATTACTTTTGAAAAAATTTTAAAACTAAAATATGAAAACAAAATTACTTATTTTATGCTTAGTGGTTGCAAGTAGTGTTCAAAGCCAAAATTTACTTCAAAATCCTAGTTTTGAACAATTTTCGGGAAACATTCCAAATTCTTGGACGATTACTAATGGCTCGTCTCAAAAGGAAACTACAACAATTAAAGAAGGTTTAGCAAGTTTAAACGGGCTTCCAGAGAGCTTATCTCCTTTTTTTGCCCCTGCTTTTCGGATTTCTCAAGACTTCACATTAAGTGATATTGAAATTTACACCTTAAAATTTGATTATTACATACCAGGGAGCGTTTTCACTAATAATATTGACCAAATTGGATTTGAACTTCGCTTAATCAATCCTGCAGATGCGTTTTTCTTTCCCAGTCCTGCTAATTTAACTCCCGCTTTTGGTGAATGGAAAACTGTGGAGTTAGATTTTAAAATTCTTGCTTTTAGAGGGTCTGCAACATCCACAGTAATAGAACTGACTTTAGCGGCAGGATCAAGTCCTGGATTTACTGGAACAAATGCATTTTTTGATAATGTGATTGTTGCAAAAAAAAGTACTTTAACAACAACAGATTTTGAAAAGCAAGACAATCCAATTTTATATATTTCTAGAGAAGAAATAAAATTAAATAGTGGATATAAAGACTCTTCTTATGTTATTTATTCCTTAGATGGTAAAGCTATAAAAAGAGGTAAAAACGTTTCCTCTGATGGAATTGGAATTTCAGAATTGAGTAGGGGTGTTTATCTTTTAAAATTAAATGACCTCAGCACTTCAGTTAAGTTCATAAAAGAATAATTTTCTTTTACAACATTAAGAAAGGGTTGAATTTAAACTATTTAATTTGACCCTTCGTTATTATTAAAAATTTTGAGTTTATGGGACAACTTTAAGAAAAAACTTCTTTCAAAACATCTAATGATTTTGGTTTTTTAAAACCGTCCAAGTGGAAGCTATAATAATCAATTAATATTCGCAAAACAATTTGTCGTTCAATGACATGGAATATTTTTTGACTGTTTTCGAATTTTAAATCAAACAGTTTTTTAAATAAATTACTTTCATGTTCTGTAAGCGAACTAATAGCGAGAAACGGAGTAAATATGCCTTCATTCATTTCAAAAAAAGGCATGTCGATATCAGAAGTATCTGGATAAAAACCTAAATATTTTGTAATTTCTAGCAATAAAATTAAATGAAAATTGGCGATTTCGTCATGATTGTCCAACCAATTTAAAGCCGCTTCCAGAAAATTAAAAAGTGGCTCATTGGTTTCTTCTTCATGAATAGAATGGTGCAACATTTCTGAAATAAACATTACAATTGTGCTTTTGTAGATATCAGAATGTATAGAATGAAAAGCCGACGCTATTTTGATCTCCTTGAAATTTTCTAAAGTCCCTTTGTTTTTATGAACCGCTTCTATCTCAAGTATAGTCAGTGGTTGAAAATATGCGATTTTTTGGCTCGCCTTCCGACTCGAAAAAGCATCACGCACAAAATAGGATTTCAAACCGTGCGAGAGCGTAAAACATTTTACAATCAAGCTTTTCTCCTGAAATTTTAACGCTGAAATAACGATTGCTTTTGTTTTGACTTGCACTTTTTAGGATTTGGTATTTCTTTTCTTTGGAATTTTTATCGGATAATCATCACTTTTTTGACCTTAGTTTCCACGCCGTCTTGTGCCGAAACAAAAATCATATACACTCCAGATGCCACTTTATATTTGCCAAAAGCGGTTGTGTCCCATTCAATTGTACCACCTTCGGAGGTAGTTTCATAAACTAGATTTCCACCAATATCAGTAATTTTAATATTTGCTCTATCTATTAATCCTGTTATTTTAACGGCGCCTTCGTATTCAGGACGCACTGGATTAGGATAAACTATTACATTGTTCAAATTATCATTTGCAGCTGTTGCTGTTCCTTTAAAGGAAACAAGTCCTTTATTAGTAGCAATAAAAACTTCGCCCGTTATGCTATTAATACTAATATCATTGATTGTGTTACTAGGTAATGGCGAATTATTCACTGTAAAATGATATTTAGTTTCTTGACCATTTGGAGACACTAAAAACAGTCCTGAATCAGCTGTGCCAATCCACTTATTATTAGCTCCATCAACAGTTATGTCTGTGATAAATTGTTCAAAAAGCAACTCTTGTGGTAGATCATCTTCCACTATAATTATAGGATTCGTAGTCATTTGATCGTCGGACTGGTAACTATTTACATTGGATAAAATTCTCAAACCCTTTGTGGTTCCTATCCAAAGCTGGTTTCTTGTATCAACCGCCACAGCTCTTACATTCCGAAAAGGTAAATTACCTGTATCAGTTCCTTCAGTAATATTTTTAAATTTATTTGTACTCTCGTTGAAAGCTATAACACCGTTTTGACTTGATGCTAACCACTTAGTTCCGTTTTTATCAATTGCAATTGTATTAAAATTACTACTCAATACGTCTTTTACAATTGTGCTAGTTGCGAAACTTTGCCACTGTCCATTGGTTTTTAGCACTTTTAATCCGTTATTGACTAAACTGTTTGTAACCCAAAGATTTCCTGCTTTGTCAAATGCCGTTCCGTTGATCCTTATATCAATATAAGTGGGACCGCCAAAAGTTAGAGATTCCAAACCGCTATTTGTTTGATTGTATAAAATTGCGGGTTCTTCATTTTCAAT
This sequence comes from Flavobacterium micromati, assembly GCF_900129585.1. Taxonomy (GTDB): domain Bacteria; phylum Bacteroidota; class Bacteroidia; order Flavobacteriales; family Flavobacteriaceae; genus Flavobacterium; species Flavobacterium micromati. Next base: position 444,457 of record NZ_FQWF01000001.1, read on the forward strand.
TTTTAGTAACCCCGAGAAAAAAGAACTTGCGTATACTTGTTTTTCGTTGTTAGGATTCACTGTGATTTTCGCTAGTGATTTGGCTCCAAAAAGTTTTTCGTAAGGAATCTCAAACCAGCCTTTTTCATCAAATTTACTTATTCCATAACTATCTAATGGATAAGGATTATAATTTGAAGCATAATCACCGTAAACGGCCCATAGTTCTTTTGATGAAGTGGTAATTCCAAATATATTATTCCTTGCAGGTCCACTGGGTGTTATATTATCAAAAGTTGTTGAAAAGGACAGCGATGTCGTTATCAATCCATTTTCTTTTGTACCAATGAAAACCGTTTGATTTATTATAGTGGCTGCCATAAAAGCTGGACTAATACCAGCAATTTGCGAAGCATCTATTTGTCGGATCAAAGCCATTTGACTATTATAAATACTGACAGTATTAGATGTTGTAACAATAAAACTCGATGCAGTAGCGCGACTATCTAACACTGGCTGCGGCAATTGAATGATTCCTACGAAAGAACTTGAACCCGCATTAAATCTACTGACATTTGCAGCACTATTTATAGCATATAGATCTTGGCCAAAAGATGCTATGTGAGACCAGCTCCCTGCGGCAATTGTTGTCCACTGCCGGTAATCTATTAAATTTTGATTAGTAATATTAGCTCTTCGTATTCCATTTACGGTTACAGCATAAATAAATCCATCAAATAGCGCTGTTTGATTTATTTTAATTTCGGCTCCATTGTCACCAATAAAATAACTGTCTCCAAATTGCATAGTAGCCAAATTAAATTGTACGATTCCAAAGTCACAGGATATATATATAATTCCGTTAAACTCTAGGAAATGATTAATTTTCTTAATTGCAGCAGGCAATTCTTTATTTAAAATATCGACTACATTGATCACAGTCCCATCTGCGTCATTTATAACTATAATTAATCCGTTTTCGTAACCTATAATTGTTTTATTACTTTTAACGCTGTGATAAATTACTGAAATAGTTTGTCCTGAAAGTCCATCAACAGTATTTGTTGTCTTGATAAAGTTTGTTGATAAATCCTTAGTAAACAAAGCATTTTCAGATGCAGCAAAAACAGCTGTGGGAGATTGAGCAAGGCTTTTGATTTCGTTATAAGAGAAATATCCCTGCCACAATAAGTTGTTTTGAGCGAAACTCACTTGTATACAAGATAAAAACAAAAAATACAAAATGCCTTTTTTCATTATTTTGGAGGATAATATTTTACAAATATAGAACAAACGAGAGTCTTAGCATTTTCATATCTAAAGAAATCCCGAACATCATTTAAATATAATTTGTTAAAAAGTGTTTTAAATTGGACGCACTAAAAAAAAATTTACTACCAATGAAAAAGCCTTCCGTCAAATACAAGACGGAAGGCTTTTGAAAACTATATATTATAAAGATTTATACCACTCCTTGTGCAATCATGGCATCAGCCACTTTTACAAAACCAGCAATATTAGCACCTTTTACGTAGTTTACATATCCTTGATCATCTGCACCATAGTGCTTGCATTGATTGTGAATACCTACCATGATTTCTTTTAATCTAGAATCTACCTCTTCACTTGTCCAGTTTAAACGAATTGAATTTTGTGTCATTTCTAGACCGGATGCAGCCACACCTCCAGCGTTTGCCGCTTTACCTGGTGCAAAAAGCACTTTAGCTTGTAAGAATAACTTAATTGCTTCTAATGTACATGGCATATTTGCAGCTTCCGTTACACATATTACGCCATTTGCTATCAAATTCCTAGCGTCTTCTTCATTTAATTCGTTTTGAGTAGCACAAGGGATAGCAACATCCACTTTTACTTCCCAAACACTTTTCCCTTTATGAAAAACAGCATTTGGATATCTTTCTAAGTAAGCTTCTGCTCTGTTGTCACCTCTAGCTCTAAGTTCTAGCATAAAGTCAATCTTTTCTCCGGATATTCCTTCTTCATCATATATATATCCGTCAGGACCCGAAATGGTTACCACTTTACCACCAAGATCGTTTACTTTCAAAGCAACTCCCCAAGCCACGTTACCAAATCCTGAAACGGATACCGTTTTACCTTTAATGTTCTCACCAATGGTTTTTAACATTTGTTCAGCAAAATATACAACTCCGTAACCTGTAGCTTCTGGTCTAATTAATGAACCACCGTAAGCAAGTCCTTTACCAGTTAAAACGCCTGTAAACTCATTTTTTATTCTTTTATATTGACCAAACAAATAACCAATTTCTCTTGCTCCAACGCCAATATCACCTGCAGGAACATCTAACTGTGGTCCAATGTGTCTGCATAATTCGGTCATGAACGATTGGCAAAAACGCATTACTTCACCATCTGATTTTCCTTGTGGATCAAAATCAGATCCTCCTTTTCCACCGCCCATAGGCAATGTGGTCAAACTATTTTTAAATACTTGCTCAAATGCTAAAAATTTCAATACTGATAAATTTACAGTATTATGAAAACGAATTCCTCCTTTGTATGGTCCAATTGCGGAATTCATTTGTATTCTAAATCCTCTATTAACCTGAATTTCACCTAAATCGTCAACCCATGAAACACGAAATATGATAGAGCGTTCTGGTTCAACAATTCTTAATAATAGGTTTTTTCCATCGTATTTTTTTTGTTCTGCAATAAATGGAATGACCGTTTCTGCAAACTCCCTTACCGCTTGAATAAATTCAGGTTCATTTGGATTTTTGGCTTCAACTTGAGCCATAAAATCATTAATTTTTAGTAACATAAATTTTATTTATAATTAATTTAAGAAAACGATTTCGTAATAATCGCCAAAGATACATTTTTATAAAAATATCGAACTAAATCACCTTAATTTCTCGATAGAATTATCTTTTTAGTAACAATTCACAAACAAACCTGTTTTAAACCGATTTTTTTAAAGAAACTGCGCACATTTTCTTATCCAAATAACATTTTAAATGATTTTTTTATTTTTAAAAAATTATTTTAATGAATGATGTTTTTATATATTTGCCTAGATTTGCAACTTTACTATCTGATGATTAAACAAATAACAACCTGCATGCTACTTTTTATTGGTTTTTCTAATAATTTGAAAGCTCAATTTGATGGTTTTTCTCATGAAATAGGAATCATCGCAGGACCCGTGGCCTTCCAATCAGATTATGGAGAACGCTATGATTTTTCTACTAATGCTGGAAACTCCGGAATAGGTATTGGTTTGGTGCATTATTTGAATTTTACATTTGACTCCAATTATAATTATACTTCCCGATCTTATTTTAATGACCATTTTAAGTTGAGATCAGAACTCTCTTTTGTTTCATCTAAATTGAATCATTTTGGCGAATTTGTAGATCCCAGTAAAATCTCTCTTGATGCACAACAACTTCGTGCCATGTCAGGCAGCACAACTGTAACAAATTTAGGTACTCAAATTGAATTTTTCCCTTTAAGTATTCGCGACTTTTCAGCGGTTATTGGTAGTTTTGCTCCATTTGTTAGTTTTGGAGGTCAAATTAGTTATTACAGCGCAAAAGCTTCTTCAACCCTTGGTCCATTAGGAACTCCAGCCACAACATTTCCAAAGTACTTAACACCATCTGAGGGTCGACCTCATGGATTTTCAACAGAAAGCGCTACGGTATGGTCTTTAGTGTCTAGTGTTGGGACGCGTTATAAACTAAACGATTCTGCCGATTTAATGGTCGATTTGAAATTACAATATTATTTCTCAAATTGGGTTGATGGATTAAATCCTAATCCTGAAATATATAAAGAAAATAAAGCGAATGACTGGTTAATCTGGTTTAGTGTAGGTTACATCTACTACTTATAGAAAAATTTTCTGATAAAAAAAACTCCAATTCTGAACATTTTAGAATTGGAGTTTTTTTGTTATTTATTTTAAGCTAATGCTTGTTTTAAATCCTCAATTAAATCATCGGCATCTTCAATACCTACGCTTAATCGAACTAAGTCATCGGTTATTCCTATTTCTTTTCGTTTTTCTTCAGGTATAGATGCATGCGTCATCAAGGCTGGGTGATTCGCTAATGATTCGACTCCACCTAATGATTCAGCAAGTGTAAAAACTTTTACTTTTTCTAGAAAGTCAATTGCATCTTCTTTTTTACCTGAAACAAAAGTAAAAGATACCATTCCCCCAAAACCGCTCATTTGCTTTTTTGCAATTTCATGATACGGATGGCTTGGTAATCCTGGATAATAAACTGTTTTAACTTTAGGGTGATTATTTAAAAATTCAACAACTTTCGCTCCATTTTCACAATGTCTTTGAACTCGTAAATGCAGCGTTTTTATTCCTCTTAGAACCAAGAAACTGTCCATTGGTCCAAGTGTTGCACCTGTTGCAAACTGCTGAAAATGCAATTGTTCACCAAGAGCCTCGTCTTTTACAATTAGTGCTCCCGCTATAACATCAGAATGTCCACCAAGATATTTTGTCGCTGAGTGCATTACAATATCTGCTCCTAAATCTAAAGGTTTTTGCAAATAGGGCGTTGCAAACGTATTGTCTACCGCAAAAAGGATTTTTTTCTCTTTTGTGATTTTAGCAATTTCCTGAATATCAGCCAATTTCATCAACGGATTTGTTGGCGTTTCTACCCAAACCAATTTGGTGTTTTCATTGATTAATGATTTAAATTTTTCTAAATCATTCATATCAACAAAATGGAATTTTATTCCTGAATCTTTATAAATGCGGGTGAACATTCTATAGGTACCACCGTATAAATCGTCCATCGCAATGATTTCATCACCAGCTTTGAAAGAACGCAAAACGCAATCAGTTGCTGCTAATCCTGAGGAAAAAGCTAATCCGCGCGTTCCATTTTCAATACTAGCCAATGCATTTTCGAGAGCAGTTCGAGTAGGATTTGCAGCCCTACTGTATTCGTAATCTGGATTTAATGGTTGGCCAGGACTTGTTTGTATAAATGTTGATGTTTGGTAAACCGGAGGCATAACTGCTCCTGTGCTTGGGTCGTGATGCTGCCCACCGTGAATAACCTTGGTATTAAATTTCATATCGGTATAATTTATTTTTTAATAGTCAAATATGCTAGCGCCATTTAATTTATTGGTACTTATTTTATTTCAGGCGATTTCAAAATTTAATTTTTGAAGCAAAATTGTTTTGCAAATTTACTTTTTAATTTTGTCTAAGCAAGAAACAACAAACTACCTTTGTTTTTAATTAACATTTGTTAAATGAAATACTTTATAATTTACATTTTGGTTCTTTTTTCAACGGTGCAATGTTCTAATGAATTGGTATTTGAAGACCAATCGTTTCAAAGAAAAACGACTCTTCCATGTACTGAAAATTGTCCTGAAATAAAAGTAAAAATTCCAGTTGCTAATGGAGTTTCTATTGTAGCAGATAGCATCAATAAAAAAGTGTTTTCAGTTTTAAAGCAGATCATTTACTTTGGCGAAAAGCCATACACTTCAAAAGATTATAATGGTTTATTGAAATCATTTATCGATTCCTAGGAGCAATTACAAAAAGAATTTCCTCAGGATAAATTGGGCTGGCAAGGCGATATTAAAGGAAGTGTGACGTACCAATCCGGAAATTTATTGAATATAAAAATTGATCATCACACCTACACTGGCGGCGCTCATGGTCATCATGGTTTGCGTTCTTTATTGTTTAATCCTGAAACTGGAACATCGATTTCTACTAATCAATTATTTAAAGATCAAGCCCTTTTTAAGGCTTTCGCAGAAAAAAAATTTAGAGAAAAATATAAAATTCCTGCTAATAAAGAGATTAATTCAGGCGGTTTAATGTTTGAGAACGAAAAATTCCAACTGCCACAAAATATTTTCTTTACTGACAAAGGATTACTTCTTTATTACAATATTTACGAAATTGCCTCCTATGCCGATGGAGCAACGGAAATGCTATTTCCTTACACTGAAGTGAATGAGTTTTTGAATTTGAAATAGTTTTATATGAGTTTCCCAAATCCTGATAAATATGGAAACCGTCGGATTAATTTTATCAAGCGACATAGGGGGAATCTCTATAATGAGAGCAACTAACACAGATTCCCCAAGCTCCAGCTGCGCGAAGTGTTCTTTAAAATAATAGTTCTTAAAAACTACGGACTGCTGTGCGAATGTTTCTGAATTCGTATCCACAAACAAAGTCAGGTAAAAAAAGACCATAAAAAAACTGGGCAATAGGTCGGTTTTTTTATGTTATCTAACAGGGTATTTATCAGGATTTTGTGAAGTATGAAATACAGCGTTCAAGAAAACGGTTTTGCTTGGTTCGTCTACAATAAAAAAACGATATACGGAAATTTATCAAAAGATAAAAACCGATAATTGTTATCGTGAAACTGGTAAAAAGGGTTTGATTGTAACCCCTTGTATGTTTTTCTGTACTCTTTTAAAAAATCAAGAGCTACTTTTTTGGTAGTTTTTTCAATGTAATATGCAACCGCATCTTCAATATTTTTAGAAGCAATAGGCGAAACGACAATCTTATAATTCATACTTGCTTTTTAGATCAGTATAAAGGGTTTCGGCATCAGTATAAGTAGTTTTGTCGGAGTTGAGTTGGTTATCTAAAATTTGTTGTTGTTTTTTAGACAGGATATAAGGCTTGGAGTTTGTTGTAGGTTCTACAAGCGCATCAACATAACCAATAACACGTTCTAAAACACTTTGAGGAGCGTTTTTAAGTTTTTGTACCAGTAAAGCAATAGATGTAGTTTCCATTTATATTTTTTTATAGCACTAATTGTTGAATTTTCTTTTAAGTTATAAAATCACCAAAGTATGTTTTACAAAATGTTTTATTTAGTGAATAACAAATTTAATCATTTTTCATTAATTACAAAGTACAAGTAATAATTTCTTACTTTGATTATAAATATTTGCTTTAAACTTTTTTGAGTGGTTTGCATATATTGAAACAAAAAAAATCTCAATTTACACCACATAATTTCTGAATCAAATCACCTATATTTATAAAAAACAGATCAAAAAGTAAGAAAACGGCTTTTCAGAAATACCGCTTCTTGAAAAATTCTTAACACCACCTCTACGAAGTGTTCTTTAAAAAGTAAAAGTTCTTAAAAGTCTAGACTGCTGTGCGAATGTCTCTGACTTCGCACCCATTCGAATAAGCAACAAACACAAGCAGTTAATTATAATAAAAAAACGGTTATATTTGATAAAAAAGCGATGTCAGATGGCTACAAAATAAGAGACCAAACTTTACCACATTTCATAACGACAACCGTTGTAGATTGGGTTGATGTTTTTACAAGAACAAGCTACAGAGATGTAGTTGTAGCATGCTTGGATTTCTGCATAAGAGATAAGGCTATGGTTTTATATGGGTATGTCATTATGAGCAATCATATACACATGATTGTGCAATCTGGCGATGGAGATTTATCTGGTTTGCTTCGAGATTTTAAAAAATTCACAGCTTCAAAAATTTTAGAAAAAATAAAATCAGATCCAGAGAGTAGAAGAGAATGGATGTTGGAGCGTTTTAAATTAGCAACCGACGGTCATTCTAGAAACAAAAATTATCAGTTTTGGCAGTATGGCAATCATCCAGAAGAAATTTACAGCAACAAATTTATGTGGTCAAAACTGGATTATATTCATCTCAATCCTGTTCGCGCTGGTATTGTTGCGAAAGCATCCCATTATATTTATTCTAGCGCCAGTAATTATGTTTCAGATTCTGGATTATTAAAAATTGAAAAAGCAGATATTCCTATTGTTGATGTGTTGAATTTGAATAATTTTACTAAATATAATGAATATTGAGTTTGATAAAGTGAGAATGGAATATTGGCATGGGTACGAAGTCGGAGACATTCGCACAGCAATAGTAAGAATTAATATTTTGTCATGAAGAACACTTCGCAGGGCCTTTAGTAATTCTTTTTGGCATAGTTATAGTCTTTTTAATAATCTTTATAATTTAAAATCATATTACTCCCGATTGCTCAGATATACGCTAAAAACCTCGCTAACGAGCGCAGATTTGCATTCCATGCCCACCAACAAATTCAGGCGCAACAAGTCAACAAAAAACCGTGCAAAATTGCTTTGTTTTATCATTTTTAAAAAAACTACAAAAGCCCTGCGTTTTTGAGTAGTTCCAGTAAAATATGTTTAGGGATATTTTCAAATTGTCCTTTATCGAAAATATGAATAAGATAAATTTCGTTATTATCAGCTAATAAGAAATAAATTACTCTCGCTCCAGCAGATTTGCCTTTATTTTTACTTTCAATAGCCAATCTTATTTTAAAAAGATTACTTCCTAAAGATGTCCCAGTTTGGTAATCCTCTTCCAATTTTTCGATAAGTTCTCCTAAATTATCTTTCAGTGAAGGGTATTTTTTATAAAGTTTTTTGAAGAATTTTTTAAAATCGGGAGTTGGGATTATGTTATAACTCATTCAAAAAATCTTTAGCAGATTGTTTAGGCAATTTGCCTGTTCTCATTTCTTGGACTTGATTTAAACTACTTTGTATTTCTTGAATAGGCACATTATCGTCCTCTTTTTTAGTTACCTCAAAATCAATTTTGAAAGCTTTTACAATAGCTTTTAAAGCGTTGATTTGCTCAATAGTTTTGGGATGTGCAATAAATATATTTTCTGTTGCCATAATCAATTATTTAATTGTGCGTACATTTTATTCAAAGATAATAAACAAAAACCTGCTCACGCAAATAAATTTTGGAACAGAAAACAAAATTAAATATCTTTATGACGCCACAGGGCAAAAGCAGCGCAAGAAGGTTTTTTATATTGACAATTTTGTTACCACTGATTATCAAAGTTGCAATTTAATTTTCACACCAGCTTTACTTGCTTCGTACAATTTATCAATCATTTCAAAATAAGATAAGCTATTCATTTTAAGATTTATATATGTTTTTCTACCGGCTAGCGCATAGGTAATTTTTCTATCCCACTGGTGCTCGTTTGTAACGAGTGCCTACTTACTTTGTAAAAACAAATCGTAGCGTTTGCAACGCGACTCCTCCAGCTTGTGCGAGCGTAATTGACAGTAAAAGCTAGCGCATGCGTGCAGGTTGTGCCCGCCAACACAGGCAACGCCATAAAATAAGAAACTCCCAGCCTTCGCGAACATCCAGTAATTTTGGGCTAACGCGATGACTCTGGCTCGTGCCCACAACCGAGGGCAATTAAAAACAAAAAAACAAGCAAGTGCTTGATTTTTTTTTAATAAGTCAACAAGCCTGCTAATTAAGAATAGTCTTTTTTAGTTTTAAAATCATGAATAGTCAAATCAATAAATTTAAGAATCCCCAGCCGTCGCGAGCAGCAATAACCTGCTCCACATAGTTGTTAACTTTGATAATTTGATTTTCAGTTTTAAACTGACACCCGCTCCACAAAGTTTTCAACTTTGAGAATTTGATTTCGCTAAAGGTTGACAAATATTAAAACCGTCGGATTAATTTTATCATCCGACAAAGGAGGAATCTCTATAATGAGAGCAACTAACTAAGATTCTTCCTTCGTGAGAATGACAATATTGAGCTATAGAATTTATAATTGAATTAGATTAATTGTACCTGCCACGCAAAGTTTCCAAACTTTACTTTAATGATTTTCGGTTTTTATCCTACTTTAATATTTGTGTTTTACATCGGTCTGAGACTAAATAGCACTTGCTTACAGTCATAGGCTTTGCGGAGCGGTATTTTTGAACGAAAAAAAAGGGTTTTATATCTGATTTAAGAAGTTTAGGAAAAATTTTATAGTAAAACAAAACGTCTCACAACGGCTATCCCCTAGCCGCGACAGCAGTGGAAATCCTCTTGACCAAAACTCTATTTTTTCTTGACATAAAAGAACGACCAGAGGAAGCTCCTTTTATGACTTAGAAAAAAAGGGTTTTGGTCTAGAGATTGAAACAAATGGCGGGAAAAAGCTCCTAAATAAACTTACGAATACTCATCATTATCCCGATGTGAAGTCCTTCATGAAAATAATTAAATGCCATTGCATCGGCGGCACTTGTCAATATAAACCCTGTTGATGTAGGATATTCATGAAAATCTTTGAATGTTTTAGTAATAAAATCAGCTTCGGTTTTGTCAATTGTTTCTAGCAGTAACGTTTGCATTTCCTTTAACTCACTCTGGAGAACAATATGCTCTGGTTTAGTTCCTTTTTTATATTTTTCTACCATTGCATTTGAAATCATCATTGGTAAACCGGATAGATTGTAGGTCAACATTTGCTGGACAACTATTATATGGCCAATATTCCAAATGATATTATTGTTAAATCCTTCGGGTATTTTATTTAACTGATCTAATGTATAGGTCTGCAGTATTTGTGATGCAATTTTTCTGCTTGTTCTCGTGATGTCAAATGTTGAATTCATTTTTTTGATTTTGAAATTTTAAATAAAAATAATCATTTTCGTTGCTAAATGAATTTTCTTTGCACAAAGAAATTATTATTAAAATGGATAAAATATATTACCTCGCTTCCTGCGACACCTGCCGAAAAATCATTAAATCATTACCAAAAGATCATAACTTAACGTTCCACGATATTAAGCAAGATCCAATCACTGTTGAAGAATTAGAGCAAATGCGTGAACTATCTGGTAGCTATGAAGCACTTTTTAGTAAAAAAGCACAGTTGTATAAATCAATGGATTTAAAAAACAAATCTTTGACTGAAGAGGATTACAAGAAATACATTTTAGAGCATTATACGTTTTTGAGTCGGCCGGTTTTTATCATCCAAAACAAAATTTATATAGGCAATACGCAGCAAAATATGCATCAAGTAATGCTCGCTTTTGCAAATGTCTAAACGGAATCTTGCATTATTTGGAGCCACTTTTGTCTCAATCATTTATGGAGTCACATTCACGATTGCTAAAGATGTCATGCCAACATATATTGACGCCTATGGATTTATATTTTTACGCGTAGGTGGATCAGTCATTTTATTCTGGCTGGCTTGGCTTTTTATGCCAAAAGAAAAAATTGCACTAACTGATTTTCCTAGAATTATAGCGGCAGCGTTTTTTGGCGTTGCATTTAATATGCTTACTTTTTTTAAAGGTTTGAGTCTGACTTCCCCTATTTCGGCGGCAGTGATTATGGTTTCGACGCCTATGATAGTGTTAACACTTTCGGCATTAATTATGAAGGAACGCATGCAAAAACGCATGGTTTTAGGAATTATTTTGGGTTTAGTAGGAACTGCTTTTCTTATCCTTTATGGCAAATCAATTGGTAACGCAACTAATGCTGGTCTTGGTAACTTCCTCGTTTTACTAAATGCTGTATCCTATGGATTTTATCTTATTACTGTCAAGAAATTAATGGATAAATACAATGCTTTTACATTTGTCAAATGGATTTATTTATTTGGTTTTATTATGGTTTTACCTTTTGGCTGGAGCCAATTCCAAGCGGTAAACTGGGCGATGGTTCCTGATGCAATTAGCTGGAAAATAGCTTTTGTAGTGGTGTTCTCTACTTTTTTTACTTATTTACTAAATTTACTTTCAATGAGAGAATTAAAACCAACTACTGTTGCTGTGTTTATTTATTTGCAACCGGTGTTTGCCACTATTTTTGCAATTGGTTTGGGAAAAGACGATTTGAGTATGGTTAAAATTGTTTCTGCTATTTTAATCTTTACTGGCGTTTATTTAGTATCCTCCCCTAGCCCCTCAAAAGGAGGGGAATAGATCATTATTGCAATTCCCCCTTTGGGGCTAGGGGGCTTTTTTTTACTATCTTTGCCCTCTTTTAGAAAATTATATGATACAATCAATGACAGGTTTTGGGAAAGCGACTTTGCAATTACCAACGAAAAAAATAACGGTAGAAGTAAAATCCTTAAACAGTAAAGGTTTGGATCTAAATGTGCGAATGCCTTCGCTGTACCGCGAAATGGAATTAGGACTACGCAATCAGATTGCCTTGAAACTAGAAAGAGGGAAAATCGATTTTTCTGTTTTTATCGAAAGTACCGCAGAACAAACTTCTACAAAAGTAAATGTACCAATTGTAAGAGCTTATATTAATCAGTTAAAAGAGGTTTATGCTGATGCTGACGAAACGGAACTGATGAAAATGGCGGTGCGAATGCCCGACACTATGAAAGTAGAACGCGATGAGATTGATGAAAACGACTGGGTGCAAATCCAAACCGTTGTTGAAGAAGCATTGCAAAATATCTTGACTTTTAGAAAAGATGAAGGAATGTCCTTAGAAAAGGAATTTCAATTGCGAATAGGAAATATTCGCCAATACATGACTGAGGCTCTAGAACTCGATCCAGAGCGCGTTCAAGCGATAAAAGATCGTTTGCAAACAGCAATCTCAGAACTGAAAGTGAACGTTGACGAAAACCGATTCGAACAAGAATTAATTTACTATTTAGAAAAATTAGATATCACCGAAGAAAAAGTGCGCCTGACCAATCATTTAGATTATTTCCAAGAAACCATCAACGGAACTGAGGCTAACGGTAGAAAATTAGGTTTTATCACGCAAGAAATGGGACGTGAAATCAATACGATGGGTTCTAAATCCAATCACGCACAAATGCAAAAATTAGTAGTGCAGATGAAAGATGAATTAGAGAAAATAAAAGAACAAGTTTTAAACGTATTATAATATTTACATGTAGAGACGCGATTTATCGCGTCTCTTTTTATTACGTTTGTTTTACAAAATTCAATCATAATAACAATTTTAGTAAAAACAATACCTACAAGGTTTTAGAAACCTTACAATAATTAAAATACAAACCTACAAGGTTTTGGAAACCTTGCAATATATAAAAATACAAACCTACAAGGTTTTGGAAACCTTGCAGGATATCAAAACACAAACCTACAAGGTTTTGAAAACCTTACAATATATAAAAATACAAACCTACAAGGTTTTGGAAACCTTGTAGGATATTATAAAAAATACACGAATGAGCAAAGGAGGAAAATTAATCGTTTTTTCGGCACCATCAGGATCAGGGAAAACTACTATCGTTAAGCATTTATTAGGACAAGAGGATTTGAATCTTGAATTCTCAATTTCGGCGGCGTCACGGGAATCCAGAGGCGAAGAAATAGACGGAAAAGATTATTATTTCATTTCTACAGAAGAATTTAAAAAGCACATTAAAAATGAAGACTTTCTGGAATGGGAAGAAGTATACCGCGATAATTTTTATGGCACACTGAAGAGCGAGGTAGAACGCATTTGGGCTCTGGGTAAAAACGTAATTTTTGATATTGATGTAGCAGGTGGATTGCGTATTAAACACAAATTCCCTAATGAAACGTTAGCTGTTTTTGTAAAACCGCCGAGTATAGACGAACTAAAAATTCGTTTAAAAAAACGCTCTACTGAAAGTGACGACAAAATCAACATGCGTATTGCAAAAGCATCTGTTGAGTTAGCAACTGCACCACAATTTGACGTTGTTATTAAAAATTATGATTTAGAAGTTGCTTTGGAAGAAGCACATCGATTGGTGAAGGATTTTGTAAGTGAAAAATAGTGATTTAGTCCTTAGTCTTTAGTCCTCAGTCCTTAGATTTGATTTCTAAATGTTTAGTCCTTAAATTTTAGCTTTTTAATGATATGTTTCTAGGATCAGTTTTATAAAAAGTACTACTTTTAAGTACTATTAAATTAACCTAAAAACAAACTTATTATGAGCGGAGTTAAATCGTATATTACTAATTTGGCAAAAAGGAATAAAAATTGTCATTTTAGTTTATAAATTGACAAGAGGTTTTCCAAAAGAAGAAATATATGCTCTAACTAATCAAGTAAAAAGAGCTAGCTTAAGTATTCCTTCAAACATAGCAGAAGGATTTAGACGACAAACTGACAAATCGTTTAATCATTTTCTAAATATTCCGAGGGGATCACTAAATGAAATTGAAACTCAATTAATTATTGCCAAAGAATTGGAATTTCTATCTGCTGAAAATCTCTTAAATGAGATTTTTTATTTAATTGAGGAAGAGGGAAAAATGATAAACGCTTTTTCAAAAAATTTAAAGTAGTCCTTAGTTTGGTAGTCCTTAATGCTTATTCAATAAGTTGAGGCTTCTTTACTAAGGACTAAGTGCTAAGAACTCTCGACTAGGGACTAAGAACTAAAAATTATGAAAATAGGTCTGTATTTCGGCACATTTAACCCCATTCACATTGGGCATCTCATTATTGCCAACCATATGGCTGAATATTCTGATTTAGACCAGATTTGGATGGTTGTTACACCGCACAATCCGCTTAAAAAGAAAAGTACTTTGCTCAATGATTACCATCGTTTACAAATGGTACATCTTGCAACCGAGGATTTTCCTGATATAAAACCTTCGGATATTGAATTCAAATTATTGCAGCCCAATTATACTGTAAATACATTAGCTCATTTACAAGAAAAACATCCTAATTACGGGTTCTCTTTAATAATGGGTGAGGACAATTTAAAATCATTTCATAAATGGAAAAATTATGAAGTTATTTTGGCTCATCACGAAATTTATGTTTATCCAAGATTATCTTCCGAAGAAGATCTTTTAAAATTAAAAAATCATCCAAAAATTCATTTTGTTGATGCACCAATTGTAGAAATATCATCAACTTTTATTAGAGATAATATTAAAAACGGCAAAAATGTCAAGCCGCTATTGCCTAATAAAGTTTGGGAATATATAGATCATAATAATTTTTACAAGAAATAATCAATTCAAAATATCTTTCAATTTAAGTTCTATTTTTTCAAAAATAGCTGTTAGATTTTCCTTTTTATTGGCTAATAAAAAAACTTCAGTACTTGGCATTAATTTACTGTTCCATAGTAATTTAATTTTATTTTCTACTATGAGATTCTTAGCATTTAGATCCCAAACCACTGCAACACCGGTGTTTTTGGAGATAATTTCTAACATTTCATACTCTGATGGGATGATATAATTGGGAATCATTGAAGGTCTTTTTTTATTAAAAACATGCAACCAAAATAACTTTATATGCGGAATTTGCGCATTATGACTGAACCATTTTTGGTCGTTTAACCAATTTTCAGCTGCCACAAAATTTTTGTTTTTAATACTATCCTTTAATAAAGTTGCATCAATAGTATTAGAACCAACGATTATTTGCTTTATTTCTCCGAGCTTTTTCTGAATGGTATCAAACGTATCATACCTTTTAGTTAAAACTGCAAAATCAAGCTTTTTAGCATCGACTAATTCAAAAAGTACATCATTTTCATGAAAACTAAAATCAATAAAATCAAACTCTGTTACTAATGCACTTGCTAAACTACTCATCAAATGTTTTGAAATACCCACAGATATCAATCGATTAGCATCAAATGCTTTAGCCCTAAAACCATTCTCTACATTTTCTAATCGTTCAAGAGCCTCGATAATTAAATTATTAAGTAACTTAGCATAATCTGTTGGCTCGACACCTTTAGACTTTCTATTGAAAAGTTTATAACCTACATGTGCTTCCAACATTGATATTTGCTGACTAACAGCGGGTTGACTAATAAACAATTCTTTTGCTGCCAATGAAAAATTTCCGTTTTTGTAAACTGATTTAAAAGTGCGGTACCATTCTAAATTGGTCATGATATAAATTTATTTATAACAAACATAACTTAAATTATTTTTACTAATAGCACATAAGCTTTAAATTTGCATCTAACAAAAAAGTTATGAGGAAAATTGCCATATTGACAATCATAGTATTAACACTAAGTTGCATTCCAGCAACTGCACAGAAACAAAATAAAAAAATTATGAAAAAAGTATTATTTGTTCTAACTAGTCACGATAAACTTGGGGACACTGGAGAAAAAACAGGATTTTGGGTGGAAGAATTTGCAGCACCTTATTATGAATTAGCTGATAAAGGAGTCCAAATCGATATTGCTACACCACTAGGAGGTCAGCCACCAATCGATCCAAAAAGTGATGATCCATCTGCAGCAACCGAAGACACTAAGAGATTAGATAATGACACAGCTGTTCTAGACAAATTAAAACACACCCATAAATTAGCTGACGTCAAGCAAGCCGATTACGATGCTGTATTTTATCCTGGAGGTCACGGACCGCTTTGGGACTTAGCCGAGGATAAAAACTCAATTGCATTGATTGAAGCTTTTTATAGCAATGACAAACCAGTAGCATTTGTATGTCACTCTCCAGCAGCACTAAAAAATGTTAAAGTAAACGGAGAATTTTTGGTTAAAGGCAAAAAACTAACTGGTTTTTCTAACACTGAAGAAGAAGCTGTCGGATTAACTAAAGTTGTTCCTTTTTTATTAGAAGATGCTTTGCAGGCAAACGGCGCTATTTATTCAAAAATTAGTGATTGGCAACCGTACGCAATTGAAGACGGATTACTAATTACAGGCCAGAATCCAGCTTCGTCTAAACTAGTCGCTAAAAAATTACTAAATCAATTAAATCTAAATAAATAAGATTATGTTAAATTTCGAATTATATAACCCTACCAATTTAATTTTTGGGAAGGGACAAATGGAAAAACTAGCGTCATTGGTACCAAAAGGAGCAAAAATCCTTTTGGCTTATGGTGGTGGAAGTATTTTTAAAAATGGTATTCACGAACAAGTAATCAAAAATTTAAAGGACTTTGAAATTATCGAATTTGGTGGAATTGAGCCTAACCCACATTTCGAAACTTTGATGAAAGCAGTTGACGTAATTAAAGAGCAAAAAATCGATTTTATACTTGCTGTTGGTGGCGGATCAGTAATTGACGGAGTAAAATTCATGTCGGCTGCCGCACATTTTGATGGAAATCCAATGGACATTCTGCAAAAAAAGCTTTTGATTAAAGATTTATCTAAAGTAGTACCTTTTGGAACTATACTAACATTGCCAGCAACAGGAAGTGAGATGAATTCGGGCGCCGTTGTCACTATTCAGTCTACTCAGGAGAAATTAGCTTTTGGTGGTTCAGCATTGTTTCCAAAATTTTCTATTTGTGATCCAACAGTGATTGAATCATTACCTAAAAGACAATTGCAAAACGGAGTTATTGATGCTTACACCCACGTTTTAGAACAATATTTAACGTATCCACATGATGGATTTCTACAAGACAGAATTGCTGAAAGTATTTTACAAACTTTAATTCAAATTGGTCCTGACGTAGTTGAAAACCCAAAAGATTATGCGCTAGCGTCTAATTTTATGTGGAGCTGTACGATGGCTTTAAATGGTTTAATCCAAAAAGGAGTACCATCAGATTGGGCTACTCACATGATAGGTCATGAATTAACAGCTTTATATGGTATTGACCATGCAAGAACTTTAGCAGTTGTAGGACCAAATCTATACCGCGTGATGTTTGAAACTAAAAAAGGAAAATTAGCGCAATACGGAAAACGTATTTTTAATTTGGAAGGAACAGAAGAAGAAATTGCAAACGAAGCGATAAAAAAAACCGTAGAATTTTTCCACACGATGGGAATGGATACTAAATTATCTGATTATACTAAGAATTATGACAATACAGCTTCTTTTATAGTTGATCGTTTTAAAGAAAGAGGATGGTTAGGATTAGGTGAAAAACAAAATATCACTTTAGAAAAAGTTAAAGAAATAGTTGAAATGAGCTATTAGTTTTAATAATAATTAGTGACTTAATAATTAATAAAAAGGCGTC
Organism: Flavobacterium micromati; assembly: GCF_900129585.1. Classification (GTDB taxonomy): domain Bacteria; phylum Bacteroidota; class Bacteroidia; order Flavobacteriales; family Flavobacteriaceae; genus Flavobacterium; species Flavobacterium micromati. The sequence goes on from NZ_FQWF01000001.1 coordinate 462,227, forward strand.
TTTCAATAAATGGAAGACGCCTTTTACATTTCAAAAAATATACTAACTAACTAATTCAATTCTTTACGGTGTTAAAATAAAAAATAATATATAATGAAAACTCAAAAGCTTTACTAATATTGTTGCTAAAATTAAATTTTGATATTAATTTATCATATTATTAATAAAAAAATCCTCGCTGCTTATAAACACTAACCTGAAGGTTTTGATTAATTTTTTTTAGTTGCTAGTTTTTTAAGTACTTTTGAATAAATCGAATTAAAAAATGGCTGATAAAATTAAATTTGCAGTAATAGGTGGTGGAAGTTGGGCAACTGCAATCGCTAAAATGCTATGTGTAAACCTTTCTGAAATTTCATGGTACATGCGCAATGAAGCTGCAATTGAGCACCTTGAAACTTATAAGCACAATCCAAATTATCTGAGTTCAGTTGAATTTGATACATCAAAATTGAAACTAACTGATGATATTAATGAAGCTGTAGCCTATGCTGATTACGTTATATTTGCCATTCCATCCGCTTTTTTGGATGCTGAATTAGAGAAACTAACGGTTTCACTTGAAAACAAAATCATTTTTTCAGCAATAAAAGGAATTGTTCCTGAAACAAGTTTGATTGTAGGCGAACATTTCCATGTGAAATATGATATTCCATACTATAACATCGGAGTAATAACTGGCCCTTGTCATGCTGAGGAAGTGGCTTTAGAACGCTTATCCTATCTAACAATTGCTTGTGGCGATCCTGATAAAGCACAAGTAGTAGCTGATAATTTATCTGGAAATTATATCAAAACTAAAATTACTGATGATATTATAGGAACAGAATATGCTGCAATGCTTAAAAACATATATGCTATTGCTGCAGGAATTGCCCATGGTTTAGGTTATGGCGATAATTTCCAATCGGTGTTGATGAGTAATGGAATTCGAGAGATGAAAAAATTCATCAAAAAGGTCCACAAAATGAAACGAAATATTAATGATTCGGCTTACTTAGGCGATTTATTGGTTACGGGATATTCTGTTTTTTCGAGAAATAGAATGTTTGGAAACATGATTGGTAAAGGATATACTGTGAAATCAGCAATGATGGAAATGAGTATGGTTGCCGAAGGCTACTATGCTGTAAAAAGTGCCTATAAACTTAACCAAGCCTATGGTGCTAAAACTCCAATCATTGATGCCGTTTATAGCATTTTATACGAAGGAAAAGATGCAAAAAGTGTGTTTAAGAAATTAACGGAAGAATTAGATTAAGAAGTTTCATTTCAACAAGCAATAAAAAACCGCAGATTCGCAGATTTAAAAATAAAATCTGCGAATCTGCGGTTTATATTTTTTGCAGAAAATAGCTTACCTCACAATAACTCCATCAACAAATAAAATAGGAACTTCCTCAACATTCTTTTCGTTAATAGAATTGGCTTTGAAAACAAACTTTTTATCGTAGAGTTTATTATCCATGAAAAAGGTCAACATAAATTCATTGTTAAGTGTCAAAACACTTTTCTCTAACATTTCTATTTTTACCACAGAGACTGCGGGAACGGCAACAAAAGCGTGACGCAGCAATGATGTTTTTTTCAATTCGCCTTCTATTGTCCCAAAAGCTTTTGAAACTACCATGACACTTTCAATTAGAAAATCACTGTCATTTACTAAGTACGCGTACCAGACTTTCTCCATGAAATCATCGCTCCATTCTTGAACGACGGCTAGGAAAACATTTTCTACTTTGGGAATTATGATGTCTTTTTTCATTGTAGGCAAAAGTATTATTAAAACAGTAGAATTATTTGATTCGTTGCGAGTAACAGTTATTTAAACATTAACTTATCTCGGATCGAAATGCCCTAGCCCAGATAGAAATGAAAATCCTTTTATGAGGTTTTTTCCCGAATAAAAGATTGTAATGAATAGCTGGAAATAGCTCCTAAAAAATCTACAATTATTGAATCAAAAATGTATTGTGAACTTGCTTCGCTGTTCGCATTGACTAGATACTAGATCTAAACTGCTCTAAAAATCGAACGTCGTTTTCGTAGAACATGCGGATATCGCCAATTTGGTAGAGCAACATTGCAATTCTTTCGATTCCCATTCCAAAAGCAAAACCGTTGTATTCATCAGGATTGATACCGCAATTTTTTAGAACATTAGGATCTACCATTCCGCAACCCATGATTTCTAACCAACCTGTTCCTTTGGTGATTCTGTAATCAGTTTCCGTTTTTAGACCCCAATAAATATCAACTTCGGCGCTAGGTTCTGTAAAAGGAAAATAAGACGGACGGAGACGAATTTTTGATTTTCCAAACATTTCCTTTGTGAAATATAAAAGTGTTTGCTTTAAATCAGCAAAAGAAACGTCTTTGTCGATATACAATCCTTCGACTTGGTGAAAAATACAATGAGAGCGAGACGAAACGGCTTCATTACGGAAAACTCTTCCTGGTGAAATGGTACGAATAGGCGGTTTGTTATTTTCCATATAGCGCACTTGTACAGATGAAGTGTGCGTACGCAATAAAATATCTGGATTGGTTTGGATAAAAAAAGTATCTTGCATATCACGAGCCGGATGGTATTCTGGCAAGTTTAATGCGGTGAAATTGTGCCAATCATCCTCAATTTCTGGACCTTCGGAAACATTAAAACCAATGTTTGAAAAGATATCGACGATTTGGTTTTTCACCAATGAAATAGGGTGACGAGAACCAATAATTGTAGGTTCAGCCGAGCGCGTTAAATCACCATAAAACCCTTTACTTTCTTCTTTACTTTCTAAAGATTCTTGTATAGATTTTACTTTTTCTTCAGCAGAGGTTTTAAGCAAATTTATCACCTGTCCAAATTCCTTTTTCTGGTCGTTAGGAACATTTTTAAATTCGGCAAAAAGATCCTTTAAAAGCCCTTTGCTTCCAAGAAATTTAATTCGGAAAGTTTCTAATTCTGCTGCATTTTGGGTTGAAAAAGCTTGTGCTTCGCCAATATATTCTTTTATCTTATCTATCATTTTCATTCTATATTTGAGAGTGCAAATTTAGTTTTTTTTTAGTGATTGGAGAAAAGTAATTGTTGATTTGTTTTTATTAGTATCTAGCGCTTAGTGCTCAGTCCGTAGTCCTTAGCCCTAGATTTTTAACGAAAAGAGTAAATCATTTTAATAAGTACTTGAATTTACCACGAATTAAAATACTTTAAACTCTACTAAGTCGCAGTAATAATCACTACGACTATGAATTATAGAACACAAACATAGGACTCTAGAGTAAAACTAAGGACTATGGACTTAGGACTATAAACTATAAAAGATGGACTATCAACTAAACCCTACTCTATAACTTCTCTTTCAAGAAAATAATTCACAATTGCCTCTTTCATTAAAACCGACTGTTCGCCAGCTTTGAGTGGAGGTAACTCTTCTTTGACTTTATAGTGTGGCCAACCTTCCTCATCAAAAAATTCAAATTCATAGAAACCGTACGGCTCTAATAATCTGCAAATCGCAATGTGCATCAGGTTTAATTTTTCGTCTTTTTTGTATTCATTGTGTACTTTACCGAGTTCTTGTACGCCAATTAAATAAATAATGGCATCTAAATCTAAATCCTCACCTTGTGAAAATTGATTGGAAAGTATATTAACAAGCTGTTCCCAGCGTTCTTTGAGTTGTGTGTCTCTTGACATATTGATTTATGATTGTAAATTAACGATTTCTGAATTTAGATCTCAAAAATTATATAATTATTTAGGCAAATATAAGAACTTGAAATTTGGCAATTGATGTGCAACAATTCTTTTATATTTGCGCTCTCTATTTTACATACAAATACAATGGGATTTCTTGATATTATTTTATGCGCTTTACTAGTTTTTGCTTTTTATAAAGGAGTTATTAATGGACTTTTTATAGAGCTAGCTTCATTAGTTTCATTGATTTTGGGAATTTATTTTGCAATAAAATTCTCTTCATTCATCAAAGAGATTTTAATGGGAATTGTAAAGTGGAACCCTAATACTATTCTAGTTGTTGCCTTCGCATTAACATTTATTGTTGTTGTTATTGCCATAAATCTGCTAGGTAAATTTTTAACTGGCATCGCCAATCTTGCTTTTTTAGGCTGGTTAAATAAAATAGGTGGTGGTTTCTTTCGAGTTTTAAAAACAGTGTTGATCGTGAGTGTTGTGTTTTCTGTTTTTGAAAAGATAAATTATAATAATTTTCTAGCTAAAAAGGAAACACTTGATAATTCTATATTTTACAATCCTATTCAAAAAATAGCTGGATATGTTTTTCCATCGATTAAGAAAGGGTACGAGGAGATGAAGAAGAAAGCTTAGGAAATAAAGTTTTCTTAATTAAGGTTTTCTTTTTATAAACATTAAAATTTCCAGCCTTTGAAAGGATAGAAGCTTTAAAAGTAAATTTATAATTTTTACTTCACCTCCCTAATCGCGGTACTTTCAATCCAACCCTCCATTCCATCGGTAAGCTGAACTTTTTTCCATTTTCCAATGATTTCCTTTACATAAACTTTTGTGCCTTCATGAAGTAATAAAAGTGGTTTACCGCCATCTCGCGGTTCGCTTTTAAGATTAGCCATTTCGGCAAAAATGATGGCCGGTTTCTCGGTGTCGAAATACTTTTTTTCAAAAATAGCAGATGATACCGTCATCAACATTATAATAACGGAGATAAACATTCCTACAAAGAACATTCTTTTCCAAACCGTAATTTGCGAAAAATAATAGCCAATAAATAATAATAAAAATAACGATGCTAGTCCAACAGTAAACCAGCCCCAAATGTTGTAGTGATAAATTCCAGTAAAATCACGCACTAATTTTGCAAAACCTACTTTTGGAATTACTTTAATCTCATCAATGGTTCTTTTATTGGCAAATTTTAAATTATTTAAACTTTCATTATCTTTAGGATTTAGCACTAGTGCTTTTTCATAATAATAAATCGATGGCGCTACTTTATTGAGTTTATAATAAGCGTTTCCTAAATTAAAATACATTTCTGATGAATGTTGATTGTTCTGCAGCACACTGTTATAAGCTTCAACTGCTTCAGAATACTTTCCTTTTTCGTAAAGTGCATTCCCTTTTTCAAAGCCATTTTGGGCAAAGAAAATTTGGGTAGAAAATAAAAATATGCATAGTATGTTTTTCATTTCAATTTATTTTGCTAGAAAGACACAAAGTCTTTAAGTTTTACAGTATTAAATCCTAAAAATAATTTGCACTAACTTTAATTTTACCTTTAGATATTTGTTTCTTCGCGTCTTTGTAATTAGCTGGCTAAATTTGCTTTTCCAACTCTGAGATTATCAAAACTGCCTTGTCAAAATCCTGTTGTATCGCTACGCTAGATGATGGTGCATAGCGTGCAATTTCGCAGTTTTCAGTAAGTGCTATAAATTCATTTACAGCCTCTTGATTTGCATTCCTTGACAGCAATAATTCCTGAATATTCTCCTTACTCATTTCCGAAGTTTCGATACGCAATTTAGCTTTTAAAAAATTGTGCATCGCTTTCTCGAGAGCAATATAAAAAAGTTCTTTGTTCTTAATTTGTTTCTTCGCTTCTGACAGGTATTTTTTAGCTAATCGATTGTTCATCCTAATTCGGTTTCCTGAAATATCACCTGCTGCAGTTTCTCTTTTCTTTTTGAAGATCACAATTAACGGTAACAGCAAAAATGGAGCAAAAAGTAAAGCGTAAAATAAATTAGAACCTAAAAATTCATTCTTGTTTATTTCAACAAGTTCCGTTTTTAATTTTATGGGCTTAAATTTTTCGACATTGACAATTTTATTTCTGTTTGCTTCTGTTTCAGTTGAATCTACCGGCGTTGCGCCCTCAAGAACATTCACCATAATCTCTGGCGAAGTAATGGTTTTATAGGATTTAGAATTCAAATCAAAATAAGAAAACTGCATTGGTTTAACTGGATAATTCCCTTTGTATTGCGGAATTATTGTGTAACTGTCAGATGATTTTCCAACCATTCCCGAAAGCGGCGTACTAATATTCTCGCTATGAACCGCGTCATACATTTCTAAAGCATTTGGCACTACCGGCTTTGGTAAACTAAATAATTTTAAATTCCCTTTTCCAGTTACACTAACCACTAAATCAAGACTTTCTCCATTTTTTAAATTATTTTTAGATGGTGTTACTTTAAAATCAAAGTTTCCTACTGCACCGCTAAAATTATCTGGTTTCCCTGCCTCAGGTAATGCTTTCACAGAAATAGTTTTGCTGCCCGCAGAAACCCTTCTGCTAGTTTCTTCTAGAACCATTCTACCAAAAGCATCTCTCTGGTTTGTTGGTAATTGTACATCAATTTCTAAAGATAAGGGCTCAATTTTGAGTTTTCCTGACTTTTGCGGATAAAGCACTACTTTTTTCAGGATTACATATCGGTAGTTTTGTCCTTTAAATAACCCTTGTTCAGCAACTAATTGTTTGATTTCTATATTTTGACTCCAAAAATCATTGTATTTTGGCTTACCTAAATCTCTAAAATTAGCAATTCCAATATTAGCAAAGTAAAGCTTGTAAACAATAGTTGTGGGCTCGTTAACATACGGACTGTCTTTAGAAACCTCAGCGATGAGATATAAATTCTCATCATCGGCAATTTGTGTATCACCTGGTTCTCTTGGCTGTTCTTGAGGTGCGGTAACTACGATTTTAATTGGATCAGTTTTATAAATTTGTCCATTATAATCTATAGAAGCCGACTTAATGACAAATGTCCCTCTTTGATTGGGTGTTAGAAAGTACGAATATGCTTTTTCAAAAGAACTCCTTCCATTTATCCAAGACTGACTTATTTGCTGACTTGGTCCAGCAATAATTCTAAACCCATCAAATGAAGGTTGAACAAAATGATCTCCATCCACATTCATCATAAAGTCCACACGAAGTCTTTCATTTAATCCCAGCGTAGTTTTACTTACTCGAGCTTCAAATTGGACTTGCGCAATGATTGTGCTGCACAGCAAGAAGAATATCGCTACTAAAAATTTTTTCATTTTAAAAGTATCGGATTGCATTACCAATCCTTTTCTGTTTTAACTGGTTTTCCTTTAACTTTTTGAGCGTTCACTTTATTTTGAACCTTCTTTTCCTCTTTATTAACCGCATTTAAAAGATTTTCTAACCTTTCCTTAGAAAGACCTCCTGGAATAGGTTTTGGTTCGCCATTTTCCTCTTCTTTAGGATCTTTTTTCTGTTTGTCTTGATCGCCTTTATCGTCCTTTTTATCTTTTTCCTTATCGTCTTTTTTATCTTTTTCGCCGTCTTTTTTATCTTCTTGTTTGTCTTTATCTTTCTTTTCGTCTTTTTTCTTATCATCCTTCGGCGGATTATCTTTTAGCATTTTTTTGGCCAAAGCATAATTATAACGCGATTCTTCATCGGTAGGATCATTTCTCAATGCATTTTTATAAGCTTCAACTGCTTGAGAATAATCTTTCTCGTTCATAAATACATTCCCTAAATTATGAAAGGCGCGGTGTTTTTCAACTCTCGATTTTGAACTTTTTATTGCTTTCGCGTAAGCGAATTTGGCCTCTGAAGATTGCTTTTGTTTATAAATTGCATTTCCTAAATTATAAACTGCACTTGATTTATTAGGAAACTTTGAATTTGAAATTCTATAATCCGCTTCTGCTTCTGCATATTTATTTTCAGCATATTCCTTGTTTGCTTTAGGCAAAATTCTATCTTTTTGTTGTGCATAGCTTGCTAAGCCACAAAGCAGGAAAAGAACATAATATATTTTATAAACTATTTTCATTTTATAGTATTGATATTTAAATTTCTGCACCATTAGGGATTATGAGGCTTCGTTAAATAAATCTAATTTTTTAACCCAATTTGTTTTTCTTTCTAATAGAAAAACATCTGCAAATAACAATAGGAAAGCAAACCCTAAAAACCATTGAAATTGAGATTGATAATCAGCCATTTCCGTTGATTCAAATTCTGTTTTTTGAATCTTGTCTAATGTTCCTTTGATGTATTCAACTACTTCCTTAGTATTATTACCGTTGACATATCCACCCTTCGTTGCTTTTGCGATCGCATCTAAACTGGCTTTATTCAATTTGGTCACAACAACCTCATTATTATTATCTTTTTGATAGCTTTCCACAATTCCGTTTCTTTTTAATGGGATTGTCGCTCCTTTTTCGGTGCCTATTCCAACAGTAATAATTTTCATTCCCGCTTTATTGGCTTCTTCGGCCATGCTTTCTGCACCTTCAGAATGATCTTCACCATCAGAAATTAAAATCAATAATTTGCTGGTTTTACTTTTATCATCAAAATACGTTAACGATAATTTTATGGCTTCATCAAGTGAAGTTCCCTGCGAAGAAACCATTTCAGTGTTCATACTTTGTAAGAACATTCTAGCCACACCATAATCAGTGGTTATAGGCAACACTGGAAAAGCACTTCCTGCATAAGCAACAATTCCTATTCTGTCATTTCCTAATTGCTTTATGATTTGCGAAACAAGTTGCTTGCTTTTATCAAGTCTATTAGGCGCTACATCTTCGGCAAGCATACTTTTAGAAACGTCCATTGCAAAAACAATGTCGATTCCCTCACGCTTGACTGTTTCCATTTTGGTTCCTATTTTTGGGTTTACCAATGCAAAAATAAGTCCAAGAAAGGCCAGAAGTAATACGATTAATTTTAAAACAGGTTTGAAAACTGAGCTCTCAGGACTCAATTTTTTCACCATTTCTAAATCGCCAAACTCCTGTTGCTTTTTTCTTTTCCAATATAAATTAGCCAAAAACACCAACACTATTAGCGGCAGTAGTATCAGCAGATATAAATATTTTTTTTCGTCTAATTCCATATATTTTTTAAATTCCAAATACCAATTTCCAAATACCAAATCCTAAAATCCAAATCTCAAATCCCAAATTCCATATTCCAAATTCCAAATCCCAAATCTCAAATCCCAAATTCCAAATCTCAAAATAACAAATCCTAAAATCCAAATCTCAAATCCCAAATTCCAAATTCCAAATTCCAAATTCTAAATTCTAAAATTCCAATTCTTTTTGTTCGGCTTTAAATAAAACTCTTAAAAACTGTGTTTCTCAATCCTATTTCTGATAATAGTAGAAAGCCTGCAAGCCAAATAAACGGTCTAAATTTCTCATCGTAATCGTAGAATTTTAATTCTTCAATTTCCGTTGTCTCTAGTTTGTTTATCGATGCATATATTTCGGCTAACTTATTATTACTTGTAGCTCTAAAATACTTTCCATCAGTTGCTCTAGCTATATTTCTCATCAATTGTTCATCAATTTCTACTTTCATCATTTGGAACAGTAATTTCCCTTGAGGTGAAATAGCATAAGGAGACATGGCCATTCCGTTTGATCCAATTCCTACAGTATATACTTTAATACCATATTGCTTTGCAATGTTTGATGCTGTTTCGGGTTCAATAAACCCTGCATTATTAACTCCATCAGTCAACAAGATTATAACTTTACTTTTTGCTTTACTGTCTTTTAATCGGTTTACAGCGGTGGCTAATCCCATTCCTATTCCCGTTCCATCTTGTAAAACATTATCATATTTTATGCTTTTTATCGCCTCTAGTATAATAGGTTTATCGCTGGTCACCGGCGTTTTTGTATACGCCTCAGATGCGTAAACAACTAGTCCTATTCTATCATTGGGTCTTTCTTTTACAAAGTCAGCTGCTACCAGCTTAAGTGCTTCCATTCTATTAGGTTTCAAATCCTTTGCTAACATACTTCCTGAAACGTCAATTGCCATGACAATATCAATCCCTTTAGTGGTTTTAGTTTTATTACTCACATCAACCGTTCTTGGTCTCGCCATTGCAATAATTAACGAGCACAGCGCTAATATTCGTAAAACATTTAAAATAGGTTTTAATTTCGTCAAATACGATTCTGTTCCTTTGAATCCTGATAAAGAACTCAGTTTTAAAGTGGCCGACTGCTGGTTTTTTTTCCAATATATCCAAACAATTGCAATTGGAATTAACAGAAACAACCAAAAAAATTCTGGGTTTAAAAAAGTGATTTTGTCCATTATTTACCTGCTTGTTTTAATTCAACTGAGTTTAAAACTCGTTCTGATATTTCATTGCCATATTTATCTCCTTCTTGATGGAATAACAAAATTTGCTGTAATCCTCCTTCTTGGCTAAACAATAATGCTTCATAATACATTTTTGTACTTGACTTAGTCAAATCATCCATTTGAGAAAAAGTTCCATACGCTTTGATACCTTTAACGCCTTCTTTTGTTTCAAATTCTTCTTGTTTCACAATCATATTTTGAGCGCCTTGTACTTCTAGTGATTGTAAAATACCATCCATAGATTTTGCTAGATCGATTTGAGTTTCTTGTTTAAATTTTAGAGTAGAAATCATCAAATAAAACTGATCTAAAACACTTCCATAAGCAAAGGATTGCATCTCTTTAATTAATGCCATTCCGTCTTTGGGCAAGGTTTTAGTCAAGTCCACTCTCTTCAATACTTTTGGCGTTTCTATGATTATGCCAGGATTTCCATATTCACTTTTTATCCATTCGCCTTCCAATAATTCTTTAGTAGGATGACCTAATATATTATCTTTTACATAGTCAAATCCTTTAGTAATAATAAAAAAGGAGGTGGTTGCAAACAACAAGAACGCAACGGATGCTATTGCTGTGACAATTCGTTTCTTCCTTTGTTTTTTTAATTGAATTTTAATTTGCTTTTGTCTTTGCGCTTCATTGAGCAATAAATCTTCTTCAACTTCTACTTCTGCTGGTATTGAATTATCTAATGTTAAAATTACCTTTTGAATTTTATTTCGATCATCGGTAATTTCAAAATCTAGTGGCTTTGATTTAGCAAATTTCACTAAATCGGCTTGCTTTAATACGCGCTCTAAATTTTCAATAATTTCCTTAGAAAGCGTCATCTTCTTTTTAACAGAAGCGGCTCTAAGCCCAGCAATTAATTCCGATGTTGTACTTTCCATTGCGGGAATTTCAATCGCTTCTTCAATATAATTTCTAGCAATATCTGTTAACTCACTATAATATGCTTTAACCTCTCCTTTTTGCCACAATTCTTTTTTCTCTAATGTATCTAGCAAAGTTGTTGCTTTTTCTATAGGAGTTTTCAATATTTCAGCTTGTAGTTTTTTTTCTTGACGTTTTTTAATGAACCAGTATATAAATGCGCCAATACCAATTATCAAAGCGATTACTAAAAGGTATTTCCACCAGTTCCCAATTGAATTTTCCGCTGCAGCGATATCCTTAATATCGTACATTTTTTGCTTTAAAGTATCGACTTGAACACTAGCAACCTCAACTAATAGCGAATCAGTCATAAACGGTTTGCTATTGATAAAAATCTTAATACTTGGCACAACGTAACGACCAGAATCAAATTGAGTTAGTCCATATTTTTTTATCAACTCATATTGACCGTCCATTTTAACAGTATCAACTGGATAGGATTGAATTACTTCTAAAGCTCCAAAGTTTTTTAAATTTGGAAAAACAACTTTTGAAGAAGTGTTGACAGTTGCTTTTATCGATAGTTTGAATTCGGCACCAATTTTATTTTTAAGGGTGTCTATACTTGTAGTCAATTGCTTTTGTTGTGCAAAAACAGCGGTAGAAATCAGTAGAATTAGTAGGTATAAATGTTTTTTCATGTTGTACTATTGCAACCTTTTTATTTTTGATTGTCGATTAACGATTTTTGATTTTTGATTTAGGTTGAATTAAACAACTTTTGATTTTAGATTAACGATTTTTGATTTAGGTTAAATTAATTAACTTTAGATTTTAGATTTAGATTAACGTCCGGTTAGCTATCGGGATTGAATTTAGATTTTTTTAGAACTTGCCATTAATCATATCTAAACTATTTCAAATTTGTTTTAGCTGTTTTAATACTTGCAACGAAAATGGAAATTAGCTCATTAGCTTCCACTTTTGCGATTAATAAACTATTTAAATCTGACATTAAATTTGATTTCTCAATAATTTTTAAACAAACAAAAGTTTCTCTAAGCTCCTTCAAACAAATTCCCATTTTGTGAATAAAATCTTTATTACTCTCTGCGCTTTGAGCTTCTCCATAATTTAAAGCGGGTGAAGTTCCAGACCTAATAATTTGACCGGCAAGATGACTTCCAGCATAATTTTTTTCAAATTTGCTAGCGGCTATTATTATCATCGCAGCAAAATCTATCAATCTGTTTTCTAATTCTTGCTTATTCATTTATTTATCTTTCAGTTTCTAAGATTAAATTAGAAATCGATTATCCATTAATACTAAATCACCAATCAAATTTTAATTCTATTTATTTAATCCAACTCCATCTAAAATCAAAAATCGTTAATCTTCAATCAGCAATCAAAACTTGTTATTCTAAGACCAAAAATCTCTATCTCGATTTAAAATAGCTTAATAATTTAGTAACATAACTTTCATCAACGCGCGTATTTACTACGCCAGAACCTGATTTACTGAATGTTTCCTTAAAATAACCAACTTTTTCGTGATATAGTTTTTCATAATTCGTTCGCACTGATTTTGCGCCCGTGTTGATTAATTGTATTTCGCCAGTTTCTGCATCAAGCATGGAAACCATTCCTAAATCTGGCATTTTTTCTTCTCTAATGTCGTACACTCGAATTCCTGTTATATCGTGTTTCTTCGCTGCTATTTTCAACGTATGTTCATAATCTTCCGACATGAAATCAGAAATTACAAATACAATCGCTTTCTTTTTTTGAGTTCCTGATAAAAATTTCAAGGCTTGCGCTATATCCGTTTTGCGGCTTCTAGGTTGGAATTCAATTAATTCTCTAATAATCCGCAATACGTGCGATCTTCCTTTTTTAGGCGGAATGTATAATTCGATTTCATCCGAAAACAAGATCAACCCTATTTTATCGTTGTTTTGAGTGGCAGAAAAAGCCATTGTTGCAGCAATCTCTGTAACAATATCTTTCTTTAATTGATTTTTAGAACCAAAACTTTCTGAACCGGAAATATCAACCATCAACATCATGGTTAATTCGCGCTCTTCCTCAAAAACTTTTACATGAGCCTCATTATAACGAGCCGTAACATTCCAGTCAATTGCACGAATGTCATCGCCATATTGATACTGACGGACTTCACTAAATGTCATTCCACGTCCTTTGAAAGAAGTATGGTATTCTCCCGAAAAGATATGATCGCTCAACCTCCGGGTTTTGATTTCTATTTTGCGTACTTTCTTTAAAAGCTCTTTTGTATCCATTTTTTAGTCTTTAGTCCTTAGTTTTTTTTAGTCATTAATCATTAGCTTGAAGCAAAAACTAAGGACTAGGTACTAAGTACTTTTACGGAACCTCTACTTCGTTTACGATTTTATTTATAATATCAACCGAAGTAATATTTTCTGCTTCTGCTTCGTATGTGATCCCAATTCTGTGACGCAATACATCATGTACTACAGCACGAACATCCTCAGGAATTACATAACCACGGCGTTTTATAAAAGCATAACATTTTGCTGCTGTAGCCAAATTAATACTTCCACGTGGAGAAGCTCCAAAACTAATCAATGGTTTTAAATCAGCTAATTTATATTTCTCAGGAAAACGCGTTGCAAAAATGATATCAAGAATGTACTTTTCGATTTTTTCATCCATGTACACTTCACGAACCGCTTCTTGAGCACGCAAAATTTGTTCTACAGAAACTACAGGATTTACTTTTTCATAACTTCCTTTCAAATTCTGCCGAATTACTAAACGTTCGTCTTCCATTTTAGGATAATCAATAACGGTTTTCAACATAAAACGATCGACTTGTGCTTCTGGAAGTTGATAAGTTCCTTCTTGTTCAATTGGGTTTTGCGTGGCAAGAACTAAAAATGGTCTATCTAATTTAAAAGTAGTATCGCCAATTGTTACTTGTTTTTCCTGCATTGCCTCCAATAAGGCCGATTGCACTTTAGCAGGTGCTCGGTTAATCTCATCAGCTAGTACAAAATTTGCAAATATTGGTCCTTTTTTAATCGAAAACTCATTTGACTTAATGTTGTAAATCATAGTTCCCACAACATCCGCGGGAAGTAAATCTGGCGTAAATTGTATTCTACTAAACGATCCTTGAATAGCTTGAGCAAGCGTATTTATTGCTAATGTCTTTGCAAGTCCAGGAACTCCTTCAAGTAAAATATGCCCCTGACCTAAAAGTCCTATAAGCAAACGCTCTACCATGTGCTTTTGACCTACAATCACTTTATTCATCTCCATTGTCAGGAGATCGATGAAAGCACTTTCTCTTTCTATTTTTTCATTGATTGCTCTAATGTCTAAAGTAGCTGTATTTTCTTCCATTTTATTATTTTTAAAACCTTGAATTTAGTGTCTTAGATTTGAAGGTGCAAATTGAATTTTTTTTTAGACGTAAGATGTTAATAAATGGTTAAAACTTCAATTAATACCTTAATTTTAAGGACGAATTATGATACAATTTTTATAATTTTAGGAACTTTGAAAAATATACTTCTAATTAAAGAATTTACATATTCTATTAAAAATAAAATCAATGACTAAAACAAATTTATCACCTATAATAGCAGGTGTCATGAATTGGGGAATTTGGGATAAAAATCTCAACACCAAAGAAATGGAAAACATGATTAATGTGTGTCTAGAAAACAAAATCACGACTTTTGATCATGCTGATATTTATGGGGACTACACCACCGAAGCTTCTTTTGGAAAAGCACTAGCTTCAAGTAAAATACCGCGGGAAAAATTACAATTAATATCTAAATGTGGCATCCAAATGATTACGGGAAACCGCAATAATGCCATTAAACATTATCAATATTCCAAAGAATATATTGTTCAATCAGTTGAAAACTCGTTGCAGTATTTACAAACGGATTTTTTAGATGTTCTTTTATTGCACAGACCTAGCCCGTTGATGCAAGCGGATGAAATTGCCGAAGCGGTTTTAAAATTAAAATCAGAAGGTAAAATTATTGATTTTGGACTCTCTAATTTTACTACATCACAAACGGAATTAATCCGTCAAAAAACAGAAGTTTTGTACAATCAAATTCAATTTTCGGCCACCCATTTTGAACCAATGGTCGATGGCAGTTTTGATTATATGCAAGTCAACTCTATTTGCCCTATGTCTTGGAATCCATTAGGTTCAGTATTTAGAGAGGATAATTCGCAAACGCGTCGTCTGAAAAAATTACTAGTTACTTTGATGGCAAAATACCATCTCGGTTCAGATTCGATTTTATTAGCATGGATTTTACACCATCCTGCTAAAATTATCCCAATTGCAGGAACTGTAAATGTGGCGCGAATTCAATCGTTGCAAAAAGCAGTTGATTTAAAATTAGATAAAGAAGATTGGTTTGCCATTTGGACTGCGAGCATGGGAGAAGATGTAGCCTAGTTTTTATTTGCAAACATAATTTTATAGATCTTTTAGGATTTGTTTGCAAAACTCGTATTGAAATTTTTTAATTTGCGTGAGGGATTTTAGTAGAGTTCTTTATTTCTTTTTACCCGTCAAAAAACGAGAAAAAAGAAATAAAAGCGGGAACGGAAAGCCCGATTCGCCGCGGCGAACACGCCCAAATAAAAACAGCAAAGTGATTTGCAATAGAAAACAAATAAAATGACAAAAACAGCTTTAATAACTGGAGCGACCAGTGGCATTGGAAAAGCAACAGCGCAAATATTAGCCAAAAATAATTATAAAATTATTCTGTGTGGCCGTAGAGAAGATCGATTAATAGAGTTAAAAAACGAACTTTCAGCGTTTACAGAAGTACATACTTTATCGTTTGATGTTCGAGATAAAAAAGCAGTTTTTGAAAGCATTGATTCGTTGCCAGAAACGTTTTCTAAGATCGACGTTTTAGTTAACAACGCTGGCAATGCCCATGGTTTAGATTCAATCCAAAACGGGGATTTAGACGATTGGGACGCGATGATTGACATAAATGTAAAAGGACTTTTATATGTTTCCAAAGCGATAATTCCGAAAATGATTGCCCAAAAATCTGGACATATCATTAATATTGGGTCAATTGCTGGAAAAGAGGTTTATGCAAATGGAAATGTATATTGTGCTTCAAAACACGCAGTTGATGCGCTAAACCAAGCAATGCGAATTGATTTAAATCCTTTCGGAATTCGTGTGGGAGGAATTCATCCTGGAGCTGTAGAAACAGAATTTAGTGAAGTGCGTTTTAAAGGCGATTCAAAAAGAGCGGCCAATGTTTATAAGGGTTTTGAGCCATTGCGTGCTGCCGACATTGCTGATATTATCCATTTTGTAGTTTCACGACCGTATCACGTAAATATTGCTGATTTGCTGATACTTCCTACTGCTCAAGCATCGGCAACAATCATAAACAAATCATAGCTCTTAGCGATTATAAAATTCAGCTGCTGATTCGCAAATTTTAAAGTGAATTTAAAATTTGCGAATTTATTGTAATTTATTTTGCAGACAAGATTGCAGAGCATTTTTTAATCTTAACCAAGATTTTGCCATAAAGGCACCAAGTTACAAAGGTTTTTTAATCCGTGCCAGTTTGTGAAATTTATATTTAATATTTGAATCCAAAGGCATAGAGATTTTGCATACTTTCGTCTTTTAAATAACCATATCTCAATATTCATGCCCTTGAGCCTTAGCGGCAAAGAATTTTAGAATTTTAGAATTTTAGAAAAGAAACAATTCAATGATAAACAAACGTATTCTTATTAAAAATCTCCTTGCTCATAATGATGAGAGTAGTTTTTTTGATAAAAAACGGCAGTTGAATTTACATTCACAAGAAGGAAAAGCGAAGTTTTTAAAACATATTTGCGCGTTGTCTAATTCAAATCCTGCCAATAATTCATATATAATTGTTGGTGTTGAGGATCAAGACAACACCATTGTAGGTGATGATTTTTTTGACGACAGTAGGATACAGAATTTAGTAAATGCATATCTTGAAAATCCTCCAAAAATTCAATATGAAAACATTCCTTTTCCAAATTTAGCAAAGGATAAAGTAATTGGATTAGTGACAATTAATCCAAAAAATAAAACCTCCCATTTCAAAAAAGGGATTTATACCATACCGATAAATAGCGTTTACTTAAGGCGTGGAAGCAATACAATGCCTGTAGAAGGAGAAATTGAAAAGAGTTATCAAAATACGGAAACAGTAGCAGGAATTGAAAATAATTCTAGAAACAGTATTGAATACACACTTGATGGCGTAATTGATTTTATGAATTTTCGTCATAAGGATATGGCTCCAAAGTATAAAGTTTTTAAAGAGTTATTTGTAATTTGCTGGGCAGGAATTCCAAAAAGATCTCGTGGAAAAACATATTTGTCACGAGTTGATATTGAGCTAATAAATGAACAAATTAAGTTGTTTTATTCGGCTCAAGATGTAGTTGAAATAACTTTTGACGAAGATACCTTTACGATAACAGAATATGTTCCTTTAGGTTTAAACGATAAAACGAGTTATTATCCTTTAGAGCGACAAACGATACTTTTTCAAGATAATGGTTATTATAAAATTGACAATGAAATGCTTTTCCAGCCACCAGAATTCAATAGGAAAATGCTTTTTCATATTTATAATTCGAATATTGCTCTGTTAAAAAAAATTCGAAACGGGAATTCTTTATCTGATCGAGAAAAGAAAGATTTAGAAAACTTACCTTCTACTTTCATGATTTGTTATCTCAATGGTTTTGAAGATGCTAAACAGAAACTGATAGATGCTAAAGTACTATTAAAGCCCTTTACTTCTGTTTATTTATCGTTTAAAGAAGCATTACGGATTTTAAGAAAGATGAAGTATGATGTGCAATAGATTAGAAGTCCTTTCGTAACTTAAAATTTAATGTTGAAAAGATTGTATGAGTTTTTTTTAAAACCATCAGCATATAAAAATCAATCTTCATTAACTAAATTGAAGTTGAAGTTTTTTCCTGATCTAGATCGTACTTACACAGCACAAATATTTGACGGTTTTAGTTTCCAAATCATTTATTTTTTAAAGATGTACTATCCAAAAAATAAATAGCTTATAAAGCTACAAATCATCCGAACGAATAATAATATAACAGCAATAATTGCATTCATAACGTAAACTTTTCATTTTTGAGTAAATATACTACTATTTTCTCTTACAAACAATCACTAAAAATAGTGATATTTCGATGACAATTAATCGGTTGAATAATCAGTTAAATTTTGATTGATTTTTAAAATTAAGTTGATCAGATTTATATTTGTTTATAATGTCTAAATATTACTTAGTTTAAAGTGCACTTAAAAACTCTTTTCCTTAATTTTGCACCTTAAAAAACAATAGACATTTATCTTGTTTTAAGATTTTTGAAGAAAAGGTATTACATGAGAACACTTGTTATAGGCGATATTCACGGCGGTTTGCGAGCACTGCACCAAATTATGGAAAGAGCCAAAGTTACTAAAACTGACACTCTTATTTTTTTAGGGGATTATGTTGATGGCTGGAGTCAATCGCCACAAGTGATCGATTTTATCATTGATTTAAAATCAAAACAAAAATGCATCTGTATGCGCGGAAATCACGACGATTTATTGCTAGAGTGGCTTACTGCAACTAAAGACAATATTTTGTGGTATAAACATGGTGGCGAGGCAACAGTTAATGCTTACAAATCAGTATCTATAGAAAGCAAGATTAAGCATATAGAATTCCTTCAATCGCTAGAGAATTATTATCTAGATGAAAAGCATCGTTTATTTGTGCATGCTGGCTTCACTAATATGAATGGCGTAGATTTTGAATATTTCCCCGGACTTTTTTATTGGGATAGAACCTTGTGGGAAACTGCTTTATCCTTAGACGTTAGAATGTTATCGGATCATCCTTTTTATCCAAAACGTTTTACATTATATGATGAAATTTATATCGGTCATACTCCTGTTACAAGAATTGGAAAAACGACTCCTGTTCAAAAAGCAAACATTTGGAATGTAGATACTGGAGCCGCGTTTAAAGGACCTTTGACTATTATGGATGTCGATACTAAGGAATTTTGGCAAAGTGAGCCGTTGCACCAGCTATATTTTGATGAGAAAGGGAGAAATTAAACCTGTTGAACTGACGTTGCCCGTAAAATAAAAACAGAAAGTATGGCAAGGTTTAGTAAATTAGTTTTTCTATAAACTATTGGATTAGTGAATGCACATATTTAAGGCGACAGTGACGTATGAATTGATGGTGAAGCAAATATTCAAGATGGTGAATCTGGTATTAAAGTTTCATCTTACATCGGCATAGGAGAAAAGATGTCTTTTGGAATTGTAACTTCCTATTTATTATCTGTTTCAAAAGTTAACGTTGGTCAGGCACCAAATTTTGACGATAAAATAGAATTGAGGAAATTAGGCACACATTCAGGTTTTCGTCATTTCTGTAAAGAAGTTTTTGTTGTTTTTTACCGACATTGTAATTCCGATTGCAAGTTAAAAAACTAGTTCAGTAGATTTTGACAAATTACACAATTAGTTTATTTTTAATAATTGCACTTCTTTCAATTTATAATATTTTAAAACTACAAATTATATCGCTAAAAAAAACGGCAATTTGAATAGTTCAAATTGCCGTTTTTTTTTCAATTATTTTAGATTACAAATCAAATTTTATTCCTTGTGCTAATGGCAATTGTGTTCCGTAATTGATGGTATTTGTTTGTCTTCGCATGTATACTTTCCAAGCATCTGATCCTGATTCGCGACCACCTCCAGTTTCTTTTTCTCCACCAAAAGCACCACCAATTTCTGCTCCCGAAGTTCCAATATTTACGTTGGCAATTCCACAATCTGATCCCACTGCAGATAAGAAAAGTTCTGCTTCACGCAAATTATTTGTCATAATTGCTGATGATAATCCCTGCGCGACTCCGTTTTGAATTGCAATAGCATTTTCCACAGTTCCTGAATATTTCAAAAAGTATAGAACTGGAGCAAAAGTTTCGTGTTGTACAATTTTAAAATCGTTGTCCGCTTCGGCAATTGCTGGTTTTACATAGCAACCACTTTCATATCCTTCACCAGAAAGAACACCACCTTCAACCAAAATTTTTCCACCTTCGGCAACTACTTTTTCTAATGCTTTAGTATACATTTCAACAGCATGGGTGTCAATTAGAGGGCCAACATGATTGTTTTCATCCAACGGATTTCCAATGCGTAATTGTTTGTAAGCTGAAACAATAGCCTCTTTTACCGTATCATAAATACTTTCATGAATGATCAAACGACGCGTTGATGTACATCTTTGTCCTGCAGTTCCTACTGCACCAAAAACAGCACCAATAACCGTCATTTTAATATCAGCATCAGGAGTGACAATAATAGCATTATTTCCTCCTAATTCTAATAATGACCTTCCTAAACGACCGGCTACTGTTTGCGCTACAATTTTTCCCATGCGCGTAGAACCGGTTGCAGAAATTAAAGCCACTCGCTTGTCATTAGTCATCATTTCACCTACTTTATAATCTCCATTTATTAAACAAGAAATTCCCTCTGGAAGGTTATTTTCTTTAATTACTTCGGCAATAATATTTTGACAAGCAATTCCGCAAAGTGGCGTTTTTTCAGATGGTTTCCAAACACAAACATCACCACATATCCAAGCAAGTGCGGTATTCCAAGCCCAAACTGCTACTGGAAAGTTGAATGCTGAAATGATTCCCACAACGCCTAATGGGTGGTATTGCTCGTACATTCTGTGTTCTGGACGCTCTGAATGCATGGTTAAACCGTGCAATTGTCGCGATAATCCCACTGCAAAATCACAGATATCAATCATTTCCTGAACTTCGCCATATCCTTCTTGCAATGATTTCCCCATTTCGTAGGAAACTAATTTGCCTAAAGCTTCTTTGTTTTTACGTAACTTCTCTCCAAACTGACGCACAATTTCACCGCGCTGTGGTGCTGGCATCAATCGGAATGTTTTAAATGCTTCGGCAGCCGTTTGCAATACTTTTTCGTAATCAGCAGCGGTAGATATTTTTACCGTAGCGATAAGTTGCCCGTCAACTGGTGAAAAACTTTCTAGATTTTCACCGTTTGAAAAATAGTTTACCCCTGTTGATGTTCCTTCATTTATGGATTTTATACCTAATTGTGCCAAAGCTTCCTTCATTCCAAATTGATCTGCTATTGTTATCATTGTAACTTTTTTATTAAAAATTGTTATATTTTTTTACAAACATACTTATTTAGCAGGAATAAATAAATAGTACTGTTTGTTTTTTAGTTCTTGATTGCCAAAAATTGTGCAATCATTTCTTTAGTATTTTAGAATCTTCCACTGTGATCAGAAGTTTCCTTACTGGTGATTTCGTTTTAAAAGTAAAAAAAGAATTCCTATACTGATAACTTTTTTTTCGACGCACAAAATAGAAGATTACTAATTCCCCTATATAAATTTTGGATCAACTTCCATCACAGTTCCACATTTATCGCATGTTCTTAAATCTTCTGAACTATAAAAATGTTTAAAATGAGGGAGGAAATCGGTCTCAATATTGTGAAGTTCAAAATATACGTCGTGCAATTTATGATTGCAGTTATCGCAAAACCATAATAAACCATCTGTATAACCCATGCCCGCGCGCTTTCGCTCGATTACTAAACCAATTGAGCCTTCTGAACGAACCGGAGAATGCGGTGTTTTAGCTGGATGCAAATACATGTCACCGGCATGTAATTCCATTTCTTTGCGTTCGCCATTATCTTGTACAATTACTTTTATAGAACCTTCAAGTTGGTAAAATAATTCTTCAGTTTCATTGTAATGATAGTCTTTACGGGCATTTGGACCTGCCACAACCATAACGATATAGTCTCCAGATTGTGTGTAAAGATTTTTATTACCAACAGGCGGTTTGAGTAAGTGCCGATTTTCATCAATCCATTTATTGAGGTTGAAGGGATTTGCTATTGCCATTTTTTTTATTTTAAAGGTAAAGTTATATAATTATAAATGCTATTATTTCTCTTTTATCAGATAGACATATACGGGAAAATGGTCGCTGAAACCAATTTCAGTACTAGAATGACGCAACGGATATCCTTTATATTGTCCGCTGGTTTGTATCAAAAAAGACTTGTTGTAAATCCCGGCTTTCCAATATCTAAAACTAGAATAATCTGGTTTTATCAAGGTTTCTGAAACTAATATTTGGTCAAATATATCCCAAGCATCGCGATAAGCAATTGTTCCCATTCCGTTTTTGGCCATTTCTTCGAATGGATTGTAAATCCCAAATTGCTGTACCTCGTTTTTTTTTGCTTTGGCGCCAAGCCCTACTTTAATACTTTTATTGTACGCTCCATCATTCATATCGCCCATTATAATGACTTTTGCGTTTGGATCTTTCCGTTGCAACGAATCAATAATTTTCTTGTTTAATGCAGCTGCTGCTTCTCTAAACGGACTTGATTTTTTTTCACCACCTGAGCGAGATGGCCAGTGATTGACGATAAGATTAATTTCCTCACCCTCCAGAAAACCAGTTACTAATAATTGATCACGTGTGTAAACACGGTAATTTTTATCATTCACTTGAACCTCATCATCAGTTTTTTCTTCAGCAGTAGATGAAGCGATTTCACTTTTAGCGCTTCTGTTTTTGTAAATATACAACGGAATATTACTATAACTTGTGGGTTGAAACTTCTTTTTTTGGTACAATAAAGCGACATCAATTCCTCTTTTATCTGGCGAATCAAAATGGATGATTCCGTAGTTTTTCTCTACTAATTTAGGCTGTTTTACTAAATCTTCAAGAACGCCTCTATTTTCAATTTCGCATCCGCCAATGAAGGTTGGCGAATCACTGTTTTGAGCAGAACCAATTTCAGCTAACACTCGCGACAAATTGTAAAGCTTTTTTTGATATTTATCAAATGTCCAGCGTTGCAAACCCTTTGGAGTCCATTCTTCATCATAAGTTTCAGGATCATTAATCGTATCAAACAAGTTTTCGAAATTATAAAAAGCGACAGTGTGAATAATGTATTTTTTAGGTTGCGCTGATACAATGCTGATCGTTAAAAAAAGAAAAAGTACCAAAAGCCAGCGTTGAATTATCATAGACAAAAATGCTTTAAAGAATAGTTCAATCAAATTTTAAATTTAGCTCCTGTAAAAATAGTGATTTGGACTTGGAACTTAAAATTATTTTCTAATTCGCTATCTTTGTTTTTGTTCCAAAATAACTTCAGCTTTAAAATACTCTTCGAAAATTAATAACGCATGCTTCAAAACAAATTATCACATACGATTCGTACACCTATTATTTATAAATTTCTAATCGTTATTTTTATTTTACAATCATTCAACAGTCAAGCCCAAAATCAAATGATCACACCACCGTATTTACAAAAAGGAGATACCATAGCCATATTGGCAACAGCCAGAAAAAATATTGACGACAACTTGAAACCCGCTATCGATTTGCTCCAAAGTTGGGGAATTAACGTTGTTATTGGTAGTACAATTGGCTTGGACAATAATCAATTGGCAGGAACTGATGAACAACGTTCAGCCGACTTCCAGCAACAAATGGACAATCCTAATATCAAAGCAATTTGGTGCGCACGAGGCGGTTATGGCACAGTTCGAATCATTGATTTATTAGATTTTACCAAGTTTAAACTAAACCCAAAATGGATTATTGGCTTTAGTGACGTGACCGTTTTGCACAATCATTTAAATACGATGGGATTTAAATCTATTCACGGAATTATGCCTGTTACTGTGGCGAGAGCTACGCCACAAGCGATAGAAAGTTTGCGAATTTCACTGATGGGTGAGAAATTAAAATATGAAATAGCACCTTTCTCAATGAATAAATTTGGAAAAGCAAGTGGCGAATTAGTTGGCGGAAATTTATCTATTTTATACAGTTTGTTTGGTTCACCTTCGGCAATTGACT
Organism: Flavobacterium micromati; assembly: GCF_900129585.1. Classification (GTDB taxonomy): domain Bacteria; phylum Bacteroidota; class Bacteroidia; order Flavobacteriales; family Flavobacteriaceae; genus Flavobacterium; species Flavobacterium micromati. The sequence goes on from NZ_FQWF01000001.1 coordinate 486,325, forward strand.
GTTCAGATAAAATATTATTCCTAGAAGATTTAGATGAATATTTGTATCATATTGACCGGATGATGATCAACCTGAAACGCAATGGCTGCTTAGAAAGTATTAAAGGAATTATCGTAGGTTCTATGACCAAGATGAAAGACAATGATATTCCGTGGGGAAAAAATGCGATTGAAATTATTGATGATGTTACAAAAAAATACAATATTCCAATTTTATATAATTTTCCCGCTGGTCATATTCAAGATAATCGCGCTTTGATTTTAGGGAATAAAGTGACTCTTGACGTTAATGCTAAACTGAGCACTGTGGTTTTCGAATAAAATCCTCCCCCAAATCCCTAAGGAGGAGGGGGAGACGAGATAGAAGTGACCTATGAACAGTATTGTTATCAAGAAATCTTTAAAACATTGAACTGAACAATTACTGATTAGCTCTGAACACTGAACACTGAACACTGACACTGAACACTAAAAAAAATGGCTAAACACAACGAACTCGGAAAACTTGGTGAAGAAATGGCAGTAGAATTTCTCCAGAAAGAGGGATATAAAATCGTGGAAACCAACTGGACTTTTCAGAAAGCAGAGATTGATATTATAGCCAAGAAGGAAAATATTTTAGCTATAATTGAAGTTAAAACTAGATCTTCTTTAGATTTTGGACTACCTCAGGATTTTGTGAAAACAAAAAAAATTCAGCTCCTTGTTAAAGCCGTTGATGCTTATGTAAATGAAAGAGATTTAGATGTAGAGGTTCGTTTTGATATTATAGCAATTCACAAGGAGGGAAAATCGTTCGTTATGGAGCATCTTATTGACGCATTTTATCACTTTTAGTTGATTAAAATTAATGTTATATTTGTAACAAATTGTTTTTTTATTTATATTTGCTGTCAATTATACAAACTAACTACTTGTGCATTTAATAACTAACTAAAAAAAATCCTATGAAGACTGTTTCTTCTGTTGTAGAAAATTACATCAAAACAAAACCATTTTTACTGAATGCTTTATCTCTTGGTATTATCAATTTAACTTCGCTATCTCGAAATATAATGACCGAATTAGAAAGTGAATTTAGTAAGGAAGTAAAACAAGGCGCCGTGGTTATGGCTTTAAAAAGACTAACCGAAGAACTAGACTTCAGGTTAAATCATAAGATTAATAAAGTCATTAAAAACATTGGAGAAATAACTGTCCGTTCTTCTTTGACTGACTACACATTTGCAGCCTCTGATACCGTTTTAAACAAACAGGCGGACTTAATCACAGATATTAATGCACTTCCAGATATTTTTTACACCTCATCAAGAGGCGTAAATGAAACCAACATTGTAGTGAGTAATAGCATAAATCATCTAGTGGATAAGCATTTTGCGAACGAAAAACTAATACAAAAATTAGACAACCTTGCTTCGATAACCGTGAAATTACCTAAAGAAAATATCGTTGTTCCTGGTATTTATTATTTTATTTTCCAGCGTTTGGCATGGGAAGGAATTATAATTAACGAGGTGATTTCGACTTCAAATGAATTCACTATTTTAGTGAGTGAAGAGCAAGTTGACGTCGCTTTTAAAGTGATTAAGGACTTGAAGAATTAATATCCTCCCCCCAGCCTCCTCCAAAGGAGGGGGAGAGTAAGTGGAACGACATTTATTGTAATCAAGGCGAATTATTTTTTGTTCTAAGCTTTATATCTAAATAATTAAAAATCAGGTGAAATATCATCGCTTGTATTAAGAACTAGATCTAAACCTTGAGATTTTAAGATGTAATTTTCACCAAGTTGTTGATAGAAAAACTTGTAAGATTTCTTTTAATTAAAATCCATAAACAAAATTATACTTTTTCATTTCAATTAATTTTTCTCCCCTCCCAACATCTCCATAAACTCTAAAGCTGTTCTCGTATTTTTTACATTTTCAAAAGTCAATAAAAGCTTTAGACCAGTAGGAGTTTCCTTTTCTTTTATTTTACAAATTGCACTGTTTTTTTGTACAAATTGCAGCATGTTAGCGAAACGCTTGGACTGATAATAAGCCGATTGTTGATCAGATACAAAATAGCCAATCATTTTACCTTTTTTCATTACCAATTTTTCAATTCCTAATCGCGTAGCGATCCATTTGATGCGAATACTATTCATCAAAGCTTTGGCACGAGGCGGCATCGGTCCAAAACGGTCAATTAATTTATTTTGGAAAACAATTAACTCTTCCTCGTTTTTTACAGCCCCTAATTCATTGTACAAACTCAATCGCTCCGAAACGTTATTGATGTATTCATCAGAAAACAACAATTCAAAATCAGTATCTATTTGTAAATCTTTTACATATTCTCTGGTCTCAATATCATTTTCCTCAGGATATAAATCCTTGAATTCATTTTCCTTCAATTCATCAATCGCTTCATTAAGGATTTTTTGATAGGTATCAAAACCTATTTCATTGATAAATCCGCTTTGTTCACCGCCTAATAAATCTCCAGCTCCACGAATTTCAAGATCTTTCATCGCAATGTTGAAACCGCTTCCCAGTTCGCTGAATTGTTCCAAAGCTTGAATTCGTTTTCTAGCATCATCAGTCATTGCCGAATATGGTGGACAAATAAAATAACAAAACGCTTTCTTATTGCTACGCCCTACTCGACCTCGCATTTGATGCAGATCAGAAAGTCCAAAATTATTGGCATTATTGATGAAAATTGTGTTTGCATTCGGCACATCTAATCCGCTTTCAATAATAGTTGTTGCAACTAAAACGTCGAATTCTCCATTCATAAAAGCAAGCATTAACTCTTCCAGTTTTCTACCTTCCATTTGGCCATGACCTATTCCCACTCGTGCATTAGGAACCAAACGCTGAATCATTCCAGCTACTTCTTTAATATTTTCAATCCTGTTATTGATAAAAAATACCTGTCCGTTACGTTGAATTTCGTACGAAATCGCATCGCGAATCAATTCTTCACTAAACCCAACTACATTGGTTTCAATTGGATATCTATTGGGCGGAGGAGTTGTAATTACCGATAAATCTCGTGCTGCCATCAATGAAAATTGGAGCGTTCTAGGAATTGGAGTTGCTGTTAAAGTCAACGTATCAACATTAGCAGCAATTGTTTTGAGTTTGTCTTTTACGTTGACACCAAATTTTTGCTCCTCATCCACAATCAGTAATCCTAAATCTTTAAAAACGACATTTTTATTGACTAATTGATGTGTTCCTATAACTATATCTAGTTTCCCGTCGGCCAAATCTTTTAGGGTTTCCGCTTTTTGTTTCGCCGTTCTAAATCGGTTCAAGTAACCTATTGTAACCGGCATATCTTTCAATCTTTCAGTGAAAGTTCGATAATGTTGATACGCTAAAATGGTCGTAGGTACTAAAATCGCTACTTGTTTGCTATTATCAACTGCTTTAAAAGCAGCTCGAATTGCTACTTCGGTTTTACCAAAACCTACGTCGCCGCAAACTAAACGATCCATTGGTCGGTCGCTTTCCATATCGGCTTTTACTTCTTGAGTAGATTTAGTTTGATCCGGCGTATCCTCATAAATAAACGAACTTTCTAATTCATTTTGTAAATAACTGTCTGGCGCAAACTGGAATCCCTTATCCAATCGCCTTTTAGCATACAATTGAATTAAATTGAACGCAACATGCTTTACTCGAGCCTTGGTTTTTTGTTTTAGAATCTTCCATGCATTCGAACCTAATTTATAAATTTTAGGGGGTGCACCATCTTTACCGTTATATTTAGAAATTTTATGTAACGAGTGAATACTCACATACACAATGTCATTATCAGCATACACGAGTTTGATTGCCTCTTGCGTTTTTCCTTCAACTTGAATTTTTTGCAATCCGCCAAAACGACCTATTCCATGATCGATATGCGTTACATAATCGCCTACCGAAAGTGTTGTCAGTTCTTTGAGAGTTATATTCTGCTTTTTTGAATAGCCACTTTTAATATTAAATTTATGATAGCGTTCAAAAATTTGGTGATCAGTATAACACGTAATTTGATTTTCTTCGTCAATAAATCCTTGGTACAAAGGCAAGACAATTGTGTTGTATTGTTTGCGAATATTTTCAGAATTAGCTTCATCTAATGTCTCAAAAATATCGTGAAAGCGTTTTGCCTGGGCTTCATTCGAACAAAATAAATAATTCTTGTATCCATTAAAGTGATTTTCACTCAAATTATTTAGCAGTAAGTCAAATTGTTTATTAAATGAAGGTTGCGGCTGAATGTGAAATTCAAATTTTTTAGTAGTTCTAAAAATAGGTTTTGAACTCAATTCTACGATAGAAAAATCCAATGCTCTTTTTATAAATGACGCCTGATTCAAGAATAATTGTTCTGGTTCGGACCGTTTTATTTCTTGCGATAATTTTGCAAAAGCTTCTTCGGCTTTACCAAATTGTTTATCTAATTGTAATAAAAAATCTTCCGTGTTTTGAATGAAAATAACGGTCTTTTCCGAAATGTAATCTAAAAAACTTTCTCTATTTTCTTGAAAGACTTTATTTTCTACATTGGGAATAATTGTGATCTTTTTTTGGGTTTCAATAGATAATTGTGTGGCCACATCAAAACTTCGGATGCTTTCAACCTCATCTCCAAAAAATTCAATACGATACGGATTATCATTCGAAAATGAAAACACATCTACAATTCCACCACGAACTGAGAATTCTCCCGGTTCAGTAATAAAATCCACTCTTTTAAATTCGTATTCGAATAAAACTTCATTTATGAAATCAATAGAAATCTTGTCTCCAACAGCAACTTTCAATGTGTTTTTATCTAATTCTCTTCGCGTTACCACTTTTTCAAAAAGTGCCTCAGGATACGTGACAATGATCGCAGGTTTTTTGCGCGAATTAATGCGGTTTAAAACTTCGGCGCGAAGCAAAACATTGGCGTTATCAGTATCCTCTATTTGATAAGGACGACGAAAAGATCCGGGATAAAAAAGCACATCTTGATCGCCAATCATTTGCTCTAAATCGTTTAAATAATAAGCCGCTTCTTCTTTATTGTTTAAAACGATTAAAAATGGGAGCTCTGATTTTTTAAAAAGCGACCGAATCACAAATGATAATGCTGATCCAATCAATCCTGAAAGATGCATTTTAATTTGATTATTTTCTACTAAACGACTAGCAATTTGTTGCGTTTTTGGAGAATCATCGTAGGTATTGTATAAGACTTTTTTACTCAACTCTTGGTGTGTTTTCGTCAATAATTACGTTAGGAATGGCTCTAGAAGCGTCCATCATATTTCTTAATTCAGATTCCCCTTCTTCAGTTGGAATCTTACTTTTCTCAATTACCTTGTCCATTTGTCTTTCTAGTGAAACTAATTCTAAATTGATTTCGGCCACTAATTGAGTTATTTTTTTATCTGGAATATTGTCTAAATGAATGTATAAATCAAGCATTTGGATTTTAGTTGTTAAAACCGCGATTCTACTTTTGATGGCAGGTTTGCTAAAAGTATAAGGTATATTTTCATTTAAAGCAATCGCCTTTTTTGTAATCGCTGTCGATTTTTGTTGAAAAGCACTAATCGTTTTTTTTGGTTTCTGTGCTAATTCAGCTAGAAATAAACGCCACTCATTCCAAGATGATAGGCTAGTCTCGGCAGCTTCGGTGACTGGTGTGTCGTAAAACACCCAAGCTTTTTCTATGTTTTTAAATATAAGTTCTCTTTTTTTAGCTTCCTTTTGATTTTCGGCAATGCGTTTTTGGTCATCATTTTGACAAGAGTTCAAAATAAAAACGACAGATATAAAGAACATTATTTTGTTTCTCATTACAAATTTAATTGAGGTACAAAGTTACGAAGTAAATTTACATTTATGAATTTCATTAGCGCATTAACAATCTATTGTTATTGTCCCTTTATTTTTAAATTAAAACCGACTAATTAACACTTTTAAAGTAATTTTTAATACTGTTTTAGAGGCAAATAATGCTTTTATTTCAAAATTATCATATTTGCGAAAACGTTATCTTTGCGCTTCAAAATAGATAAAATGAGTACAAAAATATTGATTATAGGCGCTTGCGGACAAATTGGGACTGAACTAACGCACAAATTACGTGAAATATATGGTACAGATAATGTTATTGCATCGGACATTAGAAAACTAAATAATGATGTTGTTAATTCGGGTCCATTTGAAGTAATAAACGCATTGGATTTTAACCAAATTGAGCATCTTGTCGAAGTTCATAAAATTGATGAAATTTATTTAATGGCGGCGTTATTATCGGCTACAGCTGAGAAAAACCCAGCGTTTGCTTGGGATTTAAATATGAACTCCTTGTTTCACGTTTTGAATTTGGCGAAAGCTGGAAAAATTAAAAAGATATTTTGGCCTTCCAGTATCGCCGTTTTTGGACCTACAACCCCCAAAGAAAACACCCCGCAATATACCGTCATGGAACCTTCAACTGTATATGGAATTAGCAAGCAAGCGGGCGAAAGATGGTGTGAATATTACCATAACATTTTTGGAGTTGATGTGCGAAGCATTCGTTATCCTGGTTTAATTAGCTGGTCATCTCCCCCTGGTGGCGGAACTACTGATTATGCAGTTGATATCTTTCACAAAGCACTTTCAGACAAAACTTATGAGTGTTTTTTATCATCAGAAACTAAAATGCCAATGATGTATATGGACGATGCGATAGCCGCGACGATTCAAATTATGCAAGCACCGCTTGAGCAAATAAAAATTCGTTCTTCGTATAATTTAGCTGCGATGAGCTTTACGCCAACGGAGATTGCTGCCGAAATTCAAAAACATATTCCTGAATTTACTGTTACTTATAATCCTGACTTCCGTCAAAAAATTGCTGACAGCTGGCCCGCTAGTATCAGTGATGCTGAGGCTAGAAAAGATTGGAACTGGAAACATAAGTATGATTTAAAAACAATGACAGCGGATATGCTGGAGCATTTGAAGTAAATTCACAAACAATATAAAAAAAGGCCGCAAAAACAATTTTGCGGCCTTTTTTTATGAATTCTTAAGGAAAGTATAAACTTAAAACGATATTCGTAGTATTTCAACTGCGGTTAGCAACTACGATTTAAAAGAATTATTCTATTTGACAAAGCATAATAAAACTTGATAATAAAACTTGAATTGAGAGGATTAATTAATAATATTAGGATCATAATAGGTTTCTATTGTTTTCCACTTCCCGTTTAAGTTTTTCATTAGTATAGGTTTATCTGTAGTATGTCCGAAGGAAATACCGAAATTAAATATTCGGAAAAATAAAAATGCATACTTTTTATCTGTTGTTATTATAGGTTTTGAAACTGCTAGAGTTTCACTTCCGTATAATTTATCAGAAATTGGATTTCCAGATTTTTCTATTTTTTTTGAATTAACTAATTTTAAATTTAATCCATGAAAATCTTCTTTTTTCCACAATTGTTTAGTATTCTCTTTTTCATATTTTTCCTTTAATTTTTGTATTTCTATACTATCAACTGGCCATTTAAAAGGAGGATAGGAGTTTGGAATTACTCTAGCCATATCGCCTAGACGAATATTTCTATCTTCAAATGCTTTTTCATAAAATTCTAAAGGCAACAATCGCTTTACTGGTTGTTTTTCAACATATCTACAATTAGGTCTTATTAAAAGTTGTTCTTTTATAAAATCATGTACAACCTGATTTTCTATTTTAGAAGTAGAACAAGAGACCAAAATAAAACTACAAACTATGCATATATTAATTTTCATTGGTTTTATTATTTAATTACAAGAAGTTCCTTTTGGAGTCGCTGCGCCTCTGGTTGTATTATTGTCTTCCGCGAGACGATTATTTTCAATTCTAACCCTTGCAGCACTACCTGCGGGGTATTTGTCATTATAATATTGTAAGCCATACATTGATGATATAGCTAGGTCTTCATAATATTGTGAAGTCAAACCAGGTTTAAATTCTTCCAAAACTGCAGCTATTTTTGGAATATAATTATCAAACATTTGCGCATGCTGCACATCACTTGTACCAGAATAATTTTTAGTTACATAATTTTCATATAAACAATCATATTGGTCATAGGCACACACATTTCCATTGTTATAAAAATCATCGTATAAAGCAAAAAAATGGGCGTGAATTAACTCATGAATTAGTAATAATGCGATAGATAAATCTGTCGGACGATTTAAATTATTTGAAGTACCATTAATAAACGCATTACTCATTGTTATAAGATAGTTGTTTTTACTAATTTTTCTCGTGTCTGCTAGTGCCACCGGACTATTAGTGATTCCAGATATTATTTTCAAATTATAAGTACTATTCGTTGGTAAACCAAATTTTTCAAAAATACTTGCAATGTCATTTTGTGATAATAATTTTAACTTATCTAACACCCCTTTTGTGCAAGGATCAAGTTCACTATCATCAATGTTATCCTCAATGGCTTGTGCTATTAACATTTTGGTCGCTGGAACACCTGTCCACGTATTAGTTCCTTCAAGAGTATCTAAAAAGCCATCCCATATTAATACTTTTTCGTTAAAATGAGGATGACCATTCGCTGCAATCACTCTTAACTAAACCAGTTAGGTAACCCTTCATGAGTTTGTACCCATTTCCCATTTTTCTTTTTATACATGATGATTTTTGCACTACCACTCAAACCATCAAATATAAATCCATCAAAAACAGTAAAAATAAGATATTCTTTATCTTGATAATATATGGGTTCTGAAAAAGAATAATAAAAATAGAAATTGGGATTACTACTATATTTTTTGATAAATTCAACTGAACCTATTTTTAATTCTTCAAAAATTAAATTTTTATTGTTAAAATTTTCCATTGTCCAGCAACATTCATCAATTCTTCCTTTTGAATCTTCTATTTCTACAGTAGTGCTCTTACTGTATTTTTTTCTCGATTTATCCCATTCTTCTTCTTTATAGAATGCTTTATCCTGTTTCTCTATTTTAGCCAAAGAATCTACAAAATAAATATCATTAATTCTTAATATTTTTAGGGTCATGTCAGAATTAATCTTTTTAGTCAAAATCATAATTTTATAAGAAGAATCATTGATTTTCTTGTCTAAAAAATCATTAATCACCTCGAGTTTATCACTGATAGAATCATTGAAAATTAAAACTGGATTATTTTTCATAGTCCTATTATTCTTGGAACCACAACTTATTATAAAAATTAAAATTATAATGTACACTAATTGCTTTTTCATTTCTAATTGATTTAAATGCATGGTTTTCCAATTGCATATTGTTCGTGATCGTAAACTTAATTTCAACTAATCCAATTAGGTATTCCTATATGAGTTTGAACCAATTTGCCATTTTTCTTTTTATAAATAATAATCCTCGTGGCATATTCTAAAGGTGGAAATACGCTTCCATGAGAAAAAGTAAAAATGAGATATTCCTTGTTTTGATAATACATAGGCTGTGAAATATAAAAGTCTTCAAACTCATACCCATGCTCATTTAAACCAAAAAAGTG